>NZ_BHYK01000005.1 GCF_003865095.1 Clostridium tagluense | reverse complement strand
CCTAAGACTTCCTTCAGTTCACACCTCACGGTGGATACCTTGTCTTCAGCTAGTGGTTGGTAACTACAGACCCCCACAGTGGACTTTCACCACCTAGTTAATTGCCATGCCTGGCACACTGAAAAAAGCATCTGCATTGGCAGATACTTTTATATTGTTAAATACCCATAATGGGTGAATTAAAACCACATTTATATCTTTTTAACAAATTCAGATTTTAGTTCCATAGCTCCAAAACCGTCAATTTTGCAATCAATATTATGATCTCCATTGACCAACCGTATATTTTTCACTTTTGTACCTATTTTTATGGCTGATGAACTTCCTTTTACTTTAAGATCTTTGATTATTGTTACAGAATCACCATCTTTTAAGACGTTTCCATTTGCATCTTTGATAATCTTTGTATCTTCACTATTTTCGCTTTCTAATTCTAAATTCCACTCATGACCACATTCTGGGCATACAAAAAGACTTCTATCTTCGTAAGTATATTCTGAATTACATTTTGGACAACTAGGCAAATCTAACATAATTTCATTTCCTCCATTCGTTATTGTTAATTCTATTATATAAGAATTACTTTAAGTTTCTTTTTTAAAGTTTGTGCGAAGAGTCCATTTATTTATATGTGTAATTTTTAGTACTTGTAAAATAACAATTGCTAACTTAAAATTCACAAAAAAAATATAGGAAGATCCTTATATGCTTATATATTATCATAGTCTTCTCATATTGACAAACCTTCCTCTGCTCTCTATATTTTAAACTTTCTGACATATTAATGCTCATTATCTCTTTCTTGTAAATAATAATGTTGCATAGTATACGTCTAAAAGAAATTGTAATCTTCTATTATATATATATATATATATATAATACCACCCTGTCCATTAGCTATTAGCATATACATTTTATATACTTTGTATTAAATATACAATAAACGCCCAACCTAATAATGATGTTATGTTTTCGAACTAAAAAAGCACCAATGACTACTACAGCCACTGATGCTCACTCTAACTAATTAATTTGCTATTTTTTCATTTTTCTTTCCAATTTTCCAATTATTTATATACAGCATAAAATCAATAGATGCCATGGTCATATTTGTAGCATAAAGATATATAACTTTGTCATAATTATAAAATATTTTGTGCAATATTCCGGAGGCATATCCAATTATCACAACAATCAGAAATATCACACTTTTACCTTCTACCGATTTAGATTTATAGGATTTATATATCGAAAAAGGCCACGCTACACCAAAACATAATAACATAATAATCTCAAAAACACTCATCAAAACCCCTCCAACTACCTTTCTTAAATTTAAGTTGTATATCAACACCCATAATTACACTATTATTTATTTGAAGTTAATTCTGATTTCATGCCTACAGCATCATTTCTAAATTCTTCATCAGCCGTAGCTTTTATAATAAAATCTAAGCATTTAATCGCCTGCGTATCATCTTCTAACGCATTATATGCATAAACTTTATAATAATAAATACTACAAATTGATTCTACATCGCTTTTATCTACCAACTGTAACATTCTATCACAAATTTTAACTGCCTTTATAAATTGATCAGTATTCATATACAGACATTGCAAATAATATAATGAATCAGCTTTATCACCTTCCATATTTATGACACCTTCAAAAGCTATAATAGCTCTACTAAACATATTCAAACCTATTAGTGATTCAGCTACTCCAAATAAAGCATCCGCAGTATCATTAATCTTCCTTGCAGTGTTGTAATAGAGAAGTGCATTATAAAAATCTTCCTTATTAATTAATTCCTCTCCTTTGTCTATAAGAGGTTGATATTCCAATGATATGTTTAAAGTCTTTTGAAGCACTTCTTCTGAATAGACTAAATTTATAAATCCTCCCTTGTATGACTGCATAAACTCTAAAATTTTTGGAATAAACATGGTTTTAGCATAACCAGATTCTACATACCATATATTAGGTTTCTCCATACCCCTATCTTTTTCAACAATTATAGATCTAGGTATTTCAAATGCTCTTTCTGATTCAGGTAGCAAAAAACACTCTTTACTCCTGGCTTCCATACTGAAATATAAATCTCTGCCTATTCCCCCATAAGGATAAAATTCTTGTGAGTACTTATATAAAGTGGCATTTTTGTACCAGCCGACAATGACATTTTTCCCTGTTTTCGCCTGTTTTGCAACCCATATTACAAGCACATTATCTACACTATCATCGTTTACTGTTGCTTTTTCAAATCTTTCTAAATGCAGAGAGCCACCTCTATTTGATACGTATCCATAACATTTGCCGTTATAATCTTGAAAATTATATGATTCATAAGCCTCATTATTTCCATCTTTCTCCCCTCCAGAAGTTTTACTGAGTTTATCATCGTCACTTACTCCTATATAATTTTTTGACCATGTAACGTTACAAAATATAATTCTCATTTTAATAATCCCCTTACATCTCAAATTTACTTATATTATAAACTAAAATGGATTACATGTTTTTCTCTATTATACATAAATATATCCTATAAAGTAGACTTTTTTAAATTGTCTACTCTATAGGATGCATTTTAGAGTCACATTAACTTTTTTCTATTGTTTATATAAGTTTTAAATTGATAATTTTGCTATTTTCAAAACACTATCCATGCTTTTAGCTGATGCTATAAACCCAGCTTTGTGACAAAATATAGCATCATCTATTTTAATTATAGAATTTATTTCATCACTTGATTTTCCTCTAATAGATTCTAATATATCTCTTCTTGCTTCAAAAGTATCGGCAGATTTCTTTACTGTCTGAATCTTATACTCTGCATCATTATCACCTGGAGAAATAACGAACAATACCTCATTATTTATATCTATTTTAAGTAACTGTTGCAGCCAAGGGCAACCCTTTTTTAAAACCATTATCTCATTAATATCTCTATTTTGAAAGGCCTCATTTACTATAATCCTTGCTTTTATAACAGAAACTTGCCTGCTTATTATTCTTTTTATAACCTCAGTAGCATATAAAGTAGCTTCTTCAAATGCCTCATCTTTGGATGCGATAGAATCCCATGTAGGATTAAAACTTTGGATAATATCACTTATGGAAGTTACTTTAATTTCTGATTTTATATCTATGCCATTATCTGTAGCATCAATACCTTGCATTAAATTTTTATCAACATAATCGAAAATTGATATTATATCATTTTCATCAAACTCTGGATTAAATTTTTGTATTATTCGAGGCCCAAACTCTCTCCAAACTAACCCACAAGCAGCATAAGGAATATTATTTTCTCTTATTTCTTTATTTAATTGGTGATGATCGAATTCTCCTAAGGATATATCATAAACAAAGTCCAGTTTCCTGAGTATATCTTCATTCCTTGTTCTTGTTACCTTAATATCCCCTAGTAATAGACTAAGTATGGCAGTAGCCATAACATCGTCTGCATGAAATTTACCGCTATGTGTTCCTAAAGTTTTAATATTCTTTTCATTAATCATCATTTACCTCTTTCATATTCATATTCATATTCTAAATATATTCAATATCATTAATTTATTATTATATCACAACATTGGTGTATTTTCCTGAATATCACGCTATATAATTTAAATCTACCAATGTGGCAGTGGCAAGTTCCATAAAGTTTCCCTTATCTGTTGTTGGTTCTTTAGAAATAAATTTCCACGCTCTACAGGACTGCATTACAAAAATTAGAATCATATATGTATCTGATAGAAATAAATATAAAAAGGCTTTTAATAATCCCCCCTTCAAACAGCGTATCCATTTTCGAAAAAAAAACCAGGTGTTTCTCAATAAATTGATGAAATAAAACTGGTTTTTTTTTTAGTTGATGCCATTCTACATTTTTTGTTATATACCCCTATTTTTAGCTCTTTTTATTTTTTTACTTTAAATTTTTATATTAGTTTTTAGCATATATAGAAAGAGGATTTTTATGTTTTTTGTCGAATTACAAATATTACTAATAAATGGATCATATTTGCTATGCTGAGATAAACAACAAGGGGGCCTCTTCTTATGAAATTCACAAACAAAAAAAATATAATTAAATATCTAAATATTGCAATTATTATTTTCATTTTTATTTTTTTATTTTTAGGTATATTTTTTAATATTAAAATGAGAAAAAATCTGGAGAGCAATGTTACTAAAAGTTTAAAAAAAGATTCACAGATAATCGCTAAAGAAATAACTGGTTATTTTATTCGCTATGGTGAGATAGCTAACCAAATGTTAACTAATGAAGATCTTACATACTATATAAAAGAAAATAAACCTAAGTCCACCAAAATGCAAAACCCTAATTACAAAAAAGTGGTGAATACTTTAAAAAGAATTAAAAGTACAGATAAGGATATATTTTGGTCATGGCTTGCTATATATTCTGGCAATGATTTAGTAAACAATGAATATAGCTCAGAAATGCCTAATAATTATACAGTAAAGAATCGTCCGTGGTATACCCAAGTAGTTGAAAACAATGGCAAAACAACCTATACAACCCCTTATAAAGATACTCTTACAGGAGAGTGGGTCATATCTGCCGTAGCACCAGTGCTAGATAAAAATAACATTATTGGATTTGCAGGAATTGACGTAAATATTAAACAAATAAAAACCTATTTGGATTCCTATCCTATTGGAAACAGTGGTAATATTGTTTTAATTTCAAATAACGGTACAATTATTTACGAAAAAGGTCAAGAACTATCCCCTACTACTAATCTTACTAAAGAAAAGGGTATTATAGGAGAAATTGGGAATAAAATGCTCATTGAAAAAACTGGTGTGCAGGAGTTAACTTATAAAAACGAAGAAAAATATTTTGCTTATTCATCAATAGAAATCAATGGTTGGTCTGTTGGTACTATAATTTCTAAAGAAGATACTAAGTCCCAAGTAAATCTATTTAATATGATGAGCATAATAATCTTTGGCGCATCCACTGTCATTTTAATTATTCTTGCTAGTATTATAAAACTAAATAATAATTACAACGAATTAGATGAACTCTATGGAAATTTAAGTGAGAAAGAAAAAGAACTAGAATCTTCTAACCACGAAATATCGGCTACCTATCAACAACTACTGACCTCCGAAGAAGAATTGAGAGCTCAATATGATGAAATACAGAGCTATACAGAAATAATACAAGATTTAAAACAAAAATATGAAATTGCTATCGAGAGCACCAATAGTGCTATATGGGAAATTGATCTAGAAGATGAAATGATGTTTTTTTCTAATGAGATAGAATGTATCTTAGGCATATCCTTTAATTCAAAAGAAAAAATAGATAAAGTTCTAGATCGGATTTTTTCTATAGAAGATAAAGAAAATTTCATGAGGGAATTCACGCAATATAAAAGAGGCGAAATCGAGGAAATTTATACACAAGCACAGGTCCTAGATAAAGAAGGTAATTTCAAGTGGTTATTATTTCATGGGAGAGGTATCAACACTAGTAGTAAAAAATCAAAGCTTATTAATGGTATTCTCTTGGATATCACAAAATTAAAAGAGCAGGAGAAACATATAAAATACCTTGCATATAATGATATTTTAACAGGCTTACCTAATCGAAGAAGTTTCATGGAACGGATTGCAGTTGAACTTACTAAACATAAATTTGGTGCTGTTATGATGCTTGATATTGATAATTTTAAGGGGATTAATGATACCTTAGGCCACACCGCCGGTGATATCTTATTGAAAAAGGTTACGAAAGAACTTATAAAGTTGAAAGATGAAAATTTATTTATATCCCGATTTGGTGGGGATGAATTCATTATTTTAGTATCAGGGGAAAATGATATTTTAAAAATTGAAAAGTATGCTAAAAAAATAGTGAATATATTTAAACACAATTTTGTAATTGATAACGATAAAGTATATGTAAGTTGCAGTATTGGAATTACGCTATACCCTACCCACAGCAATACTGTTAATCAACTTATAATGAATGCAGATATGGCTATGTACAAAGTAAAGGAATCCGGAAAAAACAATTATACATTCTTTAACGAAGAAATGACTAATAAATTAAAAGAAAAGACAAGAATACAAAATATTTTAAGAGACAGCTTAAAAAAGGATGGTTTCAAACTGGTTTATCAACCCCAAGTGGACACTTATACTGGCAAAATAGTAGGCTTCGAAGCTCTTTTAAGACTAAAAAAACACTCTTTATCACCAGCTATTTTCATACCACTAGCAGAGGAAATGGGTATTATTCCAGAAATAGGGAGATGGGTAACAAAGCAAGCAATACAACAAATAGCAATATGGAAAAAGAAGGGCTTTGATGTGAAACCCGTGGCTATTAATTTTTCTGCAATACAATTGAACGATAAAAATTACTTATTGTTTTTACAAAATGTATTAAAAGAAAACATGGTAGAACCTAGCTATATTGATATAGAAATTACAGAAAGTATATTTTTAGAAAAAAAAGAAGAAACCATAGAATTTCTTAATCAGCTAAGGGCTCTAGGTATAAAAATTTCCTTAGATGATTTTGGTACTGGATATTCATCTCTAAGCTATTTAACATTTTTACCAGTTGATAAGATAAAATTAGATAAATCTTTAAGTGATAAATTTTTACAGAAAGATAATATTGCGGTTATGGATAGCATTGTTTCTCTCGCTCACAGTTTGAATTTAGAAGTAGTAGCAGAAGGAGTAGAGTATATAGAACAATATAAACCACTCAAGGCAGCAGGATGTAACTATATTCAAGGATTTTTATTTAGTAAGCCCTTAGAAGTAGATGAGGCTGAGAAAATGTATTATCATAATTTTTTAGAAAAATATGCTGAATCTGAAGAACTATAAAATTTGAATGTTGGTAATTAAATTTTTCATGGGGTTTAGTTATAAGGTATTTTTCAATGAGGAGGGACTGAGTTTACTTTTTATCTAGTAAATACAAATTCTGTATCAGAAGATAAATGTTCATTATAACTATATCCCTCTTCATTGAATTCTTTAAGGTCACTTGGCAAAATAATATTATTCGCAATTATAAATCGGCTCATAAGTCCTCTTGCCCTCTTTGTGTAAATAGTTATGACCTTGTGAGTTCCATTTTTATAATCCTTAAATACTGGTGTTATAACTTTTATATTTATTTTACTAAGATCTATTACGCTGGAATATTCCTTTGATGCTAAATCTATTAGTATGTTATCGTTTTGCCCTTCTAATTCTTTTTTAAGATAGGTAGTAAGCTTATTTTTCCAAAAACTATATAAATTATCACCTCGTCTATTTTTAAGCTTAGTTCCCATCTCTAACCTATAAGGTTGAATTAAGTCTAATGGTCTTAGTGCTCCATATAAACCTGAAAGTATTCTTAAATGGTCATTGGCAAAAGATAACTGCTGCTGACTTAACTCGCCTGCGCTTATTCCTTGGTATACTGCACCATCATATGCTAATAAAGCTTGTTTACCATTTGATAAGTCATGTTCCTCTTTCCACATAATATGCCTCATAAAATTCTGCTGCGCAAGTTTACTGTTTACTTTCATTAACCTTTCCATTTCTGGTGGAGAATACTTTACAAGTTCTTTAATTAAATAGCTTGCTTCCCTTATAAATAAAGGTTCTGTATATAAATTAGTATTAAGCACTTTTTCCATTTTCAATGTTTTAGCTGGCGATAAAATGATAATCATTCGCAACTCACCTCATCATGATTATATCATAATATATTTTAAATTCTAAAGAAAATTCTTATTTTAGTTAAGGGAGAAACTATTAAGACCATTTGCTACCCCTATTTATAAAGTTCTTTAACTGCTTTTCTTGTTTCAATTAATTTTCCTTCTACTTCTTTTATATTATTTCTAGCCATTCCTATAAATAACATGTCTATTATTGCTAGCTGCGATATTCTCGAGCTAATTGCACCTTCCCTTAAAGATTTTTCTACTGCTGGCACACGTAATACCACATCTGAGATATCAGCTAGCTTATTATTTACACTAGCCTTTGTTATTGCTATTACTGGAATTTTCCTTTTTTTTGCGTTTTCTACACATCTAATAACTTCCCTTGTTTCACCTGAATAGGATATTGCTATTGCTAAATCACCTGGTTCCATTAAAATAGATGAGGTTATTTGCAAATGGGTATCTGTATGTGATATACATCTCTTATTTATTCTGCTTAATTTATAATAAAAATCTTGGCCTACTAAAGCTGATACTCCTACACTAAAAATATATATATTTTTAGCATTTATAAGTAACTCTATTGCATTATCTAGTTCTTCTTCCTTTAATATGCTAACAGTCTGTTCCATAATAGAATCTATTGAATTTTTTATTGCATGAATTATATTTTTTGTTCCTAAATCTTTGTCTAAATATTGAAACTCTATAGCTTGATCCATTTTATCTAAACTAATAGATAAGGTAAGCTTCATTTCATTTAAGCTATTAAAACCTATTTTTTTAGCAAACCTAACAACTGTTGGAGCCGATGTTTTAGTAGCATCAGCTATATCCTTAGCTGACATTGATATAATACTTTCCTTAGTTTCTAATAAGTAATCTGCTATTAATTTTTCACTATCTGTAAAACTATCATAATTTTGCTTTATATATTGTAATACATTCATAATTCCACATCCTATTACATTTAATTTTAGCTCTAGTTATTGACTATCTTAAAGTAAAATTTTTTACCACCAGTTATATATTTCAATAGATAAATATGCTTTTGTAAGACTGAAGCTACAACATTTGTCCTATAATCACTCTTTTGACTCCCTTTTAATATTTGTAATTCTCCCATGTATCTCATATACTTCTCATTATCTATTATAATGTCTCCATAATTTTTATCAACTGTATTTAATGCCTTTATTTTCTCACCATTAAGAAGTAATCTACTTTCACTAGCTCTTATGGCATCTCTAGCTTCATCTTCTCTTTGGGTGTAAGTTTCAGTAAGTAATCGTAATGTTACATTATCACATTCTTTTAATTCTATAAAAAGCTCTACTGCATCTGGATTTAATCTAGATAAATCCTCTAGTTCTTTTTTACCAGGAAGTGAATCTCCTATAAATATAGATTTATTTCCCAGGGCAAACAAATGATTTGCAGCTTCGCGTACCTCTATACCTCTATGAGCTTCTAAACTAGGCAATCCATCATATAATGGACCTCTTTTTCTATTATTTGATCCTACAAAAGCAGAAGCTTTAATTCCTCTTTTGCTTAAAATAGTATTTTTCTCTTTCATACACTCTTCTGAAATACCTGTACCTACTCTAGGATAAAAATTATGTAGCGCATCCATATTTTTATAGTTAGGCGAATATCTATCTAGATTTTCAAAAAACTCTTTAGTTATTGTTGATGCATTTAGTTGAACTTTAATTCCATAAGGATTTTTACTCATTTTAGATATTTTTTCTGCTGTATATCCAAAATCTATTCTTATAGTCTTAACCCCTATATCACATAATCCCTTCAAATCCATATCATTTAAGTCTAAAAACTTAAATGTGTTAGGAGAAATATCACTTATTATATCCATATTATATTTTTTAGCTAAGTTAAAAAATTCACGTGCTTCAGTCTTTAATATGCTATAATTTGCCTCTGGTATATGAAGTGAGGTGAATATTCTGGTAAAACCTAGTTCATGAGCATCCTTTAGTAACTTTATATTTTCCTGCTTTGTATTGTCTAATCCAAAATAAATTGAAATACCATAACTCATAAAAATCTCCCCTTTAATCATCTCTTGCAGAGCTGCATTAATTAATTTTGTTTATTAAAAAGACCCTTGCGGGTCTTTTTTTAAACTCTCTCGACTTTCTAATCCACTGGATCTTCAAATCCTAATATGCTAGTAAAGAAATATCCACCCATATATGATACCAATACTCCTATTAAGAACACTCCCATTTTCCCATTTGCAATTAATAATGCGAGTGGTAATCCTGATACGCCAATTGCAACGGCTCCTACCTTAAATAATGCCATCACCGCTCCACCTAATGCTGCTCCAAGACAAGCTCCAACAAATGGCTTTCCAAGTGGTAATGTTACTCCATATATTAATGGTTCTCCTATTCCTAAAAATCCTGGTACTAATCCATTTTTAGCTACTTTCTTTAATCGCACGTTTTTTGTTTTTCGGAGTACTGCTATAGTAGCTCCTACTTGTGCCATTCCAGCTGTTGCGAGTATCGGAAGTAATACTGTAAATCCAACATTAGCTATTAAATCTGCATGTATTGGAGTTAACGCTTGGTGCATCCCAGTCATAACCAGTGGTAAAAATAGCCCTCCCGATATTGCTCCTGATATAACTGATATTATTATATGATCTGATGCTATTGTTTGTCCTACTATTAAACCTATACTATCTGAAATAAATCCACCTATTGGTTGAAGTATAAATAATGCTACTAAAACTGAAATTGTAAGTGTAACGAGTGGTGTAACGAATAAATCTAATACATCTGGTACAAATTTTCTACAAGCCTTTTCAATATAGCAAGATAAAAGTACTACGAGTATTACTGAAATAATTCCCCCACGTCCTGGTGTTAATGCTTTTCCAAAAAGAGTTATCTTTGCAAGTGCTGCTGATGAAAGAATTCCACCTAATACTCCACCCATCATTGGCATTTGTGAACCGAATTCCTTAGCTGCATTTACACCAACTAAAATTGATAGAATAGAGAATACACCATTACCTATAAGTCCTATTATTTGAGCTGCTGTTGTGGTTTTATATGCATCTCCAAAGTATACTCCTGCTATATTATTTACTGCCAGGACTAATCCGCAAGCTACAAATAATGGTATTAATGGAATAAATATATTTCCTAATTTTTTAAGTATATTTTTAAACTTAGTATTATTTTTTTGTTTTAATTTAGTTTTAGTTTCTGCTACTGCATCTTCCCCTATAAGTATATTTTTTCCAAGTATTTTACTTACTTCTTCAGTTATCTTATTTACCTTTCCTGGTCCATAAATAACTTGTAGCTGTCCCGCGTCTTCAACTACCCCAAGAGCTCCTTCAGATTTTTTTATTTCTTCTGTTTTTGCCTTTGAAAAATCTTTAAGTTGAAGTCTGCAACGCGTCATACAATTTGCAACAGACTTTATATTATCTTTCCCTCCAAGGAGCTCCACTAAATTTTTAGCAATATCTCTATTTATCATACTATTTTCCCCCTCTTTAAATATTTTCTAGTGCCTTTGCTATATACCCATTATTTTGATCCAATATAATCCTTGCTTCATCTTTATTAAGCTTTGATAATATTATGAATATTGCTAGCTTAACATCAAAATCTGTTTTATTTAATACTTCAGTTGCATCTTCAATACCGATACCTGTTGCGGCGCAAACTATTAACTTAGCTCTCTCAATTAATTTTTCATTTGTTGATTTTACATCTACCATGAGATTGCCATATACTTTACCTAGCTTTATCATAGCTCCTGTTGATAACATATTTAATACTAGTTTTTGAGCTGTTCCCGATTTGAGTCTTGTGGATCCTGTTACAACTTCTGCTCCAACTACTGGTGCTATTGATATTTTTGCGGTCTTTGAAACTTGTGAATTAGCATTACAAGTAATTGAAATGGTTAATGCTCCTACTTCATTTGCATACTTGAGTCCCCCTATAACATATGGCGTTCTACCTGATGCTGCAATTCCCACTATTGTATCATTTTCTGTTATATTTTTATTTTTCAAATCTTTTACTGCGAGTTCCATAGAATCCTCAGCGCCTTCCTTCGCTCTAAATATAGCTTCTTTACCTCCTGCCATAATCCCTTGTACCATTTCTTCTGAAATTCCAAATGTAGGTGGACATTCTGAGGCATCCAAAATTCCAAGTCTTCCTGAAGTACCTGCACCTAGATAAATTAATCGCCCTCCTTTATACATTCTCTCAACTATACAGTCTATGGCTTCTGCTATTTTAGGAAGTTCCTTTTCCACAGCTTCTGCTACCTTTTTATCTTCATTATTAATTTTTTTTACCATCTCTAATGTTGAAATCCTATCTATGTCCATGGTATTTTCATTTCTACCTTCTGTTGTTAATTTTTTCAAATTTAATCTATCCATATTTTCTCCTTTATTGTTAAGTATTTTTCTTTTGAGTACGTTTTCATTTTATGACCTTATATTAACATATTTGAAATTACGTTTCAAGTATTTTAAAAAATAATTTTATTTTATTTCATCTATTGTATGTTAATTAACTTGAATTTATAAGAAGAATAAACAAAATGGAAAATTTAATTCAATGCATTTTTTTCTTTTTATTAGATTGATGATAAGCTCCTATTCAATAGATATTTTTATCATCCTCTATCTTAAAAACATTCAGACAACTTCCCTTACTTTCTAAATGAAGAAAGCCAAGAATATCTAACCACTTTATGATTAAAAATCCTTGACTTTCAATATGATTTTCTTTTTGACAGCACAAGTTTGCAGTTTATTATATGTTTTATCTATAATTGCATCAACAAGGTATTGTTCTTATACATGTATATAGTTAATAGAAAATATTTACTAAACAACATATTTATCCATAAAAACATCTCCTTTGAATTTACTTAATATTATAAGCTACTTTATAGTCTCTCCCATAATTTTTCCTATACTCTTACCAAAATCTTTACACCTGTCTAACGCTACTTCATCAGGGTTCCACATTTCTTTTATACCGCCATTTATTATCTCAAATCCTGCTTTTTTTAATTCTTCTGTTATTATCTCAACTGACTCTCCGCTCCATCCGTAACTCCCAAATGCCGCTGCTTTTTTGCCCTTAAAACTAAGCCCCTTTATCATTTCTAGTATAGCTGCTGTAGACGACAAAACTCCTTTATTAATTGTTGAAGAACCAACAAGTACCATCCTTGATTTAAATACTTCTGTTACAATATCGTTTTTATCATTTTTGGAAGAATTAAATATTTTGTATGTTTTTTAATAAGCTATTGTTCCTAAAATAAACATTGAAATGTAGTTTTATTTGTTACTTACATCATGCTTTTTATCTTCTCATATAATTCATCTGCAGTACCTGCCTGTATCAGTTCATCATCTACTAAAGCATAAGGTCCTACTGCGCAATCTCCACAATAACCTAGGCAGTCCTCAGCTAATATATCCACACTTGGATAGTTCTCCTTTAATTTTTTCATAGTTTCATCTGTTCCAAAAGTAAAATTATTCTCACAAAATTTAATTTCTGTCATATTTATACCTCCCTCATTATTTATTGTTTTTTAATTTATCCAATAACTCATCAACAGATAGATTAACATCACCTATCCTTATTCCTTTTTCTATAGCCAATTTAAGAAGTGGCGATCGCTTCATATCTCCTATAAAAATTGCACCTATTACCTTATTATTTTTTATAAATATTTTTCTATAAATTTTTAAATTATCATCTTCATCTATTAGTACCTTTGTAGACTCTGATTCATCAACGCACCCCATGGAAAATAATGAAGTTCCAAAAGCATTTAATGTTGTTACTGGAGTTATCTTTTCATACACAGTCTCCTTACCGGCAATATTGTACCCTGCAACCTTCCCTTGTGCTATAGCAATATTCCATAGTCCAATAACTTTATTATCGAACTGTGCAATATCACCTGCTGCATAAATGTTTTTTATATTGGTTTCCATTTTATTGTTTACTACTATTCCTCTTGCGGTTTCAACTTTAGTATTCGAAATTAGTTCCTTATTAGCCTTGATTCCCGTGGAGTAAATAACCATATCACACTTTAATTTCACTTCTTTGTCTATAAGAATGCTTGCTACTTTAGTATCTCCTGTTATTTTAACTACACCAGTATTCGTTAATATTTCTATCCCATAACCCTGTATTATATCCTTTAATATTTCTGATGCTTTATTATCTAATTGATAAGGCATAAGCCTTGATTGCAATTCAATAATTGTAGCCTTTTTGCCATGTTGATGTACTATCCAAGCCATTTCTAATCCCTGTATTCCTCCCCCAATAATTATGACTTGTGCACTCTCATTGAGGCTGTTTTTAATATTTAGAGCATCCTTAAGGCTTCTTAATGTGTAGACACCATCCTTACCTATTCCATCAATGGGGGGTATACTATTACTGGATCCAGTTGCTATTAGTAATTTATCATACTTCACTTTACTACCATCACATAAGATTAATTCAAAGCTATCTGTATTTATATTTACTACCTTTGTATTAATAAATATTTTTACTTTATTTTGTTCATACCATTCTTTTTTTTGGAGAAGTATGCTATTTTCCTCGAGATTATTAAATAGCCCCTTAGACAATTTTACTCGGTTATATGGATAAATTTTTTCCTGTCCCATCAAATATATCTCTGAGTCTAAATCTATTTCTCTAATTGCCTTAATTGCCGTTACTGATGTAATTCCAGTCCCTAGGATTACAATTCTTTTAGTCATTTACATCACCCATTTCATTCTAATATTTGTTTTTATTATTCCCTTTTTTATCACTAACACCATATTATTTTCATTATACATATTTATTTGTCATTAGAATATTATCAAAGTCAAAAAAAGTTGAAAACGTAAAATAAGCTGCTGCTAAATGTATTCAAATTGCATTTAGCCGCAACCCTATCTTAAACTATAATTATAAAATTGATGTTTTTTATCCTAATATTTGTTTTAAATCATCTTCCGGTGTGCTTATTGGTTTAATGTCAAAAGTATCAACTAAAAATTGTAATACATTAGGACTTAAGAAAGCTGGAAGCGTTGGTCCTAGATAAATTCCTTTTACTCCAAGTGACAATAATGCCAATAAATCAGCAACCGCTTTTTGCTCATACCAACTTATAATCATTGCTAGTGGTAAGTCATTAATTCCGCATTTAAATGCATCAGCTAGGGCTAGAGCTATTCTAACAGCAGAATATGCATCGTTACATTGACCTATATCGAGTAATCTTGGAAGTCCTGCTACGGTACCAAACTCCAACTTATTAAAACGATATTTTCCACAAGCCAAAGTAAGAATAATACAATCTTTAGGCACCAGCTGTGCAAATTCAGTGTAATAATTTCTTCCTGGTCTTGCGCCGTCACATCCTCCAATTAAGAAGAAGTGTCTAATCTTCCCTTCTTTAACTGCATTAACTATTGTTTCAGCATGACTTAAAGTTGCTTTATGACCAAATCCTACTAAAATCTCTTTAACTTCTTCATCTTTTTCAAAGCCACCGAGTTCTAGAGCTTTATTAATTATTTCAGAGAAGTCCTTATGACCATTCTCATCATTAGATATATGTTTTATGCCATCCCACCCAACTACACTTGTAGAGAAAATTCTATCTTTATAAGAATCTCTCGGTTTCATTAAGCAGTTTGTTGTCATTAAAATACAACCCGGTATGCCATCAAATTGTTTTTGTTGATCTTGCCATGCCCCACCAAAATTACCTACTAAATGAGGGTATTTATTTAACTTGGGATATCCATGGCAAGGCAACATTTCACCATGAGTATAAATATTTATTCCCTTTCCTTCTGTTTGCTCAAGTAACATTTCAAGATCCCTTAAATCATGACCAGAAACTACGATGAATGGCCCTTTTTTAATGTTCACATTAACCTTTGTAGGTGTTGGAGAATCATATTTCTCATTATTGGCTTTATCTAATACCTCCATGACCTTAACACTCATATCTCCAGTTTTAACTAAATACTTGATAAGATCTTTAAGATTTAAACTATCATCAGTCATTACAGCTAAAGCTATAAAATAAAAATCATCGACTTCATCGCTATTATATTTAATAAATCTAGCTTGGTGTGCATAAGCTGCAATTCCTTTTAATCCATATTTTATAGTTTCTCGAACTGATCGAATATCTGCATCTAAATCTTCATCAAACATAACGCCTGCTTTTTTAGCATCTTCAAGTATCTGTTCTTTAGTATCACTTAAATTATATAAAGCTTCCTGAGCAGTTACTTCTTCCCCTGCTACTTTTTTCCTGGCATCTTCTTTTATTACTTGAGATCTTTTAAGCATATCCATATGAGATTCAGGATCAAAATTTACATTAGTTAATGTCATAAAGAGCGAATTTTCAATAAATGAAACCCATGACTTATCAATTTTTTCACCTTTAGCTAAAAGTTTAGTAGCATAACAGCTTATTCCTTTTAGCTGATAAATGAGCAAATCCTGCATTGCTGCAATTTCTGGCGTCTTTCCACAGACTCCTACTTTAGTACAACCTTTCCCACCGAAAGTTTGTTCACATTGAAAACAAAACATTTTTCCTTGCATATGTAATCCTCCTAATTTTTTAAAATAATCTATATATTAGTCTTTACTTTCTTGGCGTAAGTATACGGCACAATTTTTTTATATTTTGATTTAAATCATATTTTTATTAATCAAATTTAAGTAGAATTATGACATGGGAATAAGAAATCTAAAAAATAGAGTTATAGAGGAGATTTTAAAATGGATAATAAAAAGATAGAAAAACTAACTCAAGTTTTGCAAAAATTAAATGAAGAGGGTATAACTGAATCTCTAAGAAAAGAAGCTTTAGACATTGTTTCAAATATAAGTCCTATTGAACTTTCAATTGCAGAACAAAATTTAATAGAAAAAGGAATGAAGCCTCAAGATTTAAGACATCTTTGTGATATACATATGGAAGTTTTAAAAGACGAACTTGATAAAATCAAAACGAAAATTGAACCAGGTCATGTTGTTTATACCCTTATTGCTGAGCATGATAAAATTCTCGAATTTTTGACACAACTTGAAGAAATTAATACTGAAATTCAAAAGATTGAAAGCTATGATAACAGTTTAGAAGAAATAGAGAAATTAAAGACTGTTATATTTAATATATTAGATGCAGAAAATCACCACCAAAGAGAAGAAAAAGTGCTCTTTACTGAGATGGAAAACAGAGAGATTACTGGTCCAACTAGAATTATGAGAATGGAACATGGGGATTTAAAAGCAAAAAAAGAATTTTTGAAAATGACAACAGAAGGGGCCTTCCAATTAAACTTCAATGAATTCAAATCAAAAGTGGATGAGACAGCAAAATATATTATATTTAATATGAGAGATCACATATTTAAAGAAAACTATATTCTATACCCTACAGCAATAGAATCTATACAAGGAAAAGAAGTATGGAATGATATGAAAAGAAGATGCGATGAGATAGGCTATTGTGGATTTACACCTAAAGTATAATTCAATATATCTATTCTTTAATACTACAAAAAAATAACACCGTTATCAATCCGGTGTTATTTGCAAATATCTAAATTATAGGAGGAGCCTATTATTTAATGTAAGTCGAAATTGATCCCTTAATACACCTTTTACGAATATTGGTACTTAGGACATATGGAGGACAATCATTGAGCAACCACAAACTATAATCCCAACAAGCGTTATACATTCACAGGTACACTTAGTAAATCTCTTTTATTGTGTAATTTCAATATTTTAGGTGATACATCGCAATAAGCAGTATGCATATTAGTATTTTCATTGTTTTTATTTAAAATTTTACCACTAGAAAATATAGTGTATAATCTTCCATTAAAAAATTGAGTGACTCCATTTTCTACAGCTTCGTGTCCACGGACTAATAAATCCACGCCAAGAATATTTATAAATTGATTAAAATGTTCTTGGTTAAAGTTAAATCTTGCTTTTAGCAAAGATTTTTCATTAATTATATCTTTTGGGTCACTCCATAACATATTATGAAATATAGTTTTATTTAGTTCATCAAGAATTGTTTCATCAGCCAGCTGAGAAAGTGATTTAATATAGGAAAAATAATTGGATTCATTATTAGTGGTTTTAGGCCTTGGAATTCCTCCGTGAACAGCAAGTATATTAATATCTTTAAAACCCAATAGAGCTATATTGCATAAACTATTAAAGAATTTCACATAATTATGTACAGTTTCAATACTAAAGCTTTGATTATATTTTGTTAAATTAAAAACATGATATAAAAAATAACCTGCTTCACCCAGACTTTCCTGCTTCTTAACACATAAGACCACTTTATTATCAATATAACCGCCATCATGATTCCCTTTTAGAAGGTAGCAATTATTCGGAAATAAATATTTCAAGAGCAATACAAGTTCTATAGTTTCAAGATGTGATTTACCTCTATCCACATAATCACCTAAAAATATTAAACGGATATTTTTAAATTTAGTCATTGTATTAAAAAAATTACAGGAATTAAGTATGGCTCTAAGGCTTGTTACATCTGAATGAATATCACCAATAAAATAGTATTCATATGTTTCATCATTAAAAGAATAAATATTAAAAGCTCGTTTGCCATCTATTAATTGATTTTTTATGCACTTAAAGCTTAAACTATTTTTATAAATTTCTGCATTATGTAAATCCTCTTCTTGCTTATGTATACTACAAACTTCTTTTATAAGAAAGTTATGCAGAAGACTTATATTATTTAAATTATCTTCATTGATATTTAAAATACCTTTCCATAAACTATTGCTAATTTCATACAACCTTTTTTCTAAATTAACATATGATAATATTTTATTATTTTTAATGTCATTTTTAAGTTTTCTAACTTCATTAACCATTGCTTATCATCTCCATATTCGATATATGTTAAAGTGACTACCCAGCTTTCCCAAACTCATTAATAGCTTATTTTACGTAATTCGATATTGGTATATTATTATCCTTCAATATTTGTAGATTACTGTAAATACCTTGAGATATTCTAATTGTTGCTTTCTGAGTTGTTTTTTTAACTTCAGTAGCCGAATTTCATACCTCTGGCTGGTAAAAATATGCTATAATTTCAATAAAGTTAGTGTATTATCATAAAACATAATGGGGACTAATTGAAAATTAAATTATTTTATATTGAAAGTGGTGATCCATATGTCCATTAATATTAGAAGAGATTTTCATAATTTAGTAAAAAAATCAGAATATGGCAGTTATAAGAAAATAGTAGATCAAATAAATTGTCTTAAATTTGATTCATTGGATAACATCGGATTTCTAAATAAATCACATGAGCTCAAGGGTAAGATTTTAGATGATACATCTATAGATGTCATAATTATAGAAGCCTTTGCGCTTGCAAAAGAGGCGATTAAAAGAGTATTATGCCTCACTCCTTACGACGAGCAACTGATTGCTGGCATAGCTATGCATAAGGGGAAATTAATAGAGATGCAGACCGGTGAAGGGAAAACTTTAGCCGCTGTGTTCCCTGCATTCTTAAATGCGCTTTCAGGTCGTGGATGCCACATACTGACTTTTAATGATTATTTAGCGCGCAGGTATGCAACTTGGATTTACAATAACATTTTCTAGCAAAATAAATTGAAAGGTAGCAAATATTTTTTGTTGATATACTCTAAAAGCTAACGTTGTTCCAAAAATTCAGCTTTTGGTACACCGTTAGCTTTTAAATTTAAGCTCCTAAGGATATATTTTCTTCAGTTTCATCCTCAGCTTGATTTTTAACAATAGCATTTACCAACTTTTCTCCATATGGAAGGCAAAATTGTATGAATGGACCTGTTAATAATGCAGATATTATTGTACCTATACCAAATATTCCGCCTAGCGCAAAGCCTATTATTAAAAAGCTAACATCTAATGCCATACGAATCCAACGATATTCTAAATTAGTTTTATCTTTTATTATAAATGAAATAATATCATTTGGTGCAACACCTAGATTACTTGCTGAAAGTATAGAAAAACCGATTGCAATTAGAACACAACCGAATACAACTAAAAGTATTTTTATACCAATATTTAAAGATTCAATTGGAATAAATGAAACGGCCTTTACTCCAAGGTCAATAATGGGTCCTACTCCAATCACGCATATAATTGTTCCTATCTTTATACGAGTTCTTTCAACTAAAAGTATTATGCAAAACAATACAAATAAAATAATCATATTAGCATTTCCAGGTGTTTTCTTTAATAAAAATGCTAATCCTTGAGTAAATAAAGTAAATGGATCGGAACCAATATTAGTTTTTAAAAACAAAGCTACTCCAATCTGTATTATACTCATTCCTACAAAAAATAGAATTAGTCTTTTAATTAGATTTAGTTTTTTAGTCATATTTTCCATCCTTTTCTTTATATTTTATAGTTATTCTCTATAATATTTTCAAGATTTTCATTATAAACTAGCAAAAACAGCAATTTTAATTATACAATGATAAAATTTTTTATACAAGCAGATATTAGAATAAATCACCTTCCATATACAATTACCATTTATTACATCTCCCTTGTAGATATACAGATGGAAGGTCAAACTTTACCTTTCTAATACAAAATACCAACAAAGTGTATAATATACTTTGCTGGCATTTTTAATTCATTCCTTAGTTCACCATTATCAAACATTTATGTTACATTGACTTTCAACTGACTGAAAAGCAACTTTATTTCTACCACTAGTTTTTACTGAATATAGTGCCAGATCAACTGCCTTTATAAGTATTTGAACAGATGACTCGGCTGAATAATTTTCGAAGCCTGTTACACCAAAGCTTGCAGTCACATTTATTTCACTATTATTATAATTACAGTAACCCATATCTAGCAACAACATCTGTAGCTCAAGTTGTTTTTGATTATTAATCAGCTTTGTTATATCACTTACAGTCAAAAGCCATCCTAAAGTACTATTGGTCTTTGTTTTTAGTCGTATATTTTCTAAAGAATAATACCGTTCAGCTCCTGATTTTGTCAAAGAAAATTCAAAAGATTCATTTTTCTCAGATAAATCGCCTATTTCCAACCACTCAGGAAATAAGTGATAAAATTTATGATTTAGATGTTTATCAGTTAACCCTTCAAATATAGATATAGCTACCTGATTAAAGTCAATTATATTTTCATTGTAATCAAGAATAATTATTCCATCCTTTGAATTATGAAAAACTGTATTTCTAGCTATAGGTATGGTTTTCAAGATTCTAAACCTAAAAATCCCTAGCATATAAAGAATGGAAGAAGGGACAGTAATATAGCACTATAATCCATTCCATATGGAGCAATAAGAGTGAAATACTTCGCTCCAGGCAAAATAGTACTCTTTACTGAGTATATTGCTAATGCAACTGCAATAATTGTAGAAGATAATAATATTGTGGAAAAAATAACGGCTATATAATTCAAATTTTCACCTGCCTTTATTAAAATAAGTTTGTAAACATGCAATTCTTGATTAAAGCTTCCGAATGTCAGTCTCCACAATGTAACCCATTATTTATATGTGGTTATTATTCTATATAAATATGTGGAAATCGTCTAATATAAAACAAAATTTGTAGTATATTCAAAAAAAATATTCCTAAAAATGTAAAAACCATGCGATATTAAGCATAAGATGCGTATTTTTACAAATACCTGTTTATTCCATTTAACCCTAGGTGATTCAATAAATTGGAACGTAGTAAAGGTTTTTTGTTGTTAATTATCCTTCAACCCTAGATAAAAAAAAGTGAAAGTCCCCGGAAGATAACTTCCAAGGACTCCTTAACTACTTTTAATTATATAAAATACCATCGCTAATTCTATACTAACTTGAATTTCTACTTAAAAGCCCCCACATGCCACTTGCCACGTGGGGGCACTACTTTATCTATAATATGCAATAATATCTTCTGGTGAATTTATTCCGAAATTTTGTGGTAGTGGAAGATTTTTTAAATCTTTTCCTTCGAATTTACCATCCACATAATATTCAACCCCAGTAACCTTCTCAAACCACATAAGAATTTTATCAATTAATGGAATTTCAACTCCAACTATTTCAGAAAAGCTCTTAATAATACATAGTCCAAATGGGAAATCCTCCATAAAGTATCTTGACTTAAAATCTGGAATATACCCCTCCTCAGTTACTATCATTGGTGATTGGATGTTTTTAAGAGAAATCATATTGCTGATTTTAGCAGTCATCTGATGGGGTGTTTCTGCTCCAAAATACTCTTTTACAAAACCAACTCTTTTCAAATCAACTGTAGCTAATCTACGGCACAGTGTTTGTACCTCTTCATCACAAGCAAGTAGAATTGTTGAAGTCTCGTCTGTCCATTCAGTATAGAAACTAATCATTTTTTCCCAATAAACCCCTTCACTATAATTGTGAAACATTTCATAAAGTCTTGCAGTATGAAGGATTGGATTAGCTGGTGTAAGTGCAACATGAAGATAATTTGCTAGCGGATTACACTTCACATTAAATAAATCCTCTATTACCTTACATACGTCTGTTGTATTGCAAGATGGAATAGCTCCTATAAAAAGTTCTTTTTTCTTACCCAAATCATACACAGATTTTCCGTACTCTTTTATTCTAGCTATACCGTAAACTCTTTGAAATCCAAACAGTGTGCAACCACTTTCAATAAGTTCCTTGCAATAGCATTCGCTGCCACCATTACCTGGCATCATGCCAATCCACACTCCTGCTTTAAGAAAAGGCTTTATTTTCTGCATGGTTCTATTAAACATATAAGATGGAAGCGTGGATATAATGATGTCCGCATCGCTGATTACCTCCTCTGGATTACTTGATATTATATCCACCCTTCCTGAATATTTAAATATTCCATCATTATCACAAACCTCAATTATATGGTTCCAATCATCTGGTCTTGAAGTCAATAATCGGACAGAAATATCTTTTCTTCGTCCGATATCTCCCATTACAAGTGTACCTAAATTTCCACCACCTAATATACATATATTCATATTTTCTCCCCCTAAATTCTATTTATTATTTTGTATTTTCATCTAATCTATTAGATTGCACCTAATTGATACAAAAAATCTTAAAATATTTTTCATAGTTATTATTGATACTATTCCACTATTATATCATATAAGCTCATATAACCCCAGAATAAATAATTATATTAAATCAGCTTAGTTTTTCTCCATTTTACTTAATATTACAACCCATACGGACATTTTTTAAAAATAATTGTAGCAGTTTTCTATGAAAATACTGTAGAATATGACTCCCGTTGTTGTTTTAATTCCTAAGTAATTGCGCTTTTTTATTTCTAAAATTCTATGTATTATTACAAATGGTATTGATATGAAAAAAACCCTTTGACCGTAGCCAAAGAGTTTATCTCACTAATTTTTTTCCATTGAAACATGAAGAAGTTAAGAACCGTTCGGTTAATTGTCCATATAAAAGACATTGGTATTTTTCTTACTTAATCTTTTTAATATATGATATAATCACTTCACTTTATTACCGCTATAACTTTCCCCTCCAAGTATAATGTCGATTTTAATAACTTTACCATTAGAATCTTTACAGAATATAAGCTTATAAGGAAGAAATTTACATAAATATATTGACTTATCATTAGATTCATATGTTTGGTATATTTCACATTTATCAGTTCCTCCAAAATTAGCGAAAATACTATTATTCTCTTTAACAATACTTATACTTTCACCAATAGATTCTATTTTATATTCTCCAGTATAGTTATCATAAATTTTCGGATCTACTATCATCGCTTTAGGCACATCTAATTTCTGATTAAAAATAATTTTTGATAAATCATTATTTAAATCCATTGGACTTGCAAATTCTAGATTACTTAATATAATAATCTGAACATCATCACTTGTATACATACAATTGTATGCTGCAAACCCATTTACGTTACCCCCATGAGAAATAGTGTTTTTCTTTACATCTCCTATTTGCGTATCTCCAACAAAGAGTCCATATCCATAGCTTGTATTAGTACCCATATCTCCAACGTTCACATAGGAATGAGTCATTTTATCCCATGAACTTTTACTTATGATTTTTGCATTTAAAAGCATCTTATCCCATTTATATAAATCTTCAACTGTAGAATACAATGAACCTGCAGCATATGGAAAAGATGTATCTATAAAATCACAATTAACAATTGCTGATGAAGCAACGCCATATCCCATGGCTCTATTTGGTATAACCTTTTCCGAATGATCATAACCTGAATTACTTAAGCCAGCTTTTTTAAATATGTTTTCATTTATATAATCTTCATAAGATTTTCCGGAAATTTTTTCAATTATATATCCTAATAATATATACCCTGAATTATTATATAAAAATTTTTTACCCGGTTCAAAATTTGAAGACTTATCTTTAAAAGTTGCAACTAATTCCTCAGGAGAATAATGCAATCTGCATTTAATCTTAAAATCAAGCATTTGTGTATAATTAAATATTCCTGATGTATGTGTAAGTAACTGGTGAATAGTTATTTTATCACCTTGTGGATAATCAGGTATGTATTTATTTATAGTATCCTCAACTTTTATTTTTCCTTGTTCTTGAAGCTGAAGTATTGCAAGTGCCGTAAACTGCTTTGTAATCGAACCTATTCGAAATATGGTTTTTGGTGTATTAGGAACATTAAGTTCATAATTTGCAGTACCATATCCTTTACTTATTAAAATTTTTCCCTTCTGAGCTACTAAAACTGAACCACTAAACCTTCCTTGTTTTACTTGCTCATTCATGTATTCATCAATCTTAATACTTATATTTTTCTGTGGATCTTTATTTACAGAATCAAATGCAAAAACCCTATTGCTAAATACAAAAAAACAAATAGTAAAAATCAATGTTATAAATTTAAATCCTTTCAACCTGTAATTTTTCACCTTTAACATATCTAATCCCCCCATTTTTAAAACTTTAAAATTGCTTTTTTCGTATAAAATATCATATAAAGTATTGAATTTACTTGATTTGTTGATTAATGAATGTAAATACACTTACTTATAATTATATGTATATTTTGCAATAATATTGAATATTTTCATTATATAACAATTTAATTTTTGTTTCAACTATTTTTTCTTAATGTATATGAATTTTAAAATTTGATTATTATAAAATGGAATATATGATGTATCTCTTTAAGGTATATTTAATTTGAAAAATCGTAAACTTATCCACAAATCAAGAATTTTATAAATTACTATAGGGTAAAATAAGCCAAGGAGGAGATTATTATGTTTACTAAAAAACCCAATTTTTTAATTTTCATATTATTATTGATGACTTTAATAAATTCTTTAATACTCGCTAATTTCTTCAAATCAAATAATGCTTTAGCTACGGGTAGAACAAATACATATACCACGTCCTATAATAAAGACAACCCAATATTATATCCATTAGGCACATCAGATAAATTTACTGAAAAACAACTTGCAAGTAATATAAAGTGGAAAAATAATATAGTTAAATTTGCAAAGGATAACCCTGATGTAATATTTTTAAATGGACCAACAAAAGAAAAAATTGTATCCTTATCCTTTGATGATGGTCCTGATTCAAATATAACTCCCAAAGTACTTGATATATTAAAAAAGTATAATATAAAAGCTAATTTTTTCTTCATAGGTGAAGGTGCTAAAGCTAATCCTAATGTTGTAAAAAGAGCTTTCAATGAAGGACATTTGATTTTAAATCATTCTTATACCCACGCTGATTTAACTAAGCTTAGTGAACAGGGAGTTACTAAAGAACTTAAGTCTACTGATAATATATTGTATACGCTTATAGGTAAAAATCCATTGATAGTTAGGCCACCTTATGGTGCTATAGATAATAAAGTTATCAATGTTTTTAGGACAAATAATTATAAAATGGCTATATGGTCACTAGATACCTTTGATTGGTCTCAAATGGAAAAAAATCATATTATTGATACTGTAATTAATAATGTTCGTCCTGGTGAAATAATACTTATGCATAGTAATTATAATAAAATTGCAACTACTGAAGCATTGCCGCAAATTATTGAAAAACTTGAAGCTAAAGGATATAAAATCAAAACTATTTCTGATATGCTAAATATTAAAGCTTACAGATAGATTAAAAAAAGACACAGAAACTGAAAATAATATCAGTTCCTGTATCTTTTTTCTTATCCTATCTTTGAGGTAGTAAGTTATTTTTCTGCATAAAACCTAACCCCTTGAGAATTTTAGGCTTACTAGAACCTCATCTTTAGTTGTCATTCATATGATACATATGACAATAATTTATGAACATCCCCCTAAATTATCCTTTGTAATAATTAACTTGCTCTGCGAAACTATTTTCTATATTATGAGGAATTGGCAAATCCATCATTGTTTTAAGTCCTGCCCTGCTAGCAATAACTTGTGGAATCATGTTTACAGCTATAGCTATAGTTCCTATTCCACCAGGTGTTTCAGGTTTTATTGATAAATGAAGATCTGAATCTCCTTTTATATATATATAATCGCCAGTTTCCACTGCTTCACATTCTGGATGTATTTGTAGTAGATGTTCTAGTGTTATAATTTGTTTCCCGTTTTTTGTAGCTACAGCTCTATGCTCACACCCAGCTACCATACCTGGCTTAACTTTAACACAGGGAGTTTCTCTATGAGTATTTGATACTATTGGTTCGAGAGTTTGAGTTATCTCATCATACTCAAGGCCTAAGGCTTTTGAAATCATTGGAATAGATTGTGCAAAGCCTATGTGACCAACTATGGAGCCATTTTCAATGCCAGCTTCAAATTCTTCTATAGTTAAGCCCACACCTTGAGTTCTCATTATAGTTGGCCCATATGGAGATAAATCGTTTATTCTTTCTGCTCTTATAGATGCTACATTTCTACAGCTAGAAGATAATGTAATAATTAATGTATCTAAAACAAATCCTGGATTAACACCTGTCCCTAAAATTGTTACATTATTTTCTTTTGCAATTCTATCCATTTCCTTAGATAATTCTTTTTCCACAGCAAAAGGATAAGTCATTTCTTCTGCAATTGTAATACAATTTTTACCATTTTCCGTTATGGTTTTTATTGCTGGATATACGCTTTTCACAAAAGAATTAGTTGTAAGAATAACTATGTCTGCCTTTGTTTCTTTAATTAGTGTCTCTGCATCATCGCTAACAATTATCCCCATATTGTCAACGTTTAAAATTTGTCCTAAATCTTTCCCTAATTTTGAAGGCGCCTTATCTAAGGCACCTACAATTTCAATACCCACTTTAGTAAGTATCATTTTACCAATACCGGTTCCCATTTCACCAAGTCCCCATATGATAACTTTTATGTTTTCCATTATTATTTTCTTACCTTTATTAAATCCCTAACATCTCCTATAATAGCTCTTGGAACCGGTAAATCCAACATTGTTTTAAGGCCTGGCTCTGAATTCATTACAAGTGGAATCATATTAACACATATAGCTATTGTAGCAATTCCTCCTGGTATTTCTGGTTTTATTTGAAGGTTTAAGTTTGGAACTCCTTTAATTGTTATATAATCTCCAGTATCAATATTCTCCATTTCTGGTTTGATCTGTTGAGGATGTTCCATGGTTATAAACAATTTATCTCCTAAATTTGCATATCCCATTTGTTTACATCCAGCAACATCACCAGCCTCTACGGAAACAATATCTGTGTTTCGTGAAATAGTTGTAAGAATTGGTGATTTTTCTTGTCTAATATTATTTAGCTTAATATTAAATGCTTCTTCAAACATTCCAAAAGATTGTAAAAATCCAACATGTCCATCTATTGTATTGTCTTTAACTCCTTGCATAAATGCCTCTGGTTTGAGCCCAATACCTTGCTCAACCATAACAGCTTTTCCAAAGCAAGCTAGGTCATTAACTCTAGTAGCATTTATGCTATCAACGGTATCCGAAACTCCTGTAAGCATTATTGCAACTAAATCCATAATAAATCCAGGATTTACTCCAGTTCCTAATATGGAAATCTTATTTTCTTTAGCAATTCTATCCATTTCATTTGACAATTCTGGGTCTAGTGCTCTTGGGTAGGACATTTCTTCAGCTGTTGTTACGATATCCATGCCAGCTTCTGCTGCCATTTTTATTAATGGAAATACCACTTTTGTAAAGGAAGCTGTAGCCATAAGGCAAACATCTGCATAACCTTTTTTTATTACATCTTCAGCATTTTTTGTAACTATACAGGAATTATCTTCACTGGCATCTACTCCTAAGACTTCATAAAGCTTTTTAGAAACTTTACTAGGATCCATATCAATAGCACCTACGATAGTAAATCCTGCTTTACTCAGAACCATTTTAGCGATACCGCTACCCATAACGCCTAGTCCCCAAACTACCACTCTTATCTTGTTTTTCATAATATTTTCCTCCTCAAAATTTAATATTCTAGTTATACCTTTTAAATTTAGTTTTAATTATTGTAATATTTTTCAACATAGGGAGAAGTCATTGCTGCCATCAAACAACCATAGTCTACATTAAAGTCCACTACATCACCCACTGATAGTTCTTTTTTACAATCAGTTATATCTATAATTAGATGATCACTACTTGCACCAAAGACAGTTATATCAGAGTCCACTGGAACTAGTCCTTCGAGCCTTATATCTTGTCTTCCTACTGCTATAATAGCTCTTTTTCTTATTCCTAGATCTTCAAAATGAGGAATATTGCCAAAAGCGTCTACTCCTATTTTGCCTGTTGGGATTGTTGGTTTATTCTTTATTTCAACTACCTCACCCTTTAAAATAAAAGCGTCTTCATAGCAATTAGCTACGGGCTTTCCATAAGCAGTTTCTCTGCCTAGAAGTATTGATTCTCCAATTCTAAGCTGAGTAATTTCTTTTGGCATAGTATTATTAATAACCATATGAAGGCTACTAGAATTTCCTCCTGAAATTAAAGGTAAACTTATATTAAAACTTTTTTCTAAATCCCCTTTTAACTTTATTAATATGCCTAAGTTTTCGCTATCAGGAATTACTCCCCCATAGCAAGTAACATTGGTGCCAAGTCCAATTAATTTAATGTTATCTAATTTTAATATTTCACTCGCAGTGGAAGTTGCATCCTGGATTAAGACACCTTCTCTTAAATCCCCTATATCTACCATTAGAATAATATTGTGAATTTTATTTAAATCTTTTGCAGCTACTGATAAGGCCCTAATTGTAGCAAGCTCTGAATTTAAGCTTGTATCACTATACCTAACAATTTCATAAGCTTCGCTAATCATCGGAATTCTAATCATCAATTTTTCACAATTTAAATCTTTTGATTTTTTCAAATTTGAGATTCTAGAGTCCGCAACACCTTTAATTCCAGACTTTAGTATAGCTTCGGTAATGGGACTTTGAGCACAAAACACTTTAGTCACCGCGGCAACCTCTATATTCACTTTGTTACACATGTCTGTGATTGTTTTTGCATTATGTGTTATTTTTCCTAAATCTACGTCCACACAAGGGTAAATTTTTTTCATATGCTTACACTCCTTTTTCTAACTGGATCACTATTTTTAGCAATTTCCATGTCCACTGTTATGCCTAAGCTTTGAATTAGTAGTGCTTTGGCAACTTCTTTATTTTCTCTACTTAAAACTCCAGCGCAGGCCATAATATAGTTTTTGTCCAGTAGCACTTTAGCACCTTTTTTAGGTAGCATTGTAACTTCATCCTTTAAATATCTTATTCCAAGGAGCATGGGTTCTCCCTTTGGTAGTCTTGTAAGTGCGCCTCCGGTGCCTATTATATATTTAACTTCTGATAAATCTTTACCATAAGCCACAAATCCGCTTTCCCCATCATATTTCCTTTTTATAAATCCTACATGCCTACTTATTGCAACATCTAGTGCTTTTTTAGTTAGCAGGCTACTTGCATTTATATCATCCTCTTCTGTGGGAATGGGTTTTATGTGCTGAGTTATGTGCTGCTTAGTAAATTCACCTAAATCACGTGTATCTAGTAAATCTATTAGATTTTTACTGTTAATAAAAACTCCAAGATCCCCTTCTACGGTTCTTTTAGCCTTTGGTTCAGGATTTACTAGCATATCTAAAACTACAGTACTTCCATCAGTAACAGAATGCACATCCGTGGTAGCTCCTCCTACATCAAAGACTACGATGTCTCCTATTATATCATATAAAACTTTTGAGCTTTCCATAACTGCTCCTGGAGTTGGCATTATGCTTCCATTTACCATTTCTTTTATTTTATTCATTCCAGGTGCTTTTACGATATTTTTTTCAAAGGCTTCTTGTATTATTTTTCTTGCCGGTTCCACATTTAAGGTATCTACCATTGGATAAACGTTATCAATTATATAAAGCTCTTGTCCTTCAAATATATCTTTTATTTCTTGCTGATTTTCAATGTTCCCACAATATACAATAGGAATGCTAAATTTTTCAGCACTTATAAGTTCTGCATTATAAAGAGCTGTATCTCTTTCGCCATAATCTGTTCCCCCAGCAATCATTATCATGTTGGGGTTTATATCATGGATTCTCTTTAAATCACTTTTTCTCATCTTACCAGCAGTAACCATTTTTATAATGCCACCAGCACCCAGAGCAGCTTCTCTAGCAGCTTTAACAGTCATCTGTTCCATTAGCCCATGAACAGTTATTCGAAGACCACCTGCTGCACTTGAAGTTGCCAGCATCCTGTCCCAGGTAAGTGATCCTCCAATTTGATTTTCTATATCTTTCACTGCAGTTTTGAGTCCTATAGTTACATCACCGTCTAAAACTGTAGTACAGCTTTTACCTTGAAAAGGTATATCTACAACAACCTGGCCTTTAGCATCATAGATGGCATTAAAGGCTGTAACCAAAGTGGTTGTACTACCTATTTCAGCAACTAGATAATCTACTTTCAAATGAATTTCCTCCCTTTTATGCTTCTTCCTCTTCTTCAATATCCGCAATACCCATTAACCTTTTAATTATGAAGGATGCAACCGCTGTACCATTTGAACCACGGCCAAATCCAACATCCATACCATTTGCTTTAGCTATATCATCTGTTACCTGTGTACCACCAGAAACAAGTATAATTTTATCTCTTACTCCTTTTTCGATGCATAGATCATTAAGCTTTCTCATGTTCTTTATATGCACATCATTATGAGAAATGATTGTACTACATAGTATTGCTTGAGCTTTTGATTCTATAGCGGCATCTACTAATTTTTCTATTGGGCAGGAGGTTCCAAGGTAAACTGCTTGTATACCAAATCTTTCAACTCCACCATGTTTTATATCAATAACTTCTCTGAGTCCTACTGAATGTTCATCTTCACCTACAGTAGCTGCGGCAACTTTTATTGGGTGCTCTTTTACATAATCTTTCATAACTTGATTTGATAGCACTTTTCTTCTCTTAGGGAGTACTAATTCATCACGTTTTACAGGAGTAAAATCGCAAACACCCTTAATTTCTACAAGACAACCTTCAGATTTTTGCAAAACTTGTTTATGAAGAACTTCAACATTTTTAAGGTTCATTCGCTTGCCCATTTCAAGGGCTGCAGCCTCACTAATCTGCTCATTTTCTGGTATAAATAGAGTAATCTTAACATACCCGTCTTTTGCCCATTGAACTTCCGGAATAATAGTACCATCTTCTTTAACTTTTTCCATTCTCTTAAATACATTATCATTTTCATCTAATTCATCAATATATTGAATTTTTGAATGGTTGCATAAGGTACATTCATGGATTGCATCACAAGCTTTTCTGTATTCACTAGGAACATTATTAAAGCCAAAATGACCACAAACTGGTGCAAAATAATCACTGTCTCTTAAAACTATTGTGGAAGCAGCATCTCCGCCATCCATCTTTCTTGCAATACCATCATCATTTCTTTCAGGATACTCGCCTGAATCTATAAAGAATCCAGCATCAACTGATTTAAAATAACCGCCTACTTCTATCATTTCTTCAAGGAACATTATGGCTCTTTCTTCAAGTTCTCTAACTTTTTCAGGTAAATATCCAGTCTTCTTAAGTTCTATCATGTCCATTAGACCATCCATACCTAAAAATGATTGTTTTGTAGTATTTATAGCATGAATATTATTATAATGCCATGGAACATTACGTCCTTCATCAGGAGTTATAGTACTTTGAATGTCCACGGAAGTTAATTCTGATATTAACAAATTCAATGTATGACCAACTGTAGCCTCTCTTTCACAAGATTCTACATATTTTGTATTCATCTGAGCTCTCATTTTGTACTTTTTAAAGAAATGTCTAAGCGCCACTGCATAAGGCAAATCATATCTCATGCAAGGTGCTGGTGCTGAAGTTGGTGGTACAGTAGATAATGCAATATTTTCTGGTTTCATTCCTACCATTTCTGAAAAACAAGAATTTATAGCATGTTGAACCATTAGCTCTGGCATTACCTTATAGCCCTTCATAGCTGTTGCATTGGCATTATGTGCACCATCTATTTGAAGGATATTTGCCCAGCACATTACACCTTTTGCTACTGCTGCATCTACAAAGGATCTATACATATTTATATTTCTATAAAGCACATTGTATTGTGGATCTTGATGAGCTCCATTAACGCCTTCTTCTGCGAACATAACTGCTACATCTGGACCTGCAACACCTGATACATAGGAATGGAAATTAATTCTTCTTCCTACTTCTTCTTCTATTAAATCTATAGCTTTTCTTGTTGCTCTAACTTCTTTTCTAGTTATTGGAACGCCACCTATACCTTCTGGGCTTCCTTCAAGTAATCCATCAAAATGACTTTGCCCCATTGTCCTTATAACCATTAAATGATCTGCACCATGCCATGCAGCCATTCTCATTCTTCTTATATCATCTTCAAACCTTCCTGAAGCTATTTCTGTGGTAATAACAGGTCTTGGTTGTGGGTCTATACCCTCAAAGCTTCTTGCTGCAGGAAGACCATGACTTTTCTTTAGTGGAGCTGATATTTCATGGTATGTAAACTCTCCTACTTTTCCTTCTTTATTTTCTTTTCTCCAGTGCCAGCCTCTCCATTTTGGTTCATATTTATCTAAGTCTTTTAATATCTCTTCCACATTAAGTTTTATATTTTCTTCTAACTTTTCAACCATTACTTGTCACTTCCCTTCATTTTTTCTGATACTATATCCCAGCCTATTCCTCCGCACAATTCCTCTCCTGCTTTAAGGTAATCCATGTTCTTAAGTTTTGCATAAGTTAAAATAACATTTCCAATACCTTTCCCTAGTAAATTATACTTTGTACCATAATCAATTAATGGTTTTGCCTGCAAACTTGAAAATCCCATTCTGAGTACTACAGACCTCTCTATAGATGGTGATGTATGAGTATAAGCTAAATCCACAATAGGTTTTACAATTTCCTCAGTTAAGTTCCAAAATCTATCATATAATTGCTCCTCTGTAAGACCTTTTAAATGTTCCTTTCTTATTTCAAAATCATCTTCTCTTTTCATAAATTAAATTCCTCCTAAAAATTTTAGTACTTAATATATTTCATTTTTTAATCTATTTCAATATTATGTTGTTTTAATATTTCACCTATTTTTTCCATGCTTAGTTTTGTTTCTAAGGATAAAAACTTGATATCAACTTTTTCTACCTTATTATCTATCAATTTGTTAACGCAATTTTTTATGTAGGAATTTTTTAGCCCTTCCATATCCACATCTGTGACTGTTACTACTTCTGGATGAGATGGAATTACTATATTAACGCCTGGTATTTGCTCTTTAGGATCACCTACATAAACCTTAATGCCGTTATCTTTAGCAAAATTAAGCTGAGGTATCAAATGTTTTCCAGCTCCAGTATATTCAGTCTCTTGCACAACTATGATGGCATCATCATCGTATTCCTGAGCAATTGCAAAAGCTGCTACTAAAGATGTGTTTCCTGCTGGTCCTCTTTCTAGTCCTTCAAGCCCCGCGAGTATTTCAGTCATCCAAAATACTTCACCTTGAGAAGTAGTTACATATCTATCCAAATATCTTAGTGGCCGTGCTGCACTTCTAGGTACATCTGACCTATCAGGATTTGTCATAAACGGAATACCAAAGCCTGTATGGCCTGTTGTAAAGGATTTCTTATTAAAGTCTATGTCTGAGGCCATATGAAGTCCGGAAAGATCAACTGATGCTCCTATTATTTTTGTTTTCACAGCACCTGCCTTAATAAGCCCTCTTGCAGTACCAGTAACATTTCCACCACCTGCATGAGTTATAATAACTGCATCAGGATCTTTACCAAATTTTTCTCTACACTGCTCAGCTATTTCATATCCTAGTGTTTCAATTCCAGCTACACCGTAGGAAGAATATAAAGACGCGTTATAATATTTTGTATCTTCAAGTATTTTTAGGTAAGTATAAAACAATTCAGGTCCTACGGAAAGCCTAATAACTTCTGCTCCAAGTCCCTCACACTTTCTTCCCTTTTCCAATATTTCTGGTTGCCCTATTTTTTTTGAATCATAACATTCGTTTGCTATTATACATTTAAGTCCCCTAATGTTGGCTTGTGATGCAACCGCTGCTCCATAATTACCTGAAGTAGCTGCTCCTACGCCAATATATCCTCTCTTCATTGCATCATATACAGATATAGATGCTCGCCTATCTTTAAAACTACCAGAAGGATTGCAACTTTCATCCTTTACAAATATTCTAGCTGCATGTCCAGTTTTTGAAATCTTTCTTGCAAGTTTTGTAATGTTTTTCAGCTCTATTAGCGGAGTATTCCCTACCCCTACCTCATTTTGAATTTCTCTAACTTCCTCTAAGCAATATCCAACATCTTTCATCAATCCTTCATAATCAAAGGAAAGTTTGCCAGTTTCATATTTACCATAATCTATTCCTATAGATTTAAGAATTATTTCATTCTTACGTTCCATAAGCTCTTCATATTTATTCACCCTTTATTACCTCCTCTTAAATTGTCATTAAACCTTACTATTTTGCTATTATTTCTCTAGCTTGTTTTCCTATATTACTTATTTCTTCAACATATTTGCCATAGGTATGGTAGTATCCTGGCTCTATGTCTACAACTTCCCCGCTAGAAATTCTGCCTATATTAGTTTCAATTTGTACCTTATCTCCAAGTTCACAATCGCTAAGGCACTTTCCGCGTGTCCAGCTCTTAAGTGGAGTTTTTTTTGTCTCATCTGGTATATTTGTAGCTCTATCTTCTGGTAGCAAAACGATTTCTTCTACTTCAACCCAGGTGCCTTTTTTTATCATAATTTTTACCTCCCATATTTGAAAGTATTTTATTTATATAGAGCAATTTCTGTGCCAAATAGAAAACACATGTATCTAAGCCAGTGCTTAAATACATGTGTTTATTATTCGCAAAATATTCTGCATATTTTTTATATAACTCAAAATTAAAATTGGTTATTTATGGTTGTCCATCTATTTACTTGGGTTTCTATGTATGCATAATATTTTGCATACATAGCAAGAATTCTTGCTTTTTTTTAATATTCTACTAATATTTTATGTATTTTTATTTTATATTGAAGATTTTGTCTTGAAATGCCAAGTTGCCTAGCCGCTTTACTAACATTAAATTTATTCTTTTTTAATGATTTTTCGATTATGGTCTTTTCGATTTCACTCATATAATTTTCTAAATGGAAGTTCCCATCATCATTTGTGATAATGTCTTGAGCATTGTTACTATTTTCACAGGCTATTCTAAAATCAAAATAGTTTTCTGTTAAAATGGAATTGTAATCTGCCATATTTATTGCAGCTTCAATAACATTTGTAAGCTCACGCACATTTCCTGGCCAATTATATTCTTGAAGTTTTTTCATCATAACTTCATCAATACCTATTATATTTTTACATAGAATTTTGTTATATCTTTCAATTAACTTATTCACAAATATAGGAATATCATCTTTTCTCTCTCTTAGTGGAGGTACATTTATTCTCAGTACACATAACCTATAATAAAAATCTTTTCTTAATTTGCCACTTTCAATAAGTTTCTCTGGTTCCTCATTTAAAGTAGCTATTATTCTTACATCAATATCTATACTTTTAGTACCTCCAATGGGTCTTATATAGCCCTCTTGCAGTACTCTTAAAAGTTTAGATTGGAGATAGGGTTCTAGTGAATTAACTTCATCTAATAAAATGGTCCCATGATTTGCCTCCTCAAATAATCCTTTTTTATTTTCTGCTCCTGTAAAACCACCCTTTTCTGTACCAAAAAGCATCCCCTCTAGAAGTAGTGCAGGAATGGCTGCGCAATTTATAGGTATGAAAGGCTTATTTTTTCTTAACCCATCATAATGAATACTTTGAGAAAACACTTCTTTACCTGATCCAGTTTCTGCATATATTAATACAGATGAACTTGACATACTAGCTTTTTTAGCTTTTTCAATAGCAGTTTTCATAATAGGATTATCACCATATATATCACTAAAAGTATAATGGCTATTAATTTTTTTATCTAGATTTTGTAATTTGCAAATACTTTCAGTTAGCTCTTTTAGCTGAGTCATATCTTTTGCTATTTCAATCACTGCTATAACCTTATTATCTACGGCTACTGGCACTGTAGTATTTATAGTAGTGACTTTTTTCTTATATCCATTGCCATAATGTTGTATTAAGCCCACAATTTTTTCACCAGTCTTTAATACATTCATAAGGGTAGAATCAGCTTCTTTTACATCCTCTAAATACTCACTAACTTTTTTCCCTAAGACTTCACTAGGCTGTATACCTTCTACTTTTCCCATGACAGTATTATAATATATAGTCTTGCCATCCTTATCTACTACTTGAATTCCTTCCTCCAAATTTTCTAATAGACATTCTAGTATTTTTTCTGCGTTTAGAATTTCACTATCCATATTACCCCTCCCTAATGGAGTATTTACACTTTAAATTAATTATACCACATGGAATTTTATTGTAAATTTATTTTTAATGTAAAAACTAGCGAAATATATAGATTTTACTATACATTCCGCTAGTTGGTGGCACAATAATTTAAACCATGGGTTTATTAATATCTCCTACCTTTTCTTTCAACGCTGACAACTGTTCTCCATAGTTCTTTTGAACGATGTCATCCCATATTTCTGCACCCTTAATACCACATCTCTTAGGAACAAAAACAGGGTCTAAGCCCATCTTTTTTTGCTGCTCATAATCTTTAAGAGTTGCAAAAACAGGTTTTGATAATAGTATAATAGCGATAATATTCAGCCATGCCATCATACCAACACCAATGTCTGCAAGATTCCAAGCCACACTTGATGTACGGATTGTTCCGTAAAATGTAGATATTATTAAAATGATTTTCGTAAGAAATGTAATTGTTTTAAATTTCTTATTTTTATTAAATAGATATGCTACATTACTCTCTGTATAATATCCAAATGCTAGCAATGTAGTGAAGGCAAAGAAGAATATTGCTATAGCAATAAATGGACTACCAAGACCGGGAATCATTGTGTTTATAGATTCTTGAGCGAAGGCAGTACCCACTCCAACTCCTGGAAGATGCTCTACTATAAACCCGCCAGCAGGATTTACAACATTATATTTCCCTGTAGAGAGTATCATAAGTGCAGTTGCAGTACAAACGAATAGTGTATCCACATATACTGAGAAAGCTTGAACAAGGCCTTGTTTTGCTGGGTGAGATACTTCAGCAGCTGCGGAAGCCTGTGCCCCACTCCCCATTCCTGCTTCATTAGAGTAAAGTCCCCTTTTTACTCCCCACATAACTGCATTTCCAAATATAGCACCGAATGCTGCATTAAGGTTAAATGCAGAACTGAAGATTAAACCAAGCATTGCTGGTACATTTTTAAAATTTATAACCAAAATAACTAAAGCAATTAGGATATAAGCACCTGCCATAAATGGAACAACTGCTCCAGCAAAATTACCTATTCTTTTAATTCCACCGAAAATTACAAATCCGAATAAAACAGCAACAAATACTCCTGTAATAATTGGAGAAATACCAAAAGCGTTTTTTGATGACTCTGCAATGTTAAATGCTTGGATACCTGGACCGGTAAAACCATTTCCTATAATGGTTACTATAGCAAACAGTATAGCGAAAGGTTTATTTTTCAGACCTTTTTCTATATAGTACGCCGGACCTCCACGGTAATCACCTGAAATATCTTCTTTCCACACCTGAGCTAGTGCAGATTCTGCGTATGCCGAGCCTGCCCCTAAGAAAGCAATAATCCACATCCAAAAGATTGATCCTGGACCACCATAGAATATTGCAGTAGCAACTCCAGCAATATTTCCAACACCTACTCGTCCACCTAATGCCATAGCAAAGCTTTGAAAAGACGAAACACCTTTTGTAGAGCTCTTTCCTCCAAACAATTGCCCCACCATGTCTTTAATTAGGCGTAGTTGTGGGAATTTCATTCGTAATGAAAAATAAATCCCAGATCCCAAACAAAGATAAATCAAACCTGTACTCCAAAGCAGACCCGCGATTTTACCTGTTAAAGTAGCAAAATCCATTTATTAAACCTCCCCTATAATATTTTTTTTGATTTTAGCTATTCTGTGGATACATCCTTAAATTTTTTAATCACTTTCCAAATGAAATAAATAATCGTTTTCTGTTTATTTTGCTTCTATTATAATATGATCATTTCAAAAATACTCAATTTAAATCAAAAAAATATTCATAATTCTGAATATATCTTATTGTTAATAAGACTATTTTTCACCCTATTTCACAATATAGTAGAAGTCCTTCAAAAAATTTATTTATAGAAATTTTGCCTCCAGTATTTTTTTTCCCTTTTATATAATCCATCTCAGCTTTCACGCTGGAAAAATCGAAAAGTACATTTGCATAAGTATTAAAAGTTTCATTCATATAGTCTTCAATTCCTAAGTTTGCCATATTCTCTAGTCCATTCTTAATGGACCTTCGAATCCTTTGTTTTACAATCTCTGGAGTATCTCCAAAGCAAGTGAACAGTTCCTCTAAATTAGATTCGGAAAAGGATTTTTTTGTTTCAATTATGAGTGTACATATTTTGATTATATCTGTTGTTCCTTTTTCACCAAGCATTCCAAGAATACTTAAAATGTGTTTTACTTCCTTTAGGCTATCCTTTATATCCACATTGGGCTGTTCCGAGCTCTTTAACATTTTCTTTATATTAGACAACATCATTTTCATTTCAATCTTTTCTGCAACTTTTGAAATCACTTTTTCTACTTCAATTTTATTAATGGGTTTATTTATAAAAAATTCTATTCCTGATTTATATGAATCTGCGATAAGCTCACTATCTAAAACCTGAGATATCATAATAAAACAAATATCAGGTTTCAATATTTTAAGCTGCTGTACAAGAGTATTTCCATCCATTTTAGGCATGAGAAAATCTACAAGTACAATATCAGGGCTTAATAAAAGTATTTCGTTATAAGCAGTTTCGCCATTATTTGAGCAACCTATAACTTCAAATGAATTGTCTTCTTCTATTATATTAGTCAGTATTCTTACCATGCTTATGTCATCATCGGCAATATAGTATCTCATATAGCTTCTCCTTCCATTATATCTTCCTTTATTTTCATGGTAAATTCCGTTCCTTTACCCACTTTTGAATCAACTTCTATAGTACCTAAAAAAATATCATTAACAATGCTTTTTACATGGGCAAGTCCTATACCACGGCAAATGTCACCAGTCTCTGTATTAAATTTTGTTGAAAATCCAGGATTGAAAATATATTCAATATCTTTATCTTTTATGCCTTTGCCATTATCGGATATAAGAAAAATATAGTACCCTTGGCTCTTTCTAATAGAAATATTTATATTCCCATTTTTCATTTCTTCCATAGCTTCTATGCTATTGTAAATAAGGTTTCTCAATACAGAAACCAAATAAAAATGTTCCTTCACATTAAAATTATCTATTATTTCGAAGTTCAAACTTACATTAGATTTATTTCTTTTTATATGCTCCTTTACATCACTCTCAATAATATTTGCCATATCTCTAATATTCATTTTCACCCTATCCGTTTTTTCTCCAACCATTTCTTCTAATCCTTTTATAACACTGATATAATCCTTTTTTATTTCATGTACATCTTTTGCTATATCAAGAGAAATGTTTTTTAAATCTAAGGGATAGTTTTGCTGCGATATTACTTTATAAAGAGAATAGGCTTTTTTCATAACATCTTCAATATCCGAATTGTTTTTGTTCATGAAATAAATTTCACTTTTTACACTTGAAGTCATTAAAATTAATTTTCTATATCTTTCTTCATGCTCGTCCTTTATCAATAAGAATTTGTAATATTTCAGTAGTAATATTATAGATATTGCTATTGCAGTTCTTATAAAGGCTATAATTGCTAAATCTTGGAACAATATATAGCTATACCCCTTGAAACAAAGCATTATGTTAATTTCTATAATATTTGAAAGAAAATCGCAGAAAAATACCGAAAAAAATAAATCCGTTAAATTGGTTTTTGCTTTCTTCAAATAGAATAAATAAAATAATATTCCATAGCTAAAATAAAACAAAATATCAGCGCCTATAAATCCAAGGGTAGTATGTAAATTATTAGTCCCAATGTATACGAATATTCCTCTATAAAGGGGAGAAATTATACCAGTTGCAAAGATAATTTCCATTGCATTAAATTCCTTATAAAAATAAATGAAAACAGGCAATATTACAACTGACAAGGTTATTATAAATCCTGGCACAAAAAAATTTATATTAACTTGAGATGCTAGCGCGATGCCTATAGAAATAATAAAAATGGATTTTATCTTTTTCATGAGTTTCTCCTTTATATACAAAAATATAATATCATTATATATCAAATTAATTAAATCTAACACTTTAAAGACCTTAAATTATTTTATAATAAATAAACAAAAGCACCTACTCTTAAGCAGATGCCATTGACTATACTATAAAATTTTGTTTTTATTTGCTACTCAATTGCACTAATATAAAGGAAACTTACTACATAGTTGAACTACTTTTTCTCTAATCTCTTCTAAATTACCTTCTCTATTTTCTATAGTTTCATTCATAAGTCTCGCTATTATTTTCATTTCTGCTTCCTTAAATCCTCTTGTAGTTACAGCAGGTGTTCCAATTCTTATACCACTTGTAACAAATGGGCTTAATGTTTCATTTGGTACAGTATTTTTATTTACAGTAATACCCACAAGGTCTAGTAGCTTTTCAGCCTCTTTACCAGTTATATTTTTATTTGTTAATTCTATAAGTAAAAGATGGTTATCTGTACCGCCTGATACTAATTTAAAACCATATTTTAAAAGCTCTTCACCTAGCACTTTTGCATTTTTAACTACTTGATCAATGTAAACTTTGAATTCTGGTCTAAGAGCTTCTCCAAAACAAACAGCTTTAGCAGCTATAGTCTGCATTAATGGTCCACCTTGCATACCTGGGAAAATAGACTTGTCTATTTGTTTCGCATATTTTTCTTTACATAAGATTGCTCCACCTCTAGGCCCTCTTAATGTTTTATGAGTAGTAGTTGTAACAAAATCAGCATAAGGCACTGGAGACTGATGTGCACCTGTTGCTACAAGCCCTGCTATATGAGCCATATCTACAAACATATAAGCTCCAACTTCATCACAGATTTCCCTAAAGGCTGCAAAATCTATAGCTCTTGGGTAAGCAGAAGCTCCAATAACTATCATCTTAGGATTATGCTCTTTAGCAAGTGCTAGCACTTGCGCGTAATCTATAGTCTCTGTTTCTAGATCAACTCCATAAGGAATGAAGTTATATAAAATTCCTGAAAAATTTACTTTACTCCCATGAGTTAAATGTCCGCCATGACTTAAATTCATACCAAGTACTGTATCTCCTGGTTTTAGTACAGAAAAGTATACGGCCATATTAGCTTGTGAACCTGAGTGAGGTTGAACATTAGCATGCTCTGCACCAAAAAGTTCTTTCATTCTATCCCGTGCTAAATCTTCTACTTTATCCACTACCTCGCAACCACCATAATATCTTTTAGCAGGATAGCCTTCTGCATATTTATTAGTTAATATAGACCCATTTGCTTCCATTACAGCTTTGCTAACAAAATTTTCAGAAGCAATTAGTTCTATATGATCCTCTTGTCTTGCATCTTCCTCTTGAATAATTTCGTAAACTTTTAAATCACTGTTTTTTAAATATTCCATCATATAAGTACCCTTCCTCTCATCTTTTAAATTAAATTATTATTTTGGTTTCTAATTTTGAAATTAAATAAATTTTTGAAAATAATATTATACCCCTATTATAAAATTTAATAACCTATTAATCAACCTAAAGATGAAAATTTTCCCGAAATCTTCTGAATCATTTGGGAAATACACTTATTATGAGATTTTAAAACACTTTATAGCATATTACCATAGGTATATATGCTATTTTTCACTACAAACAATAACAAATAATTCAATTTTCCAAAAAATAATATTTTATTAGATTTATGGTATATAATGATAGTGCGAATTTATTATAATATAATAAACATAATTTTATATTTACGATTTATAATAGCTATAAAATCTAAAATTAATTTTATACTGAAAGGAGATACAATGCATATTGATGATATTATTCATGTAGCCACTGATGCTGGTAAAATTATACTCGAAAATGGCGGAGAAACTTATAGAGTTGAGCAAACAATTAGTATGATATGTAAGTCCTATGGCATACCACACACTGAAAGTTTTGTTACTCCCACGGGCATTATGGTTTCTATAACTAACAGTGAAAATAAAACCATTTCATTAGTTAGAAGAATAAATAATAGAACGGTTAATCTTCGTAAGGTTGAGATGATCAACAATCTGTCTAGAAAAATAGTTACAAAGCCCATATCCACTTATAAAATGAAAAAAGAAATTGAATATATTAATAATATACCACCCTATTCTCATAAGACCACCACATTTTTTGCTGCTGTCTCTTCAGGATTTTTCACCTTGCTTTTTGGCGGAAATTACAAAGATTTTTTTGTATCCTTTATAATTGGAGCTCTTATAAATTATTCAGGTGGATATTTAGATAAATTAGAGGTAAATGGCTTTCTGAAAAACATGCTTGGTGGTGCCTTAGCTGCAAGCGTAGCCCTTATAGCAGCAGCTTTAGGAATAGTCGGTAATATGGATACTATAATAATAGGGTCTATAATGATACTTGTACCTGGTATTTCTATAACAAATGCAATACGAGATACTATTGCTGGTGATTTAGTTTCTGGCGTATCACGGTCAATAGAAGCGCTATTCGTAGCTATCGCCATATCTGCAGGCACAAGTATAATTTTCAAAATATGGGTATTGTTATTCGGAGGTGGTTTAATATGATTCTTAATTCATTTTATGCTTTTTTAAGTTCTCTTGGTTTTGGAGTACTATTTAATATCAGAGGTAAAAACCTAATTATAGCTTCAATTGGAGGAGGTCTTAGCTGGTTTACTTATCTTCTTTCCGCAAGACTACAACCCTCATTAGTTTTTTCATTGTTTCTAGCCTCCCTGATAGGTAGTGTTTACTCAGAAATAATGGCAAGGATTTATAAGAGTCCTGTAACCCTATTTATAATTTGTGCAATTATACCTCTTGTTCCAGGTGGTGGAATGTATTATGCCACTCTTGAGGCAGTAAAGGGGAATTTTGATGCTTCTCTATCCAAAGGTGTAGTAACTTTGTTTAGTGCAGGTGCCATTGCAATTGGAATAGTTTTTGTATCCTCCATAAGTACAATTTTCAAAAAAATAAAGAAGTAAAATTTGTTAACAAATTTTACTTCTTTGTTTTTTATTTTAAAAACATAAGAAATGTTGAAACTAACTCTTGAATTTTTTCTTCTTCAATTGGGTCATCATCATGTAAAAGACAGTTTTTTGTATATCTTTCTAAAACTAAACCACCGACCTTACTCATAGCAGCGCGAGCAGCCGCAACTTGAACCAATATATTCTTGCAACAAACTTCACTTGTCACCATCTTTTCTATACCCTTAACCTGTCCTTCAATTTTTCTTAGTCTCACTTGAATATCTCTCACTAGCTCATCATTCATTGTTTTATCTTTTTCCTTTGTCATTTTATCACTCCTATATATACTATAGTAAACCACTGTCCATGGTTAATTATAAATTTCAGTTCTTTCATCATACCCGGTATAGGTACTATTTATAATTATAGCATCAGAATTATTACAAATCAAGAGGTAATCAATGGAATTAATACATAAATTTTAAAATTATAAACATAAAAACAGCATAATATAAGAATATTATGCTGTTTTTACTTAACTATATTCTATTAGTATATTACTTCTTTATCTCTGCTTTTGTGATACCTAATTCCTCAAGTTGCTTGTCATCAACCATATTTGGTGCCTGGGTCATTGGACAGAAAGCATTTTGATTTTTAGGGAAAGCTATTACATCTTTAATATTTTCTGTTCCGGCCAAGAACATTACTATTCTATCTAGTCCAAAAGCAAGTCCGCCATGTGGTGGTGGTCCAAATTTAAAGGCTTCTAGTAAGAATCCAAATCTTTCCCATGCTTTTTCCTGAGTAAATCCTAAAACTTTAAACATAGTTTCTTGTAGGCTAGAATCATGTATTCTTATACTTCCTCCACCTAATTCTTCACCATTTAATACCATATCATAAGCTTTGGCACGAACTCTACCTGGCTCTGACTCTAAATACTGTAAATCTTCATCCATTGGCATTGTAAACGGATGGTGAGCTGCTACATATCTATTTTCTTCTTCGTTATAATCTACCAGTGGAAATTCTGTAACCCATACAAAATTAAATTCCACATTATCTTTTAATATTTCTAGTTCTTTAGCTAACTGTAATCTTAATGCACCTAATGATTGTAATACTATGCTATCTTTATCCGCAACAATAAGTACTAAATCTCCAGTCTTTGCTTCTACCTTATTTAATATAGCTTGCATTTGCGTCTCACTTAAGAACTTAGCTATAGGGGATTTAATCTCATCTTCTTTATACGCAATATATGCAAGACCTTTTGCTTTGTAAGTTTTAACAAACTCACCTAATTTGTCTAGTTTTTTTCTTCCCATATCTGCAGAATTCGTAACTTTTATAGCTCTTACTGATCCACCATTATCTATGGCATTTTTAAATACTACAAATTCACACTCACGTACTTCTTCACTAATATCCACTATTTCCATTCCAAATCTTAAATCAGGTTTATCTGAACCATATTTATCCATAGCCTCTTTGTATGTTATTCTTTTCATAGGAAGCATAACATCTTCATTTACTACTTCTTTAAATACTTTTTTAATTAGTGCTTCATTTACAGCTATAACATCTTCCTCTTCCACAAATGACATCTCTATATCTACTTGTGTAAATTCAGGTTGTCTATTTGATCTTAAATCTTCATCTCTAAAACATCTTGCAATTTGAAAATACTTATCATATCCAGACACCATTAATAATTGTTTGAACAATTGTGGTGATTGTGGAAGTGCATAAAAGTTTCCTGGGTAATTCCTACTTGGAACTAAATAATCACGAGCACCTTCTGGAGTACTTTTTGTAAGCATAGGTGTTTCTATTTCTAAAAAACCATTTTCGTCTAAAAAGTCACGAATTACCTTAGCTGTTTTATGGCGTATCATAAGGATTTTTTGCATATCTGGTCTTCTTAAATCAAGATATCTATATTTTAGACGTATATTTTCTGAGGCATCTAAATCTTCTTTTATATATATAGGTGGAGTTTCTGATTCAGACAATATCTTTATACTTGCTCCTTTAAGCTCTACTTGCCCTGTTGGCATATTATCATTAGGAGATTGTCTTTTAATTATTTCTCCAGTTATAGCAATACAGTACTCTGGTTTCACCAAATCTGCCTTTTGAAAAGCTTCTTTGTTTATTTCTTCTCCAAATACTACCTGTAGTAGTCCTGTTCTATCTCTTAAATCGATAAAAACAAGGCCTCCTAAGTTTCTTTTTGTTCCAACCCATCCCATTACTGTTACTTTATTTGATATATGTGTTTCACGAAGATCGCCACACATATTTGTTCTTTTTAAGCCGTTTAATGCTTCTGCCATTTTTTTCCCTTCCTCTCTTTAATGCCACCCTTAACCTTTTTATTAAGGGTTGTAATTTATGCTTTTACTATATTAATAATTTCTTGTAAATTATCTAATTTAATTTCAAACTGCTGCCTGTCAGACATTCTTTTTATTTTAGCAATTCTTGTTTTTATTTCATCTTCACCTAAAATAATTGTATAATAGGCTTCAATCTTATTTGCATATTTCATTTGAGCTTTTACACTTTTGTCCATATGATCGCATTCACATTTTATTCCCTTTTCGCGAAGGGAATTCACAATTTTAATTGCTTCACATTTAGAAGCTTCATTCATAGAACCAACATAAAGCTCCATGTATTTTTCACTTGGAATCTCTATGTTATTTTCTTCTAGGGCCATTAGTAGTCTTTCAATTCCCATACCAAAACCCATAGCTGGAACATCTGGTCCACCTATTTGTTTAATTAAATTATCATATCTTCCACCACCGCAAAGAGCAAGACCATTTTTGTCAAGCACTTCAAATACAGTTTTGGTGTAATAATCTAGTCCTCTTACTATAAGTGGATCCACATCAAAGTGTATATCCATAACTCCTAGGTAATTTTTTAAACTTTCAAAATGAGTAGAACATTCTTCGCAAATGTAATCAGATATAATTGGGGCCCCGCTAACTATCCCCTTACAACTATTAACTTTACAATCTAAAATTCTTAGTGGATTTTTTTCGAATCTACTTTTGCAAGTTTCACAAAGCTCTTCATATTTATTCCCTAAAAATTCTTTTAATGCTCCATTATATTTTTTTCTACAACTCGGACATCCCATACTGTTTATTCTTAATTGAACACCTTCTATTCCAAGCTCTTTATACACTCTCATAACAAGGCTAATTACCTCAGCGTCAATGGAAGCTTCCACCGATCCGCAAACTTCAACCCCAAATTGATGATGCTCTCTAAATCTTCCCTTTTGCATTTTCTCATATCTAAAACAAGGAGTAAAATAATATAATTTTGTAGGTTGCACCTCATTAAATAGCCCATTTTCTATAAATGCTCTTACTGCAGGTGCTGTTCCCTCTGGTTTTAGTGTAATACTGCGTCCACCCTTATCTTCGAAAGTATACATTTCCTTTTGAACCACATCTGTAGTTTCTCCTACGCCTCTTTTAAACAATTCAGTATGTTCAAACATAGGTGTTCTAATTTCGCGACAACCATATACAGAACATAATTTTCTGAATAAATTCTCTACATACTGCCATTTATAAATATTTTCAGGTAATATATCTTTAGTACCCTTAGGTGCTTGAATATCCATTTTATACCTCCTCTTACTCCGTTGAAAATTGAGAATGAAAAGTTGAAAGTTTTAATTTTCCATTTTCAAGTATAAACGTAACTTTCAATTTTTAATTATACAAAGTTTCCAGTAAATCAATTTTCTTTTCTATCATCTCATCTATCCTTTTTATGTACTCGCGAACATCCTTAATATTTGCAAACCTTTCATGCCTGTTTTCTTCTAAAAAAACAACTTTACAAACAGCATCTGCACCAAGTGCTATAACTGTCTGCTTTTCTTCAATCATTTGAATATTATATATTCCTTCTTTACCCGGTGTTTTATATCCAATGTTTTCCATATTACCCACCATATTTTTCTGCCTATACATATAATAAGGTTTCATATTAAGTTTTTTAGATAATTCCACCGTCTGCTCATACATTTGATTTAATTCTTCTTGACCAGGAATTACAAACCTATAGTTATTAAGCATCTTTTCATGGAGCTTAGAAGCTCTTTTTATAGACAAGCCATGAATTGTAATACTATCAGGTTTAATTTCAAATATTTTATCACAAGTTTTTATTATATGTGAAATTTTCTCCCCAGGGAGTCCTACTATTAAGTCCATATTTATATTATCAAACCCTAATTGCCTTGCCATATCAAACTTTTGAGTAACGCTATCTACGGAATGACTTCTACCAATTAATTTCAAGGTATCATCATTCATAGTTTGAGGATTAATACTTATTCTATGCACTCCATACTTTTTCATAGTAGTTAACTTATTAAAAGTTATACTGTCGGGCCTTCCGCATTCTACAGTAAATTCACGTACATTATTATTCTGAGTAAAAGCTTCATAAATACATTTCATTATATATTCAAATTGCTCATCATTTACAGAAGTGGGGGTCCCACCTCCGAAATAAACACATTCAATATTTAGCTTCTTTTCTTTGATGTAATTACTTATCTCTTTAATCTCATGAGACAGTGCCTCAAGATAAGGCTGTACTATGTCTTTGCAACTTTCTATAGGATTTGAGGCAAAAGAACAGTATAGACACCGGGTTGGACAAAAGGGCATGCCAATATAAACACTTATATTATCCTTGTTTTTATTAACAATATTTCTCTCAAACTTTGCAACATCAATACAAAGCTGTGCTTTATCTTCTCTTGCAACATGTTTTTCTTTGAACTGTGCTATGATAGCTTCCTCCGAATATCCCTCTTGTAATAGTTCAAGAGCTTTTTTAGAAGGCCTAATTCCTATTAAGGTACCCCAAGGTAGCTGATTTTCTGTGCTCTTTGAAAAATATAAAAAAACAGCTTTTTTTACTTCATCCTTTAGTTTATAGGAATTATCAACTTTGTATTCAAAACTTTCAGAGCCTTTTTTTATTGTTACTATATCTTCCTTTACTTCAATATTAAAATCATAATTTTCTTCTACAAATTTAATATCAGCGAATAAAAAAAACAAATTTATCATTTGATATACATCATAATTAAATTCTGCATTATTTAATTTTACCTTAATCATTTTAACTCCTTACGAACCATAGTTTAAAAAATTCTTAGTCCTATAATGCTCTATATTAATCTTGTAAAAAAGGGTTGCTTAATTTTTCATTGTTTATTGTGCTACTTGGTCCATGACCAGGATACACTATGGTGGATTCAGGAAGGCATAAAAGTTTTAATTTTATACTCATAATTATAGTATTAAAATCTCCTCCTGCAAAATCTGTTCTTCCAATGGAACCTGCAAAAAGAGTATCTCCAGTGAAAACACAGTTTTCAACTTTAAAGCACATACCACCAGGTGTATGACCTGGCGTATCTAAGCAAGTGAACTCTAAGTTAGAAATTTTTATTACATCCCACTGCTTTAATAACTTATCTGCACCACCCTCAATAAGAGGACCAAATAAATACTCGCCCTTTGTTATTAAATCATCATCTGCTTTGCTTATACATACTGTTGCATTTGTGATGGCTTTTAACTGCGCCACACCAGTGGTATGATCTAAATGCCCATGAGTCAAAAGTATATACGTAACTTTCGCACCCATAATATCTATAGCGCGAGTAATATCATCCACGTCTCCACCAGGATCTAGTACTACAGCTTCTTTTGTAGTCTCATCCATTACAATATAGCAATTTGATCCATATACTCCTGTAATAAGTCGTTTAATTTCCATTTTATACCTCCTAGAACTCTTTCTTGCTTTCTATAAGTAAGGTTACCGGTCCATCATTTTGTATAAAAACCTGCATATCTTCTCCAAAATCTCCGGTTTTAACATCACCTAATACTTCCTTACACTGTTTAACAAATTCTAAATATAATATTTTCGCTCCATCTCCACCAAGTGCTCTCATGAAATTCGGTCTTCTGCCTTTTCTGCAATCCCCATATAGCGTAAATTGAGAAACTACAAGCATTTCTCCCCCTACGTCTATTAGTGACTTATTCATTTTTTCATCTTCTTCAAAAATCCTAAGATTTAATATCTTATCTACTAAGTATTTTACGTCATCTTCCGTATCTTCCTCGCTAATACCTAGTAGAACATTTAAACCAAACCCTATTTCACTCCGTAATTTACCATCTACTTCAACCTTTGATGACTTTACTCTTTGCACTACTGCTCTCATAAATATTCATCTCCTAAATAGAAAAAATATCCTTTAGTTTTTAATTCTGTATACTTCTATTACCCCAGATAATTTAGTGATTTTCTTTTGCAATTCCTTCAAATGCTCTGTATCAGAAACTCTTAATTTTATATTTATTAAAGCCACATTATTTTTTAGTGTTTTTGCGTTAATTGAATATAACTGAGTTTTTGTTACTGTTATTACTTCCATTATGTCGGACAATAAACCATACCTATCATCTGCTTTAATTTCAATTTCAGTAATATAGCCTTTTCCCTCAGATGCGCCCCAGCTTACTTCAACAACTTTATTAATTTCATTTTTCATTAAGGCTTCAACATTTTTACAGTCACATCTATGAACCGAAACTCCTCGTCCTTTAGTTATATAACCTATTATTTCATCTCCTGGAACTGGATTACAGCACTTAGCAAACCTTACAAGTACATTGCCCTCACCTTTGACTATTAACCCTTGAAAATCCAATTTCTTTTTCTCATCTTTAGCCGAAGTCTTGGTTATTTTTTGTTCAATGTCTTCTATTGTCAAATTTTCCGTTTTATTTTTATTTTCAAAAACCTCTCTCAATCTATTAACTACAGTGGAAGGCATAATATCCCCTACTCCAACATAAGCAAATAAATCATCAATAGCTTTAAAATTATATTTCTTGTATATTTTTTCTATGGCTTCACCCTTAGCAATTTCTCCAAAATTGTGTCCTTGCCTTTTTGATTCTTTTTCTAATACTTCTTTACCCTTTTCAATACTCTCTTCTCTTTTAGCCTTTTTAAACCAAGCTTTAATTTTACTTTTAGCTTGATTACTCTTTGTAATGTTAAGCCAATCAATATTAGGGCCCTTAGGTGCAGGTGAAGTTACAATTTCAACTATTTCTCCGGTTTTTAGATGATATTCTAGTGGTACCATTCTACCATTCACCTTTGCACCCATGCACCTATGACCTATATCTGTATGAATTCTGTATGCAAAATCAATTGGTGTTGCATCAAGTGGTAAATTAATAACCTCTCCCTTTGGCGAAAACACAAAAACTTCGTCAGAAAACAAATCAATTTTAAACCCTTCCATAAACTCTTCTGCGTCAAAGGTTTCCCCTTGCCATTCAAGAATATCTTTTAACCATGAAAGTTTAGAATCGAAATTCTCCTCATTATTTCCTTCTGTATTATCTTCACCCTCTGTGCCCTCTTTATATTTCCAATGAGCAGCAATGCCATATTCTGCAGTTTTATGCATCTCATAGGTTCTAATTTGGATTTCAAAAGGTTTACCCTGTGGTCCAATTACTGTTGAATGAAGAGATTGATACATGTTGGGTTTAGGCATTGCAATATAATCTTTAAATCTTCCCGGAATTGGTTTATAAACTGTATGCACTATTCCTAGAGCTGCATAGCAATTTCCAATATCATTAACTAAAATTCTAACTGCAGTCAAATCAAAAACCTGATCTAAAGTTTTGTTTTTTTCAACCATTTTTCTGTAAATACTATAAAAATGTTTTGGCCTTCCATCAATGTCAGCATCTATTCCTACAATATTTAAGTTGAATTTTAACTCCGTTATTATGTTGCTGATATTTTCTTCTCGCTCAACTCTTTTTTCTGCAATTTTCCGTACTAAATTATAATATTCATTTGGGTTTAAATATCTAAGTGATAAGTCCTCTAGTTCCCATTTGATTTTAGACATTCCAAGTCTGTGAGCTAGTGGAGCATAAATATCCAAAACTTCTTTTGCCTTTAACTTTTGATTTGCAATGGGCATATATCTTAGCGTACGCATATTATGAAGTCTATCTGCAAGTTTAATAAGGATAACTCTAATATCCTTTGCCATAGCGAGTAGCATCTTGCGAATATTATCCGCTTGTTCCTCTTCCTTAGTCTTATATTTTATGAGACCAAGCTTTGTTACACCCTCAACTAGATTTGCTACTTCTATATTAAATTCCCTAGTTATATCTTCATAAGTATATACTGTGTCTTCAATTACATCATGAAGTAAGCCCGCAACAATAGTGCTAGTATCAAGCCCCATTTCTGCCAAAATACAGGCTACTTCCAATGGGTGCACAATATAAGGCTCTCCTGATTCTCTCTTTTGCTCTTTATGCGCAGCATAAGAAAAATTAAAGGCCTTAACAATAAGCTCCTTATCTAGAATATTACAATTATTTTCAATCTTATATAATAGTTTTTCCAACATGCTTATACACTCCTAAAATCAAAGGCTGGTTTAATTAACCAGCCAATACTTTTTACTAATATTATATAATATTATGTAGAATTATGCAATTTTAATTTACTACATAAATTTAAATAAGAATTAAATATCGTACTTTACAAGAGACATTATATCATAACCTTGTAATTTGTCTTTTCCATTAAGGCCCGTTAATTCAATTACAAAGTTTAAAGAAACAACTTCTCCACCCATTTGCTCTATAAGTTTTGTTACTGCTGCAACTGTTCCACCAGTAGCAAGTAAATCGTCCACTATAGCTACCTTTTGTCCAGGTTTTATGGCATCTGCATGAATTTCAAGTTTATCTGAGCCATATTCAAGATCGTACTCAATTTCTATAGTGTCATAAGGTAATTTGCAAGGTTTTCTAACTGGTACAAATCCTGCTCCAAGGGCATAGGCAACTGGTACACCAAATAAAAACCCTCTTGCCTCTGGTCCTACTATAACATCTATTTTTTTATCTTTTAAATATGCTACCATTTCATCTATAGTGTATTTAAGGGCATTGTGATCTTGTAGTAAGGTAGTTATATCTTTAAAGCTGATACCTTTTTTCGGAAAATCCTCTATTATTCTAATACTATTTTTTAAATCCATGATAATTACCCCCCAAAAAAATAAAGTCAACATGTACATCTGTACTAAAATCCGACTATTTTTTTTATCAATAGTGCTCATTATAATATATTATACTGCCTATTATATATTATAATGAGCTATTTATGCAACACAAAGATTATGTAGTATCCCACCTACCTATGAGACTATGTTTTAATTCTTTATCTAAGTACTTTGATATCTGTAGCGCTCTATTGCTATCTGAGGTAATAAATAACTCAACAACAATCTTAGCATTATCCATTCTTCCAACGGCATTAATGGTAGGCATTACTGTTAATGCTAATTTTGATACTGTATCTTCATTAATAACAAGAATATTATGAGTTTTTAGTAGTGCACAAAACCCATAATTATTTGTGCTTTTTAATTGCTTTATGCCTTCTTGCGTAAATATTCTATTCTCACTGTCAAGCTTTGTTTTACTAGAAATAGTACCTATCATTACCAAATCCATATATTTGTTTATGGATTTCATCTTGTAGTAAGATGATATTGCTTGTGCTATTTTAAAGGCTACTCCACAAGCACATAACCCCTTGAAAGGATAATCACAACCCTTCTGTTTTGGATTCACAACAATGGTGTCTGGAGCTATATTAATGGGTTCATGAAAATCTGTGATTATAACATCAATTCCCATGCATTTGCACAATTCTATTTCACTGAAAGAATTTATGCCACAGCCTAAGGTTATTATAAGTTCTGGGCCTAAATATTTTATATGACTAGTAATATCACTTTCAGATAAATCGCGACTTTCACTACATTCACCTGGTATAAAATACTCAACATCAGCATTTAGAAACTTAAGCACGAGCATCAATAAGGAAATTGCCGTAATACTATCTACATCATAAAATCCATAAAGGACTATTTTTTCTCTTTCATTTATAGCTTTGACAATTCTAAATAATGCAGCCTCCATCCCTTTTAATAAAAATGGATTATACATATTATAATCTATAAAGTCATTATTATTCACCTGCATGTCTTTAAGATAATCCATTATAAAAACTCCTCAAAGTTAATAAAAAAATAAAATAAATTTTAAATTTCTTATTTAACAAAATTAAAAAAGACAAAGAAGTAATTAATACATCATACTTCTCTGTCTTTAATTTTTAACTATTTGAGCCAAAGTGTAACTCCAGCAATTGATTCTTATGCTCTTGTTTTCGAAGTTGCCTTACTATTTCTTTTTTTAAACAATACCCAAAAAGGACTTGCTATAAATATTGATGAATAGCATCCAACTGCTATACCGAAAATTAATGGTAAACTGAGATCTCTTATAGATGGTACAAATATATATACCGAAATTACACAAATTAAAACTGTAGCAACTGTATTTACTGATCTTGCCATAGTTTGTGTAATACTTGTATTAGTAATTTCTTCTATAGAAGATTTTCTCATAATCTTTTGATTTTCTCTTATTCTATCAAATATAACAATAGTATCATTAATAGAATAACCAACTACAGTAAGAATAGCAGCTATGAAAGTTGCGTTTACTGGTATTTGGGTCACAGCATATATTGTAACAACAATTAAAATATCGTGTACTAATGAAATTATGGCTGCAACTCCGAAGTTAAATTCAAATCTAAATCCCACATACACTAGCATACAAATCATAGCGACAATTAAAGCAACTACTGCTTTTGACTTTAATTCACTACCAATAGATGCACCAATTGTATTTTGTTCAATTAATTCACTAGATTTAAACTGGGTCTTAATTTCTTTTACCATGGTTCCTATTTCTAAAGGAGAAAGAGCATCGCTTTTTACGGTTATTTCTAGCTCCTTACCCTCGTTTATTGTTTTGGATAAATATTCACCCTTTGCATGTTTATCAATTATTTTATCAACATCCGCTTTAACAAATTGTTGATTCATCTTTATAGTAATTGCTGTACCACCTTTAAAATCTATACCTAAGTTTAGTCCTTTTGTTGCCAGAAATCCCATTCCTATTAAAATTACGAATAGAGACACAGCAAAGAATATTTTAGTTTTTTCAACTATCTTTAACATATGCTTACCCCCTCTTCACGCCAAAATGAGATGTCTTACTTATTAGTCCCATTTCGACTGCTAATTTTAATAAAAATTCAGTGCATGTAAGTGCTGTAAATATACTTATAGTTACACCAATAACTAATGTAAGTGCAAAACCTTTAACTGATCCTGTTCCCATCATGTAAAGAACTACACCAGCAATTATTGTTGTAATGTTTGAATCTAATATTGATGGCAATGCTCTATGAAACCCAGCATTTACAGATGATTTTATTGATTTTCCAGTTTTAAGTTCTTCTCTTGTTCTTTCAAATATTAATACATTAGCATCTACTGCCATACCAATAGTAAGTAAGAATCCTGCTATACCCGAAAGTGTCAAAGTGGCATTAATGGCTGAGAATACACCAAGGACCAAAACCACATATAACATTAAAGATATACTTGCAATGATACCTGGTGCTCTATAATATAAAAGCATAAATAAAAATATACATAATATTCCTACAGCTCCAGCCTTCATACTTAATTCTAACGCATTTGTACCTAAAGTAGCACCAACTGTTTTAACTGAAACAGCTTTTAAAGTTACAGGTAGTGCTCCTGATTTAATGATTTGAGCCTTTCTTGAAGCTCCTGCCAAATCTTTACTTCCGGAAATTTGAGCCTTACCATCCGTAATAACTGATTCCACTGTAGGATCAGTTAACACCTCATTATCCATAAGAATAGTAATTTTTTGTTTTAAAAACTTCTGCGTAGCTTGTGCAAATTTTTGCTTTCCTGCTTCATTAAGTTCAAGATTTATAACAGGTTTATTTCCTTCACCAAAGCCTGTAGTAGCATCCTTTATATCTTTACCAGTAAGAATTGTAACTTTATCAGGTCCAACGAATTTAAGCTCTCCTGACTTTGCAACAGTATCAAGAATTTGTTTAGAATCAAATACACCTGGTATTTCAATTCTAATTCTATTATTACCTTCTTTGGCAACTAGTGTCTCACTAATTCCCATTTTGTTGACTCTCATAGAAATAAGTTCAATTGCTCTATCTAAGGTCTTTGCATCAACTTTTCCTTGAACTTCTTCTAAAACAGAAATTCCGCCTTGTAAGTCTAAACCTTTATTTATTGTTTCAGTAAAGGGTTTAAATCTATAATCTCCTATTGTAATTCCTTTGAAACCTGTAAATGCCAATATACCAATAACTAAAACACTGGTCAAAAACAGTATCGTGCTTTTCTTCTTTTTCATCTTTTTCCCCCTCTGTTGCTTAATCATAAATACAATTATATTATGATTAACAAAATTAGTCAATATTAGGTAAATTTATTTATTTTTCCATAGTTTTCGCTTTTAATGCTACAGCACATTCTATCCTTTTCTTTTGCATCTTGCATCCAATTTCATAAGGAATGTGCATATCTCCATTAAAATTAAAGTTATTTGCTTGGCATCCACCGCTACAATAAAATTTAGCCCAGCAATCAGTACATTTAGGCTTATTGTAAATGTGAGCTTCTTTAAACTCTAGTTCCATTTTTTTATTATGCATTCCATTATATATATCGCCCATTAGAAAATCTTTATTACCAACAAATTGATGACAAGGGTATATATCACCATCTGGAGTAACAGCTATATATTCATGGCCTGCTCCACATCCAGATATTCTCTTATAGACACAGGGGCCGCCTTTAAGATCTATATTGAAATGATAAAATTTAAACTCATTTCCGTCTTTATGTCTTTGAAGCATTTCTTTATATAATTTATCATATTGCTCAAAAATAACCGGTAAATCTTCCTCTCTAAGCGACAGCGCATGTTCATTTGGTAGTACTACTGGTTCTATTGATATTTCTTTAAAACCTAAATCTGCCATATGTTTTATATCTTCAAAAAAATCAGTATTCTCTCTAGTGAAAGTTCCACGAGCGTAATAAGCTTTTGACTTATCTCTCATATCAACCATTTTTTTAATCTTAGGAAGTATTCTATCATATGAACCCGTTCCATCTGCGCGTACTCTAACCTTATCATTAACAGATTTTCTACCATCTATGCTAAGTACTATATTACCCATATTTTCATCCATATATTTCATGATTTCGTCATTGAGCAATGTAGCGTTAGTTGTCATCGTAAATCTTATAGATTTATTATGAAGTTTTTCTTGGACTTTCGCATGTTCCACTATTTCTTTTATTGTATCAAAAGCCATAAGTGGCTCTCCACCAAATAAATCCACCTCAATGTTTCTTCTTGGACCTGATTTCTCTATAACAAAATCTATTGCTTTCATTCCCACTTCTGCGGACATAACGCTTCTAGCACCATGATATTCACCCTCATCAGCAAAACAGTATTTACATCTCAAATTACAATCATGTATTACATTAAGACACAGTGCCTTTATATAAGATTCGGTTTCTCCAATGCCCATAGCGATTTCTCTATACAAATCTTTTGTGTATAGCATTTCTTCCTCAATTAAGCTGAGAATTTCACCATAAGCTTCTTCAATATCTGCTACCGTATATTTATTTTTAAAATTTTCTAATAACTCTTCTTTTTCTCTTAGGGAATTATCATCCAAAAGATCATAAACTATTTCATCAACTACATGTAGTGCTCCGGAATTTACATCAATTACATAATACTCGCTGTCTTGTATATATTTATGAATTAGTGACAAGTTATTTTCCTCCTAACAAATTTAAAGCAGTAACTCTAAGTGTTACTGCCACATTAGTAATATTAGTTCTCACAAGCTAAGTTAGCTACTGTACAAGAAGTTTTACATGCTGATTGGCATGAATTAGCACATTCTTTGCATCCTGGTTTTTTCAAACTTTCTTTAATGCTTGTTTTATTTATAGTTTTTATATGTTTCATTTCAATTCCTCCATTCATAAAGTTTCGGTATGATTATATCATAATATCTTGGCTAAATAAAGTATTTCTATAGATTTATTCCAAGCATTCCAGCAAGTGTACCTATACCCAAGGCTAAAGCCATTCTTACTACTTCTCTCATACCAATAGAAGTACTTCCACCACCAACGACTTTAACTAGGTATAAAACTATCATGTAAATAGCTGCCACCATAATACCCATTAGCCAACCTTTTTCTCCTGCTTTTTTTGCAGCATATACTGATCCATAAAGCACACTAACTAATGTTATTACAATATAAAAGACAGATGTTACCTTCATGCTAGCTGTTAAATAGCTTGTTATTATAGAATAAGCTACTAATACAATTAAGGTTAAAATTGAAGCCCTAAATACACCTTCTGCAGCACAAGAAAATTTTATTTTGTTTTCCATGTAAATCCCCCCCTTTTTGTGGATTCCAATAAAAAAAATTTAGTTGAAATCTATAGTATTAATTATGATTTAAAAGGGGGTTTTATTACTTAATTATTTACTTTTTCTCTAGTACCACATCAGAACTGCTTGAATTTCTAACAGAACCTATCCCAGTTCTTGCCAATTTAATTTTAGCTCTATCTGGACCACTTTCCAATATAACAAATTCTTCTTGTAGATTAACTATTTTCCCAATTATACCACCTTTAGTCATTACTTCATCATTTAATTTTAAATCATTTAGAAGTGCGGCATATTTTTTCTTTCTTTTGTTTTCTGGTATAAATACTACTAAATAAAACACTACTAGCATTAATATTATAGGTAATAAAGATACTATTTGATTCATTTATATTCCCCTCCTTTCAATATTTTTTTAAATTATAATAAAATAATTCCCCTATAAAAATTAATAACTAAGAATTAATAACTTTACTTATTATTACTTTGTATAGGGTGATCATATTATAGCAATTAATTATGCGTTCTCATTCCACTTAGCTAGTTTTTCAGCCTTAAATTCTTCAAAACAATCATTATCAATGGCAGACCTAATGTCTTCCATAAGTTTATTATAAAAATACAGATTATGAAGTACACAAAGTCTCATGGCTAGCATCTCTTTTGCCTTAAATAAGTGTCTTATGTAGGCTCTTGTATAATGCTTGCAAGCAGGGCACTGACACCCTTCATCAATAGGAGCTGCATCTAGCTCAAATTTAGCATTCATTATATTTATTTTACCATCACTTGTAAACACATGTCCATGCCTTCCATTTCTTGCAGGCAAAACACAATCAAAAAAATCTACGCCTCTTGATACAGCTTCTAAAATATTACTTGGATAACCTACTCCCATAAGATAGATTGGTTTATCCTGGGGTAAGTGTGGAACAACAGCATCAATAATTCTATACATATCTTCATGAGATTCACCCACCGCAAGACCACCAATAGCATAGCCATCCAGGTTCATCTTAGTAATGGTTTTAGCATGTTCTATTCGGATATCCGCGTCGGTTCCCCCTTGATTTATTCCAAATAACATTTGTTTGTTATTGACAGTGCCCGGAAGAGAATTCAGTCTATCCATTTCAATTTTACATCGTTCTAGCCACCTTGTAGTTCTTGCTACTGAATCAACTACATATTCTTTGGTAGATGGGTTGGGTATACATTCATCAAAAGCCATAGCGATGGTAGATCCTAAATTGCTTTGTATTTGCATACTTTCTTCTGGCCCCATGAATATTTTCTTTCCATCAATATGCGAATTAAAGTAAACCCCTTCTTCTTTAATCTTTCTCATGGCTGCAAGAGAAAATACTTGAAATCCACCTGAATCTGTAAGAATAGGTCTATCCCAATTCATGAATTTATGAAGTCCTCCCATTTGCCTTACAACCTTGTCTGTCGGTCTTAAGTGCAAATGATAGGTATTAGATAATTCAACTTGGCAATTGATTTCTTTTAAATCCATGCTAGAAACGGCACCCTTAATAACTCCTTGCGTTCCTACGTTCATAAAAACAGGTGTTTGAATGATGCCGTGAGGAGTTGTAAATTCTCCACGTCTTACTTTACCACTTTTCTTAAGTAATTTATACATTTTTACCCTTCTTTCCTTACAATAATTAAGAGTTAGTTCTTAATTATTCACTAATATAAAAACATTGCATCTCCAAAGCTGAAGAATCTATATTTTTCTTTTACCGCCATATCATAAGCACCCATAACTAAATTTTGGCCTGCAAAAGCACTAACTAGCATTATTAGTGTAGATTCTGGTAAATGAAAATTCGTTATTAATGCATCAACAATTTTGAATTTATAGCCTGGATAAATAAATATGTCTGTCCAACCTGATTTTTCTTCTACTCTGCCATTTTCATTTGCTATACTTTCTAAGGTTCTATTAGAAGTAGTTCCTACAGCAATTATTCTGCCACCATTTTCTTTTGTTTCATTAATTACATCAGCTGTCTGTTTATTTAAAACATAGTATTCTGAATGCATTTCATGTTCTTCAACCGTTTCAGCTTTTACAGGTCTAAAAGTGCCTAGCCCTATATGCAGTGTTACAAATGCAATTTTTACACCCTTAGCTTTAATTTTAGACAGCAAATCCTCTGTAAAATGAAGCCCCGCAGTAGGAGCTGCTGCTGACCCTATTTGTTTTGAAAACACAGTCTGATATCGTTCTTTATCTTCTAATTTTTCAGTTATATATGGTGGTAGTGGCATCTCTCCAAGTTTATCTAAAACCTCTTCAAAGATTCCTTCAAATTCAAATTCTACTATTCTACTACCACCCTCAGAAATACTTATAACCTCTGCCTTTAATTCTCCATTACCAAAAATAAATTTAGTTCCAATTTTTGCTTTTTTCCCAGGTTTTACTAAGGTCTCCCAGTGATTAATGTCTATTCTCTTTAGAAGAAGAAATTCCATTTTACCGCCTGTTCCTTCTTTTACACCAAGAAGTCTTGCAGGTAAAACCCTGGTATCATTTAGCACTAAACAATCTTCTGGGTTTAAATAATCTATTATATCTTTGAATTTTTTTTGCTGTATTTCGCTACTTGTTTTATTAATTACCATAAGTCTTGACTCATCTCTTTTTTGGAGTGGATGCTGCGCTATAAGCTCCTGTGGTAAGTCAAAATTAAAATCTTTTACTTTCAAAAAAACTACACCCTTTCTTTATGCAAAATAATTTAAATTTCATTGTCTTTATCATCAAATACTGTAAATTGTCTAAGGTTTTTATGAACCTTGGACTTTTTCAAAGGTTTATTTAAATGTTCATAGGCCTTTTCAGAGGCTATCCTTCCCCTTGGCGTTCTTATTATAAATCCCTTTTGAATTAAATAAGGTTCATAGACATCCTCCAGAGTCCCTATTTCTTCACCTATAAAATAAGATAGTGTCTCTATGCCTACTGGTCCACCATTAAAATTATCTATAATAGCTGCTAGCATTTTGTTATCTATTCTATCAAAGCCTTCACCATCTATTTCAAGAAGTTCTGAAGCTAACCTAGCTATTTTCAAATCAATAATCCCATTGCCCTTAACGTCACAATAGTCGCGAACCCTCTTAAGCAAACGATTAGCAATTCTAGGAGTACCCCTTGAACGCCTTGCAATTTCAACAGCCGCCTCATCAGTGATTTCTACCTTTAAAATATCTGAAGACCTAATTACTATTTCTTTTAACTCATCTTGGGTATAATATTCCATAGCACTTAGTACCCCAAATCTATCACGAAGAGGTGCTGTTAGTAGCCCTATTCTAGTAGTTGCACCAATGAGTGTAAACTTTGGTAAATCCAGTCTTATAGATTTAGCTGAAGCTCCCTTTCCAATTACAATATCTAGTGCATAATCCTCCATAGCAGGATATAATATTTCTTCTATATTTCTACTGAGCCTATGTATCTCGTCAATAAAAAGCACATCATAATCACTAAGTGAAGTTAAAATAGATGCCAAATCTCCTGCTCTTTCAATAGCGGGACCTGAGGTTATTTTTAAGTTTCCCTTCATTTCCTTTGCAATAATATTGGCAAGGGTTGTCTTTCCAAGTCCAGGTGGTCCATATAAAAGCACATGATCAAGAGCTTCTTCTCTGCTAATAGCTGCTTTAATGAATATATTTAGTTTTTCTTTTATCTTTGGTTGACCAATATACTCTCTAAGCCTTTGTGGTCTTAGGGAATATTCCGCCCCAATATCTTCTTCAATGATAGAAGAAGTAATAATTCTTTCCTCTATATCATCCATAGTATACTCCCACCTTAGTTCATTAAATATTTCAAACAATCTTTAATCATATTTTCAAGGGTTAGTTTCTTATCGCTAGCTTTTAATGCCTTTTCAGCTTCTTTTTCAGAATATCCAAGTGACATAAGGGCTCCCAAAACCTCCATAAGTTTTCTATCCTCAACTAAATCACTCCCTAATCCCTGTGATAAATTGTTAACTTCAGACTGCTCAATATGAATTTTTTCCCTAAGCTCTAGAATTACCCTTTGCGCAATTTTCTTCCCTATACCAGGGGCTCTTTGCAGAGTTTTTTCGTCTCCTGATACAATAGCATATCTTAGACTTTGTACATTACAAATAGAAAGTAGTGATAAGCCAGCTTTTGCACCAACTCCATTGACCCCAATTACTAGGGTAAACATCTCAATCTCATCCACTGTTAAAAATCCGTATAATCCAATAAAATCTTCTCTAACAATTTGCTTTATATACAATAACACACTTTCATTAGTTTTAGGCATCTTTGCCATAGTACTGCCGGAGGTATATATTTTGTACCCCATACCATTATTATCTATTACAATATAGTCTTTATTAATACCTACAAAAATTCCTTTTATATATTCGTACACAATATTCCTCCTAGCGTTCTCAAGGGATATAAAAATTGATATTTACTATTTCCACCAGAAAATAGCGACTATATAATACTTTACCACCTAACTGCTATTAATTCAATAATTAACAGTGGAAATGTTTATAAATAAGCGAAAAAGAAAGTATCTTTAAAAAATATGGAGGTATACATATGAATGTTAATAGTCCACGTTTCGGGTAAATGTATACATACAATTACTGATAGTTAAATAATCTAGAAAATCTCATCATCTTTAATTGTATTTTTTGGTAGGTGTATTGAAAATAATACACCTACTCCTATACATGAATAGAAGGTTATTATTCGCCAAAGAACAATTGCTGGAAAAATATTTTCTTTGAAAAACGCCTTAAAAAGCAACGCGAATCCACCCTCGGCACCACCTATCCCTCCTGGAAGAGGAGTTATTGATACTATCGTCATTACTAATGTTTGTGCTGCTAGCATGTTCCACAGGCTAGCAGATTGTAATTTAAAACTTCTATAGATGCAATATGGTATTATATAAAAGACTGTGAGTTGTATTGTATTAATAATTGCAACCTTTATAACCGCCTTATAATTTTTAGCAATCAAAGTAGCATTATTATGAAAGTCATTTAAATTTTTCTCAATTTTATCTTTATATCCATCCACAGCCTTTACAAGTTTTATATTATTTAAAAATTTAAGAATACCCAGCAATAGGCCCCTAGTAAAATTTTTATTTACAGAAAACATAACTGCAACTAAGATAATTGCTAAATTAAATACAAATCCAAAAAGGCACAAATAAGAAAGATAAGATATCATTGATTTAAAATAATTAAACTTTAAAACAATGATGATAAATGAATATACTGTCAAAATTGTCTGATGAATAATAAATTTCATCATTAAAATAGAACTAGCTGAACCTGAATCTATGTTTCTCTCCACTAAAGCGTAAAAAATTGCAGGTTGAGCCCCTGTCTGAAGTGGGGTTATAGCTCCAAAAAGTTGGCCCACCATAGCTGCTTTTATAGATTCCCTGAATTTTCGTTCTGAAAAAAGTAGCCGTGTCAGCTCATGTATTATTAATGTTTCAAAAATCCAATAAATAAGCATTAAAATAATTGCAACTAATAACCAGAATGTATCTATTATCTTAATTACACTTATTAATTGGTTTAAACCATTTTTATATAAGAAAAAGTATAGTAACATTACTGAAGATATTATAACAATTGCTATATTAAATATTTTGTTTTTCATAAAATTCTCCTGACTATTCTATATTGTTCTACAACTTAAAACTTATAATGAAGCTAATGCAGTTATCTTCATACTGACCTTATAGTGATACGGCAACTTTAGTAGTTCTTTTAATTTTGAAAACATAAACACACCTCTATATTAGAATTTATTTTTACAATATTTATCTATTATATATCATTGATTCAAGAACTTCAATTTGTTAATTCATTTAACCTGAAATGCAAGTAAACTCGTAATTTTATTAGCAAAAATGTAGCAATTTACTCTTCGATATTTACTTAAAACTAAAACTTAATTAGCTAAAACCTCTGACAAGGTTCAAAGTGAATTAAGCATCAATAAAGTTATCTACATTGTTTTCCCAAAGCTGTTTCCTATATAATAAAGAAACCTTAAGAAATATATTTTTCTTAAGGCTTTAGTGCTTGTTTTTTTATTTTACAATAATGATATTAAGATTTTAATAAACCCCTAGCATAATCAAAAGCTTTTTCAGGAGTTTTGAATTCTCCACTTTCGTATTCCTGATCAACTTCTATAGATTGGGGACCAACAATATCTTTACTATATTTTCTACCATAAATTAAATCTTCTACCAATCCGTCTTTTTCTTTTAAGTCATTTATTTTTATATATTGTAATTCTCCGCTGTCTTTTGCCCCAAAATCATATTGTTTCTGGTTACCATCTTCTGCATATACATTAGAATTAAATATTTTATGAGCTGTTATATCGCCATTATTATCTGTTTTGTAAATTGTTACAAGGTTATCATATACACCTAAAAAATATCTATTTGCACTATAACTGTACCTATCACTTTTACTAACAAAAACGATTTCACTATTACTCATATTAGAAACTGTGTAACCTTGGTTTTTAAAAATTTCATCAAGCTGTGCCTGTGTTTTACTATTTAATAGAGTTGATCCATTAAAATGTTTTTCTAATACCATATTTCTTACTTCACAGTCTTTATATTTAATTTTAAAAACAAATTTCGTATTTTCTAAGGCCTTAGGCAAATTACTAGTCACTGATGCTTGCATTGAATCCTCACCTTTGGCAGTAAGTTTTAAATATGGAATTTTACTAGAAGATTGTAGCTCTAATTTATGGTTAGTAATATATTGAGCAAGTGAGTAGCTGGCAATAACAAAAGTAACTAACAGGGTAGTTAACATTGCGTATAAAATTTTTCTGTTTTTCATATTACCCCTCCTTATTTGGAATTATGTCCATACAAAGAGGTATTTATTCAAATAATATATTTTATTTATCTAGACCCTTGCCAGAATCAGTAACATTATCTAATTCTAGGGGATAAGGCTCAAAAAAACTTTGATTAATAAGGTTTTTTTCTTCAAAACGTATAGCATTTGATTTTATAACATAAAGTGGCACACTAAAAGGTACTTTACTTTGTCTATATTGTTCTATTGTATCTAAAATGAATTCTTTTTCTCTATGGGTTAGCTTTTCCGAAAAATATCCCATAGACTTTGTTAGTACATTTATATTAGAAGTATATCTTGGTAACTTGTTTAAAGCCAGCATAAGATTTTCTTCGTACTGCGCGTAGACCTGCTGAGCATTTAATTCGCCATGCCTTCCTACAATACTTCCTAATATTTTCAATTGTTTTTGATTGTATGACATAAGAAGAAGTTTGTTAGTGCCGTGAAACTCTACTAAATCTTCTACTCGCATACTTTCTTTAATAACTCTAAAATTCTTCATAATATATAATTTCGTTAAAAAATGTTGCCTTATATTGTAATTTTTAACCCGCCCATCATCCTCAATGGCTAACCCTTCAAATTTTTCCATTACAAGCCCTCCAAATAATCCACTGCCCTTAACAGAGGTAGAACCTTTTTCTATACTTTTGTAAATTTTCACTTCTTTTATTCCACAAGAAGGAGATTTACTCTTTAGTATAAATCCATCCACTTTTGGTAACTCTTTAAGGAACTTCTCTCCAAATTCCATCATTTCAGTACTAAATTCTCTTTCACCGCCATGTTGCATAAGTTTTACAGGTGCATCCTCATTTTCTTTAACCACTCTTATAGCTGCTCTTGGTATTTCGAGTCCTATTTGCACCTCTGGGCATACAGTTATAAAATCAACAAAATTCTTTAGCTTTTCCACTAAATTACAACCATCCAGCTGGCCATTATATCTGCAAGCTTCAAATCCTAAGCATCTACTCACTACAACTACTGGTTTCACATTATTTATTTTCTCTTTATAAGATAGTTTCATATGTAAACATCCTTTCAAAATTAAAATTTATAATAAAAAATCTATTTAATGATTCTATTTTAACTTATTCAGTATTGGTTTTAATTCTCCTCTTTTTATTATGCACCATGCTGTATTATTTAACGACATTTCAGAAGGAAAGTCCCCCACTTCTATAAAAAATTAACCACAAAAGAAAACTGCCCTTGCAATATTTCTTCGAAAAATATAAGATCACCTTCCTTTAATGCAATTTATGCTGTAAAATTTAATATTATTATGATTGTTAATTGATTTTCAAATGCAATGAAAGGAGCATATAATGCCAATTTACAGATTATCAAATGATTTAGCATTCCCAGACCCATCTTTTGCAGAGGAAGATGGACTTTTAGCTCTAGAAGGAGATCTATCCCCAGAAAGATTACTCCTTGCCTATTCTAATGGAATATTTCCATGGTTTTCAGATGAGGAGCCCATACTTTGGTGGTCACCAGATCCAAGATTTATTCTTTATCCAAAAGATATTAGAATTTCTCATTCTATGAAAAAAACACTTAAAAATAACACCTATAGAGTTTCCTTTGATACTTGTTTTAGAGATGTTATATCCAATTGTTCTAATATGAGAAAAGAAACAGGTACATGGATTACAAATGAAATGATAGAGGCTTACTGCAAGCTACATGAACTTGGCTTCGCACATTCTGTAGAAGCCTTTTATGAGGATAAATTAGTTGGCGGATTATATGGTGTTTGTATTGGAAAATGTTTTTTTGGTGAATCTATGTTTTCAACTATGGATAACGCCTCTAAGGCTGCATTTATTACGCTTAGCAAGGTATTAGAGGCAAAGGGGTTTATTGTGATTGACTGCCAAGTTCATACAAATCATTTGGAAAGCTTAGGCGCAGTTTATATTTCTAGAGAGGATTTTTTACAAGTGGTACAAAGAGGAATTTCAATAGAACCTTTGAAATTGCGCTTTTAGTTACATATATTCTTCAATTATTAGTAAAATAATAGATATATCTATAATAGAAAAAATAAATTAGCATAAAGATATATATCTTTATGCTATTATATTTTTTCTATTATACTTTTTCAAACTCTGATTTACTAACTCCACATAGTGGACAAACCCAATCTTCAGGAATATCTTCAAACTTAGTCCCTGGTTTAATTCCACCTTCATCATCACCTACTGCTGGGTCATAAATGTAACCGCATACTGTACAAACATATTTATCCATAAATATTCCTCCTTCTTATTTCTATGGAGTAAATAACAATTATTAGTTATTATTCCCCTAGAAATTTTTTATTACCATATTATTTTTCAATTCCAATTGTAGAAATACCTTTAATAATTTTCTAATAATTTAGCTTATTCACATATTATCATATTTGCTAGGGATTAACAATATTTATTTTTTCTTGATAGTGAGTATTAAGTAAAATATTCAATTATTGCCCTGTTAAAATTACTATTTATCAGTTTTGATATATAATTATTCATATCCTCACTATCTAGTTTCTTATATACATACTTAAATTTTCCATAAGGCCCCCATTTTAATTGCCTATTTTCTTCATTTAGATTAAGCGCAGTATTCTTAAATCTTTGAACTATCAGTTCCTTTGCTGCTTTAGTAAATCTATGTTGAATAAGTTCAAAACTTATTTCGCCCTTATAACCCTGCAATGCTATTTTCAATGTGTCAAATAATTCCTTATACTCTTCTTTCCAATTATCATATATCATAATTGGGGCTATTATGAATCCTATAGGATATCCGGCACAAGCAATTTTTTTAACTGCTTCTATTCTCTCATAAAAACTGGAAGTATTATGTTCGAAGTTATTTATTACATAACGGGAATTTAATGTGAATCTAAACTTTGTGTGCTTATTATGTTTTAGCTTTAAAAATGGATCAACATCATCAAATTTAGTAACTAATCTCAATCTTCCATTGGAACTCTCTCCAAAATATTCTATGCATCTTTTTAAGTTTCCACTTAAGTGTTCAAGGGCAATGGGATCTGTTATACTTGCACATTCAAAGGAAGTAATATTGGGCATGTTCTTATCTATATAGCTTTGAATAACTTCCAAAATTTCATCCATATTTAAGAAAATTTTCATAAAAGGTTTTTCACCTTGAGTTGTCTGAAGATAACAATATTCACAATTGGCAGGGCAGGAACTTGATAATGAAAATTGATAGTCTGCTGATGGTCTGCAACTTACCAATTTCTTTTGGCCGTTTGTTGTAAAAAGAACAGTCTTTTTAGCCATAGCATAATTTTCCTCAGGAGTTTCACAATCAATTACTACTTTTTTAGAGTTAACTATGGGAATATTCAAGCTTTCTAAATATTCTATAACTTTTTCTCCAGCGGGGTATTTTAGAATTTTAGGGTCTATATATGCAATATCTGGTATAAACAACTTCATTATTTTCACCTCCTAGGTATTATTTTATTAAAGAAAGTTATTTATACATTTTATATATTATCATTTAGATATTATAGCTGATGACTTTCTATTTAGCATTACAACCAAAATATAGGAAGAATGATACAATAAAAATATATCATCCTTCCTATATTAAATTGTTATTATTAAATAAATAATTCTTATCTAATATTGTATTTGTTGATTACCTTATTTCTTAATTTTATGCCAAGTGTTTCATTTACAAATCTATCAATTATGTCTTCCTTAGTAGCTTTACCTTCTACAAATATGTTATATCTCTTGCAAAGCTTACTTAAGTCGCCCTTACTTATCTCACAAGTTTTAACAAAGCTTTTTGCAGCTTTAACACTAGCCATAATCATTATACGTTTATATATCTCATCATTAGTCATATCTGCACCTCTAATCTCTTATTTATCAAATACATTATAACATCTTAAAGAGCATGAATAAATCATTTCTACTTAAATTAATAAAATTTTATTAGAAAATCCAGTATTTTAGTAGTAATTATCCATTATTATTTTTTTTGTTATCATGTAATACTTGATCTACTACAATTACCATTGCTAATATAAATGCATAATTTTCCTGTTCATTGATATCAATCTCATAAGTATCTCCCCAAGATAACCATTTTTTGTTTACTTGCGCAACCGTGCTACTATTCTTTGTAATGGAAAAATCATGAGCAAGAAAATCCCCTTCAATTTCATAGTTCCCCATATTGCTATCTATATCAAACCTATTGCTAAAGAAAGTAAATTCTTTTTTCACTCTTGCAGCATAGTTTCCATTTAAGTATATATTGTATTCAGGAAGTAATTTAAATAACTTTTGCTCAATATATACAATCTCGTTATTATCCACATCGTAAATTTTCAGCTTATTTCCTATGGAAAAAACCTTTCCTTCTACATTGAACACATCATTACCTGAAGCATCCTGAATGCTAAATTTGTCACCTATTGAAAATATTTTTTCTCGAATGTAAAACTTCATACAAAAACCCCCTTTAATAATTTATAATATTGTTCAATTATTAGTATGCATATTTTAACACAAAATTTGTTTTAATAAAATTAATATTTTTTAATATATAGACTACAGCACTGCAAAATTCCATATTTTAGGCACACACAAAAAAAACCACCTTGAATATTACTTCAACGTGGCAAAATACTATATCTTCTTTATTACTTTTAGATTCTCACTCCTGGCATTCCATCAGTATAATCTGAGTATTGTGCATGTTTAATAAGCCATCTTCCATCTTCTTTTACTAAAACCCCAGAAAATCTCATTGGTGTAATAAACTTTTCACCTTTCTGATTTTCATATAGTAAATCCAACATATCCCAAAGAGCTTCCATTAGCTTATGTTTTGGTATTCCCTCAGATTCAAATGAATCTTTAGCTGAACTACTAATCCATTCGAGTATTTCTTTATTAGATATAATTCTAGTTAAAATTGCCTTTGTTGTAAAATAAGCAACCTCTCCATTAACACATATTATAGCATCCTCAACGTTCATCTTAAAATCGCCCCAGTATTTCCAATCTGATGCAATTATTCCTCGAGTTGAATCAATTCCTAAACAAAGCTCCTCTGCATCTGTTCCTATTACTACTAAATCCTCCTGGAGTAGAAAAACTTTCTTCATATATTCATCAACATAATTTAAATCTCTTTTTGTATATCCATCTTGGAATACCTGAAGTACTTTTCTAACTTCTTCAATTTCTACATTTGAATTGGCTTTAGGCATTTCAAATACACTCTTATCATAGTTATCATCAGTAAATCTATAAGAAAATGATTCTGAATCAAGAGAAAACTGCATTTGATGGAATTTCCAAGTATCATTTTCCTTTATAAGTACACAAGTAAATCTAAAGGGCCATACATAATTTTCACCCCTATCTATTTCCCTGAGTGATCTAGCAATCTTCCGTGCTGCATCCAGTACGTTTTCTTTTGACCTTTCTTCTCCTTTTAAAATATCTTTTACTTTATTAATTGTCTCTTCTATTTGTCCATCTTCAGATAATATATTTCTAATATTTCCAATAGAAACAACCCAAGCTACATTTTCATTTGCAAAAATCTTAGCTTGTCCAAATTTAAAATCTATTTCTCTCCAATAGTTATTTTCATTACTAAAATGAAATTTAATAAGTTCCTTTATATCATTACTATTAGAGCACCACTGATTTATACCGCTTCCAAGTGTAGCAAACCCATCCTGCAAAGAAAATCCTTTCTTTACAAAATCATCAATCTTACTCTCATCTTTCTTTGTATACAATTCTTGAAGATTCTTAAGAACTTTATTTACTTCATTAATTGAATTTATATTTTTATATCTTTCCATAATTAATTCCCCCAATGTATTTAATTGCTTATTTTTATTTTCAGCTTCCTTTGCATAGCTCTTATGGATAATTGTAGCAACAATAGCATGCTGATGATATGTAAAAGATAATTATTAAACATTCTTTGCACAAAAAGCTGGTTGGAATGAATTCCAACCAGCTTTTGTGCAAACTATTTATTACAATAAACAATTTTTTTAATGCTATCAATAGAAAGACAGAAGGTGCTGGAAAGCTTATCAATGGATAATCCCTCCACAAATTTTTTACGAATCTCAGTATTACGACCAGTGAGATAAGCCCTATTACCTGAACTTTCTCCCCATTCTTTTCGGATTCCATTTGAATTTGGAATATAAACCATTTCCCCTTGTACATATTTCTGTATTTCTTTTAATAATTCTTCTGGAAAAACAACATTAGCTTTTATATAACTCATTTAAGCTCCGCTCCTTAAAATAGTTTTTAATTTTAAGGTAGCAAAGTCTACATTATAAACAGTTTTCGCTATAAAAAGTTATAATGAATACTGGCGATTATTTTTTTAGCTCCATGCAATAAAACGCCCTTGTTTATATCACAGACTTTGCATGAAGCTTTTTTAGAAAGGTATATTTAACCCAGATCATAGTATCCCCCCTACTTTTAAATATCAACACAATAATATAATAACAATTATTACAAATTCAGTCAACAACAAAAGAAAAGTGTAGGATAACCCCACACCCAACTATTTATTTTAATTTCACAAGAACATAAAATTCAAAATTCTTTGATTCTATTTTACCACTTGAAGTATTCTTATTTCCTGATAGATTAGAGAATTGAATCTTAATTTTCACTTTGCTATTTTCATCTTCAAAGAGCATTTCCTCTTGAGCTGTAGCTTGATTTTTCGGGTTAATTCCATATTTATCTATAAGCTTAGTGGCAAAATCCATTAAATCTTTTTCATAAATATCTTTTCCATCTTGAGCTATCTTTAAAATGCTTGATTCATAATCAAAATATATGCTAAAGTCTGAGCTACTTGCGCTCTGTTGCCTAGAATTTCTTGAATCAAACAAATAGTCATATCCTTTTATATCAATTGGTTTTAGTGCACCTGTAGAATTAAAATAAAAATATCCATTATTACCTGTATTATATTCATCAGTGTATTTTACGCCCATTATCCTTTCCATATTAGATATTTTAAAGTCTAGTGGCAATCCCTTAATATCTTTTAGACTGTGATTTCTATCAAAGTAATTAAGAATACTAGATATTTGTCTTGAATCCTCAGAAGAAACCACAGCACTTGCTTTAATTACATTGCTATCTTTAATCATATTGTTTGCAATGAATATCTTAGCTAACCTCTTATTTTGACTGTATTTTGAAACTGAATAGCTACTAAAAGGCCCAAATACAGATATAAATGTTATTACTGCAAGTGATAGTGGAAGCATTATATTTCTTGGTTTTTTTGTAGTTGCAAAGTAAATCATAACTAAAAATGCCCATATACCAAGCGCTACAACAAAGTATCTATTTTCAGTTACCCCATATGCATTAATTCTTATTCCTATAGAGATGAACATCATGACTATTAACGGAAAGATTGCCTTTGGAAAATACTTCATATATCTTTTTGGCCAGGTCTTTTCATGAAGTAAGGGTGTTATAAAAAATAGCACCGCTGAACTTATCACAGAATACCAAAGCACCAAATGAGATACAAGCCCCTCTGGCCATTGCCTTGTAATAATTATTTTCCCGAAATAGATATATAGTATTATTGTATATATTGAAATAAGTGGCATTATGATGTATAGCACAAGTACATTTAAAAGCCGCGAATAATCCTTTAAAGATAATATTTCATTTTTTGTAGGAAGACCTGCAAGAAAAAATGCTGGCGCGAATATACCAGTGACAATAAGAAAAGCGTAATAGTAAAGCTCACCTTTAATATTAATTCCTAAAAGTCTATCAATTGTAAAAAGAATGGCCGCAAGTCCAAGATATAAAACTAGGGAGTATAAAACTGTAGTGAAAAATCTAGTAAAAACTCTTACAGCAAAAATCTCAAAGTTCTCTCGATTTGGTAAATATGATATGAAAAGAAAAATTAAATATAGAATAAGGCTAAAGGCAATATATCTTGACATTGAAACCATGTCAAGCATCCCTATATCCTTTAGGAAGAAGTAATAATAAAAGATTAGTAAAACAGTACCTCCTAAATAAGAAGCGTACAGCGATACCTTCTTGTAGGTTTCTAAACCTTCAAAAAAAAGGTTAATACATAATGAAAGCGGAATCCCAAGAGCAACAATCATAGTTATCCTACGGAGGGTTTCTATAAAATCACCACTTGTTCCTGCTATTACTTCTGATATATAAATAAGAAGTATAACACACGCCGTTGATATACCAATAGTTTGTGGGAATCTATTAATACTGCTCACAATGCCTTTCAATATTGCATTAAATATTTTTTTCATTACATTCCTCCTTCATTATTTTATTTTTCTCCTTTGAGTTCATTTATTTCTTTATCCTTTAGCGCTATTATCTTTTCGTATTTTGCTTCCATTTCAGTCCAATTTTTATTTAGTAGATTTATTAGAGAAGCCATTTCATCGGAACTACCTGCTATACGATTAAATAATAGTAGATTAAGTGCTAGCACTTCTGGAATTTCCTTATGTGAATATCTTAACTGATGGTCGATTTCGCCATAGCCTTCTTCAAATATTGTTCTCACCTGAATCTCTGCTATAACCTTTTGGCTGGTTGGAAAAAATTCTATCAAATAGTGAACAGAACGGTAGCCTGATTTTCTAGAATGAATTTGAATATTTAATTCATCAAACCTTTTAGTATCATCACCTTCACGAACATTGGCAGTTATTTCAATTACTTTCCAAGTACTATAAATAAAATTGTGTATATCTTCCCAATCTTCTTTAAAAATATGTATTGCCCTAACCCCTATTAAATCATTTATTTCTTCTTTATAGTTTTCCATGGAAAATTGAAATTCTGCGCCATATTTTTCTTTTCGCCCTGGCGTCTTTCTAATTATCTTCTCTATTAACCTATCCGATTCTTTAACTCTAGACTTTACTGAATGTATTTTTTTATGTGTTCTTAAAGTATCTGCAATAAATCCAGCCTGACTCTCATAACTACTCCTATAGCTATCAAAGTCAGTGTATATTTCATTTAATACCGCCCAATCTATTTCATTTTTAATAATATCATTTTCTGTAATATGAGTTTTCTTTAAGAAGTCTTCTTTTTTAAAATTCATGATTTCCCCCTAATTAATATAATATGCTTTATGATTTTAGTATATTATTAACACTTTTCATATACATTAATATTAAAATGGAGCAAGGTCGAAAGTTTAGAAGTGCCACTGGCTTTTTCTCTCATACAATTGTCAAAAGTCCAATAATAAGGAGTCATTGCAATAAGGTTCTTTACATGCTCCCCATCGTCTATATGAATATCGTACTTAACTTCTGCTGTGTGGATTAACTTAAATCCCTCAAAGGATATTTCTTTTTCTTCATGTTCTCTAGGATTTACATATAATATTTCTTTTAACCCATATAAATGTTGAATCCCAGGTGTTACAACAATTAACTTGCCGTTATACACTAGAACCCTCTTAAGCTCACTCTCATCAGAAGGTGCAAAGTTTCTGATAATAATATCTATGGTGTTTGTCATTATAGGTAAGTTAAAATTACTTCCAACTATAAAGTTTATTTTTTTATCTCTTTTAGTTGCATAAGTAACTGCTGCTTTCGAAATATCTACACCAAAAAAATTAATCATACTATTTTGGGTAATCTTAGGTTCACTGCTATATATAGCTTCCTTTAATCTCCATAAAAAATACCCTTCTCCACAACCAGCATCAAGTATATTTACAGTGTTTCCACTTATATTTGATATTATTACCTCGCTTAATTTTTCAGAAAAAGTGTGATAATAACCTTTATTTAAAAAGTCTCTCCGACCTTCCATCATTTCTTTACTGTCCCCAGGCTCTTTTGTGTTTTTTTGATTAGCAAGTAAAAGATTAATATATCCTTTGCTTGCTATATCATAACTATGATTATTTGTACATATGTATTGTTTTTCATGTTTTTTTAGACATAAATTGCAAACAGGACATTTTAATATAGATTCCATATTTTCTGTTGTCACAAAATCACTGCCTTCCTTAAATCTGCTAAAGTCATTTATTATTATTTAATTTTTATTCAATTTTAGCGTGATTTTTTCTCGCTTAAATCTACGCCAATTATATCTAATAAAAATATGAATATTGGTATTCCAAGAAGTAGACCCCAAATGCCCATAAAATGTTCTGACACTATTAATGTAACAAAAGTAAAAAATATTGGGAGATGTGTGGTGTCAGACATAAGCTTTGGGTTTAAAACATAACTTTCAATAGCATGAATTATAAAAATCATAACAAGCACAAAAACTACTTTAATTAGCCCACCTATCTTAAAAGCAATTAAACATAGCGGGATTAATGAAATAAATACCCCAGCTACTGGTACAAGACTTAAAATAAATATCATAAAGGCAAGAGCTAATAATTGAGGAAATCCCATTATAGTAAGTCCAATAATTGATAATACTGTGTTTGTAATAGCTATCATTATTTGAGCCTGTATTACTTTACCAAAAGAATTTAAAAAATTATTACCAAAATAGCTAAGGTAGTTATATTCCACTGATATTTTACTTTCTTTAAACTTATGTACAAATTTTAGGATACTGCCTTTCTCTAATATAAATATGAAGCTTATTAAAAGTGCCATAAAAAAATTCAAGCTCCATTTTCCAAAATCAGTTACAAAAAACATAATACTTTGGATACCAGATTTTGCATAACTAGCTATGTCAATTTGCTCTAATATTGGCGTTAAATAAACCATTACCCCACTAGTAGTCTTAGGAAATTTAATATACTCCAACTTATCCAAAATAAGTATACTTTCGGAAATAGCAATTGGTATATATTTAACTAGTAGCAGAACTATAGTTGCGGCCATAAGCATATAAATAATTATGGTAATAAGAGCTGGATTCACTTTTATAACTTTATTGATTTGCTTAACCAATAAACACTGTAAACTATTAGCTAAATAAGTAATCATAAAAGTTAATAAAACCAAATTAAAAATAGATCTTATTAAATATGCAAATAATACTAATGATAGCAATAATATTATTTTTATTACTGTTTCTCTCTGAAATAACTGTTTAACTGTTTGCATTCAAGGTTCTCCTTCATTTCTTTTATTTATTTTTAACTATTTCATTATAGCAAATCATTTAACTGATTTCTATAAATAATTATTATAATAGGTGAAGAATGCAAAAAATAGTGTATAATATTTATATATAAAATAATATATATATTATTTAAAAAGTTTGGTGGTGATATTAAATGAAACCTGTAATTATGTTTGTAACCGAATGGTGTCCATATTGCAAAAAAGCACTTGCTTGGATGGATGATATAAAGAAACAAAACCCAGAATATGCTGACATTGAAATTAAAATAATTGATGAAGAACTTCAACCGGATATAGCAAAACAATACACCTATTATTATGTACCTACCTACTATGTAGACGGAGTTAAAATTCACGAGGGAGCTACCTCTAAAAATATTGTTAATAAAGTGTTCCAAATGGCATTAAAATAGAAAAGTTTATATTGGCATCTAAAAAAATAGACTAGAATTTAAACTAGTTATTTTTTTAAAGATGTCTTAATTTTTTTGTAATGATTAGCTTCCAGTATAAATTTTTTTTCAATTTCTTTATACTCCCCTAAACTCTGAATCCTTATAAGAAAAAAATCAATGCCTTTTTCCATATTTATAATACACTTTCTCATTCTTGCTAAGGACACTTTATCTGCAATTATTTTTCTCTTATATTTACTTATACTATTATTATCATATTGTTTTTCTTGTCTGATTTTTTCCTTTATTTTATTACATTGCAGGATTTTAGTTTTTATACTCAGTTCATTAGAATATCTCAAAAATACCCTTCTATAGCTACTAAAGAGTATTTTCTTAATAGATTTAAATTTTTCTCTTTTAAGAAAAATCCTAAGAGCTTCATTATATTTTTTACTTTGTTTTCGCTCTTGTATTATTTTATTTTCTAACTTATTCATATTGACCTTAATTACCTTAATCTCCTGTTTGTGCTGTATAATCTTATCTTTCAGCTCTATTTGTCTTTTCTCAAAGCCTTTTATCTTTGATTTATTTATATCTATATTTCTAATAAGCTCTTTTTCATATACACTTAAATCTTCATCTGAAAACACTCTTATCTTTAAAAGATTGCATAGGTCCATTTTAGCTTTAGTTAAATCTTCAACTTGGCTTTCCATTTTTTCTAAAATATCACTACTTAATTTAAATTCCATTACAATAGAGTTATAAATTTCATTATCTTCTACCATCATTGTAACTACCTCTTTTCACTCTTTAATTCAATAATTGCACAAATGTATTTTACCATATTTGTACAATTTCTGCAAAGTCCAATAATCGTCTAATACTACTTATATAAATGGCAGTGTGCTATTTATATGGTAGCTCATTAAGCTAAACAATTCTTTATTATAACTGGTCAAATAAAAAATGTAGAACTTACTACTTAAAAGATTTTTATTTCTGCGTATATCTTTTTAAGTCTGGGTTATACTATTAATGTAATCAACTAGCCAACATTAAACTTATAAAGGGAGATGTTAGTTATGTTAATCAATAGATTTATGGTTTTAAGCGTAGGCAGTATTGCTAAGGCTAAGAACGGAGATTACTAAGTAAGTCCATATGAAATTTAAAATATGGATTAGTAAAGCCAATGATTATTTAATATAATCATTGGCTTTATGCATTTTATCTTATTTTATCTCGCTGCTCTAGCATTTCTAGGTTGCTGTCTTCCGGATTGATTTCTTTCATTCCGCCTTGCATAACCATTTGCTCCTGACTTTCCTGTAGAAACTTTCTTTGTGTTATCCTTAGTAACTACTATTGGTAAATTACTTGCAGGATAAGGATGATCCTCTATTACTGGTATTGATTTTGCAATAACCTTCTGAATATCCTTTAGGAAATCTTTTTCTTCTGCGTCACAAAATGAAATTGCTACTCCACCAAGTCCCGCCCTGCCAGTTCTTCCTATTCTATGTACATAGGTTTCTGGTATATTGGGTAAATCAAAATTGATCACATGAGATAATTCATCAACATCTATACCTCTAGCTGCTATATCTGTTGCTACTAATACCCTTGTAATACCAGCCTTAAAATTATTTAAGGCAAGTTGCCTAGCACTTTGTGATTTATTCCCGTGAATAGCTTGAGCCTCTATTCCAGAATTATTGAGATCTTTAGTTATTTTGTTTGCTCCGTGCTTTGTTCTTGAGAATACCAAAGCAGAAACTATGGACTTATCTTGCAGCAAATGAATTAGTAGAGGTTTTTTATCTTTTTTATCCACAAAATATACTGATTGTTCAATAATTTCAATAGTAGAAGAAACAGGTGTCACTGCCACCTTTACTGGATTCACAAGAATAGAATCCACTAGCTTTGAAATTTCTGGTGGCATAGTTGCTGAAAATAGCATGGTTTGTCTGATTTTAGGTAGTTGCGCTATAACTTTTTTTACATCGCGCAAGAATCCCATATCAAGCATACGATCTGCCTCATCAAGTACAAACATTTCCACATGATGTATGCTAATAAATTTCTGTTGCATTAAGTCAAGTAGTCTACCAGTAGTTGCAATTAAAATATCTACTCCGCCTTTTAATGCATCAGTTTGTTTTTTTTGTGATACACCTCCAAAAATAACTGCACTAGTAAGATTCATATGTTTGCCGTAGGCATCAAAGCTTTCTCCAATTTGAATTGCCAGTTCTCTAGTTGGTGCTAGGATTAGGGCCTTTATATTTTTAGGTCCCTTTATAACTTTTTGCTTTCCACAAAGAATTTGAAGTATAGGGATAGCAAAGGCTGCTGTCTTTCCAGTGCCTGTTTGAGCACAGCCTAAAAAGTCTTTTCCACTCAATATACTAGGAATTGCAGCTTCTTGTATAGGTGTAGCTTCTACGTAACCTTCAGTTTCTAGTGCTTTTTTAATTGGCGTAATGAGATTTAAGTTTTCGAATAACATTATTTTCTCCTTTGGAAGTGGTCGTCTTGAACTTTAAATGTCGCAAATCACTGATATCCTGTTATGAATCTTCTTGAAAATTGGAAACAACAACTTTCGTGCATGATTATATTGCATCTAAGAAACCACCCTTTATTAGTGATATGAGTATATTTAGGCTGATTAATCTTCATTTTAACTCTGACTTTATAGGTCTTTATGTATAAATAAATTTGTTTCATTTATATCAACTTAATTTTATTATTTTTTTAATTTAAATTTTGGTTGTACTCATATTTTTTAATTATAACATATTTCAACACTTCTTGCTATTCTTCTACTGGATTGTAGATGAAATGAATATAAATATCGATTTACCATAAACTATAGCTACAAAATATATTCTATAAAAAAAGGAGGCATTTTTATGAATGAAAACTTTAATTTCCCTACCAACGTACCTGAGCAAAAACAAGATAAACAGCCAGGACTCGAGTCACTTATGAATCCAAGACCTATTTCCGAAAATCCAAATTGTGTAGGTTCTAGCAAATTAGTGAATAAAGTTGCCTTAATTACAGGAGGTGATAGTGGCATTGGAAAAGCAGTTGCGTTGTCTTATGCCAGAGAAGGCGCAGATATAGCCATAGTATATCTTGATGAGCATGAAGATGCGCTAGAGACAAAAAAACTTATTGAAACAAAAGGTAGGAAATGTATTTTGATACCTGGAGATATAGGAGAATATAATTTTTGTAATGAGGCTGTAACCAAAACAATAAATGAGCTTGGCAAAATAGACATTCTTGTGAACAACGCCGCGGAGCAACATCCTCAAAATAGTATTGAAGATATTACAGTGGAGCAACTAGAAAAAACCTTTAAAACCAATATTTTCGCCATGTTTTATATGGTAAAAGCTACATTACCCCATTTAAAAGAAGGTGCTACAATTATAAATACTTCTTCAGTTACCGCCTATGAAGGACATAAAACACTAATTGATTACTCCTCAACTAAGGGAGCAATAGTTACCTTTACTCGTTCCTTAGCTCTTTCCCTTGCAAGTAGAAAAATACGAGTTAATGCAGTGGCCCCAGGTCCTATATGGACACCTCTTATACCCGCATCATTTAGCGCCATTGAGGTTGGCAAATTTGGAAGCAAAACTCCCATGGGAAGACCAGGTCAACCAGTGGAACTTGCTGAAACTTATGTATTTTTAGCTTCTAACGGCGCTTCCTATATAAGTGGCGAAACTATCCATGTCAATGGTGGGGTGGTTATAAATGGCTAGTGGCATCTTTATCCACACATATAATAAGAATTCATAGGCAATTATATATAGCAAAAGTATTTTTGAAAAGGAGATACTATTATTATGAGAAAACACTTTGCTTTAATTTTTGCTACTAGTTTACTTTTTATCATGATAAATATAAGAATATCCCCTGTTGCAAATGCTATTTCCACTAAGGAAAATACTACTATATATAATGTGGCAATGAAGCAAGACCTACTATGTCTAATGATAGCTTATCCTAAATATATTACAAATATTGAAGAAAAAAATGGATATGTATATTTAGTACTTAGGTCTGGAAAGAAGCTCTTGTACGATGACAAAATAAGAAAAAATTCACAAGAAAAACTAGAAAACCCAGATCTTCAAGATACCCTAGAGCAAATATACCCCCTTTCACCTATTAGAACTATTATGAAAATAGATTATGACCCTGGTCGTAATCGTTCCTATGGATTATTGACGGAAATTTATGGTTCTTCTAAAAAAGATATAGAATCTAGACTTACAAAAGTTAAGGTAGGCTACAACAATTATCAATTCAATATAAGTAATAGTGCAGCCGATTCACTTCAAGCTGTTATGAAAGAAGTAATGCCCCTTGCACAAAGAAACCCAAAGGTAAGAACCTGCCTTTTGCCTTGCAGTGGTACTTTTAATTACCGGGTAATTTCAGGCACAAATAGGTTAAGCCCTCATGCTTTTGGAATTGCTATAGATCTTGCTAGTGATAAAAGAGATTATTGGAAATGGGCTTCTAAAGAAGCTGGTGAAAAAAGACTAGCCTCCTATGCCAACGAACTTGTGGAAATCTTTGAGAACCACGGTTTTGTTTGGGGCGGTAAATGGTCACACTTTGATATCCTACATTTCGAGTATAGGCCTGAAATAATTTTAAAAGCACGCTATTTTACAAATAGTATGGATTCAACAAAATTATGGTATGAAGGTGCACCATTAAAACAACTTGATATAAAAAATGTCGTAGAAAAAATCGATACATTAATAAAATAATAGGAGTAAAATATTATGAATTTTTTTAAAGGGTCAAATCTACAATGGTCCAAAAACAGATTATTTATATTTATAATACTTCTTTTATTGGTGCAAATATGCTCTCCTAACTTTGCCTACGCTGCAACAGATGATGAAAAAAAAGAGGTTACGAGTCATATAGAAAAAATTTTTCAAAGCAGAAACAAAGCTATATTAAGCGGTGATTTAGAATTAATTAAATCAATTTATAACATGGACACAAAATATGGAACTTGGGCTTATGAATATGAAAAACGAAAGATGGATTATATTAATAATTGGGAAGAAAAACAAGGTGTTAAGTTTATAGATATTACACCAACAGTAATTGTAAAAAGAATTAAAGGTAGTAATGATAATTTTTCTGTTTATTTATTGTGTTCCACAGAATATAAGTATGTATATGAAGATCAACCAGAAATAGAAAATATTTCAAGAATCGGAACCTATCACAATTTACAGCTTATGAGTAAGGGCGGATCTTTGGTGATTTCTAAAGAGTGGTATAAAGATCCCTTTGCTAATTCACTAGACTTAGACAATATTAAGGTAGATTCAATAAAAAGCCATATACTATCTCAAACTGCAAGAGATTTTTCTACTCTGCACAAGAGAAGAGTCACGGCTATAGAATATGCTGAAAAATATTGCGGTGCTGCAAGTGAAGCTGAAAATGAATATAAGTATAACAAAAAATATGTTGACTATAATCCCCAAGGTGGTGATTGTGCAAACTTTGCCTCACAAATTCTTTTTGAAGGTGGGAAATTTAGAAAAAATTCTGCTTGGAACTATGACAAAAATGGTGCAACAACAGGTTGGCTTAATGCGGATGGATTTAAAAGATACATGACAAATAGTGGCAGAGCATCGATAATTGCCTATGGTAGCTACGAGAAAGTATACAAGGCTAGTTATAAACTACTGCCAGGAGATTTCGTTGCCTATGAAAAGAAAAATGACATCACTCATATTTCTGTTGTGACGGGGGCAGATTCAAAAGGATATTCCTTGGTTAGTTGTCATAATTCGGATAGAAATAAAGTACCTTGGGATCTTGGGTGGAGCGATAAGAGCATTAAATTTTGGTTAGTTAGAGTTCATTATTAATAAAAATACTAAAAGCTGAGGAGATTAAACCCTCAGCTTTTATATGCCACCAACATGCCACTTGCCACGTAGATAGCACCAGTTTTTTAAATTTCCATGATAATAGGAAAAATAGTTGGTCTACGATTTGTTTTTTTGTATAAATATCGCTCTACGGATTTTTTCATGTTAGATTTTAATACATACCATTCAATGACTTTATTATCTAAGCATTTATTAAGTTCAGTCCTTACAATCTCTTTTACTTCATTAATCAATTCATCTGATTCCTTTGCATATATGAATCCACGAGTAATTATATCTGGTCCTGCAATTATACTATAAGATTGTCGCTCTAAGGTAACTACTATTGTTAACATCCCATCTTCTGCTAGGTGCTTTCTATCTCTAAGCACTATACTTCCAACGTCACCAACACCTAACCCATCTACAAATACAGCTCCCGTGTGTACTTTCCCTGCTATTTTAGCTTCATCAACTGTAATTTCTAATATCTGCCCTGTTTCCATAGTAAATATATTTTCACCCTGCATACCTAACCCTTGTGCTAATTTAGCATGTTGCCTTATATGTCTATATTCACCATGAACTGGCATAAAGTATTTAGGATGAACTAAGGCATGGATTAATTTTAATTCCTCTTGGTAGGCGTGGCCGGATACATGCACTTCTTCTAAATCCTCATAAATTACCTCTGCTCCTTTTTTGAATAACTCATTTATTACTCTAGATATAAGTTTCTCATTGCCTGGAATTGGAGATGCAGAAATAATATACAAGTCCTCTGGCTCAATGGTAATTTTCCTATGAGTAGAAAAAGCTATTCTTGCAAGACCTGCCATGGGTTCGCCTTGACTTCCAGTAGTTATTATTGTAATGTTTTTATTATTGTAATTTTGCATATCATCCATTCTTATAATGTACTCTTCTGGTATATGAAGATATCCTAGGTCCATAGCCACTTTTGAGATATTCTCCATACTCCTTCCACTAAAAACAATTTTTCTATCATTCATTACAGAAGCATCTGCAATTTGTTGCATTCTATGAATATTTGAAGCAAAGGTGGCTACAATAACTCTTCCCGCGGCATTAGAAATTATTCTAGTTAAAGTCTTTCCTATAGCTTTTTCTGAAATCGTATGCCCTTCCCGTTCCACGTTTGTACTATCAGCCATAAGAAGCATTACGCCCTCTTTACCTAAATTTGAAATACGTTCTAGGTCCATGACTAATCCATCAATGGGAGTAAAATCTATTTTGAAATCACCTGTATGTAATATGACACCAAGTGGTGAGTGAATGGCAATAGCACAGGAGTCTGCTATGCTGTGAGTGACCCTTATAAATTCTATTTTGAAATTCTTTAATTCTATTATGTCTCCTGCATTTACATTGTGAAGTTCACAATCTGATAATATATTGTGCTCTTTTAGCTTATTTTCAACTATTCCTAATGTTAGCTTTGTACCGTAAACAGGTACATTCAATTGTTTTAGAATGTAGGGCAATGCTCCTATATGATCTTCATGTCCATGAGTTAAAAAAATACCTTTTACTTTTTCTGCATTACTTTTTAAATAGGTTATATCTGGAATTACTAAATCCACACCATACATTTCCTCATCAGGAAATGAGATACCACAATCTATAACAATGATTTCGTCCTCATACTCAAAAGCAGTTATATTCTTACCTATTTCTCCGAGGCCACCTAATGGAATAACCTTGATGCACTCTTCGTTTTTCACTAAATCCTCCCCTTCATTTATATGGATTAAATTATTAATTTCATTTTCTTTATTTTGCCTTATATTATGAAATTAATACCTTTCTTTTGGATAATTATTATTGTAAGGTATTTTCAAAAAAAATAACTGCTTCAAAGTAGATTCTATGCTGCTGACATCTATAATTTAAATAGGTATTCATCTTTAAACCCATAGCTGTTCTTTACCTTACTTTATAAAAATATTTAAAAGAATACTAAAAAAATTAATGAGCACCCTAGTAGTATAGATAAAACCGTTAAAACTATAAACTATAAGGAGATAAACTAATATGAGAACTGAAGAACAAATCAAATCAGAAGTTTCAAGGCAGGTTATTGACAGTATGAAAACTACTTTAAATGAAGAGTTAACTCAGGTAGAAAAAGAATTTGAAGAAACTTATAAAAATAAGCTTGAACAAGAACTACAATATTCTTTAGAGCTTGCGGAGAGTGGCCTTCAACATAATTCTAGCAAAACACTAAAAGTAGAAAACAAAAAACTAATGCAACAATTAGATAGTATAAGAGTTGAGAAAATGAAAGTTGAGAACAAGTTAAAAACATTAAATGAATTCGAAAATATATAGTTTCAAAAAGTTAATAAATCACTTAAAAAAAAGCTCATAAAAATCATGAGCTTTTTATTAATTAATAAATAACTATTATAAGTGCTCCCCTTAGTAAGTATAAATCTATGAAATGGTAGATTTCTATCATCAACCTTACCTCTCCATAATATATCTTTATTTACATAATATTTTTTCAATATGATTTAAATCAAAATATAAAAAAATAAACTGTGGTTATTAATAATAATTAGTCAGTTTAAGTTAAAGATGATATTATAAAATAAGTTAACCAAAAATTAAAAAATACATTTGGTAGGTGATAAATATATGAAGCAGTGTAATTGTACAAATTGTAATACCTCAATCTGCGCTAAAAAAGTACCAATATTTTCTTTCCTTTCTGATAAGGAACTAAAAAAAATTGTAGATATGACTGGACATAAATCTTACAAAAAAGGATCTATATTGTGCCACGCGGGAGATAAATCTGATACCTTATTTATAATTAATGAAGGTGGAGTAAAGATTTCAAAGCTCACGAAAGATGGCAAAGAACAAATTGTTCATATCTTAACTAGTGGAGATTTTTTTGGAGAATTGAGTCTTTTCAACAATAATGAAACCTATAATTTTGATGTTTATGCCATATCAGACACAAAAATATGTACACTAACAAAGCAAAATATGGATGAAATTCTTCTGAATAATCCTGAAATATCTTTAAAACTACTACAAGTAATCACAAAACGTCTCAGTGAAACTGAAAATCTTGCTCAGAATCTGGCTACTAACGATGCTGAAATTCGAATAGCATATATGCTTTTAGAATTTGCTGAAAAATATGGCGTTCCCACTTCAGAGGGTTTGCAAGTTAAACTGCCTATTAGTAAAGAAGAGATGGCAAGCTATGTGGGAGTCACAAGGGAAACTATAAGTAGGAAACTTAGCATATTTGAAGACTTGGGCATTATAAGCCATAAAGGCAATAAGATGCTAATTATAGAAAAATTAGATATGTTAAAATCCTATGTAGAGTAAGCATTTAGATAGCCACAATTTGACTTATTCTTTTCATTATAGTATGATTTAGCTTAATGAATAAATATTACATTATGCTTTATATGTATATTTTAGTATAGATAAGGAGAATTAAATTACCATGAATATTTCTACTAAAGGAAGATATGGTTTAAGGGCAATGGTTGATATCGCTGTTAATTCATCGGGAGACTATATTCCCTTAAAGGTTATCGCTGAAAGACAAGCCATCTCAGAAAATTATCTAGAACAAGTTTTCTCAGTACTTAGAAAGGCTAATCTTGTAAAAAGTGCAAGAGGGTCCCAAGGTGGTTATACCCTATCAAAAGAAGCATCAAAAATCACTGTAGGAGAAGTTCTAAGAATTCTTGAAGGTGACTTAAGTATTACTGGCGATAATGATGGGGCCTTAGGCCTTGATAAAACCATAAAAGTTTGCATAAACACCTTGGTATGGGAAAAGGTTAATGAGCAAATTAATAAAGTTATGGACTCTGTAACACTACAAGATCTCGTAGAAAAGTACAATACCCTTAATACAGAATATACCTTAGACTTTATAATATAAATGAAGCATAGTAACACCTAGATTTTTTAAGTGTTATTATTCTTCATTTATTTTTATAACCATAGATACCACAACTACTAAATTCTTTTCCAAGAGGTAATATATTCCTCAAGCATTTTACAAAGTACATTTCTAATTTTGGAATAATGCTCACAATTAATAATGTTAGCATATAAAATTTGTATGCTAATAGGCAATGTTCAAGCAAGCGTTATATGTGTATATTTAAGTAAATCATAACATAATGCTTCAAAAATAGTAAAGATTAAATATATTTTGAATCATATTGTGTAGACTAACCTCTTAAATAGTACAACCATAAAAAACACCTGATTTCTTATATGATGTAAGATTGGCATCTCAACTTTCTCTTGTTATTCTTTTTATATGCTAATTATTTTCAAACAATAGATCTTTGATTTCTACTTGTAAAGGTTACTAAATACTTAAAAAAAATATACTGACATCGACAAATACTAGTCTTGATTAAGATAAAAGCAAAATGGAGGGTAGTTCCATATGAATGATAAAGAACATCTACGCTATTTGTGTATGATAGAAGATATGACCGATCCCAAGCAGGCAGATGCTGAAAAAAAGAATATAGCTAGGGAACTCAAAGATAGGATTCAAGAACTTGCCTTTCAAAACAAAGAGAAAGCGCAACGGGCAGCAGAGTTAATCATTGCTAATAAAGAACTTGCATATCAAAACGAGGAGAAATGTAAACGAGCGGCAGAGCTAATCATTGCTAATAAAGAGCTTGCCTTTCAAAATGAAGAGAAATGTAAACGGGCAGCAGAGTTAATCATTGCTAATAAAGAACTTACATTTCAAAATAAAGAGAAAGGTAAACGAGCGGCAGAGCTAGTCATCGCTAATAAAGAGCTTGCCTTTCAAAATGAAGAAAAAGGTAAACGAGCGGCAGAGCTACTCATTGCTAATAAAGAGTTAATCATTGCAAATAAGGCACAGGGAGAATTTCTTGTTAACATATCTCATGAACTTAAAACGCCATTAAATGTTATTTTTTCAGCAGCTCAGTTGTTTGATATGTACTGTAAGAGTGGATCACTGGAGGATAAGAAGGATTCAATTATTAAATATATTTACTCAATAAAACTAAATTCCTATAGATTATCCAAACTTATTAATAATATAATTGATTTATCAAAAATTGAAGCAGGATTCTTTAAATTGAGCTTATCAAATAACAATATCGTGGAAATTGTAGAAGGAATAGTGATGTCTGTAACCACTTTAACAGAAAGTAAAGGTTTAAATATTATTTTTGATACGGATATAGAAGAAAAAACTATTGCTTGTGACACAGAAATGATAGAGAGAATGATATTAAATCTTATATCAAATGCCATAAAATTTTCAAATGTGGGTGATGAAATAATTGTAGATGTCAAGGACAAAAATGAATTTGTTGAAATATCAGTGAAAGATAATGGTATTGGCATTAAAAAAGAGCACTTAGATATGATATTTAATAGATTTAAACAGGTAGATAAATCTCTATCAAGAAATACAGAAGGTGCGGGTGTTGGCTTAAGTTTAGTTAAATCAATTATAAAACTACATGGTGGTAGTATAAACGTTAAAAGTAAATTTGGTAAGGGAAGTAAGTTTACAGTTATGCTTCCTTCTATACAAGTACTTCAGGAGAATATGATAGATAATAACAAAATGATAAGTGGAGATGAAAATATACGAGTGGAACTTTCAGATATTTATATGCAAATTCCTTAATATCCATATTTTATGCCCCTACTTTATTAGGTACATAATGCATTAGTTTTATACTTTTTTAATTCATATAAACCTTACTATTAATTTACACAAATAAAATATAGCAGAAAAAAACTCTCCTACTATATTCGATGGATTATTTGTAAAGTTATTTTTTGTACTAAATATTAGTGGTGTAACTTTCATTATTTATTTGCAACTGAATTTAATTTTCTATTTAATAATAGTGAAAAAAATAAATTTGCTATTGCATATTTAGGTTGACTTAAGGCAATTAAAATTCTTTTTTTAATAATAGAGGGGGATACTTCGTTTAAATCTGGTTCATAAAATACTAATGCCTTATTAAGGCTATCCACTTTACTTATTGAAAAAATATTATTTGTTTCCAATGTTACTTTCTTATAATTTTCAAATTCCTTCATGATTTCCTCAATTAATTGCTCTAAACTGTATATCTGTATTCTATGTATTCCTAAACATTCTGAGCATATTTCGGCCATAGATATAATAACACTATGTCCATTTAATTCACCTGTTATATATTTTCTTATTTTTCTTAATAATCTAAATTTAACGCCGCTTGCAATGTTTGAATTGCTTTCATTTATATTTGATCCATAAAATGCATATATTTTCTCAATTTCTTTTTCTTCTAAATCATTAGCGAATTTATTCTTGCTCTCCTTACAAATTTCACAATCTACAATGTAGTACTGTTTTCCTATAGTCTTTCCAAATGCCCTTAGAGTATCAAAATAACCAAGTTCTATATTGTTTTTTGAGCTTTCTTCACTAAACTGAAGTGTTCTTCCAAGATATTCTGAATTTTTAATGTAGATAATTTTATTATTACTTGTATCAACCTTCTTTATCCTACCTAAACCAGAAACATCTACTATGATGATATTTTTACTTTTCTCGCATATTAGTGAAATGGGTATATTATCATATATTCCCCCATCTACATATCTTTTTTCATCAATAATCTGAGGTTTGAACGTAGGAAAACATGAACTGGCAAGCAAATATTCTATAAGCCTACCTTCTGGAATATCTTTTATAAAAATATTTATTGGCTTAAAATCTGTTAAAGAAAAAGTAACAATTCCAAAATCAATTTTTGATTCTCTTATTTTCTTTTCATCAATCACCTTGTATAATAGTTCTTTTAATGGTGTGACATCCATACCACCTGATAGTAGTGAACTTTTTATAGTATTCATAATTGACACTAAGCTTAAGTTTTTGTGTGTTAATACATCCCCTTCTTGTCCAAAATTAATGATTTTACTCATGGTCAAATCATTCCACATGTTATAAGCTATATCAAAATCTCCTTGCACCATAATAGCTCCATTTAAAGCGCCCACAGAGGTTCCTACAACTACCTCCACATAAATCCCCAATTCACTTAGAGCTTTCCAAACTCCTATTTCATATGCTCCTTTGGCACCGCCACCGCCTAAAACAACTCCGTATTTTTCATTATTCATCATACTTTTTTCCTCATATTAAATTTCCTCCTTAAGCCTATATTGATATTATATCAATAAAAAGAGTACATAATTACAATTAGATGTTTTAAAAAACTTTATTACTTGTTTTTTATCTATAGGTGTTGAAGCCAAAATACCGTTAAAATAAAATTAAAAAAGGGGTCCCACTTTGGGGACCCTATACATACTTTCTCATGTGCTTTAATGCATTTTTTTCAACTCTAGATACCTGTGCTTGTGATATGCCTATTTCATCGGCCACTTCCATTTGAGTTTTTCCATCGAAGAACCTCAGATTTAAAATTAACTTTTCTCTATCTTTTAATTTTTTCATTCCCTCATTAATTGATATATTTTCAAGCCAACTATCATCTGAGTTTTTACTGTCGCTAATTTGATCCATTACATAAATTTCATCTCCACCATCATGATAAATTGGTTGAAATAAAGATACCGGATCTTGTATAGCATCTAGTGCAAATACTACGTCCTCCCTTGGTAAATTTAGTTCTTTTGCTATTTGAGATATAGTTGGTTCTTTATTGTCTTCATTTACCAATCTATCTCTAACTTGTAATGCTCTATATGCAATATCCCTTAATGATCTACTAACTCTTATAGAGTTATTATCTCTTAAGTATCTTCTTATTTCCCCTATAATCATAGGGACTGCATATGTTGAAAATCTAAGGTTTAGACTTAAATCAAAATTATCAATGGATTTCATTAAACCAATACAGCCTACTTGAAATAAATCATCTACATTTTCCCCTCTATTATTGAAGCGCTTTATAACACTTAAAACCAACCTTAAATTCCCCTCAATAAATTTTTCTCTACACTCATACTCGCCATTTTGTATCCTTAATAGTAACTCTTTCTTCTCTTTTTCTTTTAATACAGGCAATTTTGAAGTATTTACTCCACATATTTCTACTTTATTGAACATCATAAGGTCATCCTTCCCTTCAGAGTAATTGCTTTTAAATTATGTCCTTATGATTTATTTTTTATACTACAGACAACCCTAAAACATTTTCTTATAATTTTTTTATTCAACATTTATTGGCCTTTTGATATATTTGAAGGTTTAATATATTCTATTCCTAATGCCCATGAAGCAAATAATAGAAGCAAATTCAAAATATTAGTGTATTATATGTCCCTAAAATCAAGGTTTAATCATATGGCTATATAAGACACCACATAATAAGAAGGTTACGAACTAATTTCTATTTCTTATTCTTTTATAAATTATTTGCATAAAAGCAATCATAGTTATAAAAAGACCAATAATACTAATTAATGTATCATTTTTGTGATAATTATATGTTAATGCCTGTTGCATAGATATAAACCATGGCAATAGTATCCCACGCTTTGTTCACTTTTCTCATACCCCCATATTTGTAGCACTAATTTTTCATGATATACATCTAATTACTTTCATCTATTTCAATACCAGCTAACTTCATTAAGTACATGGCATTTCTTGTAGGTGAAACTCCAATTTTTAATTTATAATCAAAATGAATTTCATTCTCTCTATAATATTCAGAAAAATGATAGTTCTTAATTTTTGAATTTTTATGATTTTCCATTTCGCCGAGCTTTAAATCATGCGTGGATATAAATCCTAGATTTCCAGCTTTACTTAGTTGTTTTACCAAAACCATAGCTCCAGTGTGTCTATCCCTTGAATTGGTTCCTTTAAAAACTTCATCTAATAAAAACAGTACTTGTTTTTCATCTTTTGAAGCCTTAACGATATTTTTAATTTTTAATATTTCTGCATAAAAGGAAGATATACTTTGCCCTAGATTATCACTTACCCTCATGCAACTATAAAGATCCATAATAGTACAATAAAACTGCTCTGCACATACCGGAGCTCCAGCATAAGCTAATGCAATGTTAATTCCCACAGTTCTCATAAATGTACTCTTCCCAGACATATTAGAACCTGTTATAAGCATAACTGGATGTGATGCTTCTACCTTTAGGTTATTGCATACCCGTTTTTCTCCTAAAAGTGGATGCCCCATATTTTTAGCTGTAATCATTGATGGCCCCGTTACAATCCTTGGCATACACCAATAGGGATTATCATATTTGATAACTGCAATACTACACAAAGCTTCTAATTCCCCTATTGTATTAATCCACTTTTCAAATTCATTCTCTGATTTTATCTTCCACCTTTCAATAGAAATAGTCCAGTGATATTCTATCATTAGAATTGGATTTAAAATAGGGTATAGCGTATTACGCCTATTGGCTATAACTTCACATATTTTAGAAAAAGCATCAATCTGTTTAGACGCACTTCGCCCCTCATTATCATAAAGTTTTTCACATAAATTCACAATATACTCTGATTTAAATTTGTGCTTTTCTATATGTCTAAGCATATTTCTATATGTTTTTATGTTATCGTTATATTTTTCAGCAATAATTAAATTCTTCATTCTATCTTGTTTTTTTATCCTTAGAACAATGGATTGAATCATAATTAATAAAATAGGTATATAATATGGAATTAAATAAAATATTTTTGGCGCACTTCTATTAATATCAAATAAAGCTGCTAGAACATAGTCCATTATTCTAACTACCACGGTTAAGGTAGTTATCGTAGTCACCATTGAAAAAATTCTTAAAAACCAAATTACTTGCTTTTTTAATATATAGTTATTTCTTTCTTTTATCCAGGAAAAAAGCTCTTTGGGATTCTGTTTGTTGCTGCAAATTATTTTTCCTTCTGCCTCAAGTCTTTGTCTAAAATATATTTTTTGTTCAAGTTCTTTAACTGCAGATTGTCTATCATATATGCTCTGTTCATTTTGAGGTTTTTCCGTAAATATCTCTTTAAGCTTTTGTCTTCCAATGTAAGTATAGGCTACATTTATCCATTGGAATAAAGAACCCTTCCCAAAAATGTCAAGATCATATGAATAATTATGATTTTCATCTATAAAGTCTTCACCAGTATCTTCAAAGTGTTTCCAGTCTCCATTAAATCGTTTTATGGAAGTTTCATTTATTTCATATAATGCATCTGTGTATTTTTTTCTATTCTCTATGATTTTATGTAAATAGGCTAAATAACAAAATAAAATAATGGTACCTAAACCTACTAAAGCAAATAAATAATATCTTCTCAAAGTATACGTTCTCATTAAAATTATAAGCCCTAGGACAAAAATAGCAAATCGTAAGATGCTTATATTATTTATACGCTTCTGTTGCTTCTTACCCCATAGATTATATTGAGTTCTTCTCTTTTTATATTTTTCTAGCGCTGACATTAAATCCTATTCCTCCTTTAATGTTGTTATGTATTAGTTGTTTCACTTGTTTCCCAAGCCATAACATGTCCCATATGTATATCCCACCCCTCTGGTGTATATTAATTCAACATTAACCCATCTTTCCCTTCATTTTTTGTAAAAATAGGTAAAAATAAAACTCTGAGATTACCCCAGAGTTCAATTAACTGTTCTTTAACCTTATAAATACTACTTCGTTACAGCTTTTGCAGACTAAAATTAAAGTACCATCATCAATAGTTTTAAATTCATACCTTTCAATCAACTTATCAGTTTTTATATCTTCAACATTACCACATTTACAAAGTAATTTCATTTCGTTGCCTCCTACTAGGTTACTTTATTAACTTATTGTACCATATTTTGAAAACAATTACTATAGCTACAATTAAAAAAACTATAGACATAACCTGTACGATTCATCAAGTTTGTTTGGTAATTCTTACAATTGTTTATGAATAACTTTATGAATAATAAAATTAGCATTTATACAATTGTAATTTTCAAATAAGCATTTATTCCGAGTACTCTCCTCACACCACCCAAAAGCTATCCTACCTGAAGTATTAATTAAAAGATATTCTCAAAAAAAGTTTTATAAAAGTTAAACAATAAAAATTATACCGTCTTCTGCCATTCACAGTTTATACCGTATTCTAAAAAGCCTACACTCTTGTACAAAGTCTGTGAAGCGATATTATTGCCTCCTGTGCCAACATATATATATTTGGTTCCACGCTCTTTCAGTAGGTTCATCCCATATAATAAAGTACTTTTCATAATACCTTTACGTCGATGTTCCTCTACGCATGCAACAGGCTCTAATATTGCTATCTTACTGACAGGGTCCTCCCAAATTGTACAGTAAGCAATTATCTCTGCCTTATCCGTCTGAACTACCAAATCCATTGCATAACAATATGATGGCGAACTCATCATTCTTTCATATCTTTCTGCTGTTGTTCCTATTCCTCCGGTAGCGAGTCCAAATATTTCTGCACGTCTTTCTACATCCTTCATCTGCGATAGACGCATGCTGAATCCATCTGGCAATGGCGAACATATGGATATTTTAGATAAATCACATATACCATTAAAACGAGATCTATCTGTTTTGGTATACCCTCGCTCTTCCAAAATATTACTTAATAGCTTGTCCTCACTATTTGCGCCAGTTGTGATGGTATGCCCGTGAATAAAATAATTATGTTCTATATAATCCAATATATATTCTGTATGGTGTTCAAATTCTAAAAGAAGGGTAATGTAAAATTCATCTTTCTCCACTGTGATAAAACCAATTTCCATTTTGTTATCAGACACAAACCATGTTGTCTTATACAATATATCTGGACTTTCTTCGAAGGCATATCTTTCAAAATCTAGATTGCCTATATGCAACTGGGGATATAAATGTCCAGTTTGCGCACAATTGTGCTGCACTATACATCGCATAATATTATAATCACTCTCTTTATCAAATTTACGGTAACTCAGCATTTTTAACCTCCCTATTTAAATCCTTAATTTAAATTATTGTTTTCGTGTAATTAATCTACTTCTCTTTCTCTTTCAAAAATGTAACATCAATTTAAACAGATAGTGATAACTTTATTTCCCAATTTTCTATGTCTACAAACTTCATCTGTGACTCACTTTCCTGAAAAATTATCTTCCTATTAACGATATATGATCTCTTCTTTACACGCATTTTTATTCTACTTTATGTTTACGCTCTAATAATACCATAATTTATCATAAATTCAAAGATTATATATATATACTAAGATTCACGATGGCCTATATTTCTAAAATATCACTAATTCAAAATCCCTGATTCAACAAATGGATAATCCTTAGTGCCTCCTAATTTAGTATTAATTTTATTATTAATATTACAATTCTATGCCATTTTAAGTTTACTATGCATAAAAATGGTAGTAAAATTAAATTAAGGGTGATGATAAGATAGTGTTAACACTATCGATGATAAAAGGAGAGGATATAAATGAATGATGAAGCATATAAAATTAGATGGGAGATTGATAATCTTAAGAAAAAATTAAAGGAAATTGAGAAAAATGAGATGTCTGCAGAAGAACACGCTCAAGCATGCTCTTCTGCAGTGTGTGGACAAGATGAGATTTTATCAATTATTCAGAAGCTATGTAAGGAGAGAGGACAAAAAAATTTAGCTGTAATGGCTTGTTGGGAAAAAGATGAAGATGGCAAAGCTAGGTGGTATGTAACAAATGCATCTCCTGTCTGCCTACCATATTTATTAAGAGGAGTAGAAAATATTATAAGTTATTTTTCACCTATAAATAATGAACTTTCTCTTAAAATACTCGAATTAATGTTGAATGAAGATAGTGTAATTACTAATTTTTTCTATAAAAAGCTTGAATTTAGTGAAGAGGAAATTAATAAAAATTTACAGGTGTTAGAGGAGAAAAGTTTTATAGCAGGCGATAGTGGAAAATGGAAGCTTCTTGATAAAGGGTGGAAAAGTTATATTGTTTTAGCACATTTAGCAGCAAAATTAGAAGTAGGCTTACCAATTGAAAAGGCCCTTTATATAGCCGAAGCTTTTGAGGAAGCGTTAGGCAAACAATGGGGAGATCATTTAGGTAAAAGCTTTGAAGACATAGTTGTTATTCTTAAAGATAGTAACTGGTTAGAAAAACTTCAACATAAAGGTATTACATTAAAGGATATAGAGCAAGCAGTATATGAAAATAATTGTTAAATCATCTTCTGCGAAGCTGCAATATTAACGACTTCAGAAGGAGATTTAGACTCCCACTGAAGTTTTCTTTTTGTTATAGTACAGGACTCTCACTTATAGAAGTAGGAGACTTCCTTCTGAAATGTCGTTAAAATATAAGAATAAAATATGATGAGATTAGGCGAATTTTTGTAGGGCATCTTGGGTAAATATTTATTTGAAATATCAGGAGAAATTAAAAAAGAGCTAATTGAAGCTTTTTTGAATATACACATAAAAAATATAAAAACATACCTTAATATGCAAGGTATGTTTTATAATTTTATGCTACTCCTCTGAAGGGCTTCCTTCTGAAATGTCGTTAAACAATATTGGTTTTAATGGAGTTATAGTAGAAATAGCATGTTTATATATCATCATTTGTTTTCCATCGCAATTTAATATTACTGTGAAACTATCAAACCCTGTAACATTTCCCTTTAACTGAAAACCATTTGTCAAATATAAAGTAACAGGTATTCTATTTTTTCTTGACCCATTCAAAATTATATCCTGTAAATTATTAGTAGATTTATTCATAGCACACCTCCATAATATGTATTTTAAGAATATTCTATAAACAACCTAAAAATCCTTTTTATTTTATGAAAATATAGTAATTTATAATTTTTTCATAGAAGCTAACTTACTTACAATATATTCTACGATTTCATCATCATTGTTAAAATCATCCTTATTAATCCAATTTATTCGTGGATCTTTTCTAAACCAGGTAAGTTGTCTTTTAGCATAATTTCTACTTCCTTGTTTAATCATTTCTATAGCCTCATTTAAGGATATTTCATGGTTTAAATAATATAATATCTCTTTGTATCCTATGCCCTTCATTGACTGCATATCTGAATTATAGCCCATTTCTTTTAATTTTATAACTTCCTGGATTAAATTTTTTTCCATCATTATATCTACACGGGAATTTATTCTACTGTATAGCTTTTGTCTATCCATATTTAGCACAAAATAATGTACATTATAAGGGATATCTAAAAGGTTTTGCTCCTCTTTAAACTCGCTCATGGGTTTACCACTGACTTTATAAACTTCTAAAGCTCTAATAACTCTTTTTAAATCATTAGGATATAGTTTATTGTAGGATTCTTCATCGATATCTTTAAGCAAGCTATGTACATATTCATTTCCCTTTATATCTGCAAGTTCTGTAAGGTAATCTCTATATTCTTCATCTTTATTAGATGAAGCAAAACTATAATTATATATTAGTGAATTTATATAAAACCCAGTTCCACCAACTATCATTGGAAGTTTATTTTTATAAGTTATCTCTTTAATAGCACTTTCAGCCTTTTCTTTAAACTCTGCCACACTAAATCCTTCACTTGGCTCTATTATATCTATTAAATGATGGGGAACTCCCCTCATCTCCGCTTTTGAAATTTTAGCAGAACCAACATCCATATATTTATATATTTGCATTGAATCCGCTGATATAACCTCTCCATTTAACCTTTGTGCCAGCTTTATAGAAATTTCCGTTTTGCCTATAGCTGTAGGACCTGCTAAAATAAATAAATCTTTCATTTTTTCACCTTTTCTCTATTGTATTCTTTTAAATTTTTTTTCTAGTTCATTTAGTGTTATTTTTATTATTGTAGGTCTTCCATGAGGACAAGTAAATGGCTCATCAATATATCTTAAATCATTGATTAACTTATTCATTTCCAATTCTGACAACTGATTATTTGCTTTTACAGCTGCCTTGCAAGCAAGCGTTGCTATACGAGTATACTTAATTTCTACAGTTTTACCTGTGCCCATATTTTTTAAATTATCCAAGATTTCATTAAAGAGATTTTTAATATCTGGTATACCAAGTATAACAGGAACTTCCTTTATACTTATTGTGTTTTCACCAAATTCTATAATATCAAAACCTGAATTCTTAAACACCTCTTCATTTTCAACATAGTATGCATAATCATCTTGGCTAAGTTCCATTACTGTTGGCGTAAGTAAAATCTGAGATATCACCTCTGAATTTATAATTTCTCTTTTATATTTCTCAAACAGTATTTTTTCATGAGCTGCATGTTGGTCAATTAGGTAAAGCTCATTGTATACTTCACCTAGTATATAGGTTTTATTAAATTGCCCAATAATTCGAAGCTCAGGAAACTTTGAAATTTTAGAAATTTCATGTGCAGAGGGCTCCTTACTTATATCATAATTAATGACATAGCTCTCTTTAACATTTTCACGCACATCTTCATTAGGTAATTCATAAGTATTTCCTCCATACAAATTATCCCTTTCAGCATTTACTGTTTTATAATTAAAATCTAATGGGATTTGAACCTGTTTTTCTAATTCCTGCTTATCCTTTTCATCTATTACTATCCTGTTAAAATCATAAATTTGACTTCTCAAGGTATTTTTTTCTATTTCTTTTCCAACATAATTTTCATTATCCTCTTCTTCTATAGTGAAATTGCCTCGCAAGCTATCAGCAATTGCTGTATGCACCGCATCAAAAACAATTTTGAATACAGCTTTGTCCTCTTGAAATTTAATTTCAGTTTTTTGTGGGTGAACATTTATATCTATATACTCAGGAAAAATGTCCAGAAATATAAGAAAAAAAGGAAATTTATTTATAGTCAAAAAAGATTTAAAAGCATTTTCTACAGCTGCGGTAATTAGACTGCTTTTAACATACCTTTTATTAACAAAAATACTTTGCCTATTTCTACTTCCGCGACTTATTTGTGCATTACCAATATATCCATGAACGGACATTATATCTCCCAACTTTTCGAAACTTGTAACATTATCTACAACCTCTTTGCCATATATATATCTGATGGTATCACAAAGATTTGTAGAGCCATAGGTAGTTAAACCCTTTTTATCATTATTGATTAGCTTAAAAGAAATTTCATTGTTAGCAAGTGCTAGTCTTCCTAAAATATCTGATATTAAAGCTGCTTCTCTTTGAGGTGATTTTAAGAACTTTTGTCTTGCAGGAACGTTAAAAAATAAATCCTTAACTTCTATAGTTGTACCAATATTACATCCTATTTCTTTAACGTATAGTATGTCCCCTGAGGACTGAGATATTTCTTTGCCTACCGTTGATTCTCTAGTTCTACTATTTAATGTAGTTTTAGATACAGAGGCAATACTGGGTAGTGCCTCTCCTCTAAAACCTAAGGTGTGTATATTATAGATGTCTTCAACATATTTTATTTTACTAGTGGCATGCGGCAAAAATGCCTTTTCTATATCATCTATATGTATTCCAGCGCCGTCATCAATTACTTTTATATTTTTTTGACCACCATCAAAAATCTCCACGATAATATTTTTAGCACCTGCATCTATGCTATTTTCCACTAACTCCTTTACTACTGAGGAAGGGCGCTCTACCACTTCACCTGCAGCAATTTTATTAGAAGTTTCAACTTCTAATATATTGATTCTCATGATAACTCACATCCTTCGCTATTATAGCAACTTAGCTCTATTAACTAACTCATATAGCTTATTAAAGCCATCCATTGGTGTTAGATTAAGGATATTTATGTTTTTAATTTCATTTAATATATTATCTTTCTCTATGTCTGTAAAATTAATTTGAATGACCTCATCTGTTACTATATTAGGTTCATAAGCTATAGCTGCTTCTTTGACTGCAGTTTCAACAAGCTTTTTTTCATTCTTATTATTAGTTTTTTTACTTGAAGTTTTCTTGTCGATTAAATCAATTTCAGTATTATTAAGATTCTCTAGTACTTCTAATATTTCGCTTGCCCTGGTAATTACATCTTTTGGAAGGCCTGCAAGCTTTGCCACCTCTATACCATAGGATTTATCAGCTCCCCCAGGTACAATTTTTCTTATGAACACAATTTCATTTTCTATTTTTTTTACAGCTACAGAATAATTTTTAACGCCCTTAATCATACCCTCAAGTTTTGTTAACTCATGATAGTGAGTAGCAAATAAGGTTTTACTCCTCAAGCTTAAATTCTTACAAATATACTCAATTACAGACCAAGCAATACTTAGACCATCATAAGTACTAGTTCCGCGACCTACCTCATCAAGTAAAACTAAACTTCTATTGGTTGCATTTTGCAGTATATTGGATACTTCCCACATTTCTACCATAAAAGTACTTTTACCAGCAGCAAGATCATCTGAAGCTCCTATCCTAGTAAATATCTTATCACATATAGATATATCAGCTGACGCACAAGGAACAAAGCTCCCTAATTGAGCCATAATAGTTATTAAGGCCACTTGACGCATATAGGTAGATTTACCAGCCATGTTAGGTCCCGTTATTAATAGTAATTGATTATCTACAGTATCCATATATGTGTCATTTTCAATAAAAGTATTTGTGGGCATCATTTTCTCAACTACTGGATGCCTTCCCCCCACAATATTAAAAATACCCTTTGTATTTATTTCAGGTTTTGTATAATTATTTTCAAGGGCAATTGTAGCAAGGGAGCTTAAACAATCAATTTCTGATATTAGCTGAGCAGTATTTTTCATTCTTTCAACGTGCTTTTCAATCTCTTCACGAATACCTGTAAATACCTCGTATTCAAGATTTACTAATTTTTCTTCTGCACCTAAAATCTTTTCTTCCATTTCCTTAAGTTCAGGAGTAATATATCTTTCTGCATTAGATAGTGTTTGTTTTCGTATATACCTGCCCTCAGGTATTAGTGGAATATTTGCTTTTGTTATTTCAATATAATAACCAAATACTCTGTTATATCCTACTTTTAGTGATCTTATTCCAGTTATGCCCTTCTCATCATTTTCTAAGGTAGCAATCCATTCCTTACCGCTTGCTTTAGCTAGCCTTAGCTCATCTACTTCAGTATTTAAGCCTTCTTTAATAATATTTCCCTCTTTGATAGAAATAGCTGGATTTTCAATAATGGACTTATTTAAAGTATCATATATATCTTTTAAGTCGTCTAAACCTAAATATATTTTCCTCATTAATTTACTATTAAGTCCTGCTAAAATCAATTTAATCTTTGGTATTTTTTCTATAGAATTTTTAAGAGAAATCAATTCTTTTGCATTAACATTTTTAGAAGAAATTTTTCCTACAAGTCTTTCTATATCATATATATCCGTAAGTACATCTTTTAAATCTTCATGGCTGGATATATTACTTTTTAATTCCGAAACGACCTCTAATCTCTCTTCTATTAACGCTTTATTTATTAGTGGTTGATCTAACCATTTGCGGAGCCTTCTAGCACCCATGGCAGTATTTGTTCTATCTAATACCCAAAGTAGCGAACCTTTCTTAGTTTTATCTCTTAGTGTTTCTGTGAGCTCCAAATTTCTCCTGGAATTCGCATCCAAACTTACATAATCTAAAATGTCATAATATTCTATAGTATCTATGTGTGACAGAGAATTTCTTTGAGTATCCATAATATAGCTGAGAAGTCCTGTAATACTTCTCAGTAATTCTTCTGACAAGGTGATTTCACAAAAATTGTTAAACTGGTTTTTTATTAAAGTGTAGTCTTTTGTTATAAAATAATCATTTGGATAAGATGAATAGGATACATTAAATCTTTCTTTGATGGCACTTAGCATATCGCCTGATATATCCTCTGATACAATAATTTCTTTTGGACTAAATTTTGAAATTTCATCTAATATATTAACAAGGCTTAGTTTAGTATCCGTGCAACTAAATTCCCCTGTTGATACATCACAAAAACAAAGTCCACAGAAATTGGTTTTTTTATCAATGTAAATACTCATAACATAATTATTTTTACTTTCCTCTAAAAAACCAGAATCAGTGTAGGTGCCTGGCGTAATTATTTTAATTATATCTCTTTTAACTATCCCCTTTGCCACTGCTGGATCTTCTACTTGTTCACATATAGCAACCTTATATCCTTTAGCAATTAGCCTGCCCACATAGGTGTTTGCTGCATGGTATGGAATCCCGCACATAGGTGCCCTTTTCTCTAGTCCGCAGTCACGACCTGTAAGCACCAGTTCTAATTCTTTTGCTGCAAGCTCTGCATCTGTAAAAAACATTTCATAAAAGTCACCTAATCTAAAAAACAGTATACAGTCCGTGCAGGTTTCTTTTATTTCAAAATATTGTACCATCATTGGAGTTAATGCCACTTATAATGCCCCCTTGCTTGTCTATGCGCCTAATATTTCTTCACCCATAAGTGAAAAAGAATGTGCATTGGTTATTTGAACTGATACCAGCTCTCCAATAGCTTTGTAATTGCCTTCAAAATTAACTAATTTTCCTGTTCTTGTTCTTCCAGTTAGTTTGCTTTTATCATTTTTACTAAAACCTTCAACCAGTACTTCTACAATTTTTCCTACATATTCTACATTTTTTTCTTTAGAAGTTCTATTAACAACTTCGATTAATCTATTAAATCTTTCATGCTTAATTTTATCTGGTATTTGATCTAGCATTTCATCTGCGGGAGTTCCTTTTCTTTTAGAATAAAGGTACATAAATGCTAAATCAAATTTTACCTCTTCCATAAGACTTAATGTTTCTGCAAAGTCTTCTTCCGTTTCTCCTGGAAATCCAACAATAATATCTGTACTGAGTCCAACACTGGGCAGTATATTTTTAATGTTTTTAACTAATTCCAAATATTGCTCTCTATCGTAGTGTCTATTCATTTTGTTTAAAAGATTAGTTGAACCTGATTGTACTGGCAGATGAATTTGCTCACAAATTTTATCGCACTCAGCTATTACTTCTATTACCTCAATAGATAAATCCTTTGGGTGAGATGTCATAAATCTTATTCTCTCTAAATCCTCAATATCGTTAATCCTTCTGAGTAACTCTGCAAAATTTATTTCAGGAATTAATCCCTTGCCATATGAATTAACATTTTGACCAAGTACGGTTATTTCTTTATAACCCTCTGAAACCAAAGTTTTTATTTCACTTATAATATCTTCTGGAGTTCTACTTCGCTCTCTCCCTCTTACATAAGGAACTATACAATAAGTACAAAAATTATTGCACCCATACATAATAGTAACAAAGCCTTTTATACTACTTTCCCTGTCTATTGGCATTCCTTCTATTATAGCGCCTTCTTTATCCCAAATTTCTACAATAGAGGACTCTCCGCCTTGTATTCTTTTTAAGTACTCAGGAAATTTATAAGCATTATGTGTTCCAATAATAATATCTACAAATGGAAATTTAGTGATTATATGTTTAGCCATACCTTCCTGTTGCATCATACATCCAGTAACTGCTATTATAAGGTTTGGATTTTGTTTTTTCATATTCTTTAGAGCTCCTATGTTCCCATCAACCTTTTGCTCTGCATTCTCTCTAACACAACAGGTATTGAAAATAATTATATCAGCAGCTTCCTTATCCGTAGTTTTTTTATATCCCATAGGTATTAGCATACCGGATAATTTTTCGGAATCCTCCTCATTCATCTGACAACCCCATGTTTCTATATAATAGTTAAGTATTTCATTCATTAGTGCATTCTCCTTTATAAAAAAAGTATTACTATCTACCTATTATATATAATGTGTAGGGTTTTTTAAAGGTATTTTTAATATTTCAATGTATTTAATCATTTAATTAATTTACTTGAAATATATGTTTAAATTAGATTTTAATAATAGTAGTCCTATTGTATTGTAATACATAAAAAAAACTATAAGTAAATATGTTCTTTATTTTCCACTTTTCTCTAATATTCATTTATTTAGCTATTACATTAAATTTCTGATTTTTGGGTAATATACCTAAAGAGGAGTGATTTTATATGTATGATGCAAAAAAAGATGAAAATTTTAGAAGTAAGCAATTACAATATGATTGTATAGGTGACAGGAGTTATTTTTATATGTGTGCCCATACTAATATGGTAAATATAACAGTACCTTATGTACCTGCAGAAATTATAATAAGAGACTTTAAATAGTTTTAAATTTAGGAAGTGTGCATTATAACAAAGAAGTATCTTATTTAATTAAGATACTTCTTTTTATTCTGTTAGTAAAAAATTAAATTATAGGGATTAGAACTCGCCTGTTACCGTTTTTAGCGGTTTAGTACTCATTTACCATAAATTGAGCATTATAGCAATAATCTAATTAACCTGATATAATATTATATGAAAGTAACTATTTTATAAATTATAATTATATTTTTAGGGGGTATTTTTATGAATAAACCAATACTGTCAGAACATTTTAAGAAAAGGATGCCATCAGATGTCAGACTTGGTCAGATCAAATTTGATGAGCGCACAGTTAAACCTGCATTAGTCAATGTAGCAATTGGAAACGTTTCCCTACCAACAAATCCTGCTATGCAGAAAAGGATGTTTTCATTGGATGCACCTGAAAGCCCATTTGCAAAGGGTATTGTAAGATATTCAGGTACTGCCGGTGTAGCTGAAGCTAAGGATGCATTTAAAAACATCCTAAGGTGCCAAGGTTTTGATACTAGTAAATTATTCGTTCAGGTAACCGATGGCGGATCCTCTGGTATGGAACTTTTATTACTGGGCGTTTGCGGAGATGCAGGCACTGATGATAAACCTCTTATGATGATTGACCCAGCCTATACAAATTATATTTCTTTTGCAGAAAGAATCGGACGTAAAACTGTTACAGTAAAACGTAATTTAGGCGCCGATGGCAAGTTCAGCCTTCCAGAGCTTGACAAAATTGAAGAAACCATTAAAAAACACAATCCTGGAGCACTTCTTGTAATCCCTTACGACAATCCTACAGGACAGCTCTACGACTATGCAACGCTTAAAGAGCTTGCTAAAATATGCGTAAAATATAATATGTGGATGATCAGCGATGAAGCTTATCGTGGACTATTTTATGTTGACGGTGACCTGGTAAGCATTTGGGGAATCACTGATGAAGATGTACCTGGCATAGAAGGCAGAAGAATAAGCATCGATACCGCATCAAAGGTATGGAGTGCCTGCGGTTTAAGAATAGGAGCTTTAATCACTGATAATGAAGAGTTCCATACCCAATCAGTAGCTGAATATACTGCTAATCTTTGCGCCAATGTAATAGGTCAGTATATCTTCGGAGCACTGGCTCATGAGAGCAAGCAGCAGATTGATGGATGGTGCAAAGGCATTCGTGAGTATTACAAAAATATCATGTTTAAATTCTATAACGGTCTGAGAGAACTGGACCCTGGTCTGATTGTTTCTAGCCCTGATTCATCTATATATTCAGTAGTTGATGTTAGAAATGTTGTAAAACCAGGATTTGATTCAATCAAATTTGTTATGTACTGTGCAAAGGAAGGTTCTGTGGACTTAAACGGAGTAGAAACAACTCTTTTGGTAGCACCTATGAAAGGTTTCTATGACCTTAACCCCGGCCAGGCTAATCCAGGAAGCACTCAGATGCGTATCGCATTCGTAGAAACTCCAGAAAACATGGAAAAGGTTCCTGAACTATTCGTTAAGCTTCTAAGGAAGTATGAAAAAGCACGCTAAATAGTTATTAACGTCCTTCAATTATAATAATAAGGCAGTAATGGTTGCACCTGCAAAAGGTTTCTATGCAACTAATGGACTAGCTGTATTATACTATCGCGTTACCACTACATTAAAATATGCTATTGAAATTTCAGGGATAGCTCTTGAAAAACATATGGAATTAAATAAACATACAATAATATAACAGGAGGTAATAATACCTCCTGTTATATTATTGAAGTCTAGTTTTTTCCCAAGTATATAATTCTCTTTTAATGTTAAAGCCAAGTGAACTATATAATCTAAAAGCATCAACATTATTAGAATCTACCTTCAGAGACACTTTAGAAAAGTCATTTTCCCTAGCTATATTAAGCAAATAGCACAGTAGCACTTTCCCATATCCTTCTTTTCTATATTTTTTTATAATCCCAAAATTTACTATGATTGCCACCTTATCTTCAATTATAATTTGACCATATCCAATTGGTATTTTATCCAGCTCAATAAATATTGCACCTTTATCAAAATAGTATTCCTGTGCTTCATCATAATAAATATCTTCTATATCTATTGGAATCCTATCATCGTTGTTAAATATATCATTTTGTAATAGACATCGTGCTTTTTCATCTTTATTCTTTTCTACTATAGAAAAACTAATGTTCCTCGGCTGGGCGGTACTAATATATTCTGTGCACTGTTTTTCAAGTTCCATAAAACCTTTAGCTCTAGTAAAACCTAATTTACTTAAAATATCTATATTCACTGCATTATCTTCACATTCATAAGTTATTAAACTATCATTTTTCAATGGACCTATTAAAGTTTCATAATAATAAATTGAATTATTATCTCCGATTACATTTATTGAGTTAATAGAACTATGATGTTTATTATGTTTTTCAAACCATATATAACCTATATAAGTATTTTTTTCTAATAGTAGGTTTACATTTTTCCTTAAAAACATTCTTTGGATAATATTGCTGTTATCATAGAGTTGAAAGAAATCTTGATTTGACAAACTAAAATTAGTATTAAATTGGTAAATTTTTCTAAATTTATTAATGTTTTTCAAAGTTAGACTTATTGATTTATACATTTAGCTTTACTCCATTAATTTTTATTTTTAAATATATTTGATTACTGATAAAGTATAATACAATTCTAATTATAAATCTATTAATAATATTTTTACAATAAGTTTATTGTTATTTATAAATATCCCTTCAAAAAAATCAAATAATCAGCAAAAAATTTCTCTTGATTTTCACTGTAGCTTAAAATCCTCTTTAGCTTATGCAAATATTTAGTCTCGGACCATTTTTTTTGATCTATATACCTTCTATATCCTAACCTCCAAAATTTTTGAGGGAAAATTATTAATGCAAACATTATTTCTAAATCTTCTTTGCACAATCTATTAATAGAATTATAAGCTTCAATTAGAGCTTTAGCAAAATCAAAGTTCCATCCATAAGATTTTTTAAACATCAACCTCCTAATAAGAGTTCCTAAATCACTTATTTGTAAATCAATTATAATACTATCAAAATCAGTTATAAAGTACTCTCCCTCCTTTTTAATTATATTCTGATTATAAAAGTCTTTGTAGCATATTGTTTTACCATCATTTGCTACTTTTGATAGTTTATAATATTGTGACTTATTTATCATGTTAATGGCTAACAATCCTCTATTATAAAAGTTATCAATTCCTTCTAGAAAAAGCACATCAAAATCATTTTTTATCCTTTTGCTAATAATTATTTTTTTGAATTTTTCAAGATTATTTAAATTACTAGCGAAAATCTTTGGCCAATTATTTAAACTTCTTCCTATATGAATTTTGTTATGGTCAATTTTATTTAATTTATTATGAAATTCGGCTAAAAGTTTTGTACAATTTACAGCTTCATCAATATCAGTTAAATCACATTCACAGCCTTCTAGCCATTCTGTTAAGTAAAATATACTACTTTTATACCTTACATAAAAATCTCCCTCCTTTGTTCTAAAATACTTAGCTATATTTGTAAATTTATTAAATATTAACTCTTCTGTTAAAAGACAACCATTTTTAGCTTTATTTCTTCCATGTTTTATTCTCTTTAAAGAGAAATTGCCACTATCTGCGGTAATTTTGTATGCACCTCTAATTTTTTCTGCAGTTACTAATTGGATATTGTACTTATGCATTACGCTTATTAATACTTGCATCTCTTTATTGTTAATTATTTTAAAGTGCTGAGCTGCCCTGGTATTCCCTTTCAATTTTTTCTCTCCCCATAATAGTGCTATTAAATTATATTACTTAATTTTATTTAGTATTCAATAATTTTTCAAATAAGATATTTATTTAGAACCTATTTATGATTCCACAATTTTAGAAGCCCAATAAATCATAAAAAACGTGTATGCATAATTTATGCTACACGTTTTTATAGTAAACATTATAATTTTATAAATCTATTTACCAGAATTGATTTTTATAATTGCTTCCTTAATAATCCAATCTGGTGTAGAAGCTCCTGCTGTAACACCTATATTTTTTAAATTCCCATCTTTTATAAATTCATCCGGGATACCTGATAAATTTTCTACATGTACTGTGTTTTCGCAATTTTTTTTGCATATTTCATAAAGTTTTGTAGTGTTTGAACTATTAAACCCGCCAATAACTACCATAGCATCAACTTTTGTTGATATTTCCTCTGCAGACTTTTGACGAACTTCTGTTGCACTACAAATAGTATTGAATGCAACTATTTCTTTACTTGTTTTTATAAGCACAGATAATACCTCTTCCCAGGTAGATTGCCTTTCAGTTGTCTGAGATACAACACATACTTTATTGGGTATATTAAAAATGGGATCACCACTCTTAAGTATTAAAGCTGAGTCATTACACCATCCATTAATTCCAATAACTTCAGGATGATCTTTATCCCCTACAATAATAATACTATATCCCAAATCGTAGTATTTCTTTACCTTTTTGTGAATATTTTCTACATAGGGACATGTTGCATCTATTATATTAAGCTTATGTTTTTTTAAAACATTTAACGCTTTTTCAGATACTCCATGTGATCTAATAATGATTGTATCATTTTCTTTTAAGCTATCAATATTATCAAGTTCTATAGGGAATATTAGATTTTCCTTTAAAAAATCCACAACATCATTATTATGAATAAGTGGTCCTAGTGTATAGATTTCACTTTTGTACTTCTCTTTCATTTTTAAAGCTGTATCTACTGCTCGTTTAACTCCAAAGCAAAAGCCAGCTGAATCTGCAAGTGTTATTTTTTTCATTCTGCCTCCTCCTTATTAAGGTATCTCACAAAATACTAATTATTATTTTTAATATTTGAATTAATATAATCTATCATTTTTTGCGCTACCCCATCAATATCTAAATCATTAGAATCAATTTCTATAGCATCTATTGCTTTTTTTAGTGGACTAACTTCTCTATGGGTATCAATATAATCCCTTTTTATAATATCGCTTAAAATGGTGTCATAATCAACATCTATGCCCTTAGTAATTAGCTCTTTATATCTTCTTTTAGCCCTCTCTTCACTGCTTGCAGTTAAATAAAATTTAAAAGTAGCATCTTTAAGTACAACAGTGCCAATATCGCGGCCATCCATAATAACATTGAATTTTTTAGCTATATCCTGTTGCAACTTAACAAGAATTTCTCTGACTTTAGGAACTGCTGCATACTTTGAAACATTATTGCTTATAACAGGCATGCCTATCATATCTGTCAAATCTTCCTTGTTAACAAACAAATGATCCTCTTCAAAATGCATTTCTAAAGATGCTACTATTTTAACTAAATCATCTACATTTTTTTCAGAGATATTTGCATTCATAGCCGTAAGTGTAACTGCTCTATACATTGATCCTGTGTTAATATACATAAGATTGAATTTTTCACCTATCATTTTAGCAATAGTACTTTTTCCTGCACCCGCAGGTCCATCTATTGCAACTGAAATTCTCATTATATTCCACCCACCCTTTATAAATATGATAGTATTAGTCTTCCCCTACACTATTTCCAGCTAAATAGCCTGTTGATAATGCTATTTGAAGGTTATAACCTCCTGTATATGCATCTACATCTATCATTTCGCCTGCAAAATAAAGATTATCAATTACTTTTGACTTCATAGTAGACGCATCTATTTGCAACGTATCCACTCCACCACTAGTTATAATTGCTTCTTCAATTGGGCGAAGACCTTTTATGTTAAGAGTCAAATTTTGAAGTAAATTCACTAAGACTTTTCTTTCTTCTTTAGTAATAGAATTCACTTTTTTATTTTCATCAATATTAGATAATTGGATTATTGTATTAATTAATTTACTAGGAAGTAAATCATTTAATGAGTTTCTAAAATCTTTGTTTGCATATTTTATGAAATCGCTTTGAATTCGCTTATCAAGCTCAACTTCACTTAAAGCTGGTTTTAGATTTATGAAAGCTTTTAATTTTACTCCCTCTTTTACAAAACTACTACCACTTAAAACAATAGGTCCTGAAATACCATAATGAGTAAAAAGCATTTCTCCAAACTCTTTATATACACACTTATTTTTATTATTAGTAATTCTTAATTCTACATTTTTTAGAGAAAGACCCTGTACATCCGGAATCCAAGCCTCCTCAGCCTCTATTGGTACTAGAGATGGTCTAGGTTTAATTATATTATGTCCTAAAACGCGAGCATAAGATAAGCCTTCACCAGATGAACCTGTTTGTGGATATGATAAACCACCAGTACATAAGATAAAGTAATCCCCTAATACAATACTTCCATCACCGAGCTCAACGGAAACAATCTTTTGATTATCTCTAATTAACTTTTTCACTTTTGTGTTTAATAGTACTTTAACCTTTTTATTTTTTAATTCCGTGCTAAAAGCTTTTATAATATCTGAAGACTTATCAGACTGCGGAAATACTCTATCTCCTCTTTCAACTTTAAGGTTAACTCCCAACTCTTTGAAGAAATTCATTGTATCTTCGTTAGTAAAGGAATATAGTGAACTATATAAAAACTGCGGATTACATGGTATATTTTCAAAAAAATCACCGATATCCTTCGCATTTGTAATATTACATCTACCCTTACCTGTTATATAAAGCTTCCTTCCTAATTTTTCATTCTTTTCAATGAGTACCACTTCGTGTTTTGATGAAGCTGTAACAGCTGCCATCATACCTGCTGGTCCTCCTCCAATAATAATTATTTTTGACACTTAATCACTCCCTTATAATACTTACCATTATAACTTAATATAATATATTAATCTATTAACCTTATTTAAAATAAATAAAATAGTTTAAAATAATGCATAGATTTTTCTAATAAGCTTTCTTATAAAGATAAAAACAAGTGAAACGAAAAAAGAATCCCAATAAAGGGATTCTCTTAAAAACGTTTACTTAATAATTAATAGCTTCCTTGTGAATGCATAGCTTCTGCAACTTTAACAAATCCTGCAATGTTAGCTCCTGCAACTAGATTATAACCAAATCCAAATTCTTCTGCAGCATCTCTACAATTATTGTATATATTAACCATAATTGCATGTAATTTTGCATCAACTTCTTCTTCAGTCCATGATAATCTCATACTATTTTGGCTCATTTCAAGTGCTGATGTAGCAACTCCACCTGCATTTGCAGCCTTAGATGGTCCTACTTTAAGTCCCTTTTCTAAGAAGTATTCAACGGCTTCATTAGTACATGGCATATTAGCGCCTTCACAAACCATTGTTATTCCATTTGCAACTATTTGTTTAGCATGCTCAATATGAATATCATTTTGAGTAGCACATGGTATTACTATATCAACTTTTACATTCCATGGTTTTTCTCCAGCAAAGAATTCACAGCCATACTTGTCAGCATAGTCTTTAACTCTTGCGCCTTTGTTTACACGTAACATTTCAACCATGTAATCTACTTTCTCTCCAAGTACTCCAGCTGGGTCATATATGTATCCGTCTGGACCAGAAAGTGTTACTACTTTACCACCTAATTCTTCAACTTTTTTGCAAAGACCCCAAGCAACGTTACCGAAACCTGAAGATGCTACTGTTTTGCCTTTAAAGCTTGTTCCTTCATGTTTAAGCATTTCTTCACAGTAATAAGCTATACCAAATCCTGTAGCACTTGGTCTTCCTATACTTCCACCATAAGATAATCCTTTTCCTGTAAGAACTCCATTTTCGAAATTTCCTTTGATTCTTCTGTATTGTCCAAATAAATAACCGATTTCACGTCCACCAACACCAATGTCTCCAGCTGGAACGTCTACATCAGGTCCAATGTGTCTGTAAAGTTCAGTCATAAAGCTTTGGCAGAATCTCATTATTTCAGCATCAGATTTTCCTTTTGGATCAAAATCAGAACCACCTTTACCTCCACCTATTGGAAGTCCAGTTAATGAATTCTTTAATATTTGTTCAAATCCAAGGAATTTAATGATTCCTATGTAAACTGATGGATGGAATCTTAAACCACCTTTAAATGGTCCTATACATCCATTAAATTGCACTCTAAAACCACGATTAACCTGATTAACGCCTGCATCATCTATCCATGGTACTCTAAACATAATTTGTCTTTCTGGTTCACAAAATCTTTCTAAAAGATTTGCTTCCATATATTCTGGGTGTTTTTCTAAAACTGGTCCTAGTGATCCTAATACCTCTTGAACTGTTTGTAAAAATTCTGGTTCATTAGCATTTCTCTTTTTAACATTTTCTATTACCTGTTGAATATAAGCTTTTGTTTCCATAACTTAATCCCTCCCAAAAATGAATGTATAAATTCAATTTAATACCATCATGCATACTAAATTGCTTTATATATAGTATATTCTATATATTTTTTAATAATCCTTCTTTATTTTTAAAATAAAACATTATTTTTTAAAAAAAGAGTAAACATTTACATATAATTATTTTAAAGGAATATTTTATCGGGATTATCTTTCATTCTTATCTTTATAAGAGTAAACTTGATATTCTTCCCATATACTTTCCAAAGTAGAAAATGTTCTTGAAATTTTTTCTTTTTCGCGAAGTCCAACAGCAATAATTAATGCATTTATTACACTAAGCGGCGCTACTAAAGAATCAACAAAGGAAGCCATATTACTTTGGGCAATTAATGTGTAGTCAGCTTTAGCCGCAAGTGGAGATAATAAACTATCTGTAATTGCTACAACATCAGCATTTCTGCTTTTAGCAAAAGCTAAAGCTTCAATTGTTCTTGTAGCATACCTTGGAAATCCTATTCCAATCAGTACGTCTTCTTCAGAAACATTAATTATCTGTTCAAATATATCGCTAACTCCATAGGCAACAACCTTAACATTATCCAAAATTAAATTTAAATAAAAGGCTAAAAACTCTGCCAGTGCTGAGGAACTTCTAAGTCCAATTATATATATTTTTTTAGCTTTAAATAGTGAATTTACTACGTCCTCAAAAGTTTTATGATTTATCTTTTCAAGAGTAGCGCGAATATTTTCCATATCAGCTTTTAATACACCTTTTAATGCATTTTCTTGCGTAATAAAATCATTAGATAATTCAATTCTTTGAACAGTAGTTAATTTATTTTTAATTAATTCTTGAAGAGATTTTTGTAGTTTTGGATACCCACTAAAACCTAATTCATTAGCAAATCTTACAACTGTAGATTCACTTACCCCTACACTAGAACCTAATTTTGCAGCCGTCATAAAAGCAGCCTTATCATAGTGCTTTAAAATATATTCTGCTATTAACTTTTGTCCCTTACTTAAACGCGGAAACTTCACTTGAATAGCCCTCATCAAATCTTGTTTGTTGTTTTCCATAATAACCCCAATCCTTTCTATGTTAACTTTTAAAAAATGAAATAAAAATTTCATTATATAAATAAATGAAATTTTTATTTCATTTTATCATTTATTGAACATAGTTTCAACAAATTATTCATTTCTTATGAAATCTTAGCTGTTTTCTATTTTAAACAGCTAAGATTTACTCAATAATATCTTGATTTCTTCAAAACACTACTGACATTTAATAATTATAAATTCTTCAAATATCTTATTTCTTCTTCAGTCAAATTTCTCCATTCACCTTTTTCCATATTTCCCAGTGTAATCTCACCAACTGAAACTCTTTTTAATGCAATAATTGGATGATCTATAGCCTCACACATTTTTCTAATTTGACGATTCTTTCCTTCATGAATAGTAATTGTAACTTTGCTGTTAAATCCAATTCTCTTATTCATTTCAAAATTTGCTCCTGCTGTAATATATCCGTCAATATCTATACCATTACAGAACTTAAATATTTCTTCCTCTGTTGCACAGCCTTCTAATAAAGCTATATAAACTTTATTAATTGCTTGCCTTGGATGAATCACCCTATTATAGATATCTCCATCATTAGTTAATATAATTAAACCAGATGTATCATAGTCCAAACGCCCTATAGGGTATATCCTTTCTTTTGTCTTCACTAAATCTAAAATGGTTTTTCTTTCTTTTTCATCTTTTACAGTAGATACTATTCCCTCAGGTTTATTTAATGCAATATAAACCTTATTTTCTTCTATATTGATAATTTTATTATCTACATATACAGTATCTTTATCAGGGTCAACTTTTTGTCCAAGTTCTGTAACTACAAAATCATTTACTTTTACTCTCCCACCTGTAATTATTTCCTCACATTTTCTTCTTGAAGCAACCCCACATCTAGCCATGAATTTTTGCAAACGTTCTTCCACTATACCACTTCCTAATATTATTTTAATTACTATATAATTAAGTCTTCATAAAGAAGTATATAAGTATATTAGTAAAAAATCAATTGTCGAAATCTTTTTTCATTTGATTAGCACCTCCAACGTAAAATTTTATGATATATTTCACTACCCTTTCTTTTAACTTGCCTAATGATATAATATATACATAATGTAATATTCTATAAATAGAATAAAAGGAGGTATATTATGGAGTTTATGAATTACTACATGCCCACAAAAATATTGCTAGGTGAAGATGTAGTATTAAAAAATAGCAACTTATTTAATAATTATGGAGAAAAAGCTTTAATTGTAACAGGTAAAACCTCTTCAATAATAAATGGTTCATTAAAGGATGTTACGAGTGCGCTTAGGAAGGAAGGGATTTTATATGACATTTTTAATAGTGTAGAAGAAAATCCCTCTTTAGAAACTATAGAAAATATTGCAGAGCTGGGACGGGCGCAAAAATCTAATTTCATTATAGGTATTGGAGGAGGCTCTCCCCTTGATGCCTCAAAGGCAGCTGGTGTGTTAATAAATAATCCAAAGTCTACAAGATATAATTTGTTTGATAGTCCACATTTAAAATCTATACCGATAATTGCCCTTCCAACTACAGCTGGCACCGGAAGTGAAACAACTCCTTATTCTATAGTTACAGATAATGAGTTGCAAACAAAGCATGGCATATGTCAAAGGATATTTCCTAAATATGCCCTACTAGATGTAAAATATTTAATGTTCCTACCAGAACAAATAACTATTAATACTTCCATAGATGCACTATCCCATTTAATAGAAGGGTACATGTCTTCAAATGCGAATGTATTAAGTGATGCTCTAGCCGAAAAGGGCTTGAAATTATTTGGAGAATGTTTAAATATGATAAAAGAAAAAGATTTTACTTATATAGTGAGAGAAAAGTTAATGCTTGCATCTTCCATTGCTGGTATGGTAATAGCTCAAGCCGGAACATCTCTTCCACATGGTATGGGATATGCTCTTACATATTTTCATAATATACCACATGGGAAAGCAAATGGATTACTTTTAAAGTCATATTTAGAATTTTGCATGGATGAAAATAAGGTTAGAAAAATTTTATATTTATTAACCCTAGAAAATTTAGATGACCTTGGTAATTTCTTAAACGCTATGCTTGGGCACGTAAATACTATAAGTTATGAAGAAATGTGCTTATATGCAGACAAAATGACTTTAAACAATGATAAATTAAAAAATCACCCTGCACCTGTAAAAAGAGAAGATATACTGAAAATATATAATGATTCCTTAAAAATATAACTCACGTTACAGTCAACAAAGACATAAAAATAAGGAAGTGTAAAATTTACACTTCCTTATTTTTATGTCTTTAAACTTTTCTTTAACTTAATCATCATTTAAATTAATGTGGCAGTAGCCTCCAGGATTTTTTTGTAGATACTTTTGATGATAATCTTCAGCATCATAAAAACAAACTAAAGGCTGTATTTCTGTAACTATGGGTTTATTATATTTACCTTGGACTTCATCTTTTGTTTTTAATATAATATCTAAATCCACTTTATCAGTATAATAAATACCACTTCTATATTGACTGCCTACATCAGGCCCTTGCCTATTAGAAACTGTAGGATCTATTATTCCCCAAAACTTATTTAATATTTTTTGAAGGGATATAATGTTTTCATCGTAACTTATTAAACATGCTTCTGCATGACCTGTGCTTCCCGTGCAAACCTCATTATATGTTGGATCTTTCTTTGAACCATTAGCATAACCAACTACAGTTTCAATAATACCATTTATTCTTGATATGTAAGCTTCTACACCCCAAAAACATCCTCCTGCTACAACAATAGTCTTCATAAACGCACCTCCATATTATATAAACTAGTACATATATATATATATTACTACAAATGCATTTGCTTTTCTAACTAATTGTAAAAAATAATCTAGTAATAGTAAATTTTCCTCTTGTTAGTTTTACTTACATTATACTATTTCTTTCTTTTTATCTAAAAATTTAAAATCCTCCGCTACAACTTCCATACTATATTTTTTGTTTCCATCTTTATCTATATAACTGCTACTGCAAAGTCTACCAGTTAGACCAATTTGGCTTCCTTTCCCTAAATATTTGCACATAGTTTCTGCTAGTGTATTCCATACTAAAACATTTATAAAATCGGCTTCAGGTTGTGAGTCCTTACGTTGTATCCTATTAATTGCCAATGTAAATTTAGTATAAAATCCTTTTCCATCATTAAAATCTTTTAGTTCCAAATCTCTTGTTATTCTGCCTATCAATGATACATTATTCATAATATCTCTCCTTTTTTTTAATAGCTTTTTAAATTATTGACAGCAAAAATAATTTTTATACAAACAAATGTTTGCTTTTAAATTTATTGTTTTGTGGTAACAAAAAACTTTCGCCTTCCTAGAGTCAATCTAAGAAAGCGAAAGTATATTTTTTATTGAAAATTTATTTATTGTAATATATAGTCTTAATATTTTTTTCAATTTCCTCTTTAGTTCTTGTGTCAAAAGGATTATTAGTCATTGCCGTAACAAATAAATATGGAAAAGCATTTTTTAAATGCTTCATATACAAAACCCATTGACTTACGCTTGCTCCATATACTCTTTTTATATCAATTTCTAAATGTTCTTTTTCATCATCTCTTAGTTCTGATAAATTTCTTGAAGATAACTCATCTTGTAAATGAAAAACTGCAGTTAATAAATGCGTAAAAATTTCATGTTCTAATAAATTTGGGTTTTCTAATAATTTAAGTAAAAATTCCCTTTTACATAATAGAAATTCATTCATTCTTTCTAAATCAACTTTGCAAAATTCAATTTGATAGTTATAATTTTTGCATTTTTCTAATGCTTTTTTAAAATCTCTTTCTTCCCAACTTGGTTCAACTATAAGGGAATTTGCTATTTCATCTACCTTTGGATGAATGGATGTACAGTATTTTAAAATAGTAGTACCTACTTCATTAAAATATACACCTATTATTAAATTGAGTTTTTCCATTAAGGCTTCTCTCTCTCTTATTTTAATAACTCCATCTATAACTAATGATACAAATAAAACCTCAATAGGTATAAATGCTAAATCACCTACAATATATAAGAATATATGATGTGCATCTCTAAAAACAAAATAGTGAAAACAATATAATAATGCTGATGAAAGTATCAATAATACCGAAAGTTTTAAACGCCAATCCGTTTTCTTCATGTTTGTCCCCCTCTGGAATTACTCTAAGTAAAATATTGACGCTTTTATAATTATTGATTCTTCGTGACTTCTACTTTGAATCATAAATTGTGAAATAATTTCTTTATCTGTTCTAGTTACTATTGCTAAATCACCTTGATTAAGATTTATTTTCCCATTTATTTCTGAATCTATTTCTATATCACCTTTTACTATATAGAATGCTTCTGTTATTTGAGAAGACTTTTCAACATCATTCACATTAATATCTTTAAACTCTCCTGCATTAACTGAAATCGCCTCTAATTTCCCTTTGTAACCTTTAGCCATCATTAAATTAAAATCTGTAACCTTACCAAAACTTTTTGTCACCCACTCTCCGCTAAAATTATCCTGCTGAAATGCTTTTAACGTAGCATTGTGATGATTTTCATGTTCAAGAAGTAGTTCTCCCTCAAGAACCATAATAATCCTAGATATGCCTTGCAAAAAAGTAAATGTAGAAGATTCTACTTGGACCTTTGCAGAACTAAGCCTCCATTTAAAATTACGAAGACTATATTGTGAATCCACAGGATAAATGTAAAGCTCAGTTGTTGTACCACCAGACCATTCACTTGTTTTATGTTGGTTTTTTTTAATTACTTCAATATTGCATGACATTTATATATCCTCCTTTTTTTTATAAGCCTACCAGTAACCTAAAATTTAAAAAATCAATAATGAAAATAATAGGAATTAAGTATATACTCAGCATTATACTTATCACATAATTTTTTCAGATAAATCTTAACCTTTTCTTTATGTTCTAAATCCATTAGAAGTTTTTTAAAATGCGCATGTTCTTTATCAGAAGCACTATTTTTCACATAGCCCCAAACATGTTCGCAAGTATTTATAAAACTTCCATTCTCTACAGGAAAATTCATTACTTCATCTGTGTACTCATAGAATTCCTGAATACTGCAATTTTCTTTAACAAGGCGGCTACACTCTTTATAATATTTATAATTTCTTTCCATTAGCAAATATTTATATTTTGCCCACTGCTTTTCTGTAATTACATGCTTTAATTTCTTATTCATATTACTAACTACAAGATTGCATTTTATAGCTGAAACATCCTTATCTTTTACTTCTAGCATAATATCAAGATTAAACTCTTTAACTTCTTCATAGTATTCTAGAAAGTTTTTAATTATTATAGTATTTGAATGCGCCCCTACATGTTTAAGTAAATCTTGTTGACTATAATGGACCTTTGGATTTCCATCTTCTTCTTTCCATGTTTTAGCTACCCTATTCATTATCTCTTTTATTGGAATCTCCATTTCATGATTACACTCATGGTGAAGGTTATCAAATATTACTGGTATATTAATTTCAGCACTTACGAAAAGTAAATCATTAATATTGAATGTTCTATCATCATTCTCAATTACAAGCCTATTCTTTACTGATAGGGATAATCTTTTAAAATTTTCAATAAACCTATTCATAGCGGAAGCCTTATCTCCATAACCACCACCAATATGAAGTATTATCTTATTCTCTCCGTCTACCCCTAATGCATCAAGAAATCTAGCATGATATTCCAAATCTTTAATTGCTTTTTCTACAATGTCTTCTTTTTCTGCATTAAGAACTGTATATTGTCCTGGATGCATAGAAACCCTCATACCACATTTTTTTATATATTCCCCTATTTCATTTAATTCATTTTGAAAATATTTATGCCAAGGAATTTCATTAATACTATGGCTTCCTAGTGGAACTATATCTGAGCTTATTCTAAATAACTTTATGTTATACTTCTCATTGTTCTCTAGTATTTGTCTCAAATCTATTAGATTTTGCTCTAATACCTCTAAAAGCATCTTTTCGGAAAAATTTTTCAGTGTTAATCTTCTGTTTGTTCTTGCATCTATTGTAAGTGGTATGCATGCATATCCAATTTTCATGTTTTCCTCCTGTTGATATTTATATTTATAAAAAAAACTATACTTATATTGCTACTACTTCTGCCAGGTTATTCTTCTATATTAATCACATAAATGACGTTAAAAAGCAATAAAAGATTAAGAAAGCATAAATAACTTTCTTAACCCTTTTATCACTATACACCAATATAAATTAAACTTCAAATAAATATAAGTCACTTACTATTTCATAAATTATTGAAAATCAAATACATTTTCAAATTTAGGCTTTATGACGAATTTACCTTGTTTATCTATGAACCCCCACTTATTATCCATTTTAACCGCTGCTACACCTTCTGAAAAGTCTGAAGCTGATTCAAAGGTAGGTTTAATAGTCCACTGCAACTTACTGTCCATATAACCCCATTTATCATTTTTTTCTATTGCTACTAAGCCTTCAGAGTACTTTAATTTGGAATAGGGGTTATCATCAAATTTAGGTTCTATTATAAGCTCCCCCTTTTTATTTATTATTCCCCACTTATTTTCAGTTTTTACTGCAGCTAATCCATCTGAAAAATCTGATACATCTTCAAACTTAGGTTGTATCAAAAAAGCACCATTTTTATCAATAATACCCCATTTATCCTTTACTTTTACAAAAGCAAGCCCACCCGAAAAGTCCTCCGCATCATCAAATTGTGGTTTTATAATGAAATTTCCTTTTTTATCTAAATACCCCCATTTATAGTTATAACAAGCAGGTATTAGCCCTTCAGAAAATTCTACAACTTGAAAATTTCTAGAATAATTCCCAATATCATCAAACACAGGTTGAATTATAAATGAACCACTTTTATCTATGCATCCCCATTTTCCATCACTACAGATTACTGCAGCCCCTTCTTTAAAATTCCCAAGTGAAGTTCCCTTAAATTTAGGTTCTATAACCATAGTCCCTTTTTTATCTATATAGCCATATTTACCATTTTGGCTTGCTAATGCTAATCCTTCTGAAAAATTGTATGCATTATCAAAATTTGGCTTTATAGACCATTCCCCCTTTATATCTATATACCCATACTTATTTTCATATTCAGCAGAAGCTAGCCCTTCTGAAAATTTTCCTACTGCACTAAACTTTGGCTTAATAACCCACTGACCACCCTTATCAATAAAACCCCACTTTCCTTCATAATTAGCAGCTACCATATTACTTTTGTTCGTAGCCTCCAGATTATTCGAATTTACAATTTCCTTGCCTTTTTTACTTACTGAAGGTAAACATATGATTAGCCCTGTTATTAAAATAGTAACTGCTGTTATTCGTATTCTTTTATTTTTTTCCACATATTACATCTCCTCGTAACTAAAATAATTAAAACAATTCGTAATTAATTGGTAATATATTACATATAATACCATCATAAAGTGTTTATGTAAATAGTTTTTACAAAATATGTAATATATTTATACATTGAAACTATCAAATTTATTTGTTTTTTATAATAGTAAAAATATAAAATTCCCTAAAAAAATAAAACCTTATAGGTTTCATTTTTTTAGGGAATCATGATGCTAAGGATTTATTCAAATTTTAGAATCTACTACCCTGTTAAATCATCACCTGCGGTGCTGCAGTATTAACGACTTCAGAAGGAGATTTACCCCCAGTGAAGTTTTATTTTTGTTGTAGTATGTAACACCCACTTATAGAAGTTGGAGACTTTCCTTCTGAAATGTCGTTAAAATAAATCAATTAAATCACCAGCATTATTTTTCAACCTATCTACAGAGTGAATATACCGATTAGTGGTGGCTAAATTTTTATGCGCAGCAAAATCACGAACTTTTTCTACGGTAGCCCCTTCTAAAATTGCTAGAGTAATGGCTGTATGCCTAGTAGAATGAACTTGCAGATTTTTATCTATACCTGCATTTTTGCATACTTTTTTTATCATGTAATTTAAAGTACTTGCATCTAATTTTTCTTTATTCTTGCCATTACTGGAATGACCAATAAATAAATACTCCTCTCCACTAGATAACTTATTTCTCTTAGTAAGCAGAATATACTCGTTAATCATAGCAAGAACGTTTTTTTGAAGTTTTACTATATCCTCCTTGCCACCCTTTCTCCTTACTTTAACTACATCATAACCAGTATAAGTAGTAACATGTTTTATTTTAATATTTATAATTTCTGATTTTCTTAAAGCAGTGGTTAATGCAAGTACTAATATAGTTTTATTTCTATGGCCTAATATAGTAGTTGTATCTATACTACTTAATAAAACCTTACACTCTTCTTTTGTTAAAAACTCAGTTTCCTTGTTGTTTATAACTGGTTTTTCTTCTTTTAAATTTGCAAAAGGATTATATTTAATTATATGAATATCTGTGGAGTTATCTTGGTATTTTAATAACCATTTATATAGTGCACTCAATGATGATATTTTCCGATTTATAGTGGCAGAAGCCATATTTTTATCCATTAATTTTATTATATAATTTTGTGTATTTACTATAGAAACTTTTCTAATATCTTCTATACTGATATCAGAAATAGAGTCTACGCTGAAATAATCTTTTATATCGCGTTCATAGCTTTTAGAAGTATAAATACTTTTTCTAGCTTTGATTTCAAGAAAATACCATATAAAATGTTTATTGTCTAAAAATACGTTTGAATCACAATTGTATTCTATAATTTTTTTTATCATATATATTCTCCCTTAATATTTTCCTTTTTCTATGAATTTTAAAAAGCTGCAAACAGTAAGTTAGCAGCTTTTTAAAGTATACAGACTATAATGCATCTTTGACTTGTTATTTTTTAAATGATTAATTACTCTTCTAATGAGCTAATTAGATTTATTATTTCTTCTAAGGCTAATTTTTCATCATCACCATTTGCTATAACGTTTACAGTACTGTTAGAACCAACACCAAGAGATAAAATACCTATTAAACTCTTAATATTGGCCTTTTTACCCATATATTCTAAACCTATATCGGATTTGAAAGAAGCAGCTTTCCTTACTAATAATGTGGCTGGCCTTGCATGCAGCCCTTTTGGATTACTAACCATAACTTCTCTTGATACCAATTCACTTCACCCCAATACTTTAATAATAGCATGAGCTAACATATAAAAGTTTACTATTAACTCATACTACTATAATAGCATTAAAAAGTATGTAAATCAATTTTAAATATTTTCAACAAACTTTGCTATTCTATCAATTCCATTTTTTATGTTTTCCATTGAAGTAGCATAGGATAGTCTAATAAAATTATCTGCTCCAAATGCAATACCGGGTATAACCGCAACTTTTTCCTTTTGAAGTAAAAGTTCTGAAAATTGGAGTGAATCTTTTATAATTTTTCCATCTATTGATTTATTTAATACTTTGCACAAATTTACCATAACATAGAAAGCACCTTCAGGTTCTATGCAAGATAAATTACCGATACTATTAATTCTCTCTACCATATAATCTCGCCTTAGCTTAAATTGTTCAACCATAACGTGCATATCATCTTGCTTACCGTTTATTGCTTCAACTGATGCATACTGGGCAATTGAATTAGGATTCGAGGTAGTATGGCTTTGAAGGTTAGACATCAATGCTATTATTTCTGCACTAGCAGCAGCATACCCTATTCTCCATCCTGTCATAGCATAGGCCTTAGAAACACCATTGATTACAATAGTTCTATTATAAGCATCCTCTGAAAGAGTTGCTATACTAATATGAGGATTAGTTCCATATAATAATTTTTCATAAATTTCATCTGATATTATAAATAAATTGTTTGTTTTTGCAAAATCAGCAATTTCTATAAGTTCTTCCCTTGAATATACTGTCCCTGTAGGATTATTGGGACTATTTAATACTATTGCTTTAGATTTAGAAGTTATTGCTCTATTTAGGTTTTCAATTGTTAATTTGAATTTGTGTATTTCTTCTGTTTGTACATAAACAGGCTCTCCATCTGCTAATTTAACTAATTCTGGATAACTTACCCAATACGGAACTCCTATTAACACTTCGTCTCCTGGATTTAAAATAGTTTGAAAAACATTAGCTAAGCATTGTTTTGCTCCAGTTGAAACTATAATTTGGGATGGTATATAAGTTAAGTTATTATCACTTTTTAATTTTTGAATTATTGCATGTTTTAACTCAATAATACCTGATGAAGCTGTATATTTGGTCTTTCCTTCTTGAATTGCTTTTATAGCAGCATCTTGAATGTTTTTTGGTGTATTAAAATCAGGTTCACCAGCACCAAAACCTATGACATCTATTCCATCAGCCCTCATTTTTTTTGCCTTTGCAGTTATATCCAATGTTAAAGATGGTGATATTTGTTTAGCTTTTTTAGAAAAAATCATTTTTTTTACCCCCAACACATATATTATTTGTATATTTTTACATGAATTTGATTTAAATTAGATAATTGAATTTTTGCCTTCATTTATAAATAAAGTGAAGGATATAATTCATATACTACTAATATAGCATTTTTCTTTTGTAATGTAAATAGTACAAATTTTCTATAAATAGTGTACAAATTTCTATAAAAAAATAAAGAGCTTATACCACAAGCCCTTTTTATATTTATTATCTAGGTTGAACTATTAATTTAATTGCAGTTCTTTCTTCGCCTTCTATTATTACATCTGTAAATGCAGGTATACAAACTAGGTCAACACCACTAGGTGCAACAAACCCTCTTGCTATAGCAATAGCCTTAACTGCTTGATTAATTGCACCAGCACCTATTGCTTGAATTTCTGCTGCTCCTTTTTCTCTTAGTACTCCTGCTAAGGCTCCTGCTACTGAATTTGGGCTAGATTTTGCTGAAACTTTTAACACTTCCATAATAAACCTCCTATTAGCCAATTTAATTGCTACATTTGTATTATTCTACAAACATAAAAAAAATCCTCTTAAAATTTGGAAATTTTCTAAATTTTAAGAGGAGTAAATATTATATTGGTTTATTTAGCATAATCAATGGCTCTTGTTTCTCTGATTACATTCACCTTAATTTGGCCTGGATATTCTAGTTCATTTTCAATTCTTTTAACTAGATTTCTTGCCAATTCAACAGCACCTGCATCATCAATTATTTCTGGTTTAATCATGATTCTAACTTCTCTTCCAGCTTGAATAGCATATGACTTTTCGACGCCTTCATAGGAATTTGCAATTTCTTCTAATTTTTCTAGTCTTTTAATATAGGCTTCCAGAGTTTCTCTTCTTGCACCTGGTCTTGCAGCTGATATAGCATCTGCTGCTTGAACTAGTATTGCTTCAAGAGACTGTAGTTCAACGTCACCGTGATGAGCTGCAATAGCATTTACTACAATAGCTGATTCGTGGTGTTTCTTTGCTATCTCTGCACCTATAAGTGCATGTGGTCCTTCAACTTCATGGTCTACAGCTTTACCTATATCATGAAGTAGTCCACACCTTTTAGCAAGAGTTGGATCAATTCCGAGTTCAGAGGCCATAAGCCCAGCTAAGTATGAAACTTCAATAGAATGTTTTAATACATTTTGACCATAACTAGTTCTGTATTTAAGCCTTCCAAGTAGTCTAATAATTTCTGAATGAAGACCATGCACTCCTGTTTCAAAAGTAGCTTGTTCTCCTTCTTCTCTTATATCACTCTCAACCTCTTTTTTAGCTTTTTCTACCATTTCTTCAATTCTAGCAGGATGAATTCTTCCATCCACTATTAGCTTCTCAAGTGCTATTCTAGCAACTTCACGTCTTATAGGATCAAATGCTGAAAGAATTACTGCTTCAGGTGTATCATCTATTATTAAATCAACGCCTGTAAGTGTTTCTAGAGTTCGAATATTTCTACCCTCTCTACCTATTATTCTTCCCTTCATTTCATCATTAGGAAGCGAAACTACATGAACTGTTGTTTCTGCAACATGATCAGCAGCGCATCTTTGAATAGCATAAGTAATAATTTCTCGTGCTTTTTTATCGGCTTCTTCTTTTGCCTTAGTTTCAATTTCTTTAATCATAATTGCGGCATCATGTTTAATTTCTTTTTTAATTTCATCTAATAAAACTTGTTTTGCTTCATCGGCTGTTAAACCTGATAGTCTTTCTAATTCTTCCCTTTGTTTTGTGTATAAATCTTGAATACTTGCTTCTAACATCTCAATTTCTTGTTGCTTTTTATTAAGATTTTCTTCTTTTCTCTCTAGCACATCACTTTTTTTATCTAAAGATTCCTCTCTTTGGATATTTCTTCTTTCTAACCTTTGAACTTCATTACGTCTTTCTCTTGATTCTTTTTCTAAATCGGTTCTAAGTCTGTGAACTTCTTCTTTGGCTTCTAAAATAGCTTCTTTCTTTTTTGTTTCAGATTCTTTTGAACTTTCATCAAGAATTTTTTTAGCTTCTTTTTCAGCTTCAGAAATATTTGCTTGAGATATATTTTTTCTAGTATAAATTACAACAAAAATACCCACTAAAACAACAACCAAAATAGCACAACCTATTAAGATCATTCGACTATTAGTATCCATCGATTATCAACACCTCCTTTGCTTATTTTCGAGTCTATTTAAGAGTAAACATGAAAGCTAGAGAAGGTGTAATATTTATTCAATTGGTAGCAGTTTGAATATGCTAAACCAGTATTTGTATTTATTTTATATTACTTTTCAATTAATGTCAAGATTTTAACATTTAAATAAATTATTTTACTTTACTATCATACAATAATTATGCTAAACAATAATATGCTACACCTTAAAAAGCATATACTTCACATTATTATAGTACTACTATTCCACAATTATACTTAGAATATACTAGTTAAATTAAAATAGCATATAATCTCCAATAATGAAAAGAAGAAAAAAAGCAAGTAGCCACTTGCTTTTATTCTTCTTTTTTACTAACTTCTTTTATTTCTTTTGCTTGTTTTACTTCTTTCTTATCAATTACTGGAGCTTTTGATAAAGGTAGATTATATTTTTCTCTGATTTTATTTTCTATTTCAAACATTACCAGAGCATTGTCTTTAAAGTATTGTTTTGCATTTTCTCTTCCTTGTCCAAGACGTATATCTCCATAGGCAAACCATGCTCCACTTTTTTGTACAATTTCTTCTTTAACGCCTATATCTAAAACATCTCCCTCGCGAGATATACCTTCACCGTACATAATATCAAATTCAGCTTGTTTAAATGGAGGGGCAACTTTATTTTTGACTATTTTTATTCTTGTTCTATTACCCATAAATTGATCACCTTGTTTAATTGTATCTATTCTTCTGATATCTATTCTAACAGAAGCATAAAATTTTAATGCTCTACCGCCAGGAGTTACTTCTGGATTTCCAAACATTACTCCAACTTTTTCTCTTAATTGGTTTATAAACACAAGAACACATTTTGATTTATTTATAGATCCAGCAAGTTTTCTTAGCGCTTGTGACATAAGTCTTGCTTGCAATCCTATATGAGAGTCTCCCATTTCGCCTTCAATTTCGGCTTTAGGCACCAATGCGGCTACTGAATCCACAACAATAACATCTATAGCCCCTGAACGAACTAAGGCCTCTGTAATCTCTAAAGCCTGCTCACCAGTATCTGGCTGAGAAACTATTAAATCATCTATATTAATTCCTAGTGATTTAGCATAAATAGGATCTAGTGCATGTTCTACATCAATAAATGCAGCTGTTCCGCCTTCTTTCTGTGCTTCTGACACTATATGTAGTGCAACTGTAGTTTTACCTGAAGATTCTGGTCCAAAAATTTCAATCATTCTTCCTCTAGGAACACCACCTATACCAAGCCCTATATCCAGTCCTAAACAACCAGTAGAAATAGCATCTAAATTTAACGTACTATGGTCTCCCAGTTTCATTATTGAACCTTTACCAAATTGTTTCTCTATTTGACCCATAGCTGCTTCTAGTGCTTTTAATTTTTCATTATTCATACATTTCCCCTTAGGGTTCACCATCCTTCTTATTACGAACATTTGTTCTATGTTAAGTATACACCATTTGTTTTGCATGGTCAACATGCAAAATAAAAGTTCCTAGTTTTTCCTTCACTTGGAATATTACAATAGGAACTCCATTATTTGTATTATTAACAAACTATAATAAATTAATCACTTATCAATTCTAATTGAGTCTTTATTTTTAACAAAATAGTCAACTCCTGATATTATTGTAATAATTACTGCAGCAGCCATAAATATATCAGTTAGCACATTTAAAATTGGATGTACATAAGATAAGTTTAATAATGCTGTAATTATAGCAACTATTTGAATAACAGTTTTTATTTTTCCCCACCAGCTAGCTGCAATTACTTTTCCCTCCGAGGCAGCTATTGTTCGAAGACCTGAAACTGCAAATTCTCTAGCAATTATAATCATAGCTACCCAACTAGCTACAATCTGAAGTTCCACTAAGGAAACAAGTGCAGCAGTTACCAATAGTTTATCAGCTAGAGGATCCATAAATTTACCGAAATTAGTTATTTGGTTTCTGCTTCTAGCTATATATCCATCTAATTTGTCTGTAAGAGAAGCTACTATGAAAATAATAGTAGCAACTTCTCTTCCATAAGGTATGTCTTGAACTGCCATAAATATTAAAAATATAGGCACTAGAAAAATTCGGAGCATTGTAAGTTTATTCGCAAGATTCATAGCACACAACTCCTATTAAATCGTATTCTAAAGCTTTAGTAACTTTGACATTAACAAATTCTCCCTTATTATACACCACATCAGATTCAAAGAAAATATTTCCATCAACCTCCGGTGCCATTTCATAACCCCTGCCAAAATATGTTTTATCATTAACCCCTTCTACTAAAACCTTGTATGTTTTTCCTATCTTTTTACTATTTAGTTCTTTGGATATACTTTGTTGTATTAACATCAGTTCTTCTTCACGTTTTACTTTTATATCTTCAGAAATTTGATTTTCCATTTCTGCTGCGGCAGTACCATCTTCCATTGAATACTTAAATACTCCCAATTTGTCAAATTTAGTTTCTTTAATAAACTGTTTTAACTCCTGAAAATTTTCCTCTGTTTCACCTGGGAATCCAACAATAAGTGTAGTTCTAAGGTTTACTCCAGCAATGTTTTTTCTCATCTTGTTTATGTTTTCTGTTATAATATTCTTTCTTCCTTTTCTTCTCATGGATTTAAGAATATCATCACTTATATGTTGGATTGGTATATCTACATATTTGCATACTTTATCGTTTATTGATATTTCACTTATAATTTCATCCGTAATTTCTTCTGCATAACAGTAAAGTACTCTAATCCATTCAATTTCACTTATTTCAGAAATTTTTCTTATCAGCTTATGCAAGGTTTTCTCACCGTACAAATCAATACCATATCTAGTAGTATCTTGAGCAACTAAAATAATTTCTTTGCAACCATGCTGGCTTAAGTCCTTAACCTCTTGTACTATATTTTCCATCTTTCTGCTTCTATATTTACCTCTAATATTTGGTATTGCACAATATGCACAAGCATTATCACAGCCCTCTGATATTCTAACATAAGCTGTGTACGTTCCTGTAGTTAATACCCTTTGACCTTCATTAATATTTTCATCACTATAAGTATAATGTTGTACTTTAATATTTTTGGAAAGCACCTCTTCTATACTACTCAGTAACTTACTATAATCATTGACACCAAGCATTATATCAAGTTCTGGCATAAGCTCAAGCAATTCTGCTCCATAACGCTGAGTAAGGCACCCAGTTGCAATTAAAACCGTACACTTGTATTTGTCTTTGTATTTTGACATTTCTAAAATAGTGTCTATTGATTCTTGTTTTGAAGATTCTATAAATCCGCAAGTATTTACTAAAATTATATTTGCAAGTTTAGGATCGTTTGTAATGTCATATTTTTCACTTAAACTACCTATTATAATCTCACTATCAATTCTATTTTTATCACAACCTAAATTTATAACTCCAACTTTTAATTTTTCCACGGGTCATCCTCCTTGTTTATATACCTTTTTAGATAACATTTAACTGTTATCTTCCTTGTCTGGTTTTATAGGTGCATAATAGTTATTAACTATTAACCTTATACATTTGTACACATAAATTATTGTAAATGTGATTTACAAATTAAACAAGGGTATTTGCAGTTTTTCTTACATAAATTTATATTATTAATCTTTTAATTCACTTTGGCTTAATAATATTTCTCTAGGCTTACTTCCATTTCTACCTGAAATAATTCCACGTTCCTCCATTTGCTCTATAATTCTTGCTGCTCTATTATACCCTATTTTTAGCTTACGTTGCAATAAGGAAGTGGAAGCTTGATCATTTTCAACTACTATTTTAATTGCTTCATTTAATAACTCATCAATATCGCAAGCCTCATCTTTATTACTTAAACTACCTTCTATTTGGTCTATTATTTCTTTTTCATAGTTTAATTCTGAGTTCTGACTTTTTATAAAATCAACCACTCGCTCAACTTCTTCTTCTGATACAAAAGCCCCTTGAATTCTAAATGGTTTAGCCTCTCCTACAGGGTAAAAAAGCATATCGCCTTTACCTAGCAATTTTTCTGCACCAGCGGAATCTAAAATTGTTCTTGAATCTATTTGACTTGAAACTGCAAAGGATATTCTTGAAGGTATATTTGCCTTTATAACCCCTGTAATAACATCTACTGATGGTCTTTGCGTAGCAATTACTAAATGCATACCAGCCGCTCTTGCCATTTGTGCCAGTCTTCCAATGTATTCTTCTACGTCATTGGCACAAACAGTCATGAGGTCTGCTAATTCATCAATTATAATTACTATCCAAGGTAATTTATTTTCCTCAATACCTTTATTAACTAATTCATTATATCCTTCAATATTACGTACATTGTTTTCAGCGAAAAGTTTGTACCTTCTTGTCATTTCATTTACAGCCCAATTTAAAGCGCCTGCAGATTTTTTGGGATCTGTTACAACTGGTATTAATAGATGTGGTATTCCATTATAAATATTTAATTCAACTACCTTAGGGTCAATTAATAAAAGCTTAACCTCCTCTGGAGAATATTTATAAAGTAAACTTATTATTAATGAATTTATACAAACACTCTTTCCAGATCCCGTAGCTCCTGCTACTAGCAAATGAGGCATTTTCGTCAAATCTGAAACAACACAATTACCTCCTATATCTTTTCCTAGACTAAAAGATAAATTTTTATTTGTAGCTGAAAATTCATTTGACTCTATTACCTCTCTTAGGTAAACTGCACTTAACTCTTTATTCGGCACTTCAATACCTACAGCTGCCTTACCAGGTATAGGGGCTTCAATTCTTACACCAGAAGAAGCCAAATTCAATGCAATATCATCTGCTAAATTTACAATTTTGCTGACCTTAACACCAGCATTTGGTTGAAGTTCAAATCTTGTCACTGAAGGTCCTTTTGTAACTTGAATAACTTTTGCTTCAACTCCAAAGCTACTTAATGTTTCTTGCAACTTAGTAGCACTACTAAGCAATTCTTTTTTATCATTTTTATTCATTTTGGAAGTAGTATTTTCATTTAATAAATCCACAGTTGGAAAATCATATTTATAATTTGATTTTGAATGTGCACTATTTAATTGAATTTCTTGTTCTACTTCTTGTTTAATAGAATTATCTATATGCTTTTCTTTAGATACGCCTGCATCGCCTTGTCTAATATCACTAACAGTTTCTTCTTTATTTACAATTTCCACTTCTGACGCAACTTCACTTGATCTTATAAAATCAAATATTTTAATTTTATTGTTACTTCCTTTAATAAAATCATTTTTTTCTTCATTGGGTAGTATCAACTCTTCTTGCTTATCACTATTTTCTATATATAACTCCTTATTATCGTTAGTCTTCTTAGTCTTTTTAGTCTTTTCAGTTACAAATTTATCCTTTAGATCGAAACAAATGTCATGCCAAGATATTTCTAATATTAAAGTTAAACATATAACATAAATACCAATAAAAATTATAAAAGTTCCCACAGTTCCAAATAATGTATGCAGTGGTACATCAATTGAATAACTAATAATCCCGCCATGTGGCACATGCTCTGAATTGTATATTTTATTTATTCCCTGCCAAAACTCACCTTTAACATAATACTTATTAAAAGATAGCATTTGTATAAATAGCAATGTATTTATTATAAAAAGTATTATTCCATAAAACTTCTTACTGAAGTTTATCTTACCTTTCTTAAGGATGGAGCATATACCCATAAATATTATCAAAAACGGCGAAAAGTATGCACCTACCCCTAGTATTGCAAAAAGTAAGTGGTTAATAAAATCTCCTATAGTACCTGATATAGAATCAGAACTTGAAAACATAGTAGAGAAGATACTAAATAAAATTAATATGCCTATTGTTATTAAAATAATTCCAAAAATTTCACTATCAGAACCTACACTACTACTAACTTTAGATTTAGTTTTTTTTCTAGCCAAAGTATCACCTCCATTCTTAATATTTCTACAAATTTTAGAAATCTCCTTTAACTTTATATAGATTTATAGATGAATTTTAAAGTATAACATAAAAAACTCAATTACTCCTATGGCTTATGGTAAAAAAATCAATAAAATAGATATAAATAGGCCCATAGAACCTATTTATATCTATTTTTAAGCTTTATCTATTATTTCATTTAATTTTGATAAGGCTTCACTAATTCCACCAACTTCATCTATTAATCCATTATCAACTGCTTGTTTTCCGATAAGTATAGTACCCATATCATTTAAAAGTTCATCAGTTTGAAGCATTAACCTATTTACGGTCTCCTTATCGATTCGAGAAGTTCTAATAATAAATTCAGTTATTCTTTCTTGCATTTTATTAAAATATTCAAAAGTTTGGGGAACCCCTATTATCAAACCATTCATTCTTATAGGGTGAATTATCATAGTTGCAGATGGTGATATGAATGAATAGGTAGCAGCAGTTGCGAGGGGGATACCTATTGAATGGCCACCTCCAACTACTAATGATACTGTTGGTTTGCTAACACTTCTAATCATCTCAGCTATTGCAAGGCCTGCTTCCACATCGCCTCCTACAGTGTTTAGAACTATAAGAATACCTTTTACTTTTTCATCCCTTTCCATAGCAATTAGCTCTGGAATAACATGTTCATACTTAGTAGTTTTAGTTTGAGGAGATAACATCATATGTCCTTCTATTTGACCAATAATAGACAAAACTTGAATTTTGTCGCTTTGATTTGGAACATTAGTTACTCCCAGTTCTTTGATATTTTCAACCTGCTGATTTGAATTTTCCACAATAATGTCACTTTTCTTATCTTCTTTATTTTTTTGTTCTTTTGGCATTTGCATTCCTCCTAATCCATCTTTATTTTGTGCATTAAGAGAAACTATATACATTTATTATCCTAATTTAAATTCCCTGTGCAAGGCATTAATTGCACCTTCAACATATTCTGTTTCTACAAGACACCATATAGTCATATGTGAATCTGCTGTTTGCAACACTTCAATTTTTTCTCTAGTTAACGCTTTAAGTATCCTAGCCATAACACCTGGTATACCTCTCATTTTTGAACCTATAATTGAAATTTTACTACACTCCTTCACAAAAGAACAAACCAGATTAATCTCTTTTATTAAATTTTGAAATTTAATAAAGTCTTTTTCATCAATAGTAAATATTTTCTCTTTAGGGAAAACGTTTATAAGATCTATGCTTATAAGGTTTTCAGCTAAGATATCAAAGAGATCCTCGTAACTAGAATCTGAATTTTTACATATTTTTATTTGAACTCTATTATTCATATGTGTAATACCTGTAATTATACTTTCATAGCCTTCATTTCCTAAATTACTAATTACCGTCCCATCACAATTGTTCATAGTGTTCTTTATTACGAGTGGTATATTATATTTTCTAGATATCTCCACGGCTCTTGGGTGTATCACCTTGGCTCCTTGATCTGCAAATTGAAAAATTTCATCATAACTTATTTTCTTTATTAAAGTCGCTTCAGAAACTATTCGTGGATCTGCTGTCATAATACCATCTACATCAGTGTATATTTGAGTCTCTACTGCATTAAGTGCTGCTCCGAGTATTGCAGCAGTAACATCACTTCCACCTCTACCTATAGTTGTAATATAGTTATTTTCATCCTTACCTTGAAATCCTGCTACTACAGGAATTTTTCCCTTTTGCAGTATGCTAAGTATTTGCTTTGTATCCACGTTAAGTATTGCTGCATTGTTATAATTGCAATCTGTAATTATACCTGCTTGTCCTCCAGTTAAGGGAACAGCATCAATACCTTTACTATTTAATTCATTACACATTATTACAGTACTTATAGTTTCCCCACAACTCATTAGCAAATCTAGTGCTAATGGATTTGCTACTTTAAAATTATCATCTATAAGTGATAGCAGAGTATCTGTAGCGTAAGGATCTCCTTTTCGTCCCATGGCAGATACTACTACCACAGGAAAATAGCCTTCTTCCTTTGCGTTCATTACTTTACACACTACAAGCTTTCTCTTTTCCTGCGTTGAAACAGATGTGCCTCCAAACTTTTGCACTAATATTTTCATTTATGGCCTCCAAAGTTAAATATGAGATTTTTTTAAAAATTCATTATCAACATCAATTATTATAGTTCTTGAGCCTATTTTTTTTACATATTCCCAAGGTACCTCAATAATATCATTATTTTTGAAAAAACTAAATTTAGAACTACCCTCATTAATAATTAAAAATTTCAGAAGACCATTCTCATCAATAACCACATCATTGCTACCTAAATTGCTATATTTATCACCATCATTAATATTGATAATTTCATATCTTTCCATTTCACTGTATAATTTTATATTATCTTCCATATAAGCTCCCTCCTTACCAATTCTCTGAGGGACATGAAAATAAATAACAAATAACTTTTATTTATTTTCATGCCCCTAAAATACTATGGAATATATTGTGGAGTTATGCATAATTTCTATATTATCATAAATAAATTTACTTATCCATAGAAATAATATTTCCTTTAAAGAGCTTATTTAGCATTTCTCTTTCTTTACCTACATATGCAGAATTTATTATACCCTTTTTAAAAGTCTTTTCCATGACAGAGTTTACACGTGCCATATCTATCTCATTTATTTTTCTAAGTACGTCTTTAGGAGTATTAATTTTATTCAAAAACATAACAGATTTGCCATTACTAAACATTCTACTGCTGGTGCTTTCAAGCCCTAGAATATAGCTACCCTTTAACTGTTCTTTAGCCTTTAGTAATCTTTCATTATCAATTCCTGATTTTGCAAATTTTTTAACCTCTTCTTTTATTGCATCAATAGCAACTTCTGCCTGTAATGGATTTAGCCCCGCATAAATGCTTACAATCCCAGTGTTTTTAAAGGCTGATATGTAAGAATAAATTGAGTAACACAGTCCTAATTCTTCACGAATTTTTTGAAATAACATTGAGGAAGCTCCTCCTCCTAATATATTACTTAGTAATATTAGAGTATATGTATCCTCATTTCCAATTTCCACTCCAGGCATTCCTAGACTTATGTGAAGTTGTTCAATATCCTTTTTTCTAAAATAATGGTGATTTAGAAGCTCCGGACTACTATATTTAGTAATATTTTTATTTTTAGTATGCCATTTTCCAAAATATTTTTCTAGAAGCTTTTCTATATTTTTCATGTCAAATTTACCAGAAATTGATATAACTGAATTTTCCGGTATATAATATGAATCAATGTAATCTAACATCATTTTTCTATTAAAAGATTTTACAGTTTCCATGGTTCCCAAAATAGGTAAAGATATAGAATCCTTATTCCAAATTGCCTTTGTGTGTAAATCTATTAATACATCCTCTGGTGAATCTTCGCTCATATTTATTTCTTCGCAAATTACACCTTTTTCTTTTTCAATTTCCTCTTCTGAAAAATTACTATTAAAAAGCATATCTGACAGAATATCCAATGACAATTCTAAATGTGTATCTAAAGCTTTTATGTAATAACATGTAGCTTCTTTTCCTGTAAATGCATTTATTTGACCACCAACGTCTTCAATAGCTTCGGCAATTTGTTTTGCAGTCCTACCACTTGTTCCTTTAAAAAGCATATGCTCAATAAAATGTGATATTCCACTATTACTTGCATTTTCATTTCTTGAACCATTTTCTATCCATAGTCCTACGCTTACAGAATTTACATATTCTATGTTCTCAACTACAACTCTTAACCCGTTATTTAACTTAAATAAATTATACATATGCGCCTCTCCTTAATGAGAATTTATATTTAATATGTGCATATTAGTGTTTTTTTATTAAAAAAAATAAAAAGGCATCTAAGCCCTTCTATTATTCAGCATCTTTTTTTTCAGTTTCACTATCTTTAATAGCATCTCTTCTTGAAAGATTTACTCTTCCTTGATTATCTATTTCCATTACTTTTACTAATATTTCATCGCCCACTGAAACAATATCTTCTACTTTATTTACTCTAGCAAAATCAAGTTTAGATATATGCACTAATCCTTCTTTATTAGGAAGTATTTCAACAAATGCTCCAAAAGCAGCAATTTTTGTTACTTTTCCTAAATATATTTCGCCTACCTTAACTGATTTAGTTAAATCTTCAATGATTTTTACTGCTCTATTTGCACAAACACTATCACTAGACATAATTACAACTTTTCCATCATCATAAGTGTCAATTTTAACACCGGTTTCTGCTATAATTTTCTTTATCATTTTTCCACCAGGTCCAATTATGTCTCTAATCTTATCAGGTGCTATGTTTAGTGTGTAAATTCTAGGAGCATATATTGATATTTCACTTCTTTCTCCTGAAATACATTGATTCATTTTCTCTAATATATGAAGTCTAGCAACTTTGGCATCATTAATTGCAGTTTTAATGCAATAATTAGACAAGCCATGAAGCTTTGTATCAACTTGTATAGCTGTAATACCTAGCTCAGTTCCAGCTACTTTAAAGTCCATGTCACCAAAGAAATCTTCTATACCTTGAATATCTGTCAATACTTTTTCTTTAGTTAAATCAGCATTTGTAATAAGTCCCATTGCAATACCCGCAGCAGGTCTCTTAAGTGGAACCCCAGCATCGAGTAGTGCTAAAATACTTGCACTTACACTTGCTTGTGATGTTGAACCATTAGAACTTAACACTTCTGATACCACACGAATAGCATATGGGAAATCTTCTACAGATGGTAAAAGTGGTTCTACTGCTTTTTCTGCTAGTGCACCATGACCAATTTCACGTCTTCCAGGTCCACGCATTGGTTTAACTTCTCCTACGCTATAAGCTGGAAAATTATAATGATGCATATATCTTTTAGAATCTTCATTTCCTATTCCATCTAAATTCTGAGCTTCACCTAATGCTCCAAGTGTTGCAACACCCATTACTTGAGTAAGCCCTCTTGTAAATAGACCTGTTCCATGAGTTCTAGGAAGTATCCCTACTTCACAACTTATTGGCCTAACTTGATCAAAAGCTCTTCCATCTGGTCTTCTATCTTCATTTAGCATCATATTTCTAACTATTTCTTTTTGGATGCTATATGCAACTTCACCTATATCAGATTTTTTATCTGCGTATTTTTCATTAAATTCAAGGCTTATTTTTTGTTTTATTTCATCTACCATTTTATTTCTCTCATCTTTATCCATTATGTACATCGCTGTCTTAAACATATCAAATGAGAAATCTCTAACTTCACTTTGGAGAGTTTCATCTATTTTACTTATTTGAGGAATGACTTTTTCTTTTCCAAACTTAGCCACAGCTTCTTCTTGGAAAGCTACAATTTTTTTACATGCTTCAAAAGCAAAATCAATTGCATTTATCATTACATCTTCTGGTATTTCATTTCCACTAGCTTCTATCATTGTTACATTGTCTTTTGTTGCACAAACTGTAAGATTCATAGAACTAGCATTTCTCTCTTCTACAGTAGGGCTCAATATGAACTTATCATCAACAAGACCCACTGAAACCGTTGCAACAGCATCAGTAAAAGGTATACTTGATATACATAATGCCATTGATGCTGCATTCATAGCAAGTATCTCAGGTGAATTATCTTGTTCAACTGATAATACAGTACAAACAATTTGCACATCGTTTTTATATCCTTTAGGAAATAATGGTCTAAGTGGCCTATCAATACCTCTTGCTGTTAAAATTGCTCTTTCTGATGGTCTTGCTTCTCTCTTTATGAACCCACCAGGAATCTTACCAACGGCATAAAGTCTTTCTTCATATTCTACACTTAGTGGAAAGAAATCAATACCTTCCTTTGGTTTTTCTGATGCATTTGCATTGACCATAACTACTGTTTCGCCATAGCTCATGAATATTGAACAGTTTGAAAGCATTCCAACCTTACCATATTCAACTTTAAGAGTTCTACCTGCAACAGTAGTTTCTATAACATGAATCATATATTTGCCTCCCTTCAATTTTTACTAATATTATTAGCTAATATATGTGTTTTTAAAATCTAATTTTATTACTATTACTTAAAATAATAGAGCGGCTAAGCCGCTCTTAATTACTTTCTTAGTCCAAGCTCTGCAAGAATTGCACGATATCTTTCAATATCCTGGTTCTTTAAGTAACCTAACATACCTTTTCTTTGTCCAACCATCATTAATAGACCTCTTCTTGAATGGTGGTCTTTTTTATGAATTTTTAAGTGTTCAGTTAACTCTAAAATTCTTTCAGTAAGTAGTGCGATTTGCACCTCTGGAGAACCTGTGTCTCCTTCATGTCTCGCATGTTTAGTCATTATTTCTTGTTTTGTAGCTTTTTGCATTTTACAACACCTCCGAATATAATCCCCATATTCCAAGTACACCGTTAGCAATTCGGTGAACTTAGCATAAGGTTCAAATCAATTATAACAAACTAAAATTAAATTGTAAATTAGTTTTTATATCTTAATGATATTTTTCTACTTTTTTTGCTTAATAGCGTATTCTTTATCCTTTATAAGCTGTTGTCTTAATTCCTCAACGGTATCAAAATTAACTTCATCTCTTATCCTATTTACAAAGTTAATTTTAACCTTTTCACCATAGATTTGTTTATCAAAATTCAAAATATAGGTTTCTACTGATAGTTTTCCACCTTCTACAGTAGGATTATACCCTATATTTGTTATAGCTTTATAAATATTATTATCATACTGGGCTAAAGTATAGTATACCCCTCCCTTAGGAATGATATATTGCTTATTGTAATTTAAATTTACAGTTGGAAATCCAATAGTTCTTCCAAGTTGTTTCCCTTTAATTACTTCACCAGTAATAGAATGCGGTCTTCCTAAAAGTTCATTTGCTTTAATGATATTCCCCTCAGCTATAAGATGGCGTATATTTGAACTACTTACAACCTCATTGTTATTACTAATAGCTTCACAAACATATAGCTTATAACCTAGTATACCACTGTACTTTTGAAGCATTTCTACATCGCCTAAATTTTTATATCCAAATCTATAATTAAAACCAACAACTATTCCCTTTGTATTATAGAAATTCACCATGTCTTTTATGAACTGCTCTGGAGTTATCTTCATAAAATCCTTATCAAAACTAACTAAATTAACAATATCAATACCTGTTCCCTCTAGTAATTTTATTTTGGTGTCATTATCCATTATTAGCTGTGGACAAATTTCTTTGTTGATAACAGATAATGGATGATTTTTAAAAGTACAAATCATACTTTTAGCATTATTCTCTTTTGCTAATTCCACCGCTTTATTTACAAGATGCATATGTCCTAAATGGAGTCCATCAAAACTTCCCAGTGCAATGTATGTTGGATATTCAAGTTTAGTTTTAAAATTATCTTTTATAATTATCATTTTTAATATGCTCCTATATAAATGATTTTATTAGCCTAACACCATCATTTCCTTTATCCGCAATCCCAATAAAGTCGTTGTCATTATTATAGATACTATACATTTTTTCGCTTTCAAACTTAGAAGCTAAAGCTTTATCTTTTACTACAACACCATTTAATAAGAACTTAACAAATCTATCCTCTATGGTAATTTTAGTATTATTTTTAAAAATACTTTCTATAGGCATAATATGTCCATTTATATTTTCTTCATTTAAATCATTAATATTTATAGCATCTTCAATATGAAATTGCCCTGTAGCTGTTCTTTGCAAGTTCCACATCATTCCACCACATTTTAATAATTCTCCAATATCATAACATAGACTTCTAATATATGTACCCTTAGAGCATTTTACCCTAAAGCTTACGTAAGGTATTTTAATAGAACTAATTTCTATGTCATAAATTGTTATAGCTCTTGCTTCTCTCTCTATTTCTATCCCAGCCCTTGCCAGTTCATAAAGTTTTTTTCCATTAACCTTTAAAGCTGAGTACATAGGAGGAACTTGTTTTATTTCTCCTATAAATGAATTAATCGCCCGTGTAATTTCATCTTCACTCAAATTGACCTCACACTCATGTAGAATTTTACCTTCTCTGTCATAAGTATCTGTAATAACGCCTAACTTAAGTTCAGTTTCATAAATTTTAAAATCCGCCATTATATAGTCAATAGCTTTTGTTGCTTTTCCTATACAAACAGGTAAAACCCCGCTAGCCTCAGGGTCTAGAGTGCCAGCGTGGCCTACTTTTTTTATATGACTGATTTTTTTTATTATGCGAACTACATCAAAAGAGGTCATTCCTGTAGGTTTAAATACATTTAATATACCATTCATTTTATCAACTCTTTTTCTATAATTTCCAGCAATTTCACTTTAGTGTCATGGAAATCCCCTTCTGTGAAAAAACCTGAAGCTCTAATATGTCCGCCACCGTTAAATACCTCGGCAACTTTACTAACATCTACTAGTGATTTAGATCTTAAACTCACCTTAACACCATTTTCAGCATCTTTTATAAGAATAGTAACTTCAACCGTATCTATGGAAGCACCAAAAGCAATAACATCTGATGTATCTTCGGAAACGGTCTCATATTTTTCAAGCATGGTTTTAGATATATACATAATACACACTTTAGCATTGAGTTCTGAAGTCATACTATTAATAACTTCTCCATAGAATTTTATTTTTTCAAATTTCTTGTTTTCAAAAATCATTCTATGGATGTTACTAAACTCTATACCTGTATTAATAAGTTCACCTGCTATATTATGAGTTACTGCTGTGGTGCTGGAATGCCTAAATGATCCCGTATCTGTAAGTAGTGAAGTGTACAAGCATCTGCTTATTTCTTTGTCTATTTCTATATGAAGAAGTTTAAGCACTTCATACACAATTTCTCCAACTGCAGAAGCGCTTGTATCAACAAAATTTAAATCTCCATATAAATCATTAGATAAATGGTGATCCATATTAATTAATTCAAAATTCTTATTTTGCATACATAAATTTGCATTAATTCTTTTAAAATCACCACAATCTAATACTATAACACACTCTGTATCCTTTAATGGCTCAATTGTTTCACCATTAATTTCATTTGAGCATGGCAAAAACTGAAAAGTTTGTGGTATAATTTCTTTTGAAATTATATAGACTTCCTTTTTTAGTTTTCTAAGTCCAATAAGTAAAGCTAGTGCACTACCTAAGGAATCACCATCTGGTGAAGTATGAAAAGTTATAGCAATTTTTTTGAATAGCTTTATTCTATCAATAATATCATTAATTTTCATCGCTATCTTCGTTACTTATATCTTCTTCATTCATATCCTCATCATCTATATCTTCATCGCTTACGCTTTCTCCATCAATCTTTTCTTTTGCCTTTATCTGGTTGAAAATGCCCTCTAAATGTATTGCTTTTTCTATAGTTTCATCTACCTCTATGAGAACTTGAGGAACATGTCTTAGCTTAACATGAGCCCCTATTTCTTTTCTCATAAGTCCAGTTGAACTTTTAAGCGCTTGAATTGTTTCTTTTTTAGAAGCTTCACTACCAAATATACTAACATAAACCTTTGTATATGTTAGGTCTTTTGTTGTATCTACTTTTGTTACACTTACCATAGCACTTTTTCTTGGATCTTTTATTTTGTTTTGAATTGTATTGCTTACTTCTTTTTTGATTTCTTCGTTTATTCTACCATTTCTATAATTAACCATACAACCCACCACTCCTTATACTTATAATTTTGGTTTTACTTCTTCCATTATGAATGCTTCGATAATGTCGCCTTCTTTAAGATCATTGAATTTTTCTACACTTAATCCACATTCATATCCAGCAGCAACCTCTTTTGCATCATCTTTAAATCTCTTCAATGAAGCCAGTGTTGATTCAGTTATTACTATTCCATTTCTAAGCACACGTACACTACTATTTCTTGTAATCTTACCAGTTAATACATAAGACCCAGCTATTGTTCCTACATTTGAAACTTTGTATATTTGTCTTATTTCTACTCTACCTAGAACAACTTCTTTATATACAGGATCGAGCATTCCAACCATTGCAGCTTTTATATCATCAAGAGCATCGTAAATTACTCTATAAGTTTTAATTTCTACCTTTTCTTTTTCACCAACTATTGCAGCATTATTATCTGGTCTTACATTAAACCCTATAATTATTGCATTTGAAGCTGCTGCAAGTGTAACGTCTGTTTCTGTAATCGCTCCAACTCCAGAATGTATAACTCTTACTTTAACATTATCAGTAGATAATTTTTCTAGGGATTGACGTACAGCTTCTACAGATCCTTGAACATCAGCTTTTACAATAACACCAAGTTCCTTAACAGATCCTTCTTGTATTTGACTATATAGATTTTCCATAGAAACTCTATTACTAGATTGAAAATGTTCTTCTCTTGATTTTGATTTTCTAGTTTCAGCCATATTTCTTGCCGTTTTCTCATCTTTAACTACATTAAATCTATCTCCAGCTTCTGGTACTTCAGATAATCCAAGTATTTCTACTGGTATAGAAGGTCCTGCAGTTTTTATTTTGTTACCCTTATCATCAAACATCGCTCTTATTCTTCCGTAAGTTGAACCAACTATTATAGAATCACCAGTGCTTAATGTACCATTCTGTATTAATAGTGTAGCAAGTGGTCCTCTACCTTTATCAAGTTTCGCTTCTATTACAGTTCCTTTTGCACGTCTGTTAGGGTTTGCTTTGAGTTCTAACATTTCAGCTGTAATAAGCACCATTTCAAGTAGTGTATCTATACCCTCTTTAGTATGAGCTGATACTGGAACACAAATTGTATCTCCACCCCAATCTTCTGCTACAAGTCCATACTCTGTTAATTCTTGCTTAACTTTATCAACATTAGCTCCTGGTCTATCTATCTTGTTTATAGCTACTATCATTGGTACCTTAGCAGCCTTACAATGATTTATAGCTTCTGCAGTTTGTGGCATAATACCATCATCTGCAGCTACAACAAGTATAACTATATCTGTTATTTGAGCACCTCTGGCTCTCATTGCTGTGAACGCTTCATGACCAGGTGTATCTAAAAATGTAATTTTTTCTCCATTAATATTAACAGTATAGGCACCAATATGTTGTGTAATTCCACCTGCTTCTGTTTCAGTTACCTTAGCTTTTCTAATACAGTCAAGTAGTGATGTCTTACCATGATCAACGTGACCCATAACTGTTACAACAGCTGGTTTTTTTGCTATTGCTAAATCAGCTTCAACTTCTTCAACTTCTTCATCATCAGCAATTTTGCCTTCTTCTGCATCTTTGAGTACTGCAAGCGCGCCATATTTTTCTATTACTTTTTCAGCTGTAGCAAAATCAATTTCTTGATTCATTCCAGCCATAACGCCTATGAAAATAAGTTGTTTTATTACTTCAACATAAGGTCTCTTTAGCGTGTCAGCTAAGTCTTTAACTGTAATAGAAGCTTCAATTACTACAACCTCATCATCTATTGCTTCAACACCATTGTTACCATTTCCAAGCTCATCTCTACCTTTTCTACCTCTTTTTCTAATAATGACTTTGTTAGCATCTTCATTAGCTATATTTTCATAATGCTCTACTGTTTCATTTTTTTCATCTTTAAGTCCTGAATTTTCGTCATTATAAAGTTCCTTTATTAATTCAGCATCTTCTTCCTCAATTACACTCATATGATTCTTGGCTTTTATACTAAACTCTTCGAATAGTACATTAATTAATTCTTTACTTGACACCTCTAACTCTTTTGCTAATTCATATATTCTGACTTTTGCCAAATCATTCACCCCCGAAATTTAATTTATTCATTACTTTCATTCCATAAGCTAAGTAGCTTATCGCTCATTCTTTTATCACTTACGCACAAAACATTAATTTCTGCTCTTCCTAGACAATTTCCTAGAACCTCATTGGATACTCCTTCTATAAGGGGTATATTATTTTTAATACTAAATCTCTTAAATTTATCTTTAGTATTTGTGGCGCTTTCCTGAGACATTATTATAAGGGTTCCTCTCCTATGTGATAGTGCTTCTTCACATTGATTGTAACCTTCAATAAGTTTGCCGGCTTTCTTAGTCAAACCCAAAAATTGAAAAAATTTATTGTTCATGCTATACCTCACCTTCAGGATTTATTTGTTCCTTCAGTGTTCCATAAATTTCTTCACTTATTTTTCCACCTAAATTTCGCTCTAATCTTTTTGTCTTAAAAGATTTTTCAAAGCATTCTATACTTTTACAAATATATGCACCTCTGCCTGGCTTTTTCCCGATTAAATCTATAGAAATTTCGCCTTCTTTACTACGAACTATACGTAATAACTCTTTTTTACATTTCATTTCCATACAACCTGTACACATGCGCTGAGGTATTTTTTTAACTTTCATAAAGCCATCACCTACTCTTCAGTAATTGTCTGGATTACTTCATTTTCAATAGTTTCGATTGTTTCCATCTGATATTGTGCTTGGGTTCTACTTTTAATGTCAATTTTCCAACCTGTAAGTCTTGCTGCCAATCTAACATTTTGGCCTTCTTTTCCTATAGCCAGGGATAATTGATTATCTTCCACTATAACCTTTGCAGATTTAGAAGCTTCTTCAACTACTACATTCAATACCTTTGCCGGACTTAAGGCATTTGAAATATATTCTTCAGATCTTTTGCTCCACTTAATAATATCAATTTTTTCATTTCTTAATTCATTAACTATATTTTGAACTCTAATACCTTTTGGCCCAACACAAGCTCCCATAGCATCAACATTTTCATCATTTGAATATACTGCGATTTTAGTTCTTGAACCTGCTTCTCTTGAAATACTTTTTATTTCAACAACTCCACCAAAAACCTCTGGCACTTCCAGTTCAAATAAACGTTTTACAAGACCTGGATGAGTTCTTGATACTCCTACTTGAGCACCTTTAGTAGTATTTTTAACCTCAACAATATATAGTTTTAGTTTTTCATTGAAATTATATTCCTCACCAGGCATTTGCTCACTGGCTCCAAGCACAGCTTCAATTTTACCCAAATCTATAAATACATTTCCTCTATCTTTCCTTATAACACTTCCTGTAATAATATCAAATTCTTTGGTGATAAATTCATTGTAAATTATATTTCTTTCGGCTTCTTTAATTCTCTGAATAACAACTTGTTTTGCAGATTGTGCAGCTATTCTTCCGAATTTTCTTGGAGTTACTTCAATATCAACGATATCATCAATTTGATATCTAGGGCTATACTCTTTAGCTTCTTCGAGTGATATTTCATTAACTTCTTCAATCACTTCTTCTACAACTACCTTTTGACCATAAACATGTATTTCGCCTGTTTCTCTATTCATTGATACTTTTACATTTTGGCTATTGCTGGACAAAGTAGCATAATTTTTTTTATATGCTGCAACTAATGCATCTTCAATAGTTTGAAAAAGTAAATCTTCACTGATTCCCTTTTGATCTACAATTTCTCTCAATGCTTCAATAAATTCCTGATTCATTTTAACATCCTCCTTACAGCACTGGTTTCAAATTCACAATGGAAATCTTTTCTTTAGGAATAGATATATTATTCCCATCATATTGAATTTCTATTTGTATATCAGAAAATCCTAATAAATTGCCCTCAAGTTTTTTCTTGCCCTCATATAGACTATTTAAATTAACTAGTACATTCTCACCAATGTATTTTTTCAGATGATTATCATCATATAAAGTTCTCTCAATACCTGGAGAGGATACTTCTAAACAGTAACTATCAGTTATTGGGTCTTCTACATCTAATATCTCGCTTGTGGCTCTGCTGACCTTTTCACAATCTTCTAAAGATATTCCATTATCACTATCTATATAAATTCTCAGAAAATTTTCTCCTGCTTCTTTTACATACTCTATATGATATAATTCAAGATTATTTTTTTCTGCTATTGGCTCAGTTATTTTTCTAAGTTTTTGTATCAAGGTATCATTTTTCATTTTAACACCCTCCTTTTATTAATATTTTCTACAATTATTAACATAATTAATCATAATATTATAATTAAAACGCAACCATGAGTTGCGTTTCAATAAATAGAGAGTAGGCGGGCCTACTCTCTTACAATAAAATTCTCTCTTACAATAAAATTATCAGCCATAACCAATATATATTATTCTATCATATAAAATTTGCTATTTCAAGGGCTAATTATATTTCGCTAAAAAAACGACAGCTGATTTGTCTCAGGCAGTCCTTTTAAGCATCCATGATTCGCTAATGCTTCAACTACTGTTTTAGAAATTTTGCAACGAGTTCTCAAATCTTCTTTTGAGATGAACTCACCTTCATCTCTTATTGCAACTATGCTTTTAGCCGCATTTTCTCCTACACCCTCAAGACCGTTTAGTGGTGGTCTTATTGCATCATCTTCAATTTTAAATTTAACAGCATCAGATTTATAAAGATCCACATTTAATAATTTGATTCCTCTTTTAAACATTTCATAAGATAACTCAAGGGTTGTTAGAAGTCCTTTTTCTTTAGTTCCTATATCATTACCCATAGCCACTAGTTCATCCATTTTAAGTTTTATAGCACTCTCACCTTTTGCAATCAAATCCGCATCAAAGTCATCTGCTCTTATTGTAAAGTAAGTAGCATAGTATTCCTTAGGATAATATACCTTATGGTAGGCTATTCTTACCGCCATCATTACATAAGCTACTGCATGCCCCTTAGGAAACATATACTTTATTTTTTTGCAAGATTCTATATACCAATCAGGAACATCATGTTCTCTCATTATCTTTTCATCATCTTCCTTAAGTCCCTTACCTTTTCTTACACTCTCCATGATAGTGAAAGCAGTTTTAGGCGGAAGTTCTTTCTGCATTAGATATACCATAATATCATCTCTTGTAGAAATACAATCTTTTAATGTTGTAAATCCTTCTTTAATATAATATTGTGCATTATTAATCCATACGTCCGTACCATGAGATAATCCTGAAATTCTAACAAGATCTGCAAAAGATTTTGGCTGAGTATCGAGTAGCATCTGTCTAACAAATTTTGTACCAAACTCTGGCAGACCATAACTTCCTACTTCACAACCCAATTCTTTAATGGTAAGCCCCAATGCTTTTGGTGATGTAAATAAACTTATAACCTTAGGATCTGACAATGGAATAGTTTTGGGGTCAAGTCCTGTTAAGTCTTGAAGCATCCTAAGTACCGTAGGGTCATCATGACCAAGTATATCAAGTTTGAGTAGCCTACCACTTATGGAATGGTAATCAAAATGTGTTGTAACAATATCTGATGTTGGATCGTCTGCAGGATGTTGTACTGGGCAAAAATTATATATCTCATTGTCGCTTGGAACAACCATTATTCCACCTGGATGTTGCCCTGACGTCCTCTTAACACCAGTACACCCAAGTACAAGCCGTTCTATCTCGGCTTGGGGCACCATAATATCTTTTTCACCTAAATATTTTTTTACATATCCATAAGCAGTCTTGTCAGCAATAGTTCCAATTGTCCCTGCCTTAAAAGTATGCCCTTTTCCAAACAGCACCTCTGTATACCTATGGATGTCTGCTTGATTTTCTCCTGAAAAATTCAAATCTATATCCGGTTCTTTATCTCCTTCAAAGCCTAAGAAGGTTTCAAATGGGATATCATGACCATCTTTCATATATTGTGCACCACAATTTGGACACTCTTTTCCAGGCAAATCAGCGCCTGATCCAATAGATCCATCTAAAAAGAATTCACTCTTTTTACAACTCGGACATACATAATGGGGTGGAAGGCCATTTACTTCTGTTATATTAGACATATTGGCTACAAAAGAAGATCCAACTGAACCTCTCGAGCCTACTAAATAACCGTCAGCAAGAGATTTGGCTACTAGTTTTGCAGCTATTAGATACAGTACAGCATATCCATTATTTATAATAGAGTTTAATTCCTTGTCCAATCTTTTTTGGACTACTTCTGGTAAGGATTCGCCATATATTGAATGAACTTTATCCAAGGTCATCTCGCGAATTTCATCTTCTGCACCCGCTATTTTAGGTGGAAACGTTCCATCCGGTATTGGTTTTATAACTTCTATAAGTTCAGCGATCTTATTTGGACTTACAATTACTACTTCCCTGCATTTTTTTTCTCCTAAATAAGCAAACTCCTTTAACATCTCATTAGTTGTTTTAAAATATAGAGGTGGTTGGTCATCTGCATCTGAAAACCCTTTACCAGCCATTAAAATCCTTCTAAACACTTCATCTGAGGCATCTAAAAAGTGCACATCCCCTGTAGCCACTACTGGCAAATTATTTTTTTCTCCTAAAGCACATATTTTTTTATTAATATCCATTAATTCATTTTCATCTTTTACCATACCATTTTTAATCAAAAATTTATTATTTAGGAGTGGTTGTATTTCTAAATAGTCATAAAATTCTACAATGCTTTTAATATCTTCTTCCGATTTCCCTTGGAGCACTTCCTTATATACTTGCCCAGCTTCACAGGCGGATCCAATTATAAGACCTTCTCTATATTTTTCAATTAATGTTTTAGGAAGTCTAGGTCTTCTATGGAAATGTTCTAAATTTGAAATTGAAATAAGCTTATAAAGATTTTTAAGACCTATTAGATTTTTCACTAAAATAATCACATGATAGGTATTTGCCTTTTTTATATCGAAATCGCCTAAAAACTTTTTATTTAATGTATCTAAGTCTAAAATATCTTTTTCTTTTAATAAACCAAAGCAATGTAATAGTATTTCTGCAGTAGCTTTAGCATCATCTACAGCTCTATGATGATTTTCTAATGAAATGCCTAAATGCTTAGCCACAGTGTTTAGCTTAAAGCGTTTCAGAGTTGGAAGTAAAAACTTTGCTAGTGGGATTGTATCCATAATTGCATTTTCAAAGAGGAGTCCTAACCTCTTTGCATTTTTTATAATAAAAGCTGTATCAAAAGCAGCATTATGAGCTACCACCACGCTACCTTGTGTAAACTCTAAAAACTTAGGAAGAATTTCGCAAATGGAGTCTGCATCCTCCACCATTTCGTTTGTTATTCCAGTAAGTTCTGTGATCTTGTAAGGTATATCTATTCCTGGATTTACAAATTCATTAAATCTATCTACTATTTTCCCATTTTCGATTTTAACTGCCCCAATTTCAGTAATTCTATCATTTTCACTGGATAGACCAGTTGTTTCTATATCAAAGACTACAAAACAATCATCTAAAGTTTCATTTTTATTATTAATAACAATAGGAACTCCATCATCTACAAGGTAACCCTCAACGCCGTATATAATTTTAATATTATTTTTTTTTGCTGCATCCATGGCTTCAGGAAAAGCTTGCACTACACCATGATCAGTTATTGCTACTGCGCAGTGTCCCCATTTAGCAGCTCTTTCAATAAGTTTAGAAGTTGGAGTCATGCCATCCATTGCACTCATTTGAGTGTGCATATGAAGTTCAACTCTTTTCTCTTGCGCATTGTCCATTCTTTCTATTTTCTTTAGCTTTACTATATCTCTTGCCATTATAACAACTTCTTTTGCATAGGTATCATAACTTGCTTCTCCACGTAGCTTACAATATAGTCCTACTTTAATTTCTTCCATAATCTTTTCTACATCTTTAGGCTTTGGAAAACATTTAACTGTAATTGAACTTGTGTAATCCGTAATAAAAAACGTTATAATTATTCTTCCTGTTTTTGTTTCTATTATATTTACTTTAAAAATATCACCACAGGCACATACTATTCCTGAAGTTTCATTTATATCTTGTATTTCTATATTTTCACCATTTATATTTCTTCCCATTATTGTGTTTTCATCGGCAACCTCATTTTTTTTATAACCTTGCCCGTTACCTTTATTCCATTTATTACCGTTGCTGAAATCTTTATTTTGACTACTGGTCTGTGGTTTATCTTTCTTTTCTACATTTATATTTTTAATGATCTCATTAATTATAGTTTGATTTTCCTTTTCTTTTTTGCCAATATCCTCTTCTTTAGAAAGTTCACTGTTATGCTCTAATTTAACAAGTGAATTAACTCCGAACATATCATTTATAGTGTTTTTCAAAAGAAGTTCTATGTTTTTGTCTCTTAGAATTTTGCACATAAAATCATTACCACACTGAATTTTCAACGTACCATTTTCAATAGTTCTAGAAGATTTTAACAAACTATCTTTACTTGATGGTTGCGTGGTAGCTATTACATTGACAACATCTAACCAAAACTTATCTGCTACATCTTCTATTGTGGCATTTGATACATCTTGGTAACAAATTAATTGTATATCTTCAAAACTACTTAACCGTTTTGAAATAATATTTTTGATTAGTAGTTTTTTATAATCATCTATATTCACAAAAGATTTGATTATCACCCTTAATTTGTTGCTTTTTTTAAGGTATTGAACTCGGAGCACCTTAATATCATCTACTAATGTTTGTTCGTTTGAATCAAAATCATTTTTTAACATTTCAGCTAGGCTTACATTCATTAGTATTCCTCCTGATTTGGCATTTTATAGTTTATCTATCTCGCGAAGAAGTTCTTCCACTAAATCTTCTTCCTTAACAGTTTTAATTATTTCGCCTTTTTTAAATATTAGGCCAACTCCTTTGCCTCCAGCGATTCCAATATCCGCTTCTCTTGCTTCACCAGGACCATTAACGGCGCACCCCATTATTGCAATTTTTATGTTCTTATGGCAATTTGTGAGTCTCTGCTCTACTTCATTTGCAATTTTTATAAGATTAATTTGAGTTCTTCCACAAGTAGGGCATGATATAAATTTAATTCCATCATCAATATAGCCCAAAGATTTTAAAATTTCTATAGCAACTTTAACCTCGTCTACTACATCTCCAGTTAGAGATACTCTTATAGTGTCTCCAATTCCCTCCGCTAGTAGTGCTCCAATGCCCACACTTGATTTTATTGTTCCTCGCCATGTAGTTCCAGCCTCAGTAACGCCTAGGTGCAGTGGGTAATCTACCTTACCTGATATTAATTTATAACTTTCAATCATCATGACTACATCAGAAGATTTTATAGAAATAACTATATCATAGAAATTTAAACTCTCTAATATTTCAACATGCCTTAAGGCACTTTCCACTAGTGCCTGCGCACATACATGACCATATTTTTCAAGAATATCACTTTCTAAGGATCCTGAATTTACACCAATTCTAATAGGAATGCCCTTATCACTTGCTGCTTTTGCAACTAATTTTATTTTATCAATACTACCAATATTACCTGGATTAATCCTTAATTTAGCTATGCCATTTTCAATAGATTTTAATGCTAGCTTATAGTCAAAATGAATATCTGCAACTAAGGGTATATGAATTCTTTTTACAATATCTTTAATAGCCTCCGCCGCTAGCATATCAGGCACTGCGCATCGTACAATGTCACAGCCCGCCTCTTCGAGTTGAAGAATTTGTGCTACAGTAGCATCTACATCTCTTGTATCAGTGTTTGTCATAGACTGCACCGCTACCTTCGAGTCTCCGCCTATATATATACTTCCAACTTTAATCTTCTTGGTTTTGCGTTTTTTCATAGTCCTCATCTCCTAGAATTTTATTGGACTGACTATATCCTTAATGACTACCAATACCATTATTGCCATTAAAACCATAAATCCAATATTATTTACAGCTCCAACTTTATTTTCATCTAATTTTTTACCTGATATTATTTCAAATAACAGTATAAAAATCCATCCTCCATCCAAAGCCGGGAAAGGTATTATGTTGAATATTCCCAGTTGCACACTAAGTAGTGCAGTAAGAAAAAGTAATTTTACAAGGCCAGCGTGTGCCGCCATTGTTGATATTTTTATTATACTTACTGGTCCCCCAACATCATTGGCAGAAACTTGACCGCGAAATAAGCTACCGAAAAATCCAAAAGTTTGTTTTGCTGTACCAATAGTTTGATTAAATCCATATTCCACAGACTGACCAAAGTTCAATTTTTTTTCTACATTAGAAGCTGCAATTCCTATCATGAATCTTTTTTCTTTGGCATTCATAATAGGTTTTACTGTAATTTTTTCAGCCTTTGAATTTCTTACTATTTCAATATTCATACTTTCACCTTTAGAAGCGAAAATCTCATTTAAAGCTTGATCCCATCTATCTACTTTAACTTTATTAACCTTAGTAATTTCGTCTCCAACTTTTATTCCGGCCTGCATTGCTGGACTATTAGGAGATACTTGCCCTATTATTGGTAATACATACCCTTCTGAAGCTCCTACAATAGCAAATAAAACCACTGCTAAAATTAAATTCATAATTGCACCTGCTGAAACTATGCTTAATTTTTGACCTGGAGTCTTATTGTTGAAAGCTCTCGGATCATTGCTTCCTTCATCTTCACCTTCCATTTTAACATATCCACCAATAGGAAATGCCTTAATTAAATACTCGGTTTCTTTTCCTTTTATCCCAAAAATTTTTGGACCCATTCCTAGTGAAAATTCATATACTTTTACTCCATTTAGCTTACACATAGCAAAATGGCCTAATTCATGTATTATAATCAAAAGACTAAATGCTAATATGGCCATGATAAAATATGGTATATTTGCTATAATACTACTCATAGTAATTCTCCTCTCTATTCTTTATCATAATTATTTCTTACGTATTCTCTTACCCTTAAATCAATTTCTAAAATTTCTTCTAAATTAGGCCTGGTTTGGTGCTCAAATTTATTCATACATTTTTCTATAATATATTCTATTTGAAGATACTTTATTTTATAATCTAAGAATAATTCAACCGCTACTTCATTAGCTGCATTCATTATAGCAGGCATATTACCGCCCATTCTTCCTGCGCTATAAGCTAATTTAAGACATTTGAAAGTATCCATATCTGGCTTTTCAAAAGTCAAATTACCCATATTATAAAAATCTAACTTATCAATAACAGCGTTATTTCTTTCAGGATAGTTAATTGCATATTGAATAGGTAATCTCATGTCAGTAGAACTTAGTTGCGCTATTACACTTCCATCTACATATTCTACCATAGAATGTATTATACTTTGAGGATGAACTACTACTTGTATATTTTCGTAATCTACACCAAATAACCAGTGTGCCTCTATAACTTCAAGCCCTTTATTCATAAGCGTTGAAGAATCAATAGACACTTTTTTGCCCATATTCCATTTGGGGTGTTTTAGCGCCTCTTCCGGTTTTATTTCCACTAATTGCTGTTTGCTTTTCCCTCTAAATGGTCCACCTGATGCAGTTAGTATTATTTTATTAACATTCTCTAACCTATTACCTTGAAGACATTGAAAAATAGCACCATGTTCTGAATCAACCGGTAAAATATTTACATGGTTTTTTCTAGCTGCCTCCATTACAAGTCCACCAGCCGCCACTAGTGTTTCCTTATTAGCTAAAGCGATGTCTTTTCCAGCATTTATAGCTTTTATAGTAGGAACAAGTCCTATCATGCCTACAACTGATGTTACTACAACATCAACTTCTGCTAGTGTGCTTATATAGTTTAAGCCTTCCAGTCCTTGCAAAATTTCTGTTGAATAATTTTTCTCCCTGCAATGTTTTTCAAGTTTCACTGAAGCTTCCCTGTCCATCATGGCAACATATTTAGGTTTAAATTCCTCTATGATGGGTATAATTTTTTCCCAATTTGTATTAGCAGATATTCCTACAATATCAAAATTATTAATATCATTTCGAATAACATCTAAAGTTTGAGTTCCTATGGACCCCGTAACTCCTAAAATAGTAACCTTCTTCATGCAAATCTCTCCATTCGTGTATTGCTATAATTAAATCATCACTTGCGTAGCTATTTATCTTCTTCGAATCTACAATATTAGTTTTACCTTATTATACAGCATTTAATATAACATATTTATCTACTAAAATAAAGCGAGTAGCAACATTTCCTATTATATAAGATATTATTATATATGTAGTATAATTCCATAATCAGTGCAAATATTACTTTGAAATATAAAATCATATATTTTCGCCAATGCCAATTATTCAATTAAGTTAATAATAACTACGAATAGTTTTTTGCATTCTGCTAAATATATGTTTTTTTAAACATTATGTGAATTTATAATCCTAATACAAATGTAATGTAATAAAATGCTCCCACGGACACAAATAGAATACTATCAAACCGATCCAAAATTCCGCCATGTCCCGGTATAAGACTACTATAATCTTTAGCTCCTACAAATCTTTTTATAGATGAAGCAATTAAATCTCCAAATTGTCCAACAATGCCACAAAGAACACCAATTATAACGAAATGATATAATTGAATAGGAACACCATATTTTGAAATAGCATAACCATAAATTGTGCACCCTATAGTACTTCCAAGTAAGCCTCCAATCGAACCCTCAATTGTTTTATTAGGGCTAACTTTAGGGCATAGCTTATGAATACCTCCTTTACCAAAAAATCTTCCAGAGTAGTAAGCTGAGGTATCACAAACCCATGAGCAAATAAATATAATCCATACTAAATATCCACCATAGGGTTTACTATTTGTAAATACTATAAAGCTAAAAAACACTGCCACATACAAAAAACCGAATATAGTTATAGCCACATCCACAAAATTATAATTTGTATAAATCACAGGAACACATAACATCAAGAAAATTGCCCCTATCAAAATGTATATATTAAAACTACTTGAAAAATCATTTCCCATGTTTAAGTAATATCCTATACATAAAATATATCCTATAAGTCCCATGGGCTTATAGTGTTTTTTCCTAGAAACTTTGTAGAATTCATACATACCCAAAAGTGAAAGTACCATTACAAGATATTTTAGGTAATCTCCCCCTAAAAATAAAAATATTATTAGCGGTGCTAGAATAAGTGCTCCTATATATCTATTATTCATAATTTTCTCCCCTATTTAACCTTTCCAAATCTTCTGTCTCTTTTTTGGTAATCTACTATTGCAAGTGTTAGATGCTTCTCATTAAAATCTGGCCAATTGATATCTGAAAACCAAAATTCTGAGTATGCGCTTTGCCAAAGTAAAAAGTTGCTTAATCGAAGCTCCCCGCTAGGCCTTATTATAAGATCTGGATCTGGCATTTCCCCCGTATACATATATTTTGAAAATAACTCTTCAGTTATTTCATCCTTTGATATTTTTTTGTTAATTAAATCTAGTGAAATTTCTTTTACAGCATCCACTATCTCGTTTCTTCCACCGTAATTTAAAGCTAAATTTAAAACTAAGCCTTTATTATTCTTTGTTTTTTCATAAGCATTGTCCAGTTCCACTCTACATATCCTTGGTAACTTTGATATGTTGCCAATAGAATTGATAACAACATCATTAGCGTTTAATTCCTCGAATTCATTTTTTAAATATTCTACTAATAATTTCATTAGTGCATCTATTTCTTGCATTGGCCTATTCCAATTTTCAGTAGAAAATGCATATAGTGTTAAATATTTAACCCCTAGTTTGTTACATTCTTTTACAATTTTTCTTATTGTTTCTACGCCAGCCTTATGCCCAAGTGCTCTAGGAAGATTACGTTGCTTGGCCCATCTTCCATTTCCATCCATTATAATAGCAATATGCGCAGGTATTCTTTTCATATCTAAATCAATATTAGTACTTATATTTTTATCTTTTTTAAAAAAAGCGAATAATTTTTTCAATAAAATTCTCTCCTTTTTATTAGTTATAGTATAATTTTAAATAGAACCTGCATAACTGCAGGTTCTATTTAAAATTATATACTAAACTACCATTATTTGTTTTTCTTTAGTGTCTATCATTTTGTCTACTTCTTTAATAAATTTATCTGTTTCCTTTTGGATGGTATCTTCTGATTTTTTCACTTCATCCTCAGTAACTTCATTGTTTTTTTTCAAAGCCTTAATTTTATCATTAGCGTCTCGCCTAATAGACCTTATGGCTACTTTAGCATCTTCTCCTGCTTTCTTAACAGTTTTAAGCAGCGCTTTTCTTGTTTCCTCAGTAAGTTCAGCAATAATCAATCTAATCGCTGAACCATCATTTGATGGGTTTAATCCTAAATCAGATTTCAATATAGCTTTTTCTATATCTTTCATAGATGATTTATCCCAAGGCTGAATAAGCAATACTCTAGGTTCTGGTGCAGAAATGTTTGCTAGTTGACTTAGTGGCACAAAACTACCATAACATTCAACCTGAACCCTATCTAGCATTTTAGGATTTGCTCTTCCTGCTTTCATACTTTCAAACTCATGTTTTAAAACTGCAATAGTTTTATTCATTTTTTCATCAGCAATACTAATAATTCCCTTAATCATAGAATTCCCTCCATATTATTGTTATTCTTTAATAGAAGCAGTTACTAAAGTACCAATTTTTTCTCCTAAAACTGCTCTTTTTATATTTTCTGGTTTATCAAGTCCAAAGACTAATATAGGTATATTGTTATCCATACATAATGATGTAGCAGTAGAATCCATAACTTGAAGTCCTTTTTCAAGCACATTAATATAACTTAGCTCCTCAAACTTCACAGCATCCTTATAAATATGTGGATCCTTATCGTAAACACCATCAACTTTTTTAGCAAGCAGAATTACTTCAGCTTCTATTTCTGCTGCTCTGAGTGCTGCCGTTGTATCAGTTGAAAAATATGGATTACCTGTACCCGCTGCGAATATAACAACTCTACCTTTTTCCAAATGTCTCATTGCTCTTCTTCTTATAAACGGTTCTGCTACTTCTTTCATTTCAATGGCAGTTTGCACTCTAGTATTAACACCTAGATTTTCTAGTGAATCTTGAAGCGCTAATGCATTGATGCAAGTTGCCATCATCCCCATATAATCTGCAGTAGTTCTGTCCATACCTTCACCACTTCTACCACGCCATATATTTCCACCACCAACAACTATTCCTATTTCAACACCCAGTTTTACCAATTCTTTTATTTGAAGTGCTATATCATTTGTAGTATCAAAGTCTATTCCAAATCCCTGCGCGCCGGCTAGTGCTTCTCCGGAAATCTTTAACATAATTCTTTTATACTTAGCAACCTCCATAAACATTACACCTCCAAATTTAAAGTATTACTTATTTTAAAAAAGAGAACACGCAGTGTTCCCTTTAATTATTATTTACCTTGCACTTGTCTTTGAACTTCTTCAGCAAAGTTTTCTTCCTTCTTTTCTATTCCTTCGCCTCTTTCAAATCTTACAAATCTTGTTATCTTTATTTCAGCACCAAGTTTTGCAGATTCTTCTTGAAGATATTTCGTAATAGTATAGTCAGCGTTTTTAACCCAAACTTGTTCAAGCAAACAAACTTCTTTATAATATTTATTCACTCTACCCATAACCATTTTTTCAACGATTTTTTCTGGTTTTCCTTCGTTTAAAGCTTGAACCCTGTATATTTCTTTTTCTTTTTCTAAAGTTTCATGATCAACGCATGTATTATCTAAGAATAGTGGACTAGCAGCTGCTATTTGCATTGCAACATCTTTAGCAATTTGAATTAACGCGTCATCTTGTTTCTCGCAAGCTAGTTCTACTAAAACTCCTATTCTTCCGCCACCATGTATATAACTTTGAACTATACCTTTTTCAATAGCAAACTTTTGAAATCTTCTCACAGACATGTTCTCGCCCAATTTTGCTATTAGTGCTGTAACAGCATCATTAATAGTAATTGCTCCATCAGCTATGTATTTTTCTGAAACAAATTCATCAATAGTAGTTGAAGAAGTTTGTGCTGCTTGAATTGCTACGTTTTTTGCTACAGTAACAAAATCTTCATTATCAGCAACGAAATCTGTTTCACAGTTAACTTCTACAATAGATCCAGACTTCATATCTTCTGAAATAGATGTACATACTAATCCTTCTGCAGCTATTCTTCCAGCTTTTTTAGCTGCTGCTGCTAACCCTTTTTCTCTTAAAAGTTCAATGGCTTTCTCCATATCACCCTCTGTTTCACTTAGAGCTCTTTTACAATCCATCATTCCAGCCCCAGTTCTTTCTCTTAACTCTTTAACCATGCTTGCAGTAATCATTATTTATTTCCTCCTATTCCTATCTAACTTAAAAGGTAAATGAAAGAATTAACTTCCACCTACCCCTCAAATGTTATTTCATAATTATGTTTTAGATAAATATAGCTACTATTCTTATTAGATAAATATAGTTACTATTATTCAGCTAATTGTTCGCCTTGTCTTCCTTCTATAATAGCATCAGCTAATCTTTCAGTTATTAATTTAACTGCTCTTATAGCATCATCATTACCTGGAATTACATAATCAACTTCATCTGGATCACAGTTAGTATCAACTATAGCAACTACAGGGATTCCAAGAATTTTAGCTTCAGAGATTGCATTTTTTTCTTTTCTTGGGTCTACGATAAATAGAGCTCCAATTTTATTCGCATCCATACTTCTGATTCCGCCTAAATTCTTTTCTAGTTTTTCTCTTTCATTTAAAAGTTTACTAACTTCTTTTTTAGGAAGAACTTCAAAAACTCCATCTTCTTCAATTTTATATAATTCTTCTAATCTTTGTATTCTTGTTTTAATTGTTTTGAAGTTTGTTAACATTCCGCCTAACCATCTATTGTTTACAAAATGCATTCCTGATCTTATAGCTTCAAATTTAATAGCTTCTTGAGCTTGTTTTTTTGTTCCTACGAATAGGATATCCTTACCTTCTTCAGATACAGATTTAATAAAGTCATATGCCTCATCGATTTTTCTAACTGTTTTTTGTAAATCGATAATGTATATTCCGTTTCTTTCTGTAAATATGTAGGGAGCCATCTTAGGGTTCCATCTTCTAGTTTGATGTCCAAAATGAACACCTGCCTCTAATAATTGTTTCATTGAAATAACTGCCATTAATAGTAACCTCCTTGGTTTTTACCTCCATTACTATCATCTTATTGAAGACCAAATATTGGCACCCTTCCATAATCAAGCAATGTGTGTATTTTCTCACGGACTTATTGTATCACATGCTAAATATCTATTCAATAAAAATTTTCAATAAAACTAAAAACTTTTAATCGACTAAAGGATTTTTAATAGAATTTAAAAATAATACATTTATTAAAATGCTCATTTAATAAATATTTATACTTTAAAAAACAAAAAAAAATGGGTCAGGGCCTCATTGCCCTGACTCAATCTATTTTATTTTTTTAAGTTCGTCCATTAGTTTATCATTTAAAATTTTAATATGAGTACCCTTCATTCCAAGTGATCTTGATTCTATTACTCCTGCACTTTCAAATTTTCTAAGTGCATTGACTATAACAGACCTCGTTATTCCAACTTTATCTGCTATTCTAGATGCTACTAGCAATCCTTCAGTACCATCTAATTCGTTAAAAATATGTTGTACTGCCTCGAGTTCTGAATAGGATAAAGTTCCAATAGCAAGTTGTACTACAGCTTTCTTCCTTGCTTCTTCCTCTATCAAATCATTTTTCGATCTCAAAATTTCAAGACCAACTATAGTAGCACTATATTCAACTAAAACTAAATCTTCATCTGTAAAATCTTTATCAAATCTTGCAAGTAAAAGAGTACCTAGTCTTTCTCTATTTCCATTTATCGGCACAATTGTTGTTATTTTATTTTCTATTGCACATCCCTTACTATCTTCGAATACACAGTTTTTTTTGTTAGTAAGATTTTCTCTTGTTTCATTGATATTAAGTAAACTATTATTGTAATTTTCTGGGAACCTCATGTTTTTTATAATTTCATCTTTCATAATATCACATTCATATCCGCTTGATAAATTATAACCAAGTATTTTCCCTCTTCTGCTAATGATATACACACTACACTGTAGTACATCGCTTAGCAAATTACAAATATCATCAAAAACTACAGGCTCTGTTCCTGATTTTTGCAATATTTTATTTAACATTCTTGTTTTAGCTAATAGTGACACAATATTCCTCCTCGTTTATGTTATAAAACACAATCTATATTATTTAACCCAACTCATAAAGCAACTTTTTCAAAAACTACTTCTGAATAGATAGAAATCAAAATATTTTAAATTTTTAGAATCGTTCCTTCTCTATTTAATAATATCATAGTATTCATTCTATATCAACAGTGTTTTCATAAATTTCGACATAATATTTATAAATTTATTAAAAAATATGGTGATTTTACCTCGATTTTACTTTTCTTCGGCATTTTCTTCGGTATTCTCCTCTACTTTGTATTCCTTGTGTTTACATTCTTTATTTGAACATTCCATATATTCCCCTTTAGTTTTGCTATACCTTTTTAACATATACACACCACACACAGAACATTTTATTTCAGTGGGTTCAAACCAACTTACAAAATCACACTCTGGATAATTACTACATCCGTAGAATTTAGTGCCCTTCTTACTTCTTCGTTCTAAAATTTTCCCTCCACATTTAGGGCAAGGAACTTCTAACTCTTTAGTAATTGCTTTTGTATTTTTGCACTCTGGATACCCAGGGCATGCCAAAAAATCTCCAAATCTCCCATGTTTTATTACCATGAACTTACCACATTTATCGCATTCTACCTCTGTAACTTCATCCTCAATGGTAATTTTAGCTATCTCTTTTTCAGCAATTTCAATATCTTTTTTTAGTGGCGTAAAAAATTCATCAACTATATTTTGCCACTTTTCTTGTCCTTCTTCTATAAAATCTAAATTATTCTCCATTTGTGCTGTAAATTCAATATCCACTATTTGTTTGAAATATTCACTTACAATGTTATTTACTATATGCCCCAGTTCTGTTACTTCCAATGTTTTTTTATCTTTTTCTACATATCTCCTGTTTAGGAGAGTTGTAATAATTGGTGCATAAGTACTCGGTCTGCCTATACCATTTTCTTCTAATGATTTCACTAGAGATGCCTCTGAATATTTTGCAGGCGGTTGCGTAAAATGCTGTTTCCCTTCAGTTTTTTCACTTTGTAGAATATCATCTTCATTCAATTCTGAAATTTTCAAATTATTTTCTTCTTCATCAAGCTCTTCATTATAAATTTTTCTAAATCCATCAAAGGCTACTTTAGACCCGGATGCCTTAAGCATATATTCTCCGTTAATAATGTCTATAGAAATAGTGTCAAGTAAACATGATGCCATTTGGCTTGATACATATCTATTCCAAATCATTGTATACAGCTTATATTGTGGAGCTTTTAGAGTCTTTTTCGCTATTTCTGGCGTTATTTCAACATAAGAAGGTCTAATAGCTTCATGAGCATCTTGTATATTTTTTTTACTTTTAAATATTCTAGGAGTACCGGGATAGTATTGCTCCCCATACTTACTACAAATAAAGTCTTTTGCATTTATTTGGGCTTCTTCAGATATTCTAGTGGAATCAGTTCTCATATATGTAATTAGTCCTACTGTCCCATGTCCTTCTATCTCCATGCCTTCATACAATTCTTGCGCAATAGACATAGTTCTTTTAGTTGCAAAATTAAGTTTTCTGTATGCGTCTTGTTGAAGGGTACTTGTTGTAAATGGTGGTAGTGGATTTTTACTTTTAGATAATCTTTTTATCTTGCTTACAATAAACTCTTTTTCATTAAGTGAATTAATAATAATCTCGCTTTCTTCTTTAGAATTTATTTCAATTTTTTCTCCACCCTTAGAAGTTAATTTAACATTTAGCTTCTGTTTATCTCCGCCCTTAAAGAGCTGACATTCTATGCTCCAATACTCTTTAGTGATGAATTTTTCTATTTCTTTTTGTCTATCACAGATTATTTTAAGCGTAACTGATTGAACACGCCCAGCGCTAAGTCCCCATTTAACTTTTCTCCAAAGTATAGGACTAATTTCATATCCAACTAATCTATCCAGTATACGCCTTGCTTGTTGCGCATCTACTAGAGTTGCATTTATTACTCTTGGAGTTTTTATAGCATTTTTAACAGCTGCTTTTGTTATCTCATTAAATTCTATTCTGCATTTTTCTTTGTCATCTATCTTCAAGGCTTTTGCTAGATGCCAAGCTATAGCTTCACCTTCTCTATCAGGGTCAGTAGCCAAGTAAATTTTGTCACATTTTTTTGCTTCTTTTCTTAATTTATCAAGTAGTTCGCCTTTACCACGAATAGTTATATATTTAGGTTGATAATTATTTTCTGTATCAACCCCTAATTGACTCTTTGGCAAATCTCTAACATGTCCCATGGACGCCTCAACTATATAATTACTACCTAAATATTTTTTTATAGTTTTAGCTTTTGCTGGTGACTCAACTATAACAAGTTTTTGTCCCATCTTATCCCCTCCATCAATGTATTATATCTTTAACTTATATTTTGTTGTTTACTCTTACATAATAGTTTCCTGATAAACATAATATTTCATTTTTAATCTGCATTTCAAATAATACCTCATATAATTGTTTTATGTCAATGTTAGTTATTCTAATAATATCGTTAATATGTAACGGAGTATCATTTATAATGCTATATACTCCACTATGAATTTCACTATTAAAAGACCTTACAATGGTCTCATTTTGATTTTTCATTTCTATTCCAATTAAATTAAATATATCATTTGCGGATGTCAATGGGAAGGCTCCATCTTTAATTAATTTGTTTGTTCCTTTACTTTCCGCTGAAAATATAGACCCTGGAACAGCCATAACATCTTTACCTTGCTCAAGAGCTAAATTTGCTGTAATTAGGGACCCACTTTTCTCACCAGCCTCTATTACTATAATAATATCACTTAGAGCGCTTATTATTCTGTTCCTTAGTGGAAAATTGTAGGCATATGGCGGTGTTCCTGGTAAAAATTCTGAAATAACGCAGCCTTTTTGGACTATTTTATTGAAAATTTTAAAGTTTTCTTTAGGGTACACTATATCAAGGCCCGAGCCCAAAACTGCACAAGTATAACCTTCATTATCTAAACAGCTCTCATGAGCAAAAGTATCAATTCCCCTAGCCATTCCACTAATAATATTAATGTTATTAGCACATAAATCTTTGCATATAATTTTAGTAACATCCTTTCCGTAATTTGAATACTTCCTTGCTCCCACTATAGAAATATTATATCCTTCATTTATGGGCGTTATGTTCCCTTTATAAAATAATGCAAATGGTGCATCCTCATAATTTTTTAATTTCTTAGGATATCTATCTTCGTGATAGGATATTGATTTTATTTCATTTATTTCTAAGCTTGTTTTTATATTAGCAATTTCAATTTCATTCCAGGCATTATTTAGTATATCCATTAAATTATTTTTAAAATATTCTGTTTTTTTGCTACGTACACTATAATACCATATTTTTTCTGTGTCATGGAAATCATTTATTAATTTCAGCTTAACTTTAGGGGCTAATTTAGCTAGTGAAAACCATATATCATAATCATTCATATCATTATACCTCCAGTATATTAATTTTTTATTAATTAAATTATTCTCTCATCTATAAATTTTCTGTATTGCATAGCTTCAATGATATGTATATCTAAAATATTTTTACTGCTATCCAAATCTGCAATAGTCCTAGCTACCTTAAGAATTCTAGAATACGCCCTTGAACTTAGATTGAATTTATCATACATAAGTTCCATGATTTTACTAACACTGTTATCTAAATGACAGTATTTTTTAATTAGTTTTTGACCCATTTCTGCATTACAATGAATTACATCCTGGCTAAATCTTTTTTCTTGGATTTTTCTTGCTGCTTCAACTCTTTTTTTTATAATCACAGATTTTTCGCTACTTTCTACACCCGCTATTTTATTATAGGGCAAAAGATTCACTGCTGTAAAAATATCAATGCGGTCCAGTAAGGGTCCACTCAGTTTACTCAAATACCTTCGCCTTTCATAATCACTACAACTACATTGCTTTTCATAAGAGCCGTAATATCCACAAGGGCATGGATTTAAAGCACTTACAAACATAAAATTTGATGGGTATTCAACAGTTCCGTTATGCCTCGAAATAGTGATTTTTCTCTCCTCTAGAGGCTGCCTTAATATTTCTATTACACTCTTTTTAAACTCTAATATTTCATCTAAAAACAATACCCCTTTATGTGCTAAAGATATTTCTCCAGGTATTATTTTATTTCCACCACCAACTAAAGCAATCCGTGATATAGTATGATGAGGGTTTCTAAAAGGTCTTTGCAAAATGATGCCACAATTACCATCAAGCTTTCCAGAAACACTATAAATTTTAGTAACCTCCAGTGACTCCTCTTGACTTAGGGATGGTAATATAGTGGGAATCCGCTTTGCCATCATTGATTTTCCGGAACCTGGCGGTCCATACATAAGCAAATTATGACCTCCAGCCGCAGCTACTTCAATGGCACGTTTTGAACTCTCTTGCCCCATAACATCCTCATAATCTAACTCTTCATTAATTAATATCTCTAAATCCCTGCACTGCTTATAAGGCATTAAATCCTTATAATTTAAAAAATCCACTACTTGCTTTAAATTATCTAAAGGAAATATCTTTGCAGTTTTAACAAGACTACATTCTTTTGCATTATTCGTCGGAACTATAAACTTTTCAATTTTATTTTCTATCCCCTCCATGACTACCGGTAATGAACCTCTTACTTTTTTAAGTTCACCTGATAGTGATAATTCACCTATAAAAAGATAATCATTTATATCATTAACTATTATTTGTTTAGTTGCTAGCAGGATACCTATAGCTATTGGTAAATCAAATAGAGAACCTTCTTTTTTGAGGTCCGCTGGTGCTAAATTTATAGTTATTCTATTTACCGGGAAATCAAAGCCTGAATTTAGTATTGCAGATCGTACTCGTTCTTTTGATTCTTTAACTGAAACATCTGCAAGACCAACAATGTTTAGCGCAGGGAGTCCGCGAGTAATATCAATTTCAACTGTAACTAAAACTCCTTTAATTCCTGTAAATGCAGCAGACATAATTTGTATTGCCATATTATCACCTTCACCCTTATTATTTGTTATTACATAATTATTGACAAAATAAAACTCAGTAAACTTAATATTAAATTAAATTTACATTAATTTTTAATTTTATGTACATAATTATTAGTATGTGCATTAATAAGCTTATGGAAGGGTGTTTTATTCATGAAGGCTTTCAATAAAGATATCGGATCACTTGGTGAAGGTATATCAGAAAATTATTTAAAAAATTTAGGATATAGAATTTTAGAAAAAAATTTCAGATGTAAATGTGGTGAAATAGACCTAATAGCAACAAATAAAGGTTACATTTGTTTTATAGAAGTCAAAACTAGATATGCAACGAATTTTGGTGTGCCCGCTGAATCAGTCACTTTTTCAAAGCAGCATAAAATTCATAAAACGGCCGAGGTATATATTTTAAGAAAAAATATTATTGACTGTAATTTTAGATTTGATGTTATAGAAGTCTTACTGAGTCATGATAATAATAATTTTTCAGTTAATCATATCCAGGATGCTTTTCAATTAGGATTTTAGGCAAAAAAACAAAGGCACTTTTGTAATTTAAAAGTACCTTTGTAAATTTTCCGTTAATTATTATTTTCTAGTATGTTTCTCAAAAAACTTTTTCTATGTATTGGAGTAGTTCCATATTTTTTTATTGCAAGCACATGTTCCTGTGTACCATATCCAACATTTCTGTCAAAACCATAATTAGGATACTCCTCATGATACTTTAGCATCAGTTCATCTCTGTATACTTTTGCAATTATAGAAGCACAAGCGATACTTATACTTTTAGTATCTCCTTTTATCACAAACTCATTTAAACTAGAAAAGTTTTTTATTTTGTATCCATCTAATAAAACTAAATCAGGCACAATAGAAATCTCCTCACAGCAGTCTAAAAACACTTGATTATTACAAAATCCAACACCCTTTTCATCAATAATTTTATTATCAATAGCAATAATTTTATAGGCTAAGGCTTTTTCTTTAATAATATATGATAGTTCTTTTCTGCAAGCTATTGATAATTTTTTAGAATCGTTTGCTCTTAGGATTAAATCACTGGACCCATTTGCCTTTAAATCTAATATTACAGCCGCTGCTACTATAGGGCCAGCTAGAGGACCTCGTCCCACTTCATCAACCCCAGCAATGTATTTATAGTTTCCAAAATTTTTATCGAATTCGTACATTTTTTTTACTCGCTGAATTTCCTTTTCTTTTAACTCAATGCTTTTATACATTTTGTCACCTAGTTTTTGAACGGTTTTCCTACCGTCTTGTAATAACATTTTTATTATACTTTCTCTATTGATATCGTTTTCAATTTTTAATACATAATTGTGAATTTCACTATAGCTCATGTTTGAAAAATCAATATTAAACTCCATTACATTTTCTCCTTAAATCATGACATGTGCAGCTGTCTATCTTCTTCCAAGCTGCAATATTAACTTATCTAGATTAATCCTAAAAAAAGACAACCTTCCGTTATTTTTACAAGTAGATAGCAATTAATGCTCGTAATCTACTTTTAAACAGAAAGTTGTATATTTAATAAATTTAAAATTAAATGTGATTATCCTTATAAAATATTTTAAACTTATTTTACTCTTTCTAGAGATATAGCACCTAATTTTCCGCCTCTAAATTCATCTAAAAGCATAACCGCTATCCTATTATAGTCAATGTTACCCCCAGAAATTACAGCTCCTCTTTTTTTCCCTATGTTATCCATATTGTCTAGTGGATTCTCCATGATTTCTGAAAGTTTATATCTTTCCATTAATCTTTGTGCATTATTGGTCTGAAGTCTTTCAATTAATCTAAGGGCTAATTCCTCAATATCCATAATTTCATCTTTTATAGCTCCTGTAAATGCTAAATTAAGCCCAACTTCTTCATCTTCAAATCTAGGCCATAATACTCCTGGAGTATCCATTAGTTCTATGCCTAAGCTAGTTTTTATCCATTGCTTACTTTTAGTAACCCCTGGTCTATCGCCAGTTTTAGCAATATTGTTTTTGGCCAACTTATTTATAAAAGAAGATTTACCAACATTAGGTATACCAACTACCATAACTCTAGTAACTATATTAACTAATCCTTTTTTTCTCTGTCTATCTTGCTTTTCTTTTAATAATTCATCAAGAATAGGCTTTATACTTTTTAACCCTTCACCTGTAATACTATTTACAGCCAATGGTTTTACAGTATCAGTTGTAAGATTTTTAATCCATTCTTTAGTTACTTTATCTTCAGCTAAATCACTTTTGTTTAATAAAATGACTCTAGGCTTATCTTTACAAATCTCATCAATTTGTGGATTGGCACTTGATTTAACTATTCTTGCATCTCTAATTTCTATTACAGCATCAACAAGTTTTAAACTCTCTTGAATTTGTCTTCTTGTTTTCGCCATATGACCTGGAAACCAATTTATGGTCATACTCATGCTTATCAAATCCTTTCCATACTATTTAATGGATAAAGCCTTATAAAGGCTCTTCCTTCTTAAAGTAGCTTAAAAATAAAAAGGGACTCTGCAGCCCCCAATTTTATCTCATTCTTTCTTTAACTTTTGCAGCCTTACCAACTCTATCTCTTAAGTAGAATAGTTTAGCTCTTCTAACTTTACCTAATCTTACGATTTCAATTTTCTCAATAACTGGAGCGTTTACTGGGAATGTTTTTTCAACACCAACACCAGATGCTACTCTTCTTACTGTGAAAGTTTCTCTTAAACCGCCATTTTGTCTTTTAAGAACAGTTCCTTCAAATACTTGAACTCTTTCTTTGTTACCTTCACTGATTTTGATGTGAACCTTAACAGTATCACCTGCACCAAATTTCGGTAAGTCTGTTCTAATTTGTTCTGCTTCTATTTCTCTTATAATTTCTAACATGTGCATTCCCTCCTAAAATTTTATTGTGACGTTCATACTCATTATAATATGGGCAGAGGACCGTCCGTACTAGCACAAGCTACATTTTATCATATATATATATATATATCAACATAAAAATATTTTTTATACCCATATATATGATATTATTTATTTTATTTCAAATAAATCTTTGTTGCTTATACTACTTTTTTTCTAATTCCACACTTAATAGTTTTTTATCTTCCTTGGTAAGTTTAAGCTTTTCAAACATATCAGGTCTTTTTTCTTTAGTTATTAAAAGTGACTGCACTCTTCTCCACTTTCGTACGTTTTCATGATGTCCTGAGGTCAATACCTGTGGTACCAGAATGCCCTCAAAAGATTCCGGTCTTGTATATTGAGGATATTCTAGTACTCCATCATAAAAAGATTCTTCTGTATAACTCTCACTACTAGATAATACCCCTGGAATTAACCTACAAATGCTATCCACTATAGGAATACATGCCATTTCTCCACCTGTCAAAACATAATCGCCCAGAGATAGCTCCATATCTATATAATCATAGGTTCTCTCATCAATACCTTCGTAATGGCCACATATGAATATCAATTCACTTTCCTCGCATAGCTGCTTTGCAATTTCTTGAGTAAAGGTGACCCCTCTTGGCCCCAAAAATATTACCTTTCCAGCATTATGCAATTTGACATCCTTAATACTATCAACTAGTGGTTGAGCTTGCATTACCATTCCTGCTCCACCACCATAAGGGTAATCATCTACTTTTTTGTGCTTATTTAAGGCATAATCGCGAATATTATGAGGTGTAATATCCAGTATATTTTTCTCTATGGCTCTTCCAATAATACTTTGGTTGAAAATTTCAAACATTTCAGGAAATAGAGTTAAAATGTCTATTTTCATTCTTGCCATTCATTCACTGGCTTAATTATTATCTCGCGTTTATCAATATCTATACTAACCACGATATCCTTAAGTACTGGAATAAGCACTTCTTTATTTCCCTTAACCCAATATACATCATTACCTGGAGTATGAAGAACATCAAATACTTTTCCTAGTTCTTCTCCCTCTGAGTCGTAAACACTGCAATCTATAAGGTCAGCTACATAATAGCTACCCTCCGGAAGTTTAATAGCATCTTCACGACTAATCATCAAATACTTGTTTCTATATAATTCTGCCTGTTCTATGCTGTCTATACCTTCAATTTTTAGTATTGCTTTATCTGCTTGAAGTTTACAGCCTTCAACTTTTCTAATTTCCCCATCAATATACACACTTTTTAATTTTTTAAATCTTTCAAGCGAATCTGTTAATGAAAAAACCTTAACTTCACCTTTTAATCCATGTGTTTTACCAATCTGACCTACACTCATAAAATCTTTCATTTAAAACCCTCCTTTCAATATTGCTTATATGAATAGCTATAATTTTAACAATAAAACCTATTTATTTAAATTTTCCTTGTAGATAAAGCCCAATATTTAATTAAAATAAGAGTTAGGCAGAACCCAACTCTTACTTTATTTCAACAACTACTTTTTTGTTTTCTTTAACAGCAGCTGCCTTTACAACAGTTCTAATAGCTTTAGCTATTCTACCTTGTTTCCCTATAACTTTCCCCATATCCTCATGAGCAACAGATAATTCAAGAACTACTGTATGCTCATGTGCTACTTCGTTTACTACTACCATTTCTGGTTTATCAACTAAAGACTTTGCCAATACTTCAAGTAACTGTTTCATGGAAAACTCCTCCATTCATTACTTACAAACTTTTCTAGTTGACTGCTATTTTTTTAAGTAATCTTTTAACTGTATCAGAAGGTTGTGCACCATTCTTAATCCAACTAGCTGCTTTTTCAACATCAATTTTAATAGTTGTTGGCTCTGTTGTTGGGTTATAGTATCCTATTTCTTCGATAAATCTTCCATCTCTAGGTGCTCTTGAATCTGCAACTACTACTCTATAAAATGGAGCATGTTTAGCGCCCATTCTTTTTAATCTTATTTTAACTGCCATGTATATCACCTCCTTAAATTTATTCACTACCAAAGTTTTTTTATTAAAAAGGCATTTTACCAAATAAACCTTTTTTACCAGGCTTTTGGAATCCTTTTGCTTGCTTCATCATTTTTTTCGCCATTTCAAAATCCTTCAACAACTTATTTACCTGTTGTACCAAAGTTCCTGACCCATTTGCAATTCTCTTTTTTCTAGAAGAAGAGCTACTAATCATACTAGGATGTTTTCTTTCTGATGAAGTCATTGATTTTATAATAGCTTCAACTTTTCCCATGTCCTTTTCGCTTTTGGACAAATCTAGACCCTGCAATTCTTTTTTATTAGCACCTGGCATCATTTCAAGTATCTTGTTTAATGGTCCAAGCTTTTTCATCTGCTGTATCATTGCTAAATAGTCATCTAAATTAAATTCTTGAGAAAGCATTCTATTTCCAAGTTCTTTTGCTTCATCTTCATTTATAGCTTGCTGTGCCTTTTCTATTAATGAAAGTACATCACCCATACCAAGTATCCTTGATGCCATTCTATCTGGGTAAAAAACTTCTAAATCATTCATTTTTTCACCAACACCAACAAATTTTATAGATTTGCCAGTCATTGCTTTAATAGATAACGCTGCTCCGCCTCTTGTATCTCCATCTAATTTAGTCAAAATCACTCCAGTTATATCTAGCTGCGAGTTAAAACTTTCTGCTACATTAACTGCATCTTGTCCTGTCATAGAATCTACAACAAGCATTATTTCACTTGGCTGCACACTGGATTTTATATTTTGAAGTTCTTCCATTAAATTTTCATCTATATGAAGTCTTCCTGCTGTATCTATTATAACTACATTATTACCATTATCCTTGGCAAATGCTAAGGACGCTTTTGCTATATCTACAGGACTAACCTTATCTCCCATAGTAAATACCGGAATATCAATTTGCTTTCCTACTACTTGCAATTGTTTAATTGCAGCTGGTCTATATACATCGCAGGCAACTAATAGTGGTTTTTTGTTTTTCTTTTTCAATGAAAGAGCAAGTTTTCCACCCATTGTAGTTTTACCAGCACCTTGAAGACCTACCAGCATTATTACTGTTAATCCATTTACAGAAAACTCTAATTTACTTTCTGCATTACCCATTAAATTAGTTAACTCATCATTAACAATTTTGATAACCTGTTGCCCAGGTGTTAAGCTTTCTAACACTCCATTACCTAAACACTTTTCACTAACATTTTTCACAAAATCCTTAACTACTTTATAATTAACATCTGCCTCAAGCAATGCTAATTTTACTTCTCTCATAGCTTCTTTAATATCTTTTTCGGAAAGCTTACCCTTACCTTTTAATTTTTTTATGGTATCTTGTAACTTAGAAGATAATCCTTCAAAAGCCATAATAAACCTCCTAAATGTTTTCACTAATCTGAGCTTTTATATCATATATAAGCTGATGCATTTTTTCATCTTTTATATCAATTTGTAAATTATCTAATTCTAATATAATGTTTTTTAAAGTTTCTTTTAGTTTATGGTCTTTATTTAATAATTTTAATTTCTCTTCATATACTAAAAGCACTTTTTCACATGTTTTAATTGTATCATGAGTGGCCTGCCTACTAGTATTGTTTATCTCTGCTATTTCTGATAGAGACAAATCATTATTAAAATATAAATCCATTACATCTCTTTGCTTTTCAGTAAGCAATTCACCATAAAAATCAAATAATAGGGAAATTTCAAATCTTTTTTCCATTTAATCACCCTGCTCACAAGTCATATAATATCAGAATTCAAAGACCCTGTCAAGTAGTTTTACTTAACAGTTTAATATTTTTATAAATTAACCTAAAAAGTATTCATTTTAAAACAGTGCCTCTACAAAATCTCTTGAATTAAACTCTTGCAAATCATCTATACCTTCACCAACGCCTATATATTTTACAGGTATATTAAGTTGTTTTTTTATTGATATTACAACACCGCCTTTAGCGGTACCATCCAATTTAGTTAGTATTATCCCATCTATAGGACATATCGCCATAAATTGTTTAGCTTGTTCTACACCATTTTGACCAGTTGTAGCATCAAGAACTAATAAAGTTTCCATATTAGCCTCACTATACTCCCTCTGAATTACCCTATTTATTTTTGCCAGTTCATCCATAAGATTTTTTTTATTATGAAGTCTACCTGCAGTATCACAAATAAGCACATCAACTTTTCTTGCTTTTGCTGCTTGAACCGCATCAAAAACTACAGCAGCTGGATCCGAGCCCTCTTGATGTTTTATAAGTTCCACAGAAGCTCTACTACTCCAAACCTCTAACTGGTCAATTGCTGCTGCTCTGAATGTATCTGCTGCTGCAATGAGAACTTTATATTTTTCAGCTTTTAGTGCTGCGGCGATTTTTCCAATAGAAGTAGTTTTTCCAACACCATTAACACCAATTATGAGCATTACCTTTGGTAATTTTTTAGGGTTTATTGAATTCTCATCTTCCCCTAATAATTCAATTAAAACTTCTTTTAAACAAGGTCTAATCTCTGTTGGATCTTTTATTTTATTTTCCTTTACCTTTTTTTTAAGTTTCTCAATAACATAAATAGAAGTCTCTGCACCTATATCTGCTGTTATTAATATTTCTTCTAGTTCCTCATATAATTCATCATCAATTCTAATGGCTAAGTTTAATACTTCACTAACTTTTTCCGTTATGCTATTTCTAGTTTTAGTTAGGCCATCTTTTAGTTTGTCAAAAAATCCTCCGAACATTTTTAGTCCTCCTTTTAGTCTTACATTTATTATAACTTTGCTACTTTTTACTTATTAAAATCCACAGACACTATTTTTGATACTCCCTTTTCTTCCATTGTAACCCCATACATTACATCACTAGCTTCCATGGTTCCTTTTCTGTGAGTTATTATAATGAACTGAACATTATCAGAGAATTTCGTTAAAAACTCTGCATATCTAACTACGTTTGCATCGTCAAGAGCTGCCTCAATTTCATCTAAAATGCAAAAGGGCGTTGGTTTCATCTTTAAAATAGCAAATAATAATGCAATGGCGGATAGCACTTTCTCCCCACCAGACATTAAACTTATGTTTTGGAGTTTTTTTCCTGGTGGTTGTACGTTAATATCAATTTTAGCTGTAAGTTCATCACCTTCTGTAAGTATTAAATCCGCACTTCCACCTTTAAACAATTCTACAAAGGTCTCATGAAAATTTTGCCTTAATATATCAAAGTTTTCTGCAAATATCTCTTTCATTTTTTTGGTCATTTCACATATTACCGTTAATAATTCATCTTTAGATAACACTAAGTCTTGTTTTTGCACATCCATAAAAGTAAATTTCTCTTTTACTTCTTTATACTCCTCAATAGCGCCTACATTAACTTTTCCCAGCATGGATATATTCCCTTTTAGTATTAAAATTTCTTTTTTAAGCTTATCAATATCATCAATTTCATTTTTAAATTCTAAGGCTTCTGCATAGGTTAATTCAAAGTCTTCATTCAATTTTTGATAGTAATTATCCTTTTCCGTGCCTATTTTCTCAAGAATCAGCTCACTTTTATAGGAATCTTTCTCATTTTTTTCTAGGATTTGCGAAACATTCTCTAACTGTTCCAGACTTATTTTTATTTTTTCTTTAATTTTAATTCTTTGAATTTCACTCTCTTCAAAGTTTTTTTCCATATTTTCTAATGTTGCCTTTATTTCACTTGCTTTTTCTTCACCACTTTTTATTTCATCTTCACTTATATTCTTATTTTCCATTGCTTCTTGTATTTCTTTAGAACATATTATTATTTTTTTATTATATACTAACATTTCCTCATTTAACCTTTGAATTTCAGAAACCTTATTACGTATTGTTTCGTCGACTCCAGCTTTTTTTATCTTAGCATCAATAATAGATGCTTTTATATTTTCAATTTCTTGTAATCTATCTTTTAATTTTAAAAAAGCCACACTTCGTTTTTGCTGTATTTCATCTTTTGAACGTGTCAATTTACAAACAGACATATTCTTTTCTTCTACTTCACTCTTGTCATTTTTCAGCTTACTCTCTTCTGACAATTTTTCAGTATTTAAAGTCCTCACATTATTTTCAAGCCTATTTGTTTCATCTTCTATTGTATTTATTTTAGCTTCCATTTTCGTTTTTTCAATATTTTCTAAATGAATATTATCCTTTAAGTTTGTATTTTCCTGTTCTAACCTTAAAGTTTCAGATTTATTTTGTTTAATTTTTTCTAAATAAATAAGTGATTCACTTTTTAAGATATTTAAATCTTTAGCCAGTTCTTGTAGTTCCCTTTTTCGTCCAATTATACTTGAGGTTTTTGAATATACACTTCCACCAGTTAATGATCCACCAAGGTTTATAACCTCTCCTGATAATGTCACTATTTTATATCTATAATTATTTTTTTTAGAAATGTTTAAGGCTGAGTCCATATCTTTACATATAATTGTTCTACCAAGTATAAAAGAAATTACTTCACTAAACTTTTCGTCATAGCCTATTAGTTCGCTAGCAATTCCAACAAAACCAGGATTATTTTTAGTTTCAATATCAATTGTGAGCTTTTTACCTTTAATAATGTTTAAAGGCAAAAATGTTGCACGTCCAAGATTATTTACCTTCAAATATGTAATTAATAATTTTGCCACAATTTCATCTTTAGTTATCATGTGTGATATTGTGCCGCCTAAAGCAATTTCTATAGCTACTTCTAAGTTTTTTTCAACTTTTATAACTTCTCCAAGTACAAAGCATTCATTAATATTGCCTACTTTACCTTCACTAATATGTTGCATTAAATTTTTTACTGATTTATTATACCCTTCATGCTTCTTTTCTAAAGCATTTAGCACATTAAAATTAGCTTCATTTTTATTTATTTTGAAATTACAATTTTTCATAGTTATTTCATGGTTATTTAAATCCTTTTGAAGTTTACTAATCTTTTGCTTGTTTTCCAGGAGTATACCATCATAATTGAGTATTTTCTCTTTAAATTCTTCCATTTGGCTCTGAAACATTATTTTTGTAGTGGCATTAACTTCTATTAAATCACTAAAATCTTCAATATTATTTTTCAAAAAAGCTATCCTTTTTTTAGCACTATCTATATTATTATTTAAAATTAATAATCTATTAGTAAATAAAATAGTTTTCTCAATGCTTTTTTGTTCTTCTTCCTTAAGAGATTTAGCTTCAGTATTTTCAACTTCTATATTCTCTTCGATAATCTTAATTTTCATTTCCTCAGATTGAATTTTTTCTTCTATTTCTATTTGAGTGTTTTTTATATTACTTAAAGAATTATCTATTCCGTGTAGATTAAGTTTAAAATCTGACAGTTTTTCATTAATGCCATCGCTGTCCTTTGATGTCTTATTGATTAGTTTTACCAAATTTTCTATTCTCTCATTTAAAATATTTATTTCTGAAATACTATTTTGGTAAATTAACTTATTGTTATAATATAGTTGCTTTTCTTCCCGATTCTTATTGTCAAACTTTTCAAATTCACTATTCCAGTATTCAACATCCTGCTTTAACTGGTTTTTTTCACCTGTAATTTTTATAACTTCTAGCTTTAATCTAGAACATTCTTCTTGCGTTATTTTAATTTTTTTTTCAACTTTATTTATAGAATCAATTATTATGCTAACTTCTTTACTTTTTAATTGTTCAAAAAATTTTAAAAATTTCTTTGCCTTTTCACTTTCATTCATTAATGGTTCTAATCTCTCTTCATAAGTACTTAATATATCTTCTATTCTAATAAGATTCTGCTGGGTAATGTCTAATCTCTTTTCTGCTTCTTCTTTTCTGCTCTTAAACTTCACAATTCCTGCAGCCTCTTCAAACAATCTTCTTCTTTCTTCAGTTTTTCCACTTAATATAGCATCAATTTTACCTTGACCAATAATAGAGTATCCTTCTTTTCCTATGCCTGTATCCATAAAAAGCTGTTGAACATCTTTTAATCTACAAGATGTATTGTTTATTAAATATTCACTTTCTCCAGAGCGATATAATCTTCTGGAGATGGTGACATTAGAATAATCAATATCCAATTCGCAATCACTATTATCTAGTGTCAAGGCAACCTGTGCAAGGCTAACAGGTTTCCTAAACTGTGTGCCTGCGAATATAACGTCCTCCATCTTATCTCCTCTTAGATTTCTTACACTTTGTTCTCCAAGAACCCATCTAACAGCATCAGAAATATTGCTTTTACCACTACCATTAGGTCCTACTACCGCTGTAATACCCTTCTTAAATGTTAATTCTGTTTTATCTGCAAAGGATTTAAATCCTCTTATTTCAATAGACTTTAAAAACATGATAACACTCTCCTATTTTACCTAAATAACATGGGTAGTACGATACTTAATGTAAAAATTATAACCACTCCATAAATCATTACCTTTGTATACTTATCTCTTTTTTTCTTATTCATAATTCACCTCATATTTTTATTTTGTAATATCTTTAATATAAAAAATAAAAGTATATATTACTACAAATTTAGTAATCGTAATATATCCTTTATTTAATGTGCTAACTTTTAGAGCTTATATGTATAATTCAAAATTATACTATTATATAGTCTATAGCATTTATATGAAAATATCAATTGCTAGACTAACAATAAATTAAGAAAACCGTGCATGCACGGTTTTTTATCTTGGTTCAACTATGAATTTTATAGCTGTCCTTTTTTCTCCATCTATGCTTATTTCCACAAAAGCTGGAACTACTACTAAGTCCATACCATTGGGTGCAACAAAACCCCTTGTAATGGCAATAGCTTTTACAGCTTGATTAACGGCTCCCGCACCTACAGCTTGTAACTGCGCAATTGAATTTCCCCTTAGTGCTGCTGCTAATGCTCCTGCTACTGATTTAGGTTGTGAATTTGCCGACACCTTTAATACTTCCATCATATATTACCCCCTACTAAATTCCTTGTTACAAGTACTATAGGTAATATATTCTATACAGTAAATTAAAATCCTTTTTTATATTTTGCATGTGCATATTCATATATGCTCATATTAATACATTTTTCTCCTATGCACACTCTAATACTTCCACGTTCTATAGTGATATCTTGAAATACTTCTATCAAAATTGTAGCTATTTGTTTCTTTATGTCATAAAAAAAGCTTTTGCCATTAGCGTAAAGTTTTGAAATGTCTTTTGGATTTATTTTAACTAAAACCCTATTAACAGTGTGATCATTTTTAACATTATTAATTATAGCATCATATAGTATATCATTATATATACTGCCTTCAACCAACTCCCTAAATGCGGGATGAAATGGTCCTGCAACTAAATCATTCCCCTCTGAGATTTCTTCAGTGGGCTGTAATCCTATTCTAATAACGTTTATTTTGTTTACCATCATCATAAGGTAAATTATTTTGCTTATATTTACTGCCTCACTTAATGAATAAGGTTTGAATGTTTGATTTTCATACATTTTTTCCATAGGCGTATCTTTAATTACAAGAGCCGGATATATTCTACAAATATCTGGCTTAAGAGCAATAACCCCTTTAGCTGTATCCATATCTTTGTTTATATTATCTCCTGGCAGACCTATCATAATTTGATGCCCTAATATAAAACCATATTCCTTTATAAGTTTTGAAGCAAGCTCTACATCTTTTGCAGTATGCCCTCTGCCTGATTTTAATAGAACTTCCTCGTCCATGGACTGCACTCCTAGTTCTATAATATCTACAGTGTATTGTTTAAGAACGCGAAGTACACTATCGTCAATATAATCTGGTCTTGTAGATAACCTAATGAATTTTATTTTGTTACTATCTTTAAACTTCTTCGCAACAGTTAGAAGTTCTATCTGCTTTTCTGTTTTTATAGCTGTAAAAGTTCCTCCAAAAAATGATACCTCAATAATAGCTTCATCATTGTTTATTGTTTTTAAATATTCATTTACTGTTTTCTCAACATAAGCTGCATCAACTTTTGATTTTGTTCCTGTTATGCTATTTTGATTACAGAACACACAATCATGTGGACAGCCTTCATGTGGAACGAAAATTGGAATAATGTAATGCAAATTACTCATGCATATCCTCCCGACTTATCATAACTTCTTTGGCTGCATTTTGCTCTGCTTCCTTTTTACTAAGCCCTTGCCCTGATCCACTTATAGAACCATTTATTAATACGTCAACAAAAAATTTCCTTTTATGCGGTGGTCCTTCAAATTTTACAAGTTCATAGCAAATATGAACTTCTCCATTTTGCTGTAATATTTCCTGAAGCTTAGTCTTGTAATCCAAAACTATCTCATTACTAATTGCTTTATCGATAGTTGCCTTAAAGTTAGTAAGTATAAAAGTCTTTGAATATTCTATTCCGGAGTCTAAGTATACAGCAGCTATTACCGCTTCAACGCAATCAGCCAATATTGAAACCCTATTTCTACCACCAGTAATTTCTTCACCTTTGCTCATGTTCATATACATTCCAAGGTTCCAACCACTCGCAATATCACACAGTGAATTTTCACAAACAATTAGGGACCTAATTTTAGTTAGATATCCTTCATACTTTTCAGTGAAATTAGTATATAAGTATTCGGATATAATAAGTTGTAACACTGAATCTCCGAGGAACTCAAGTCTTTCATTAAATTCAACTTTTTTTTTCTGATTTGCAAAAGAACTATGGGTTATTGCGGTTTTTAATAACTCCTTATCACTAAAATTTAGTCCTAGCTGGTTCTCAAGGTCCTGTAACTTTATATCGCACTTCATTAATCATTGCTCCTTTAGGAATTTTATTTAAATATTTTTTATTCTATGCACCTTAGCCATATTTATCAAGTTTATTATTCAATTTACTTCGCCAATCCTAATAAAACAACTAGATTTGATTTTTATAATAAATTCAAAAATAAGTTTGAAAAAGCTAAAGGCCCGCAATACTGCGGAGCCTTATATTATTCTTCGGTGTGGGCTTTAATATATTCTACTACATCGCCTACAGTAGCAATTTTCTCAACATCTTCATCTGGAATTTCTATTTCATACTCTTCTTCCAATGCCATGATTAATTCAACGATATCAAGAGAATCAGCTCCTAAATTATTCATAAAAGATGATTCCATTTTTATCTCTTCTTCATCTATACTTAACTGTGATGCTATAGTAGCTCTAATTTTTTCAAACATAATATTTTCACCTCCTTAACTTTCTCCAAAATATTTTTTTACAAATTATTACTTATGTTTTTTTCCTGCTCAGATAATTTTTCAATTTCCAATTTTAATTTTTCTACAACATTATTTTCATTAAATATTACAGCCTGTTTAATGGCATTTTTAAAAGCTTTGGCATCTGAACTCCCATGAGCTTTTATACAAATCCCATTTACTCCTAGAAAAGCAGCACCACCATATTCTTTATAGTCAAAATCAGCTTTAAACTTTTTAAAGACTGGTTTTAATAACATTCCTCCAAGCTTGGTTCTAAAGGAACTCATTATACCAGTTTTTAATATATCAAATATATTAGCAACTGCGCCTTCGTATAATTTTAAAATTACATTTCCTACAAACCCATCACATACCAAAATATTAGTATCGCCAGTTGGTATTTCTCTAGCTTCTACATTTCCTACAAAATTTAAATTTGCTTCTTTAAGTAGTTTATGAGCTGATTTAGAAAGTTCATTACCCTTTTCTTCCTCAGTTCCTATATTTACAAGGCCTACAGATGGATTTGATATTTTAAGAATATTTTCGAAATATGTTTTACCCATAAGTCCAAATTGCACTAAATAATGAGGCTTACATTCTGCATTAGCTCCACAGTCAATTATCATAAACGGGCCATTCTTACCCGGCATTATAGGTGCAAGTGCAGGTCTATCTATGCCTTTTATCCTTCCTACTATAAGCGTAGAGCCAGCTAAAAATGCACCAGTGCTTCCTGCTGAAATAATAGCATCTGCATCCCCACTTTTTACAAGATTCAATGCTTTTACAAGGCTTGAATCTTTTTTACGCTTAATAGCCATTACTGGATGTTCGCTTGTACTAATAACCTCTTTGGCATCAACAATTTTTATTCTATTACAATCATATGTATATTTCAATAGCTCGCATCGAATTAATTCCTCAGACCCAGTTATTAATATATCTATATCATATTCTTTTAAAGCCTCAACGCAACCTTCAACCACAGCACTTGGAGAAAAATCTCCTCCCATGCCATCTACAACAACTACCATTTTAAAACCTCACTTTGAATTTGCCTTATAAATAAATATAATATATATAAATTATATTTATATATATTATATACTATATAGTGCAAATATTTCTAGTATTATTAATACCAGACTGAAATATAATTATATTTTATTTACCATAATTATATTTAAATAATAAAAAAAAAGTCTTTCGACTTTCTTTTTATTTTGGTTCCATAACAATAACTTCTCTATTTTTGTAATAACCACAGTTTTTACATACTCTGTGAGAAAGTTTCATATCGTGGCATTGAGGACACTCAACTATTCCCGGTAAACCAAGTTTAAATGTTTGCGCTCTTCGAGAATCTCTTCTACCTTTAGAAAATTTTCTAGCTGGATTTCCCATTGTAACACCTCCTTAATCAGTTAAAAACAGTTCTTTTAATTTTGCCAACCTTGGATCAACATCGTCAATAGCACATTTACACGTACTATGATTCAAATTAATTCCACAATGATGGCATAAGCCTTTACAACCTTTACTACAAAGTCGTTTTATAGGCAACATAGAAATGATATTATTTTCCACGATTTCATCTAAATCTAATCTATCATTATTAATAAAAATAATATCCTCATCTTCACTCTTTAGAGTTTTCGACAATCTCTCATTTAATTCAATGTTTACTGAATATGAAAAAGTCTCAAGACACCTAGAACAAGCAAGCAATAGTTCTGTCTCTATTTCCCCAGATAAATCTATTTCATCACCGTTCGGTTTTAAAATCAAATCTAACTTAACTGGTTTAGAAAATTGTACAAATTCATTTTCATAAAAAAACTTATCTTTTTCTAAATCTAAATGAATTTTTTTTCTTGTGTTTTTATTACTAAACAATTCTGAAACATCTATTACCATATCATCCACTCTGAAAAACTAAATAACATTTAGTTTTTTCTCATATAAAGAAAAACTTTATACCTTGTATAAAAAATATACAGCTCGAGCAAAGCTTCTGCGTCCCTCCTAACTAAATAGTTTTTTACTTACATCAAACACAGACTATTATATAAACAATACAGTAAAAAGTCAAGATTTATTTATCATAGCAATTAGCAATGACTTTATTAAAGTCTTTATTTTATTAAAGCCTGCGTGTCTCTTGCAATTACTAATTCTTCATTTGTTGGTATAACAAATATTTTAGTTTTAGAATCCACTGTATTTAATTCCACAGCTTTTCCGCGAACCTTATTTTTAGATTTGTCTAAAACTGCTCCTAAAAATTCTAAGCCATTACATACGTCTTCTCTTGTTTCCGGAGAGTTTTCGCCAAGTCCAGCTGTGAATATAATTGCATCTACGCCACCCATTACTGCAGCATAAGATCCTATGAATTTTTTAACTTTATAGGAGAATATATCAAGTGCTAACTGTGCTCTATGATTTCCATCTTCCCATGCAGCTTTTTCTATATCTCTAAAATCACTGCTTACTCCAGATATTCCTAGAACTCCTGATTTTTTATTCATTAAATCATTTACTTCATCAATTGTTAAATTTAGCTCTTGCATTATATATACTATTATAGCTGGGTCTATGCTTCCACATCTAGTTCCCATAGCTATTCCTTCAAGTGGAGTAAATCCCATACTTGTTTCTATAGATTTACCATTTTTTATAGCAGAAATACTTGCTCCATTTCCTAAGTGGCAAGTTATTAATTTTAAATCTTTTATGTCTTTGCCCATCATTTCTGCAGCTTTTTCTGAAACAAATTTGTGAGATGTACCATGGAAGCCATATTTTCTAACGCCATTGTTAGTATAAAGCTCATATGGTAGTGGGTATACATATGCAACCTCTGGCATTGTTTGATGGAATGCAGTATCAAATACAGTTACCATAGGAGTATTTGGCATTAATGCTTTGCAAGCATTGATTCCAATTATATTAGCTGGATTGTGAAGTGGTGCAAGTTTTGAACATTCCTTAAGATTCTTCATCACTTCATCATTAACCACAACTGATGAAGCATATTTTTCTCCACCATGAACAATTCTATGTCCCACAGCATCGATTTCTGATAGTTCTTTAATAACACCATGCTTCGGATCTACAAGTGCTCCAAGTACTAATCTAATTGCATCTGTATGATCTTTCATGGACTCTTCAATAATATATTTCTCTCCACTCGCCTTTTGAGTTAATATTGATCCTTCTATTCCTATTCTTTCTACCAGGCCAAGCGCTAAGCATTCTTCATTTTCCATGTTTATTAATTGATACTTTAATGATGAACTTCCACAGTTTATAACTAATATTTTCATTAAATTCGCCTCCCGAGCTGTATGTGTTTTTAAATATATATAAAACTATTTTTGAATTTGAGCTTGAACTGCAGTTACAGCAACAACATTAACTATATCTTGAACACTGCATCCTCTTGATAAATCATTTATTGGCTTTGCAAACCCTTGACAAACTGGTCCAATAGCTTCAGCTTTTGCAAATCTTTGTACTAATTTGTACCCAATATTTCCAGATTGTAAATCCGGGAAGACTAATACATTTGCATTTCCAGCTACAGTGCTATTTGGTGCTTTTTGTTTTGCTACACTAATATCTATAGCTGCATCTAGTTGAAGCTCTCCATCAATTTGTAAATCTGGTCTAGCATTTTTTGCAATTTCAGTAGCTTTTGCAACTTTATCAACTAATTCATGCTTTGCACTTCCCATAGTTGAAAAAGATAACATTGCAACCTTAGGTTCAAAATTACATAAACATTTTGCATTATCTGCAGTACTTATAGCTATAGACGCTAATTCCTCTGCATTAGGATTTGGATTGACAGCACAATCTGCAAATAAAAGCAGTCCGTCTTCACCATATTCATTGTTAGGTAATTCCATTATAAAGAAACTTGAAACAACCTTAATTCCCGGTGCAGTTTTAATAATTTGCATTCCAGGTCTAAGTAAATCTCCTGTAGTATGTACTGCTCCTGATACCAATCCATCCGCATCTCCCATTTTAACCATCATGGTTCCAAAATACAGTGGATCCTTTAATGTCTCTGCGGCTTTTTCCGGAGTCATTCCTTTATTTTTTCTTAATTCATAAAATGCTTTTGCATATCCATCAGTTTTTTGAGAAGTTTTTGGATTTACAATTTCTATCCCCTCAAGGTTAACTCCAAGCTGAGTTGCTTTTGTTTTTATTACAGTTAAATCACCTATTAATATTACCTCAGCTATTGAGTTATTTTTTATGATTTCACTAGCTCTTATAGTTCTTTCTTCCTCACCTTCTGGAAGTGCTATTATTTTCACATCTGATTTTGCCATTTTACATATTTTCTCTATAAATGCCATTCTTATTTCTCCTCTCCCTTATTATCAACTTATATACACTAATAATATACTACTTTTCTGGTATACATTTCAACCTAAAATATGAAAATCCACTACATATATTGTATTTTATTTATTCGCCCTATTCGTAATTTTCTCTTATTTTTATTTTATCCTTGAATATATATGCTTTTATTAATTTGTATTATATAATATAAACTAATAAATAGAAGTTTTCACCGCACTCCAAAATAAAATTTTTCCGCTTTTTCTTTAGCTTATATTTATACATAAATTTTAGCTTATATTTAGTATGGTGGGAATTTATCTACTTGTATTTATATAAGCTTTCATGAGGTGATTAAATGAATATTTCAGGTATAATTGTTGAATATAACCCATTACATAATGGTCACGTGTATCATATTAATAAAACCAAAGAAATCACAAATTGTGATGCACTAATCTGTGTTATGAGTGGGAATTTTGCGCAAAGAGGAATTCCATCTACTATAGATAAATGGACAAAAACTAGAATGGCACTAAACAATGGAGTAGATTTAGTAATAGAACTACCCGCAATTTACAGTGTTTCTTCAGCAGATTTTTTTTCCTATGGCTCTGTAAGTCTTCTAAATAGCCTAGGCATAGTGGATAATATTTGTTTTGGTAGCGAACAGGGGAATATAAAGGACATATACGATATTTCCAATATACTGCTTAAAGAACCTATTGAATTTAAATCATTATTAAAAACTTATTTATCCAAAGGTATTGTCTACCCACGAGCTAGATCTAATGCACTTTATGATTATTTAATTAATTCAAAAAATGACATATCAAAATTATTATTGGAGGATTTTCTTAAATCTCCTAATAATATACTAGGTATCGAGTATTGCAAAAGCTTAATAAAGTTAAATAGTTCAATTAAACCCTATACCTTAAAAAGAGAAGGTGCCTCCTATAACAGTAACATGTTGCATAATGAATTTTCAAGTGCCACGGCTATAAGGAAATTCATTAAAGAAAATGGTTCGCTAGGGGAGCTAGAAGGTCATGTTCCAAATTCAGTATTAGCTGAAATCTTAAATTTATACTCAAATAATTACGGATTCACCTTTGAAGATTCAATGTTTCCGTACATAAAACATAAATCTGCTACATCAAAAAACTCATTAGTAAACTTACCAGACGTGTCAGAAGGTATTGATAATAAGATTATTAAATCCTTACAAAACAATTTAAACTACGGAGGCGCCCTAGAAGATATAAAAAGTAAACGCTACACATATACCCGAATTAGCAGGATATTATGCCAATATTTTATAGGATTTGATAGCTTTGATTCCAAAAAATTAAGAGCAATGGCTTGCCCTTATGCACGTGTCTTAGGATTTAATTCAAAGGGAAAATCAATTCTAAAATCTATAAAATCAAACAGTAGCATTCCACTTTATACTAAACTCCCTAAAGATCAAAATGATACCTTGCAGCTAGATATTCAGTCTACAAGAGCTTACAGCATAATAAATAGCAGTATAAATCCTAATAGTGATTATTTAATATCCCCAATAATTGTAGATTAAATAAATAGTACTATCATAAAAATATAGTAGTATTTATTTTATTTTAACCACTTCAATACATAAGTTTATTAAAATTCAAATATATTTAATACAGAAATACTTTAAAAGGGGTTTAAAATTGAAGTTACTATTAGTTATAATATTACTTCTCATAATGTTCTTATTGTTTAAACTATTTAAAACTTTGAATATAAATATTTTAATAACAATAATTTGTTCCCTTGCTATTCTCCAAATAATATTGGCACCAAATATTTGTATAAAGTACACTATATCTGGTGCAAAATTGTTTTTCAATGCTGTTTTTCCCTCTCTTTTCCCGTTTTTAGTCGTAATAAATATTATAATAAGCTACGATGGTATTCATATTTATTCTAAATTATTAGGTAATATAATTTGCAAACCATTAAAACTGACTAAAGAATGTAATTTTGCACTGTTAATTAGTATATTATGCGGTTACCCCTTAGGCGCACGATATACTTGTGATTTATATGAAAAAAATCTAATTGATTTAAATACCTGTGAAAGGTTGCTAAACATAGCTTCCAACTCCAGCCCTTTATTTATTATAGGTTCAGTAGGTGCTTCTATGATGCTTAGTGCTAAGATTGGCTATATATTATTGCTTTCTAATCTTCTATCTTGCATGTTTATGGGATTTATTATTCCATCAAAAAATTCACTTTATAAAATTAAAAGTAAAAATACTAATTCTTCTAAAATGGCAGATTCAACTAAAAATATTGGTATAATATTTAAAAATAGTATCGAAGATGCCCTAAAGAATTCCTTAAATATAGGTGGTTTTGTCATCGTATTCTCTGTAATAACAGGCATAATTAAAGACAATGCGCTATTCCACATTGTCATTAATAAGATTTCTTTGATTATTGGTTTTTCTAGAAGTTTTATAGAGGGATTAATATTAGGATTACTCGAGGTAACTAATGGATGTTATTTAATATCTTCTAGTAATTCAAGTTTATATATAAAACTTCCAATTTTAAGCTTTTTAATTGCTTTTAGCGGTTTATCTATCATTTCGCAAGTTTATAGTTATACCTATAAACACAATGTGTCAATAAAAAAATACATCCTTCGAAAATTTATTCAAGGCATAATTTCTTCAATTTTAACAATAATTTTATATTATGTTTTTCTTCAAACTTCATCTATCTTCACCTTTAATGATATAAATTTATATAGCAGTAGTAGTTTGTACTTTTTAATACTATTGATTTTGTTTGTCCCACTACTACTCATAAACATAATTAGACTATTTCATAGTTCTTAATTCTTTAACATTTTCTCTTATTAAAGTTGTGGTATCCGTAACTTCTTCTTGCAAAGAGATTAAAAATGTTTGAACATCCGCTTTAATCTTATGAAGCATTTGTTGACCTTTTAACTCAATTTCTTTATCTAATTGAGATAATATTTCATCCGCATAGTCTTTAGCACCTAGCCTCATGATTTTAGCGTCTCTTTGCGCTGCAGCTATGATCTCTTCAGCTCTTGTTTGCGCTTCTTTAACTAGGTCTTGCTTTTCAACTCTTCTTCTTATTTTGTCAATGGTTTCTTCCTCGAAAATTTTAGCTTGTTTTTTTGCATCAATAAGAATTCGCTCTTTTTCATCACAAATCCACTGAGCCTTCTTAAATTCATCTGGCAAGTGATTTACAACTTGATCAATTATATCCAATATTTCTCTTTTGTTTATCACTGACTTACCTGTAACAGGTATTTTAGATGAACTCTCAATAATTTCTTGAAGATATTCTAAAAGCTTTATAACATCCATATTTACCCTCCTATTTAGAATTAATTTTCCTCATAATATCTGGAATAATCTGGTCAGGTACTAATCCCTTAATACATCCCCCAAACATTGCAACCTGCTTAACTGATGAAGAACTTAAATAGCAATATTCTGCCTTCGTCATCATAAACATAGTTTCCTTAGTTGGATCCAATTTATTATTCATGGATGCCATTTGAAACTCATATTCAAAATCTGAAAAAGCTCTAAGGCCTTTCACAATAACTCCTGCTTCCTCTTTATTCATCAGATCAACAAGTAAGCCGCTAAACTTCTTTACCCGTACATTAGGTAAATCCCTCACTAAGCTTTTTATTTGTTCTACTCTCTCATCTACAGAAAAGAGATTTTTTTTCTCAGGGTTAACAAGCACTCCTACAATCAATTCATCAAAAACCCTAGCCGCCCTCTCAATAATATCTAAATGTCCATTGGTTATTGGGTCAAAACTTCCAGGGCAAATCGCTTTTTTCATGTTATTCCTCCATGTCTTCCTTTGGTATACTAATAATTTTTAACTATTAGCTCCCTTATATTCATAAAATAAAACAGTGGTATTCCCATATTTCCTCAAATCAGAAAGATGAATAATATTATTTCCTTCATATATTTCTTCTGAAGAATCTATTTTACAAACAATCAATCCATCCACGCTTAAAAGTTTATTTGCTGAAATAATCTCAATTGCAGGCGGAATCATATCTTTAGCATATGGCGGGTCTATAAAAATTAAATCAAAAACAACTTTTTCCTGCGCAAATTGTTGCATATATTTATATGTGTCACCTTTTAAGCAGATGCATTTATCGTTAAACTTTAAATTATCTACATTCTTCTCTAACATGGCAAAAGTAGTATCTCCCATGTCAATTAGATAGCATTTTTCAGCTCCTCTACTTGCAGCTTCTAGACCTAAGCTCCCCGTACCTGAAAACATATCTACCACTACTGCATTCCTTGTTCTGTCTTGGATTATATTAAATATAGCTTCTTTTATTCTATCTAACGTGGGCCTCGTTCCCATCCCAACAGGGGACAACAACTTTCTTCCTCGTGCACTTCCCGAAATTATTCTCATATGTTTATTCCTCCATCTAGCCAGTTTCGATAATATTTTAACATATTTATGTAATATATACAAAGATATTTTTCCCCTAATTAAAACAAATATAATTAGAACTTTGCTGTATTTTTTCTGTTATTTCATTCTTTACCTTTATGTCTTCAATGTTATTACTTTTTATTAACTCTTTTGCTTCACTATTTGCTAGTTTTAATATATTAATATCTTCAATTACATCGGCTATTATTAGACCTGATTCACCATGCTGCTTAAACCCAAATAATTCTCCTGCGCCGCGAGTTTTCAAATCCTCTTCAGCAATAAAAAAACCATCATTACTTTTTATCATTATTTCTAATCTTTTTCTTACTATTTTGTTTGTTATATTAGCAAGTAAAATGCAATAGGACTTATGCTCTCCTCTTCCTACGCGTCCTCTAAGTTGGTGAAGTTGTGCAAGACCAAACCTTTCTGAATTCTCAATTATCATAACAGTAGCATTGGGAACATTCACTCCAACTTCTATAACAGTGGTACAAATCAATGCTTTAATTTCTCCAGTTTTAAATTTATCCATGATTTCATTTTTTTGCTTACTAGGCATTTTACCATATACCATTGCTATTTCTGTAGAGTTAAAATATTCACCCTTTAGTTTTTCATAAAGCACCTGAACTGAACTTAATTTCATTTCTTCATTTTCTTCTACCAAGGGGCAGACTATGTAAACTTGTCTTCCTTTATTAATTTCACTTAATGCAAATTCATATACGTGTCTACTGGAGGTCATACTTTCATAGGAGGTGTCAATATTCTGCCTACCTGGTGGCAATTCATCTATTATAGATACGTCTAAATCACCATATAAATATAAAGATAGTGTTCTTGGTATAGGTGTAGCTGTCATTACAAGAATATCTATATTTTTACCTTTATTAGAAAACCTATTTCTTTGTGACACTCCAAAGCGATGCTGCTCGTCAGTAACAATCATACCTAAGTTTTTAAATTGTACATTATCTTCAATAAGTGCATGTGTTCCAATAATAACATCAATGGTTCCATTCTTTAGTTCTTGTTTTATTAATTCCTTATTTTTAGGGGTTGTACTTCCAGTTAATAGCTTTATGGTAAGCGGAAAATCTTTTAATACATTTTGAATTTCCTCATAATGTTGATTGGCTAGAATTTCAGTTGGTGCCATCATAGCTGCTTGATAACCATTTTTCACCACATTAAACATGGTAATTATAGCAACTATTGTTTTACCGCTTCCAACATCCCCCTGCAAAAGCCTATTCATGCCTTTATCCTTCTTTTGATCTATTAAAATTTCCCGAACAACTTTACTTTGTGCTTTTGTAAGGTTAAAGGGAAGTCGCTCTTTTAATGTTGTAAGTTCTGGAGCTATTTTAAACTTGATGCCATCATTATTAGTTTTTATAAACTCTTTTAACATTAATATTTTCAATGAATATGTGAATAGCTCTTGAAATTTTAGTCTTTTTTTAGCTGAATTAAGTAATTCTAAACTTTTAGGGCTATGAATACTTCGAATAGCTTCATCTAAAGAACAAAATCTGTATTTATCCAGGAGCCATTTAGGCAAGTTCTCTGTTATTTCAATATTACAGAGAACGTCAGATATAATTTTATTGAAAAAATTATTTGTAACATTATTTTTAAGTGGATATGTTGCAATAATTTTATTTGTATCCATCGACGTATTTTTCACTATTTTTGGATTCATCATTGTGATTTCACCCTTAAAATTATTCACTTTGCCAGTGATGATATAACTATTTGAATTTTTAAAGCTATTCTTTGCATAAGTTTGATTAAACCACTTACCTTTGAATTTATTTTCACCTTGGCAAAATAGTATCGTAGAAAGAGTTTTATTATTTTTTAACCTCTGATCTTTTAATATATTTAAAACAGTGCATTCTACAATGATTTTTTGATTATCTTCGCAATCCATAATATTTTTCACAGCAGATACATTCTCATAATTTCTTGGAAAATATAATAAAAGATCTAATACATTAAAAATTCCACATTTATTCAATGTTTCTGCCATTATAGGCCCAACACCTTTTATATATTTTATATCACTATAAATATCCACAAATACCACTCCAAAAATAAGATTTTAATTAATATACCTAAGAAAAAAAGCCCTAGGGCTTTTATTCAACTGAAGCAATAAAATAATATAGTGGCTGTTTTCCATTGTAATGTTGAACATCTATATTTGGATATTTATTCTCTAACTCCGAAATAAATGCTTCCACTTCACTTATTATACAATCTTCACCATAGAAAATCGTAACAAGCTCGCTATCTTCAGTAATCATACTATCTATAACATCGGTGCAAACTTTGTAAATATCTGTTCCAACTTCTTTAATTTTGTTCTCAACTAAACCTAGGATATTTCCTTGTTTTATTGTTTTACCATCAGATTCAGTGTCTTTAACTGCATAAGTCACAGAAGCGGTTACAACATTTTTAATTGCTTCTTTTAGTGTATTTTCATTTTCTTCTACACTAGCTTCTGCGTTAAACATTGTTACGGCAGTTATTCCTTGAGGAATAGTTTTAGAAGGAATAACTATTACATTTTTATCTGACAGTTCCACTGCTTGTAGCGCTGCCATAAGTATATTTTTATTATTAGGTAATACAAATATATTATCCGCATTAACTTTATTAATACTATCTAATATATCTTGTGTACTTGGATTCATAGTTTGGCCGCCCTCTATTACAACATCCACACCTAAATCCTTAAAAATATTTCTAATGCCCTCACCAAGTGCAACAGATACAAATCCGTATTTTTTATTTTCAGTGGTATTTTCTGCTGCGGATTGCTCTGCTACTTCCTCTTGAATCCCTAATAAATTTCTATGTTGCTCTCTCATGTTTTCAATTTTTATCTTAGAAAGCTCACCTAGTGTTACTGCTTTTGAAAGCACTAAACCTGGATCATTTGTGTGTATGTGAATTTTAAGAAATTCATCTTGGGTCACCACAACCATTGAGTCTCCATGTTTTTCTAAGTAAGTCTTTAATTCATTAGTATCAACATTTTCAGCAATAACTAATAATTCAGTACAGTATCCATACTTTATGTTTACAGGCATATCTGTAGCTACAGGTGGTATTATTTCTGATTTACTACTTTGCTTGTCTGATTTATTAATGGTAGCTTCCATATTGTTTTTTAAAGCTTCATGCATGCCCTTAAATATTATTAAAAGTCCCATGCCACCTGCATCAACAACTTTTGCTTCTTTTAATGCTTGAAGCATATCTGGAGTTTTATCTAACATAATTTGACTATGCGTGCAAACTTCTTCCATAAGCTCAACGACATTGGTTGCTCCGCTACTAACTGCACTTTCACCAGCAGCTTTAATTATTGTTAAAATAGTTCCTTCAGTAGGTCTCATAACAGCCTTATATGCAAAAGTGGCACCTTCCAAAATACTTTTAGCAAATTCTTCAGAAGTAACTTCATTTTTACCTTCTAGGCCTTTTCCAATACCTCTAAATATTTGTGATAGTATAACGCCTGAATTGCCTCTTGCACCCATCAGCGCGCCTCTAGCTATCTTTTGTGATATCTCACTAATAGATGTAGTTGACATATTTTCAATTTCACACACTGCAGCCTTAAATGTCATTGACATATTAGTGCCTGTATCTCCATCTGGAACTGGAAACACATTAAGTGCATTTACGTATTCCTTTTGATCTTCTAACCTATTAGATGCATTAATTACCATATTACGGAAGTGTTGTCCGTTTATTTTTAAGTATTCCACTGTCTTTACCCCCTTAAACCCTTACACCTTGTACGTTTACTGTTATTGCTGCCACTTTTAGTCCTGTATAATTTTCAACATTATATCTTATTTTTTGAATTATATTATTTGCAATTACAGAGATTTTTGTGCCATATTCAACTATTATATACAATTCAATAAATAGTTGATTTTCTTTAGAATGAATTTTAACCCCTTTATTTAAACCATCACTTTTAATTAATTGCCAAAATCCATCCTTAGCATCTTTTAATGCCATTCCCACAACTCCATAACACTCCATTGTAGAAATGCCAACTATATTAGCTAACGATTCCTCTGAATAATATATAATACCATTCTCGCTCGTAATGTTACCTTTCATTGTAATTCCTCCTTATAACGCTATATAGATTATTTTATAGTATAAAGCTAATTTATTCAAGAAAATTAATTGTTAAATTACTTTAGTCAGTAATAATTTTGTATTCTACTTGCAAGAGTAGTAGTATCTATGTTACAATAATGCGTGTTTCAATTGAGAAATTTTTTTTTCTTATTAGTCTTAAGGAGGTGTTTTCATTGTCAAGAAAATGCGATATATGCGATAAAGGTGTTATTTCTGGTGTTCAATATAGTCACTCACACCGTCAATCAAAGAGAAAATGGGCTCCAAATATCCAAAAGGTTAAAGCTATAGTTAGCGGAACGCCTAAATCTATACATGTATGTACTAGATGTCTTCGTTCAGGTAAAGTACAACGTGCTATATAATTAGGAACAAAAAATGCAGCTTATAAAGCTGCATTTTTTTATTTTAACGACATTAGTGAGAATATTAACATCATTATAAACTTTTCTATGTTATTTTCTAAAGAAAAATCTGATTATTCGAGATATAAACCTGGGTACTTTAATAGCCACAATTTTCATCTTTATTCCCCCCTAAACCTGAGCTATAGACCTGCCTATCACCACATCACTAACAATGATCGTTGTGATTCATTATAGTAAAGCCGCAGTAAACAATTCCTCCTCCCGCAGCAATCAGCCACCACCAAAATGGAACTATTACTGCTGCTATAATCCCTATTCCTACACATGCAACAATTACTCCAAGTTGATCTCCTAGATGCTTATAATACTTTTTCATAAGTTGTTATCCTCCAAAAGTATTCCAATATTATTATATGATTTACTATCAGTAATGTTGCAAAAATAAAAAACTATTTTTTTATCGAAATTATCAATAAAAAAATAGCTTATATATATATATATATATAGTTTCTATAAAAATTTTAATCTGATGATAATATTATCATTAGAGTTCCAGATTTAAATTTAAGTTCAACTTGAGGTAGCACAAACTCGTTTGAAATAGTTATACTCTGTCCAGTTTTCAAATTATAATTATTTAATGGATATTTTGAACCCTCAATGGTTAATCCAATTATTTCATCACCATAAGATTGCAGTGAGAATATCTGCCCCACAGTGCCACTTAATGATGTTGAGGTATTAACTAACCTAATATCATTGTTTTCATCCTTTATGCAAGCATCAACGCCATTTTCCATGCAAATTTTCAGCATTCCAATATTGCCAAGCAAATGATCAACTCTACTTCCTATGCAACCGAGAAACACTATTTCATTTGGTTTCATACAGAGAGCCTTTTGGGCTGCAATTTCAGTATCAGTAAAATCTTTTTCTGCAGGATAAATGTCTATAATACATTTGCCTTTTTTAAAATACTCAAATGCCCCTTTATCAATGGAGTCAAAATCTCCTACTAATAAATGAGGCTCTATATTATAGTCATATAGACAATTTGCCCCACTATCAGCTCCAATTAAAAATGTATCCTCAGTGATTTCCTTTGTGATAAATTCCTTGGATGGCGGATTACCTCCTGATATTATTATGACCTTCATTCTAAATACCAGCTCTTAATTCTTTTATATTTTTCTGAATTTCATCATTCTTAAATATAGCAGACCCAGCTACAATTACATTAGCACCGCTACGCACGACTTCCGAAATATTAACTTTATCAATGCCACCATCTACTTGAATCATAAGGTCTTTATTATATTTATCCGAAAGAGCTCTGACTTCTTTAATTTTGTCTGAGCAATATTTAATATATTTTTGCCCACCAAATCCAGGGTTTACAGACATAATAAGTACCATATCAAGATTACTTATTAAATCTTTAATACAGTCTACAGGTGTAGCAGGATTTAATGCAATTCCTGCTTTAACACCAAAACTTTTTATGTAATTAATAGTTCTATCAATATGCCTATCTGCTTCATAATGAACAGTTATAATGTCAGCTCCTGCCTTTGCAAAATCTTCTACATATCTAGATGGTTCTTCAATCATAAGATGCACATCAAAGGTTAATTTTGTTAGTTTGCGAACACTCTTAATAATTGGAATACCAAAAGAAATGTTAGGTACGAACATACCATCCATTACATCAATATGAATCATATCAGCACCATATGCATCTAGCTGCTTTATATGTTCTCCTAGCCTTGAAAAATCCGCTGACAATATAGACGGTGATATTTTAATCATTTTCTATTCCCCCTAGCAATAATTTCTTCTAATGTTTTTACATAAAACTTATACCTATCCCCGTAAATTTCATTATTTTCTACAGCTTCTTTAACTCTGCAGTTAGGTTCCTTATGGTGCATACAATTAGAAAACCTACATTCACATCTATGTTTTTCAAATTCTGGAAAACAATATTGTAATTGTTCTTTGTCTATGAAATCTAAACTTAAAGAGGAAAATCCTGGTGTATCTAACAAAAATCCTTCTTCATATTCAATAAGTTCACTGTGCCTTGTAGTGTGCTTACCTTTTTGGGATTTCTTACTTATATCTCCGGTTATCATAGCTTCTCTTCCAACTATACTATTTAGTATAGTTGATTTTCCCACTCCAGAAGGTCCACAAAAAACACTAATATTATTTTTTATTTTTGTTTTAAGTCCGTCTAAACCTTCGCCTTCCTTTGCTTTTAAAAATACTATATCACATCCCACACTCTTTAATTCTTTTATAAGGTCCTCATTAACTTCTTCAACTAAATCTAGCTTATTTAAACAAAGAACTATTTTTAACTTATAAAATTCACAAAGCACTAAGAATTTATTGAGCAAATCCATATTTAAATCAGGTTGCTTAAAAGCAAAAACCACAAAAGCTTGAGTGACATTAGCAACTACTGGGCGTATCATCTCATTATCTCTTTCAAAGATTTTTTCGATTACACCTTTGCTCTCGTCTACCTCTAGCATTATTTCTACTTTATCACCAATAACAGGGGAAAGCCCAGCATACCTGAACTTCCCTCTTGCCTTACATTTAATAACTTTATCTTCAACTTTTACAAAATATAATCCGCCTACACCTTTTATGATTACTCCTTGCATATATCCTCCAATGTTTAACTTTAATTTAATTTTTTTAAATGTATTTCATATCCTACTTTATATTTTTTTATTGACCGGTTGGCGGTGTTACTGGAGCCTGGGCCTTTGAAGTTAATGTTATAGTATCTCCAACATTTACCTTAGCCCCTGGCTCCTTATCTTGTTTATCAATGATATCTGCATCATTACCACTAAGAACTATAGTTATGTCATTTTTAGCAGCTAAATCTCTTGCATCCTTAACTGTTTTTCCTATAAAATCTGGAACAGTAAATTGCTCTTTTGGGGGTTCTTTATATCTATAATAACTAAAACCTACAGAATTACCTTGCTCAACTTTTGTATTTGCAGGAATTGTTTGATTGAAAATTTTACCATCCTGTGACTTATCCTTAGTTTCCACTTCGCTTGTATTACCTAATTTTAAATTTGAATTTTGCAATTTTTCTTGTGCTTCATTTTGAGATAATCCGATTAGTTCTGGAACTTTTGACCACTTAACATCTGCTCCCTTACTTATTACTAAATTTACTTTATCACCTTTTTTGGCTAAACTTTCTGCACTTGGATCTTGATTTATTACTATACCACTAGCAACAGATTCACTGGATTCCCTTACAACATTACCTAATACAAAACCCTTTTGTTCAATAGCAGATTTAGCGGAAGCTTCGTCAAGTTCTTTAACATAAGGAACTGGCAAACCCTCTGGCCCTTTACTCACCCTAACTCTTACTTCTTTATTAGCTTCTATTTCTGTTCCTTCCTTTGGCCAGCACTCTACCACCGCACCTTTGGGTTTTTCACTATTTTCTTCTCCAATTTCTGTATAAATCAAACCTTTTTCTTCAACTGTTTTTTTTGCTTCCACTTTATCTAACCCGACAATTTTAGGCACTAGTAATTGAGCTGTAACTTTAACATTATTCTTAGAAAAACCTTTATATATTACGCCTGCTGCACCCAGTAGCACAATTAATAAAATTACTGCAACAGATACTATTATTTTTGTTTTATTTTTTTTATTAATTTTTGGTTTTTCATTTTTGGGAACCTCTGGTTTTTCGTAATCCTCTACATTTACAGGTGCCATAACTCTAGTATATTCATTTTCCATGGTATTTGTTGTGACAGTATACTCACTATTTTTTTGTATCCTTTGTAAATCCAAAAGCATTTCATTGGCAGTTTGATATCTCTTTATAGGTTCCTTCTCTATTGCTTTTAATATTAATTTATTTAAATTTTCAGGAACATTGTCATTTATGTCCTTAGGTGGCACAACTGGTTCCTGTATATGTTTCAAGGCTACGGATACAGGACTTTCAGCATCATAAGGCACTCTCCCTGTAACCATCTCATAGAGAACTATTCCAAAAGAATAAATATCCGTTCGAAAGTCTACAAAGCTGGCCTTAGCTTGTTCTGGTGAAAAATAATGAGCTGACCCCATTACTGTACTAGTATTAGTTATAGTTACAGAACTAGAAGCCTTTGCTATACCAAAATCTGTAACTTTCACTGTCCCATCTTCAGTCACTAATATATTATGCGGTTTTATGTCCCTATGTATAATGTTATTCTTATGAGCACACTGGAGTGCTTTTGCAATTTGAATACCATAATCTATTACCTGACTATTATTCATACTACCATTTTGAAGTATAACTTGCTTTAGTGTTTTACCTTTTATATATTCCATTACAATATAGTTAATGTCATTCTCTTGACCAACATCATAAATGTTAACTATATAATTTGATGAAAGACTAGCTGCAGAAGCGGCCTCTTTTTTAAATTTTTCCATGAAATCTATATTATTTGAAAATTCTTCTTTTAATATTTTTACAGCAACATTACGATTAAGAAGATGACACTTAGCTTTATAAACTATTGCCATTCCACCTTCTCCAATTTTTTCAAGGAGTTCATATCTACTCCCTAACATGGTTCCTATCATCTCTGCACTCTCCTTCAAATACGATAACTGATATGTTATCGCGTCCACCCTTAGATTTGCTTAAATCCACTAACATTTTGCAGCTAGAGTCATTGTCATTTTTGATAATAATATCATACATTTCATCATAAGTCACATCATTGGTAAGACCATCTGTACATAAAATACATTTAATTACGCTAGTCAAATCCACATCAAATAAATCAACTTCTACTTCTACATTTGTTCCAAGTGCCCTTGTAATAATATTTTTATTTGGATGATTTCTAGCCTTTTCTTCAGTAATAGTACCATTATCTAAAAGTTGTTGTACAAGTGAATGATCTCTTGTAATTTTTGATAATTTTCTTTTATTATCGATAACATAACAACTACTATCACCAACATTTGCAACAACCATCTTATCTTGCTTTTTAAAACAAATTGTTATAGTTGTGCCCATACCTTTAAGTGAATCATCCTCACTTGCCATATCATAAATTTCCTTATTTGCATGTTTTATTCCTTCAGAAAGCACTTCTTTTAGATCGGAGCCATATTGATTCGCCTTTACATATTCTATTATAACCTTAATAGCCAGTTCACTTGCAACCTCTCCTGCGTTGTGTCCTCCCATACCATCAGCTACAGCATAAATGCCAAAATCACTACATTCAAAATAACCTACAGAGTCTTCATTTGTTTTTCTAACATTTCCAACATCAGATAAAACCCCCAGCATTTCTACACCCCCTCATTAACCTTATTCCCCTTAATGTAGCTTCTTCTAAGCTGTCCACATGCCGCATTAATATCTAGGCCCATTTCGCGTCTTATTGTTGTCTGAATATTATTAGCTTCAAGTACATCCTTAAATCTAGAAATAGCATCATTTGAAGCTCTTTTTAACTCGTTCTCTTTTATCTCATTAACTGGGATCAAATTAACATGGCATAACATACCCTCTAGTAAAACACTTAATTTTTCCGCATCTCTCGTGGTATCATTAAGATCCGCTACAAGAGCATATTCAAAAGTTATTCTTCTATTGGTTTTATTTATATAGTATTTACATGCATCAATAATTTCTGCAATAGAATACTTATTTGCAATTGGCATGCTCCTCATTCTAATTTCATCTGTAGCTGCATGAAGTGAAATAGCTAGTGTTGTTTGCATATCCATATCTGCAAACTCTTTTATTTTTTCTACAATACCACAAGTAGAAATAGTTATATGTCTTTGACCAATATTAAGTCCGTTTTCTGAATTCACAATATCCAGAAATTTTATAACATTTTCAAAGTTATCAAAGGGTTCACCACTTCCCATTAGTACAACATTAGAAATTCTCTCGCCAATTAGATGCTGTGCTTTCATTATTTGAGACAACATTTCTCCAGTTGTTAGATTTCTAATAAGTCCTCCAATGGTAGAAGCACAAAATTTACATCCCATCCTACATCCAACTTGAGTGGATATGCATATAGAATTTCCATGTTTATATTTCATAACAACGCACTCAATTAAATTGCCATCATTTAGTGCAAAAAGGTATTTTCTTGTATCGTTTATTTTTGAAGTATATTCTTCTACAAGCTCCGGTATTCCTATATAAAAATTACTTTGAAGTTTTTCTCTTGTAGCTTGTGGAATATTATTCATATTTTCAAATTTCCAAATGCCCTTATAAATCCAGTCTGAAACTTGTTTAGCTCTAAATTCACTCTCGGAATTACTTTTCATCCATTGTTTTAGCTCTGCTAAATTTAAGTCTAAAATATTTGTCATTTTATACACCTACCACCATTTTATAATTTTACGATTTTGGCTATAAAAAATCCATCCATGTACTCATTTGGCAATATAGTTACATAACCACTATCACTATAGTTTATATTCTTCAGATCACCATAAAATACTGGCTGAATTTTAAACTCTGGATGGTTTTCTATAAACCAATCAATATTGCCTTCATTTTCTTCCTTGTTAAGGGTGCATGTTGAATATACAAGCACTCCACCTTTTTTCAGGTATTTAGATGCATTCTCCATTATTTTTCTTTGTGTATGGACTATATTCTCTATATTTTTTATATGCTTACTCCACTTTATCTCAGGTTTTTTCCTAATAATTCCAAGACCAGAACAAGGTACATCAATAAGTACCCTATCTGCAGATTCCAAAAGATTTGAATCATAAATCGTAGCGTCCATAACATCACAACTTGTATTTATAATTCCTATTCTATCTAAATTTTCTTTTATTAAGGACAACTTGTTTTTATGGATATCAAATGCAGAAATATGTCCTGTGTTTCTCATGATTTCTGCAATGTGTGTCGTCTTTCCACCTGGCGCACTACAAAGATCTAATACTTCTAGATTTGGTGCAAGGTCCATAGAATGAGCTGTAAGCATTGCACTTTCATCCTGAACTGTAATGCTGCCTTCATTAAATAAAAGGTTATTCTCTATATTTTTCCCTTTTATAATTCGTATTGCATCAAGGCACGCGTAACCCTTTTCTATATTATACCCATTTTCTATAAGTTTTTCCCATATTTCTTCATAAGTTAATTTCAGAGTATTAACTCTAACTGTAACATCAGGTTTTTGATTTAAGCCACTTAGAATTTTCTCAGCGGTTATAATACCATATTGTTTTATAAAAAGTTTAACTAAAGCCTTAGTGAAGGAATACTCAAAACATAATCTTTCAATATCATTTTTTTCATTATAGTACACTGCTGCATCATCTCTTAAGTAGTTCCTAAGTACTCCATTAACAAATTGTGCAGCTCCCACATTACTCATTTTTTTTGTTAAGTTTACAGCCTCATTAACCACAGCAAAGCTTGGAACTTTATCTAAAAACCTAATTTGATAAATTGATATTCGGAGTATGTTTAAAACAAAACTATCTAAGGATTCGAAACCTTTTTTTATAAAGCTACTCAGTATTTTATCTATAGTATATTTATATTTTAAAGTACCATAAACTATTTCTGTAACTAGTGCTTTATCTTTATCATTTAAATCTGATTTATTAAGTTCCAGGCCTAAAACTATATTAGAATATGCATTTTCATTTATTACTTTTTCTATAACTACAATTGCTACTAACCTACTATTATTCATATTTTTACCTCTATTTTCCATTAAATTATTTATCTATCCCGACTTATAAGAACAAGACGTATAAGCTGAGAAATTGCCATAAGTGCTGCAGATACGTATGTCATAGCTGCTGCGCTTAATACTGATTTAGCTCCTTTTATTTCATCTCCATAAAGTATACTTCTGGATTCTAAAATTGCGAGTGCTCTACTAGATGCATTAAATTCAACGGGCAAGGTAATTAACTGAAATACTACTACCCCTGAAAATAATATAATTCCAATATTTACTAAAGAAGGAACACTTAAAATTATTCCCAGTAAAAATAGTAACCAGGATGCATTAGAACTAAAATTAACTACCGGCACTATAGCGTTCCTTATTTTTAAAGGTGCATAATTTTCTTTATCTTGAATCGCATGCCCAGTTTCATGCGCTGCAACTCCTATAGCCGCTACTGTTGTACCATTATAGACCTCCTGAGAGAGTCTCATAACTCGTTTAGAAGGGTCATAATGATCAGTAAGTTTTCCGCCTACTATTTCCACTGGTATATCAAAAAGACCACCATCATCCAATAGCATTCTAGCTACCTGTGCTCCTGTATAACCATTTGCACTATTTACCTTTGAATATTTACTAAAGGATGCCTTAATTTTAAACTGTGCTAAGGCTGATATAATTATAGCTGGTAATAATATGATCATAGTACTATCATAAAAAAACATATTACTGCACCTCTCTTTATTTTAAAACCACACCTTCATCTATCTTGTTTCCTATTATATAATCTTTAACTTTTAGTGGTTTTTTGCCAGGAAATTGTATCTCTTCAATAAGTAGAACACCACTACCCGTTGATACCTTTAATCCCTCTTTTGAAACCTCTATAATACTTCCACTACTTTTATTTGACTGCTCGTTTATTACTCTTGATTTATATATTTTCATTACCTTATTCTCATAATGAGTATAGGCAATAGGCCATGAATTTAACCCTCTTATGAAATTGTGAATGTTCTCGCTACTATGCTCCCAATTTATCACAGCCATTTCCTTGCCTAGCATGGTTGCATAGGAGCTAAGCTCATTTTCTTGTTTAACTGGCTGCACCTCATTATTTACTATACCATTTATGGTTTTGATTAAAAGCTGCCCACCACTACTGCTAAGAATATCATGCAATTCACCGGCCGTAATAGTATTTGTTAGTTCTATTTCCTCTGTTAAAAGTATATCCCCGGTGTCAAGGCCAACGTCCATAAGCATAGTTGTATTTCCACTTTTAGACTCACCATCAATTATACACCAGTTTATAGGAGCGGCACCTCTATACTTTGGTAATAGTGATGCATGTAAGTTTATGCATCCATATTTAGGGATATCCAATACTTCTTTTGGAAGGATTTGGCCAAAAGCTACTACTACAATAAAATCTGGTTTTAAATTTTTTATTACCTCTATCATTTCCTCATTTTTTTTAAGTTTTAAAGGCTGATATACTGGTATATTATAGGAGCTCGCTAAAATTTTAACTGCGGACATTGCTAGATTTTTGCCTCTACCCTTAGGTCTATCTGGCTGAGTAAAAACTGCTGAAACCTCAAATTCATTTATAAGTTCTTGAAGGGCAGTTGCTGAAAATTCTGGTGTACCCATAAAAATTATCTTCATATTATTTCTCCTCGTCGTCTATTGCTTTATCTACAAATAAAATACCATCTAAATGATCAATTTCATGGCAGAGGGCTCTTGCAAGAAGACCTTCTCCGTTTATTATTATTTCTTCAGCCTTTTCGTTTATTGCCTTCACTGTTACTTTTTCAGGCCTCTCTACATTTTTTTGTACCCCTGGTATACTTAGGCAACCTTCATTAGATATATTTGAACCTTGCATTTCCAATATTTCCGGATTAATAAGTGCCATAGGTCCATCTCCAACATCAATAACTATTATTCTTTTTAAAGTTCCAACCTGTGGTGCTGCAAGACCTATGCCCTTAGAATTGTACATAGTTTCTTCCATATCTTTAATTAATAATAATATCCTTGGGTTAATTTCATCTACCACTCTGCTTTTTTTTCTTAATAATTCATCGCCATAGTTTCTAATTGTTCTTATAGCCATACAAAAACCTCCTCGCTTCTTAAAACATGCTGCTAGGATTAATATCTATACTAACCCTTATATTATTATAAATATTTTTAACTAATTCATAAACTAAATTTTTTATATTTTGCGCTGTAGTTTCTTCAATATTTCCTTTAATGATAATTTGCCACCTGTAGAAATTTTTAATTTTAGAAATTCCACAAGGACAAGGTCCAAGTAATGTAATTTTATCATTATTTTCAAGCTTATATTTTAAATTTATGCCAACATTCTGTATACTTTTTATTAACAAATTTTCATCTTCAGAGCTCATAGTTATGACTAGTATTTTTGTAAAAGGCGGATAATCCATAGCTCTTCTCATCATAATTTCGTTTTTATAGAAACTATCATAATCATTAGCTGCTGCATATTGTATAGTAGGATTATCTGCACTGTATGTCTGAATAACCACGCTACCTTCTTTTTTACCTCTACCAGATCTTCCTGATACTTGAGTTAAAAGTTGAAATGTTCGCTCAAAAGCCCTAAAGTCTGGTAAATTTAAGGATAAGTCTGCAGCTATTACTCCTACCAAAGTAACATTTTCAAAATCTAACCCTTTAGCCACCATTTGAGTTCCAATTAAAATATCTGCCTCTCTGTTTTTAAAGGTATTATATATATATTCATAAGAATTTTTTTTCCGTGTTGTATCAAAATCCATTCTTAGAGTTTTTGCACTTGGAAAAATTCTATTAATTTCTTGTTCAATTTTTTCTGTTCCTACTCCAAAATATTTCACATAACTACTTCCACAACTAGGACAATTTTTACTAATTCTCTCTTTCTCACCGCAGTAATGGCAAGTTAAAAACTCCCCTGCATTATGATAAGTTAATGAGATATCGCATTTTTTACATTTAAAAACATATCCACATTTTCTACAAGATACAAAGGTTGAAAAACCTCTTCTATTTAAAAATAATATCACCTGCTCTTTTTTACTTAGAGCCTCGATAATACCTTCATGTAGTAGCCTACTAAATATTGAACGATTGCCTTCCATGAGTTCTTCCCGCATGTCAACAATTTCTACGCTGGGCATGGCCGCACCATCCGCCCTATCATTAATAGTAATCAATTCTAATTCCTTTATGGAAGCCCTATAATAGCTTTCTATAGAGGGGGTAGCTGAACCGAGTAATAATTTGCAGTTTTCTAGTTCGCATTTCATGTAAGCTATTTCACGAGCATCAAATTTGGGGTCACTGTCTGATTTATAACTGAGTTCATGTTCCTCATCTATAACAATTAATCCTAAGTTTTCAAAGGGCAGAAATATAGCAGATCTTGCACCAATGGCTATTTTAACATTGCCAAACTTAACTCTCATCCATTCATCAAATCGTTCACCATCTGATAACCTACTATGAAAAACTGCTATATCGCGTCCAAATCGGCCTTTAAAGCGCTCTACCATTTGAGGTGTTAAAGATATTTCTGGTATCAAAATTATAGATTGTTTGCTCTCTTTTAACATATAACTAACCAAATTCATATATATTTCAGTCTTTCCACTACCTGTAACTCCATGCATTAAAAATTTTTTCTTGTTAGAATTTATTATAAAATCTACAGATTGTTGCTGTTTCTCATTTAATATTTTTTCTTCGTACCTAGAATAGTTTTTTTCATTATACCTATTAATTATAATCTCCTGAGTGGCTAAGAATCCATATTTAATCATGGTATTAATTGAGGATAGTGACTGATTGAAATTTTTACTGAATTCACTTTTGTTATATTTCATATTATTCAATTGTATTAACCCATAGATGTTTTTATAAGGCTCATTTAAAAATTTTCCTTCTAACTCTCTACTTACAATTAATACTTGCATGGTCTTTTTCTTTATACCTTTTGTTATGCCTCTTGGAATAATAACTTTTATACACTCTAAATATGTACAAAGGTACTTTTTTTTCATAATTTTTACAAGTTCAATATCAGTTAATCTAAGCAGTGGCATTTCATCGCAAATGCTGGCTATATCCTTAATTTTATTCACATTATCACATTGTTCATATAATTCTAATACAAAAGCATCTAATGTCTTATTTCCCCTGCCAAATGGTACTTTTATTCTAAATCCCAAAAGGACCTTTCCTATCAAACTAATAGGTATCTTATATGTGAAAATCTTATCTACTTGAACAGAATCGTTATTCACCACAACTCCAGCATACTGATACACACAATCACCCTTTTAATTTATAATTTTCTATAATATAAAAAAGCGCATTAGCGCTTTTTATTTATTAAACTAAACAATTCCCTAGCGACTTGTTTTTTTCCCATTTTATCTAATGCTATTGGACTGTTATCTTTACTTAGTATAATTACTTTATTATCATCAGCTCCAAAACCAACATCTGCTTTTGATATATCATTGGCAACTATATAATCCAAATTTTTCTTCAAAAGCTTTGCTTTTGCATTTTGGAGTAGGTCATTGCTTTCAGCTGCAAAGCCTACCAATATTTGCTTTTTCTTGCTCAATCCTAACTCTTTCAAAATATCATTGTCACGTACAAATTCTATATTTAATTCATTTTCGCTTTTCTTTATTTTACTACTACTATAACATTTAGGTTTGTAGTCAGCTACAGCGGCTGCACTTATAACTATATCCGTATCTTCATAATTATTTATTACAGCTGCCCTCATCTCCTCATTAGTATTTATCCTTATGACCTTTGCGCCAAAAGGTACTTTTTCATGACATGGACCAGATATTAAAGTTACAATCGCTCCTCTATCTATAGCTTCCCTTGCAATTGCATATCCCATTTTACCTGTTGACCTATTTGTTATAAATCTTACAGGATCAATAGGTGCAATTGTTGGCCCTGCTGTTACTAAAACTCTAGTTCCCAGCATATCTTTTATTGGATACAACTTACTCATTATTATTTCAACAATTTCTTCGGCCCCTGCTAATTTCCCTTGTCCTATGTCACCACAGGCCAATCTTCCTGAGGTTGGGTATATAAAATCGTACCCATAGTCCTCAAGCTTTTTAATATTATCCTGTACTATTTTATTATTATACATATTTACATTCATTGCTGGTGCAAAAATCACTGGTGCCACTGTTGCCATAATAGTAGTAGTAAGCATATCATCTGCAATCCCATTTGCAACTTTACCAATTATATTAGCAGTTGTTGGAACTACAAGGAGCAAATCAGCTTTTTTAGCAAGAGCTATATGTTGTATCTCCCAAGCTCTAGGCTCTTCAAACATATCATGAATCACCATGTTTTGACTTAGTGTTTGAAAACTTATTGGGTTTACAAATTCTAAGGCGGATTTAGTCATGATAACATGTACGCAAACATTTTCTTTTCTTAATCTACTAATAACATCTAGAGCCTTATATGCTGCTATGCCTCCTGTTACACCAATAACTACTGTTTTTGTATTTTCCATACTATTTTATTCCTTCTGTTGTTGTAATAGCCACAATAGCTCCTTCATAAATCTCATGTATAGCTATAGTAACAGGTTTAGTTGAATCCACATGTACAAGTGGACTTTGACCCTCTATTATTTGTCTTGCCCTTTTTGATGTTGCTACAACTAAAGAATATCTGTTGTCAACTCTTTCTAATAAATTTACTATTGATGGGTTAATCATTGAATTATTCATTAATAATTTCCTCCTTTAGAAAATCTCCATTCATTCTATCTACTCTACATCTTTCTGCAATTATAATGCTTTTAATTTTTAAGCAAGCAATACTTACAGTATCATTTACAACTGCATAATCATATTTTGATACAAAACTAATTTCTTTATGAGCTGATGTAAATCTAGTAATTAAAGATTCTGGGGTTTCACTACCCCTATTTGTAATTCTATTTTTTAATTCCTCCATAGATGGAGGAAGAATAAAAATAAATAAACCATTTGGATAAGCTGTTTTTACCTTAAGAGCACCTTGAATATCTATTTCGAGTATTACATCCCTGCCGCTATCTAATACTTTTAAAACTTCTGATTTAGGTGTTCCATAAAAATTTCCATAAACTTCTGCATATTCAAGAAAATCATCTTTCTCAATTTTTTGCAGAAATTCTTCTTTGGTTATGAAATAGTAGTTTATGCCATCTATTTCATCCTTTCTTGGACTTCTTGTGGTGGCGGACACCGAAACCCAAAAATTGTTTTTTTCAAGAATTGCCTTACATACAGTTCCTTTACCAGCACCAGAAGGTCCTGAAATAACAATGAGCTGCCCTTTACTCATCATTATTCCTCGACCTCATCTATATGTTCCTCATCTTTAACAGATAATCGGTGTGCAACAGTTTCAGGTTGAACAGCTGATAAAATAACATGATCACTATCAGTGATAATAACTGCTCTGGTTCTTCTTCCATAAGTAGCATCTATTAGCATGCCTCTATCTCTTGCTTCTTGAATTATTCTTTTAATTGGTGCTGATTCAGGGCTAACTATGGCTACCAATCTATTTGCTGAAACAATGTTCCCAAAACCTATGTTTATCAATTTTATACTCATTGCGCGCCTCCTGTTTATTCTATGTTTTGTATTTGTTCTCTGATTTTTTCTATTTCGCTTTTCATATTAATTACTGTATTTAAAATTTCTAAATCATTTGCTTTTGATGCTATTGTATTAGTTTCTCTGTTCATTTCTTGAATAATAAAGTCAAGCTTTCTTCCAATTGGTTCGTCTAAAATTAGCGTTTCCCTCATTTGCTGTATATGACTATTTAATCTTACAATTTCTTCATCAATTCCAGCTTTGTCCGCAAAAATTGCGACTTCCATAGCAACTCTATTTTCATCAAATTCAACTTCCTTACTCAGAGCATTTAGTCTTTGAGTCAGTTTGACTTTATACTCATTAAAAACAAAGGGTGATCTTTCCTTAACCTTTTGAACAAGCCCACTTATAAAATCACATTTAGTTATAACATCCTCTAGTAATTTTTCGCCTTCCCTTTCTCTCATAAAAAGAAGAGCTTCAATGGCTTCATTTAATGATTGCTCAATGGCATCAAAGGTTTCTGAGATATCTTCCTGCTTTTGTTTAAGAGTTATTACCTCAGGTAATCTAGCTATTTGAGAGACTGATATATCGCCTTCTAGACTATATTTTTCCTTTAAAACTCGAAAGCATTCCATATAACTTTCAGCTAATTTTTCATTCAAATTAGCAAAAGCGTCGTCCTTATCATAATTGCCTTGAGTTACAAATACATCAAGTTTTCCTCTTTTTACTTTTTCACCAATTATTTTTCGGATTTTATCCTCAAAAGATATTAATGCTCTAGGCATTCTTATATTAGTTTCAAAATATCTATGATTAACACTTTTAATCTCAATGGTAAAGTTTTTACCATCTTTTTCGCAGTTTCCTCTCCCAAACCCAGTCATACTCCTAATCATAACAACGCATCCTTCCAATGTTCATTGTGAACCCTTACAATTATACATAAACTATCACTACAATTTCAAGTTAAAATTATAAGTTGTCACTTTTATCAGGATTTTTATTAAAAAAATACTGTGATATTGTAATTTAATGTATTTTAAAAATAGTTCACACTTATAATAAAATATTTCCTATATAATTTATATTATACCAATAATATTATTAATCACCACATTTATTTAGAGATTTTAAAGCTTCTTCGATAATAACCTTATCTTTAGTCAATGCTATACGGAAATAATCATATCCAAGTTTTCCAAAAGCATTACCAGGCGTAACCACAATTCCATTATTAATCAATAGCTCTTCACAAAACTTATTAGTTGTATAATTGTCAGGTGTTTTGCACCACAAATAAAAAGTCCCCTCTGCATCAAAAAAATTAATGTTTTTTTGTAGTAAAACACTTTTAGCAGCTTCTCGCCTTTCATCATATATTTTTCTCATATTGTAAACATAATCTCTTTCTAAGTTAAGAGCAGCAATTGCAGCCTTTTGCACCGGAATAAATTGCCCAGAATCGCAATTACTTTTCACCTTTAAAAGAGCATTTATTACTCTAGCATTACCAACAGCATATCCTATTCGATACCCTGTCATATTGTATGTTTTAGATAATGTTCCAAACTCAACACATTGCCTTTTTATATCATACTGCATAAGACTAATGGCTTTCTTATCTGCCTTAATTATCTCATTATATGCCGAATCATTGCATAAAACAATATTATTATCATAAGAAAACTTTATAATACTCTTATAAAACTCACAACTTGCTACAGCACCAGTTGGATTATTGGGATAATTTATAAACATAAGTTTACAATTAGCAATTATCTCTTCAGGTATAGCATTAAAATCTAGCATATATCCGTTTTTTGGCGTTAAAGGTACAGTATAAGGTATAGAGCCCCATAGTTTGGAACAAATGCTGTAAACAGGGTATGCAGGTTCTGGCACTATTACAATATCTCCTATGTCACATACTGCTGGAATAATATTGCTTATTCCTTCTTTTGAGCCTATAAGAATTATTACTTCATCGGAGTTTAGACTTACAGAATAAACCTGTTTATAGTATTTAATAACGGCTTTTTTAAGTTCCATTACGCCATCATAGGGTGGGTAATTATTATACCTATAATCTTTTAATCCATCTATTAGGGCACTTGTGATTTTCAAATTAACTTCTAAATCTGGATCTCCAATACTCAAGTCAATAATTTTTTTACCTGTTAGAATCGCTGCATTTTTCATGTCCTCAATTTTTTTAAAATGATATTCATTAACATTTGACAGTCTATTATTTATTTTCATAATATCACCCTTTACACAATTTTTTATTATGTTATTCAAGTGATACTAACTTTGTTACAGTACTTTATTTATAAAAAAAAGAAGAGTATGTTTAAAACTCTTCTTAACTGTTTTATCTATTAATAATTGGTGTATAAATATATTCTCCCTTAAGGTAATATAATAAATCTAACTATAAATAATAGTGCTAAAACATAAACTATAGGGCTTACTTCCTTGCTCTTTCCTGTTGCTATTTTTACTATTGGATAGAAAATAATTCCTGCTGCTATACCATTTGCTATACTATAGCTAAAAGGCATTATTGCTATAGTAAAGAATGCTGGAAGTGCTTCTGTAAAATCGTCAAAATCTATTTTAGTCACCGAACTCATCATAAGCACTCCAACTATTACAAGTGCTGGAGCAGTAGCTTCAGCTGGTACTATTCCTACAAGTCCACTAAAGAATAATGAACATAAAAACAACACTCCAACTGTGGCTGATGTAAGGCCTGTTCTTCCACCTTCGGCAACTCCTGCTGTGGATTCAACATAGGTTACTACAGTACTTGTTCCCATGAATGCTCCTGCCGTAGTAGCTACTGCATCTGACATCAATGCTTTTTTCATATTTTTCACTCTACCTGTTTCGTCAAGCATGTTAGCTTTTGTTGCTGTTCCTACAAGGGTTCCTATGGTATCAAACAAATCTACTAAACTAAAGGTTATTACAACCATTATTACACTCATTATTGCTGCAAACAATCCTTTACCAGAACCTGCTCCTAAAAGACCTGCAAAATCAAATTGCATAAATGTAGGTGCAAGAGATGGTGGTGCACTAAATACTTGAATTCCTGAGAGTTTAGTAATTCCAAAAGGAATTCCTACTATTGCACTTATGACGATTCCAAATAAGATAGATCCCTTTACTTTTCTAGCCATAAGTATTGCCGTAACAGTTATACCTATTAATGTTACTATTGCACTTGGATTTGTAAAGTTACCAAATGTTACTAGAGTTTCTTTACTTCCTACGATAATCCCACCACTTTTAAAACCTATAAGTGCTATAAACAGACCAATACCACCTGAAATAGCGAGTTTTAAATTTTGTGGCAACGCATCCACTATCTTTTCTCTTATTGAAGTAAGCGTTATTATTATAAATAAAATTCCAGATATAAGAACCGCCGATAAGGCTTGTTGCCATGTATATCCCAGTGTTAAACATACACTATATGTAAAGAATGCATTGAGTCCCATGCCTGGTGCCTGTGCAAAGGGCAAATTAGCATAGAATGCCATTACAAAAGTACCTACTGCTGCTGCAAGACATGTAGCTGCAAAAACTGATGCTACAATTGGATCATTTAGAGCATTAAATCCTGCTGCCCCATCTCCCTTTATCCCTGGTAGATTCATTCCAGCAAATTTGAGAATGTTAGGGTTTACAAATATAATATACGCCATGGTAATGAATGTAGTTATACCAGCGAGTATTTCTGTTTTAACTGATGTATTATTTTCTCTTAGTTTGAAAAGTTTTTCAAATATAGAATCTTTGGCCTTGTTTTTTATTGATTTCATATTTATCCCCTATTCTGTATTTTATTATATCTTGGGTAATGATTACAATTTTATCTTTCGTTTATAAACGAACTCCTTCCGTTTTAAATTAGCTACATAAGTTAAAAAATATCGTTAAAACAACGAAGCTAATATATTTACATTACAAAATAAAACCACTAAGGTTCGTGAAACCTTAGTGTATATTTACTTTTATACAAACATAATACCAAAAACAGAGTTCTACGTCAATGCCATCACGAATATTTAATTTTAAAATTCATTTTATATTCGGCTTTTATATCTTCCTCTTTCAAACATAGCTTCAATTTCTTCTAAATTTGTGGTGCTAGCAAGTGCAAGCATAAGTTTAATTCTAGCCTTTTGCCCCGGAAGGCTATCTCCAAAAATCACACCAGCATTTCTAAGCTCTTTGCCACCACCGGGATACCCATAAGAATCTAATACTCTTCCTTTGAAGCATCTAGATACCATAACTACTGCCACACCCTTTTCTATAGCTACTTTTACTCCTTCTGCCATTTGAGGTGGAATGTTTCCTCTTCCCATGGCTTCAATAACAAGTCCTCTTGCACCCTGCGCCACACAAAAGTCAATTAATTTCGAATCCATCCCAGCACAAGCTTTTATTAAATCTACTCTAGTTTCTATTTTTTCTGTTAGTATATGTTCTTTTTTTAAACTATCTCTGTAGAATATTACCTCATTATTGTCGATAATTCCTATAGGCCCAAATTCAGGGCTCTGAAAAGTATTTAGATGCATTGAATGTGATTTAGTGACTTCCCCTGCACAATTAAGTTCATCATTTAAACACACTAGTACTCCCCTATTTCGTGCCTCTTCTGAAATTGCAGTACAAATAGAAGCTGATAAATTTGCTGGCCCATCATACCCAAGTTCCGAACTATTCCTCATTGAACCTGTAACAATTACCGGCTTTGGATTATCTATAGTTAAGTGCAATAGATAGGCTGTTTCCTCAAGTGAATCCGTACCATGTGTCACTACAACCCCACATATATCGTCTCTAAGCAGGAAAGTTTGTATATATTTAGACAATTCCATCATAAGCTCTGGTGTCATATGAGGCCCCGGTAAGCTTGAAAACGTATATGATTCTATTTGTGCATAATTTTCAATTCCCGTAACCATAGACATTATTTCTTCTCCACTTAGAGTTGGAATTGCAGCCTTCATTCTTGGATCAACCGTCATAGCTATTGTCCCGCCATTAAATATAACCGCAACTTTTTTCATTTGAAACTCCTCCTAAAATTTAGTCTTAAAATTAAATAATGTATTTTATTGTTTGTCAATAATAGAAATAATTTTTCTAAGACAAACAAACTCTATTTTACAATATATTAATAATAATTACATCTCTTATATTAAAATTTTGTGTCTTATAATAAAAGAAAATAAGATATGCTATTTGTTACAAGCATATCTTATTTCCATTACAATGATTAATTATTGCTAATATGTTCCATTTAATATAAAATAGTCATTCACGAATATGACAGTATAAATATACAAACTATTTACTTTTTAAATATTCAAATAAATTCCTTTCTATTTCATCTGCAGCATTATCATCTAAGGTTATATACTCCCTACGTCCATCTAATGCTTTAACTTCAACCCTCCCTATTTCTTGGCCATTAACTTTATCAATATCACGTTCAAACTTCATTATCTTATAACCTTGATTTATAAAATACTCTGTTTTATTTTCCATGGGTTCTCGCTCCCTTTCTAATTGCAGATGTGTACTTTAAAGTTTAAAATTAAATATACCTCTAATCCTAAAAATTTATTTCAATTTCTTCTTTCCTTCTTCTGGTCCTTTTGTTTATCGCTAGCATCTGTTCTTTTAGTCCCAATATTAACTTCTTGCCTATTAGCTTCACTTTTTTTACCCTTTTGCATATTACTCACTCTCCTCTAAATGATTTTTTTCGCAGCATAGTTTTTTTAAATTCATTTGAGTATTTACTCAAGAGTTTCTCCATTGAAATTTTCATACAAAGGTGGTGATTTTTTATCTCCTTTACTTTTTTTAGGTTTACTAATATTGTCACGTTTAACGTTAATATTGCTATTTTTACTACCTCCAACATGTTGATGATCAGGCATCTTTAACACTCCTTTCAAATTAATTTAGGTTCTATTTTCAAACCACATCTAATATTTTTACCTTAATAATCTCATTTGCTACTAACTACGTTACATGTACTTTATTATTTTCTCTCATTGCAAGAATAATTATACCTAGAAAGCAGATTTAAAATTCATTTTAGCATAGACTTATAAAAATCTTTATCTATTTATTTTATAAACAATGTAAAACTTAGTAACAATTTCTTTGAATCTCCATAGTATATATTAAAGTAACTTTAATTATAGGATTTTAATATTATTACCACTTATTTGTTTGTTTCTATCCCCCCCATAAAAAAACCACCGCTCTATTAAATAGATTGGTGGTTTTATCATTATTATTGAAATATTTATTTATATATGGAATATATATTTGACTGTAGATAATATATATGTATAAGCAAGTAATTGATGAGGTGTATTAAATGGATGATGACTTAAAAAAAATAATCCATGACGAAATTAATGAACCGCTTAATAATATTGTTGATGTTTTCACTCCAAAGCCTAAAAAAGCAGATTACAAACTAATGGTCCTTTGGTTTCTAGTTGGCTTTTTAGCTATATTATTACTTTACTATGGTTATGAAATGATTTTCATTTATTTTTAGTGTATTTTCACTCTATAATATGATTTAATAAAACAATTTTATAATTTCTTATAAAAAAATGAGGCATCTATGATTATAACATAGATACCTTATTCCTATAATTAAATCATCTTCTGAAATATAGTTAAAATGGTGCATAACCCTGCTCTGACCACCATTCTTCTTTTAGCTCTTCATACTGCAATGAAAATTTATCCAAATGGATTTTTTCCCATTTAATTAAAATATTAAATAGTTCCTTTGCCTTTTTAATTCCCGTCTCTTTAGCAGCCTTTGTATAGTATTCTATTGATGCTTTTTCCATTTGTATTCCAATACCAAAAGCAGATACTGCAATGCCAGCATCCTTTCTATCAAGGTTCTCCCATTTAAAAATTGCTGGAGAAGCTGGTTCTGGAATTAATGCCAATTGAAAATCCACCACATTATCATCTTTAACCTTATTAAATAGATCTTTTAACCAGACTACATGTTGCATCTCTTCCTGCGCAAGTTCCAAAAAAGCGTTTTTCACCTCAGCGGAACTAGAATTATTCGCTGCCATATTATAAAATTCATACCCTTCTATCTCGTTTATAATAGCTTGTTTTACAATCATAAGTTCTTGATTATTCACTAATATCTCCTCCTAAATATATTATTAAATTATCATCTTTGATGTTACATTAATAAATAAATATTAGTTATTTATTAATAATTAATATTTATTTATTATGTTAGCATATTTTGAAAAATAATACAACAATTATGTTTTTTCACTTTAACGTAGGCAAACCATTATGCGCCTTTTAATAAATATAGATAAAATTAAATTTTCCCAATCTTGTTATAAAATTATAACAATTGTGTTAAAATAATTGAGAACGTAAAAGAAAGTATACTAGGGGGTATTACAAGAGATGAAAAAACTATTGAAAAAAGCATTTATTTTATTGTCATTTTGTATTTTATTATTATCTGCACATACTTCATATGCATTTGAACCAAATAATGATCAAGTAGTTAGTGCAAATAAAGTCTGGAATATTCAATTTAATAAAGAACTTAAATATGATGATGCAACACAGAAATCTATTACCGTAATAGATAGTGTTGGGAAATTAATAAATACAAAATTAGAACTAGGAAAAGATCTGAAATCTATTTTAATTAAACCACCAGTAAAAGGATATGCACTTGGAGAATCATATACCTTGAAAATTGCTGCAGACATTTATTCAAAAGATGATATGAAACTTTCCAAGCCGCTTCAAATGAATTTTAAAACCAATAATAATCTGCTTGTAGAAAACAATGAAAACCTTAAGGTTATTTTTAATGACAATTGCATTAACCTTTTAGATAGTGGTTGGAGTAGAAATTCTGAAAATACACAAAGCAACTTTATAGGCGATACTAGTGATCATAATAACTATTATACTCATGTTCCATATGAACAATATTTGTTTTATAATAACTCTCAAAATTCAATTTCAAAAATAAGTAAAGATGTAGAAATAGGCGCTGGGCCTTTTAATATAGAATTCGACGCTAAAATGACTGATTTGCAAACTCCAAGTAAAAATGCAAACTGGAGAGGCTTTGCAATAGATATAATTGCTAATAATAAAAGGTACCGCTTAAGCCTTAATAGCAAAGACTCAGATAACAAAATAAAAATAAACTTAATGAATAAAGCATCAGGAGATGGTTCTTTTCAAACCGTTGATGCATATTTACCAAAAGATAATAATATTCATAGATGGTCTATCAAAAATAATGGAAATAACAATATTTCCATATTATTAGATGGAACTAAAATAGCCAGCTTCAATGACCCACAATTAGCAAGTACTGGTCTTTCTGATATGGTTGTTTTATATAATGATATGACTGATGCACTTACTGGTATAAATCAAATCTATATTGAAAATTTTGCTATAACGAAATCCCTATCAATAAAAGATTGTACTGTAACAGCTGATGAAAATAATCAAACTGTAAATGCTTCCATAGCTATGACTATTGAGGATGAAAAGCTTATAAAGGAAAAACATTATGTAGTTAAATGTGCCTTATACAAAAATGATAAAATTGTAGCAGAAAATACAAAGACACTAGACAATAAAAATATCAGTTTTGTCCTTAGTAATATAACCCAATCTGGCGAAATGAAGCTTGTACTTACAGTTATTGCAGTTGACAAGAAAATTGAGGAAATATCAAAAGTTGTTACCCTTAATGTTAAGACAATTAACTTAGAGCCAGGTCAAACTGTAAGTTCCCAGCCAGGAAAAGTATACTTATATAATAAAATAGATAAGATGTTGGCAAACGATCAAAATGACGCTCCTCACTCAGGTTGGGGACTAGAGACTTACAAAGATTATGACTCAAATGAAAATGGAACAATACTTGAAAATGTAGAAAATGCTCTTCCCATAAATATGCCAGTAAAACTAAATGGCTGGTTTAGGGTTTATGTTGGATATGTTACAGGTACTGAAAGCTTTAAAATAAGTCAAACAGATGGCTCTTCCACACTTCAAATAAAGGGTGATATTTCTCTTGAATCTAAGGAGTTATACGGTGATCAGTTTATTAATGAGAAATCTACAATAATATCAAATTTTAATAATAGCTCAATTAAAATTTCTCCAAACCCATCTCAAAGAGCAAGGATTGCTTATATTAAATTAGTAGGTTTAACTAAGGAACAGATCTCAATATATGAAAAACAATCGGATAATAAAAAAACAGCTCTATATGATTTTGATGGATATTCTGGTTTTTTTGATGGGTCATACCCTGATATTGAAACTCTTAAAAGTAAAACGGTAGATATTTTTACTGGAAAAAATGTTGGAGAATTAAATTGGTGTTTAGGAACTACTGGCATGTTAAATTATAATAGTAAATATGCTGGCAACGCTTTTGAAGGTTTAGAAATATATGATGACCAACTTAGAGATGGTGATAGGTTAGCAAAAAATCAAATATTAAACATCTTAAGTTCTGGTAAATCCCCTTTAGAAATCATTGCTGATAGAGGCAGGGAAAAAGGATTGAAGGTTAATGCTTCACTTAGAATGGATACATTTTATAGTCCATTAATTTACGGATTTTTAAATGGTGCTATGTATAATAAATTTTATAATTTTACTCAACCTGGAAGCTTTTACTTAGACTATTACTATCCAGAAGTCAGAGCTTACATAAAAAATGTACTAATGGAAGCAGCATCTTTTAATAATGTGGGAGGCATAACATTGGATTTTTGTAGGTATCCTACACTCTTCGGTGAAAATCGTTCAAATGAGGAAAAGATACGTATTATGAATGATTTTTTACGAGATTTAAGAAAAGACCTACCAAAAGACAAAACCATTAACATAAGAATACCTTATAATGACCCCATTAAATATGGTTATGATATTAATACTTGGATTAAAGAAGGTTTGCTTAATAGATTAATACCCTCAAGCATTAGTCGCGAGGAATATTTCAACATTAAACCTTATGTAGACATGGTTAAAAACACCAATGTACAATTATATATTGGTATTTCTGCAGATGTTAGTGGGCATGATATAACAAAGCAAGAAGAAGAATTAGTAAAACAAGGTCTATACGTAAATAATAAAGTTTATTTGGATGTCCAACAGTATTTGCTACGAGCTTATGAAGTATATAAAGCTGGTGCTGATGGAGTATTTTTATTCAACTCAAGTTCTAGCCTTCTCGTGGATAACAATGCGCCAATTGAATCAACCTTCTTAGGTGATAAAACATTAATTCAAAAGTGGCGTGAATTTGATTATGTATCAGGCTTTATGATAAATAAAATTAATGTTCAAAAGCCCACCTTTTAAGTACAATATAAGTATTTATTTATTTTCAATAATATACGGATTATTATAAGCATGCCTTATGATAATCCGTATATTTTTTTATACAAAAATTAAATCTCTTATTTCACAAAAGAAGTCCTTGACAGTTTATGATTAACATGATATATTAAGGTCATAAACTAGTTGCATGCAATTTAATTTTACATATTTAAATTGATGCAAACTAATATATTGCTATATAAGAAAAAACATATAAAGGAGGATTATTAAATTATGAATATTTATGACTTTAAATTTAAAACTATCGATGGAGAGGATGCAGCCTTAGATAAATTCAAAGGCAAAGTATTATTAATTGTAAATACTGCAAGTAAATGTGGTTTTACACCTCAATATAAAGATTTACAAAAACTATATGAGAAATATAATGCTAAAGGCTTTGAGATACTAGGTTTTCCTTCTAACCAGTTTGCAGACCAAGAACCTTCAAACAATGATGAGGTAAAAAACTTTTGTGAAATTAATTTTGGAGTAACTTTCCCACTTTCTGAAAAAGTTGAAGTTAGAGGTAATGATGCACACCCAATATTTAAGTATTTGACACAGCAAGTAGCCTTTGGAGGCTTTGATATGAATAACCCAAGCGGTAAAATGTTACATTCATTTTTACAAGAAAAATTTCCTGATTTTCTATTAGGTGATTCAGTTAAATGGAATTTCACTAAATTTTTGATAGACAAAAGTGGTAATGTTGTAGAAAGATTTGAATCTCCTATAGAACCAATGGAAATTGAAGGTAACATTAAAAAGCTTCTATAAAACCCATTAAATTTATCCATCTCATTAATTTTACTAGTGTGGACGTAGAACATATTTTCAAGCTATAATATATGTTTTATGTTCATACCTTTTTTTATTTTAATGACATTTCTATAAGTGCGTGTCATTAATATTACAGCGTCTAAGATGATGATTTAATAAACTATAAAGGAAGTGATTAAAATGAACTATGAACCACTTAAATTAGATAACCAATTATGCTTTGCTCTATATGCTTGTTCCCGTGAAATAACAAAATTGTATAAGCCCGCCCTAGATAAACTGGGTATAACCTATACTCAATATATTTCTCTTTTAGTATTATGGGAGAAAGATAATATAACAGTAAAAGAGATGGGAAAAAAATTACATCTTGATTCTGGCACCTTGACTCCACTATTAAAAAAATTAGAATGTATGGAGCTAGTAAATAGAACTCGAGATACCGTAGATGAAAGAAAAGTATTTGTTAAGTTAACCCAAAAGGGTATTGAATTAAAAGAAATGGCCATTGAAATACCAAATAGAATCCTTTGCTCTACAGGACTTACTCTTCAAAGTGCAGAACTTTTGAAGGAAAATATCACTTCACTATTGCTAAGCTTAACTCCTAGCTATAATAGCAAATAAAAAATATACGGTGTGCTTAATGTATTTATTACATTAAGCACATTGTATATTTTTTTACATTCATAACTTTCTTCCCACTTTTCATTTAGAATTACAATTGATACTGCTTTCAATGCATATTATAGCATCATGGATTTTTTCAAATATAATCCCAACCACAATCCATACTGGTGCATAACCCAATGTAATTATTCCACCTATTGATAATGTTTTATTTTCATAGTTCCAAGGACACACACCTAAAACAGATTTAAGCAGTAGTCCGCAAAGTAATTCTACTGCAAATATAAGAACCATGTATATACCTCCCCGAGCTATAAGCGGAAGATGTTTTATCCTATAATGCACCGGTTCAAGAAATACAGCAAGCCCATATATAGGAAACATCCAAATACAGGTAGTGCCCCTAAGTAAAACATCACCCCTAAGCATTGCGCCCAAACCATTCCACAAAACCTCTGCGCAGAGACCTAAAAGTCCGTATATAATAAATCTTTTCCACATAAATCTATTGTTTGTATTACTTTATAAAATATACTGCTAACTTTATTTATTAGCTTAAAAATAAAAATATATTTTTACATTTGCAGTAGATGATACTATAATAAATTTACCATTACTTTTAGAATCAACATATTTATTGTAATATAATGAAAAACCACAAATCATATATAGGTATTTATTCAAACGTAATTAAACAAGGGGCGGATTAAAATGAAATTTAATGCTAGTGTATCAATAATTCCCAAAAATCAATTATGTATATGCGGAAGTGGATTGAATTTTTCTGATTGTTGTATGAAAAAAAATCATACTTATGAAGCAATATTGTTACCTGACACTGGAAGGCAAATCATTTATGATCAAACTGAAATTATCATAGCAGTACAAAAAATAAATGGATTTATTGAATCTAGAATTGATTCAATAATTTCTGGATTATCTCCAGAGGAGGCCTCGCGGAAACTCAGGCGCCTTTACGAAAAACTTGATAATGCATTAAAGCCTATAGAGAAAGTTACTTCTTGCAAGCAAGGCTGTAACCATTGCTGTTTTTTACCAATATTATCAAGTCAACTTGAAAATGAATTAATAAAAGTTTACATGAGTGAGCATTATTCTAAAGATATGATGGCTGAATTTAATTATAAAATCAACCAAAACAAAGAAACTTTATCACGCCTTGTGCATACTAACGGTAGATTTTTGGATGAAAATTATAAATTATATGCAAACGCTAATATTCCTTGTGCCTTTTTAGACAGCAATAGCAATTGTACAATCTATTCTGTAAGGCCTTTTATATGCAGAAAATATTTAGTTTTTAATGAGCCAACCCTTTGCGAAAACACTTTAAATAAAACTGATCAGTATTATTCAACTTACCTAACTAAAGTAAAAGATTCCATAATAAAACTTAACAAGCTAACCTATGGTGATGATTTTCAATACAAACATATATTATCTTGGTTTGTTTAGGCTTAATAATTTTAAAATACCTAGCAATTATAAATGTTTAGAAAAGTGAAAAGGTCCGCTCCACCTTAAGCTGACCTTTCCAAATCTTTATCTATATAAGTTTTTCACTAAATATATTAGTTAAATTTAATTTTTCTACTTTTCCCTTTATCTTATCTATATCCAAAGTATAAAGCCCCATTTCCACCATTCTATTAAAATACTCCGCTCCTGCAAAAGTATATCTATTTGTTCTTCCTTCTTTAGAATTTATTTTTTCATTTGCATAGGCAATTATATCTCCAACGGCTAGGGCTCTTGGTAATATAAGTAGTGGCATGCCCAAATAATTCCTTATTGCATTATGTCCAGCTAAAGCACCAGTTATAATGGCTTCTGTATGACCTACAAATAATCCAGCCTTCTCACCTGCACAAAACAAATTATCCAGGCCTACAACCTTCATACTGTTTGTTCTTGGAGCTACGGATAGATACCTTATGGAGTTTCCCTTTCCCCCTGCATATGGATCTATATATTTTGCGTTTTCAAGTCCTTTAATTTTTCTTAACTTTTCCAATGGATAATACGAAGTCATTAATTTTGCATGACCTGTATCTAAAAGAATTATATTTTCTGCAAACTCTTTAAGTGCATACTGCTGACATACCTTTAGTTTAAGTTTATCCAAATTAATATCTTCTTCTGGAACTTTTAAAATAACTAATCCGGTTTCATCCAGTTGTTTAATAACATCCTCCGCTAATGAATCTTTGGCTAGTTTGCAAGAACCACTAATAGCTCCATATACATCTTCTTCTCTCTCACCCTTTAGGTCTTCAATGCCTGCTCTGTAGCTTATGCTTACCCTTGGCCCAAAAGCTGGACATCTTAAAATGCACATTGAGCATCCATTTCCATATTTTAAACAGTTACCCATTGGCCCTGTTGAACCTGTAGTTTCTATAAATACATCAGCCTGCACATATTCTCCATCTGATAAATATATTCCTTTTATTCTATTTCCTTCTTTTTCAACATCTACTATTCTTGTTATCAAGTTTATTTCTATATCCATAGCTTTTAAATATTTTAGAACTGCTGGCTCAATCTTGTTTACATCATAAAGCCAGGCATGTTTATGTCCAGGAAAGTCAATATTTTTATGTCTACTATTTCCATCAGTCAAATGTATTAAATCTCCTGCCCCTAGCGCTATCATTTCTTCTGACGCGGTATACCTTCCATTATTTCTCATTATACCACCTACATTACCAAGTCCTAAAAGCATATCTGTTTTTTCGTATAATACAACCGTAGCGCCCGCTTTTTTTGCTGCTATTGCCGCACTACAACCAGACCACCCACCACCAATTACAATAACCTTCAAAATATTCTCCTCCCCTCTAATACGTATTTAGGTTCTGTCTGCATTTTGCAGAGCCTTCTTAGTTTACGGTCATTATTTTTTCTTGTACAGCAACCACATATGCCTTCTCCACAGCACATCTTTGCATTATTACAACATGAATATTTAATATTTTCATCTATACCTTCTACGACCTTCATCAATTCATAATTTAAAACATCCGCAGCATCACAATGCACTAATTTGATATCATTATTACTAATTAAATCCTTCAATATATTATTAAATTCCTCTGTAATCTTTCCACGGCATATAGTACTTACCAGTATAACTTTTGAAGCATATTTTTCCATATATTCATTAACAAAGCTATTTTTATAGGGGGCATTATCAATTATAACGGTAATTTCATTATTATTTCCATGCAAATGTTTAAGCGGAGGTATCATAGGGGCCTGCCCTATACCTCTTGCTACAATTAAACATTTACTATTTTTAATATTATTTATGTTTTTCACACCTAAAATACCATTCCAAAATGGTGCTTTTACTAGCATCTCTTCTCCTTCTTTTAATATATCTAAGTCCTTGGTTTTTGTTCCTTTTAATTCTATAGCAATAGTTATCGTATTATTTCTCGTATCAGTATCCATTATTGATATCGGAGTATCAAACCTCGTATCTGTATCCGGGCGGCGAGCAAAAACATAACTCCCCGCATGAACCAATTCGCTTACCAATTTATCACTTACCTCAAGAGTAAATATAACAACATTATCTTCAAATTTATTTTTCTCTACTATTTTGCAATGATAATATTTCCTGCTTTCTTTAGCTTTGTAATTGTTTGAAGCATAGTCTTGATATATGCATACTCCATTCCAATTACAACAATCACAGAAATTTTTACCTGCTAGCTGCGAACATAATATACAGTCTCCTGTTTCTGCCAGACGGCAAGGACATGCTCGAAACACCAAACTGCGATGATCTCTTGTGCATTTTATACCCTCTTTTCAACACATTTTTTTATTTTTTTATAATAATGTCACAATATCCATAAAAAATTTCACGAAAATCATTGAAAATATTGTAATTTTCCGTTAAAATAGTCTTTGAAGAGAGGACTGATTACTTGAAGAAACTTTTTAAAAATTTATTACCACTGTTACTTATTGGTTCTATCCCTTTTTCTAATTTGTTTTATTGGACGCTAAATAATACCCAAAGAGGAGTTTATGACCTAACTACTGATTTAGATAGATTTTTACCACTTATAAAAGTCTTCATAATACCTTATATGACTTTATGGTTTTTCTTAGCCTTTTGTTTTGTTTATTTGTGCTTTAAAAACAGAAAAGTTTATTATAAAATTATGCTTACCTTAATCCTATGTTATGTTGTTGCTTTTATAACTTTTTATTTTTTTCAAACCACTGTAGCAAGGCCTATTGTCACTGGAGAGGATATATTCTCAAAATTAATTTTATTTACTTATAGCTCTGATATGCCTTATAATTGCTTTCCAAGCATACATGTAATTACTACATACCTAGCAGTTAAAGGGATTAATCTTACAAACGCTAATAAACGAATTAAATTTCCAGTTAATGTGGTAGGATTTCTTATTATAATATCTACTCAGTTTATTAAACAACACGTGATAATGGATATATTTTTCGCAATTTTTTTATGTGAAGTATTTTTCACAGGGATTACTTATGTAGAGGAATATTACAAAATCTACAATTCCAAAAAATCTTATAATTTATTAGAAAAAGATATTAAACAATAACGTGCAAAAGCTGCTGAATAATTTTCAGCAGCTTTTACACATTACTCGGTACATTAACATAATTTAACTATACTAAAGGCTTATAACAATTTTACCTTCTTTTAATTCTATGGATATATTTGACCCTTCACTAAATTCATTTTGGAGATACTGCTCTGCAATCTCATCCTCGATATACTTTTGAATAGTTCGTCTCAGTGGTCTTGCTCCATATTTGTCATCGTATCCTTTTTCTAATACAAAGTCCTTTACTGCGTCTGTTACGTCCACGGTAATTTTCTTTTCTTTTACCTCTTCCACAACTTCCATAATCATTAAATCTACTATTTTGCGAAGTTCTTCTTTTTTAAGAGGAGTAAATACAATAGTTTCATCTACTCTATTTAAAAATTCCGGTCTAAAGGTTTCTTTTAAAGCATCCTTCACACGGGCTTCTAAAATATCATAATTATCCTGAACAAACCCCATACTACCTGCTTTAAACTGAGTACCTGCATTGGATGTCATTATTATTACAGTGTTATCAAAGAAAACAGTTCTTCCCTGACTATCTGTTAATCTTCCATCCTCAAGAATTTGTAATAGCATATTAAATACATCCGGATGAGCTTTCTCAATTTCATCTAAAAGAATCACGCTATAAGGCTTTCTTCTGACTTTTTCAGTTAATTGGCCAGCTTGCTCATAGCCTACATACCCTGGTGGTGCACCAATCAACTTTGAAACAGTATGTTTTTCCATGTATTCAGACATATCTATACGAATTAATGCATCCTCGCTTCCAAAGAGTTCAGAGGCTAGTGCTTTAACTAGCTCTGTTTTTCCAACCCCTGTTGGTCCAACAAAAATAAAAGAGGAAGGCTTTTTCTTCTTTCTAAATCCTGAACGATTCCGCCTAATTGCTCTAGATAAACTAGCAATCGCCTCATTTTGGCCTATAACTCGTTTATGTAGTCTGTTTTCTAAGTCCAATAGCTTTTTCGCTTCTTTCTCTGTAATCTTTTGAATTGGAATTCTAGTCCATGATTCAATTACAAAAGCAATATCCTCCTGCGTAATTTTGACCTCACTGCATTTTTTCTTAATTTCAACAATATTCTCTTTTATTTTACATAGTTTCATCCTATATTCTGCAGCTTTTTCAAAGTTTCCAGTAGCTTCTGCATCATCCTTTTCATTTTGCACTTTTTCTGATTGCTGCTTTAATCCTGAAAGTTCAATAAGTCCAATATTTTTCAAATTAGCCCTAGAACCAGCTTCATCAATAACATCTATAGCTTTATCTGGAAGAAACCTGTCCGTTATATATCTTTCAGATAAGTTTACAACTTCCTCAATAATTTCATCAGATATTTTAACTTTATGATATTCTTCATAATAGCCTCTTATTCCCTTTAAAATTTCTATTGTCTCTTCTATGCTTGGTTCTTCAACTAGGACTGGCTGGAATCTTCTCTCAAGAGCTGCGTCTTTCTCTATATATTTTCTATATTCCTCGAGAGTAGTAACTCCAATAACTTGTATTTCACCTTTGGCTAAAGCTGGTTTTAAAATATTTGCTGCATTCATTGACCCACCCTGAACTTCACCAGCGCCCATAATATTGTGCACCTCGTCAATAACCAATATTATATTTCCACTTTCCTTAGCTTCTTCAATAATTGACTTCATGCGACTTTCAAATTGTCCTCTAAATTGTGTACCTGCAACAACCGCAGTGAGGTCAAGCAAATAAACTTCGGCATTAAACAATTTCTCTGGAACTTGTTTTTCTGAAATTCTCACAGCTAAACCCTCTGCAATAGCTGTCTTACCAACACCTGCTTCCCCAATTAATATGGGATTGTTTTTGGTTCTTCTATTTAAAATCTGAACTACGCGATCAATTTCTTTATTCCTCCCAACAACCTTGTCTACACCCTTTTGATTTGCTTTGTTTGTTAGGTTTATCCCATATGTCTCTAAGTGCTTTCGCTTCTTTTTAAAGGGATTCTTTTTTGACTTATCTTCTGGTGCATTCACACTCTTTGGTGAAGTTTCAATTTCCTCATCTATGAAATCTTTATTTTCATCTTTAGGTGAAAATAAGCCATTAAAAATATTACCAATAAGTTTTTTACCGTCACCATTCTCATTGCTCATATCTTCAAGCTTCATATCCTCAAGGTTCATATCTTCTAAATTCATATCTTCTAAATTCATATCTTTAAAGATATTACCCATTTGCTGATTTAAGTTTTGAATATCCTCTGAAGATATCCCAGCTTGTTGCATCAATTGATCCATAACTGGAACTCCCCTCTTTTTAGCGCATTCTATACATAAAGCTACAGTTTCAGTTTTTCCGCTTTCAATTTTTGATGTTAATATCATTGCTATATTTTTTTTACATACATCACATAACTTCATATAAATCATCTCCATATTTCATCTTGTATTAATATTATAATAGTATATCATTCTTTAATAGAATTTGTTTAGTATATTCAGGATTGTTTGTTTTTTATTAATAAATAACACTACTCATTAGTATTTAACTCGCTCTTTTCTATTTATTCTACACTTTTAACCATATTACCTTTTAAATACTAGTGTTACTTTTGGTTAAATCATCTATTAATTCGTTTATTTCTTGTAATGAAAGCTCAGGCGCTAATATTTTTAAAGCAGTCCTTGTATATAATCCATTCAAAAGTTCTGTTTCGCCCTTATTTAATTCTAAAAGAATAGTAGATTTAACCTTCATTTATATTCCCCCAAATACACTATTATATTATAGTATGCAGTTTTATCAAGAGTGTTACAAAGGTATATATAGCTAAATATATTTACTTATATAGATAACCTAAGCATATTATTTTTTTAAAATACATATCTTTATTTTGTAAAGCTATTATAGTAATTAGAGAATTTCACTTATTATATTCATTTTACCTTTTAACAAACTTTAAATCAATTATTAAGGAGTAAGTAAATTGAAAATTGCCGCTATATACTCCAGAAAATCAAAGATTACAACAAAAGGTGAATCAATAATTAACCAAATTGAACTATGCACGCATGAAGGTACTCATTTAGGGATTGAAAAATTTATAATATACGAAGATGAAGGCTTTTCAGGAAAAAATATTAAAAGACCTCAGTTTCAAAAAATGCTAAGTGATGCAAGAGAAAAAAAATTTAATGTTATTATCTGTTATAGACTAGATAGAATCAGTAGAAATATATCCGATTTTTCTACCCTTATAAATGAATTAGATAGTCTGCATATAAGTTTTATAAGCGTTAATGAACAATTCGATACCTCAACTCCTATGGGACGTGCAATGATGTATATTGCCTCTGTTTTTGCACAGCTGGAACGTGAAACTATCGGTGAGCGGGTTCGTGACAATATGTTGGAAATGGCTAAAAATGGAAGGTGGTTAGGAGGTCAAACACCTTTAGGCTATGAAAGTAAAAAAATCACCTATTTAGATTCCCAGTTCAAAGAAAAAACTATGCATACATTATCACCTATAAAAGAAGAACTAGATGTTGTAGCCTTCATATACGATAAATATTTACATTATAAATCTATTAGCCAAGTTTTTATCTGTGTTTTTCAAAAAAACATAAAAACAAAAAATGGGGCTGACTTTAATAAGAAAAGAATTCAACTTATATTAAGAAATCCCCTCTATGTTAGAGCAAATGAAGCTGTTATGAAACATCTTGAATTTATTGGAATGAATGTAATGGGAAAATTTGATAATAAGCATGGGATTCTAATTTATAACAAAAGTAAAGGAACTAAGATTAAGCGAGATATAAATGAATGGGTAGCTGCTGTTTCTACACATGAAGGAATTATTGATCCGTCTGTTTGGCTTTTAATTCAAGAAATTTTAGATGAAAATAAAAATAAAGCACCACGCCTTGGAACTTCCTCTGCTGCATTACTTACCGGAACTTTAAAATGTTCTAAATGCGGTAAAAGTATGATTGTTAAACATGGACACATTAGTGCACATTCCAATAAAAAAATTCAATACTATGTTTGCAGTACTAAAGATTATTCAAGAGGCCTTAGGTGTAACAATCCTAATATCCGCGTAGATGAACTCGAATCAATAGTTATAGAAAATTTGAAAAATGTCACACTAGACAGAAGTGTTCTGCTTGAAGAGTTAAATAAAATTAAATCTGATATGACCAAAAATAATTTTATGCATTGTGAAATAAGTAATTTACCAGGACAAATAAAAACAAAACAATCCCAAATGGATATTCTAATAAGCCAATTATCACTAGACAATGAAATATCAAAATATATAAGACCGCAAATTTTGAAATTAGGAGATGAGATAGAAAAATTAAATGATAAATATGAAAGCTTAAAAGCTACTTCATATAAATATAAAAACAATGAGTGGGATGCAAATAAATTTTTATATTCCTTAAGTAACTTTTCTTTTCTAGTAGATGTCTTAGATTTTAATGAAAAGCATCTATTAATCAATAGTATTGTACAATCAATATATTGGGATGGTACTAAAGGTATCATTAAAATAAATCTAATGTCTTTAAAAATGTAATCTCATTATCGCAGTTTAGTGTAGTTAGGACAAAATTCACTTCCTACATCAATACAATCATAGGGTTCATAACTCATAAATATAACCTCCTAAGCACTATACTATTAAAATATTTATAAATGTAAAAATTGTGACAAGTTAAATAATAATAATTAGAAATGCTAGATGAATACCTAGTCACCCCCTTGTGAACTTATCCCTAATAAATAAAAGAGTCTTATGGACTCTTTTATTTACTAGGGATAATGAAATTCACAATTTCATCTAATTTTTGTCTAAAAACATTTTTCTTTGCCACAGAATTTTTAGCTACTAGAGCCTGCGTAAACAAAAGTTTATTATTTGAATATATATCTACCCTACCGAGTTTTTCGCCTAGCTGTACTGGAGCAATTATCTCATATAGTGGCTTTTTTATTTTAATCTCAATATTTTCATCCTTCTTTACTGGAATTATAATATCTCCCTTACTTGCTATTTGAACACTAGATGCACCATTTTTTATATTAAGAGATTCCAAAGTATCATCTTTACTAATCACTTTCTTATATTCATAATTTTTCTCTATATATTTACTTATTTTTTCAGTTTCTTTCCATCTAGGGGTACAATTCAAAGTAATTATAATAACCTCTCTATTTTGAATTTTAACAGAAGTAACTAAACATTTACCTGCCTTTCCGGTAAAACCGGTCTTTACTCCTGTGGCATTTGGTAAAAGATATAGAATTTTATTTATATTATGGTAACTTCTATTAAAACCGTATTCTTTAGCATCAATATCTTTAGAACTTACTATATCATTAAATAGTTTTATTTCTTTTGCCTTTGCAGTAACCATCGCTAAATCATAGGCTGTAGAATAATGATTACTACTATCTAAGCCATGAGGAGATTCAAAGTTACTATTTAGCAATCCAATTTCTAGTGCATACTCGTTCATTAGTTTTAGAAATTCATCAACACTTCCACTTACTCCTTCTGCAATGGCGATTGCTGCATCATTTCCAGATCTTAACATAAGTCCATATAATAACTCTTTTAAGGTTATTTCTTCCCCAACCTTTAACCCTATTTCTGAACCACGTATAGATGCCGCCTTTTCTGATACAACTATTTTTTTGTTTAAATCCCCACATTTAATTGCTACAAGGCAAGTTATTATTTTTGTAGTGCTTGCAATTTCAATTGGAGTGTATGCATTTTTTTCATATAAAACAAGTTTAGAATCACAATCTAATGCTATAGAACTTATAGCGTTAACATATATATCTTCAGCATAAACATTTTGAATTAGTGACGTGAATAAAAAAAATATACTTAAAATAAGTGATAAAAATATTTTATTATTTTTCTTCATGATTTCACCTCTTTTTATATATTAGTGTATAATTTTGAATACCTATAAATAATAGTGATTTACTGATTTTTTTATAGATTTTTGGACATAATACCAATTATTAGGCATACTGGGAGGTTAACATGTTTAAAGGTATAATAGTATTTCTTTTAACCTTAACAATTATATTATTTCCAATCCCTTTGAAAATAACTCTTAAATATAAAAACAAAGTTTTGGAAATTTACATATATAATAAAAAAATAAAGGCAAAAACGCCATCTAAAGATAAAGTAAATTCAAAAATAAAAACCATGGAAAAAGAAATCGCAAAGGCAGATTTTTTAAAATCATTAACTTTTAATGATTTTAAATTAATTATTAACAAAATTAAGAATTTAAAATTCAAGCCAACAATGAGTTTAAATACTTATTTAGAATATGGTTTTGATGATGCTGCTTTTGTAGCTATTTTATTTGGCTTAATTCACTCCACCTATAGTTTTTTTTATTTACTATTACAAAAATTCACTAAAGTAAAAAAGATAGATTTAAAAGTTACCCCTCACTTTAAAGAAAATGATATTAATATGGAAATTTCGGGTATAATTTATGCCAATTTAGGGAAAATTATTTATATATCATTTGTAATGATAAGTTGCCTTATAAGTATTAAGCATAAGAAAACAAATTCTAAGAAATATAAAGGAGGAAATGTACATGGATAATCATCCAATCGAAAATTTAATGAGAACCACTATGGAGAGTATAAAAGATATGATAGATGTGAACACCATTGTAGGCGACCCTGTAGAATCTATAGATGGTACTACAATTATTCCTATTTCAAGAGTATGTGTTGGTTTTGCATCTGGAGGTAGTGAATTTAATAATATTAAACCTAGTGTTTCAAGCGATAAATACCCTTTTGGTGGTGGTTCTGGCGCTGGAGTTACCGTTAGGCCTGTTGCATTTTTAGTAGTTAAAAACGATTCAGTAAGGCTATTATCTGTAGATCAACAGAATACATATGATAGAATTGTTGATACCGTACCACAGGTTATAGATATTGTTAAAAATATGTTTAAGGATAAAGATGATAAACATACAGAAAATGAAGACAATGAAAAGTGTGATGAATAATTTAATATAAAAACTTATAAATATACCCCCCCATAATAAAGTTTTCAATATAAAAACTTTATTATGGCGAGGTTTTATAATTTTATACCTATAAATCTTTGAAAATAGTTATTCAGCTTCATTGCTTTCAATATTTGTTTGTAAATTTTCTACATTAAAATCTTCTAAGGGCGGCATTTCAGCCAGACTATAAAAATTAAAATGTTTAAGAAATTCATCTGTAGTTACATAAATTATTGGTCTTCCAGGAACGTTTTTTCGTCCACTTTCTTCAATTAACTTTTTTTCTGCTAAGGTATATATTGCTCTATCACTCTTGACACCTCTTATATCTTCTATTTCAACTCTAGTTATAGGTTGTTTATATGCAATTATTGCTAAGGTTTCAAGGGAGGCCTGAGATAATGATTGTCTAATATTGGTTTTTAACAGTTTTTGAACATATTCGCTATTACAGGGCTTTGTAACAAATTGATATTGATCATTAGTTACTATGATTTTAATTCCTCTGTCCTCTTCTTCATATTTTACTATTAATTCATTTATTAGTTCTCTTGTAAAATCATTGCTACATTCTAATATATTTGCCATAACCGTTAGTTTTAATGAATCTCCAGTAACAAACAACAAGGATTCAATAATGGAAAAATATATTTTTTTAGTAGATACCTCTTCAATGTCTAATTGTTTAATATTAAATTCATTCATTTTAATTTACCCTTTCTAAATATATATCTTTAAAAGTACTTTCCTGAATTACTCTCACACTTCTAATCTTAATTAGTTCGAGTAATGCTAAAAACGTAACAATAACTTCTATTTTTGATGAATATCCAGTGATTAACTTTGAAAAATAGACTTTTCCAAATAAATCAAGCGCTTCTTTCAATTCTAGCATTTTATCTTCTATTTTGTATTCATCTACTAATATTTTTTTATTTATAATATTATCAACGTTCATTTTATTTATATATTGTTGCATTAAATTATTGTACAAATTATACAAGTCAAGCATTGTAACATTTTTCAGAAAATCTATTTCTTTAATGTTTTTACTATCTTCTTCAATTATTTCTGGTTTCTTACTAAACATTATACCTGCTCCCTGCTCTAGCATCTTTAAGTTATCGGCTATAACTTTATATTTCCTATATTCTATTAATTTATTTAATAATTCTGCTTCTACATCATTTTCTTCTTCTTTACTATTTTCCTCTTTATTTTTAGGTAGCAATCGTTTGGATTTAATTTGGATTAAAGTTGCGGCTATAACAATAAATTCTGATGTAACCTCTAAATCCATTTCTTTCATAGTTTTAAGATACTCAAGGTACTGGTTAGTGATTTCATAAATATTAATATCATAAATGTTCATCTCATTTTTCTTAATAAGATGCAATAACAAGTCAAAGGGGCCCTCAAAATTAGTTACTTTTATACTTAATGGCATGTACACTCTCTCCTAGATAAAAATTTAATTATAAAGAAATATGGAATTTATATTAGTTTCTTTATATCAAGTTCTTTTAAGTATAGTGCATCTTTAAAAAAATAACTAGTCAGTATAAAAAATTAGCTTCTAAGCAAAGAAATTTTTGCCTAGAAGCCATAATTTTGTATTACAATAAATGTATTAATTTAAATTGCCCTATCAAACAGGTCAGTAAAATTATTTTTAATATTATCCCATACTCTAGATTTTTTTATATCTCTATCACTATAGATAATAATCTTCCCACATAATTCATTGTCAACATATATTTCACAAGCTCCAATTGCTACATCTTTTTTATATTCTGCAAGGCCTTCATCTAAAACTAATTTTTTAGTGATTTCATTTTTTTTACCTCTCTCAATAGTTATAAGAAAATTTTCTTGAGCTTTAGCTATTATAAATTTATCACCTTTTTTATTTAAAGGTATTTTTTCTAATTCTTCATCTTTTGCTATTACTTTTTTAGTTTCAAATTTAGAGAATCCATAGTTCATTAACATGCTAGCATCACTATTTCTTATTTTAAAAGTTGGAGCACCCATAATTATTGCTAACATCCTTACATTATTTTGCAATGCAGTCGCCGATATACAGTATTTTGCCTCACTTGTGAATCCTGTTTTAAGTCCATCACAACCTTTGAAAAATCTAACAAGCTTATTATGATTTACAAGACCTATAGGTGTCTTTCTGCCCTCAGTAATAGTCTCCATATAAGTTGATGAATATTTAAATATTTTAGGATGTTTTAATAACTCTCTAGACATAATTGAAATATCAAAGGCTGAGGTAAAATGTCCATCTGCACTTAGCCCTGTGCAATTTTTAAAAGCTGTGTCTTTCATATTGAGGCTTTTTGCTTTTTCATTCATCATAGATACAAATGCACTTTCGCTACCACCTAAATATTCTGCCATTGCTACCGCTGCATCATTTCCAGATGCAATAGCAATACCTTTTAAGATTTCTTCCACAGTTCTAATTTCACCAGTATCAAGTATCATACTACTTCCACCCATTTTTTTCGAGTTTTCACTTATAGTTATTTTATCTTGTAATTTAATCTTCCCTGAATCTACAGCCTCCATAGCGAGTAACATAGTCATTATTTTAGTTACTGAGGCCGGAGCAAACTTTTCATGAGAATTTTTTTCATATATTATTTTGCCACTAGACGGTTCCATTAGTATTGCCGACTTTGCTTCTACTGTAATTCCGCTGTTAACTTTATTTTCTCCTTCTGCCTTTGCTGATATGGTAAAACCCTGCGCCGTAAAAATTAACGATAACATCAAACATAATACATTTTTAATATTTCTTTTCATATGTATCCTCCTCATGTTTTTTCCGCTAGGCAACAATTATTAAATGCTGTCTACCTTGCTTAAAATTTATATCATTATTTTTACCAAGTTACCACAATATTATCACTATATATTTAAATAAAGTAAAAAAATTATAATATGTATAAAACAAAACTTGCCTTCACATTTGAAAGCAAGTTTTGTTTTATTATTTATTTTATGAATGCTTTAGCCTCTAAAAAACAAATAAAATGTAAGAACATAGTTATAAGCTAATTTGTAATTTTTATCCACTAATTTATAAACAAATATAGAGTTTTTGTAAATTGTTGTATTATTTAAATTTTGAAGTATGCAATCCACAGCTTTAGGCAATAGAACTCCAATTACTAATAAAATCACAAAGCATTTTATCGTTAGCATTACAAACCTACATAAATCCTTATTCTTCATTTACTTACGCTCCCAAGACCATTAATAAGATTTTTTATGAAATAGGGTGCAATATAAGATTCTATAATTATACCTATAAACAAGAATGCTATTAGTACAATAAATATTGCGCTATAATATATTATTCTGCTAGATATACTACTTGTCCATTGTTTATTAAACTTGTCTTTAAGTAGCATTATAGAAAATTCCATTGATACTACAGATGCGAAAATAATGCATGGAATATAAATCAAATTTTGAGGCAGAACTCCTAGTACTGCCATTCCAATCCCACTTTTTCCAAGTCCACTAATCATAAAACTAAATGTAAATCCAACTGTAAATCCCTTTAGTAAATCAATAATTATGATTATTGGTATTCCCACAATAGTTAAACCTAAAAACCAAAGAAAAATAATCACAGGTAGATTATTTTTAAGTGATTGGAAGAATATTAATTTATAACTTATGCCACTTGTATTAGAAGGGTCAATAAAATTCATCAAATAATTTACTAAATCATTTTGTTCAATTTCCCCCATGTATTTCACACTATAGATTCCTAAAATTATACCTGTAAATACACAAAGAATACTTATAATATATAGCCAAAAATTTTCTTGTATGTGTTTGTTTATATTACTTATTAGTGTATTAGATGACATAAATTAATCCCCCTTTGTTAATCATTTTTCTTATTTATTAGTATCATAATTAATTATAAAATTAACTTATTTCATATTTATGATAAGGAAGAGTGTTATATGCCTACTTAGTTTAAGATTATTTTCTTATTAAAAAAATATAACCTATGTGCATAGTGCACATAGGTTATATTTTTAATTAACTTACTCTATTTTGTAATCTTAGCTTATCAGCTACCATAGCTATAAACTCGCTATTTGTGGGTTTACCTTTAGCATTATGTATGGTGTACCCAAATATCTTATTTATAGTTTCCACTTGACCACGACCCCATGCTACTTCTATAGCATGCCTTATTGCTCTTTCTACCCTACTAGCAGTTGTATTGAATTTTTTAGCAATAGATGGATATAATTCTTTTGTTACTGCAGATAAAAGTTCAATATCGTTTACTACCATAGTTATTGCTTCTCTTAGATACATATATCCTTTAATATGAGCTGGAACACCAATTTCATGAATTATACTTGTGATTTCAGCTTCTAAATCCATTGGTTCATTGCGATTACTTTTTCTAGGTTCAGTTGTGTCAATAAAAGAGATTGATTTCTTACTGCTATCACTAGAGATTGTATTATTAAACATCTGTCTTATTCGTTTTGTAAAAACATCCATATCGAAAGGTTTTACTACATAATAATCTGCTCCCAAAGTAATGGCTCTTTGCGTTATTTTATCTTGACCTACCGCCGATAATACTATTATTTTAGGTATTGGATCAAGATCCATGCTACCTAATCTCTCTAGTACACCAAGACCATCTAAATGAGGCATTATTATATCTAGTACTACTAAATCAGGTTTTCTCTCCTTTATTAATTTGAGAGCTTCTATTCCGTCTTTTGCAATGCCTGTAACCACAATATCCCTTTGACTTAACAAATAATCATTTAATATATTACAGAATTCTTTATTATCATCTGCAATAAGTACACTAATTCTAGGTTCTTCCATATTATAACTCCCCCTTACAAATAAATTATCATTTCCCATAACTTAACAAATTATAAATTCGACAAAAGAATCTTAATTCATTCTAATATTGAAAAAAATTACAAATAAATAAATATTTATTATTATTCATAAAATAAAAGATAGCATTTGCTATCCTTTACCTGTTAATCTCTATTTTACCTCTTTTTTTTTAAAATTGCTAGTTATTTTGATAATATACCTGCATCTTTAAGCATCCACTCTATATATATCCCATATCCCATATCAGGCTTATTAATTAAAACGTGGGTAACCGCTCCAATAATTTTATTGCTTTGAATTATTGGACTGCCGCTCATACCTTGCACTATACCTCCAGTTTTTTCTAGAAGCCTAGGATCCGTAATTTTAATAACCATGCTTTTAGATCCAGATGTATTTTGAGGTAATAATTTCTGAATTTCTATTTGGAACAATTCAGGTTCACTACCATTTATAGTAGTTAGAATTTCAGCTTTCCCTTCTTTAATTTCATTTCTTAGACCTATTTTCATAGGCTTATTAAATTTACTATTTATAAGGCTTTTAGTTCCATTCCCAAATATACCACATTCTGTATTATTTATTATCTGCCCTTTAATTTTATTTTCATCTATAAAAACCCCTCTTAATTCTCCTGGATTTCCTTTTGTTCCTTTTTTTATAGATGCAATATTAGATGATACAATTACACCATTACTGACACTTAGTATTGTTCCAGTATCTGCATCTGTAATAGGGTGTCCAAGCGCTGCAAATTTTTTAGTTTTATCATCATATAAAGTTAATGTTCCAACGCCGGCTGTTGAATCCCTTACCCATAGTCCTATTTTTCTTTTCCCATCTTTAGAATCAACCGCAGGTTTAACCTTGATTTCAAAAGTGTTTGCATTATTTTTTCGCTGTACTTTAAGAGTGATTTCTGAATTATCTTCCCTATTTACAAATCTTGTTACATCTTCTGCATGATTTATTTCAATATCATTTATTTTTATTATACTATCTCCTATTTGCACACCTGAAGTTGCCGCTGGACTTGCTATTTTGCCATTACTGCTATCAATATCAGATAAAGCTACTACTAAGACACCTTTAATATTCAATTTGACACCAATTGGTTGTCCTCCTGGATAAACCATGATTTCTTCATTTTCTTGCACAAAAGTAGATTTAGTTTCTATAAGCTTTGAAGGATTTAAATCTCGATCTTTACTTTTCTCAGTTACATAGGAATTGGTAAAAATATTGTCTTTGCCTCCATTAACTTTTGGAATTTGACTAGAATATAAATTTTTCATTGGTATATTAAATATAGGAGCGATATTATTTTGAGTTTTAAAATATAAATTTAAAGCAATAATTACTATAGGTGTCATAATCCAGCATATTAAATTTAATCTTTTCTTCATGTGCTTTACCTCCTTCTTATAGTTATGAGTTTAAGTTACCCTCGAATTCTTTACATTATGCTATAACATTAATTCAATAATAGTTAAAGACATAGATTGAAAACTAATTTATCATAAATTAAAAAAATTGTTCAGTATTTCAATTATTTTCACATTTCTTTATAAATTATATAGCTTAAAATTTATTATTATAGATATTCCAACATTATTTTCTTATGGGGTATATTTTTAAAAGAATAAAATTATAAAAAAATAAAGTTATCAGTGAAATTTTTCACTGATAACTTTATTTTTTCCTATAAACCTATTTTTATTACTACATTATTTTATAAAGACAAAAACTAAAGTAACTTTTGTTTTTTTGCCATATTTATCATTTCTTTAGAATTTTCTAAAGTTAATTTTGTAACCTCGGTACCACCTATCATTCTAGCTATTTCCTGTTGTTTTTCACCATCATTCATTTTTATAATATTAGTATAAGTTTTATCATTTTTAACATTTTTAGATATTAAATAATTTGTATCCGCCATACTAGCTATTTGTGGCAAATGAGTTACGCAAAAAATTTGATGGTTTTTAGATATTAAATACATTTTTTCTGCCACACATTGTGCAATTCTACCACTAATACCAGTATCTATTTCATCAAATATAACAGTAGGTATTTCATCCTTATCAACGAATACTGTTTTCAGTGCAAGCATTATACGTGATAGCTCTCCTCCAGACACAATATCCGCAAGTGGGCTAAGTGGTTCTCCTGGGTTTGTAGATATACAAAATTGAACCCTATCACATCCATTTTCATAAAATTCATTTTCTAATTTTACTTCTATATAGAATTTGCTTTTTTCAAGTCCAATATAATTTAATTCATCCTTTATTTTGTCTTGGAGCTCTTTTGAAATATCACATCTAATTTCATGAATTTCACTGCCTAAAATTCTCATTTCACGCTCATACTCTGCTTTTTCTTTTTGAAGACCAGTAATTATTTCATCACTATTAGTTAATTCTTCATATTCAGTTTCAATTTTTTCTTTATATTCATAAATTTCTTCAATAGTGGGTCCATATTTCCTCTTGCAAATATTAATTTGGTTTATTCTGCTATTTAAATATTCCAATTCTTTTTCATCATAGTAAATTGTCTCTTTTAAGTTTCGAAGGTCTGCAATATTTTCTTCTATATTATAGTAGCTTTCTTCTATTGAGTCTGTAATTGTTTTTATCTTTTCCATATGTTTTTCTATGGTCCGGAGTTCCTTAATAGCTATAGCTAAATTGTAAAAAACAGAGGTACTTTCCTCATCGTTAATATATAACAATCCATAACTTTTTGATAGATGCTTCTCTAATTTTTCTGCATTACTAAGGATTGCATATTTTTCTAAAAGTTCTGTGTCCTCACCAATTTTTATATTAACACTTTTAATTTCTTCTATTTGGTAATTTAAGAAATCAATTCGCTTTGCACGTTCTCCTTCATTTCCTTCAAGTTTGTGAATCTTGTTTTTAATCTGGGTGAGCCTTACATATTTCTCATTATATCTTGAAAGAACCACATTAATCTTATCATCACCAAAGGAATCTACATAAAATATATGATTAGCACTATCTAATAAATTATGATTATCATGTTGACCATGAATATCAAGTAAGGTCTTACTAATATATTTAATCTTTGATAGTAGCAATGATTTACCATTAACTTTAGCAATACTTTTTCCAGATTGAAATGTTTCCCGACTTACAATTACCATGTCTTCATAATCAATTTCCATCTCATCTAATGCATTTTTGTTATTTTTATTATCGATGGTAAATATGGCTTCAACATAAGTTTTGTCTTCCCCCGTCCTAATTGTGCTTTTATTAAATTTCCCACCTAACACATAATTTATAGCATCAATCAAAATTGATTTTCCTGCTCCTGTTTCACCAGAAAGCACGTTAAATCCCCCTTCAAAATTAATACTTAAATTTTCAATTAGAGCAAAATTTATAATATTTAATTGTAGGAGCATACTAATTCCTCCTATACGTTAATCATTTTTTTGATTTTTTGAACTATTACTTTAGTATCTTCTTCATTTCTAGCTAAAATAAAAACAGTGTTATCCCCAGCTAAAGTTCCTACAATACCATTGAATTTCAAAGAATCTAAAGCTTCAGCAGCAGCTGGAGCCGCTCCAGATATAGTTTTAAGTACTATAAATTTATCTACATTGTCAACATATATAACGGTTTGACAAAAAATATTAACCAATTTATTTGATAAGAAACTATCCTCTGGAGAAGTAGTAGCATATTTGTGAGTTCCATGTGAATTCATAACCTTAATTAATTTTAGCTCTTTTATGTCTCTTGATACTGTTGCTTGAGTAATATCAAAACCTTTACTTCTTAGTTCTTCTGCTAACTGCTCTTGTGTTTCAACTTCTTTTACCTGAATGATTTCAATTATTTTCGCATGACGTGCAATCTTCATTTTTATCCCCTTCACAATCTGTAGTTCTAGAAATTATTTTTTTTCTTAAGATTTCAAAATAATTATAATCATTAAATTTAACCAATCTACATTTTTTATTTGAAACACTTACTAATATTTTCTCATAATTATTTAACTTTATTGCGCGTTGTCCATCTAGTGTCAAAAATATGCTTTCATGTTCACATTTTATATTTATAGCTATTTCACTTTTACAGTCCAGCACTATAGTTCTCATGGATAGTGACAATGGGCAAATAGGTGTTACAGCTATAACATCTAGATTCGGATAAATTATAGGCCCACCAGCAGATAATGAATATGCTGTAGATCCTGTTGGTGTAGCAATTATAAGTCCATCTCCTGTAAAATCAATATAGAATTTATTATCTATGTAAAGTTCATATTTAACAACTCTTGCTAGTGTTCCCTTTGATACTACTATATCATTTAAAGCAGTATACTCTTCATGTCTTGTTCTACCAGGTAATGTGCAATTAAGAATCATTCTATCTTCTACATAATAATCATCTTCAATAAATCTTTTCATGGCCTTTTCAAATTCTAGAAGCTCCACACTGGAAAGAAAGCCCAAATTGCCTATATTCACCCCGAGTATTGGAATATTATAGTTATTTAGATTTCTTGATGTTCTCAAAATAGTTCCATCTCCACCTAAGGCTATAATAATATCTAAATCGTTATGTTTTATATTTTCAAGGCCAATTGAATCTTTAAACATGAATATATTAGTTTCATCAATATATTTGCTAATAATATTTTTTACATGTTTAATTATTTTGCCATCTTTATCCTTTGTGGTATTTATATTAATGCCAATGCTTTTCATAGTTCCTCCTTGCCCTTCTCTATAGCAAATATGGACTATTAATTTTTGCTTGCCCTGCCACTAATCTAGATTCTTATGGGCATTACTAACTAATAGCTCTATATTTTCCATCACAAAATTCACATAGTGATCTTTAGATTTTGTAAAATAAATTAAATATTCAATATTACCATTAGGTCCTTTTATTGATGAGTAATCAATATTGATAACATTTACATTAAGACATTTCAAAAAGTTTATTACTCTAGTTATTACCTCTATGTGTTCACTCTGTTTTTTAACTACACCTTTTTTATTAACTTTGCCTACGCCTACTTCAAATTGTGGCTTTAATAATGCTACAACACTTGCATTATTTTTTAATAGGCCCAGCAAATTTGGAATAACTTTTTCCAGTGATATAAAGGACACATCTATACTTGCAAAGTCGGCAAGTTCCCCTATACTATCCAGGCTTAAATACCTTATGTTTGTATTTTCCATTGAAACTACTCGCGCGTCGCATCGCAACTTTTCATCTAATTGGTCGGTTCCAACATCTATAGAGTATACTCTGCATGCCCCATGCAAAAGCATGCAGTCTGTAAACCCTCCTGTGGATGCTCCTATGTCCAGGCACACTTTATCTTTAAGGTCAATGTGAAAGGAGTCTATAGCCTTTTTTAGTTTTAATCCACCTCGGCTTACATAAGGAATATCTTCTCCAATAAATTCAATCTTGGATGATAAATCTATTTTTTTTCCGTATTTGCGAGTTATAATTCCATCCACAAATATATTACCAGCAATAATATTTTCCTTTGCTCTTTCTCTAGAAAACAAAATTCCCCTTTGGACTACAAGAACATCTAATCTCTCTTTATTTTCTATTCTCTCTTTATTTTCTATCATGAAAAACTCCTTATAAATCCACTAAAGTGGATTGTTTAAATTAACTTTAGAATGCTTTGGAAAATTCCAGAAGCGTCTAGTTTATATAATTTATATAATATATCAACTGTTCCATGAGGAATAAATTCATCTTTAAACCCTAAATTAATAACCTTTGTTTTCTCTTCAAGTGTATTTACATATTCTAGTACTAAGGAACCTAATCCTCCATGTACAATATTATCTTCTATAGTTACTATTGAATATTTTTTATGGACTAATTCTGAAATTAGTGCTTCATCAATGGGCTTAATAAAGCAGGCATTAATTACTGTAACTTCTACCCCCATGTCTTTCAGTTTTTCTCTAACTAAAACAGCATTTTGGACCATTTTGCCTGTAGCTACTAAGGCTATTTTACCGCCTTGGAAAAGAATCTCCCATTTCCCTCTTTTAAAATTTTGAATAGAAGACATGCTAACATTGGGATTGTCTCCTCCCCTAGGATATCTTATAGCAATTGGATAATCTTGTTTAACTGCAAAAGTGAGCATTGACTTAAGTTCACTGATACATTTTGGAGCCATGATTGTCATATTAGGAATATGAGATAAGTAGGATAAATCAAATATGCCTTGGTGTGTCTCTCCATCTTGACCAACTATACCAGCTCTATCTATGGCAAAAATAACAGGTAGCTTTTGAATACATACATCATGTACAATTTGGTCATAAGCTCTCTGAAGAAAAGTTGAGTAAACTGCAAAAATAGGTTTTAAACCTTGCGATGCCATTCCTGCTGCCATAGTAACTGCATGTTGCTCCGCAATACCTACATCAAAAAATCTAGTTGGAAACTGTTTTGAGAACTTCTCTAGCCCAGTGCCTTCAGGCATAGCAGCTGTTATTGCCACTATATTTTTGTTTTCCTTTGCAAGGCGTGCAATTTGCTCCCCAAATCCATCTGAATAACTTTCCTTAGAACCACCACATAGCTCTCCAGTTAAGGGGTTAAATGGACCTACGCCATGATATTTACCTGGCTGATTTTCAGCAAATTTATAACCCTTTCCTTTTTTAGTTATAACATGAATAATTACTGGTCCCTCTATATTTTTAGCTAGCTTTAAAACCTTACTTACTTCTTTAATATCATGTCCATCTATAGGTCCTAAATATTTTATACCCATATGTTCAAATAACATCCCTGGAACAACAACCTGTTTAATTCCATCCTTAATTTTATGAATTGATTTGGCCATACCATTGCCTACACTAGGAATTTTTCTAAGGGTAGAATTTATTTCTTTTTTTAATCTATTATAAGTTGGATCAATTCTAAATCCGCTTAGGTACTTAGATATTCCTCCAACATTTTTAGAAATAGACATTTGATTATCATTGAGTACAATAATCATTTTAGTTTTCCTAAAGCCTACATCATTTAAAGCCTCCATTGCCATGCCGCCTGTAAGTGCACCATCACCTATTACTGAAATAACATCGTAATCTTTACCTTGCAGATCTCTAGCTCTTGCCATACCAAGGCCAGCAGAAATAGAAGTGCTACTATGTCCCGATTCAAATATATCATATTTACTTTCTTCTCTTTTAGGAAATCCACTGAGTCCATCAAAATTTCTAAGTGAATCAAATTTATCTTTTCTCCCTGTAAGAATTTTATGTACGTAGGATTGGTGCCCTACATCCCATATTATTTTATCCCTATCTAAATCAAATACATTGTATAAACTTAGGGTTAATTCTACTATACCTAAATTTGAAGCTAAATGCCCTCCAGTTTTAGAAACTTTTTCAATTAGAAAATTTCTAATTTCCAATGCAAAAATATTTAATTCTTCTATAGACATTTTTTTCACTGCATTTATATCATTAAAATCATCTAAAATTCTACTCATATTTTTCTACCTTCTTTATTAATTATAATATTTAAAAATCCCCAAAAATAAAATCAATGCACCCTTACTATAATAAACTATTAATAGAAATGTACCAAAAACTAATAAGGCATTGACTTTATTTTGACCGCATTTATGGGGACATTATATCATATAATAATATTTAATTCAAAAGCTATTTCCACTTATATAAGCAATTTAGTGTAATTTTAGAATGTTCTCATTAATACCAATATACCCATTTTTAAAATTCCCTTTTCAATAAAAATTCTGTAATTTCTTCTAGATATTTTGTATTTACCTCAAGTTTCTTTAATATTTGGAAACATTCCTGAGTTAAAGTATTACACTTTTCCTTGCATTTTTCTAAGCCATACATGGTTATAAAAGTTGTTTTATTATTGCATTCATCACCTTTTATATTTTTACCCAGAATATCAACGTCACCAATTACGTCCAATATATCATCTTTTATTTGAAAAGCCAGACCCAATTTTTCACCGTAGTCACTTAAATCCTCTAAATCTTCCACCGGTGCATTTGCAAGGATTGCACCACTCACTATTGCCGCTTTAATTAGTTGACCCGTTTTATTTCTATGCATATAAAGAAGCTCTTCCTCGGATATTGTGATGCCTTCACTTAAAATATCGCAAATTTGCCCAGCTATCATTCCTTGAGATCCAGAAGCAGTTGCTATAACAGTACTTGCTTTAATTTTGTTTAAATCTCCATCTAAACATTGATTTAGCATTATTATCATGGCCTCATTTAATAATCCATCTCCTGCAAGTATAGCTATTGCTTCCCCATAAATTTTGTGATTTGTGGGCTTTCCTCTACGCAAATCATCATTGTCCATGCTAGGCAGATCATCATGAATAAGAGAATATGTATGAATCATCTCAAGAGCTGCTGCAAACGGCATTATGTCTCTATAATCACTCTTGTACATATCATATGTAAGAAGCATTAAAATTGGCCTAACTCTCTTGCCACCAACCTTTATACTATAAATCATTGCTTCAAAATTTCTATTATCAACTTCAGGCTTATTATCAAAATAATCGCTTATCCACTGTTCTAATGCATCCTTAACGAATTTTATATTCATTTTATCCCTTCTTTTCTTTACAAATTTTAAAAATAATATAGTTCAAGGCACATTAAATCATCTCCTGCGGAGCTGTAATTAACGACTTCAGAAGGAAATTTGGACTCCCACTGAAGTTTTCTTTTTATTGTAGTATGTAATCCTCACTTATAGAAGTGGGAAACTTCCTTCTGAAATGTCGTTAAAATAAATAACAAGCACCTATACTAATCTATTTTCACTTGTTGTTTATTTACATGTACCTAAATTGATTTTTAAGGAAATTTTAGAATTAAAGTCTTCTATTTAACCACTTCTGGTATCGCCATAAAATCTTTTTCGCCTTCAGCTGTTAGTATTTTTATTTTACCCTCTGTATCATTTAAAATTTTATATAAACTGTTACAAATTTTCGTACCTTCTTCGTAAATAGTCATGGTTTGCTCTAATGTAATTTCATTGCCATCCATGGTATCTACAATTTCTTCAAGTCTTAACATCATATTTTCATAAGATTCTTTTTTCTTTGCCATTAAATCATCTCCTTCGGAGCTATAATTAACGACTTCAGAAGGAGATTTAGACTTCCACTGAAGTTTTCCTTTTGTTATAGTATACGACCTCCACTTATAGAAGTGAGAGACTTTCCTTCTGAAATGTCGTTAAAACTCCACCAAATCGCTTATTTTAAATTCAGCGCTACCATCTTTTAATGTAATTTTAACCTGTTTTATATTTTTCAAATTGCTAATTTCACTAATAACTTTATTTTCATCATTTTGCAATAGTGCATAGCCCTTATTTAATACATTCAAAGGGTTATGTGCCTGCAAAAGAGCATTGAACTTGGAAAGTTTCTGCTTTTCTAATGAAATCACAACATTAAATTTATAACTTAGATTTTCTTTTAAATTATCTATATGAATATATTGATTAACTATATAATTTAAAGGGTTATTTATTTTTAGTGATTTATTTAGTAAATTAACCTTATTGTATTCCTTAGTGAGCTTAGATTCCACAGATCTTAGTAATAATTCTCTAAGTGCTTTAATTTCATTATTTAAATCTTTTAAATTCTTCACAGCAATTTCCGCTGCAGCTGATGGAGTTGGTGCTCTATAGTCAGATGCGAAATCTGCTATAGTAAAGTCTGTTTCATGGCCAATTCCAGTAATTATAGGTATTTTAGAATTGTAAATTGCGTAAGCTAAATTCTCTTCATTGAATGCCCATAATTCCTCTATAGAGCCTCCTCCTCTTGCAATAATAATTAAATCAACATTTTTTGTGCTATTAAAATATTTTATGCCACCTTCAATGTCCGCGCTTGCGCTTACACCTTGAACTAGTGCTGGATATATTAAAATGTTAACCAAAGCGTTACGTCTTGTAGCAACATTAATAATGTCCTTAATCGCAGCCCCTGTTTCTGATGTAATTATTCCTATTTTAGTAGGAAATAATGGTATATTTTTCTTATGAGTACTTTCAAATACTCCTTGTTTTTCTAACTTTTCCTTTAGATTTTGAAAAGCTAAATATAACTGCCCTTCACCATCTGGCTCTATAGACTCACAATAAATTTGATATGCCCCATCTCGTTCATAAACTGAAACCTTCCCACGAACAATAACATTCATACCATCTCTAGGGGTAATTTTAAGTTTATGTGTTTGAGATTTAAACATTACACAATTTATCTTCCCAAATGCATCTTTTAATGAAAAATATATATGCCCACTAGAATGCAATTTTACATTAGATAACTCGCCTTTAACATTCGCATTGTTTAATATAAAGTCACTATCTACTATTTTTTTAATGTATCCATTAAGGGCAGTTACTGTTATTACTTTAATAAACATTATTCCTCCAGGCTTCGCAAGCATTTTTAATAAGCATTGTAGTAGTCATGAGGCCCGTTCCACCTGGTACAGGTGTAACATAGCTTGCATGATTAATAACATCGTAAAAATTTACATCCCCTGCAATTTTATCATTTATCATTGTAGTACCAACATCTATAACTACTGCTCCCTCTTTAATAAAATCACTTGTAACAAACCCTGGTTTACCAATAGCCGCAACTATTATGTCTGCTGTTTTACAAATTTCTTTTAAATTTAGTGTTTTAGAGTGACATATAGTTACTGTTGCATCTTCATTAAGTAGTAATTGTGCTGCTGGTTTTCCTACAATATTACTTCTACCCAAAACAACAGCATGCTTTCCTTTAATAACGCATCCAGTATTTTTAATCATTTCAATTACCCCTAAAGCAGTACAAGGAATAAAACAATTCTCTCCCTTATAAAATCTACCCATATTCTTATCGGTTAATCCATCAATATCCTTTTTATATGAAATTTTAGAAGTAATTTCTTTCTCATTATATTTTTTTGGTAATGGCAATTGAAGTATTATACCGTCTACACTACTATCTTCATTAAATTTTTCTATAAGCTCTATAATATCTCTTTCGGAAGCGTCTTTATCTAAATGAGTACAACTATATGAAACACCTAATTTATCGCAGAGGTTATTCTGACTTTTTACATATGACAAGGAGCCACCATCATCACCAACTAAAATAGTTTTAATTGAAGGCACTCTTAGTCCCTTTGAAGTCCCTTCACTTATAACTGCCTTAATTTCATTTCTGTAGTTTTCAACTATTATTTTACCATTAACTTTAATTCCCATATTATCCTCTCCTTATTGGTTTTAAAATATTAATTACTACAATAGACTTCTCTTATAATTTCAAATTTCCTCTTTTAAAGTAATAAAATAGACTAGTATAGTGACTAGTCTATTTAAAAATAGCATAAAAGGCTCTAACTTTTTAAATCATTTTTGCTAAAATACCATTTATAAAAGCAGGAGAAGCATCTTCCCCATATTTCTTAGCAAGTTCTATTCCCTCATTTACAGAAACTACACTCGGGATCTCTTCCTCGAATAATATTTCATATGTACTAATTCTTAAAATGGCTAGGTTCATTTTTGATAGTCTATCCAATTTCCACTTAATTAAATGCTTTTCAATATTTTTATCAATTTCCACACCATGTTCATGAATTCCTGCGAGCACCCTTGTAATATATGACATATCAACATCGTTTAAATCCACATCTGTATACTCTTTGAAGTTTTCAATTATCTCCTCATAGCTCTCTTTATTTATTGACATTTCAAAAAGTAATTTCATTGCTACTTCTCTTGACTTTCTTCTATTCATTAGTAATCCTCCTAGTTTTTCTATCAAATATAATAATAAACATCATAAAAACATAAAATTTGTTTTAATTATAATTATGTCCAAATTTATATATTTTTAACGTATAAACACCCTCTGATTAGAGAGGGTGTTTATTCCTATGCTTCTATTTCCTCTACCTTTTCTGTTTTAGGTAGTACAACATTTTGTACATACACATTTACTGCTGAAACTGTAAGTCCAGTCATTAGCTCTACAGATTTTTTTACATTCATTTGTGCTTTCTCAGTTACTTCTGGAATTTTAACCCCATATTCAACTACAACGTGTAAATCAATTACTGCACTATTTTCTCCAACATTGACTTTAACGCCTTTAGATAAATTTTTCTTACCACTTAATATTTGAGTTATTCCACCAACGAGACTAGCACTCATTCCCACAATTCCCTGTATTTCAGCAACAGCGAGTCCCGCTATAACACTAACTACATCCTCAGATATCTTAACAGTACCCATTTCCGTTTCATTTAAAATATTATCTTCCATATTAGTACCCCCTTGTTTAGCTTAGGTAAAACATGATAATGCTACATTTATTATAGCAGATAAATATTTGATTTACAATTATTATTCTTTTACCTTAACATCGATATTCTCTAATTTTGTTTTACTCATTACAACATCTTGAATACCTCGAAGCTCTTCTTTTGAAAGTTCTTTCTTAGAACTTTTAACAAATATCTCCACCTTATCATCCACTATACTGCAAAGTGCTTCCTCAAATCCTTTAGCTTTTAGTGCAAGTTCCACGTCTGATTCTTTCTGGTTAGTCGTTGATACATCTAAATATTCATCAGCAGCCTTTGTCTTTTGTTCTTTTGGAGTATTAGCGTCATCCATTAGTAGCTTAATTTCTTGAAGCGCTTTTGCATTTTCTTGATTTCTTGATAATTTTGCTTCTGCAAAAAAGGTTGAAGAACTTTTGTTTTCTTTTAAAGATATTGCACTCTTCTCACCAAAATCACCATCATTTACATATAACGGCCCATTTACCTTTGTTGCAAGATACCCTGCACAAATTATAAGTACTACCAACGTAACAATTATACCTGATTGTTTTTTATTCATAATATTTCCCCCCATCTACCTTTCTAAGAAATTATATGCTAATTATTCATAGGATATACATTAACTTTATTTTCAGGCAAATTAAATAAATTAATTACTGCCTGTCTAATCCTAAGTTCAGTTATTTTTTCATTTGATCCTTCTGCCACCACACATACGCCAGTAATAATAGGCTTGTATTTTTTTACAATTAGCGGTTCATTTGTATTTCCGTTATTGGACATAACAACTGTTCTTCCATCATTTTTTTGAGTGATATTTCTTTTCCCTCCTCCAGTATCATTTTCTACTGTAAGACTTTCAGAATCATTTATGTTTACTGCAGGGACACTCTCCTCACCACTCTCAAAATATATCATAAGCTGTACCTTTCCAACTCCTCTAATTCCTTCAAGTGTTGTTTTAAGTTTATTTTCTAATTGTGATTCATAATCACTTAATCCTGAAACCTTTGTTTCTTTTATAATTTTATCCTTCTGCGTCTCTTCTAAGGCAGCTGATGTTGAACTGTTATTTTTAAAAAAACTACTCCCAAGGACTATTACAACTGCCACTAAGATCATTAATACCAAATTTCCGAGTAGCTTGTCAGATTTTTTACCATTACCCAGTTTCTTTTTGTCATCACCACCATTTAATTTTGATTTAATATACTTAGTAAATTTACTAAGCAAATCATCATTGTTCATAGAAATCCCCCTTTTTCTTATTTTTAATCTTAATCACATATAGATAAATAATCAGTATGCTATTCTAACTTAACAAGCCTTATGCAATATGCTAATTGTTAATCTCATCTTTTATAAGTTTAATTTATAAACAGTAACAATATTCGCAGATATTTTAAATTTACTACTTAATAGCCTCTTTATTTTGTCCCCTTGTTCACCCTTTAAAATATCTCTTTTCGAGGCATTAACACTTTTAGCATTAATTTCTATTTTCCTAATATTTCTAACTCCTTTATCTACAATTCCAATTTCAATTTTATTAATATTAAATACTGCCTTTTTATCATCATAGATAATATCTATATCAGCATTATACTTATTTTCGGGATAAGATTGTTCTAAGTCTATAATACATTGCTTCTCTAAGTTTTTTTTAAAATTTTCAGTAGTATTTAGCATGTTAATATCTTTATACTTTTTTATATCTGTGACTGCAGTACTTGACTCCATGTAACTTGTTGCTTTATTGGTATAAGAATAAAAATTAAAGTCCTTATTAAAAATCTTTATTATAGGGTTTATAATTACTACAATTAACATCAGTCCTAATACAAATTTAGCATATTTTTTCATATTATTATCTGGTAAAATCATCTCCACTGCTGTAATAAAAAATATAGCAATAGTGATGTTGATTACCCAGACTTTTAATGCTTCAATCAAATTAGCACCACCCCCTTTTTTATAAGCTTAGAGCTTATTTGTTTCAACCCATCATTATCCCTTTTCCAGTGGAAGCTATTATTGCCACCATTATGAAAAACATTACACTTACAGATATTACGCAGGACATTAAAAGAATAATAGAATCCCCTACTGAATTTATACAATCTACTGTGCGACTATCACTTATTGGTTCAATTATTGCAGCTGTAACTTTATATAAAAAAGCCATAATTAACAGTTTTATAATAGGCAATAAGACTATTACTAAAATAATAATAAGACCTAACCCACTTATGGCATTTTTTAAAAGAAGTGAGTATCCAGCTACTGTAGAAATTGCATCAGATAAACATTTTCCAACTACAGGTATAAAATTATCTACTGCAAATTTTGCTGTTTTTATAGTAACTTGATCTATAGTTTTTGCTGCTATACTTCTTAAGGTAATTACCCCAATGAAGACTGTCATTACTATTCCCTGAACCCATATAGCAACTTGTTTTAAAAGTTTTGTTAAATTATTAATTTTAAAATCACTAGATATGTTGTTAACAAATTGTAGTACAAAGCTCATAAATATTATAGGAATGAGAATATCCACATAAACTCTAGAACTTACAGTAGCAAAACCCATTATTACAGGGTCCAGCAGTGTAGCTTCTGTAAATCCTCCCACACTAGCTAGTAGCATCATTAGTACTGGCATAAGCGCTGCCATAAAATCCGCCATATTAATAATGGTGCTTTTAGCAAGCTCTACTCCTATATAAAAACTTTTAGTTATTAGAATTATCATTACACCATAACAGGCAAAATAAGCAATGCTTGATAAATTTTCGCTACTAAAAGCACTTTGTAGATTATGAAGTAGGGCGCACACAATAGCAATAATTAAAAGACTACCAATTAGTTGCAATGACGCACATATTTCTTTAAATGTGAATTTAATAAGATAATTAGAGATATTTTTAAAACTAAATCCATTTTCGCCAGTTTTCATAAATCCATCTACAAAAGCTTTTGGCTCCATATCATTAAATATCTCATACTTTGTTTTTATATTAGTAATGTAATCATATAAATTGCTTATTTCTTTTTGCTGTTTTTCTCCAATTTTACCTACTTCGGTAGCCTGTACACTAATAGGTAAACATATTAAAAGTAATAAAATCATCAATATTTTTTTCATATTATACCTCTACATTATTTTTAGAATAGATTGCATTATTGCCATTAAGATAGGTATTGCCAAAACTAATATCAATATTTTCCCGGCAAATTCAACTTTTGCCCCAATGCTATTTTCACCAGCATCCCTACAAATCTCACTGCAAAAAGATGCTAAATATGCAATGCCAAGTATTTTGAAAACTGTGTTTAAATATACAACATCAATATTGGCCCTATTTGCTAATGTTTGCAAAAAACTCATTATTATTGTAAGTTTGTTTATCATAAACAAAAAAATTAATATTCCTGCTGCAATACTAACTTGAATAGCTAAATCATCCCTTTTGTCTTTAAATATAAGCACAATAAATAAAGCCATGAAAGCAAATGCAACAACTTTAATTATTTCCATAATGCCCTCCCCTTGTGCTAAAACTGAAACAAAGTTTTTACAGAAGTAAATAGTTTGCTTACTAGATTTATCACCATAATAAGAATTATTATTACTCCGGCTAAATTTGCAACTACAGCAATATCTTCCTTTCCCCCACTTTTTAAAATCTTGTCAATAATAATTATGAGAATACCTGTTGCCCCTATTTTGAACAGCAAACTAACATCTAACACTTAGAAAACCTCCCCCCTATATTAATAGAGCGTTCACGGAAACTCCTTAGTTCCTGTGATTACTCATTTTTAGTATCATTAATTTTTGTTGATTCCCCCACTTTTTTCGCATAAAACACTTGACAAGTTTGTAGAATTTTGCGGTCCTTCTCTTAAAGACATGTTTTAATAGGAGGATTATTTTATGCTTAAAAATTGGAGCTCTCATGCTGATTATCAGCAATTTATTATTTCAAATCTCTCATGTTTCTACAAAGTTTTTCCTAAAAAAATTATACAACTTGAACCTTCTATCTCTAAGTTGTATTGCTTAGATTTAGATATTCTTAGAGAGATATTAAAACCTTATTATTCTAATATTGGTAGACCCGCTTCCCTTCAACCTGAAATATTTCGTTCATTTTCTTTAATGCTTTTTCAAAAGGAAACAAGCATTACCAACTGGGTTAAAAAGCTTCATGCAAGTGAGTTACTTTCAACCTGTATAGGCTGCACTAAAAATAATGTCCCATCACTTGGTGCTCATTATGATTTTATCTCTAGATTATGGCTCTCCAATCTGTCTACCGACAGGGTCAAACTAAAAAATACGTATTCTTACAAGAAGAAACCCTCTAAAATTAAGGCACCAGGAAAAAATAAAAAGCTTCCTAATAAAAAAACAGGTGTTGTTAAGAGAATTTCAGATTTTTTTGAAGCTGGTCGCTCATTTTCCCTAAGAGCCGAAAGGCTGCTTCAAA
>NZ_BHYK01000004.1:19630-273116 GCF_003865095.1 Clostridium tagluense | reverse complement strand
GAGTCTGGACCGTGTCTCAGTTCCAATGTGGCCGATCACCCTCTCAGGTCGGCTACGCATCGTTGCCTTGGTGGGCCGTTACCTCACCAACTAGCTAATGCGCCGCGGGTCCATCTCAAAGTGGAATTCTCTAAAAGAAAAATCCTTTGATGTAAAGGTCATGCGACCAAAACATATTATGCGGTATTAATCTCCCTTTCGGGAGGCTATTCCCCTCTTTGAGGCAGGTTACCCACGTGTTACTCACCCGTCCGCCGCTAATTCACCCCGAAGGGTTTCATCGCTCGACTTGCATGTGTTAGGCACGCCGCCAGCGTTCGTCCTGAGCCAGGATCAAACTCTCAATTTAAAAGTTTACACTTTTTATTTGAAATGAATAATCTGCGCCAACTGTTAAGCTGGTTAGCAAGCTCATTACATACTTTTTAGTCTTACGACTAAAATTACTTTTTTATCTAAAGTAATTAACTGGTCAAGCAAAATATTATTTCGCTATTTCACCTATTTCTCTGTTTAATTTTCAAAGACCAACTTGCTTTGCCATCTTGTGACGACTTCTACAATTCTACTATTTAATTCTTAATTTGTCAATATATTTTTCTCTTTTTAAAATATTATTTTAATTTTAGAAAACTACTTAACTTTTAAAACTAAACTGCTATTGTTTCTTCTTCGTGACGACAAAGAGTATTGTACCAAATATATCCCATTATATATTTTAAGTAACTCTATTTCTTAGTAGATTAAACTCATTTTTCTATATATACCTTTATTTTTCTCTACTTTACTGATTGAGATACACTAGGTTCATTATATTGTAAATTAAAAAAGTACTTATCCCAATTTTTTTTGAGATAAGTACTTTGATTTTTTAATATTATGTTTTAATCTTCTGTTTCAGAAGTTGTATCATCATTTATATCTACGTCTTCTTCTGCCTTAAAAGGCGTCTCTTCAATTTCTTCTAGTAAAGAATCATCCTCTGAATTAATTTCATCACTACAATTTATTTTAGCTATAGCAACGATATTATCTCCTTCTCCATTCTTCATTAAAGTAACTCCCATGGTATTTCTACTTGTAGTTGATATTCCAGATACATTCAATCTTATAACAACACCATTACTGTTTATAAGTATCATTTCATCTCCGTCTTTTACTATTCTAGCACCTACAAGTTTTCCTGTTTTATCTGATACCTTATAAGTTATTACGCCTTTACCACCTCTATGTTGAAGTGTGTATTGCGAAACTAGGGTTCTTTTTCCAAAGCCCTTTTCACTTATAACTAACAGTTCTTCTTCAGGCTTAACAATATTCATAGACACTACGATGTCATCTTGTCTCAACGTTAATGCCTTAACTCCAGTTGCAGTTCTTCCCATACCTCTTACATCTTTTTCACTAAATCTTATAGAATAACCATTTTTTGTAGCAAATAGCATTTCACTATCTCCAGTGGTTATCGCAGCTCCGATTAGTTCATCATCTTCTCTTAAATTGATTGCATTTAAACCATTCTTCCTTATAGAAGAATATTTATCAAGTGATGTTTTCTTAATTAAACCATGTTTTGTTCCCATTATAAGAAAATTATCCTCTGTAAATTCTTTAAGAGATATAACTGCTTGAATTTTATCGTCATTTGCTAGTGGTATAATATTTACTAAGTTTGTTCCCTTAGCTGTTCTTCCACCCTCAGGAATTTCATATGCCTTTAATCTAAAAGCTTTTCCTTTGTTTGTGAATAGCAAAAGATTATTATGAGTGGAGGTTATAAAAATATGTTCTACAAAGTCATCTTCTTTTGTAGTAACACCTTGTATTCCCCTACCCCCTCTTTTTTGAGCACTATAAGTATCAGCAGGAAGTCTCTTTATATAACCTGCATGAGTTAGAGTTATTACAACATCCGTCTCTTGAATTAAATCTTCCTCATCTATGCTATATGGATTTTTTTCTATTGCTGTTCTTCTAGTATCACCATATTTATTTCTAATCTCTATAAGCTCTTCTTTTATTATGTTAAGTAATACTGTTTCATCTGCTAAGATTCCTTTTAAATAATTAACAGTTTTCATTATTTCGTTATACTCATCTTCAATCTTATCTCTTTCAAGACCTGTAAGTCTTCCAAGTCTCATTTCAACAATGGCAGTGGCTTGTTTTTCTGATAGTTCAAATGCATTTATTAAACTTTCTTTGGCTTCACTAATGCTTTTAGATGCTCTTATTAAACGAATTACTTCATCAATATGGTCTAGTGCTATTTTCATACCTTCTAAGATATGGGCTCTAGCTAATGCTTTATCTAAATCAAATTGAGTTCTTCTTCTTACTACATCTTTTTGATGTTCTAAATAATAAACTAAACACTGTTTTAAATTTAGTGTTTGAGGTTCTCCATTTACAAGAGCTATCATTATAACCCCAAAAGTGTCTTGCATCCTAGTATGTTTAAATAGCCTATTTAATACTATATTAGAATTTGCATCCCTCTTTAATTCTATAACAATTCTCATACCTTCTCTATCTGATTCATCTCGAAGGTCAGATATTCCATCTATTTTCTTATCTTTTACTAAATCTGCAATACCTTCTATAAGTCTTGCTTTATTAACTTGATAAGGTAATTCTGTTACTATTATTGAATTCCTACCCTTATTCTCTTCAATGTCTGTTTTAGCCCTTACTAGGATTCTTCCTCGTCCTGTTTCATAAGCACTTTTTATTCCCGCTCTCCCTAGAATGATTCCTGCTGTAGGAAAATCTGGACCTTTTATTTTTGTCATTAACTCACTTACTTCAACTTCTGAATCTTCAATAAGCATTAATACTCCATCTATAACTTCTATTAAGTTATGGGGAGGTATATTTGTTGCCATACCTACGGCTATTCCTGTTGATCCATTAACTAGAAGATTAGGAAATCTTGATGGTAACACTGATGGCTCTTTTTCTTCTTCATCAAAGTTAGGAACAAAATCTACTGTCTCTTTATTAATATCACGAAGCATCTGTGTTGTAATTTTGCTCATTTTAGCTTCTGTATATCTCATTGCAGCTGCTCCATCACCATCTACAGAACCAAAATTTCCATGACCATCAACCAAAATACATCTTTGAGAAAAATCTTGAGCCATTCTAACGAGTGCCCCATATACTGCAGTATCACCATGTGGATGATACTTACCTAAAACGTCTCCAACAATTCTGGCACACTTTCTATATCCCTTTTCTGGTGTTAACCCTAGTTCATGCATAGAGAATAATATTCTTCTATGAACAGGTTTAAGTCCATCCCGTACATCTGGAAGAGCACGACTTACTATAACGCTCATAGCATAATCTATATAGGATTTTTTCATTTCGGACCTTATATCAATAGGTTTAATTTTTCCCTGATTATTCATCTGTTACACCTCTTCAAACAATATATTTTAACAACACATGGAAAAATAATAAATTTTTTTTCCATGTGTTTCGGTAATTACACTAACCTACTATATATCTAAGTTAAGAACTTTCTTAGCATTTTCTTGTATAAACTCGCGACGAGGTTCTACTTTATCACCCATAAGAATAGTAAATATTTCGTCGGCTGCCATCGCATCCTCTACATGGACTTGAAGTAGAACTCGCTCCTCTGGATTCATTGTTGTATCCCAAAGTTGATGTGCATCCATTTCTCCAAGACCTTTGTATCTTTGGATATCAGTGTTATTATCTTTTCCACCGATTTCAAGGAGATAATTTTTTAACTCTAGATCAGAATATACATAATGATCTTTCTTACCTTTAGTAACCTTATATAGTGGTGGTTGAGCTACATATACGTGTCCTTCTTCTACTAGCTCTTTCATATATCTATAAAAGAATGTTAGTAGTAGTGTTCTAATATGTGCTCCATCTACATCCGCATCTGTCATAATAATAATACGATCGTATCTTATTTTTTTTACATCAAAATCCTTACCTATACCAGCACCAAAAGCTGTTATCATAGCTCTAATTTCCAGTGATGCTAGCATCTTATCAATTCTTTGCTTTTCAACATTCATTATTTTTCCTTTAAGAGGAAGTATAGCTTGGAATTTCCTATCTCTACCTTGTTTTGCAGATCCTCCAGCGGAATCTCCTTCGACCAAGTATATTTCACATTCCATAGGATCTTTTGAAGCACAATCGGATAATTTCCCAGGAAGAGTGGTACTTTCAAGTATTGATTTTCGTCTTGTAAGTTCTCTCGCTTTTTTTGCTGCATCACGAGCTCTAGCTGCATTTAATGATTTATCTATTATTTTTTTACCAAGCTCTGGATTTTCCTCTAGAACATTGCTAATAGCCTCGCCAACTATTCCATCAACTATGCCTCTTACTTCACTATTTCCAAGTTTAGTTTTTGTTTGACCTTCAAATTGAGGATCTGTAAGCTTTATAGATATTACAGCAGTAAGACCTTCTCGTACATCCTCACCAGATAGATTTTTATCATTTTCTTTTAAGAACCCAAATTTTTTAGCATAATCATTTACTATTCTTGTTAAAGCGGTCTTAAATCCAACTAGGTGCGTTCCACCTTCTACTGTATCTATATTATTAGCAAAAGAAAATAAGTTTTCAGTGTATGTATCATTGTATTGCAATGCTATTTCAACAATATACTCATCCTTACGGCCTTCAATGTATATAGTATCGTGGATTTTACCTTTATTTCTATTTAGATAATCTACAAAGGATTTTATTCCACCTTCATATAAAAATTCTTGTTTTTTATCTTCTCTCTCGTCTGTAAGTGTTATTCTTATACCTTTATTTAAAAAAGCGAGTTCGCGAAGTCTCTGAGATACTGTTTCATAATCAAAATCAATTTCCTCAAAAATTTCTGCATCAGGCATAAAGAAAATTTTTGTTCCATGTTCCTGCGTTGTTCCTATGTTTACTAATGTACTAGTAGTTTTTCCCTTTGAAAATGTTTGTTTCCATATTTCTCCATCAACACTAACTTCAACTTCACAAGTTTCAGACAGTGCATTAACTACAGATGCCCCAACACCATGGAGACCACCAGATACTTTGTACGCTCCACCACCAAATTTTCCCCCTGCATGAAGTACGGTCATTATAACTTCTACAGTAGGTATCTTCATTTTATGATGCATTCCTACTGGCATACCTCGACCATCATCTATAACAGTTATAGAATTATCTGGATGTATAAACACATCAATATTTTTACAAAAACCTGCCATTGCCTCATCTATACTATTGTCTACAATTTCATAAACTAGATGATGAAGTCCACGAATACTGGTGCTTCCTATATACATACCAGGTCTTTTTCTTACTGCTTCTAATCCTTCAAGTACTTGTATTTGACTCTCGTCATAAATATTATTTATTTCCATGTATATCCTCCTAATCTAATCTACAGCGCATAATATACAGTTTCTGTTCTCTTACATAGCGTTTGCGATGATATGGGTGATAGATATATTTTACTTTTTTTATCTACCTCAGCAATAACAAATGATTTAGCAGTATTTTTTGTTATCCTTTCTACAAAACCATCTTCTTCAGCCATTCTCAAAAATTGAATAGTGTCCGAGCTATACATAGTAGTCTCCATGTCAAATATACCTATAATGTCCTTTATAGGTACTACTACATTTTCTCCTAAATGTAAAAACATATAATATCCTCCTTAATAATACATTGTACCTTATTTGAATCTATGTAATTTCTTTTAATTTACCTGCCATAACCTCAAATATCTTATTTTCAGGTTTTAAATATTTTCTTATATCTAAAGTTCCAGTACAAGTAATTAATGTTTGAACTTCTTTTATAGAATTTAATATATATTCTTGCCTTTTTGTATCTAATTCAGACAAAACATCATCAAGTAATAATACTGGATATTCTCCAGTTAGTTCTTTTATTATTGCCAGCGCTGCAAATTTAATGGTTAAAACTGCAGTTCTCTGTTGTCCTTGAGATCCAAATGTCTTAGCATCGGTGCCATTAAGATCTATAGAAAAATCCTCTCTATGTGGACCTATTGATGTAGTTTTAGTTTCTATATCTCTTTTTCTATTCTTACATAGGAGCATATATAAATTTTCTTGTATATTATCTAAATCCCTAATAGGTGTTAAATATTTAATTTCTATTTCTTCACTTTTAGATGTTATATCACCATGTATTATTTTTCCTTTTTGGTTTAATTTCTCTATATAATTAACTCTATCTTTTATTATAATTGCACCAAATTCACTAAGTTGTTTATCATATACATCTATAATATCACTGTTTGTGTTCCATTTCTTTATAGTCAGATTTCTCTCATTTAAAACTTTTTTATATTGGGTTAAGCTGTGGTAGTAGCGACGGCTTAACTTACATAGTTCTATATCTAAAAATTTTCGTCTATATGATGGAGAATCTTTAACAATACTTAAATCTTCAGGAGAAAACATAATAACGTTGAAGCTTCCTACCAATTCTGACAATTTTTGAACCTTTATAGAATTTATATTAACGCCTTTTCTGCCTTCTTTAAAAATTTTTATTTCTATCTTTTTATCGAGTCTAGTTTTGCATACATAAAGCTTTATATATGCTTCTGTACCATTCCAGTTTATTAATTCTTTATCTCTATTGGTTCTGTGAGATTTAGCTAAACTACAATAATAAATTGCTTCTAGAATATTTGTTTTACCTTGGGCATTATCTCCCACAAATACATTAGTTCCTTTATTTAATTCTATAAATAACCCGTCAAAATTTCTAAAATTTAGAAGCTGTAAATATTTTATATGCATATAATCACCTAATACAATTATAACATATATATATAATTTTATTATTTATTATGTATAAATAAATTCACATAATTTAAAAAATTATAGACATAAATTGTGCACCGGATAATATTTAAAAATTTTCCGGTGCATTCATATAATTTTAAACTATTTTATAACCCTCACCATTAAATTCTATTATATCGCCTTTAGTTAATTTTTTACCCCTTTGAGTTTCAATTTCACCATTAACTTTAATATCTTGATTTTTGATATAGTATTTTGCCTCTGTTCCTAAACAAGCTATTCCAGCCCACTTTAGAAAAGAATCTAATTTTATTATATCTGTTTCAATTTTTATTTCATTCATTTTAAAACCTTCTTTTCTTAATTATTATTATAACTTTTTTAATTATTTGTAGCTCTTATTCTTACTGGCAATACCATATAGGTACAATTATTTTTTTCTTTATTTCTTACTACACAAGGATTGACACCACTAGAAAATTCCATAAGTATTTCGTCCTCTTCCATTATTTTAAGAAGTTCTATTAGATATTTTGAATTAAATGCAATTTGAAGAGGCTCTCCTTGCAAAATTATATTAATTTCTTCTCTTGATTTTCCCAATTGAGAATTAGAAGTGATTATCATATTATCTTCTTCTATGTTAAATTTAACTAAATTTGTATTTCCCTCTTTTGCCATAAGAGAAGCTCTTTCTATACAGTTTAATAATTCAGATCTTTTAGCTGTTATTTTTAAATTATATTCTTCAGGTATTATCGAATTATATTTTATGAATTCACCTTCTAGTAATCTTGATATAACTTTTGTTTTCCCAATATTAAATAGTATATGGTTTGGTGTGAAAGTTATATTAACGGGCTCATCTGTTTCTTCTAATATTTTTGATACTTCACTTAATGTTTTGCCTGGAATTACAGCAGTTATAAAAGAATCGTTATCTACTGGTTCACTTCTAAATGCAACTCTATAACCATCTAGTGCTACAAGATTAAGCCTTTTATCTTTTATTTCAAATAGGACTCCTGTAAGAATTGGTCTAGTTTCATCTTGAGCAACTGCAAAAATAGTACCTTTCATCATGTTCTTCAACACTTTTTGAGAAATTGAAAAAATCATATTTTCTATTATATTAGGTAAACTCGGATAGTCATCACTGTTCATATGAATTATAGTGGCATAGGATTTTTGGCAAACTATTTTAATAGCATTATTAGCGTCTGTTGTTATCTCAATTGTATTATTAGGTAATTTCCTTATTATTTCACCAAAGAGCTTTGAATCTAATACTACACTTCCCTCTTCTATAACTTCTGCAGTAATCTTAGCTTCAATGCTTAAGTCAATATCAGATCCTATAAGAGTTACTTCGCTGTCTTTAGCAACCAGTAAGATACCTTGAAGTACAGGCATAGTTGATTTTCCAGTAATAGCTTTCTGAACATTTGAAATTGCTTCTTGTAATATATTTTTTTCACATATAAATTTCATAAAAAAAAGACCTCCTTATCCACATGGGAAATTTATTAAAGATAGGTAAGATAATAATCTAAAAATAGTAGTAATAGTAGTAGGGCCTGTTGATATGTTAGGAACCTATCTTAGGCTTTACACAGCAACAAAGCTATGTAAAACTATTTGTGGATAAGTATGCAAAAAAAAATCATAGTTATCCACAATACCCACAGCTAGGTTTTATGTATTATTTTATACACAGGATTATATATAAATAGTATCAACACCTGTTAGTAAAAAAAATTTACTATTTTTGACTTATCTTTTTAGTGAGTTCTGCTACGTTATCTTGCAAATTTTCGTCTTCTTTAAGACCTTTTGAAATTTTTTCACAGGCATGGATTACAGTTGTATGATCGCGACCACCAAATTCCTCACCTATTTTAGGCAGTGACATATCTGTAAGCTTTCTACATAAATACATTGCGATTTGTCTTGGGAAGGTTATGTTCCTAGTTCTTCTTGAAGATTTAAAATCCTCAACTTTTAAATTAAAATAGCTAGAAACTATATCTTGGATTAGCTCAATAGTTACTTGCTTTGAATTTCTACTAGAAATAATATCTTTAAGTGCTTCTGATGCTAGATCTATTCCAATTTCTTTATTAGTTAGAGAAGAAAAAGCTACTATTCTAATAAGAGCACCTTCTAGTTCCCGTATATTGGATTTTATTTTAGTAGCAATATAGACCATTACTTCATTTGGAATATTTAAATTTTCTACATCTGCTTTCTTCTTTAGTATGGCGATTCTAGTTTCAAAATCAGGTGGTTGTATATCAGCTATAAGACCCCATTCAAATCTAGAACGCAGCCTATCCTCTAGGGTTGGGATCTCTTTAGGAGGTCTATCACTAGATAAGATAATTTGCTTATTTGCTTCATGAAGATCGTTAAATGTATGAAAAAATTCCTCCTGTGTACGCTCTTTTCCTGCAATAAATTGAATATCATCGATTAGAAGTACATCTACATTTCTATACTTATTTCTAAATTCTACGTTTTTGTCATCTTTAATAGAATTTATAAGTTCATTTGTAAATTTTTCAGAAGAAACGTAAACAACCTTGGATTTTGGGTTGTTTGATAATATATAATGACCAATAGCATGCATTAAATGTGTTTTTCCAAGACCAACGCCTCCATAAATAAATAGCGGGTTATAGGCCTTAGCGGGTGATTCGGCTACAGCAAGAGACGCAGCATGGGCAAATCTATTACTATTTCCAATTACAAAAGAATCAAATGTATACTTTGGGTTTAGTGTTGCAGACATTTCATCATTAACTATTATGTTATTTCTTTCTGCTTCTCTTTTTGATTTCGGTGTTTCAATTTCTGCTACTTCTTCAGATAATATAAAGAATTCTATTTTATATGTTTTAGAAGTAAGTAATTTAACGGCATTCATTATTAAATCCTTATATCTATTTTCAAGAATGTCTTTGGTAAAATTATTAGGAACACCTAATTTAAAAGTATTATTATCTAAGGCCATAGGTTCTATACTTTTGATCCAAGTATTAAAACTAACTTCTGTAAGCTCGCCTTTTATTATATTTAAGGTTTTTTCCCAGATATCTTTAATTTGGGTGTTCATGTACTACCCTCCAGTTCAAATAAAAAAAATATTTTTATGTAAAAACAAACAATGTACAAACAGGGTTATAAACAAAAAAATAAATACATTATGTGTTGTTGATAAATAGCATTAAAAATATTCACATGTTAATAACTATGTTAACATTTTTAATATCAATTAAGTTGTTAACTATTATAAAAAAAAAATATTAACAGATTGAATAATGAATAAATCCATTTATATAGCCAAAAATAGTTAAGAAAAAACAAGTTTAGTACAATATTATAGTAGTTATTCACAATTTTGTCCACAAGTTGTGAATAACTTTATTAATATATAGGTTATTCACAGTTGTTTCTTATATAATATCAAAAAATAACAAGGTGTTCAAGAAGTTATCCACAAAAAATCATATAAATATAAAAAACATCAACAATATTATTTAAAATGGTTATCTTGACAATGTGAGGTTGTGAATATATAATCTAATAGTAAAACCATAAATATGCGATTGAAATATGATTGTTATAATTTAAAGGTTAGAAAGAAGGGGGTGTAGTAGATATGTTCATGACTTACCAACCTAAGAAAAGACAAAGAAAGAAAGAGCACGGATTCAGAAAGAGAATGAAAACCGCTTCTGGAAGAAACATTCTTCAAAAAAGAAGACAAAAAGGTAGAAAAAGATTGACAGCATAAGGGCCGCTAATGTGGCCTTTTTCTGCAATTTGCGGAAACGAGGGCGGCTAATATGAATTTTAACGTTAAGAAATACAGAATTAGAAAGAATACTGAATTTAGAACAGTATATAGAAGAGGAAAATCTTTTTCTAACCTACTACTAGTGTTATATATCTATAGAAATGGCAAAGATATTAATAGATGTGGAATATCTGTAAGTAAGAAGGTTGGGAAAAGTGTAACTCGAAGTAGAGTTAAAAGACTTATCGGTGAAAGCTATAGGCTTAACAATGAGGGATTAAAGATAGGATATGATTTCGTATTTATTGCAAGGAATCCTTCTAATGGTAAAAATTATAAAGAAGTTGAGAATGCTTTGAAGAATTTGCTTAAGAAAGCAGGTTTAATTAATAATGAAAAAAATACTTATACTGGGTATTAAAAGTTATAGAAAATATATATCACCTCTTAAGAGGCCTTGTTGTATATTTTACCCTACATGTTCTCAGTATACTTTAGAAGCTATTGAAAAGCATGGAGCAGTAAAAGGCTCTATTATGGGAATAAAGAGAATACTTAGATGTCATCCTTATAATAAGGGCGGCTTTGATCCAGTTAAATAACCACTTGGGAGGTTTTATATTTGAATTTAAATTTTTTAACTCTTCCACTTGAAAAGTTCTTTTACTTTTTACATAGTGGCGTCCATACGATTATACCCAATAATAATATTTCATTTGGACTCGCAATAATCCTTTTCACAGTTATAATAAGAGTATTATTGTTGCCTTTAAGTATTAAACAGACCAAATCAACGGCTAAAATGGGTGCAATTCAACCAGAAATGAAAAAAGTTCAAGAAAAATATAAAAAAGATCCACAAAAGTCCCAGCAAGAAGTAATGAAGCTTTATAAAGAAAATGGAGTAAATCCAATGGGTGGTTGTTTACCAATGCTTATTCAAATGCCTATTTTATTTGCTTTGTTTGCTGTTTTTCAAAAGCTAAATATGCAAGGTTCTGGATTTCTATGGATGTCGGATTTAACAAAGGCCGACCCTTATTATATATTACCAATATTATCTGCTATTACAACATATTTTTCATCAAAACTTATGCAACCACCAGCTGGCGGTGCTCAATCTAAACAAACTTCAACAATGAATACCGGAATGGCTATTATGATGGGAGTTATGGGTATTAAAATGAAAGGTGCATTAGTATTATATTGGGTAATAAATAACGTATTACAAGTAATCCAAACTTTAGTTATAAATAAGATAGAACTTGGAAAAACGGATCTTGTAAAAAAACAGATTTAACCCAATTGCCTAATTTTTATATTGAGAAAGGCGGGTGTAGTGCTGTATGAAGATTATAGAAATGATGGGGAAGAATGTAGAGGATGCAATCGGTAATGCCCTGAAAGAATTAAAAGTTACAAGAGATAAAGTAAAAGTAGAAACCATAGATGAAGGTAGTAAGGGATTTTTAAATATTATAGGTGTAAAACCTGCTAAAATTAGAGTTACAGTTAAAAGAGATAGTTTGTATGAGGCTAAAAATTTCTTAACGGAAGTATTGAATTCTATGAGTATGGAAGCGGAAATAAATCTTAAAGATGAAAATAATGAAATTAAGATTGACTTAATTGGACCTAATATGGGACTATTAATAGGATACAGAGGTGAGACACTAGACTCACTACAGTATCTTGTAAGTTTAGTTGTAAACAAAAGTCATGATGAAGAGTATAAAAGAGTAATATTAGACACTGAAAATTATAGAGCGAAAAGAGAAGAAACACTAAAAAGACTTGCATCAAAAATCGCCTATAAGGTAAGGGTTAGTGGTAGAGTATTAAAACTTGAACCTATGAATCCTTATGAGAGAAGAATAATACACTCTACGCTTCAAAATGATTCATATATTTATACCTTTAGTGAAGGTGAAGAACCCTATAGAAGAGTTGTAGTTGATTTAAAGAAAGCCTAAGGGCTTTCTTTTTAAATTCACAAAACTAAGTGTAATATTAATTATATTCTTAAGTTTCAAAGTTATATTATAAGTATATTATGGAAGATTAACATTTTAAATTCCACAATGCAGCGCCGTTAGGTGAGGATTTAACATTGAACTTTACGAATATTATTAAAATCACTTATAATAAGGTAATAGAAACCATAGGAGTTGCTTTGATATAATATATTTAAAAAGGATATAATAATAAATACTCATAAAATTAGGAGGTCATATTTAATGAAAGAATTTGATACTATAGCTGCAATAGCAACTAGTATAGGAGAAGGTGGTATATCTATAATCAGAGTATCTGGTGATAAGTCTATAGATATAATAGATAGTATATTTGTAGGTAAAAATAATAGAAAGCTTCATGATTTTAAATCTTACACTATGAGATATGGCCATATTATTGATAAAAATGCTAGTAAACTTGATGAAGTTATTATTTCCTATATGAAAGGTCCTAAAAGTTTTACAGCAGAAGATACTATTGAGGTAAATTGCCATGGTGGAGTAGTTGGAACCAATAGAATATTACAAGAAATTATTAGAGCTGGAGCAAGAATGGCAGAACCCGGAGAATTCACTAAAAGAGCCTTTTTAAATGGTAGAATTGACTTAAGTCAAGCGGAGGCAGTTATAGATATAATAAGAGCCAAAACAGAGCTTAGTATGAAGTCAGCCCTTATGCAATCAGAAGGTTCAATTTCCAGGGAAATAAAAACAATAAGAAATAAATTACTTAGCGTAATTGCAAATATAGAGGTAACTGTTGATTATCCAGAAGAGGATATTGAAGAAGTAACTGCAGGAATGGTTACTGAAGACGTTGCCTTAGTAATAAGTGAGATAGATACACTACTTAGTACGGCAGATGAAGGAAAAATTCTAAGAGAAGGCTTAAGTACTGTAATAGTTGGAAAACCTAATGTAGGTAAATCATCACTTCTTAATGCTTTACTTAAAGAAAAAAGAGCTATTGTTACAGACGTACCAGGCACAACAAGGGATGCAATAGAAGAATATATAAGTATTGAAGGTATACCAGTTAAGATAGTAGATACGGCAGGAATTCGTGAAACAGAAGATATAGTTGAAAAAATAGGAGTACAAACATCAAAAGAAAAGATAGATGAGGCGGATTTAGTTATCTTAATATTAGATTGGAGTAAAAAACTCACTCATGAAGATGAAGAAATTATTGAATATATTAAAGAAAAAAAATATATTGTACTATTAAATAAAAGTGATTTAGGTGGTAAAATAGAAAGGAGTGAATTACAAAGTCTGAAGTCAAAATATATAACTAATATTTCAGCAAAAACAGGTGAAGGATTAAGTCAAGTTAAAGGACATATAAAAGATTTATTCTTTAATGGTGAAATTAAAACTGAAGGAGTTTTTGTTACAAATAATAGACATAAACAGTCTCTAGTAAGAGCAAAGGAAAATTTAGAGTCATCACTAAATGCACTAGAATATACCTCAGCTATAGATTTGGCATCCATTGATATACGCAATGCATGGATGAATTTAGGTGAGATTACAGGAGAGGCACTAGAAGAAGATATTATACATAAGATATTCTCAGAATTTTGTTTAGGAAAGTAGGGATAAATATGAAATATGTTGCGGGAGATTTTGATGTTGTAGTTATTGGAGCTGGTCACGCAGGTTGTGAGGCAGCGCTAGCAGCTGCAAGAATAGGAAGTAAGACTTTAATTTGTGCTATGAACTTAGATAGCGTGGCTTTAATGCCATGTAATCCCAATATTGGTGGCACAGCTAAAGGACATTTAGTAAGGGAAATAGATGCTCTTGGGGGAGAAATGGGAGTAAATATTGATAATACATATATACAATCAAGAATGCTAAACACATCTAAGGGGCCTGCCGTATTCTCACTCAGGGCTCAAGCTGATAAAAAAGCATATGGACAAAGAATGAAAAGTGTATTAGAAAAACAAGAAAATTTGCAATTAAGACAATTAGAAGTAGTATCTATAGATGTTGAAAACGAAAAGGTTGTGGGTGTTCTTACTAAAAATGGTGCATATTTTACAGCAAAGGCTGTAATTATAGCTTCGGGAACATATTTAAAATCAAAAGTTATAATTGGAGATTGTACTTATGATGAAGGCCCTAGTGGATTACTGCCAGCTAATGAACTTTCTAAATCTTTAGATGAAATAGGAATAGAACTCCGAAGGTTTAAAACGGGAACCCCAGCTAGAATAAATAAAAGGTCCGTGGACTTTTCTAAAATGGAAGAGCAATCTGGGGATATAGATGTAGTACCATTTTCATTTATTAGTGGGGATATAAGTAGGCAGCAGATATGTTGTTATTTAACTTATACAAACGAGAACACTCATAATGTAATTAAAAAAAATATTCATAGGTCTCCTCTGTATAATGGATCTATTGTGAGTACAGGTCCTAGATATTGTCCTTCCATTGAAGATAAAGTAATGAGATTTGCAGACAAGGAAAGACACCAAATATTTATTGAACCTGAGGGAGAGAGTACGCAGGAAATGTATGTTCAAGGTATGTCGAGTTCACTTCCAGAGGATATTCAGGTTGAAGTGTTAAAAACGGTGCCAGGGCTTGAAAATGTAGAGATTATGAGAACTGCTTATGCCATAGAATATGATTGTATAGATTCTACGGATTTAAAACTTTCACTAGAATTTAAAAATACGATTGGCTTATTTTCAGCAGGACAAATAAATGGTAGCTCGGGATATGAGGAAGCTGCAGCTCAGGGTATTATAGCAGGAATTAATGCTGCTCTTTTTATTCAAAATAAGGATCCGTTAATATTAAAAAGATCTGATGGATATATAGGTGTTTTAATTGATGATTTAGTTACTAAAGGTACTAATGAGCCATATAGGATGATGACCTCAAGAGCAGAGTATAGATTGCTTCTAAGACAAGATAACGCGGATTTAAGGTTAACTGAAATAGGATATACTGTGGGACTTGTTAATGTAGATAGATATGAAATATTCAAAAAAAAGAAAATGCAATTAGAGGAAGAACTGAGCAGAATAAAAAATTTGCAAATTACAAATAAAAAAGAAATTGAGGAATTCTTAATTTCTTGTAACTCAACACCACTTAAAAAACCTATTAGTTTATACGAGCTTATAAAAAGACCGGAGCTTGATTATTATATAGTTGAGAAATTAGATCCAGAGAGGCCCAAATTAAATAAGTATATAGAGCAACAAGTAAATATTGTGTCAAAATATGAGGGTTATATTCAAAAACAATTAGAGCAAATTCACCAATTTAAGAAGTTTGAAAACAAAATTATATCAAAAGATATAATTTATGACAATATAAAAGGATTAAGAATAGAGGCTATGCAGAAATTAGGCAAAATTAAACCTGAAAGTATAGGTCAAGCTTCAAGAATATCAGGGGTATCACCTGCAGATATGTCTGTTTTAATGATATATCTTGAACAACAGAATAGGCTTAGAAATAAACAAGAATAACTCGGGGGTGAAGAATGAAATACTTTGATATAATGAATACATCTAGTAATAATGAAGGACTGGAATTTAATGAAAAAAAGTATGAGCAATTTATGAGATATAAAGACCTCATACAAGAGTGGAATGAAAAAGTAAATTTAACTGCTATAAAAGAAGATGAAGAAATAGTAAAAAAACATTTCATTGATTCTATAAAAGTTTTTAAGTTTAAAGAGTTAAAAAGTGCAAAAAATATCATAGATATAGGAACTGGAGGAGGATTTCCAGGTATCCCTATGAAGATAATAAAACCTGAAATAAATATAGTTTTATTAGATTCACTAAACAAGAGAATTAATTTTTTAAATGAGGTAATTAAGGAACTCCAATTAAAAAACATTAAAGCTATTCACGGCAGAGCAGAAGATTTTGCACAAGAGGCGCAATATAGAGAAAAATTTGATGTAGCAGTTTCAAGAGCTGTTGCTAATTTAACAGTACTTAGTGAATTTTGCATACCTTACGTAAAGGTTGGTGGATACTTTGTTGCAATGAAGGGACCAGCAGTTGAAGAGGAAATTAAGTCTTCCAAAAATGCAATTAGAATGCTAGGTGGACATATAGAACACATAGAAAAGGTACAAATTGAAGATAGTGATTTTAACCACAACTTGGTAATAATACGTAAAATTGCACAAACTCATAAGAAGTATCCTAGAAAAGCTGGTATGGTTACTAAAAATCCACTGGTTTAACGACATTTCAGAAGGAATCTCTCCTAGTTTTATAAGAGGAGTCTAAATAGCCTTCTGAAGTCGTTAATATTGCAGCTTCGAAGAAGATGATTTAACGACATTTCAGAAGGAATCTTTGTAGGTGATGATTACTGCTATAAATTGTCGTACGAAAAATAATAAAAAAAGAAGGAAATAAAGAAAAGATAGAGAATTGTTAAGAAAAGGAAAAAGGAAAAACTTAAGGATGGTATATTATGCAAAATGATGTAAAATATGTATCTGTAGAATTAATTTCTCCAAATGTCTATCAGCCGCGAAAGCATTTTAATGAAGAAACTATTGAAGAACTTTCACAGTCAATAAAAGCTTATGGGATAATCCAACCTTTAACAGTTAGAAAAAGCGGGGATAGCAGATACGAACTAGTAGCAGGAGAAAGAAGATTAAGGGCAGCAAAAAAAATAGGACTTAATGAAGTCCCAGTAATTATTATAGATATTACAGATAAGGATTCTGCTGCAATTGCGCTACTGGAAAATTTACAAAGAGAAGATTTGAATTTTTTAGAAGAAGCATTTGCTTACTTTAATCTTATTCAGGATCACTCTTATACACAGGAGCAATTAGCACAGATAATAGGAAAGAAACAATCAACCATAGCTAATAAATTAAGGTTATTAAAGTTGGACAAGGAGATAACAAATAGTTTAATAGAAAATAAGCTTACTGAGAGACATGCTAGAGCACTGCTCAAATTACCTGATATAAATATTCAAAAGAAGGTACTTAAAGTAGTTGTTAATAAATCACTTAATGTTAAAAAGACAGAAGAACTTATTGAAAAAGAATTATTAAAGCTATGCAGAGATGAAGTAGCTGCTGATGGAAAGAAAAAAATCAAGGGTATATTTGCACCTAGAGTTTATATAAATACGATTAAACAGGTTTTCGATAAGTATGGTATAAATGCAGAATACAAATCTAGAGAATTAGAAGATAGTATAGAAGTAACAATAAGAATACCTAAAAAATAGATTGTAAAAAACAGAATGTTTCACGTGAAACATTCTGTTTTTTTTATTTTTTTTAAAATATTGAAAATAATACTATTAATATACTTAACATAAATATATAATAAATTATATGGTAAAATTAACATAGGCACATTGTAGTAAATAATAAGAACAAGTACAATATCAAGCTTTATTTTTTAAGTGTAAAGTGTATAAGAAGCAATAATATTATGGAGGGTAGGTGTAGTCATGGAAACAATATGTATTTTCAATCAAAAGGGAGGAGTAGGTAAAACTACTACAAACATCAACTTATGTTCTTATTTGGCTCTGCAAGGAAAAAAAATTTTAACAATAGACATTGATCCTCAGGGAAATACCACAAGTGGACTGGGATTTGACAAGAAAAAAATAAATCTATCAACATATGATTTGTTAACATCAGATATTTCTATAAGAGATACTATAAAAGAATGCGAGCTAATAAATAATTTGTATTTAGTACCATCAAAAATGGAACTTGCAGGTGCGGAAGTGGAATTGATAAATAGAAGCAACCGTGAAAATATACTAAAAGAAAAACTTAAAGAAATTGAAGGTGAATTCGATTTTATCTTTATAGACTGTCCACCTTCACTAGGGATTTTAACTATAAACGCACTTACGGCTTCAACTAGCGTGCTTACACCTATTCAATGTGAATTTTATGCTTTAGAAGGTGTTGGACAATTAGTAAATACAATTCAATTAGTTAAAAAATCTTTAAATAAAAATCTAGAGATTCAGGGTATAATTCTTAGTATGTATGATAATAGAACTAAACTATGCAATGAAGTTGTGTCAGAAGTTAAAAAATATTTTAATGACAAAGTTTACAAAACCACAATACCAAGAAATATAAGACTCGCTGAAGCACCAAGTTTTGGACTTCCAATTATGTTGTATGATGATAAATGTAAAGGTGCAGAAGCTTACGAACAATTAGCAAATGAATTTTTAGAAAGACAAAGGAGATGATATAAATGAACAAAAAATTTGGGTTAGGTAAGGGACTAGGGGCTTTAATACCAGAAGAAGAAATTATGGCTGAGGGTTCCACAGTACTTAAGATATCTATGAATTTGATTAAAGCTAATAAAGATCAACCAAGAAAAAGTTTTGACCCTGAAAAAATATCAGAATTGGCACAATCTATAAAAGAACATGGAGTGATTCAGCCTATTATATTAAATAGAGAAGATGATACATATACAGTTATAGCGGGTGAAAGACGATTCAGAGCTGCTAAAAGTATTGGACTTGTGAAAATACCTGCAATTATTATGAATATAGAAAATAAAGAAGTATTAGAAATATCATTAATAGAAAATATTCAAAGAGAAGATCTAAATCCTATAGAAGAAGCTCTAGCTTATAAAAGATTATTGGTAGATTTTAACCTTACTCAAGAAGAAATAAGTAAAAAGGTATGTAAATCAAGAACAGCTATAACAAATTGCATGAGATTATTAAATTTGGATGAAAGAGTTCAAGATTATATAATAGATGGAGTTATTTCTGAGGGTCATGGAAGGGCTATCCTTGGGATAAGTGATAAGGAAATTCAATATGGAATTGCACAAATGGTTATAGATGACAGTCTTTCAGTGAGAGAAACAGAGAGGTTAGTAAAAAACTTTGAAAATGAAAAAAAAGAAAAAGTAGTGAAAAATGAAAATAATATGTATTATAAAGATATAATGAATAAATTAGAAAATAGATTTGGTACTAAAGTTTTTATAAATTCTAAAAATAAAAACAAGGGTAAAATAGAAATTGAATATTACTCAGAAGAGGATTTTGAAAGAATTTTAGAAGTTTTTAATATATAATGTTTCACGTGAAACATAATGGAGAGGATGTAATTCATAATGCAAAGTATATTCAGTTTTATAAATAGTTCACATATATATATAACATTAGCGCTTATAATTCTTGTGATTATATTAATGATAATAATTATAACAACCTATGTATCTTTAAATAAATTAGAAACTAAATACAGGAAATTAATGAGGGGTGTAAACAATAAAAATCTAGAAGATATGGTTATATCTTATTTGGATAAAATTGATGGGGTTAAAGAAGAAAATATGCTCATGAAACAAATGTATGAAGAAATAAATGGAGAACTAAAAACCTGCATTCAAAAGACCTCAATAGTAAGATATAGGGCTTTTGATGATGTTGGGAGTGATTTAAGTTACTCTATAGCACTCTTAGATGGAAACAATAATGGTGTTGTATTAACAAGTATTTATGGTAGAAACGAGAGTACAACTTATGCTAAACCTATAGATAAAGGAATATCTAGGTATGATTTATCCGAGGAAGAAAATAAGGTGTTAAAAGATGCCGTTAGCTCAAAAAATAAATAAAAAATTATAGTGTTTTTATTTGAAATTTAATAATAAAAAATCTTTTTTGTGGCATACTAAAAACAAAGGGGTTTTTTATGGTAATATGTATTTCACAAGAACTTGAATATTTACAGGATGAACTAATTAAAAGGGGATATACTGTGATAAATAATAGAGAAAATAATTCTAGTTGTGATGCAATAATATGTAAGCTTAAAGATGGTGGACTTATAAATTTAAATATGCAAAATAATATACGAAGAGAAGGAACCTTAATTATAGATAGTGGAAGTAAAACTATTGATGAAATAGAATATATATTGTGTAATAGAATATATAATTCATTATTTTAAAAAAATTACTCTTTAATATATTTTTAGATTCTATGAAAGCCATGTGCAAACCTCATGCAAAAGCATCTTTGGGTATATGGAAATACATTAGTATACTGAACTTTTATTTAACCACATTTCAGAAGGAAGTCTCCTACTTCTATAAGTGGGAGTCCTGTACTTATAACAAAAAGAAAACTTAGGGGTGGTCTAAATCTCCTTCTGAAGTCGTTAATATTGCAACTTCGCAGAAGATGATTTAATTTCATATGAAACAAATAAAAAACAAATATAATTTTCTAAGATGTTGTTAAAACATGCTTTAGATTTATATTTGTTTTTTATTTTAAAAACTATAAATTACATTAATAAGCTTGAGGAATATGAAAATAGAATTGCATCGCTAATCTATCAGTATTTTTACATGCACAAATTAACATTCAACATCTTTTATGTTGAAATCATCGTAATTAGAATCGAATTTTCTTCCTCCAACAGTTTTGAGTATTGAATGGTATAAACCATTTGCAATAGCATCTGCAAGCATCATTACTGTGTACAATCTTGTGTTTTGAAGAACCATAAATTCAAGAGCGCCAGATATATTTACAACACCAGTTATACTTAAGTTACCTACTTTAGGCAAATCTTTATTCATAGCAGCACCTGGAGACAATGGTTTTTCTTCAACAATAATTTTTCCTACATTTTGTAAACTTCCAAGGCAAGCATCAATTGCAATAATGTAGGGGTCGGTATAGGTATAGTTAATTTCATCAATTATTTGGCATAAATTTTTTGCATGTACTGGGCACTCGAGACTACCGTAAATATGAATTTTATTTCTAACTAAAAATTTAAGTTTGTTTCCAACTAGCGGTCCTAAACTATCACCAGTAGATCTGTCGGTTCCAATACATAAAACTACAATAGGACGTGAGCATTTAGCTATGGGAAAAATATATTGACTTATAGTATCTCTTAACTTAAAAGTACAATCACGGGACATTGAATCTAAAATTACTTTATCTACCATAAAAAAACCTCCTATTTGGATTTTATCCATGTAGGAGGCTTTTTATTCTATAAAACTTCAACTTTTTTTAATATATTGTAAAAAACCACTAAAAACATACAAAACAACATGCCAATAAGACCATTGGCCTTTAATCCTATAAATATAGATGCAAGAACTGCAACTGGATTAATACCTAGTGATGATGAAACTATTTTAGGTTCTATAATTTGTCTTACTATGGTTATAATTACATAAGATATTAAAAGACCTAAACCGGCTAAATAATTACCAGATATAAAAAATATTATTATTAAAGGGATATATATAGCACCTATACCGAAAATGGGAAGCAAATCAAATATTCCACATAATATGCTCAGGGTTACAGCATACTTAACTTTGAAAACTAAAAAAACAACTAAGGTTTCTAAAAATGTTATAGTGATTATAAGTAAGTAAGATAACAAATAATTTTTAAACATTTTCTTTGATTCATCAAATATATAGTGTACTCTATCTCCATTTTTATTAGGAATTAAATCAAATATTTTATTACTAGAAGATGATAAATCTTTTGTAAAAAAATATGTAGTAAGTAATGTAAATAATAAAACCATTAAAGTATAAGGTATAGTAGACATAAAACTTAGGGTTACGGAAAATATTTTTGTTGACGCATTCATACTAATGTTTATAGTTTTGGTTATATAGTTAGAAATATTTGACTCAATATTACTGATAATACTGGGATCTAAATTTTTATAATAATTTTGTAAATTACTAAAAAAATCTAGTATATTATTTTTATTAATAGAGAAATAAGATTGAATATTTTTGACCAGTTGTATTGTTTCTGAAGTTATGGTGGTTATTATTAAAGATAACAATACAATAATTGCTGCGAAGAATACGGTAGTAGTAATTATTGAAGCTATAGTGCTTTTAATTTTAAACTTTCTCATCAAAAATTTTGTTGGTATCTTAAGCAGTGAAGCTAAAATAAGAGCTAATACAAAGGGCAGAGTATATCCTATAGTTCCAAAAAAGATTACAAAAACAAATGTATATAAAATAAAAAACACAGTTAGTTTATCAATTTTTTTTAGGATACTTTCCAATTGAAAAAATCACACCTTTCTAATAATAGAATTGAGAGAGCTCAGGGTATAATTAATGTCTTTAATATCGTTAAAAGGTCCAATGCCAAATCTTAGGGATCCAGTTGGATATGTGCCAACGGTTTCATGAGCTAGTGGTGCACAATGAAGGCCAGTTCTTGTTGTAATTCCATACTGCGTATCAAGGATAAATCCTAACTCAGAATTGTCGATTTTTGTAGAATTAACAGAGATTGCGGCCACTCGCTTAGTAATGTCTCTTAAACCATAAACTTCAATAGAGTTTATATTTAATAAGCCACTTATAAAATTTTCACATAGATATTCTTCATGCTCACGAATAGTGTCAAGGCCTTGGGAATTAATAAAATTAATTCCTTCTAAAAGTCCTGCTACTCCTGGTCCATTTAAAGTCCCGCTTTCAAATTTATCAGGTAAAAAGTCTGGTTGAATAATACTAGATGAAAGACTACCAGTGCCACCTTCTATAAATGTACTACACTGTTTATTTAAATTATCGTCAATTAAGAAGCCACCTATACCTTGAGGCCCCAATAAACTTTTATGGCCTGTAAAAGCTAGTGCATTACAATTTAGTTTATAGAAATCTAAGGGTAACACCCCGGCAGTTTGAGCAGCATCTATAACAAAATAAATACCCTTTTCCTTGCATATTTTACCTATAGCTTCTAGTGGTTGAATTGTGCCAATAATATTAGAGGCATGAGACAGAACTACTAGTTTTGTATTAGGTTTAATTGCATTTATAAAATCATCTATATTTATTAATCCTTCTTTTGAACAAGGAACAATGGCAAGTTCTATAATACCCTTTTGACAAAGTGAGTTTAAGGGTCTCAAGGTAGCATTATGGTCCATTGAGGAGGTTATTACATGCCATCCCTGCTTTACAACGGATTTTATAAGAGTGTTCAGGGAAGTTGTAATATTTGGTGTAAAAATTACATTTTCAACTTTATCAAAGTGAAAAAAATCCATTAATGCATATCTACAATTTAAAATAACTTTATTTCCTGCAAGAGAAGCGGTGGATGCACCTCTTCCTGGGTTTGTTCCTATGTTTGTCATATAATTCATCATGGAAGTATAAACTTCCGGTGGTTTAGGAAATGTAGTGGCTGCGTTATCTAAATATATTTTCATGGTTTCCTCCAATTTTATAAAATAAAATAATAGCATTGTCAAATTCTATAGAAGATGCAACATCTATTAATATTATCAATAACAAGTTAAATTTTGTTTTGATATAATTAAAACCGTAAATAGTTTATAATAGCATTAGCTTAAGAACAAAATATAAACTATTTATAAGATAAAAAACTAGTGATTTGTACATTATAATTACTTATTTCAATATTAACATATAATACAATATTATAAGCTAAAGTTCTTTAAATGTATATGAGATCAATAGTTTTAAAGACATTTCATAAGGAAAATAATGATTTAACAAGAAAGGGGTGTGACAGTTTTAGGTTAGTTTTCTAAAAAACAACTTAGAACGGAAATAATATGAATAATATAATAGATTGTAAGGGGTTACTATGTCCAATTCCAGTGGTTAAAACAAAAAAATATTTTGATTCAATCCAAAGTGGAGAAGGTACAGTCATTGTGGATAATTTAGTTGCTAAAAACAATATAGTAAAATTAGCAGGCAGTAGTGGATATAAGAGTATTGTAGAAGAAAAAGAGGAATTGTATTTTATAAAAATAACTAAAGAAAAATCTGAAGTAGCAAGTGAAAAAGCAAATGAAAATAAAAAATTTACATTGGTAGTATCTACTGATAAGTTAGGACTAGGAGATGATGAACTGGGAGCTATACTTATGAAAAGCTACATATTTGCATTATCAGAAGCGGATGTAATACCTAATGATATACTTTTTATTAATGGAGGGGTAAAACTTACCGCAGAGGGCTCGCCAGTACTGGATAGCTTAGAGAAATTAGTTAGTAGAGGAGCAAATATGTTAGTTTGTGGAGTTTGTCTTGATTTTTATAATATAAAGGATAAGCTTTCAGTTGGAGAAATATCTAACATGTACACTATTGTACAGTTAATGAATAGTGCAGATAAAACTATCAAACTTTAAGTAGGGGGTAGGGTGAAAACATGAGTAAACATTATATAGTAACATTTCAAAATACACATGAAGCTATGAAAGCAGAAAGAGAAACTATAAATGAAAAGATAAAGGTAGTAGTTATTCCTACGCCTACCTATATAACTAAAAGTTGTGGGATTAGTTTAAAAATAGACGAAGAAAACATTCAAAGTATAATTAAACTTATAAATTCAGAAAATATAAAAGTAAAAGAAATTTTCGCTTGCGATGGAGAAAGTGTAAAAGTTATGACGATGTAGAAGGTGGGATGCATAATGAAGGTATTTAATTTAGGTGATATTGTTGAAATGAAAAAGACACACCCTTGTGGTAGCAAGAACTGGGAGATTGTAAGGTTGGGTGCAGATATAAAAATAAAATGTTTAGGTTGTGGAAGGCTAGTTATGCTTCCAAGGATTAAATTTGATTCTGGAGTAAAGAAAATTATAAAAGAAAATGTAATTACTACAAAATTATAACTTGATTTTTGTATAATTAAGTGATATAATCTATTGGGTAATCCCTGCTGTGCAATGCGCAGCCGTTAGTCCGAGGGGAGGAGGTGAAATTAATGAGAAAGTATGAAACTATATTCATATTACATCCTTCATTAGACGAAGAAGCTGTTAAAGCTAACGTTGAAAAGTTTAAAGGTGTAATAGAAAATAATGGTGGAGTAATTGAAAATATTGATGCGTGGGGTAAGAGAAAGTTAGCTTACGAAATACAAAAAGTTGGCGAAGGCCACTATACATTAATCAATTTCAATTCAAATCCTGAATTACCGAAAGAATTAGATAGAGTATTCAGAATTACTGACAGTGTTATAAGACATATCATAATAAATCCAGAAAAATAGGTGGTGCTTTTATGAATAAAGTTGTTTTAGTTGGTAGATTAACAAAAGATCCTGAGCTTAAATTTGCTCAAGGAACAGGAACAGCTGTAGCCACTTTTACTGTAGCCGTTAATAGAAGATTTAAGCGAGAAGGTCAACCAGAAGCTGATTTTATACCTGTAGTTGTATTTGGCAAGCAAGCGGAAGCTACTGCTAATTATATGAGTAAAGGTAAACTGATAAGCGTTTCTGGAAACATTCAAACTAGAAATTATGAAGCTAAAGACGGTAATAAAAGATATGTTACTGAAGTGATTGCTGATGAAGTTGGTTTCCTCGAATGGGGAGGCAATAAAGCATCAGAAACGAATACTAATCAAGGTGGCTATAATGGCGAATCAAATGCTGGATCTAAAGATTTTGGCGGTGCTAGCGATATAACACCAATTGATGATGGAGACATCCCATTCTAATATTAGGTAAGGAGGAAAAAATTAATGGCTATGAACGAGCGTAAAAGAAGCAGTGGCGGAAGTGCTGCTGGTGGAAACAGAAAGAGAATGAAAAGAAAAGTTTGTGCTTTCTGTATGGATAAAGCAACTGCAATTGATTATAAAGATATAAACAAATTGAGAAAGTATGTTACAGAAAGAGGAAAGATTCTTCCTAGAAGAATTTCTGGAAACTGTGCAAAACATCAAAGAATGCTTACTGTATCTATAAAAAGAGCAAGAAATATAGCATTACTACCATTTACTACTGAGTAGTAAATGACTGAAAGCAGCGCCTTACGGTAGCTGCTTTTATTTTTTTAAAATAAAAATAAAAAAATCAGTGAATAATAGAAATATAAATTTTAAAATATATATGCTTGGCTGTAATTTGTAGTATACTTGTAATTACAACCCATAAAATGTAAACATTTAAAATTATTAAATATTAGATTACCTATTTAAGATTATATATCCATATATAAAAATAAACTTTAGTTGCATAATCCTACAAAAATAACTAAAATAGAGTTATACGCATAAGCCTACAGGGGGAGATGATATACTATGAAAAGAGATGATTTTAATATAATGTCTAATGTTAAGCTAATTGAAAGTTTGAAGGCTGAGCTACTATGTATAATAGGTGATTTCTTCAAATTACTAAGTAAAGGGAGTAATGTTGCTCAGGACGCTATACTAGATTGTATTTCAGGGGCAATAATACTTTTATATATATTAGCTGAAAGGCTGGGGTACTCTAATGTAGCTGTGGACGAAAGTATGAAAAAGAAACTAAAGGTAGGTATAGTTGAAGGAGATAACATAGAAAAAGATGGAAAAGATCTAAGTAGACTGTATATACACATAAAAGGAAGATAAATGATGGAGGAAAAAATGAAGAATAAGGATTATAGTACAAAGGCAATGGTGGAAGCTTCACTTATGGCTGTTATAATTTCAATAATAATGGTTATAACAGGATATTTGCCATTTGTATCGGTTGTAGGAACATTGTTATTACCAATTCCTGTGGCAATACTCTATACAAGGCATAACATCAAGATAACATTCACTGCGATATTACTCAGTATAATTATAACATCCTTAGTCTATAATCCAATAATGGCAATATATTCAGCTATAACTTGTAGTATTGTTGGTATTGTACTTGGCTATTGTATTAAGAAAAATAAAAAACCCTCTGTAACATTATTATTTTTAGCTATTGCTTCTGCAATATCCTTTGTATTGACCGTAGCTTTTTTTATGTTGTTTATAGAAAAAATAAGTTTTATGAATTTTATTGCCAATAAATTAGAGTTTATTAAAGAATCAATGAGGATTTCCTTAAATCAATTAAAAGCAAGTTATGTGCAATCAGGAGTAACTCCAAAGCAGTTAAAGCTTTTAGATGAAAATTTTGAACTGATAAAGAAAATGGATGTTATGATGGTTTTGGTAGCAATACCTGGATTTATTTTTATTTTCTCATTTATATCAGCTTATTTTAATTATATGGTGTCTAGAGTGATATTAAACAAGCTGAATTATAAAATGCAGGAGGTATTACCTTTTAGCAGAGTTTATGTTTCTAACATAGTAGGAGCTGTACTCATAGGCATAGTATGTATAGGAATAATACTTTCATCAAAAAAAATAACTGGTGGGGACTATATACTAAATGCCTCTCAGATTGTTACGCGGTATGTATTCATGATAAATGGTCTGGCAGCAAGTGTATATTTTTTAAGGGTTAAAAGAAATCTATCAAAGCCAGTAGTAGCAATAATTATAGGGTTAACAACACTTTCGTCTCTAGGTAATATTTACTTTTCAATAGGACTCATGGAAATGGCTTTTGATTTTAGAAGGCTTGACCCATATAGAATTAAAAGAAAATAATTGGGGGCGAATTATGGATAACAAATATAATTACTTCGATGTTAATAATAAAATATATATGGTGACCATGGCTCTATTTATATGTATAATATTTTATTATGGACATTTTGAAGTGGGTATACTTACACTAGGATTATACGCCATACTAGTAGTGTACAATATTTACAACACGAAGATAAAAAAAAGTGAGTGGAAAAAATTTATTGAAAATTTTTCCTCTAAACTTGATATAGCAACTACAAGTACTTTAGTAAAGCTTCCATTTCCATTAATAATTATAGGATATATGGGAAACATTTTATGGTACAATCAAAGTGTAACCACAATGCTTGAAGGAGAAGATCTTTTTAATAAAAATATTAGAGATATAATTAAGGAACTGCCTTTAAAGCAAGTTTTAGATGGGAAAAAAAATCTTTTTCCAAATATTAAAATAAAAAATAGTTTTTATGAGATTTATACCAATATTGTGGATACAGACGAAAATAAAAATGTTAAAGATAAAATTATGCTTTTATATTTTTATGATATAACTGAAAAAAACAATTTAATAAAAGGTATTAACGGTAATAGAGAAAGTGTTATGCTAGTAGAGGTCGATAATCTTGATGATGTTATTAAAACTACAGAAGAAGATAAGGCACCACTACTTGCAGCTGATATTGAGCGAACAATAAATAGCTATGGACAGAGCGTAAATGCTGTAGTAAAAAAGTATACATCTAATAAATATGTTATTATAGTCCAAGATAAGTACATTGAAAAAGAAATAGAAAAGAAATTTGATATACTAGATAGTGTTCGTGAAATAAGCAATGGTAACAAGCTAGCAGTTACTTTAAGTGTAGGAATAGGAAGAGGAGAAGATACGCCTTCAAAAAACTATGAATTTGCGGCTTCAGCCAAGGAGCTTGCCTTAGGTCGTGGTGGTGATCAGGTAGTAGTAAAAAAAGGTGATAAATTATCTTTCTTTGGAGGAAAAACAAAAGAAGTTGAGAAAAGAACTAAAGTTCGCGCAAGAGTTATTGCTCATGCATTAATGGATTTAGTAAATGAGAGTGATGTAATTTTCATTATGGGACATAAAAACCCTGATGCTGATTGTCTAGGTTCGGCAATTGGTCTACATAGTATTATTAAAAGTACGAATAAAGAATGTTATATTATTCTCGAAGGAATAAGTAATGGCATAAAAAGCATGATGGATATATTATTGGTTGATGAGGAATATAAAAACACATTTATATCAATTGAAAAATTTAAAAGTGTGAAAAAATCTAATAATTTGCTTATAATAGTAGATGTTCATAATGAAGGTCATGTGCTGAATTTAGAAATAGTTAAAGAAGTAGAAAAAGTAGTTATAATTGATCATCATAGAAAATCGCAAGATTTTATACAAGGAGTAGTGCTTAGCTATATGGAAACTTACGCATCATCTACTGCTGAACTAGTTACTGAAATGATTCAATATATGGTAGATAAGCCAAAGCTTAAACATATAGAAGCAGTGTGTCTTCTAGCAGGAATATGTATAGATACAAAAAATTTCTATTTTAAAACAGGAGTTAGAACTTTTGAAGCCGCTGCTTTTTTAAGGCGTCATGGTGCGGATACTATGGATGTTAAAAAAATGTTTTCTGATGATTTAGACATTTATTTAAAAAGAGCTGATATAATAAGATCAGCAGAAGTTAAAAATGAAATTGCTATAGCAGTTTGTCCCCAGGCAATAGAAGATACCGTACTTGCGGCTCAAGCAGCTGATGAGCTTTTAAATATTACTGGTATTGAGGCGTCATTTGTTATTGTTAAAATAGGAGATGAAGTATTTGTTAGCGGAAGGTCTCTTGGAAAAATCAATGTACAATTAATATTAGAGACATTAGGCGGAGGTGGACATATGACTATGGCTGGTACAAAATTTACTTCACTTACAACTCAAGAAGTAGTGGCGAAATTAAATGAAGCTATAGCTGAATATTTAAAGGAAGGTGAAAAATAATGAAAGTTATTTTATTAAAAGATATTAAAAGTGTAGGTAAAAAGGGAGATGTGGTAAACGCCGCAGATGGGTATGCAAGGAATTTTTTATTTCCTAGGAAATTGGCAGAAGAAGCTACAGACCCAAATATGCACATATTAAATAAAAAGAATGAAACTGAAAGAAAAAAGAAAACTGCTGAAATTGAGCAGGCACAAAAAACAGCTAACGAACTTAAAGATAAGGTTGTAAAAATAATCGGCAAGGCTGGAGAAAATGGAAAACTTTTTGGTGCAATTACAAATAAAGATATAGCAATGGCATTAAATAAACAATATAATTTAGATGTTGATAAAAAGAAAATAGTAACAGATACAATAAAATTATTAGGAACTTATGAAGTAGAAGTTAAAGTATACCCAGAAATATCTACTAAAATAAAAGTTCTTGTTTGTGAGGAATAATCATATAAAAAGAAGGGAGGAAACGCTTTAGTAAATAAATGATAATGTTATCTATTAAAGCGGATTGAGCTTGAAGACATTACTTGTTAATAAGATGGGAGAACCCATTGCAAAAGATACTTTACCACTGGATACACAAATTGACGTTTTATATGAAATAATGAGAAACGTAATAGACGAGAGCAGTATAAAGGCTAAAACCATAAAATTCAAACTGCAAAAGTATATAAAAAGCGAAGATATATATAAAAGATTATATGCACTAAATAAAATTGTAAGCAACGGTAAGGGCATAGATGTAGTACCGAGTCCCAAAAATATTCATGAGGTGTTAGACAACACTAATGACTTTCTTACTGAAGAAATAGCTAAAAGATATGTGCAAAATAAGATCGAAGCTGAAGTAGAAAAAAATCTAATGGAAAAGCAAGATAAGTATATTGATGAGGTAAGACTTAGCATAATTAAAAAACAAAAGGGTCCTGAAAATGCTAAAACCCTCAAAAAATATGATGATTTAGAATTACTTGATAGTAGAAAACTAACGAAAAATATACAAGCTATTTTAAGGCCGGAGAGTTTTAGTGAAATAGTTGGGCAAGAAAGAGCTATAAAATCACTGATATCTAAAATGGCGTCACCATATCCTCAACATATTATCCTTTATGGACCTCCTGGAGTGGGTAAGACCACTGCAGCTAGACTTGCTCTTGAGGAAGCTAAAAAGCTGAGTTACACTATTTATGACAAAGATGCTAAATTTATAGAAGTAGATGGCACAACACTCAGATGGGATCCAAGAGAAATAACAAATCCTCTGCTGGGATCTGTTCATGACCCAATATATCAGGGAAGTAAAAGAGATCTAGCTGAAGTTGGAATTCCTGAACCTAAAACAGGGCTTGTTACTGAGGCTCATGGAGGAATATTATTTATCGATGAAATAGGAGAACTGGATAATATACTTCAAAACAAACTTCTTAAAGTATTAGAAGATAAAAGAGTTGAGTTTTCATCATCTTATTATGATCCTGAAGATGAAAACACACCTAAATATATAAAATATTTATTTGACAAAGGTGCTCCAGCAGATTTTGTTTTAATAGGAGCTACAACTCGGGAACCATCAGAAATAAACCCGGCGTTAAGATCAAGATGTACTGAAGTTTATTTTGAACCATTAACTGCGAAAGATATTGAAACTATAGTAGTTAATGCTGCTCATAAATTGAAAGTTGAAGTTGCAGATGGAGTGGCGGAAACCATCAGTAGATATACTATTGAAGGAAGAAAAGCCGTAAATATTTTAGCGGATGCTTATGGATATGTATTGCATAATAGAGAATTAGTAAAGACTTCTAAAATTAAAATTGAGCTTAAAGATCTTTTAGATGTTATATCTATAAGTAGACTTACTCCTTATGAGGAATTAGATACGGAAGTTAAGTTTGAAGTAGGACATATATATGGACTTGGAGTGTCAGGGTACATAGGTTCAACTATAGAAATAGAAACATCAGTATTTGAAGCCAAGGAAAAAGGTAAAGGCCAAGTAAGATTTAATGATACGGCTGGAAGTATGGCTAAGGACTCGGTATTTAATGCTGCGTCAGTAATAAGAAAGACCACAAATAAGGATATTAAGGATTATGACATACATGTAAATATAGTAGGTGGGGGTAAAATAGATGGACCATCCGCCGGAGCAGCTATAACTGTATGCATAATTAGTTCACTTTTAGATAAACCTTTAAGACAGGATATCGCAGTAACTGGAGAGATATCACTTCGTGGTATTATAAAACCAGTAGGCGGCATATTTGAGAAAATTTATGGTGCAAGAAGAAAAGGAATTAAGCTAGTCATTGTTCCCAAGGAAAATGAAAAAGAAGTACCTATTGATCTTGTGGATATTGAAACAAAAGCTATATCAACCATTGAGGAACTAATGAAATTAGTCTTCGCATAAAATACAATTAACTATAATTAATGGCCCTGTTAAATAATCACCCTGGAAGATGATTACATCTTCCAGGCTGAAATTTTAGCAGGGCATAAACATTACCTTAGGAGAGATGAAAAATGGATACACCCCTTAGAAGTTTGCCTTATAACTTAGAAGCAGAACAATCGGTAATTGGATCAATGCTTATAGATAAAACTGCCATATCAAGGGTCGTGGAGATTTTAAATGGTGATGATTTTTACAGAGATTCTCATAAGGTTATATTCAACGCTATTTTTGATTTATATCAAAAGGACACACCTATTGATATGATTACACTACTGGAGCATTTACGTTCTTCTGAAAAGTTAGAAGCTTCAGGGGGAATTACTTATATTACAGAAATAAGTAACTCGATACCCTCTACTGCTAATTTAAGTTCTTACATAAAAATTGTAGATGATAAGTCTACTTTAAGGAAACTTATTAGAGCTTCTACGGAAATTATGGAAAATTGTTATAATAAGCAAGATGATGTGGAAGCAGTAATGGACCTCGCAGAGCAAAAGGTCTTTAATATAGCAGAAAGAAAAAATTCAAGTGATTTTGAACCAATGAATACGGTGCTTGAGAGAGGCTTTTTAGAAATAGAAAGAATCTTTAATAATAAAGGAGAAACAACTGGAATACCTAGTGGTTTCCCAGAACTAGATGATAAGACCGCTGGATTTCAAAAGGGGGATATGATTCTTATTGCTGCGAGACCTTCTATGGGTAAAACTACTTTTGCACTAAATTTAGCTGAGTATGCAGCCCTTCGAGAAGGGAAAAACGTAGCTATATTTTCACTGGAAATGTCTAAGGAACAACTTGCCTATAAATTACTTTGTTCAGAAGCAAATGTTGATATGTCAAAGCTTAGACATGGTAATTTAGAAGATAAGGATTGGGAAAACATAGCGAAAGCATCTGGGCCTTTAGCCGCTGCTAAAATATTTATTGATGATACAGCAGGAACTTCTGTTATGGATATGCGTTCAAAATGTAGAAAACTAAAAATGGAGCATGGTATAGACATGATAGTTATAGATTATCTTCAACTTATGTCTGGTAGTAATCCAGAAAGTAGACAACAAGAAGTATCAGAAATATCAAGATCTATTAAAGCCCTTGCAAAAGAGATGCAGTGCCCTGTTATAGCATTATCACAGCTGTCACGTGCGCCAGAGCAAAGAGCCGATCATAGGCCAATGCTTTCTGACCTTAGAGAGTCAGGATCCATTGAGCAGGATGCTGACATTGTTATGTTCTTATATAGAGATGAGTATTATGATAAGGAAACAGAAGATAAGAATGTAGCAGAGTGTATTATAGCAAAACAAAGGAATGGTCCTGTAGGTACAGTAAGACTGGCATGGATAGGTCAATTCAGTAAATTTGCGAGGCTTGATGTAATTCATAGAGATTAAGCAATAATCTTATGTAAATTGAAAAAATTTTTCTTAGAGGATCTTTTAACTAAAAGTATATATTGCTACAAATGCGTTCGCGTCGCCAGGTAATTCTAAAATTTATTTTATTTACAGCTGCTAAAAAATGCAAACTCGCTTCGCTCAAACATGCATTTTTCTTTACGCAGCCGTAAATAAAATAAATTAAGAATTACTAAGGCTTGCTCATACGCATTTTACGCAATATATACTTTTGATCACATCCTCTAAGAAAATAATATTATTTTTTTATGATATAGAAAAAGATATATATTGATAGAAATGAGTTTGTGGCGGTAGGTAATTCAAAATTATTGGTAAATAGATAAATGTTATACATATAGTAAAATGTTGACACATATGATAAAATGTAAATATGATATTAAAATAATGTGAAAAGGGTGATTTAATGTTCTGTCATAATTGTAGTGCCCAAAATGATGATGGATCTAATTTTTGCAAAACCTGTGGTATTAATTTATTAATTCAACACAGTAAGAACGAAGTAAGGACTATTAGTGAAAAAAACTGGTTAGTTGCATTACTCCTTTGCATTTTTATTGGACCGCTTGGTATTCATAGATTTTATGTAGGGAAAACAGGTACAGGAATTTTAATGATCTTAACCTTTGGTGGTTTTGGAATATGGGCGTTAATTGATTTGATTTTAATTGCTACTAATTCATTTACTGATATAAATGGGTTACATTTAAATAAAAATATGTATAATTATTAAAGAGGTTTAAACCCTCTTTAGATATGCTGAAATAGCTCAGTTGGTAGAGTAACGCACTCGTAACGCGTAGGTCGAGGGTTCGATCCCCTTTTTCAGCTCCAAATTTATACAATAGAAAAAAACTATTTATATATGAGTATTTCATATATAAATAGTTTTTTTTATGTAAAATTTAAAAAACATGAATATTAATCCTTGTACTGCAGAAAATGTATATATACTGAAATTTAAATTTAAAGGTTAAGAATATTTTGTGATGATTGCAAGAGTAAGGTAGAAAGGAGACTTTATGAAAAAGCTTAAGAAAGACTTAATTGCATTGAGTTTTATGATATCTATTGCAATTTCTATTATTTTTTATAAACTTTTAAATAATGGAGATGGAAATATAAATAGTTTAGTAACAAATTTAGATGGAACAATACCATTTCTTAAAATATTTATACTGCCATATATAACTTGGTATGCTTATATTGCTATAGGTTTAATATATTTATGTATGAAAAATCGTAAAAATTATTATATTTCTTTAATTAGTTTAAATATTGGAATAGCCATATGTTATATTATCTATGCTGTTTTTCAAACCACAGTACCTAGGCCAATAGTTACTAATTTAGATATATTATCTAAATTAGTAACTATAATATATAAATATGATAATCCATTTAACTGCTTTCCAAGTATGCATGTTACAACAACTTATATTCTAATGAAAGGCATTAATCATACTAAAAATAGTACAATTGTAAGCTTAATTTTTAATATAATAGGGATACTTATAATTATATCTACCCAATTTGTTAAGCAACATGTGATACTAGATTTGGTATTTGCTATACTATTAAGTGAAGTAATATTTAGATTTACAAATAATGCTAAAAGAGAGTATATTGCTACAATGAAAAGTAGACTATCTTCAATTTGGATCATAAAAAGAAAATTAAAAAATCCTTCTTAAGTGAAGGATTTCTTAATTTATAGGCAATTATAATAATATTGGAGGAAAAACAATAATGATGTATAATTAGAGAGTATATTTAAGTTGTGTAATTTATTTAACAGATATAGAAATATTAAGCACTTATATCAGCATAATGTATTATATATAATAAGTTCAATACAATATAAGGAGATAAATATGGAAATTAAAAAGATAAGTGAAATAAAAAAAGGTGATAGAGTTGAAGGTTTTTTCGTTATAAAATCTGTAGATATTAAGGTTTCCAATAATAGTAATACAAATAAATATTTTGATTTTAACTTAGGAGATGCTACAGGCGATATAAATGCAAAACTTTGGGAATGTAATGAAGAATTAGAAAATACATTCAAACAAAATATTTTAGTGAAAGTAAAAGGTACTGTAAATGAGTGGAGAGGAAAACTTCAATTAAAAATAGAAATGATAAGGCTGGCAGAGGAAAAAGATGAAGTTAAAATAGGTGATTATGTTGCAGTGGCACCATATCCACCAGAAAAAATGTATGATGATATTTTAAATTATCTATCTAAAATTAAAAATACAGATATTCAAAATATAGTTACAAATATTTTAAGTGATAATGAAGAAAAGCTAATGCATTATCCTGCAGCTAAGTCTAATCATCATGCTGTAAGGGCAGGACTTTTATATCATACAACCACTATGCTTAAGGCAGGGGAAAAATTAAGTGAAATTTATACTTTTCTAAATACGGATTTACTATATGCAGGTATAATACTTCATGATATTGGTAAAATATATGAAATGAATGCTAGTGAACTTGGGATTGTATCTGAATATACAATAGAAGGCCAACTTATAGGACATATAGTTCAAGGAATTAAAATGATAGAAACAGCAAGTATCCAGGTTAAAGCAGACAAAGAGGTATCCATGTTATTACAACATATGGTGCTAGCTCATCATTATGAAGCGGAATATGGAAGTCCTAAAAAACCTATGATACCGGAAGCTGAGATGCTACATCATTTAGATATAATGGATGCAAGAATGTATGATATGAATAAGGCATTAACTGATACAGAGCAAGGTAAATTTTCAGAAAGAATATGGTCCCTAGATAATATAAGTATTTATAAGAGTTTTATAAATAAATAAGAAATGTTTAGGTAAAGGTGATAGGAATGAAGGGAATAATAGATAGATTTGAAGGAAACTATGCAGTAGTAGAGCTTCAGGGCGGAAAAACAATTAATATAGATAAAAGAAAATTGCCAATGGAGGCCCAGGAAGGTACGGTTATAGAGATATCAAAAAGTATAACTATTGATAATGAAGAAACTTTGAAAAGAAAAAAAGAAATAGAAAAATTAACAGAGGGTTTATGGGATGAGTAATATAGATTTGCAATAAAAATACACGAACTATTATTAAAAATAAATTATAAATATTCGCATTTTATGTTGACTGAGACACCTAGCTCTGATACTATTAAGTGGGTAAAGAAACACTTATAATTGTTATTTGCCTGAAATTAATACAGTAGAGATAACGATTTATAATTGTTATCTACCACAGAGTAATACAGGAGGATATGTGAAATGAAAGATTTTTACGATGTAGTTATTGTAGGAGCCGGACCTGCGGGAATATTTACGGCACTAGAAATTACAAATAAAAACCCTGAACTTAGTGTACTTATAGTTGATAAGGGAAGAAGTATAGAGAAAAGAAAATGTCCGGCGAGAGCTAATGGAAAATGTGTTAAATGTAATCCTTGTGGGATAACATTTGGATGGTCAGGTGCTGGAGCTTTTTCAGATGGTAAACTTTCTTTAAGCCCAGAGGTGGGTGGAAGACTTCTTGAATATTATTCTGAAGATGAATCAAAAAAATTAATAAAGTATTGTGATGACATTTATATAAAATTTGGAGCAAATGAAAAAATATATGGACTCAATAGTGATAAGGTTGACGAGGTTAAATACGAAGCAAGTAAACATAATATTCGTCTGGTTGAATGTCCAGTAAGGCATTTAGGAACAGAACTTGCCTATGAAGTTTTAAAATCTATGTACCATCATTTAATGGATAATACAAATACAGAATTTATAGAACTTAGTGAAGTAGAAGAAATATTAATAGAAGATAATAAGGCCACTGGGATATTGTTAAAAAATAAAGACGGTGTGGTTCGCGTTGATGCAAAATATGTTGTAGCAGCACCAGGTAGAGGTGGGGCGGAATGGATTTCAAATGAAGCCAAAAAACATAATATTGTGGTTACTAATAATGCAGTAGATATTGGACTTCGCGTAGAGGTACCTAATTCTGTTATGGATCATTTAACTAAGGATTTATATGAAGCAAAATTAGTATATTATTCTGATACATTTGACAGTAAGGTTAGAACCTTTTGTATGAACCCAGGTGGAGTAGTGTCGGCAGAATATTATGATGATAATAAAATAGCAGTTGTAAATGGTCATAGCTATTCAGATCAAAAGCTAAGAACAACTAATACAAATTTTGCAATGCTTGTATCTACTACGTTTACGGAGCCTTTTGATCAACCTATTTCTTATGGGAAATATATAGCTCAGCTAGGTAATATGTTAACTGGCGGAGGCATAATGGTTCAAAGACTGGGAGATTTATTAAAAGGAAGAAGAACAGATTATGACAGATTAGCTAAATCAACTACTGTGCCTACTTTAAAATCAGCAGTACCAGGAGATTTAAGCTTTGTATTGCCACAAAGGCATTTAACTTCTATAGTAGAAGCATTAAAGGCTTTTGATAAGATAGCACCAGGTTTATATAGTAAAAATACACTACTCTATGGAGTGGAAGTAAAGTTCTATTCTAGTAAGATTAGTACAAATGATAAATTTGAAACATCTATTAGCAATTTGTACACCATAGGTGATGGAGCAGGAATAACTAGAGGACTAATGCAAGCATCAACAACTGGCGTAGTTGTAGCTAGAGACATAGCTAAAAAGGAAGACTAATAGTATTTAAACTAAATAATTGGTTATATCAATATTAAAAGTGTATAATTTAAAAGGTATGTAAACATATGAGACAATAGAATTTCTTAAATACATTAATTGTGAAATTTTATTGCGAAATGAAAGAAAGCGAGGAATTTATATGTCAGCATTTATTATTTTAGGGGCCCAATGGGGAGACGAAGGTAAAGGTAAGATGACGGATTATCTAGCTGAGGGAGCTGATGTGGTTGTCAGATTCCAAGGTGGAAATAATGCAGGTCATACTGTAGTCGTAGGAGAAAAAGAATATAAGCTTCACTTAATACCATCAGGAATATTATATAAAGATAAATTGAATGTAATAGGTAATGGAGTGGTTGTAGACCCACAAGCACTATTTACAGAAATTGACTACTTAGAAGCGCTAGGTGAGAACATAACTCCAGAAAGATTAATGATTAGTGATAGATCACAGGTTATAATGCCATACCATAAAGAGTTAGATAATCTATATGAAATAGCTAGAGGTAAAAATGATATAGGAACTACAAAAAAAGGTATAGGCCCTTGTTACACTGACAAGTTTGAAAGAAGTGGAATTCGAGTTTGTGATTTAATGAAAAAAGATGTTTTCAAGGAAAAACTTAAAACTAGTTTATCAATGAAGAATGATATAATAACAAAAGTTTTGGGTGGAAAAGCACTAGATTTTGATACAATATATACACAATACTTAGAGTATGCAGAAAGAATGAGACCTTTTGTAAAAGATATATCAGTAAAAGTTTTTGACGCAATAAAATCAGGAAAAAATGTTTTATTTGAAGGAGCACAAGGAACTCTACTTGATATAGATTATGGTTCATATCCTTTTGTAACTTCTTCTAACACTATTGCAGGAGGAGTTTGCACTGGAGCTGGAATAGGACCTACTATGATAACAAATGCTGTAGGAATAGCGAAAGCTTATACTACAAGAGTAGGAAAAGGACCATTTCCAACAGAACTTGATAATGAAGTTGGAGAATGGATTCGCGAAAAAGGATTTGAATTTGGTGTAACAACAGGCAGAGCAAGAAGATGTGGATGGCTTGACCTTGTTATACTAAAAACTGCAGCAAGAATTTCAGGACTTACTAGCTTTGCTGTAACTAAAATAGATACGTTAGCAGGACTTGAAAAAATTAAAATTTGTGTAGGTTATGAATTCGAAGGAAGCGTTATAGATTACTTCCCAGCAAGTCTTGAGGATTTAGCTAAATGCGTTCCAGTATATGAAGAGTTTGAAGGTTGGGACGAAGGTATAGCAGAGGCAAGAAGTTATGATGAGCTTCCAGCAAATGCTAAAATATACATAAAGAGAATTGAAGAATTTACAGGAGTTAAAGTTTCAATAGTATCAGTAGGACCAAAAAGAGATCAAACAATGGTATTAACTGAAATATAGAAAATAGACATACCTATTGTAAAGATAATTTTTGCAATAGGTATGTCTTATATATTATAGGGAATTATAATATTGTGGAGATGATTTAAGGTATACAAGTATATACTAAAGATTAAAAAAGTGCGTACTTGTAAAATAGAAGCATATGCAATAGAATGAGAATGATAATTAAAGTTAAATAAATATTTTTATTTATTTGCTAGTTAAATTCTGATATAATTATTTAAAATTAAAAAAAAGCGAGGTAGATACTATGATAATAACTAAGGATATGACAATAGGTGAAGTTGTAAGACAAAAACCAGAATCAGTTGAAGTACTAATGGGATTTGGAATGGGTTGTGTAGGATGTCCTTCAGCACAAGCTGAAACAATAGAAGAAGCAGCAATGGTTCATGGTCTTGATTTAGAAGCATTAATGGCTAAATTAAACGCATAAAAAAACAAAGACACTTAGCAAACGCTAAGTGCCTTTTTTTATTTTTTTATCTTTTTAATCGATAGGATTACAGGTATAGTAATTATAGTAGCTATTATAGCCTCTGGAACGCCGTTTATTACAGCTATACCATAAATGGTCTTGGCAGCAATAGAAGGATCTATGCCCTTAGAAACGGCAAATTTAGCTGCATATAAAATGTATATCATAGTAAGAACACCAAAGGTGTTAGTTAAAGAACCAATAACAGTAGCTAGGCCAATTTTTAGGCTATCTTTTTTAATAAAGCTTAGGTTATAAACATAGTAAGAAGTAAAGCCAATAAGAACTCTTGGCAACACGGATACTAGCGGATTTATAAAAGCAAAAGATAGTATATTTGGAGCCATAATATTTTGCATAATGCTAAAAATTCCAAATATTAATCCGATAGTCATTCCAACCATAGGTCCACCTATTATAGATCCAATAATAACAGGAATATGCATGATAGTAGCTTTTGCACCAGGCAGTGGAATAAAACCATACCCAGTTAATCCAAGTACGACGCAAATAGCTGACAGCATACCGATAGTTGTAAGTTGATTTGTTTTTATTCTTCTCTTTTGAATAGAATTATTAATCATATTTTACCTCCGCTCTTATTCCATAAGGATATAAGTCGATTATATTGATAATCCTTATATATAGTTCAGTTTCACAATGAATACTGACAATATTATTTTATCACTTTTTTCATAAAAATTACATAGATGAAAACAATTTCATAAAACTCTGAATATTCTAAAAACAAGCCTTGCTAAGGCTTGTTTCAATGCATTATGCGCAATATATGATTTTATTAGCAAAATATAAGAAAAAATAAATTCTAAAGCGTTATTATTAATTTACATTAGTTGCGGTGAATATGATGTAAATTTTGTCCTTAAAATCAACAAATTATTAAAAATATAAAACTTTGTGTAAACATTAGAGTGTTAATGTTTACCGTATTAGTTTAGTTTGATATGATTTTAAGTATGAACAAAATTAAGAGGCATAAAAATTAATAGTTATTGTGCCAAATATAAAATACAGGGGGCATAGTATGAGCAGGATTCCAATGGTTTCAGATAGAAATTATAACATTCATTATTATGAAGTAGATATTCATAAAAGAGCTTTAATTACAAGTATTATAGATTATCTTGGTGATATGGCAATGTACCAAAGTGAAATTTTAGGTGTGGGGATAGAGCATCTTAAAGAGAATCACATGGCGTGGGTTTTATATAAATGGGACATAACAATGGAGTCATATCCACTTTTAAACGAAACTATAAAAGTAAAAACTTTTGCATATTCGTTTAGAAAATTTTATGCCTATAGAAAGCATGAAATTATTGATATAGAAGGAAATACAATAGGGTATGCGACTTCTGTGTGGATTTTAATAAATACAGATAGAAGACGTCCAATAAGAATTACAGAAGAGATGTATGGGGCCTATGGTATAGATGATAGCAATAATACCTCTATAGAAATTGAGGATATAAAACCAATAAATACAGTGGATAGTGAGAAAAATTTCCAAGTGAGATATAGTGATATTGATACAAATATGCATGTGAATAATGTTAATTATGTTGCTTGGGCGTTAGAAACGGTGCCTGGGGATGTGATACTAAATTGTGAATTAAAGAATATTAAGGTAACCTACGAAAAAGAAACAATCTACGGAGAAACCATAAAGGTAAGCACAGAGGTTATAAGAGAAGAAAATAAAACAATATGTAGACATAAAATTATAAATGAAGAGGGTACTCAGCTCACACTATTAGAAAGTACTTGGATTTAACGACATTTCAGATGATGATTTAAAGGGTTTTTTCTTAGATTATGCTATAACGAAAAGTATATGTTGCGCAGAAGCATTCTGCGCAACATATACTTTTGTTAGCATAATCTAAGAAAAAATTATAAGCCATTATTGTTTCCTAAGTGAATAAATCTATTTTAATACTATCTTTCTAATGTCCTGGGAAATAATGTATAAAATAACCTCCCCGAATTTTATATTTTGTTAGTTATTATTAAACTTCTAGAATTTTATTGTCTATTTCATGTTTAAGCCTTGAAATAAATTCACTTAAAGAAGCTGTTCCCTCATCGCCGTCTTTTCTACTTCTTATAGATATATTGCCTTCTTTCTGCTCTTTCTCTCCTATAACTAAAATATAGGGAACTCTCTCATTTCTTGCTTCGCGAATTTTATAACCAATCTTTTCTACCCTACCATCAAATTCTACTCTGATATTATTTTCATTAAGGAGGGTTGCCACATCTTTTGCATAATCAGCGAATTTTTCTGAAATAGGTAACACTTTTACCTGTATAGGTGCAATCCAAGTTGGGAACTTACCTGCAAAATGCTCTATTAATACTCCGATAAATCTCTCTAAACTTCCAAAGATTACTCTGTGGATTACTATTGGTCTATGCTTTTCACCATCACTGCCAATATAATTCAAATCGAATCTTTGAGGAAGTTGGAAATCTAATTGTATAGTTCCACACTGCCAACTTCTACCTATACTATCTTCTAAGTGAAAATCAATTTTTGGACCATAAAACGCTCCATCACCCTCATTTATCTTATATTGTAGATTCATCTCATCTAATGCTGTAGCAAGTGAGCTTTCTGCTATTTGCCACTCCTCATCGCTTCCCATAGAATTTTCTGGTCTTGTTGAAAGTTCAACATTGTATTTAAATCCAAACCTTGAGTAAACCTCATCTATAAGTCTGATAACACCTTTTATTTCTTCTTTTATTTGTTGTGGAAGCATAAATATATGAGCATCATCCTGAGTGAAGGCTCTTGCTCTCATGAGTCCCTGTATAGCCCCAGACAACTCATGCCTGTGCACTTTGCCAAGCTCTCCTACCCTTATAGGTAAATCCCTATATGAATGAGGTTCTGACTTATAAACAAGCATGCCTCCCGGGCAGTTCATTGGCTTAATTGCAAACTCTTCTTCATCAATATTAACTGTGTACATATTTTCTTTATAGTGTTGCCAATGTCCCGAAGTTTCCCAAAGTTTTCTGTTTAAGATTATTGGAGTTTCAATTTCGACGTATCCAAATTTTTTATGAAGACCTCTCCAATAATCAATTAAATTATTCTTTAAAACAACACCATTTGGTAGGAAAAATGGAAATCCTGGTCCTTCCTCCATAAATGTAAATAATTTAAGTTCCCTTCCTAGCTTTTTATGATCTCTTTTTTTTGCTTCTTCAAGCATATTAATATAAGCTTCTAATTCACTTTTTTTAGTAAATACTGTTCCATATATTCTTTGGAGCATCTTATTATTATCATCACCTCGAAAGTAAGCGCCTGCAACAGATAAAAGCTTAAATGCTTTAATATATGAAGTGGCTGGAACATGTGGACCTGCACAAAGATCAACAAATTCCCCTTGTCTATAGAACGATATAATCTCTCCCTCTGGTAGATTTTCAATTAATTCAGCTTTATAGGGTTCTTCTTTTTCTAGCATAAGCTTTATAGCTTCTTCCCTTGAAAGCACAAATCTTTCAAGATTCAATCTTTCTTTAACTATCTTCTCCATTTCCTTCTCTATTTTTTCTAGAATTTCTGGAGTAAGTGTTTCTTCTAAGTCAAAATCATAGTAAAACCCATTGTCAATTGCGGGACCAATAGCAAGCTTAACATTTGGATATAACCTTTTTACTGCTTGAGAAAGCACATGAGCTGCAGTATGTCTTAATGCTAATCTTCCTTCGATATCCTCAAATGTTAAGATTTCTAGGTGGCAATCACAATTTATTTCAGTCATAAGTTCTGCAGCTTTACCATTGATTCTTGCAAGCAAAGCCTTTTTAGCTAGTGCTGGACTAATTTTCATAGCAACATCATAAACATTTGTACCTTGTTCAATTTGAATAACATTTCCATCCTTTAATATAATATTTAACATAAATATTTCCTCCTCCTATATAAATGAATTAATAAAAACAAAAAAAACTCGTCCCTAAAAAAGGGACGAGTATACTCGCGATTCCACCCAAATTACAGTAATGCACAAAAAATGTGTAACACTATCACTCGATACCTTTAACGCTGGTTTGCGGAGATACTTACTAAAATTCAGTATTCAACTCAGAGGTGGTTTTCAATAATACTTGCCTTAGAAACCTTTCAGCCGATGGATTTCTATCTCTGTTAGAACAGTAGATTATTTACTCGTCCTCTTCAATGCTTTATGATATAAAATTAATAAAAACAAAAAAACTCGTCCCTAAAAAAGGGACGAGTATACTCGCGATTCCACCCAAATTACAGTAATGCACAAAAAATGTGTAACACTATCACTCGATACCTTTAACGCTGGTTTGCGGAGATACTTACTAAAATTCAGTACTCAACTCAGAGGTGGTTTTCAATAATACTTGCCTTAGAAACCTTTCAGCCGATGGATTTCTATCTCTGTTAGAACAGTAAATTATTTACTTTTCCTCTTCATAGTCTTTACTTTGTTGCAATTATATACCTATTGTATTTTAATGTCAATACATATTTGAAGTATTTTTTCTTATAGTATGCTATAACGAAAAGTATATATTGCTGGAATAATTCACTACTTAGAGGCACTTCTTCCAGCAATGGCACCAGAACTCCATGCCCATTGAAGATTGAAACCGCCACAGTTACCATCTACATCTAATACTTCACCCGCAAAGAATAGATTGGTAGCAATATTCGATTCTAGAGTTTGGGAGTTAACTTCTTTTGTGTTAATTCCTCCAGCAGTTACCTGAGCATTGGAGAAAGAATTAGTGCCTGAAACTTCAAATTCCCATTGTTTTAAAAGTTTATAAATAGCACTTTTTTCTTTGAAATCAAGATCGCAACAAGGCTTATGAATATCTTCTATTTTTGCCTCTTTTAAAATTATCGGGATGACTTTCTTGTTAATTACTCCAATAAAAGAATCGTGTACGCCTCGACTTTCAAATACTGACCAATGATTTTCTAAAAATTCCTTTAAATTTTCAGAAGAAATAGTTGGTAACATATCAATTTTCAAAGAAACTTTGTTATTTTTAGATAAACTATAAGACACAGTCCTGCTAAGCTGAAGGATTGGAGGTCCTGAAATACCATAGTCAGTGAAAAGTATCTCTCCAAATTCCTTTTGGACACATTCACCATTTATAAATATTTCTGCATAACCGTCGAATTTAACTCCAGATAAAGCCTTTAATCTATTGTAGTTTAATTTAAGCTGTACAAGGGCTGGCATTGGCGATATTATACTGTGTCCTAATTGTTTAGCTAGTATGTATCCAGAACCGTCAGAACCTGTCTTAGGGGCAGATTTACCGCCAGTGGCGATAATTAGCTTTTCACATTCATAGGTAGCGTTGTCTGCAGTGAAAATTTTAAAGCCATTATTATTTTTAATAATCTCTTTAGCTTTTGTGTTTGTATATATAGGAATATGCTTTTCTTCTATTGCAAAGCGTAGTATATCAATGACTGATGATGATTGCATTGACATAGGAAACATTTTACCACCCTCTAAAGTTACTAAAGGTATACCTAAAGAGGCAAAAAAATCTATAGTATCCACTACGTTAAAAGAATCTAGTGTATGACTTGCAAAATCTGGATTTTCGCTGTGATAGCAAGTTCCATTTATGTTCGCATTACTGATATTGCATCTTCCATTACCGGTGGTTAATATTTTTTTGCCTATTCGATCGGTTCCTTCAATTATTGCTACATCTAGTCCAGAATCTTTTGCTATTATTGCAGAGGTTAAACCAGCGGCACCTCCGCCAACTATTATAAGAGAATGTTTCAAGAAAATCTCTCCCTTCGAGAAAAAAATATATTTGTAGTATAAAGTATGATATCTATGATTTTACCCTAAAACAGCGACCTTTAATATTAATTTTTATTTTATGTTATAACAATTTTTAGAATTACTTAGAAGTGGAATAGGTATTTGTAATTATGGACTATATTTTTTTGTATAACAAACTGTTGAATTTACTGGGTTTGTGTATTATATTAATAAATAAATAAATAAAAATAAGAAAACATGTTGACACTTCGGGAAAAATGCTTTATTATAGTTTATGTTGGGTTGCGAGACGGAAGCACATGATAAATAAAGTAACAGTTTAGTATGGCTCCTTGGTCAAGCGGTTAAGACACCACCCTTTCACGGTGGTAACAGGGGTTCAATTCCCCTAGGAGTCACCAATAAAACATATATGGGAGCATAGCTCAGCTGGGAGAGCATCTGCCTTACAAGCAGAGGGTCACAGGTTCGAACCCTGTTGTTCCCACCATATATGGCCCAGTGGCTCAGTTGGTTAGAGTGCCGCCCTGTCACGGCGGAGGTCGACGGTTCGAGTCCGTTCTGGGTCGCCATTTTTGTTAGCTAGCATGGCTCAACGGTAGAGCAGCTGACTTGTAATCAGCAGGTTGTAGGTTCAATTCCTATTGCTAGCTCCAATAAAAACTTAATAAATTAATAAGGCTCCTTGGTCAAGAGGTTAAGACACCACCCTTTCACGGTAGTAACAGGGGTTCAATTCCCCTAGGAGTCACCAATATATGGGAGCATAGCTCAGCTGGGAGAGCATCTGCCTTACAAGCAGAGGGTCACAGGTTCGAACCCTGTTGTTCCCACCATATATGGCCCAGTGGCTCAGTTGGTTAGAGTGCCGCCCTGTCACGGCGGAGGTCGACGGTTCGAGTCCGTTCTGGGTCGCCAATCCTTGCTAGCATGGCTCAACGGTAGAGCAGCTGACTTGTAATCAGCAGGTTGTAGGTTCGATTCCTATTGCTAGCTCCAAAAAAGTACTAAACATTTGTTTAGTACTTTTTTTATTATGACATACATTTTATGGAATTCAAATATTTTTTTATTACCCTTATTTATTTTTAACTATAATATTAAGTATAGTTTTATAAATTCATATATTAAAGTAGAGGTGTAAAATTTATAAAAAAAAATGCACTATTGATTAAGATTATAAGTTCAATATTGTATCTAATTTTTTGTATAATTTTATTCGTTTTTTTTTGTTTTATATAAGAAAAATTATAATTTTATATTTTGGATCTATAGTATTAGGGTTTAATTTTACTTATAAATACTCTGATATTTTAAAAAATAGCAGAGTATACTAATAATATAAATAATTTTTGTAAAAGTAATATATCTTAACATGCATTGTTGTTTTTTGAAAAACAGCATATGGAAATAATGCGTTTATGACGTCGCAAGCTACACCATAAAGAACCACTAAATGGACACCAACTCCATTTAGTGGTTCTTTTTATTTACTCAAATTTTTCTTTATTCTTATATCATCACAAAAGAATTTGCAAGCGGTAAAATTGCCAAGTAATCTAGAGGTTATTCTTTCAGAATAGGTATTTAATAAATTTTCAAGAGTTAAATTAGTGGACACTAGCATTTTCTTTTGTTTTAATAACTTCGTGTTAAGTAAATTAAACATTTCCATTTTAGTAAAATCTGAAATTTGCTCAGTACCCAAATCATCTATAATAAGTAAGTCACAATTTATTAGTAATTCCTCTAAAGAACTGTCACCATTAAATCGAACTTCTTTTAAGCCTTTTATTAATTCTTCCGCAGTCCTATATACTACAAAAAAGCCTTTGTCCATTAATTCCTTTGTAATGCAGTGAGACAGAAAAGTTTTTCCTGTGCCAGGACCTCCGTAGAATAATAAATTTTCATCAGAGTCATTGAAATTTTTTAAAAAGTTCATAGACGTAGATAAAATCTTTTCCATGTTCTTTTTTGGAGATCCTGATGCATGTTCACTTTTTCTAGAAGGATAGTAATCCATTTTAAAATTATCGAAATTATGAGTTTTTAGCATGCCGCGGAGTTCCGAACCAGTGTAATAAACATCTATAACTTTTTGCTTAAAACAGGAGCATTTAGTAGTTCCAATAAAACCTGTATCGCGACATTTATTACATCTATAATGTAAATTCAAGTATTCCATATCAAAACCATTAGAAACTAATAGTTCAGATTTCTTCACTCTTAAATCTACTATTTTTTCTCTTAAATCATGTAAATACTCATCCCTATTATTGATGCTTTTCAAGGCACTAATGGATAATTCTATACAAAGCTTACCTATTTTGCGGTCTAATTCAATAATTTCAGGGTGAGTTTTCTCTATGTGAGTTTTTCTTTTTCTAAAGTCACTCTCTTCTTCTTCTCTTACTCTATCATATAGTGCTAATATTTTAGTTTGATACCCTTTAATCATTCTTATCCCATCCTAGTAATTTTTTTTCTAGTTCATCAAAGTCATAGGCTCTTTGTTCATAATCATTAAAACTTCCTTTGGCAGGTTTTCCGCCAGCAGTAACGTTTTTAGTAGTCACTAATCTTTTTTTATCTTTTTTCTCAATATCTTCTAGTGATTTTATACCATCTTTAAACCAACTATTTAGAATTCCATCAATATATTTAAAATCAGCTCTACTTAGTCTATCAAAACAGATATCGCAAGCTTTAAATATTACTTCTAGGGAAAATTTATAAACATTTACCCATTTATCTAATATTTGTTCTTGAGGCTTCATTATTTCAGGGGCTTTTATTCCTAAGTAATTTAATATTTTCCTAATATTTATCCATTTATCCTCATGTTTCTTTATATAAGATTGGGCATCTTCAATATTTTTAATATTGGCATCATGCCATGCAATTGCAATGGTTTCAATATACCTATAGTCAACTTTACCTTTTGATACACAATATTGAATTAACAGAAGTATTAGCTCAGGAGCGAAATTATAATCCTTTTGCCAACTTAGGTACATAGTCATTTCTTTTGGTGAAAGAGGTTTGGCTAGTAACTTTTCAATATCTTGAAGCATACCTTTTATAGAAGAATTGGCCAATTCTTCGAGCAGATTTATATTTTGAATATTTTCATCAGGAACATCTAGTAAATCTAAGAATTCAATATTAAAATTACCCATATTATCAATGGGAGTCATTTTAATTGTATTCTCGTCATTCCAATAGTTCCAAGCATTAACAACATCAGTCTCTAGGAGCCCAAGGGTATTTGCTATAACTGAAGATGTAGCACCTATTTCTCCGGATGCACAATATTTCAGTCCAAGAAGGTAAACTTTAACGAATTCTCCCCTAGCTCTAGGCATAAACTTATCTATAAAAATATTACTCACAGGAGTATATTTATAATTTTCATTTTTAAACATGAAAGTGCTCATAAAGTCACTACCTTTCTTTTATAGTATGGAAGTATGATCTTAAATAAAAAAGCTACAATTAATTTATATGATGTACCTTATAAATTATGTTTAATAGTACAGTCTATAAAAAAATTTATTATACAACTTATAGTATACCATATAGTTAAACATAGAAATTAAAAAAATATATTTCAATGATGTTTAAAATTAGCCATATAGGGCATATTAAGTAAGTGTCATAGGAGGTATAAAATTGAATATTATAAGACGAAACAAAATGAATATAAGTGTTATAGTAATAACACTTATGATTACAGCTACTACTATGTATTTTAATGTTTATAGGTTTAAAGGTTATAAGGTTTCTATAGGGAAAAGTACCATAACCTATGTGAAAAGTAAAAAAGAATTTAATAAAACATATAAACAATTACAAAGTGAAATAGAGTCTAAACATAGAAATGTGATTATAAAAAAAGATTTCACTTTAGATAAGACAAAGGTAGAAGATGTTGATATGTTTATAAGCGGGGATAACCTTAAGAAGGTAATGTTAAAAAAATTAGACATAGTAGCGGACGGATTTCTAATGAAATCAGATAATAGAAAAATAGCATATGTTGCATCCGAAAATCAAGGAAAAGAAATTTTGAATTCTGTAAAAGATTATTACTGTAAAGAAGCAAAGTTAAATAGTATTAAAAAAACAGAAATAGTAAATAAAATTAAATATGAATCTGTTGTGGTTAAAATAAGAAATTTATATGAAAGCTCTGAAATTGTGAGTGAATTAATAAAGTATAACACTACAGCACAAATACCCTTTATAACTGTCAAGGTAGTAGGTAATACAAGCAAAGAGCAACCCATATACCCAACTACAATTATAACGGCCTCTAGTACACTGACCAATGGGGTTACCAAGATTAAGTGTGAAGGTAAAGAGGGAATTAAAAAGGTTACTACTGAGATAATAGCCCTTAATAATAAGACTGTGTCTGAAAAGGTTTTAAAGTCGCAAATTATAACACCTGCAAAAAACAAAGAGATATACGTTGGAAATTATAAACCCGTAATAGTTGGACTTACCAATATGAATAGTCCATCAAGAGGGAGCATAAGTTCAAACTTTGGTATGCGCTGGGGAAGAATGCATAAGGGCGTTGATATAGCAGCGAGTTTTGGTGCGGCAATAAGTGCTGTATTAGATGGTACCGTTGCTTATGCAGCTTGGCAGGATGGTTATGGTAATGTAATAAAAATTAATCATGGAGGAGGAATAGAGACTACCTATGCACACTGTAGTGCTATTAATGTTAAAAAGGGTGAAGTTGTAAAACTGGGCGATAAAATAGGAGAAGTAGGAAGTATCGGTAATAGTACTGGACCTCATCTACATTTTGAGGTAAGAGAAAATGGTGAACCTAAAAATCCTCAAAAATATATAAAGTAAAAATAAATATATGAATAAAAATATGTTAAAAGTAAAAAATACATAATAAAGGAGTGATTTTATGCCATATAAAGAAATGAAGTCGCCAGCAAAAGAAAAAGATAATAAACCTAAAAAGCCAGAGACTATTGAGGATTCTGATATGCAGAAGAAAAAACGTAAGTCAGCGATAAAATTTGAAGAATAAATAAAGTACGCAATGGATTTAAGATATTTTTAATAAAAAGAGCTATCATGCTCTTTTTATTTTTAAAGAAGAACTAATTACTAGTAATATTTTATATGGTAACATAAGTTACTGTGATTTTAGGTTAAATATATTATTATTAATATATAGAATAAATAAACAAATATTGGAGGAATAATAATGAGCGCTTTTTTAGCACCTATTCACACCTGGTTATTTAATAAAATTTTATTGGCAGAGGAATTAGAGAAAAGCTTAAAAGAAGTTTATATAGATAAATACAAAGACGTTGCAAAAGAGGTGGTTGAAAAATCCCTAGTTTACGGTAGCCCCATAGATATCACGAAAAATATAGAAGATATAATTGATAAATCAAATATACATGGTTGGTTACAAGATAAAATTAGCAGTGTTGAAACTAGAACAGCCTATGTAATAACAGAGATGATTAAAAAATGCGGAGAAGATGCACAAGGCATTGCTGAGCTAAGTTTTAAAAAGCAAGGTAAAACTGTTGGAGAAACTTTAAAAGCAAAAGAAATGCCAGAAGGTGCAGAAGAATTGTATAATGCTCTTAATATTTATTTGTTAGAAGGTATGCCTTGCGATAGAGTTACAAGGATTATAAAATCAGAAAAAAATGTATTAGAGTGGGAAACTACAAGTTGCATTCATAAAAAATATTGGGAAATTGTAAATGGAGATGTAAATATATTTTATAACCTTAGACATAAATGGATTAAAGCATTTATTGAAAATTCTAATGGAAAATACACCTATAATTTTATCGAGGGTTTAGAATATAATGATGCAAGCTCAGTAAACCAAATTATAGCTAAGTAAATACTTTAAAAACTGAAGGTAACTTTAAGAGTAAAATAGCGCTAAGAATGTTTAAACATTTTTAGCGCTATTTTATTTTGTTATTTATAAAAAAATGTTCGATTATAAAACAAAAAGATGAAAACAAATACAGATAATGGTATAATATTCTTGTATTTACATGAATAAATGAATTTTATTTACAGTATTATTAAATTTATGAAAATTACTGTGTGCTTTTTAATTATTAATACATAGGAGGCTAAGAAACATGGGTTTAAAAGAAGAAACTATAGATATTGAGTATGAGCAGTTGCCTATTCCAATAATATCATTTAATAAAGATATTAAAGTTAATTATTTAAATAGTGAAGCAAAAGATATACTAAAAAAGATAAACATATCTAACTGTAATTATGAAAGTGAAGTTGCTATACCAATATGGCTTAATATTAAAACCCAAGAGTTTATTAAAAGTGATGAGGAGCAGCAAAATTACATAAAAAAAATTAAAGCCCAAGAAACACTTTATTTCCTACAATTAATTTTTAAAAAGATACTTGATAAAGATAATAATTGTAATGGAATAAAATTAATTATAAATGATATAAGCGAGTATTTAGAATCAAAGGATGAACTTGAGAAAAAATTACAAGAAATGAGAAATTTACTTGAAGAACAATTAATAAAATTAGAAAAATCAAATTCTTTAAGCATTCTTGCAGCAGGAATTGCTCATGATTTTAATAATATATTAACTATAGTTTTAGGAAATATTTATATTATGAAAAGATATTTAAACATAAGTACTAATAAGGTATATAATAAAATTTATAATAAATTTTCACAAATTGAAAAGTTAACATTACAAGCGCAAGATCTTAATCAACAATTAATGAATTTTTCAAAAGATGGGGTTCCTGTTAAAAAAAATATATACATAAAAAGGTTAATTAGGAAGACTGCCAGCATGGTATTCAGCGGCTCTAATAATATGTGCAATTTTTCAATAGCACATGATTTATGGCCTGTGGAAGTGGATGAAGGGCAAATTAGACAAGTTATTAATAATTTATTAATAAATGCTAAGCAAGCTATGCCAAATGGAGGCAACATTGAAGTATGTGCTACTAATGTACATGTAGAAGAAAAGAATAAAAACAATATAAAGCAAGGTAAATATGTAATGATAAAAATAAGGGATAAGGGAAAGGGAATTCCTAAAGAAAATATAGAAAAAATATTTGAACCTTACTTTACCACAAAAAATGATGGCACAGGCCTTGGACTTGCGGCTAGTTATTCAATAATTACTAAGCACAATGGATATATATATGCAGAATCTGAGGAATTAGTTGGGACAACCTTTTACGTTTATTTAATGGCTTCAGAAGAAGAAGTGACTATAGAAAAGGCTAGATATGAAAAAGTAATACAAGGTACAGGTAAAGTGCTAGTAATGGATGATGATAAAAATATTAGAGAAATTAATAGACTTATGCTTATGGAGCTAGGATATGGTGTAGAGGTGGCAAAAAATGGTGAAGAGGCTCTTAAAGCCTATAAAAATTCAATTATACAAAAGAATACATTTGATGCCGTAATACTAGACTTAACCATACGTGGAGGCATGGGTGGAAAAGAAACCATTGTAAAACTTTTAGAGCTTGATACAAATGTGAATGCAATAGTAGTAAGTGGATATAGTAGTGATTCAGTAATGGATAATTGTAAAAATTATGGATTTAAAGACTGTATAAAAAAACCTTATAGCATAGAACAGCTAGCTAATGTTATTTATAGAGTTATACATAAAACAAAATGATTTTAACATTTAAAACGCCTGATATGCGTTTTAATTTTTTTTTGAAAAAATATCTTTTACGCATGATTATAATTCCCAAAAACCATTCTTGAAAATGCTAAGTATATTAGCATTTGTATATGGATAGCATAATATTTAAAAGGAGGTTACAAAATTGAAGGGAAGACACTTAGGCAAGCGTGAATACGGAAAATTTAAAGATGGATTATATGGCTCTGTTAAAATACAAGGTGTAGACAGCAAGTTTGTAAATATACCTACAATAGTTACAGGCCTTAATGAGGATGGAAGTATAAATCAAGAAGAAATTGATCCCTACGCCTATGAGATAGTTGAGCGAAATAAAGGTGTTACAGATTAAATCATCAAAAAATTATAGAGCATATAACTTCAGGTGGAATTTATACTATTTAGTTGTATGCTCTATTATATATTAGTAATTTTCATAAGAAATGAATTTATTTTTATTTCGGTGTAAATTTAACACAAGATATTCCAGATGATTGCTTTACTAGTATGGAAGGTAAATTCATAGATTTGAAACCATAAAATTTACAACCTTTAGGGAATGAAGCATCCCAAGTTACATAGTAATATTTACATTTATAACAGTTTATTTTTTCATTAACCATAAAAAACTCCTTTAATAAAATTGATTTCGATAAAAATCTATTTAATAATAGCATATTTTAGCATATAAAAAAATAGATATAGTTTGTTTTAAAACTTATATCTATTACAAAACAATAAAATAATTTAACCACCAAGGGTTACATCTTGCTTATTGTACCAATTTAAAGCTGTTGATAAATGTTCGGGTTTGAAATCAGGCCAAAAGTCATCTATAACATAAAAGTCGGAGTATATGGATTGTAGCGGCAAAAATCCACTAAGGCGCCTTCTTCCACCCCAACGAATAATTAAATCTACTCTAGAAATATCATTAGTTTTTATGCAATTAAATATATTACTTCGTTTGCTACTTTTATTTTTATGAAGATTACTTAAATCCCATTCCCAGCCGTAGTTTACAAGAAAATTTAGCTTTATACCGCCCTTTCCAAAAGTTTTCCGCGTAGTATAAGGAAGTAGTTCTTTAGGAAACATAGGTGAGTCACTGTTTCCTACTACTAATAAATCAGCATCTTGTGTACTTAAAAGCTTAACTGCATCCACACAAGCTTTAACAAAAGCTTCTCTTTGCAATGGTGGCCGCTTTGTATTATCAGTAGTAAACCCATAATAAGTTATTTCTTTTACACCCAAATCTTTGCAAAGTTTATACAGCGATAAACCAGGATCTAGTCCAAAGGTATATCCTTTATCTTTTGATAGCCCATTATCTACAGACCATCTTCTATTTCCATCGGGAATTACTCCGATATGATCTGGTATTCTCATCTTCATCACCCTTTATTTGTGAATTTTTATAATGTATAAATCATAGTATATCCATTATTACTATATTAATCCACAATATTATAAAAATTCATCACAATTCAGAGGGGAATAACTAAAGTTGAGGGAAGTTATTGTTACAGTGTTTGACACCCATTTATAGAAGTAGGTGATTTTTCTTCTGAAATGTCGTTAAATTTTTTTCTGTATCCACATTTTCTACATAATTCTTCAACCGCTTCTCTTCTAGAAAAACCATTAAAAATATCTTTTGCCCTTTGACTTTCAACTATTTGAGAAAAAGGAGTTTTATGAATATTACCTAGGTTAATTACACCTTCTCCATCAAGGCAGCAAGGTACTACTGTGCCATCTACTAATATGGCTACTTGATTGCGAAGGCCATAACAAAAGCCGGGGCTATTATCTTCCTCTACCAATAAATCTGGCCACTTAAATTCATGATCTTGATTTAAATACACTTTATCACAAATTTTAATACCCCGACCTGGATGTATTTCTTCTTCGATTTTATAAGGTAAATTGAAGGCATTTTCGATTACAGCAAGTAAGTCACGATTTTTCTTAGCCTCAAGATTAGTGGTATTATCCACATCAAGGTTCCATAACCTTAGAGAAAATAAAGTATCAGTTGTAGCTATAGATTGTTTCACATAGGAAATAATGTTATTAACATATTCATCCTTACAGGTTGCACCTTCATTGCCGTCAAAGCTATGCAAAGAAAAATTAATTTGTCTTAGTGAGGGCTTTAAGATTATATTGTCTCCAACTTTGTTTATTAGAGTTCCATTGGTGGTTATGTTAACTTTAAAACCTTTTTTATAACTTAAATCCAAAAATTCATCTAATTTTGGATGTAAAAGTGGTTCGCCTTTAACGTGAAAATAAATATAATCAGTATGAGGTTTTATTTGATCTAATATTTTGCTAAAGGTTTCTAGGGTCATAAATTCAGGAGACCGTTGTGTTTGTGGGCAAAAACTGCAACAAAGATTACATACATTTGTAATTTCTATATAAAATTTTTTGAACTTTTTTATTTCTTCCATTGTTTTTTCCTCCAATAGGGTAAGTATATAAATGATAATAATATCTACATATATTGTAGCATATAAAAATATCAAACCATGATGTATTATAAAAAATTAACATACCCTTTTATATTAATAAGGATCTAAATTTATAAATGAATAATAAATTAGTATAAAGCTTAAAATATATTTAACCACATTAACGAAGATGAGGATTTAACATTGAAATGGAGGAAGAAATTATGGCAATATTAGGAAATCCGTTTGTTGCAAATGTACCAAGGAAAATGTCAAATGAAGAGCTAGCGCAAGCAATTCGCGTGGACATTGCCGGTGAACTTGAAGCTATAATAGGTTATGAAGCTCATGTAATGTCTACAGATGATGAAAATGTTAAAAAGGTTTTGAATCATATTGCAGATGAAGAAAGAAGGCACGTTGGAGAACTGGAAGAAGTTTTATACATGTTATCTGCAAAGGACTCTCAATTTATGGAGGAAGGTAAACAGAAAATCAAAGACCAAAAGGCTCAAAATTTTCAACAACCAATACAGTAGTTTTTAAAATTAAAATATACCTTTGTAATAGGGCTATTTTTTGCCATCCTTTAGGGTGGCATTTTCCAACCTAAAACCTTTTTTATATTCTTCCTCAAGAATGCTCATATTAATTAAGGACCAATATTCATCATTTATTTTTCTGAAATCTCTTGAGGTTCCTTCAATTTTGAAGCCAGCTTTTTCATAGCAAGCTATAGCTGATTTATTAAAATCAAAAACACCTAAATACACCCTATGTAATTTTAAAGTTTCAAATGCTATGTCTAGGATGCCATTAATCATTTGAATACCTATGCCTTTATTTCTAAGCTTTTGATTCCCTACTAGAACTCTTCCTATACATGCAGAGCTATTTACTAAATCTATACCAAGTAGTTGGATATGGCCTATAATTTCATTTGTATCAGCTATTTTAGCAGCAAACATTAAAGTTTTTGGATTCTCACTTGACATCATATTTATATCTTCTTGTAGTTGGTCTTCGCTTAGTGGAAAGCTGTAAGCTGGCCCTGCCCATTGAAGTAAAAATTCTTTATCGGGAATCCATGATGCTAAGATTTTCACATCACAGGTTTTAAATTTTTCAAGTTTTATTAACATAATTTACCCCTCCATCAAATGTAATTTTAATGCATTGCCATGTTTATTTAAGACGTATCTAAAAGAAACCCTGGACATATTAGATATTATTATTAATAGCATTACTATAATAATTCAAGTCTGTTCGTTCTTCCCACCCTTGAGATTTCCAAAATGAATTTCCAATTTCATTTGTCTTGAAAACAACTAATCCTGATTTTGTAATTCCTTCTTGTTCTAAGGCGTAATATACTGCTTTAAGCAAAGCTTTTCCTATACCTTGACATCGATAATTTATTTTAACCGCGGCATGATAAATATACCCTCTACGTCCATCGTGACCACAAAGTATTACTCCAACTATTTTACCATTAATGATAGCAACAAAATTTGATGTTGGATTTCTTAATAAAAATTTAGATATTCCCTTTTTTGAGTCATCTAAACTTCTTATTCCCATTCCAGTTGTATTAGACCATAATTGATATACATTTTCGTAATTATCTATTGCCATTGTCTTAATTTCCATAAAGCCCCTCCTTGTCAAATATAAATAATACTTAATTTATTCCAATCAGTGAAATCAAACCATTAGCCAAAGTTTCTCCCCAACATAAATAATCATGTCCACTATTAAAATATTCAAAATCAACAGTATATCCCTTTGATATTAGTACATCTTTTAATTTAATATTTGTTCCAATCATGCCTTGTTCATGCTCAAGAACACCTACATTTAAGTAAAATTTAAGAGGTAATTTATCTATTGCTTCAAATTTAGTGCTTAGCCAACAATCAAATGGAGAACCTTCATAGATTTCTGGTCTATACCAATAAGAACCAGACTGTGAAAGTACATTTCCAAAAACTCCAGAATACTTTAACCCTAAATGACATGCTGTTAATCCACCCATACTAAGTCCGCCAATTATAGCTTCATCTGCTTTATTTGAAATATTATAATTATCGCTAACCCAGGGGATTAAATCTTTAATAATGATATCTTCAAAGATATCATTACAACTTAATTCTTCCTCCCTTGTTTCATCAGGTGAATCAATAAATATTGTAACTATAGGAGGCATTTTTTCATTGGCTATTAGGTTATCTAGTACTGTTACTGCAGAAAGAACATTAATGTATTCATCACCATCAGTTAAAACTAAAAATTTGTAAGGTTTATTACCTTGGCTATAACCATAAGGTGTGTAAACTCTAATTCTACGATGTTTTTCTAAACTTTCACTATGAAGTTGATGTTCATATATTCTTCCTTTAGCAGTGGCTTTTCTTTCTTTAACCCAAAACTGCTCATTAGCATTGGGCATTACTGCGTAGGATTCTATTTCGTCCTCTTTGCCATCTCCACCTTTAAAAGTTAATGTGTTTTTATTTAATTTATCGTATATTAGGTTGTCCCATCTTTTTGTCCAATCATCATCAAAGGAATCATTAACACAAAAACTATACTTAAAGCGCACATCATTTTTTATTTTATAAGTTATGTACCATAAATTTGTTTGTGAAAGTTTTTCCAGCCTGTTTTCTAGTAAATTATCCCTTCCTATAGGAGGTATTAACACTACATTTTCAATTTCTTCATGGGGTTTATAAATAAAAGTAACTAAAACATTTTCAGAATCTCCATCTATTGTTTCTATTAGAGGAGCTCCATTAATTTCCATGTTATTCCAAAACTCGTGTAAAGATTCATTGTTACCTTGCTCAATTTTTTCTTTTAAGTTCATGATTATTGTACTATTTAATAATGATTTTTCCATATCAAGTCATTCCTTTCATTTGTGAAATTTTTAATAAAAAAAATTAGTGATTGTACCTTACCATTTTATCTATTATCATTCTGTATTTTCAAATATGCGTTTAATAGTTTACTTGAACATAAATTATTTATCGAATAGAGTAACTATACATTTCATTTAATTAATGTATGGATTTAGTTAATTCATGGGCTAATACTGCATACTCATATGTGTCATTCCAAATAGGTTCTCTCTTTTCGTCACACTTGAAAAATATATTTTTTCGTAAGTGTCCTTCTCTTCGCATATTTAACCGTTCTAACAACTTCCATGATGCTACGTTTTCCGGATTACACATAGCAACTATTCTGCGTGCATTTAATTGTTCAAATCCATAATCTAAAATTTCTCTACAAGCTTCTGTAGCATAACCTTGTCCATAATATATAGGGTTAAAAACATAACCGATTTCCCATGTAAGAAATTCTTCAGGCTCTTGCTCCTGAAAATATATATTGCCTATTAATTTATTATTCTCTTTTAAGCAAACAGCCCAAAAAGCATCTTGCTGTGAACGATATATCGCCTCTTTTTTACATGCATCTTTGCTATAAACTTCATAGGGTTCATATTTAACCACTGTTTCTTGAGAAAGGTATTCATATAAATCTTTCCAGTCATCACAAGAAAACTTTCTAAGTATTAATCTTTCTGTTTCTAAAATTTTCATTATATTACTCCTTATTCACTAAATTTAAATTAAACCTCCTACTTTAGGGTAGGTACCAGTTATCCCCGTGTATATCATGTCAATATATTACATTGAATTTCATTTTAATAAATTCAAATTCTCCTCCATTTGTTTTTTGTATATATTTTTCTATAGGCTGAAATCCAATATTCTCATATAATTTTATTGCCCTTTTGTTAAAGGCTGCCACGGCCAGCATGATATATTTATTTCTATAATTTGTTTTTTGAACTGCAAAATTCATACCTGAAATCACAAATTCATATCCAAGTCCTATTCCGGATAGCTCAGGCTTAAGGCCAAATCCCAGATACATAATCTCACTTTCAAAGTAGAATGAATAAAATCCAATTAATTCATTTTCTTCATTTAATACTGCAAAATAATGACCGTCCCAATTCTCTTCATTAAGAAAATCATTTAAATCATCTTCATCAGCTGTCATATCATAGAATGAATAAATTCCACTATACTTCCAGTTATATGAAATTTCATGTGAATATTCTTTATTCATAGGAACAAATGTGTAAGGCACTGCTCCGCCCCCCCCTCAATATATCAAGCATCACTATTAATCTTCTTTTTACATCTAGCCTTTGAATTTTCTCTTCCTCATACTTAAGTTTATTATATAGCCTATAAAACATAACAAATGGGCATTAACAAAAAAAGGTTTATACTCCCCTAATGGATTTTTGATTATTAATAAAATTAATTACGCAAGATAAATTCTCATATTTAAAAAACTCCTTATGTTTAACCATATCTTCTAATTCAATCAGTGACACCCATTTTATGTCGCTAACTTCTTCTTGCTGCAATACAGCTGATGATATACTAAATTCCTGTACAACTATGTAGTTATCCATGATTAAATTTTCAGATGTAACTCTGGTTAAGGGCTTTATATTTTTAGTTTGAATTATAATTCCAATCTCTTCATAGGCCTCTCTTATACAAGCATTTAGACTAGTTTCACCTGAACTTACACATCCACCATGGGTTGCCCAAATATTTGGAGAAGTACTTTTTAGCTTAGACCTTTTCTGAATCAATATCTCTAAATTATTATTAATAATCCAAATATTGGCGGCTAGATAGTATTGTCCGTTTTTCAAAGGTTTGCCTCTCTCAAAAATATCTCCAGTTTTAATACCATTAATATCATAAATGTCACACAATTCAGCCATTATATACGCCTACCTTCTACATCAATATTTCAATTTCTTGATTACACAATATTTTACCGATTTTTGCTCAATATTATGTGTTATCACGGCACACTTTATTCCTAATTCTTTTGCACCTTTTAATTCATCAGAACCACCATCTCCAATAAAAATGCATTTTTCTGGATTAACATTCATTTTCTTTAATGGCCTACCAGTTATACTTTACCTTTCTTGAAAATCCTTAAATAATAAGCTTGGCTGAATATCCGTATTATTCTGATATTTTCCACTTGAATACTTATCATATTCTCCTTCGATATTATGGTAATATATTTGGCATATCTCTACATTCGGATATATTCTTATAGGTTGAACACAAAATATTTCTAATGTCCAATAGCCACTAAATCCTACATCTCCAAATCCAGCTGTAATATGAATGAATAATCCAAGCCTTCCAATTGAGGACCGACCTTCTAACATAGGTACATACTTATCTGTCTTTGTGTATTCAACAGTTCTACCTAGGTACAACTTTCCAGTTTCAAGAAGCAATCCCTCTGGTGGTATAATCAATTTTTTTGTTTTGTTATCTTTCTTCATATCCAAAACAGTGTCTTCATAAACAAGTAGCGCGTTGTGTAGCCTCAAATTATAACTATTAGGGTTAAGTTGTTTATCTACAAATGGTTCAATAATAATCTCATTTCCTAACTTTTTTTTAATTTCTTTACCTGACAATATCATATAAATATCCCCTATCACTATTATTATTTCGTATCATACTAAGTATTCACTAACATTTTGTGGATTTACACATTAAAAAAATATTTTGATATAGACTCTTTCTCAGGAACTTCTCTTTTATATAATTCTCTAAGAACGTCTTCTTTATCATATTTCATACTATGTACCTTAATATCATAACTTTTATCTTTAAATTTTACTATAGTACAATGAGTAATATCATCCTTAGTACATCCACTGGAACCAATATTTATATAATGTTTTTCACCTATTATATTACTTGCATTATGTTCATGGCCAAAGAATATTAAGTCGGAAGCTATCTCTTTAAATAAAGTATTCATACTCTCTTTTGTTACATTTTTTTCTATAGGCTTAAATGTTTTAGTATCTTCTCTATTATTTAAAGCATAATGCATAAATGCAACATTAGTACCTTTTATATTTTCTTCTATTAAATATGGAAACTTACTGAGCCTTTCTCTTATTTCATTATTTAATGACTTAGCAATCCAAATTTGATGTTGCTTTTCACCTTCGCTCATAGATTCAGATGTTATACTTGAAACTCCTTTTACAAAATATTCTTCATGATTGCCCATAATAAAATTTATATTAGGCAAAGTTAATAATAAATCTATACATTCTTTAGAAGATGGACCAATTGCTATAGTATCTCCTAAACAGTAAATAGAATCACACTCTTCTCTTTCAAACTTATCCAAAATAACTTTTAATGCTGGTAAGTTTCCGTGTATATCAGCTATTAACCCTATTTTCATCGTTTCACACCTCAATCAATAATTATGGCTAACGTCTTTCATCACCATTACCTATACTAGATATTACCACATAAACTTTATTCTTATTTAGCATTTGAGATTTTCTCAATTTAAATGCTTCTTGCGCGGCCCAATATTAGTAGTATGAGTTTTGCTCGCGACGACATATTAGAATATTTCGTACTATTTCTTATATCCTTTGAGATACTCGATTAATTTTGTAGTTTTATCCACGAAGCCAATTTTTGAACCTATATACCAGGATATTATGAATATTATTGAACCAACAATAAGCCCCCAAATAACAAGAATAAAAATACCTAACATCCCCTTTCAGTTTAAATTAATTCGTGAAATCTAACGGTTGTGACACAAATTAGGAAGAAAGTGAATTAATACAACTACATAGTCTATCTCTTTTTTTATAACATGAATTTCATTGGTGTATATAAAATTCTATGAAAATCTTGTTGCCCATCCAAATCTTTAAATCCTATCGCATGATAAAAAGGTACAGCATAGGGCGAAGCATTTAATGCTATTTTTTCAACTTGTTTTTCCTTCAATTCTGAAAAGATTTAATTAAACAGCATTGTTGAAACACCATTTCTATGATATTTTTGCTGATGGAAGTTATATTATTTATTCAATACTTTATTAATTATAGAGTTTTGAAATTCGTCGCTAAGTATATCCATAAAAACTTCATCATACTCATTATTTCCGTATATAATTGATTTCCTTCGTCTACCAATTTCCTTAAAACCACACTTTTTACATGCTTTTATTGCTGGTTCATTGAAAGAATAAGTTTCAATCATTATATTCTTTAGATTAAGAGCATTAAAGCCAAAGTCTAGTAATAAGTTCGTAGCTTCCGATCCTATACCTTTGCTTCTGTCATTTCCATCACCAATAAACATCCCCATAACGGCATTCCTATTTATAAAATTTACTCTCATTAGTCTTGCGATTCCAATAACTTCATCATCATCTTCCCTTATAATATAAAAGGCATAACCGTGATTATTATTCATGGTTTCAAGATAGACTCTTTGTGACTGATATGTAATCATATCTGATATATCACCTGTTCTAATGGCTACTTCAATATCATTACTCCACTTAGCAACTTTTTCTGTTTCACTAGCATCTACTGGCGATAAATAACATTTATGTCCAATTAGCTTTCTTAGATAATTCATTAAAAACACTCCTCTTAAATGTAAAAATAGAAATTACATATAACATTGGCACCTGTAATTTTTTATCATAAAACATACAGACTACCTATTCACAAGCTCCCCAACCCACTGATAACATTCTTCCAGCTCTGCATCACTTATTAAATGAGACTTATGCTCAAATAAAACCTTATAATTATCATTAACCTCATTCAAAATTTTAAAGTATGATTCCATATCTCCCCATCCATCGGCTACATTCAGAGATTTAAGTGCAGGATAATGAGAATTTGTAATATTTATATCAACTTTCGCATTCCATAAATGTACTAGATGAGTATACCTTCCAAACTTTCTAACTATATCTTGTCCTATAAAATTATCATCAATGCAATCTTGCAAATGTATTCTACCAAAATCAAGACATAATTTGATATTTGAGTATTCATCTAATAAATCCTCAAGTAAATTTGTTTCATATATATATTTATTCAATCCATCCAATTCTAAAACGGGGGTGAAATTATATTTTTTGCCTTGCTGGGATAGTATCTTAAAAAAATTTCTACTTCTCTCTTCGAAGTAATTGTAAGATATATCTGATTCATAATAATATTCAGTATTATCACAAAATCTCCAAGAGGACCAATCAACATTACCATCTAAAATAACTGGCTTTGGATAATGAAGCAAAATATAATCTGGATTTAATTGTTCTGATCTTTCAAATTCGCTAGCCATGTAGTTTATTGATTCTTCGTAAGTACGATTATCTTTAGAAAGATATTGAGGGTCTCTTGCTCTCCATTGATTTTTTAACAGTGGGAAATGAATTCCTATCTTTAAATTTCTATCTCTAATATTATCTTTCAATATTTGCAATTCATCGAGTGACTCCATTTGATTAACTTCAATTCCAAAAAAGTAATCTCTAAAATCTCTATTCTGTCTATTGATATCAAATCTATCGAATTGTCCAATCATAAACCTTTTCATAGTAGCCTCCTTGTATAAGATAGCTGGTATGGATTTTAATAGATGTATTGTCTAAATAAGATTATAATTACAAATTCCACTAAAAAGTACAATAAACAACGAGATAATTAAAGCTTATTTTTACATAACGAATAATCCCTTTTTATTATAGCCAATATAACATCATCCTCAAACTTGCCCTTCATAATGGTTCTTTCTCTAACAATGCCCTCTTGAAGAAAATTAGCTTTCTTTAAAGCTTTTACAGAAGCATCATTACCAAGGGTTACAGTAGCTTCTATCCTATTAAAGCTCATATTTTCAAATCCAAATTTAACTAAAACCCTTATAGCTTCAGTTGCATATCCCTTATTCCATTCATCACGATTAAAGCCATACCCAATCTCACTTCTTATTGAATTATCATCAAAAGTTCCTAAGCAGCAGTATCCAATGATTTTATTATTACTCTTCTTTGCTACCCCCCAGGTAATCTCTTCTTTATCTTTAAATTCCCGCTTATAACGATTTATTATAGTAATTGCATCATCCTTTGTAGCAATTGGTTTATACCAGTCATATTTAGCAACCTGCGGATCGCTATAAATTTTAAATATATCATCTACATCCTCTGAAGTTACCTCCCTATATATCAATCTTTCAGATTCCAATTCTGGGAATATATCAAAACAAGACTTGTTGATTTTCATTTCCTGCGTAACATTACTGTTTGTCATTTAGTACCACTCCTTTTTTCATTTCCACGTTTAAAATTTCCTGTAACCTTGGCTAAAATTAATTGAGCCTCTTTTGAATTGGCATTCTGTATTTTAGCTAGAAATTTTTCGCTTTCTTTACCTTTTAAAATCAATACTTGCTTGCCGTACCAAAACACAAACACTTTGTTATCTTTTGATACCTTATATGAGAAAAATTCTTCATCAAGTTTATTGCGCTTATCAATTTCATTCAATTTTAATAACCCTCCTTAAAAACTTAGGGCATAATATCTAATAACTTATTTATTTGCTTGGATTGCATATATTTTGTATCTCATTTAGTTGTTTTTCTAAAGAAACAATAACTGTATCATCGCTCTCAGTCTCTATTCCGTTATATTCCAATGTAACTATATCTGGATTTGTGTAATTAAGTACCCATTCTAATAATTTGTAATCTTCATTTTCCATTGATTGATGTGTATCTGCTGGAAAACCATCTTTATCATAACCAGAACCATTTACATGGATTTCTACAACTCGATTAAGTGGTAACTCACGAAGGTAATCATAAATATTCCAGCCACGATATTTTGCAGTAATTTTTGCGTGTGTCAGATCAAGCAAAAATGACACATCATTATCTACAAATAGTCGATTATATTGCTCTGGCATAATATAGGGGTAATGATCAAATATTACACGATCTTGCGGCGAATCGGGAACATTTTCCAGTAGCAATGGCACCGCTAGCTTCTTTTTAAAAATCTGAATTTGTTTGCTCATATGTTCATATATATCTTCATCGGTCATACCTTGATGCATGTCCGAATTTTTAATTGAAAGATGTAGACCATAATGTGGAGAATTACAATTTTTAAGGAGACTATTTACAAAATTAAAATCTATTACTTCTATATTTTTCATTCCCGTGTGTTCAAAATATCCTAGACCATGTAGTAAAAGTGGCCTCATTGAACGCATGGTTGAAAAGTCTTCATTAAAAGTTCCCCAGGCACCGGACTTAATATAATCTATTTTAACAGCGTCTTTTTCAATAAGAGATTTTAAAGCTTTTGACCAATTGCATCCAATATACATATTTCACATCATTCTACCATCATATCTAAATAAAAGTAGTTGTCACTTTCATATCATTTGTCATTGATATTCTTATTAATACTTCTTCGCATGGATAATAACATAGGATTAAAATACTTTCTCCAAAAATTATTAGTATATAAACTTACTTTACATTCATAAATCATTATTATTACCTCACTAATATATAATTGTTTTACTTTGCCATTTTACAAATAATACTATTGGAAATAAAGGTAAACAATAATTATAGTTATTCTTTATTCATAATTATTTAGCAGGAATGTGATTTATAGCTTTTTCTTTAAAAAATACTGTACTATACCATTTGGATAATCATCCAGTTTTGCAAAAACCTTATAATCACATGCTTTATAAAACTCAGGGGACTGATAGCTAAATGTACAGGTATGAGAAAAGATACACCCATTATCTTTTGCTATTTTTTCAGCTTGGAATATAAGTGCTGTGCCAAATCCCTTTCCCCTATATGCCTCGTCTATCCACATAACATCAATATACATGCTTAGATTAAAGGTGTCACATAAGATAGCACCAATAGGTTTACCGTTTTCCTTCAAAAATAAATTTATATTAACATCTGGCTTTTTTAGCAAACCGTATGTTTTTCTAACATTATGTTGAAGAAGCCCTTTGCAAACTATATTCGCATCTTCCTCAGTATAGCTGCTGGTCATGCAGATACCGCCCGGTAATGATTCATTAAAAGCAAAGCCACCTTTCTCAAAACTACGTGTATATAACTTATGATTTATCAACTTCATAAGGATATCAATATCCCATATAAATACATCAACCAGTACCTCTTTACCCTTTGGAGTTTGTATAACTTGCTTAAGTATTTCTCCTCCAAGATATCGGTAGAATTTATTTGACTCGCTGTCATGCCAGTTATAAATGATTAACTGATCCACATTGTACTCTTTAAACTCAACTAGGATGGTTGAAATGAGTTTTAAACCAAGTGCTTTTTTACGATATTCTTTTTTTATAAACAAATAATTTAGTTCTACGCCATGCTTGGCATCTTCTTTCTCGGCAAGACTTCCGCCTACATATCCTAAAAAGGAATCGCCTTCAAAGGCTCCATAAATGCGTCTAATATCATCACATTCCTTATCATTTAACCAATTGGAGACAAAGGAAATCTCCTCTGCTACATCCATCGAATCATAAGGAATAATGCCAGCAAAGTCATCATTCCAGCATTGATGGTTCAGTTCTACAGCCATTAGTAATTCTTCATGTGTCAATTCACGTATTATCATTCTTTATCCCCTTTAAATAAAAATTATTTACTATATTTTAGCATAACAAACTTTATATTAACAGTTATTCTTTAAAAAGGGTATACTTATACCTTGGCATATATATAACTTTCTAAGGGATATATTAGACATAAACAGTTATAGCGTACATAAATTTATCATACCATGTTATAATAAGTAAAAATATACATTTATAAGGTGCATATAAGTGAAATATTGGTACTTGAAATTATGTTATATATAATATATAAACAAACTATAATTTAGTATATAATTGTAAATTATGATATAAGGAGGAATTAAAATGTGGAAGAAAAGATTAACTTTTATACTAATATTTTTGTTAATTGGAATTGTAGGAGCTATTGGTATTGTTAAATTAAAACAGTTTAAAGATAAGAGTTTATTTACACAGGAGAAGTGGATTAGAGAGCCAGGTAAAAGATATTTAATAGTAGAGAATATGTTGAAAAAATATGATTTGGAGAAAATGACAAAAGAGAAAGTAATACAATTGTTAGGTAAACCAGAGGAAAAGTTTGAGGGCGGCATGATTCTAGAAAGCCTTAATAAAAACCCAATTAACCCATCTGACCATAATAATATATTCTACTTTACTAAAAAAGGGCTAATGCCAGAAGAGGTTAGTGGGCTTTATATTATGTTTGATAATAAAGGTAAAGTTAATGATTATACAATAGTACATTTTACTACATAATATTTGGATAGTATGCTTCATACTACCCCTTTACTGCAAATTAACTTTTCATTTCTAATAGATGTTCTATTGCTTGTGCTGAAACTCCCACAGCATGCGATTAACTTTAATTGCAGCATTTAATTCTTCTCTTATTTCTTTAATAATTGCATCTTCACTTAATTCATTCATGGCAACTTGGCCACCAGGAATATAATAGTAGGGTGAATGCTCATCTTCCATAATCAATAATTTATTATCGTGAATTATAATACCTGCTACTCTATAATTAAATCTTCCCTCATCAGTTTTAAATGAAATATCCATATTTAAAGTCTCCTTATTTAATCATTTATTTTTAGCTCTTATAACTTAGCGAGACGTTTAATAGGTTAGCTATAATTGATAAATTCAGTAAATACATATAAAGAGAAAGAATTTTAAAATACATTTTAGGGAGTATAAGGTGCAAGTAAATTTAAACTCACAAATAACATTGTTTAGTTGCCTTAATTGGGGGTATAATAAAAATAAAGAGGTAGGAGCTATATTATTAATATATTGCTTAATATATGAGGTGATAAAATGTTCAAGGAAGAATATTCATTGCAATTTGATAATGAAGAAGTTATTCACAAAATAAAAGAGTATATGTATAATAAGGACAATATTGCAAGCACATATATTTTTGGATCCTTTGGTACAGAAGATTTTACAAACAAAAGTGATATTGATATTGCAATACTTACAAATAAGGATATCACATATTCAGAGTGTCTTATAATTAATTCAGAACTAGAAGATATAATTGGAATTCCAATTGACTTAAATAATATAAGATCATTACCAGAGTATATACAAGTACAAGTAATTATGGAAAATAGACAATTATTTAGTAAAGATGATATCTTAGAAGAAAAATATCTAAATGTATTAAACCATTGGATAAAGACAGAACTTCCATTCTGGAAAAAGCTTATGACAGCTAATTAGAAAGGGCAGATAAGTATGAAAAAAATAAATTTAACTAGGCTTAGCACAACAATTAGTAAAGCTGAAAAGTGTGTTTATGAATTAGATTTGTTTTATAAAGAGATTATTTCTAATAAGTATGATGATAATGAAATAATTAGAAGATCTATGGAATTATCATTTAGAAGTTTATTTAATAGTTTCCAATCATTAGTTGAAGACTACGTTACGATTGTATTAAGAACCTTAAGCGTAGATGTTAGCAAGTTATATTTTAGACAATGCTTAGAAGTATGCATAGATAATAATTTTCTATCAAAAGAATTTATAGAGAAATTTAAGATGTCTGTAAAGTTAAGAAATGATATTGCATATGGTTATGACATACCAACAACAGATACTTTGATTGATTTTTATAGGGAAAATAGAGAAGTATATGGTAGGTTTATACTGGATATAAATAAATTCAAAAATAATTTAGATCAAAAAGATTTATTTTAAGCACAATAGATTCTTTTATTTCACTCTTTCACTAGAAAAGACATATCATTCTTCCGGGGGTAAATCCAAAGACGTTGATCCAATATTCTATTGTTTCTTCGTAATTAGTTATGATTTTACTTCATACCATTTATAAAAAATTAAGAAATACCACAAAATTCATTCTAGAATAATGCGGTATTTTAAGGAGTTATTTATTTTTTATAGAAAAAATTAAGTTTAAAAGCTAAAGGATATTATTATTTAGTAATAGGAATCCATATTTCACAAGTATAATCATCAGAACTTGTGTCTCCTGGAGGGTAAACCTCAATTTCATAATCAGCTGCCCGTTTATAGCCACATATTGGAAACCACTCAGTTGTTATTCTTGTCCACATTGCATCAATTGGGTGAGACTTACCGCTAAAGCTACCTGTTACAGTGAATACTGCCCATTTATTCGCTGGAATAGTATAGGTCTGCAAATCGGTTAAAACATTTGTATCCGCCTCTGCACCTATTGCAAGTAAAGTTTCTCCATTCTCCAGTGTTTTTGTGAAACCCATTTGCCACATAGGTGCGCGATAAAGATTATGAACAGCTCCAATTTTCTCATCTGTGCCGCCCTCTAAAAACTCTTTCCATGTACTCCAAACCTCGCCCAAAGCCTCTTTCCAGTCATTTTCCATAGTGTTTGCTGATTGCCTCTTGATATGCTTAACCATTCCAACTATATTTATGTCTTGTTTTTCTTCAATACGATATTCCATCTCTACATCTCCTTTAATTGAAATATGAAAAGTGATGCGTGGATAGGCTTTAAGTTTTACTCCCAAAGTGCGCGCTACCTTAGGCGTTACACCATGCATTCCGAAAAAAGCACGAGTAAATGCATCAGGTGAATTATAGCCATACTTCAGAGCAACATCAATTACTTTTGCAGTGCTACTTTGTAAATCTAATGCTGAAAGGGTTAATCGCCTACGACGAACATACTCAGATAGAGATATGCCTACAACGTAGGAAAAAACACGTCCGAATTGATGCATTGAGCAGCAAGCAATTTTTGCTACTTCATCATACATCATGTCATAAGTTAAATGATTTTCAATATAATCCACTGTTGCTGTCATTCTCTCAATCCACTCCATTTTGCATCCTCCTTTCGTATTCAATTGTAACAAAGGTAATGTTAAACTACCCTGCATTTTAGGTACAAATATGTAGGGTAGATACAGAATATAAATAACATTGTTAATTAATAAAAGCTCCACATATACCCAAATATTTTTTAGCGGGCAAAGCTCTTTATAAAACATGATTTTTAGCTAACAGCCTTATCCACTCATCTTTTAATATTGAATATAAAGCCAAATCATAAAAATATTTGTTATCGCGCAGCCTAGCTTGTCTTAAGATTCCTTCGTGCTTCATTCCACTTTTAATCATTACCTTTCCAGAAGCAATATTATTTGTGTCATGCATTGCTGCTATTCGATTAAATCCAATTTCAGAAAACAAATAGTCAATTACTGCTTTTAAAGCTTCACTCATTATTCCCATGCCCCAATATTTTCGTGACATACAATATCCTATTTCACAAGAATATGATGCTTCATCTAATTTAACTATAGAAATACCGCCAATAACTTCATCGATTTCTTTTAATTCAATAGCCCAATTATAGATATTATTCTCATACCTTTCGACCACCTGATCTATAATTTCTTTAGTATCTTGTACATTATTATGCGGCTTCCAAGATAAAAACTTTGTAACCTCACAATCATTTGCCCAATTTTCAAACATATCAGCTGCGTCATCAGACTCATATTTTCGCAGTAAAAGTCTGTCTGTATTTATTATTTGGGTTCCTTTATGCATTAACATAATAATTTCTCCTTTTAATTTGTTAGATTCGTTCTTACAAAATAATCATTATATATAATATATTCATCAATATACTGTTATTTTTCAGTTATATTGTTTTGCTCTTTTGCCAGTAATTTCTTCAACTTTAGAGTATTCTTTTCTGAAATTGAATAGCCTGTTTCAGTTTTACTTTTATACATATACATGCCTTCAGTTAAGGATTTATCTATCCATAAATACATGATTTCTGTGTGATTGTTAAGCTTATTTAATTCTAGAACGTATTTAGGCTCAACCACATTAAGGTTCCCGCTCAATTTAAAAGATGTTTTAAAAATAGTTGAGATTTCTATCAAAGCCCATTTATCGGTAATAGATATAATTGGTGTATTTGTTTCTTTATTAAAGGCTTTAGCAGTAAATATATCAATTTTTTTATAACTATTACTTAAATAAAAATAGGCTGAAAAACTAAATGTTATAATTATAAATGTTACAATCAAAGCAGATTTCCTCTTCACTTACATTCCTCTCCTTAGTTTCAAAACTTAGTGTATCTAAATCACCTTAAGTAGGTTTAATGTAATATTGCTAATACTTAATTTTACCATTGCAGAGATTATTTTTTTATATTGAATTAATGATATTTTTCAGCCAAGGCGCTGTTTTTAGTTCTTCATATCTAATAGATAACTAGGTAATCCTAATGATTGTAAAACATTTAGAGTAACTTGGTTTATAGATTTCCCTATATCTATGATATTTAGCTCGTTATAAACTGGTTGATGTGCATCAATCAAGGTAACTTTGGATGAACCTAAACGTATTTTCAGATAATCAATGCTTGGTTGTACATTGTCTACATAAAACTGGTATCTTCTATCTAAACTATCCTTTTTATCATCATATCTTCTTCTACCTAAGGCCCTTTTAATCATTTCATCCTTGGATATGGATAAATGTATTACTTTTATAATTGGGATATTAAACTTAATGAAAGTGTTTAATAGCTCTTCTGATGCTTTAATTGTCCGTGGATATCCATCTAAAATAAATATTTCTTTCTGAAACTCTTTTGAATTTTCAAATGTAGCATTTATAATATTTACCGTCCATTCATCAGGAACTAATAGGCCCCCTATGACACAAAATTCTAACCAATCTAATTGACTTATTGTTTCTTTACCCTCATAGAAGGACATTAGTTCTTTTTTATGGTTTATAGCTTTGGAGATATTTTCTACTCTATTTTCGGATTCATCAAATACTGATATTCTATCACTAATGTTGTATGCAGTAGCGAGTCTATTTCTAAAGATTTCATCTTCACGTGCTTTTTTTATAGTCCTACGTAAAATATCACCCATTGAGAGATGCCTTTCCTTTGGTATTGATAAAAAACTGCTTAGTTCCTTAGCTATTTCACCTTTACCACAACTTGATGGTCCGGTAAGTAAAATTGCACCACAACCTTCTGCTACTACTCTTTGAACAATAATTTTTATATTACCATCTAATATTGAATTATTACTCATTTCAAAACCTCCAAAATAGTAATGTTTAACTCCTTTAGCCTAGCTATGCTTAAGGCTTTTATTGGCGTTTAATTGTTCCAAATTCATATTTAATACTTCCATGTAATTTAATTTCACATAACGGTTTGCACTCAAGCAACGACTCAAATAATAAATCTTATCCTATAAACTCTTAATCATAATTAAACATGGATTCTTTTCGCCCCATATTTCATTTATCTCTTCCAAGGGATAAAATCCAGCTTTATTATAGAATGCTCTAGTACTTTTGTAGTGTTTGTCTGGATGAGATTCACCTAAGGTTTTTACCATAAGGTACTTAACTTTGTGGTTAATTAACACTTGCTGCGATGCTTGTAAAAACATTTTACCAATACCTCGATTATGATATTCTTTTTTTACTCCTATAACATATATTTCTGATGTATAACTATTATTTGATTTTATGCTTATAAATCCAATTGGTATATTTGAATCATATGCAACATAATAATCAGTATCTTTTACTTTATTTACATATTCAACTATAGATTCTTCTATACCAAACCACTCTGGTAACTCTCTTAATATAGAATTTGTAATGTTTTGTTTTTCATCATTATTTGTTGATTTACTTATTGTAATCATATAAAATGCCTCCTCCTAGCAAAGGAATGTGTCTTATTGGCAATCAAACAATAACCTATATATACATTATAAACCATAAATTTACACAACGCTATATAAAAAGTGCCACAAGTAAAGGCAAACTTCAACATTTTGATTTTTTCGTATTTGTATAAAAGTTACAATGTTTGATATAATGTTTTTATCAAAGAGAAAAATATAATACAATTCGTCGGTAAATTTAAAATAGGTAGTTTAGTAATTAACTATCTACTGTAAAATGTGGGGGTGTAACATTTGAACGAGAAAATACTAGTAGTAGATGATGAAGAAAGTATTTTGGATGTATTAACTTGTGCATTAAAAAGAGAGGGTTATTCAATAGAAAAAGCTCATAATGGACAAGAAGCCCTTGATAAAGTAAAAAGCTTTAATCCACATATAATAATTCTGGATTTAATGCTTCCTGTAATAAATGGTTATGATGTTTGCAAAAAACTAGAAAATGAAAATATTGGTATTATTATGCTCACAGCAAAAAATGATATTATAGATAAAATAGTAGGACTAGAACTAGGAGCAGATGATTATTTAACAAAACCTTTTGATCTAAGAGAAGTTCTTGCAAGGGTAAAGTCTCTAGCAAGAAGGTTTAAAAAGACTGCAGATGAGAAGAGCAATGATAATCTTATTAATATTAAAGATTTTAATATTAATAAAAAACAAAGAACCGTAACTATAAAAAACGTAAAAATAGATTTTACACAAATGGAATTTGATTTATTATATTTGCTACTATTAAATCCAAATGTAGTCTATTCCAGGGGACGGCTTTTGGATATAGTATGGGATATGGAGTATATTGGTGGCACACGAACAGTTGATACACATGTCCAAAGAATAAGGAAAAAGTTAGGAGAAAATTATGAAAATTTAATACAAACTGTTCATGGTGTAGGATATAAAGGGGTTGAAGACTTATTTGAAAATAGGAATTAAATTCAAACTTATAGCGTTTACAGGCTCACTCTTATTAGTTGTTATATTATTTTTAAGTGTTTTTGTACTTAATGGAATAAAAAGTTACCAAGATAAGGAAGACGAAGCGATTCTGTTTAAGCAAAAGGATATGTTTGAGCAATATTTTAGTGAGCGCTCAAGCTTAGGTAATAATGGAACTAGGGATAAGGCAGAGCTTGCTCGTGGAAGCATATTTAACAAGCCCTGGCTTAGAACTATACCTGCCAGTGTATATGATACTAAAGGAGAGCTTCTTTCTGGATTTAAGGTAGATGGTAAGTTAAATGAGAATAAAGAAAAAAATACTATGATTGAGTATGCTATGCAAGGTAAAGTATCATTTGCAAAGAAGGATGGCGTAATATATTTTTATTCACCAATTAAATATAAAAATGGCATAGTAGCAATTTTAGAACTTGAATATTCAGTTAAAGAAAGTGCTTTATTTTATGATAATATAAAAAAAATGTTTTATGGAACAGGTTTTGCAGCATTGATATTTGGTGTAATTCTTGGAATTATTTACTTTTTTAACCTCACAAGAGATATATACATAATGAAAGATTCAGTAGAGAATATTCAAAGAGGTAATTTTCATAAAATACAACTAGCCAATCGTAATGATGAATTAGGGGAGCTAAGCAAAGGTATAGTATTCATGAGTAATACTATAGAAAAAAATATTGAAGAGCTTAAAGTTGAGAGAGATTCTTTGAACAACGCAATAGATAAATTAAAAAAAATGGACAAGGAGCAAAAGGAGTTTATAGGAAATGTAACTCATGAGTTTAAGACTCCCATTACTATTATAAAAGCATATGCAGAATTAATTGGAATGTATGAAAATGACCTGTGTTTAATAAATGATGGAACCACAAATATATCAAAAGAATGTGATCGTTTGGCAACTATGGTAGATAAGGTTTTAAATTTATCTGCTTTAGAAAAATACGATTTTGAAATACGGAAAAAAGAAGTGAATTTAAAGGAAATAATTGATGAAATATGTGCGCGAATCATGGGGAAAATAAAGAAAAACGATTTAACCTTCAAATCTAATATTGAAGATATTATTGTTACAATAGATGAAGAAAGTTTGAGACATGTTATTATTAATTTGATTGATAATGCTATAAAATACAATAGGCCTAGTGGAAGTATAGATATTGAATGTCATAAAAATGGTAATAAAATAACTATAATAGTTGCTGATACAGGAATAGGTATTTGTAAAGAAGATTTGCCTAAAATTTTTGAACCATTTTATAGAGTTGAAAGTCATAGAAGTCGTGAAACAGGGGGAGCTGGGCTAGGACTAGCCTTGGTGAAAAAGTTGGTTGAAAAGCAACAGGGCACTATAAATGTAGATTCTAAGTTAAATGAAGGTACTATTTTTTCTATTGAATTTTCTATATAGAGTTTGCAAAGTTGTGACATTTGTTTATAATTTTGTGAAAATTTTTTGATACTATGAGATTAGAAAGAAAAAAGGAGGAAAATTCAATGGTTAGAAAAAAGATTTTATCCCTGATTTTAACGGTAGCAGTTGTAGGTGGCATAATTACATATGGAATAAACTATAATACTTCAGATACACAAAACATAAAGGTAATGGCATACAAACCATCTGCTCAAACAAATGAAAAGGGCTATCAAATCCACAAATATCAAAAAATTGAAAGTGTTGCTTGGATTAATGATAATGAGGTTTTAACATTAACTAAAAAGGGAGAGTTTAAAATCCCATATTCTACTGAAGCTATAAAATACTGCAGTATCTATAATTTAAACACAAAAAGTTCTAAAGACTTTAAAAATGTAAATATAGATAAATTTATGGGTGTGTCTCCAGATAAAAAGTATGTTCTTTATGCAGAGGAAAGAATCATTCCTAAAGTCGAAAGTGAGTGGCAAAAGGCTCTTGATTCAGGAGAGCTTCTTCATAAAAACGTAAAATTATTAAATTTGTCTACAGGCGAAATCACGAATGTAAATACAGAAAAACTTAATAGTGATGCAAAGTTTATATGGGTAAGTAACAATAAAATTTTAGCAAACTATTCTGACAAATGGAAAATCATTGATACAGCTGGAAAAGTATACACCCAGGGTAGCTACAATGCTGATGAATTTGTTAGTGTGAATATATCTGGTGTTGATGATATTAAAGATTTGGGGACCACTGTAGAAGGTAAATTCTATTACACTCAACGCAGAAGTGGAAAAGAAGGAGTTAAATTATGTACTGCAGATGTTAAAACTAAAGAAATAAAAACTATTTTTTCAAATCAATACTCTGACAGAGCCGATAAAAAAGGCAAAACAATTATAATTGAGCATTTTGATAATAATGGTGAAATATCACCTGATGGAGTATTTGTAAATAGAACTTTTGGAGCTATTATTATGGATGAAACTGGTAAAGAGTTGCAAGATATAAAATTACCTAAAGGTAGACTTAGTAATACCTACGTACTATCACCTGATGGAAGTAAAGTTGCTTATGTAGAATATGCTAATGCTATCAATACTCCCCCTAACCATGAAACAACTATTAAAATTATAGATACTAAGACAGGTGTTATAAAAGAAATAGTTAAGGCTTCTAGTTTAAAAGATAAAGATGCAAAAATTGAATATCGATCATACCATTATATAGACAAAAACGGTAAGGTTGTAAAAACGAAGATACCTATAGTTCTAGCAATTTCAAATATTTGTTGGGATGGTACAAGCGCTGCTTTATCCTTTACTTATGGAGATTATCGTGCAGGTAATAGTCAAATAAATACTTATATTGTTAGTTTGGATAAATAAGTATAAATTATACAATTAAGTATGAGTTAGGTAATTTATATAAATAGAAAGTAAAAGTTTATTAATGGACTCATATTATAACCCTCTTGAATTTCGGTGACTGCTATGCAGCAACGATTTTTACGTGGGTTTTTTTAATGAAAATTACTTTTAGCCCATCTGTAACTACCATTAAATTACATTGTAAACGGAGTTAAAACAGTTTAAGAAAACTCATAACAGTTTATTTCAATTTATTACCTCGTATTGTAATCCACATAAACCCTTAAAACATCTACAGTAGAACATAGTCATAAATATATATTACAAAAAAACAAAAATATATTATTAATATAAGTATAAAAAGCGCAAACATAAGTGAAATTTAAGAAACTTTAATAAGATGTATACCCCCATGAAAAATTTGTAATGTAATAAGTGAATTCATGAAAAAACCTTATATATCAATGGATTCATATGATTACATAGCATATATTTACTGTAATAAAAATAAATTTGTAATTATTTTTAATTTTTCCTTCAAAATTTAGCGGAGCGGCATATATATTCACTGAAAGTGTAATTGTAACAAGTAATTGGTTGTTTTTTATCCTAGAGATAATGCTTAGATAAGCCGTACAAAAGTAATAAAGTATAAGGAATTTTGAAGATGAGTTAAGTAAAATAATGCTTAGAAATAAGCCGTACAAAAGTAATTAGGGGGTAACAAAGTTGATGATGAATAAAATTACAAAAAGTTGTATAAGTGAAATACAGGATCATTTAAGAGATTACGTATTAGAGCATAGCAGTAAAAGTGAAAATAGAAAATTCACATGTTTTAATAAAAGCGCCCATAGTCATAAGGATGAAGATCCAAGTGCAGCAATAGTGCCGGGAAGCAGTGGCAGGTTTTGGATATGTTTTAGTTGTGGAGCTAAAGGTGATATTTTTAAAGCTGCTCAGTATAAAGAGGGTATAGAGGGTTTTTATAATGGAGTAAAATTTTTAAGTGAAAAATATAATATTAAAATTGCAACAGAGCACCAAGGAACTTTTGTAGAAGATGATAATTTTAAAAATTGTCATAAGGATATTGTAGCTAATTACTATTATGAGGATGAACAGGGAAATACATTATATAAGATTTGTAGAAGGGAGTGGATGGATAACGGCAAAAGAAAGAAGGATTTCATGGCTTATACTAAAGATAATAGTAGCTGGAGCTTTGGAATAAAGAGTGCAAGACATGTTATTTATAAGCTGCCAGAGGTTTTAAAGGGTATTGAAAAGGATGAGAATATTTTCTTTGTAGAGGGAGAGAAGTGTGCGGATAAGATTTCAAAGTTGGGCCTAGTAGGTACTACCACTGCCTTTGGAGCTAGGGGATTTTCAGCGTATAGTGGGGATTATGTTTCTTCTTTAGTGGGAGCTAATATAGTTATTTTGCCTGACAATGATGAAAGTGGACGAGCTTATGCAAAGGAAGTTTTAAATGCAGTAAAGAATAAGGCTAAGTCTATTAAAATAATAGAGCTTCCAGATTTGAAACTTAAGGAAGATATTGTAGATTGGATAGAAAATGGAGGCACTGTGGAGAAATTAATTACTTTGGTTAAGGGTGCAGAAGAAACATTTATAGAGGAATGCAGGCCTCGAAGTAAAATTGTAGGAAATATTTTTGAAGACGAGTTTTGTTATTATAAATATCATAAGGAGCAGAAAGTTAATATTTCTAATTTTATTATTAATCCTAAATATTATATTGAAAATGAAGGGGATACTCAAATTACAGGAGACATTGTTACGGAAGACGGGGTTATAGGGGAGAGGATATTTAAGAGCTCTGATTTTGATGATGTAATATCTTTTAGAAAAGCAATAAACAGCTTTAAGACTTTTTATATAGGAAGGATAGAGGACCTTCAATATATAAGATTTATTATTTCAAATAAAACCTGCGATATAAGGAAGGGAGTTACCTTCAGTGGGTTCCATAGGCTTAATAATAAGTGGTGCTTTGTATCAGAGGGGGGAGCTTTAGATTCTGAGGGAAAGTCTACCCTGGATATAGTTATGCAAAATCAATATGCAGAGCTTAATACTAATATTTTAGATAAGGAGGCTATAACTAGAGAAGAGCTTTTATTAATTGCACCATACCTATTTAAATTTAGTATATTAAAAAATACGGCAGCTATATTAGGTTATGTATGTGGTTTGTTTTTGAAAGAAAAGCTTAAAAATAATAAAATTCAATATAATCATCTTTTAATAGAAGGCGAGAGCAGTAGCGGTAAAAGTAGTGCGGTAAAGTATATTATCACTCCTATATTGTGCATGGAGGATGGCATATTAAATGCGGCACAGTGCACAGATTTTGCATTAAACAAAACTGCCAGCAGTAGCAATTTTATACCTCTTATTTTAGAGGAATACAAGCCTCACATAATAGGTAAGTACAAGGTTGATTTAATATCAGGGGTCATGAGGAATTCTTATGATAATTATAAGGGGATAAAAGGGGTAGCCACCTTAGATAAAAATAGATGCTTTATTCCTAGGGCTTCAGTGATTTTGTCTGGGGAGGTAGGAATAGAGGAAACGGCTAATGTGGGAAGGAGCCTTAGAGTTATATTTGCAACTTCTTATTTTGACCAGGAAACTAAGGAAAGTCTAGAAAAATTAAAGGAAAACTCAATTTTACTAAATAAACTTGGAGCGAGTCTTTTGAAGGAGGGCTTAAAAATGGAAGAGAAAAAAGTTAAGGAAATTCATAGTGCAACTTTTGAAAAAATGATTGGCGATAATATTAAAAATGATAGGGTTAGAAATTCTATAAGCAATTGTATTCTTGGTATAGTTTTACTTAAAAAGGTATTTCATGACTTAGCTTTAAATATGGAGGAGTGTACAGACCATTCTATTAAGGATATTATTTCATCAATAGAAAAGGGAGCCTATGAGGATTTATTAGATGGTGGTTCAAGTAATAAAACAGTTATAGAACAAAATTTCGAAACTATGAATCGTATGGCAGCTAATAATGAACTTTTAAGGAATATTGACTATGATGCAGTGCTAGATTTAGAGGGGGATTTTGTGCTGCGCCTTAATTATACATCATTTTATGATAGGTTTGTAAAGTACTGTAGAGAGCATAATGTGACCCACGAGGTGTTACCTCTGAGCAGTTTTAAAAAACAATTGAGTAATATGCAGTATTGTAAATTCTATAATAAGCCTGTGAATTTTTCAGTGAGACTAGAAAATCCAAAGGACAAGAAGACTTTTAGGAGTGCAGTAGTTTATATTGGTAAGCTTAGGGAAAAGAATGTTGATATAGATTTTATGGCGGATGATAATATGGTAGAGTGAAGAAAATTTTAACTTTTAGTGCATAAAAAAGAACATAAAAACACTTAACTTCATAATATAAATAATGTATTTATATTATGGAGGGAAAGCCTTGAAAAAATTAAATCCTGAAAAACTACAAGTTAAATTTGGTGCTATGACAAGTGAAACACAGCCAATTATACCCAGAAAATATACTCTTACCCATTCAGATACTACAGGAGAACTATTTCTCACAATTGCAGCAAAATATGATTATGATAAAATCACTAATATGAGAGATGAAGTGCTAGGGGAATGGAGTAGGGCTAATGATGACTATGCCCTGATGGTTAATGTTATGGTAGACAAAGAAAAGAACGCAGCAATGTCAGCTATCCGTAATGATGTATTTGTGAAAGAGCTCCCTTTGGCATTGGAAGCTATTGTTTATGGAGATAGGGAGCTTTTAAAAGCTAATACTTTTTTATACAAAGCACCTATTTATGTGAAATTTAATTCTGCTTATCCTAGGTTTAATCGCCAGGAGCTTTGGGGAACTCTGTCAGATTATAAGTAAAGATATCCTTCACAAGCCCTTAACATGGAACAAGTGTAGGTGATTATTTAATTCAGCATCCATATAGCATAATTTAAAACCCCAGCAAAGGATACCCAAACTATATAGGGAATCATAAGATAGGCAGAAGGTTTATCTATTCTATAAAACTCAAAAGTAGTTAAAAGAATGAATACTAATAATAGAAGCAATTCTAAAAAAGCTATTGCATAGAGCCTAAATCTGAAAAATATAATAGACCAAAGAAAGTTGAGAAATAACTGGACAACATATAAAACTAATGCTTTTGTTACATCCTCCCCGGATTTACCTTTCATCCAAATTCTATAAGCAGCTACAGCCATTAAAAAGAATAGAATAGTCCATACTACAGGAAAAACCCATCCAGGTGGTGAAAAGGAGGGTTTATTGAAATTTTCATAATCCTTAGAGGCGGTCATACTCAAAAAACCACTTAAAAAACCTACACCTTCTGTTAGTAGAACGCTAATAATAAGAGCAACAATGTTTTTTTCGCCTTTTACCTTAAAAATACTAAACATAGCTTATCTCCTTTTCTATTTTTTTATTATAAAAACTGTGGTTAAAGTAAAATATTTTAACTATATATTTTATAATATATTTATTTTGAAGTTATATTATACCTATAAGAATTTTAGGTGGGTGGTGACACTCTTTTACCTTTCGAAAGCTATCCATATGAAAAGTGTTGCTTTAAATTATATTTTTATATAAATTAAAGCAACGCTTTAATTTTACATATTAATTTTTCATACACCTTTTGCATATGAGGTTCATCGCTATATAAATTAACCTCATCTATTGGAATCCATTTCACAGCACTATTTTCATCTGCTTTTACAATAAGTGGTTCGTCTTCATCAGCCTGGATTAAATAAGCAAGAGACAAATGTAAATGTGCGGATACGTAGTTGCCGTTTTTTACATGACCAAGCACGGGCAATAGGTCTAATGATAATATCTGGGAGGTCACAGGGAAAATATTTTTCACGCCAGTTTCCTCACTTGCTTCTTTAATTGCAACAGCCAGTAAATCATCTTCCCCATCTGCATGGCCACCTGTCCATGACCAGGAATTATATATATTGTGGTGTACCATTAACACTTTATCTTTTGTTTTATTTACTACAAAGCCAGAGCTTGTTATGTGAGCAATGCAATTATCCCGAGTTAAAATATCATCAAATTTATTTATACAATACTCAATTAACTCTTTATCTTTTTTTTCTTGTTCATTATAAGGAGTATAGTTTTTTATAGAATTAATCCAATTCATAGTTAATCTCACTTTCTTTTTTATATTATTTTTTCCACCTTTTTAGTTTGTGAGTATTTCTTGTTAAGAATTTTGCCACAAATTTAGGGAGCTTCATTTCTAATATATATTAAACTTTTAACGACATTTTAGACTATAATATGTAACTTGGATATATAAATATAGGCAAATTTATATTTTTTCCTTGTATCAATTGCTTATTCCCCCTATGGTTTATTAAAAATAAGCTATATATCAAACCATCCTTTACGTTTAAACCATAAAAACATCTCTATGGCAATAATAGCCATAATCAATATAACTACAAAATAACCATACTTCCAAGTAAGTTCAGGCATATTTTGAAAATTCATACCATAAACTCCTGCTATAAAGGTTAGTGGTATAAATATGCTTGTCATAACAGTTAAAACCATCATATTTTTATTCATACGAGTTGAATTTATGGATAAATAATTATCACGCATATCAGAAGTCATTTCCCTATTAGAAGCTATCATATCTGAAAGTTTAACTAAATGATCGTGAATATCAGAAAAGTATAATTTATGTTCATGAAATCCATAAAGCCTCTCAGAGTTTAATATCCTATATAACAAGTCACGCATAGAATTTACAACTCTTCGGAGCTTTAATAAATCACTCCTTATTTCAAAGACTTCATCCATTAAGCTGTGAATGGGCTTTTTCAAACTATTAATTTCAATTTCATTTAACCTATCTTCAATTTTATTAATAGCTGGAAAGAAGTAATCAACTATTTTATCTAACACTTGATGGACAATATAAGAGGGGCCTTTATCCCAATTTTTTTCATTTATTTTTGCCCGCTGCCAGGCTTCATCTAATTCCTTTAGTTGAGTACTGTGATAAGACACGATGTACTTAGTGCTTACAAAAAGAGAGACTTCCACTGGATCTAAAGTATCTTTATCTAAAGCATTAAGCACAAAAAAATTATAATCATCATAATAATCTAGTTTAGGGCTATTTAATGAAAACACACAATCCTCTATGGACAATTGATGAAAATGAAAATAAGTGTCTAATAAGTATATTTCTTCTTGGCTAGGATCATTAAAATCCATCCAGTACCACATTATGTTATCTTTTGACAACTCATCTAAAGGCAAATCATAAATTAGCTTTAGATCTTTTGTAATGGCTATAACACGAATCAAATAAACTCATCCTTTCTTTGGACATGTTTGTTAAATAAAAATGTAATTATACTATTTAATAGTAAAAGAAGGCTTACTCACAAGTATCAAACTATAATAATTCCATTATAATGCAATCATTCCTAATGACAACCAAAATATTAAATAAAAGCACAATTATATTAATATTTTTTAAAATATAGTAAATACTAAGAAGTATGGCAATATAAATCTATATTATAAAAAATAGTTACAAAATACTTTTTGTCTTGACATACAATATAAAAATATATATACTTTGACTATCAAACTATTTGAAAATCAAAGTAAAGGGAGATGGATAATTATGAAGTTACCTCCTTTAAAAATTGGAGAATTAATAGCAAGCGTTCCTATAATTCAAGGCGGTATGGGGGTAGGAGTATCCCTTTCCGGTCTTGCATCAGCTGTTGCAAATGAGGGTGGAATTGGAATAATATCTACTGCTCAAATTGGGTATAATGAAAAAGACTTTGCAAACAATGCAAAGCAAGCAAATAAAAGAGCATTAAGAAGTGAAATTAGGCGCGCTAGAGAATTAAGTCCTAAGGGCATTATAGGAATAAATATAATGGTAGCTATGAATAATTATGAGGAATTAGTAGTAACTGCTCTAGAAGAAGGCATAGATTTAATAATATCTGGCGCAGGTCTTCCACTTAATTTACCTAAAATAGTTAAAGGATTCAAAACAAAGCTTGCACCTATAGTATCATCAGCAAAAGCAGCTACTGTTATATCAAAGATGTGGGATAGGAAAGAGAATTGTGCTGCAGATTTAATTGTTGTTGAAGGACCAGAAGCGGGCGGGCATCTTGGCTTTTCTATGGAATCCTTAATAGAAAACAAAACCCAAGACTTAAAGGACATAATTAAAGAAGTTATTGAGGCGATTAAGCCTTTTGAAGAAAAGTATAATAAAAAAATCCCCGTAATAGCTGCTGGTGGAATTTATACTGGAGCAGATATTGCCGAGTTTATAAAACTTGGTGTGGCAGGGGTACAAATGGCTACTAGATTTGTAGCTACTGAGGAATGTGACGCTTCTTTAGCTTTTAAAATGGCCTATGTTAATTCAAAACAAGAAGATATAAAGATAGTAAAAAGCCCTGTAGGTATGCCAGGGAGAGCTATAAACAATGAGTTTATGAAAAGCGTTTTGGAAAAAGGATGTAAAGTAGATAAATGCTATTTATGCATAAAGGATTGTGATCCAAGACAAACCCCTTACTGTATTACAGAAGCACTAATACAAGCAGTAAAAGGAAACTTAGACAAGGGACTTATTTTTGTGGGAAGCAATGCCTGCAAAGTAGATAAGATTATTTCAGTTAAAGAACTTATGAGTGAACTAGTAACAGGGGCAGAACTTGCGCTTTAAAAATATTGACAAATAGCACTGCCAAAGATATACTTTGATTATCAAAGCATTTGAAAATTAAAGTATGGGAAATGGTGATAAGCATGAGTAAATGTGTTGGCGTTGTCAATGAACTTCTAGTAGAGACCTTTAATGATATATTGCAAATAGAACATAAGGCACTTAAAGAAGGGATACTTAAGGATCTATCAATAACAGAAGTTCATACTATTGATGCAATAGGAATGTATGAATATAGAACTATGACAGAAGTATCTCAAGATCTTAAAATAACTTTGGGTACTCTTACTACAGCTGTAAGTAAACTTTTAAAAAAAGGGTATGTAGATAGAAAAAGAGGGGAAGAAGATAGAAGATCAGTGATGATTGCCCTTACTAGAAAAGGGAAGCTGGCCTATAGAATACATGATAAATTTCATTCTCATATGGTGCACGCAACTATAGATGTTCTTAATGAAGAAGAAGAAGAGGTACTAATAAAATCTCTTGAAAAATTGAACAATTTCTTCAAAGAAAAATATAAATTAGAAGGTTAACGAAAGGGGTACTTGAGCAATGAATGAGGTACAAATAATTGGTACAGGAAGTTATGCACCTAGAAACATAATGACTAATCATCAAATATCAGAAATTGTAGATACTTCTGATGAATGGATAACTTCTAGAACCGGCATCAAGCAGAGACATATATCACAAGGTGAAAACACTTCAGACCTTGCCACAAAAGCTGCATTAGAGGCATTAAAGGATGCGAATGTTAATGCTTGCGATATAGATCTTATAATTCTTGCAAGTACATCACCAGATCAATTTCTTCCAGCTACTGCATGTATAGTTCAAGGAAATATTGGAGCAGTAAATGCTATGGCCTTTGATATATCAGCAGCATGTACAGGGTTTATATTTGCCCTTAATATAGCAGTGCAATTTTTAAAAACTGGTAACCGCAAAAGGGCTTTAATAATAGGTGCTGAGGTACTATCAAAGATTGTTGATTGGACAGACAGAAACACTTGTGTGCTCTTTGGTGATGGTGCAGGAGCAGCAGTAATTGAGGCAGGTAATACGCCGGGGGTTATTTCTGTAAATTCAACTTCAGAAGGTGAAAAGGGTGAATTTTTAACTTGCCCAACTGTAGATGTAAAAAATACTTTTACAAAAGGGAATGAAGATTTTAAAGCAACACTAAGTATGGATGGTAAAGAGATTTTTAGATTTGCAGTAAGAGTTATTGAGAGTAGCATAGATAAAATTTTAAAAGAAAACAATTGTACACTGGATGATATTAAGTATGTAGTTTGCCATCAAGCAAACTCTAGAATAATAGATTTTGTTGTTAAAAGATTGAAGGCTGACAAAGATAAATTTTATGTGAATTTAGACATGTATGGAAATACTTCAGCAGCAAGTATACCCATAGCTTTAGATGAGATAAACAAAAAGAATTTACTTACAGCTGGAGATAAAATTATACTTGTAGGCTTTGGCGGTGGATTAACCTACGGAGCTTCATTAATAGAATGGACAAAAAGTAAATAAAATATTAGGAGGAATTAATAATGGTATTTGAAAAAGTTAAAAATGTAATAGTTGAACAATTAGGTATAGATGCGGTAGAAGTTACAATGGAGGCAAATTTTGCGGATGATTTAGGAGTAGATTCTCTTGAAATATTTGAGATTGTAATGTCATTAGAAGAAGCTTTTGAAATCGAAATACCAAATGAAGATATCGAAAACATTAAGGATGTAAAGGGAATCGTTGCATATATAGAAGCAAAACTTAAATAATAAAAATTGTTGGGTTAGATAATTAGAGAGCTGAACTACTAAGTGTATTAAAATTTAGTTTCCTTCAGTACATTAAAAAAAAGTATATATTACGTGAAATGTAGTTTTAGTAATATATACTTTTTTTTATATAATTATCTAACCCTAATTATATACTTTTAAACAATCAAGGAGGAACAAAATGTTAAATTCTGTATTTTTTAAAAGCTTAGGTGTAAAATATCCAATAATACAAGGTGGAATGGCTTGGGTTGCAGATAGTAGCTTAGCTTCTGCGGTATCAAATGCAGGGGGTCTGGGTATTATAGCAGCAGCCAATGCGCCTGTTGATTATATAAGAGATGAAATTAGAAAAGCGAAACAGTTAACAGACAAACCTTTTGGTGTAAATATAATGCTTTTAAGTGAGAATGCAGAAGAAATTGCACATCTTGTATGCGAAGAAGGGGTTAAAGTAGTTACTACAGGGGCAGGAAACCCAGGAAAATACATGGAACTTTGGAAGGCACATGGAATTAAAGTAATACCGGTAGTTCCTTCTGTGGGCCTTGCTAAGCGTATGGAGAGAGCAGGAGCAGATGCAGTTATCGCAGAAGGATGTGAATCTGGAGGGCATATTGGTGAACTTACAACTATGGCACTGGTTCCTCAAGTTGTTGATGCAGTTAATATTCCTGTAATTGCAGCGGGGGGCATAGGCGACGGACGTGGCGTGGCAGCAGCCTTTATGCTTGGAGTACAGGGAGTTCAAGTGGGAACAAGGTTTTTAGTAGCAAATGAATGTACAATACATGAAAATTACAAACACAAAGTATTAGCGGCAAAGGATATAGATTCAGTTGTTACAGGAAGATCTACAGGGCATCCTATTAGGGTTTTAAAAAACAAGTTATCAAGACAATTTCAAAAGCTTGAAAAGGAAAATGCTCCAGTAGAGGCTTTAGAGGAACTCGGCCGAGGATGTTTACCAAGAGCAGCAAAAGAAGGCGATATAGAGATGGGGTCTATTATGGCAGGACAAATTGCAGGTCTTGTGAAGAAAGAACAAAGCTGCAAAGAAATTATAGAAGAGATGTTTACAGAGGCAGAAGAAGCTATTAAAAAGTTCATATAAAAAAGGATATTATTTGAAATAGATGAAGTTATAAAAAGAACCAAAGGCTATGATTAAGGAGGGGAATTATGAGTAAAATTGCTTTTATTTTTCCGGGACAGGGAGCCCAATATATTGGAATGGGCAAGGAATTATTTGAGAATATAGAGGAATGCAGAAATATATTTAATATGGCAGATAGTGAACTTGGTTTTGAACTAAGTAAACTTTGTTTTGAAGGGACGCAGGAGGAGCTAAATATTACAGAGAATACACAACCCGCTATTTTAACTACTAGCATAGCAGCGCTTGTGGCATTAAGTCAGAAGGGCATAAAATGTGATGTAACTGCAGGACTTAGTCTTGGAGAATACTCAGCACTTGTTTGTAGTGGAGCTATGGATTTTAAAGACGCTGTAAAGCTTGTTAAAAAGCGAGGAAGATTCATGCAACAAGCGGTGCCTGTGGGAATAGGAACTATGGCAGCAATAATAGGGCTTACTACAAATTGTGTTGAAGAAGTTTGCATTGAAGCTAGAGCTTCTGGCATAGTAGAAATCTCTAATTTAAATTGCCCGGGACAAATAGTAATTGCCGGGGAAATAGCGGCGGTGGAACTTGCTTGTGCCGTGGCATTGGAAAAAGGGGCAAAAAAAGCAGTGATTTTACCAGTAAGTGCACCCTTCCATACTTCTATGTTAAAGCCAGCTGCAGAAAAGCTAGAAATTGAGCTTGAAAATATAAACCTTAAAGACATTATTGTTCCAGTAATGACAAATGTAAACGGCGATTATGTAAAGAATAAGGATGATATAAAAGCTAATTTAAAACTTCAAGTTATGAGCTGCGTTTTATGGGAAACAATTATAAGAAATATGATAAAAGATGGCGTTGATACCTTCGTAGAGATAGGACCAGGTAAGGTATTACGTGGCTTTATTAAGAATATAGATAGAAAACTTACAGTACTTAATGTAGAAGATATGGTATCTTTGGACAAAGCAGTAGAAGTGCTTAAGAAGTAGAATTTCTTAAGAAGCAAGGTTAATACAAAAGATGTGAGGGAGAGAAGATATGTTAAAAGGGAAAACAGCAGTAGTTACAGGAGCTAGCCGTGGTATTGGAAGAGCTATAGCATTAAAGCTAGCAAAACTTGGAGCAAATATAGTTGTTAATTATAGAAGCAGTGCAGACGCAGTTCAGGAAGTAGTCAAAGAAATAGAAGCACTAGGTGCTAAGGCACTAGCAGTTCAGTGTGACATAAGTAGTTATAGTGATGTAGAGAATATGATGAAAAAATGTGTTGAACAATTCGGAAGCTTAGATATTTTAGTTAATAATGCTGGCATAACAAAAGATGGTCTTTTAATGAGAATGAAGGAAGAGGATTTTGATAGCGTTATAGATATCAACTTAAAGGGTGCTTTTAATTGCACAAGGCATGTATCAGCAATAATGCTTAAGAAGCGAAGTGGAAGAATAATAAATATATCCTCAGTGTCTGGACTTACAGGAAATGCAGGTCAAGTAAATTATTCCGCGGCTAAAGCGGGAATAATAGGTATGACAAAGGCTGTTGCTAGAGAATTTGCAAGTCGTGGAGTTACTTGTAATGCAGTAGCGCCAGGATATATTCAAACAGATATGACGGATAGTTTGTCCCAAAAAGTTAAAGAGGCTGTACTTAGCGGTATTCCATTAAAAAGACTTGGCATGGCTTGTGATGTGGCAAATGCAGTAGCATTTTTAGCCTCGGAGGAAGCTTCATACATAACAGGTCAAGTTATAAACGTAGATGGTGGAATGGTAATGTAGTTAAAAATTAATAGGTTACTTTTAGTGATAATTAAAGGAGGTTCAATTTATGAAAAATAGAGTTGTTATTACAGGCATGGGAGCAGTTACTCCTATAGGAAATGATGTAGTTAATTTTTGGAATAATGTAAAAGAAGGTACTTGTGGCATAGATGTAATTAAATCTTTTGATATTTCAGAGTTCAAATGTAAGTTGGGCGCAGAGGTTAAAGATTTTGATGTAACAGTAGCATTAGATAAAAGAGAAGCTAGAAAAATGGATAAATACTGTCAGTATGCAATGGTTGCAGCAGACGAAGCTATTAAAAATTCAGGACTTGACTTAAATGCGGTAGATAGTGAAAGATTAGCAGTTATAGTTGGTTCAGGAATAGGTGGACTTGGTACTATTGAGCAAGAGTATGCAAAACTTATGGAAAAGGGCCCGGGCAGAGTGTCACCATTTTTAATACCTATGATAATAGGCAATATGGCAGCAGGAAACATTGCAATAAAGTATGGCGCTAAAGGTAAGTGCACTAGTGTAGTTACTGCTTGTGCTACAGGAACTAATGCCATAGGAGATGCTTTCCACATGATTCAAGATGGAAGAGCAGACATAATAATAGCTGGAGGAGCAGAAGGATCGATAACTCCACTAGCTTTAGCAGGGTTTACTTCTTTAACAGCTTTAACTAAAAGTGAAGATCCGCTAAGAGCATCTATTCCTTTTGACAAAGAGCGAAGCGGTTTTGTTATGGGAGAGGGTGCAGGAATAGTTATACTTGAATCTCTAGAGCATGCTAAAAAAAGAAATGCAAAAATATATGCAGAGATGAGTGGTTATGGATCAACTTGTGATGCCTATCATATAACTTCACCAGCGCCAAATGGAGAAGGTGCTGCAAGAGCAATGGTAATTGCTCTTGAGGATGGAGATGTTAAGCCAGAAGAAGTATCTTACATCAATGCACATGGAACCAGTACTCCTTATAATGACAAGTTTGAAACTGCAGCTATAAAATCTGCATTTGGAGAATACGCATATAAAATACCTATAAGTTCAACAAAGTCTATGACAGGACACCTTCTGGGAGCATCGGGAGCTATAGAAGCTATAGTATGTGTAAAAGCCTTAGAAGAAAGTTTTGTGCCAGCAACGATAGGATATAGTGTTCCAGATGAAGAGTGTGATTTAGATTACGTTCCAAATATTGGACGCAAACAGGGGCTTAAATATGCAATGTCTAATTCACTAGGCTTTGGTGGTCATAATGCTACTATATTACTTAAAAAATGGGATGGTAAATAATTATGGATTATAAAAATATTCAAGAACTAATAAAAACTGTTAGTGAGTCACAGCTTACATCCTTTGAAATTGAGACAGAAGGCATTAAAATAAAGATGGAGAAAAAAGAAGAGCAGGTGCAGGTAGAGAGAGTTACTGTGAATGCTCCGCCGGTACAATCAGTTATTAACGATTCATTAAATAGAGAGAGTATAGCTACAAATAAAATTTCTGAAGAGAAAATACAAAGCAATATAGTAAGCACTATAGAAGATGTAGCTAAGGCAGTACCTGATGAAAGTCTATTTGTAGTCAAATCACCTATTGTTGGAACTATGTACTCATCACCTGGTGATGAATCACAGAATTTCGTAAAAATTGGGTCTGTGGTTAAAAAGGGAGACACCCTTTGTATTTTAGAAGCTATGAAGCTTATGAATGAAATTGAAAGTGAAGTAGATGGAGAAATTGTAGAAGTATTAGCCTTAAATGAAGATATGGTAGAGTACGGACAGCCATTATTTAAAATACGTAAAAAATAGTTGAGGTGTAGTAGTTGGGAATTGTAATCTCTCAACTTACTTATATGAGTGAAAGGTGGAAGCAATAATATGGAAAATATAAAAGGTACTACTTTGAATATAAAACAAATTCAAGAAATTATTCCTCATAGATATCCATTTTTATTTGTGGATAAAGTAGAGGAATTAGAGCCAGGGAAAAGAGCTGTAGGGTACAAGAATATTACTATGAATGAGTATTTCTTCCAGGGTCATTTTCCAACAGAACCTATACTTCCAGGAGTAATAATAATCGAAGCTCTTGCACAGGTTGGAGCAGTAGCACTTTTAAGTATGGAAAATTACAAAGGTAAAATTGCTTATTTTGGTGGTATTAATAAAGCTAGATTTAGAAAAAAAGTTGTTCCTGGAGATGTACTAAAACTTGAGGTAGAAATAATCAAAATGAAGGGACCTGTTGGAATTGGAAAGGCATTAGCTACAGTAAATGGAGAAAAGGTTGCAGAAGCTGAAATTACGTTTGCAGTAGGGATCTAATAATAATTTTAAGGGCAGGGAAGGTAAATAATATGTTTAAGAAGATATTAATTGCTAATAGAGGCGAAATAGCAGTAAGAATAATTAGGGCTTGTCATGAAATGGGCATCCAAACGGTAGCGGTATATTCTGAGGTAGATAAAACAGCTCTTCATACCCAGATGGCAGATGAGGCTATATGTATAGGACCAGCTAAATCTAAGGATAGTTATTTAAACATGCAAAATATTTTAAGTGCCACAGTGCTTACAGGTGCAGAAGCAATTCATCCTGGATTTGGATTTTTATCTGAAAACAGTAAATTTGCACAGATGTGTGAGGAATGTAATATAAAATTTATAGGGCCAGATTCACAAAATATAGATAATATGGGTAATAAGCTAAAAGCAAGAGAAATCATGATAAAGGCGGGAGTACCAGTGGTACCTGGATCAGAAGGAGCCATTGATTCTGAAGAAGATGCAATAAGTTCAGCCCAGAAAATAGGATATCCTGTAATGATAAAAGCTTCAGCGGGTGGAGGGGGACGTGGTATAAGAGTTGTTACAAAAGAAGAAGATCTTATAAACGCATTCAATACTGCTAAAACAGAGTCAAAAACAGCTTTTGGTGATGACACAATGTATATGGAGAAATTCATAGAAGAGCCAAGACATATAGAGTTTCAAATACTTGCAGATGAGCACGGAAATGTTATTCATCTTGGAGAGAGAGACTGTTCTATACAAAGGCGGAATCAAAAGGTAATAGAAGAGGCACCAGGAGTTGCAATGACAGAGGAACTTAGAAAACAGATGGGTGAGGTTGCAGTTATTGCAGCTAAGTCTATTAAATATAAAAATGCTGGAACTATAGAATTTTTATTAGATAAGTATGGGAAATACTATTTTATGGAGATGAATACGCGCATTCAGGTAGAGCATCCAATAACAGAAATGATCACAGGAGTAGATTTAGTTAAAGCTCAGATAATGATTGCTTCGGGACAAGTGCTCCCTTATAAACAGAAGGATATAAAGATTCAGGGGCATGCTATTGAATGTAGAATAAATGCAGAAAATCCAAGTAAAAACTTCATGCCTTGCCCAGGTGAAATAAAATCGCTTCACCTTCCTGGGGGAAATGGAGTAAGGATTGATAGTGCGGCATATCAAGGGTACAAAATTCCGCCTACCTATGACTCCATGATAGGAAAACTAATTGTACACGGAAAAGATAGGCAGGAAGCGCTATGTAAAATGAGAAGGGCCTTAGGAGAGTTTATAATTGAAGGTGTGGATACTAATATAGACTTCCAATTTAAAATAGTAAACAATAAAAACTTTATAAATGGGAATTTTGATACTAGCTTTATTAGTAAAGAATTCAAAAATATCTAAAAGTAGCTAAATATATACTGGAATTTATTGCCTGAAAGTTTTATACTAGAAGAATGAGTATAGAATATAGGAGAATTGATATAGGGAAGTTAGATTACAACTCTCAATTCTAAGCTGAGTGATGGTATATTTTTAGAAAGGGGCAGTTATATGTTTGAGTTTAAACGTATATTTAAAAAGAGTAGATATATCGAGGTTAAAAATTTAGAAGATGAAGATGGCGAGAAAAAACCTAATATACCCAGCGGAATGTGGGTTAAATGTGAGACTTGTGGTAAGATCCTTTATAGTAAGGATTTAGAAAGTAGTATAATGACCTGTGAAAATTGTAGAACACATTTTAGAATTGGGTCTAGAGAAAGAATAAATTACACTATAGATAGTGAAACTTTTATAGAATATGATAAAGATATGATCTCAGGCAATCCTATAGAATTTGAAGGATATGAAGATAAACTTCAAGATTTAAGAGACAAAACATTATTAAATGAAGCTGTGATAACTGGTGAAGGAAAGATAAATGGTCAGGATACTGTAATTGCAGTGATGGATAGTAATTTTATGATGGGGAGCATGGGTAGCGTTGTTGGAGAGAAAATCACAAGGGCTATTGAAAGCGCAACAGAATCTAAAAAGCCAATTATTATATTTACAGCTTCTGGTGGGGCTAGGATGCAGGAAGGTATATATTCATTAATGCAAATGGCTAAAACTAGTGCTGCTATTGCAAGACATAATGAAAAAGGATGCCTTTATGTAACAGTGCTTACTGATCCCACTACCGGAGGAGTTACTGCAAGTTTTGCAATGCTTGGAGATATAATAATAGCTGAGCCCAATGCACTAATAGGCTTTGCAGGCAAACGAGTTATTGAACAAACCATAAAGCAAAAATTGCCTGATGGCTTTCAGAGGGCTGAATTTTTGCTTCAAAAGGGTTTTATAGATATGGTGGTGGATAGAAAAGCTATGAAGGATACATTAACTGAGATATTGAAAATTCATAGCTAATATAGAGTGATAAAAGCAACACATGGGGAGGAGATTTTATGGGAACTTTGCCTTTTGAAAAGCACATGTATGAACTTAAAAGTAAAATTGATGAACTTAAAAATTTAGCAACAGAGCAAAATATGGATTTAGAAAAAGAAATAAGACAGATGGAAGTTAAACTCTATAATATGCAAAAGGAAGCCTATAAAAATTTAACTGCCTGGGATAAAGTAAGTATTGCAAGGCTTGTGGAACGTCCTACTGCACTTGATTATATAAATAGAATTTTTGAAAATTTTATGGAACTACATGGAGATAGATATTATGGAGACGATGCGGCTATTGTAGGTGGCATTGCATATATTAATGGTATTGCTGTAACTGTTATTGCTCAGCAAAAGGGAAATAACACAAAGGAAAATATAAAGAGAAACTTTGGAATGCCAAATCCAGAAGGATATAGAAAAGCTTTAAGGCTTATGAAACAGGCAGAAAAGTTTAAAAGACCTGTTATTTGTCTTGTAGATACTCCAGGAGCATATTGTGGACTAGGTGCAGAAGAAAGAGGTCAAGGCGAAGCAATTGCTAGAAATCTTATGGAAATGTCAAATTTAAAAACACCAGTAATCTCCATAGTTATAGGAGAAGGTGGAAGTGGTGGAGCTTTAGCCTTGGCGGTAGCGGATGAGGTTTGGATGCTTGAGCATGCAATTTATTCTATTTTATCACCAGAGGGTTTTGCTTCTATATTATTTAAAGATGCAAGGCTTGCGCGTGAAGCTGCTAATGCAATGAAAATAACAGCTCAAGATTTAATTAATTTTGGAATAATAGATAGAATTATAAAAGAGCCACTAGGGGGCGCGCATACTAATGTAGATGAGATGGCATTAAGTATTAAGCGTAATTTAGAGGAATCAATTAATAGATTAACAGCGGAACCTATAGAATCATTACTTACCAAAAGATATTATAAATTTAGAAAGATTGGCAAGGTAGTAGAATAAACCATAGGCTCATAAGGTCATTAATGTGTTTAATTTTGCTGTGTTTAAGAAAAGTATATATACTTTTCTTTTTTTTTGTATTGAAGTGTATGTATAAATCATACATAATAGAAGATGAGAATAATATTTAGCAGAAGGGCAAAGGGGAATTGAGTTATGAGTAAAAAACATAGTGAGACAATTTTAGTAATAGATTCAGGATGCGATTTACCTTTAGATTATATTGGACAAGATAATATAGTACCCATAGGGTTAGTATGCAATTTTAAAGGTGAGGCGATAGAGGATGACTTTGGAAAAAAATTTATTCGTAAGGACTTTTATGATGCTTTAAGGCAAGGAGAAATGCCAACGACCTCACAGATAAATAGCCAAAAGTATGTAGAGGTTTTTAAAAAGTATGTTAAGAAAAAAAAATCTATCATATATATTGTTATGTCTTCTGGAATATCAGGAACTATAAATAGTGCAAATCTAGCAAGAGAAACTATACTTGAAGACTTCCCAGAGGCAGATATAAGCATAGTTGATAGTAAATGTGCAAGCCTTGGGCAAGGACTTTTAGTTCATTATGCCTACGAGATGTTAAAAAAAGGAAGTTCGAAAGATGAAATAGTTACCTGGCTTGAGGCAAATAAACTTAAGATTAACCATTGGTTTACAGTTAATGATTTAAACCATTTAAAAAGAGGTGGGAGAATATCAAGTTCAGCTGCAACCGTTGGTACATTGTTGAATATAAAACCTGTTTTGTTTATTGACAACGAAGGACTACTTACTCCTTTTTCTAAATGTAGAGGAAGAAAAAAGGCAATACATACCCTAGCTGAAAAATTCAAAGAAAGAACAGACCCAAATGTATTGCAAGTTATTGCCATAAGTCATGGGGATTGTCTTTCTGATGCATTAACTCTTGAGGCATTGGTTCGTGAGAATGGAAATGTTAAAGATGTTATTTTAAATTATGTGGGTACAGCCATAGGGTCTCATACAGGACCAGAAATATTAGGATTATATTTTATAGCCGATGAAAGATAGGGCTAAACTATATTGTGGGGAATAAAATTGCAATTATAATTTCATTTAATATATTAAAAGAAATTTATATAAATAAGGTAAAAGGGAGACGTCTTATTACGACGGCTTCATTTTGATTTATAAAACATAAAAACAACATTAATATTTTTTTATATTAATGTTGTTTTTATTTATATTTCACTAAAATTGAAGCTCAAAAGGCAAGCTGTTGGGAATACTATTCTGTTTCTTTTCCTAATTTCTTAGATTCTTTAGAAACGCCTATTTCATTTGCAGTTTCCATTCTCATTTTAGATAATTCTTGTTTTGTTTTTGGATTAGCCTTTTTATTATCTTTGCTATTTTTGTTGTCTTTATGTGACATTGTATAACCCTCCTTGTATTGTTTAAGCGTAAAAAACAATTGTTAATTGATTTACACTTTCTAATAAATCTGTTCAATAATAATATAACCAAAATCATGAAATGTATTCGAGAAAAATGTATTTTAAAATGATATAATTAGTAATATTTAAAAAAGTTACTTAGGAGGAAATGTTAATATGGATAAAACAATAGGATTTATAGGTTGCGGTAATATGGCACAAGCTATGATAGGTGGAATAGTAAAATCTGATTTAGTTTCTAGTAAAAAAGTAATAGGGAGTAATCCATCAGATAGGAGTTTAAATAAGGTAAAAGAAGAATATAATATTTTAGTAACTAAGGATAATGTGGAAGTTGCGAAGTTTTCTGATATATTAATATTAGCTGTAAAGCCTTATAAATATTTTGAGGTTATCCATGAAATAAAACCATATTTAAAGAAGGCTGTAGTTATAGTAACTATAGCTGCGGGGATAACGCTTGCGGGTATGAGCGGCGCATTAGGAGACTGCGCAAAAGTTATAAGAACTATGCCGAATACTCCAGCACTTGTAGGCGAAGGAATGAGTGCACTGTGTGCTAATAAAAATATAACTAAAGAAGAATTGCAAGATGTAGTAAGTATTTTTGAAAGCTTTGGTAAGGTAGAAATATTAGAGGAAAATCTTATTGAGATAGTTCCAGCGGTAAGTGGTTCATCACCTGCTTATGTGTATATGTTTATTGAAGCCTTAGGAGATGGTGCTGTACTTCAAGGAATGCCAAGAGATAAGGCTTATAGAATGGCAGCTCAAGCAGTTCTAGGAGCAGCTAAAATGGTTCTTGAAACGGGAGAACACCCAGGAAAGCTTAAAGACAATGTATGTTCACCAGGAGGAACTACTATAGAAGCAGTATATACCTTAGAGAAAAATAATTTTAGGGGCTCAGTAATTTCAGCTATGGAAAGTTGCACAGAAAAGGCAATTAAAATGGGTAAAAAATAATCTTAATTGTAAAACAGCCTAATAAAAAGTTTACGCTTTCTCAGGCTGTTTTTTTATATTCTAAAATGCCTCTAAAGCTATAGAATAACTCAATCTAATGCAATAAAATATAGCGGGTTTGCTATAAAGAGGAACAAAGTTTATACTTTGTTTATAATTTGTTTATAGAAAGTAGAGACATGTACTTTAAAATAGAATTATGAAAGGCTTTCATGTTATAAAGCAAATTTAAATAAAAAGGGGATTCTATAAAATGAAATTAAATAAAACAACAACAACAATCATAAGTTTTGCTCTAGGTACGGTAATGTTTACAACTACAGCTATTGCTCAAGTATTATCTAAAAGTGGGTATGATCAGCTTAAAGATTCTGTAAAATATACAGCAGAAAGTTGTACAACTAAACTTTCAAGCTACACCACGGATATGTCATTTAGTTTAAAGGATAATGGTACAGTTATTTATTCTGGTAATTCTCTTGATAAAGTTGATGTATCAAAGGGAGCTAAGGAAAGTGTATCAAATATGGTAGAGGGTTCAAAAAAGAGTGGAAATTATAATTATTATGATAAAAAAGGTTTTATAAGTAAAGACAGTGAAAAAAATATTTATTATGCAACTGAATATACAAGTCCTCGGGAAATTGGAGCTTCTAAAAACCCTTTTAAAGAAAAAAGAGCTGATGATATGGAGAAAATTGCAGATGCTCTTGTAGGTAATTTAAAAGATGCAGTGGTAGTTGCCGAAAATTCAGATGGAACTAAGACTTTATCTGGTTCTTTAAGTGAAGCTCAAATACCAGCACTTATTAATGCAGTGGTATCTTTTCAATCTAAGAACGAATTTGGTTCTAATAATGAGCAAAATATTCCTAGAATAACAAAGGATGTATTTGTAAAAGAAGTTAAAGGTAATATGGTAACAACTAAAGAGGGATTAATTCAAAATGTTCTTGGCAGTGGAGTGATTTCAGGTAAAGATGACAGTGGTAAAGATCATAAATTAACCTTCGAACTATTAGTAAAGATGACGGGTATTAACTCAACTAAGGTTAGCAGTCCAGATCTTACTGGTAAGAAAGTAGAAAAAAATATACAGCAAGATCATAGTAAGTTATCTAATCCTGAAAAATATATAGGAAAATACAAATCAGATATTCTAATGGAGAAGGATGCTAAATTCGTAAAAATAGGTGAAAGATTTATAGATGTTACCGCAGTAAACGAAAAGAGCATTAGTGGAAGACATTATGAAGAATATGCAAAGGGATATGAAGAATACGCAAAGGATAAAAAGGACTTTAAGTTTGATGCAAAATTCGAAAAAGATCAGTTTAATGGAGCAGTTATTGCAGAAGGATCTTCAAATAAAAGCATAAAAGGTAATATATCTATTATCCAAGGTTCAGCAAAAATATACTTTAACATAGCTGATAACATAAGCAGAAATATAATTAACGATGATCAATATAGTAAAGTATTCAACTAATATTGAAGCTTGGCAGAAGATGATTTAATGGTATTATGGGTAGGGGACTCTAAAACAAAATATGGTAGGGGTCCCCAGCTTATAATTTTATTTTTATTATATGGTGATTAATGTGATTTTAAATCTATAATAACAAAACTTATCAAAGTAAATTGGGGGTGCACAATGGAAAAAATTATTGAAATTAAAAACCTTTCCAAGGTATATAAAAACGGAAGAGGTATAACAGATATTAATCTAGATATACATAAAGGCGAAATATTTGGGTTTTTAGGACCAAATGGTGCAGGTAAGACTACTGCTATGAAAGTCATGACTGGTCTTATAAAACCAGACAGTGGAGATGTTAAAATTTTAGGGCACAGCATTGTGGAGGAATATCAGAAGGCTATGGGAAAAGTAGGTTGCATTATAGAAACTGCAGAATCCTATCTATATTTAACTGCATATGAAAATTTAAAACAAATTTCCAGGTATTATAAAAATGTTGATGATGAGAGAATAAATGAAGTTTTAGAGCTTACAGGACTTTTAAAATACAAAAACGAGAAACCAAGAAAATTTTCTCTTGGAATGAAACAAAGACTAGGAATTGCAGCTGCAATTTTATCAAGACCTGAAGTGATTATTTTAGATGAACCCTTAAATGGACTTGATGTTGAAGGGATGATTTCTATGAGAAATATAATAAAAAGCCTAGTAGAAAAAGAAAATGCTACATTTTTTATTTCAAGCCACCTTATCCATGATGTTGAACTTACTTGTACTCATATTGGTGTATTATACAATGGACGAATGCTTAATGTAGATACTATGAAAAATATACTAAACAACTATGCTTCCCTTGAAAATTATTTTGTTAGCGAGGTAGAAAGAAATGGTAGAATTTAAAGCTGCTTTAACAAATGAAATTGAAAAATTATATAAAAGAAAAAAAGTTTTAGTTGCAGTGATTATATCACTTATTTTCATAATAATAGGGCAGCTATCTATGGTTGCATTAAGAACGGGTTTCGGGGTGCGTGGGGTTTCTAGCATGGAATTTCCTATACTTGTACTTGCTGTAGTGGTAAACACTATTCTGCCGCTATTTACTGCTCTTGTTACCATAGAAAGTTTTTCAGGAGAATTTTCACACAATACTATGAAAATAGCACTTACAAGGCCTATTTCAAGATTAAAGTTTTATGTAGCCAAGCTAACTGCAATTATGCTATTTATACTTGCGAATCTTTTATTCGTAATGATTTTTTCAATACTGGCTGGTTGTCTTTTTAATTCAAATTCCTTTACTTTAGGAAGTGTTTTTAAAATTATAATTTCTTATACTGTAACACTAATACCTATGGTGATTCTATCAATAATAATTGCGTTTTTCACCAATATAATTAGAAGTGGAATAGGCGTATTTTTCCTATCTATTTTTGCTTTTGTTACATTTAAAGGACTAGGAGTTATATTTTACAGATATGCTGGTATATTTATTACGTCTATGACGAACTGGTATACGCTATATAACATGGATACTATCCCCACTATTAAAATTTTTCTTCAGTTTATGATGATGCTTAGTTATGGTATAATATTTTTTACAGCAGGATATTATTTATTTGATAAAAAAGAATTTTAAAAGTAGCTGTTAAGTTAATTTAGTGGATTTTTGAGGTGAAAAAATGAATATAAAAAAACGGTTAATTGTCTCCAATACTATAACTATAGTAATTCCTTTTGTCCTTACAATTATAGCGGCGTTTCTATTTATTTTTGCTGCCTCAACAGTTTTTAACAAAGACGTAAGTTATGATAATTTTAAAAAATTCATACTTATAAAAACGGAGTTATCCCATACTAGCAGTGCTATATGGAAACAAAATTCTGAGGATATAGAGGATTCTAAGTTTCAAAAGTATTTGTACCAGAAGTTATCAAATATAGATGGAGACCTTATAATCCTTAAAAACAATATTGTTGTTTTTGCATCAAAGGATATAAATAAAATTGATATAGAAAAATGTTTATTAGAAGCTGAAAGTAAATCTCAAAAAAAACAAGTCATAATTGGTACTAAAGCTTATATGGTGGAAGTAGCAACACTTAGGTTTAAAGATGAAGCTCTAGGCCATGCCATTTTATTGGCACCAATTCTAGATTATTCAAATACCTTTGAAAAATTTATTATATTTACCCTTGTGGTATTTATTATGACGTTTATAGGGGTTAACATGTTTATGTCCTATCTACTTTCAAAAAGAATAATAAAGCCCCTATCACTTTTAAAAACGGCAGTGGGGGAAATTAGTAAAGGTGATTTAGAACTAGAAATAATTGAAGTTGGAGATAAAGAAATTGTGGAGTTATGTGCTGATTTTGAAAAGATGAGAATACAACTTAAGGATTCTATTCGTTTGAAAAAGAAGTACGACGATAATAGGACGATGCTAGTTTCTAGTATATCCCATGATCTTAAAACCCCAATAACTTCAATAAAAGGTTATGTTAAAGGTGTGTTAGATGGTGTAGCAAATACTCCTGAAAAGGTAGAGCGCTACTTAAAAACTGTTTATTCAAAGGCAGAACAAATGGATGTTATGATTGATGATTTACTTTTATATTCCAAATTGGATTTAAGTCAGCTTCCTTTTAACTTTGAAAAAACAGATATTATAGATTATTTTAATTACTGTATTAATGAAAGTTCTATAGAACTTGAAAAATCTAATATAAAAATCTGCTTGAAAAATGATTTAAAAGGGTCAAAATACGTTAAAATCGATAGAGAAAGATTGATGAGAGTTATACTGAATATTATTGATAATGCTCGTAAATATATGGATAAAGAGCAAGGTGAAATTACTATAATGCTTAGAGAAACCAATTCTAGCATTATTATCGAGATAAGGGATAACGGTTGTGGCATTGATGAGAATGATGTAAATAAGATCTTTGATAGATTTTACAGAGCAGATGCTGCAAGAAGCGAAGCTAATGGAAGTGGACTTGGACTTGCAATTGCAAAACAAATTGTAGAGGGACACAAGGGTACAATATGGGCTGTAAGTCATGAAAATAATGGCACAAGCATTTTGATATCATTTGGAAAAATATCAGAAGGGTAGAGGATTATTATGAAAAGGATTTTAATAGTTGAAGATGATGAATGCATTGCTGAACTTGAAAAAGACTATTTAGAGCTCGAAGGCTTTGAAGTTATTGTATGTAATAATGGAGTAGATGGACTAAATGCATTAAAAACAAATCAATTTGACTTGTTAATTCTTGATGTTATGCTTCCTAAAATGGATGGGTATACTATTTTGCGTAGTTTGCAAGAAGAGAAGGACATTCCAGTTTTAATGGTTTCTGCAAAAAAAGAAGATATTGATAAAATAAAAGGTTTAAGTCTTGGTGCAGATGACTATATTACAAAGCCCTTCAATCCTAGTGAACTAGTTGCTAGAGTTAAGTCACATATTCGAAATTATGAAAGAATAAAGAATAAATTTAACAAAAGTGTAAAAAGCGATACTCTTATAATAAGAGGGCTAGAAATAAAAAAAGATTGTAGGCAGGTATTTATGAATGGGGCTGAAATAAATTTAGCTCAAAAAGAATTTGAACTATTGTTATATTTGGCTGAAAACCCCAATAGAGTATTTAGCAAAAATGAATTATTTGAAAAAATTTGGGGGTTTGATGCTATAGGAGATACTGCAACTGTTACAGTGCATATTGGAAGAGTCAGAGAAAAAATTGAGGTATCTACGTCTGCTCCTCAATATATTGAAACGGTTTGGGGTACTGGGTACAGGCTTAGGGTGTAAAAAATATTCTAAATTTGTACCTTTTTAGTCCTTTAGATTTTTTAAAATATTACTCCTAATAAGTATTATTAATAGTACTTATTAGGAGTAATATTTATTATAGGACAAACATATATATTTAGCAAAGGCATTAAAAAATTATAAAATCTATTGACTTACGAACAAACGTTCGATATACTATCAATATAGTATTAAGACTAAAAATACCTGCGAAGTATTTTTTAATATATAGTTATTGTGTTTTATAGCAACTTGAATTTACAGCTGAACTGTATTTTTGATGGACTACTTTAGTAGATGATTTAACTGGAGGTAAAACCATATGGAAACAAAGGATTTATGGGTCAAAATTAATTATTCGCAAGATGGGAATGAAAGTTTAGCGATAACTTATGCTACGAGTAAGGGCAAGGCTAATCATTCCTCTAAGTATCTAATTTGTGGGGGAATGTATAATAGAAATGGTGGAACTATAATGTTTAAGGCAAAAAATATAGAAGAAGCTACAGAAATAGCTAACAATAATCTAGTAGCTAACGCAGGCTCTAATAAACATGAATATATTAAAAGGATATAAAAACATAGGTTATAATCTAATGGATAATAACCTATGCATATTAAATAGTAAATTCAATATTTTCGATTACTAAATCTAACTTCTCTACCAATGAAATAGTTATCCCAACCTCTTGGGAATTATAATAACCGCCACTTTTTATAATTTTAACCTCCGGCCTTAAAGCATAGGTAGGAAATACCTTTGTTACCACACAGATATCACCAGTGTTAAGTTTAACTAGGGTTCCAGGTGGGAAAGGGACAACAGCCTTGGAAAATGCTTTAACCATTTTATAATCAAATTGAGTATCACTATGGGCGAAAATATACTCTATAGCATTATTAGGGCACATAGCTTTTTTATAAGGCCTGTCTGAGGTAAGGGCATCATACACATCGGCAATAGCAACAATTCTAGCAAATCTATTTATAGATTTATCCTTTATATTATCTGGATATCCGCATCCATTAACTTTTTCATGATGTTGAAGGGTTACGATTCTAGATGGAGCAGATATATCCAAAGAATCCTTTAAATAATCATATCCTTTAGTAGTATGCTCTTTCATAATTTTAAACTCTTCTTCAGTTAAGGGACCAGGTTTTAGAATTATTTCTTTTGGAATAAGAACTTTACCTATGTCATGTATAAGTGCACCCATACATAAAGTATAAAGATCAGCTTGATTTAGTTGCAATTGAACACCGAGTACTAGAGAAATTATAGCTACATTTACACTATGTTGGTAGGTGTAATTATCCATACTTTTAATGGCTACCAGATTAATCATTACGTTTTTCTTGCTTATAATTTCGTCAATTATATCTTTAGCAATATTCCCTATAGATTCAAAATAGGATTGCTTCTCTTTTGCAAATTTTTTTTTGTTGAAATTTGCATCATTAGAATATAAACTGTATTTTTCTAAGCTGTAGAAGGTATCTTTTATAGCTTTTATAGCAGTTTGGCGTAACTCGGGTTTTATTACATCTTCAATTATAATGTCGCTATATTTATCATTAATATAAACAGAATAAATTTGTAACCCCTTAATTCTTAATAAAAAATTTTCGGTTAATGTAACACCTTCCCTTAATAAAACCCTTCCGTCATTATCGAATATAGTTTTAGCCAAGGAATCTCCTGGTTTTACAAATTCTATTGGTACAAGTCGCATAATCACATCACATCCCAACTTAAATATAAACAATTAAGTAATTTTATATAATTTAAATGAGTTTTAATATTTAAATTAATATTAAAGGCTATTTTTAATGAAAAAAAACCACATATGAACAAAAATTTAAATTCATGGAATATAAAGATATAATATATTTTACACTATTAAGAGCGAAAATCACAGTATTACTTATTAATATCACAAATAATATATTTTACGACAAAATTTGTAATATTAAATGTAAATATATATATTATTTACACTAAAAATAGAAATATATGATATTGAAAATATAATATATATAATATAATACATATAATATAAAAAAAGAGCTTGAAAAAACCGTATCTTAGGACAATTTATAAAAAAAATTTTGGAATAAGGTTGAATACTTACAATTATAAACTATAATTAAAAGTGAAACTATCAATATAGCATATAATCTTGAGGATTCAAGATCACTTAGAAATAAGCATATGTCGTTAAACTAAATTGTAATTGATGGCTTGAATAATTCTAATTGGGAGGAAATATAATGAGCATATTATCACGAAATGATATTTGTTGGTGTGGCAGTGGGAAGAAATACAAAAAATGCCATATGGAGCAGGATATATTTATAAGTAATATAGAACAAAAAGTGGGTTATAAAATACCTAGGGATATAATGAAAACAGAGGAACAAATAGATGGTATAAGGAAGAGTTGCAAGCTAACTCACGAGATACTTGATATGGTGGGAGAGCGGATAAAAGTCGGAGTAACTACAAATGAAATAAATACTTGGGTGCATGAATATACTGTTGAGCATAATGCATATCCAGCACCACTAGGCTATGGTGGTTTTCCTAAAAGTGTATGTACATCAATAAATGATGTAATATGCCATGGCATACCTGATGATACAGTTTTAAAAGATGGCGATATAGTTAATGTAGATGTGACTTGTATATTAGATGGCTATTATGGCGATGCTAATAGAATGTTTATAATGGGTGAAGCATCAAAAGAAGCAATAGACTTGGTACGTGTATCAAAAGAGTGTTTAGATCTTGGAATACAGCAGGTTAAACCTTATAATACCCTTGGAGATATAGGGAATGCGATTCAACAGCATGCGGAAAGTCTTGGATATTCTGTAGTATATGATTATGGTGGACACGGCGTTGGACTTGAGTTTCATGAAGAACCCTTTGTACCTCATATAGGCAAAAAGGGAGAGGGTACAATATTACTACCTAATATGACCTTTACTATTGAGCCTATGATTAATATTGGTAGCCCAGAAGCGGATGTACTTGAAGATGATTGGACAGCTGTTACAATTGACGGGTCATTATCATCTCAGTGGGAACATACCATACGTGTTACTGAAACAGGATATGAGATACTAACATAGAACTGTACTATACATTTTTAACACCCCCAATTATTGGGGGTGTTTTTAAGGTTAAATGGATAATAGGGGTAAAAGCTTAGTTCTATAAACATAATCAAAAGGAGAGATATAATTGAAAATTAATAAAGATGAAGAAAATATAATATTTAATAAACCATATATGATTATGATTCTAGCACTTATAAGTTGTTTTTTATGGGGAAGTGCTTTTCCGTCAGTAAAGGTAGGTTATCAGGTATTTTCTATAGCAGGAAATGATACTTATCAAAAGATACTTTTTGCAGGTTTTAGATTTTTAGTATCGGCTCTTATGGTATTTATATTTTGCATCATAACAGGAAGATCTTTAAAGGTAAGAAGGGAAGATATATGTAAGGTAGCCTTTTTAGGATTTGTACAAACCTCCATACAGTATGTATTTTTTTACATAGGGCTTTCAAATACTAGTGGTACAAAGGGTTCTATATTGGCAGCTACAACTACATTTTTCAGTGTTATTATAGCTCATTTTTTTTATGAAGAAGACAAACTCAGTTTTAGAAGAATAATAGGAGTAGTGATTGGATTTACAGGTGTAGCTATTGTAAATATGAATGGTGCGAAAATTCAAGGTGGGTTTACATTAACAGGAGATGGATTTGTAATAATTTCTAGTTTGGTAAGTTCCTTAGCTGGTATATACACCAAAAAGATTGCAAAAGACATACCAACCTTCGTAATTTCAGGATACCAGCTATTTATCGGTTCTATATTTTTGATATTGACAGGATTTGCTGGAGGAGGCAGGGGATTAGATTTTAGTTTTAAAGGGTCAGTATTGCTTTTATACTTAGGGTTTATATCCGCCGCCGCTTTTTCTATATGGACAGTTTTACTTAAATATAATGCAGTTGGAAAGGTTACTATATATAAATTTTCTATACCTTTATTTGGTGTGTTTTTATCTTATGTGCTTCTAGGCGAAAGGGTGGTCGGAACTAAGGTTATAATGGCAGTTATTTTAGTTATAGTAGGCATAATTATTATTAACACTGAAGCAAAAAAAAGCTTGAAAGTGATGTAATTCAATTCCTATGCATGCAACAACAGTATTGCAAATGTTGTTTTAGTACTGATATTTGACGTTTTATTAAGAAAAAAGCTAAACTCTATGAGAATTTGTTATAATCATAGATAAGTACAAATTTTAAAGAGATTATAAAAAATAGGAAATTATAGAAATATTTTTCTGGAAAGTGATGATGATATACAAAAAATATGTTATATTTGTATTGTGATACAGAATCAAAGGTGATTTTAGGATTCTATCACTTCAGGTTATGAATTAATTAATATTTAAGGAAGTGATTAAGATGGAAATTATTAACAATAGATATAGGATAGTTAAATGTATAAAGCAAAACAGGGTAGTTTCCAGTTATGTAGTTAATGACATAATAAAAAATTATGATACGGTGCAATTAAATATTATTAATTCAGAATATCTTAAAAAAGAATTAATAGAATTCTATACAAAAGAGTTTATTAGTTTAACTAACATTGACTGTAAAAATATAACATCAGTATATGATTTTGACTTGGTTAATCTGTTAGATAATAAAAAATTAAATGATAAAGTGTATTTTTACACAAATGAATATGTGCAGGATAACTTTAGCATTTTAGATATTTCAGGTGAAATGCCAAACGAAGAGATATTAGATATGTTTATAGAAATTTGTCAAAGTATAAACTATCTTCACTTAAAAGGCTTTATTTATAGTGGTATAAATTTATCTAATATCATAGTTTCAAATATAGAAAATGGTGAAAATCATTGCATTAAATTCAAAGATTTTGCCACTTTGGAGCTTGAAAAACAGGGTTTCTGGAAGGAAGAAAATAAAGCTGATTATTTTAAGGCACCAGAAATATTAGCAGGGGAAAAAGACAGTATTTCTAGTGATATATATTCTCTAGGGGTATTACTTTTTATTATATATATGAAAAGTAAAGATCATAATTTCAGTGTTAATGAAGAGATTATAGATCAAAGTGGGATTAAAATTCAGGAGATAATTAGTAAAAATGAAAACTTTAATGCAAAATTTAAAAAAATAATCTACAAAATGATTTATAGTGATGCTACAAAAAGATACAAAAGTATTTCAGAACTAGTTATGGATATAAATATTGTTTTTAGCAAGAAATATGTACCACATAGAAAAGAAGAAATAGAAAAATTAAATTTTAAATTGAAAATGATAGGCAGAGATGAGGAAGTTAATAAAATTATTAACATGTATGATTCTATTAAAAATAAAAGTAACTATAATTCTACTATCTTAATTCATGGAGAATCAGGTATTGGTAAAACTAGGTTTCTTAATTCCGTAAAATATATTTTTTCATTGAATAAAGTAAATGTTTATAGTAGTTTTATTTTGGATGATTCTACTAAAAATACTAATAAGGCTTTTATAGATATATTAAAACAATTCATTTCTGAATGTGAACCAGAAGTGCTAGAAAAATATGAGTCGGAGCTAGTGAAATTTATCCCTGAACTAAGTGGCAAAAAGAATATAATACCATCTGAGCCATTAAGTGGTCATAAGGAAAAGTTTAGACTTATACATTCTGCAACGGGATTTATTGAAGAATGTATAAATAACATACCCATAGTTATTATTATTGATAATTTTCACTTAGCTGATGATTTTACCATAGAGTTAATGGAATATCTTACGAGAAAAAAACTACCAAATAAAAATATTATGGTCATAATGTCCTACTGTGACGGAGAATGTGTGCTAAATAAGAAATTTACAGAATTCAATAAAAATATATCAAAGAGCAATGGTTTAATTAATATTTTTTTAAAAGAGCTAGATGAAAAAGAAGTAGGTAGAATGATTCAAAGTATTCTTAGTATGCCTACTATACCCTATAAATTTGTAGCTAGTATATATGAAAAGACAAAGGGTAATCCATTATTTGTGCAAGAAATTATAAAGAGTTTTTTTAGTAAAAAATACATCTATGCAGATAGTGAAAAGGGGTATTGGTCTACAGATTATAAATATTCTGAGTTTATAGTACCAACAGATATGCATGGAGTACTATTAAATCAAGTTAAAGAAATGGGACAATTAAATTATAATATTTTACAAATAATATCAATATTCAATAGTGCTGTTTCTTTAGAAATAATTGTGAGTTTTATTGAAAGGAAGAATAGTGATTTAGAGAAAGCTATTGAAGGCCTTATTTCCTCGGGAATACTGTGCAAAAAAATTGAGGATAGAGGTTTTGTATTTGATTTTTACAATAAATTTCTTAAAAGTCTTATGTATGAAAAAATCGGGTCGAAAGACAGAAAAAGCATGCATAAATTGGCTTCGCTAGTGCTTGAAAACCAATATAAGCAGGGTGGCAAGGAATATATTGAGGAATTAATTTATCACTTAGAAAAATCTAATCAAGAGGAAAAGATTATTGATTATTGCATTGAGAATGCTGAAAAAATGAAGCTTCTAAAAAATAGAAGTGATGCAATAAAAAATTTAACTAAAGCTATATCTATAATAAATTATGACTGGGATCCAGTTAAAAACATAAAGCTTATTATGGAGCTTGCAGGTTTGCATGAAGAAGAGGGGCATATTGATTTAGCTCTAAAATACTATCTATCAATACAGAAGTATAAGGGGAATACTGAGTTTCACAAATATATAATAGATAGCTTAATTAAAGTGGCGCAGGTGTACTTAAGCAAAAACAATATAGATAGTACTGTTTATTATATTGAAAAAATTCAGACTATGCTTTCAAAAGTAGATTATGTTTCGGGAACGCTTAAATGCCAAAGTATTCTTGCATCGGTATATGACATAAAGCAAGACTATGAAAGTATACAAACTATATGTAACAGCTGCATAGAAAAGTGTATAGGTGAATATGAAGAACTTAAAACTATATTTTACAACCATAAGGGATTAGCTTATTTAAGAAGTGGTAGAGTTCAGGAAGCATTAGTAATATTTGAAAAAAATATAGAAGTTTGCAATAAGTATAATAATATTAAGGGATTAATAAAATCCTTAAATAGAATAGGTGTTATTTATGGAGATTATTATCAAGAGGATAATAAAGCTATAAAATATTTTGTGGAAATGAAGGACCTATGTGAAAAAAACAATATGAGCTCAGAAGAGATACTTGCTTTAATAAATATTGGCGCTACATATTTTTCTAAGCAGCAGTACGAAGTATCTTTACAATATTTTATGGAGATATTAAAAATATGTAAAAAATATGAAGATGAATTCCATATTTTTTATTGTTATAATTCTATTGCTAGTTCATATTTAAAATTGGGTGATTACGATAATGCTTATAAGTATTATGAACTTTGTAACAATGAACTGGAAAATTATCCTAATCAAGGGAAAGAAATAGGTGAATTTTATTTTTTAGCCGCTGAAATAAATTACAAATTTGGCGATTTGAAAAAGGCTCAGTTATATATACAGCAATCACTAGATATATATGAAGAGGACGAATGTATTTTTAAATGGCAGTCTCAGATTTTAAATGAATATATAATGTTTCATTTTAGAGAGAGTGGTGGAAATTCAAATGAAATCATTAAAAATATTATAACTATAGCCAGTAAAATATCCTCATTGAGCAGTAGACTTAACATATTTTACGATGCAATAATTTTTTTGAATGAAAATGGAAAACAACAATATATACCTAATATTCTTAGTGAAATTAAAAAGATTGATATTGATATAAAAGATCATAGAGTCTATGTTAAAAAATTATATGTTGATGGGTTAAGGGATAAGAAGAAAAGCATTAAAATTTTCAAAGAAGCCTTAGAATATTCAAATAAATATAATGAACTAGATATATATTGGAGAGTATACACTGCAATGGGAGATCATTACTTTGATAAAAAGGATTATTTGTATGCAGTAATCTATTATTTTGAGGCTTGTGGTATATTAAAGGATATAATTAATAAATTACCAGTAAAGTGCAGATTGTCTTATATTAAGTTAAATAATGCATTGAGGCCTTTCAATAAATTTTTAGTCATTAATAGATATTATAAGGAAAATAAAGATGTGAAAGTGTTAGAAGTTGCGCCTGTTAATGTTAAGGATGAGGTTGGACTGTTATCTTTACTAGAGCAAGTAAACCACAAAGATATTTTGAAAAATAAGAATTTTATAAAGTCTATAAAAAAAATATATTCATCATCTCTTCATGAAGATATCCATGACATAAGTGATGTTTTAGAAAATCTACAAGAGGATAATGGAAAAAATTTAGAGCTTATAATAGATTATTTATCATATATAACACTAGCCACAAGGGGAACCATTATTATAAATGATAATGACAAAGGCTATAAAGTTATTGCATCTAGTGATAGAAGATATGAATTGCCACAAAATCAAGAGGCATTATCTAAGATTTTAACTGGAGAGAGACCAGTTTTAGTAGGGGATGTATCTCTAGAACAAAATATAAATGGAGATACAAATAGTATTAATAATACTTTAAAAGCCTTTATTTGCATTCCTATTATTATGGAAAATGCTAATGAAAAAGGTTTTATTAAAAGTGAAAGAAGAAAAAATATACAAGGCAGTAAGGATGTTATTGGATATGTATATATAGAATCACAAAGGGTATTAAACAATCTTAATAATGATAGCATGAAAAAATGTATGGAGCTCAGTAAAGTTATAGGTATAATAATTGAAAAATATAAATTTAGATTAACTGCGTCTATTGATAAATTGACAGGAACTCTTACTAGAAAATATCTAGAAGAGGCATTAGATGAACAAATTGAAATATCAAGTCAGACAGGCAGTGAATTTTCACTTATTATGTATGACTTAGATTATTTTAAAATAATAAATGATAAGTTTGGACATAGGACAGGCGATTATGTGTTAAAAAGGGTTTGTGATGTTGTTATGAGCAATTTAAGAGAAACAGATGTTGTAGGTAGATATGGTGGTGAAGAATTTATTGTTATTCTTCCAGGCACTGGTGTTTGCGATGCTGAGCTTATAGCTGAAAAACTTAGGACTAAAATAGAAGGACAGAAAATACTGGACAATAGACGAGAGGTTACTGTAAGTTTGGGCGTGGCATCCTATCCTCTTCATGGTGAGTGGCAGGATGAATTGGTTGAAAGAGTAGATCAAGCCCTATATGTGGCAAAGCAGCAAGGGCGAAATAGGTATGATATTTGGAACAGTGAATTCTCTAAAAAGGCAAAAAGAACAGATAGACTTACTGGGATAATATCTGGTAATACAATTCAAGACCATAGAAATGTACTTGCTATGATAGAATTAATTGAGCTTACAAACATAAATATTGCAAGAGAAGATAAAATATATAATTTATTAGGTAGAATTATTGAAATTACAGAAGCACAAAAAGGAATATTGTTTATTATGGATAAGGACAATATTATAGATAAATATTCAAGAAAAATTTTCAAAAATGAATGGATGGATATCCATACCTATAATGAGAATATAATAAAATCTGTAATTAAGAGTAAGCAGGGAGTATGTAAGATAGATTGGGACACAATAACTGAGTATGACACGGTTACAGGTGTTCCAAACTGGCAATCTGTTATGGTAATTCCATTGATTCAAGGTGATATAGTAAAAGGAGTATTGTACTTAACAGAATCCACGGTGACAAAAGAATTTGGTTTTGAGGATTTTAACTTTGTAAATACACTGGGCAAGATAATAGTTCCGATACTATAGCACTATTTTTAAGTAAACCCTGGGTAACCAAGTTACTGAGGGTTTTAGGCCTTTAAGGGGAATTATAGAATTTTAAATCAAAAAAATAAATGATTTTGTTTTTCAACTATGGTATAGACAAAATAAAAATGAGGGAACATAGATGTATAAAAGCATTTATGTTGTTAGCAGTGTGGAATAAAGTGGTGTATAATGAATATATTAAAAGTCTGGTTCCACTTAGGTGGCAAGTTTGCAAGAGCTAAAAGACAAAATAGGTTTTCGAGTTTTTTTAGAAAGTATGAGGAGGAGAAGAATGAAATTTACAATTGGTAGCACATATCATGGTTTTAAGTTGATCCAGGAGAAAAATATAGAAGAGTTAAATTCAGTTACAAGACTATTTGAACATGAGAAAAGTGGAGCTAGGTTATTGCATTTAGAAAATGATGATGATAACAAGGTGTTTTCTATAGGATTTAGAACGCCACCTAAAAGCAGTAATGGACTTCCACATATATTAGAGCATTCAGTGCTTTGTGGCTCTAGAAAATTTCCTACAAAGGAGCCTTTTGTGGAACTCATAAAGGGGTCTTTAAATACATTTTTAAATGCTATGACTTTTTCAGATAAAACAATATATCCTCTAGCTAGTAAAAATGAAAAAGATTTTTTTAATCTTATGGATGTTTATTTAGATGCAGTTTTTTATCCTAATTTATACTCTCAGCGAGAAATATTAATGCAAGAAGGTTGGCATTATGAATTAGAAAACAAGGAAGATAAATTATCTTATAAAGGTGTAGTTTATAATGAGATGAAGGGCGCGTTTTCCTCACCTGAAGGTTGTCTTATGCGTAAGATTCAAGAATCTTTATTCCCAGACACTTCTTACGGCGTAGAGTCCGGAGGAGACCCAGAATTTATACCAGACTTAACTCAAGAGGAATTTATAGAGTTTCATAAGAAATATTATCATCCTTCAAATAGTTATATATTCCTATATGGGGATGGAAATATTGATAAAGAGCTACAATTCATTAGTGAAAAATATCTAAATGATTTTGATAGAATTTCTGTGGACTCAGCGATACAACTTCAAAAACCATTTAGCAGTATGAGTGAAGTAAAAATAGATTATCCTATTTCCTCAGAGGATGATGAAAAAGACAAAAGTTTCTTAAGTATGAACTTTGTTTCAGGGGATAATATTAGCCAGCCTGAACTTCATTTAGCATTTGAGATTTTAGAGTATTTATTATTAGAAAGTGCTGCAGCACCACTAAAGAGAGCCCTTGTTGAAGCAGACCTTGGCAAAGATGTATTTGGAAGCTTTGATAATAGCATATTGCAGCCAGTGTTCAGTATAGTAGTAAAGAATTCTAATGAAGCTAAAAAAGAAGAATTTAAGGAGATTGTGTATACAACATTAAAGAATTTAGTTAAAGATGGAATAGATAAAAAATTAATAGAGGCTTGCATAAATATCACAGAATTTAAATTGCGAGAAGCTGATTTAGGAGGTTTCCCAAAAGGATTATTCTATTATATAACTAGTATGGATAGTTGGCTTTATGATAAAGATCCAACTATGCATTTAGAGTACGAAAGTTATTTAAGTAAAATAAAGGCTGCATTAACTACTAATTATTTTGAAAACCTTATAGAGAAGTACTTAATAAATAATACCCATAGTTCTATGGTTATTTTAAATGGTAAAAAGGGCCTCGCAGAACAAAAGTCTAAGGCAGTAGAAGAAAAATTAGCTAGGTATAAGGCTAGTATTTCAGATAGTGAAATAGAGAAAATAGTGCAAGAGACAAAAGCTCTTAAAGAAAGACAAATGACACCGGATGCTGTAGAAGTGCTTGAAACTATTCCACTACTTGAGCGTTCAGACATTGAAACTACAGTAGAGCATTTACCACTAAAGGAAAAGGATGAAAATGGAGTAAAGGTATTATCTCATAATATATTTACTAATAAAATTGCCTATATAAATATATTATTTGATGCTAAAAAAGTAGATACGGAGTTATTACCTTATGTAACCTTACTATCAACTCTTTTAGGAAGGGTAAGTACGGAGAGTACTAATTATCCTGATTTATCTAATGAAATTAATATCCATACAGGCGGGATTCATTTTACAACTGAAGTGTACGGGGATAATGAAAATTTTGAAAAATATAGTCCTAAGCTTGTGGTAAAGAGTAAAGCACTAGTTCCAAAGCTTCCTAAACTATTTGATATTATGGCAGAGATAATTAATACTACTAAATTTGATGAAAAGAAGCGTTTGAAGGAGCTAATTCAACAATTAAAATCAAGGCAGGAAATGAAAATCCTTGATAGAGGACATATGGCAGCAGCTGGAAGACTTACTTCCTACTTTTCACCAGCTTCAGCTTATATAGAAAAAACTACAGGAGTATCTTTTTATGAATTTATAAATGATATCGAAAGAAATTTTGATAATAAGGCAGATGAAATTATTGAAAATTTAAATAAGGTATCAAAACTTATATTTAATAAGAATAATCTTATAGTAAGTATTACAGGAGAAGAGGATATTTATACTGCTTTTGTGGCTGAGCTACCTAAGATTATAAGCATCTTAGGACAAGAAGAATTGCCAGATGCGAAATATGATTTTGCCCTTAATAAAAATAATGAAGGCTTATTATCTTCATCAGATGTTCAGTATGTAGCTAAAGGTTACAACTTTATTAAACAAGGTTACGCTTATTCAGGTAAGATGCTAGTGCTTAAAACTATAGCAAGTCTGGACTATTTATGGAATAGAGTGCGCGTTCAGGGCGGTGCCTATGGTGGTTTTGCAAACTTAGCTAGAAGTGGTAATATAGTATTTGTTTCTTATAGGGACCCTAATGTTTCGGAGACATTAAAAGCTTATGATGGAATATGTGACTATATAGGAAGTTTTGAGGCCTCTGAAAGAGAAATGACCAAATATATTATAGGAACAATCAGTGAGCTTGATTCACCACTAACACCTTCTATGAAGGGTGAAAGAGCTACAGCATATTATATTAGAGGTATTTCTGAGGAGCAAAGACAAATGGAAAGAGACGAAGTTTTAAGTACAAAGTCTGAGGACATTAAGTCTTTTAAATCACTATTAGATGATGTTATAAAAGAAAATTGTTTTTGTGTACTTGGAAATGAAAATAAGCTTAAAGATAACAAAGATATATTTACTAGTCTAGTAAATGTATTTAAATAATATAAAAAGATGCTACTGCCACCCATGTGGCAAGTGGCATCTTTTTTTTTAAAAAAATTAGATAAATTTGTATGAACTTTATAAAATATAGAAGGTAACTGGTGGTATTTGTAGTATATTATAGAGTAATGGTTTAATGCCAGGTTCAGCATGGAAGATTATGATTTAATACAAGGGAGGGTTTTTGATGGCTATTAAAACACTTTTCACATACAACTACGGCGGAGATAAAATCAAAGATATAAAAACCTTTGGGTATGATGTAAAAGTTATTCCAGAAGAAGGTTTAATTTATAATGATGATTTGGAAGAGATAGAGGTTTTAGTTTGTTATGACCCTTTTAAAACTCTAGACATAGAAAAAATGAAAAAGCTAAAATGGATTCAATTATCTAGTATAGGAATTGACCAGCTACCAATAGAGTATGTTAAAAACACTTCAATTACAATTACCAATAATAAAGGTGGCTACAGTATACCTATGGGGGAATGGATTGTATTAAAAACCCTAGAGCTTTTTAAGAATAGTAAGGGGCTATATGAAAACCAAAGCAAAAGGAAATGGAAGATGGATACAAGTATTATGGAGTTATATGGAAAAACTATAGGATTTATAGGAACAGGCACTATAGCTACTGAGGCAGCTAAAAGATTTCAGGGTTTTGGGGTAAATATAGTAGGTGTAAATACAAATGGTAGGGATAGTCAATATTTTAATAGCTGTTATCCTATGAGTGAGCTAAATCAAATGCTTAAGATCTGTGATGTGGTAGTTGTTACGTTGCCCTATACAAAAGCTACTCATCATTTAATTAATGAGGAGAAATTTATGGAAATGAAATCTGGAGCTTATTTCATAAATGTAGCTAGGGGTAGTATTGTAGATGAAGGTTCCCTAATTAAAAACTTAAAAAATGGAAAATTAGCAGGGGCAGCTTTAGATGTGTATGAAGAAGAGCCTTTAAAAGAAAATAATCCATTATGGGATTTAAGTAACGTTATATTGACCTCCCATAATTCATGGGTTTCAGAGATGAGAAACGCCCGAAGGTTTGATTTTATATATAAAAACATGGAAAAATATGCTCAGGGGAAAGAGTTAGTGAATTCAGTAGATCTGAAAAAAGGGTATTAGCAATAAATGCAAATATATAGGTGACACAAGGAGGAAATTATGAAAGCAGAAATATTAGCAGTAGGAACGGAAATATTGCTAGGGGATATAGTCAATACAAATGCGCAATATATAGCCAAGAGGCTTGCAGATTTAGGCATAGCAGTTTACCATCAGTCAGTAGTTGGAGACAACCCAGAGAGGCTACTAGAAGCATATAGACTAGCTTTTAGTAGAGCTGACTTAGTTATAACTACTGGGGGACTTGGACCTACAAAGGATGATTTAACTAAGGAAGTAGCTTTTGAGTATTTTGGGAAGAAGAGTGTAGTTCATGAAGCTTCTATGAAAATTATTGAGGGATATTTTAAGGAAATGAATAAACCAATGGCGAAAAGCAATGTGAAACAGGCATATTTCCCAGTAGATGCAGTTATACTTCCCAATAATAATGGCACAGCACCAGGATGCATAATTGAGGAAAATGGGAAGATAGTTGCACTCTTACCTGGACCACCTAGAGAAATGAAACCTATGTTTGAGGAGGCTGTAGTTCCTTATCTTGAAAAGTTTCAGCAGGGTGTATTAGTTTCAAAGGTGCTTCGTGTTATAGGTGTGGGAGAGAGTTCAGCTGAGGAAATGATAGAAGATATATTAGATAATCAAACAAATCCGACTGTGGCACCTTATGCTAAAGATGGAGAAATGCTTTTTAGAATTACAGCAAAGGCAAATACCAAAGAGCAGGGCATAAAACTTATAGAGCCTATGGAAGCTGCAATACGTAGCAGACTAGGCAATAACATTTATGGGGAAGGGGACATAACCCTAGAGAATGTACTTGGCCAAATGCTTATAAATAAAAAGTTAACTATAGCTACAGCTGAGTCCTGCACAGGAGGAATGGTAGCTGCAAAGCTTATAAATTACCCAGGCATATCTTCAGTATTTATGGATGGCGTAGTGACTTATAGCAATGAGGCTAAAATTAATAGATTGGGAGTTTCAATAGAAACATTGGATAAGCATGGTGCAGTAAGCAGTGAAGTAGCAGCTGAGATGGCACAAGGTATAGCAAGGACTGCAGGCACTAATATTGGGATTTCCACAACAGGAATTGCAGGCCCAGATGGTGGAAGTATTGAAAAACCAGTGGGGCTTGTATATGTAGGGTTATCTATAAATGGCCAGGTTAAGACTAAGATGCTTAAATTATCAGGAGATAGGCAGAAGATAAGGGAAAGAGCAACTATGCAACTTTTGGACTGGCTTAGACGAGAACTACTATAATTCTCAACTGAAAAAGGTGGGGTATAAATGCATAATAAAGAGATAAATATATGTTTAGTGGGATTTGGAAATGCAGCGCAGGAATTTTGTAGAATGTTAATAACTAAAAGACTAGAAGTTAAAGAGAGCAGAGGATATGATATTAAGGTCACAGCTATTGCAGGCAGGTCTAAGGGCGGAATTATTAATGCCAGGGGAATAGACCTTACAAAGGTCCTAAGGGATGTAGAAAACAGTGGGAGGTTTGATTCTACTGCAGAAGATACTGTGACTATGGAAACATTACAGATTATAAGGAATTGTAATGCTAACTTGCTCATTGAACTAAGTTCTTTATCTATTCACGATGGAGAGCCAGCAATAACTCATATAGAGACTGCTTTTGATGGAGGTATGCATGTTATAACAGGAAATAAAGGTCCTATAGCCTTTAAGTATCAAAAACTTCGTGATAATTCAAAAGAAAAAGGTCTACAATTCTTATATGAAACAACTGTAATGGATGGCACTCCCATTTTTAATTTTGTTAAATACGCACTGCCAGGATGCAAGGTGTTATCTTTTAAAGGAATATTAAATTCTACAACCAATTTTGTGTTAGAACAAATGGAAAGTGGAAATAGTTATGAAGATGCTATTAAAGAAGCTAAAAGAAGAGGGTTTGCAGAAGCTGACCCAACCTTAGACATTGATGGATGGGATGCGGCAGCAAAAACTGCAGCCCTACTTAATGTGTTAATGGACACGAATATAAATCCTACGGAAATAGATAGAAAAGGGATATCACATATTACTTTAGAAGATATAGAAAAAGCTAAGGTAGAAAATTGTAAAATTAAGCTTATATGTGAAGGATATATTGAAGACAATAAAGTAAAAGGGAGGGTACATCCAGTTTATATAAACTATAAGGATACCTTTAGCAATATAGATGCTACCTCCTCTATATTAGCTATAACAACAGATTTAATGGGAGAAGTGCAAATAATAGAAAAGAATCCTGAAATTCAGCAAACGGCTTATGGTATATATAGTGATTTGCTTACGCTTATAAAAACATTATAATAATGTAAGTATTTAAACATATTGTAACACCACAGGTTATGAGTTAAGATAGTTTTAAGATGGAAAAAAGCTTATAAGTATAAAGACACATACCAATATTGGTATGTGTCTTAAAAAATATATATGTTACTTTCATAGATTCATAAATTTTATCTAGTAGTAACAGGTGGAACAAAAACTCTTGCTGCAAGTTCTGTATCTAGTAGATAAAGACTTGTAGGGTCATCATTAATTCTTTCAAGTCTCTTTATTAGGCCACTAAAGTTAGATTCTTCCTCAACTTGCTCATCAATAAACCACTTAAGTAAGCTTATAGTAGCATGTTCTCTTTCTTCTGTAGCAATGTCAGTAAGATTGTAAATTTTACTGGTTACAATTTTTTCATGATTATATGATATTTGGAAAGCTTCAAGAAGTGATTTAAAATCATTTTGAGGGTTAGGCATCCCTTCTAAAACTATTCTTCCATTCATATCATTTACATAATTATAAAATTTCATAGCGTGAAATTTTTCTTCTTCGGCTTGAACTTTAAACCAATTAGAAAAACCATTAAAATCCTCTGATGCACAATAAGCTGCCATAGCTAAATAAATGTGTGCAGAATAAAATTCAAAGTTAATTTGTTTGTTTAGTTCACTTAATAATTTCTCGCTTATCATAATAATCCTCCTCGTGCTCCTTTGGGCACAAAACAATAATTATGCCCTTGAAAACGTAAATTCATAATAGTATATAATATTGTCTGAGTATTGATAATAATTTTTAATTAATTATCAATGTTAAAGAATATCTTAATTATACACCTAATAAATTAGACTGTATATATTATTAGCTAATGTTTAAAATATATTAATATATTACTTTTAAGGTAATAGTTTCTCTAAATTTATAATTCCTGACCCTTGCATATATTTCGGAAAATTTAATAAGTTTGAAGATGCTTTTAGTAATGCCAATATATCTTTAAAGCGTAAATTTTTATTGTTTTCATAGAGGAGAGCGCATATACCACTTATAAAAGCAGCTCCGCAGGAAGTTCCTGTATAGGTTGTATATAAATTAGTAATATGAGGAGGATAGAGCTTCACACCATTCTTTTCAGAGATGAATTTTGTGTCTGAAATTAAGGAACAAATATCAACACAGGCAGAAATCAAATTTGGTTTATCTTGTTTTTTAAAAGGTCCACAGGAAGAGTATTCATATATTTTTGGACTGAAAGTGCTATCATACCCGCCTACAGTTATACAATTACTAAGGGTTGCTATACCTCGTATTGAACTTTTAATACTTTTATTACTTCCACTAGGAACAATTACGACAAGGCCCTTTGATATTGCAAGGTCAAAAAGTTTTGAAAACAGTGAAAGTACAAATTCATCAGTCTCAAGGGTTTCAAAGGGGAGGCAAATAATTTTAATATTGAAGTCACAGCTCTCATTAATTAGAGCTTCTAATGAAAATAAAATATCAGATATAAATCCCTTTCCTAGTTTATCAAAGGCCTTAATCATATATATGTGGCTATTTTTTGCCACACCTTTGTACATACCCTTTGACCCAGAACCACTACCACAAATTAATCCACTCATAAAGGTGCCGTGACCATTGTCATCATAAGGATAATTTAAATTATTAACAAAATCCACAAATTTTTTAATACTATTGCTAGGATTTAATAAATCACCATGTGGATAGACACCACTATCAATTATTCCAACGCCAATACCCTTGCCAGTTAAGTCATAGTTTGATTGAAAGGATACACCATTAGATGAGAGTATGCTATTGCCACACAAATGTGCATAGGAATCTAAAGTTATATATACTATTTGTGGATATTCTAATAATCTGTCTATAGCACTGGGGGTTAATATAGCGCAAATGCAGTTTACACTGGGAATATGACGTAGAATATCGCATTTTAATGATTTAATTTTATCCATGGTTTTAATTTCAAGGGACTTGCAGTATATTATTACCCTATAGTTTTCATATAGGTTACTAAGCAAAGCATGATTTAAGGTAGGGTCTAATTTATGTTTAAGGGAAAACATGTATGCCTCCTAAGATATTGTTACATTATAATAGTATATGTAAATTATGAAAATATGTTAATAAAAAAAAGTATATATTACTAAATAAAATTAGTAATATATACTTTTTAACCTTCATATTCTATCAGCGAAAACATCTCACTACACATGTTAAAGAAAGCATTAGCAATAGGAGTTAAGGTTCGTTTTGAATTAACAATTAAATATAGATTTCTTTTTAGGAGTAAATCTTTAATTTTACTTATCTTTATATTGCTCTTATCAATATAATCAAAAGAAATTTTTTCTGAAATGATTGATACACCCGTTCCTAGTTTTACAAATTGAAGAAGGTTGTCCAAAGTATTCACTTCACAAAATACATTTAATAAATTAGGATTAAGACCTTTTGATTCAAGAGCTGTATCAAGAGTAGTCCTAGTTGCTGAATTTTTCTCTCTAATTATAAATTTATATTTAAGCAAGTCCTTTAAAGTTATTTCATCAGGTACATTAAGTTCAGTACTAGATATTAGAACAAGGTCATCTTCCATGAGCTTGTAACTTTTTATTTTTTCATTTTTAACTGCAGTTCCAATTATAGCAATTTCACATTGAAGATCTAAAATATCCTTAATTATATTTCCAGAGCTTTCTTCTGTAATATTAAAACGAACATCAGGGTAGGACTTACTAAATTTTTTTATAAGTCCTGGCACCAATGAGTTACAGGGCGTGGTACTAGCATATAAATTTAATCTCCCGGATATTGTGGTATTAAAATTAGAAAGATTAGAAACCGCATTATTTCGAATATTTATTATATTTATTGCATATTCTAAAAAAGAATGGCCCGCAGGTGTTAAATATACTTCTTTAGAGGTTCTGTCAAAAAGTTGGACATTTAATTCTCTTTCTAAGCTAGCTATATGAGAACTTATTGTAGGTTGAGATAAAAAAATTGTACTAGCCGCTTTAGAGAAACTTTTAAACTTTGCTACATTAATGAAGGCTTCAATCTGTTTGAAATCCATAAGTATCCTCCTTGTATATTGAATATGTAGTAGTTATATTTAAAAATTAATATTATTGCAATTCATTTATAATTATGAGGGTATTTATAGTTAATTTCAATAGGTAAGATAAAAAATAGAAAGAGCTTTTACCCTTTCCATTTAAATATTGTTATACCTACAATCATTATGCCAATTCCTATAAACTTGGATAGAGTGAATTTTATTTGCTCTGCGCCAAACATTCCAAAGCTATCAATTATACCAGCTGCAAGAAGTTGAGCAACTAATATAGTTGCAATGGAATAGGTGGGGCCAAGCTTTGTTATACCTTGCATAACAGAAAAAATAATTATAGCACCTAGCAGTCCGCCTAGTAAATATAATTTATTTACATCTTTTATGGCTTTTAAATTACCATTACCAGCTACAAGGAGTATTATTAAGGTGACAATTAAAGCAGTGCCTTGAACGAAAACATTAGTTTCCCAAAGTCCAATTTTTTCACTTAACCTTGTATTAAAAACACCTTGAAGACTCATACAAACACCAGCAATGACAGAAAAAATTAATCCCAATTACAATCACACTCCTCTAGGTTAGTTTGCCCAGAATGTATTGTAATATTAAAAGAATATAATTATAGGAGTTTAAAAAGACAGGATTTAATATCCGTTATCCTGTCTTTCATGATTGATGTTGTTTTTATGTAAATATGCATTTTCGATATCTTCCTTAGAAAAACCTAAATTTTCACCTAAACTTAAAAAATCCTGAAAAATATTTAAATAGTTATGCAATGAAGAACAAGTTATAAAATCTGAAATATTTATATATAAGCTTAAAAACTGCTCAGATAATTCACATGTAATATGGTTAGTGTTTAAAGTAATACCTTGAAATTTATTTTCTAGTCCAATGCTTAAAATAAAATGTAAGCAGTCAACATACTCCTCAAGAATTACATCATTACTTGAAGGAGCTTTTGTACTCCAAAATTTAAAACAACGTGTTTCATTTGCTAGTTCCCCTAGTTCTACTTGAAGGGATAGTATTTTTTTTCTAAGCAAGGGTATTCCACACAGGTTATGTTCTGACTCAATTCTTTTATCTAAAGTATCTTGCATTTGAAATAATCTCTGTAAGTTCATGTTTTAAACCGCCTTTTTTCTAAATTATATATGTTATAGAGTGTATTTTTTAACCACCATCTCTTTATTATCATTTATAGGCTTCCAAAGCTCTACAGAGTGGATCGTAATAGTTTTTAAGAATTCTTCATCCTTAGCTAATTTACAAGCAGATAAGTATTCACTATTGGACCACTCTCTATCAGCAAAGGTTGTGTTAGCTAGTGAAATATGTAAATTCCAATTTTCAATTTGTTCGCGAACATTAAATCCCTGTGAATTTAAAACAGAATTCACGTGTTTAGATAATTCATATATAGTGCCTTTATTATTAATATTTAAGTTTACAGATTTAAATGGAGAGTCAAAACATATTACACCATTTAATTCAACTTGGAACTTAGTATAATTTGTAAGAATATTTTTCAAAGAAATATCCAAATCACAAAGGTTGGGATTTGTGATTACTTCTAGAGTTATATGAAGCATGGGCAGGTCTGTTTCAGATCTATACAGGTTATACTTCTCACAAAGTGTCTTTTGCAGTAATTCTACATATTTATAAGAAACGCTGTCAAATAAAGCAACCAAGTAGTAAATCATTTTTATCACCCTCAAAATTAAAACATAACTTATGTTTTTAGTACTCTCTTAAATCATAAGTTTTAACTACTATTTCTTTTTTATTACTAACCTGTTTCCATAATTCAAGTCGACAAACCTTTGCAAATTTAAAAAAAGCATCTTGATCTAAATTAGTATCAATAGTAATTGTTCCTGTGCTATTTGATTTTTTAATTATATGATTGGCATTAGCTAGCGGAATGCGTAAATCGATATTATCATTCTCACTCTTAACGTTAAAACCATGTAAATCTAAAGTATCTGTAATACTTCTAGCTAAACGATAAATATATCCTTTATCTTCAACTTTAAGATTAACTTGGGTAAGATTTTCAGTTAAACTAATACTATTATTTATGTTAACTTTGAATTTTTTATAAGGAACCATAATTTTAGAAACGACTACATCTAATTTTTCTAAATCAGGATTCGTTATAGTACATATTGATATATAAAGATTAGGTGAACTTTTATATAGTTTATATTTTCTACAAATATCTCTTTGGATATTTTGAATTGTAGCATTAGATCCATCATCAAATAAAGCAACTAAAAAGTATCTCATATTTTTCCTCCGAATTAAATTAATAACCAAGATTGGTTAAGGTTATTTTGATTAAATTACAAACTAATTATAACATATTTTTTTAGTTTTGTATTTTATATGTAAATTTATGTATACACATTTTATTAGCATAATTAATTTTAATTATGCTAATAATAGTTTTGTAATTAATTATAAGGAGGTGCTTTTAATATGGAGCATAATAATAGCATAGGATGTACAGTAGATGAGTGTAAATTTCATTGTAAACATGATGATTATTGTACTTTAAACAAAATCGAAGTTATAAAACATGAAAGTGTTGCTAAAACACAAGAATGTACAGACTGCGGAAGTTTTAAAACATCATAATAATATAAAAATCACCCGCATTTTAGCGGGTGATTTTTATATTATTATGAAGAAACTATATCTATTTTAATAGATTGCGCATTAAATCATCACTTGCATAGCGGTTCAGCTTCTTCGAAACTGTAATATTAACCACTTAAAAAGGAGACTTTTCTTGTAAAATGTAATTAAACGAAAGAATACCATTTTACATTTTCAAAATAAATGTTAGAATATAATTTAGATATGCTATAATGGCGTGTATATATAAAAATAAAAGTAAATTAAAAAGTAAATTAATATATAAAGTATAGTGAGGATGATACGAATATGGAAAAATTGGTAATTAAAGGTGGTCGACCTATCCTTGGTCAAGTAGAAATAAGCGGTGCGAAAAATGCAGCGGTAGCGATTCTACCAGTAGCTATAATCGCAAGTAAGGGTAAATGTATAATTGAAAATATTCCTGATATAGAAGATGTAAATTGTATTGAAAGAATATTAGAGGATTTAGGTTGTGAAATTAAAAGAGAAAATAATTCAGTTTCTATAGATAGTACAAATATAATTAGCATGGATGCGAATACAGAAGATGTAAGAAAAATGAGAGCATCCTATTATTTGATTGGTGCACTTTTAGCTAGGTTTAAAAAGGCTAAAGTAGACCTTCCAGGGGGTTGCCCTATAGGAGTAAGACCTATAGATCAACATATAAAAGGGTTTGAGGCACTTGGAGCAACTGTAACTATTGAGAGTGGTGCGGTAAAGGTTGAGGCTGATAGACTAATTGGAACTAGCATTTATTTTGACGTTGTTAGTGTAGGTGCAACAATAAATGTAATGACTGCAGCAACTCTTGCAGAAGGTACAACTATTTTAGAAAATTCTGCAAAAGAACCGCATGTGGTTGACGTAGCTAACTTTTTAAATTCTATGGGAGCGAGTATTAAAGGTGCAGGTACAGATGTTATAAGAATTATAGGTGTAAAAGAATTAACAGGATGTACATATAGTGTAATTCCAGATCAGATTGAAGCGGGAACCTTTATGATAGCAGCCGCTGCTTGTGGTGGTGAAGTAACTATAAATAATGTTATCCCAAAGCATCTTGAATCAATTTCTGCAAAGCTCATGGAAATGGGAGCAGAGGTACATGAAGGTGGAGACAGTGTTACAGTTAAAGCAAAAGGAAGGCTCAAGGCTGTAAATATTAAGACGCTTCCATATCCAGGATTTCCAACGGATGTGCAACAACCAATGAATACATTATTATGCATTTCAGAGGGCAGAAGCATAATAAATGAAAGTATCTGGGAAGCTAGATTTAAACATGTGGACGAATTAAAAAAGATGGGGGCTTCCATAAAAGTTGAAGGAAGTGTAGCTACAGTAGATGGTGTAGATAAACTTATAGGAACAGTTGTAACAGCATCGGATTTAAGAGCTGGAGCAGCACTAGTTATAGCAGGCCTTATAGCAGAAGGTACTACAGAAATTTTAGGAATAGAGCATATTGATAGAGGATATCCAAATATTGAAGAAAAATTCAGGAGTATAGGGGCAGATATAACTAGAGTTACAATTTAAAATTAAAGGAGACAATTATGATATTTTGTCCATTATATAGTGGAAGCAGTGGAAATAGCGTATTTGTAGCGTCAGAAAATACAAAGATTTTAGTGGATGTTGGTATGCCTGGAAAAAGCATTGAAAGTGCTCTTAAACATATTAATCAAAACCCTAGCGAGATTGATGGTATTTTTATTACTCATGAGCATTCTGACCATATAAAAGGTGCTGGAATTATTTCTAGAAGATATGATACACCAATATATGCCAATGAGAATACCTGGAAAGCTATGGAAAGCAAAATAGGCAATGTAAAAGAACATAATATAAGAATTATTAATAACAATTCTGTGGACATAAAGGATATGCATATAGTAAATTATAAAATATCACATGATGCTGTAGATCCCATAGGGTATGCTTTTTATACTGGAAAAAAGAAAGCGTGCATAGCTACGGATTTAGGCTACTTTTCTGAGGTAGTAAAGAATATAATAAAAGATGCAGATGTAATTCTACTGGAGAGTAATCATGATGTGGAAATGGTAAAGTTTGGACCTTATCCATACCCATTGAAAAGAAGGATATTAAGTGATGTAGGTCATTTATCCAATGATGCATGTGGAAATGCTATAGTAGAAATAATGAATGATAAACAAAAACGTATTATTCTAGGACATTTGAGTAAAACAAATAATTTTCCTGATTTAGCATACCAAACAGTGGTTAATATACTTAAAGATAATAGTATTGAAATAGGGAAGGACATTTTTTTAGATCTAGCTAGAAGGGACATGCCAAGTGATGTAATTGATTTTTAACGACATTTCAGAAGGAAATTCGCTTGCTTCTATAAGTTGGTTTCCCATACTATAACAAAGAAAAAACTTCAGTGGGAGGGTAACAATTGAGAATTGTTATCTACTCCATAGATTTACAAAGGGGTAGATATCCTTCTGAAGTCGTTAATATTGCAGTAGCGAAGATGATGATTTAAAGGAGAGATCTAGTATGAAAAAGGTGATAAAAATAGTATTATGTTCATTACTTGTTATTTCAACAGTGGCATTTTTTGGGTGTGAAAAAAAAGATAAAAAAAGTGTAACAAATAAGGAAAAAATCGAAAATCTAAAACTTCCTCTAGAAAAAGATGCTTCTATCCAATTTGGTATTTATTTTGATGGTACTAAAGATGATTCTAATGTACAAGTAGTTAAGGATGAGAGAATTATTAATAAAGAAGAGCTTATTGGGGAAACTATTATGCAAGAACTTATAAAAGGACCAACTGGAAAAAGTGAGTTAAAACCAATACTTCCTAAAGAAACTAGATTATTAAGTTTTTCTATTAAAGATAGTATTGCTTATGTTAATTTGAGCAAAGAAGCTAAAATAAAGATGTCAGTTGCAAAAGAAAAAAGTTGCCTACAAAGCATAGCTGCGTCATTAGCCCAATTACCTTCTGTAGAAGAAGTAAAGCTAACTATGGAAAATGAAGATATTGATACCATAGGTGGGAACTTTGATATATCCAAGCCCTTTAGTAAAGCAGAAATAGTACCAATAAAAAAATAGGAATCTAGCTGTGGAAAATGCTAAAGAATGATTTAATCACAGGTTAGATGATTTAATTTAAGAGATTTAAACATAAACGTTGAAAATTAGTGAAATCTTTATTATAATAATGGAATATAACAAAATACATTATGATTTGAAGGAGAATGAAACATGAGTTTATATAAAGAGTGGACAGATATGGTGGTTGATTATGTTAAACGTAGAGGAGAACCTGCGTTTTGGCAAGAATACGGAGAAGTAGAAAAACGTATTTATACTAAATTATTATCAAACCATAAAGATGAAGTTAAAGGTACATTAGGAGAACTTGCAAAACACTTTGATGTATCTAACATTTATTTTATGGGATTTACTGATGGAATAAACGATAGTCTTTTAGAAACAGTAGTATTAGAAGAAACTGAAGCGGACACTGAAGTAGATTTTAAAGTAGACTATGAAAAGCTTTATTTTAATATGCTAGACGCAAAAGCAGATTATTTATATGAGCTTCCACAATGGGAAGGGATTTTCTCCAAAGAAAAGAGAAAAGAAATTCAAAGAGCTTATAGAGATTCCAAAATGGTAGTTAATACTGATAAAGTTGGAAGAAATGATGTATGCCCTTGTGGTAGTGGAAAAAAATACAAAAAATGTTGTGGAAAATAATTCTACAAATAATTATGTGAAATTATAAATAATTATGATAAATAAAACCTTGCATATATGTATAGGTTTTATTTGTTTTTTTTGAAAATTTTTATAAATATATGTGACTGATACGAAAACAAAGGTTATGATGTATATAATATAAATTGTAGTGACCAGTATACAGAAAATTATAAGGAGGATTTAGCAATGAATATTATTGAAATCAAAAATTTGACTAAAAATTACGGCGCAGCAAGAGGAATCACTGATGTAAGTTTTAATGTTCAGCAAGGAGAAATTTTTGGCTTTATTGGGCCCAATGGTGCAGGGAAATCAACAACAATAAGAACGCTATTATCTCTAATTTATCCGACGTCTGGTAGTGCTACAATTTTTGGAAGGGACTGTATTAAATTTGGACCGGAGATAAAGAAGGAAATAGGGTACCTACCATCAGAGGTTTTTTATTATGACAATATGAAGGTTATTGACCTTCTAAAGTATTCAGCAAGTTTTTATAAGAAAGATTGTAGCAAGAGAATTATTGAACTAGCTGAGATAATGAACCTTGATCTTAATAAGAAAATTGATGATTTATCTTATGGTAATAAAAAGAAAGTTGGTATAGTTCAAGGCCTTTTACACTCGCCTAAGCTTATCATACTTGATGAGCCTACTAGCGGACTTGACCCACTTATGCAACAAAAATTCTTTGAACTTCTAGAGAAGGAGAATAAGCGGGGAGCAACAATTTTGCTTTCTTCTCATATTTTAAGTGAGGTTCAGAGGTTATGTAATCGTGTTGCCATTATTAAAGAGGGTAAAATTATAAAGGTTGAAAAGATTAGTACACTACAAGAAAGTAACCATAAAAAATTCAAAATTCAAGTGGCATCAAAAATAGAAGATAATTATTTTAACATAAGTGGTGTCAGTGCTTTAGATATAAAAGGTAAGATAATAAGCTTTTTATTTAGAGGTAATATTAATTTTATTATGAAAAAGATTTCAGAAATAGATATAACAAATCTTTGGATTGAAGAGCCAGACCTTGAAGAGATATTTATGCATTATTATGTGAAGGAGGAGTAAAAGCTATGAATATGTTTTTACATGAACTTAAGGCTTATAGAAAATCCACTATAATATGGACATGCTCTTTGATTGCAATTATCGCGCTTTTCTTGTCAATGTATCCAGCTTTTTCAAAGGAAGTTGAAGCATTCAAAAAGTTAATGGAAGGATTTCCAGAGCCAGTAAGAAAAGCATTGGGCCTCTCTGTAGAGAGTATGTCTTCTATTTTAGGGTTTTATTCCTATACATTTTTATATTTAACACTTTGTGGTGCAATTCAAGCTATGAATCTAGGCACCTCCATTATATCAAAGGAAGTTCGCGCAAAAACAGCAGATTTCCTTTTAACTAAACCTGTTACTCGCAGGGGTATTATGACATCAAAGCTAATGGCTGCATTAACCTGTCTAATAATTACTAATGTAATTTATTTAGTGGCCGCTAGCACTATGGCATCCCTTGTAAAGACGGAAGACTATAGTTATAAAATATTCTTTATGATCTCTATTACATTGTTTTTTATCCAGCTTATGTTTCTATCACTGGGAATTATAATTTCTGTGGTGGGGCCTAAGATTAAATCTGTGCTACCTATTTCCCTTGGAACGGTATTTACATTTTTTATTATTGGAATGTTTTCATCTACAACAGGCGATGATGCTATACGTTATATTACCCCTTTTAAGTATTTTGACACGGGTTACATTATGAAAAATTCTAGTTATGAGATTTCATTTATTATAATAGAAATAGTGGTTATTATTGTAGCAATTGCTGCCAGCTATTTTGTTTATGATAAGAAGGATGTCCACGCGGTTTAATAGTGATGATTATCTAGTAATATAAGGAGGCTAGTTATGAATATATTTATTGTAGAGATGAAGGCTCAGAGAAAAGGTCTTATTATATGGGCTTTAGGTATACTATTTATGGTTGGAGCTGGTATGGGTAAATTTGTTGCATTATCATCCTCAGGTCAATCTATGAATGAGCTATTGAATCAAATGCCAAAATCGATGCTAGCAATTATGGGTATTGGCACTTTAGATTTGTCAAAGGCTAGTGGTTATTATGGAGTGCTGTTTTTATACTTAGTGCTTATGGCAACCATTCATGCCTCTATGCTTGGAGCTGATATAATTTCAAAGGAAGAGCGAGATAAAACCGCAGAGTTTCTACTAGCAAAACCTATTTCAAGAAATAAAATTGTAACATCAAAATTATTAGCTGCCACAATGAATATTTTGATATTTAATGTTATTACCTTGGTATCTTCAATTATTATAGTAGGAAAATACAGTAAAGGTGAAGCAGTAAGTGCAGACATAGCAATATTAATGATGGGAATGCTTATTTTGCAGCTTATGTTTATGCTTATTGGCACAGCAATAGCTGCTGTGAGCAGAAACCCGAAGACAGCTACATCTATATCTACAGCCATACTGTTAATAACGTTTATACTATCTATAGCCATAGACATAAACAGTAAACTTCAAAACCTCAAATATCTTACTCCATTTAAGTATTTTGAAGCTAAAAATTTGATGAATGGCGTTGGCTTTCAATGGAGTTTTGTGATATTATCAATTATAATTATTTTGGTAATGTTATGCATTACATATGTTTTTTATAAAAAAAGGGATTTGAATATATAGCAATGTTAAAAAAATGTTTATAACATGGGACTTGATCCATGCTATAAACATTTTTTTAGGACATATTACTTTTTATATCCAGTACGATCTCTTCAATTATATCTTTGATTTGCAGATTTCTTGTGCCTGGTATATAAATACCATGTTTTTGTAGTGGAATTATATATTTAGTACAATCCATATTAAATATTGACTTGGCGATCACGGGAGTAATTTCTCCGTTTATACCACCACTACATATCATTCCAATTGGTCCGATTACACTATCAATCTTATTTGTCATGCAAAATGAGCAGATTGCATTTTCACCACTTATACCAACATTTGCACCCGCCCTTACCATATTTGAAGTAGCAATTGCATTTGTACCAAGTGCAGTAATATAAACATCAAGGCTAATTTCTTTACGAATTTTTTTTATAATTGTTTGACCAAGACCTGCACCTTGTGCATCTAGTACAGCTATTTTCATGGTAATACCCCCAAAATAATTTATAATATAGTGAATTTTATTTTTGTATACATAATTGTTATTATACTATAATTAGTATGTATATTCTATTTTTAACTCAAACAAAGTTAATGTGGCTTTGCTACATGTTATTTGTTTTTAGTCTATAAATAGTATATTATATGTATGATAATCACAATAAAATTGAAACTAAGGAGATTTACTATGAACATAACTATAATTTGCGTAGGAAAAATAAAAGAGAAATATTTAAAAAGTGCTATAGATGAATATACAAAAAGACTATCTAGATACTGTAAGCTCAGCATAGTTGAGTTAGGTGATGAGAAAACTCCAGATAATGCCTCTGAAAAACAAGAGGTTTTAATAAAAGAAAAAGAAGGTGAGGCAATACTTAAGAGCATAAAGGATAATATGTTTGTAATTGCTCTAGAGTTAAAGGGAAATATGCTATCCTCTGAGGAACTATCTAATTTCATAATGGATTTGGGCGTCAAGGGTGAAAGTAATATAGCTTTTATAATTGGAGGGTCCTTAGGGTTATCTAAGGCTGTTTTAGAAAGGTCAAATTACAAATTATGCTTTTCGAAGATGACCTTCCCACACCAATTATTTAGAGTTATGCTACTGGAACAGGTTTATAGGGGGTTTAGAATAATAAGTGGGGAACCGTATCACAAGTAGGTACACAATTATTTCAATTTAATTAAACAGAATAAATTTACAAAAATAAGTATATTTGTATTGAAAATATGATAGAATGATTAAAATGAATTTGATTTTCAAGGAGAGAGGCAAATGTACAGACCAATTTAATACACAATAAAATTACAGGATATTTCAAAATTAACCTTTCAAACAAGGTTTTTTTGCTATGTAATTTTGGAGGTGTATTAAAATTGAATAAAAAAGCTAATATTTATTTAATGTACATTATTGTATTCCTACAGGGATTTGTTTTTTATGGACCTATTGCTACATTGTATAGGCAAAATAGAAATTTATCTTTGTCTAATATGTTTTTAATAGAGTCTATATCTTGGATATTAATGATTATTTTTGAAGTCCCCTGGGGATGGTTTGCAGATAAATTTGGGTACAAAAAAACCCTTGTTATTTCAAATTTTATATTTTTCATATCAAAAATAATTTTTTATAAAGCAAATTCATTTGGGATGTTCTTTTTAGAACGGGTGTTATTATCAGTGTCTTTAGCTGGCATTTCAGGGTGTGACATCGCTCTACTATATTCATCGGTGGAGCAAGATGAGAGTGAAAAAGTATTTGGTAGATACAATGCATTTTCAACTGGTGGCTATTTAATTGGTTCAATTATGTTCTCAATACTGGTTAAAAAATCCATGGATAGTACTGCGTTTTGGACTATTATATCTTATGCAGTTGCAGCAGCATTAACTTTGTTTATAAAAGAGGTTAATGTAGAGCAGGTTGAAAAGCCTAAGTTTAAGCAAAGTTTACTAACAGCTTTTAAAAATAAAAAAATCATAATATTGGTGATTTCTTTTGCTTTAATAAATGAAGTTGTTCAAGTGGTAGGTGTGTTTTTAAATCAATCACAGTATGTACGCTCTGGAATAAATATTAAATATTTTGGAATATTGGCAGTTGTTATGCAAATAGTTCGATTAAGCTCGATTAAAGCTTATAAATTAAGCATTAAGCTAGGTAAAGATAGAAGCATCCAAATTTTATATAGCATAATTACTATATGTTGTATAATACTTGTGTTTACCTCTAATGCTACATTAACTATACTTTCAATAATTTTCATATGTGGCAGTGCAGCTATAATTTCTCCTATAGTTTTAGATATTGAAAATAAAAGCATAAGTACTATTGATAGGGCCACGCTTTTATCAGTATTTGCTATGTTTGGCGATTTAACGGCTGCAGGAGTCAACGTGATTATTGGAAAGACAGCGGATATTTCTACTTCATCAGCTTTTATAACTTGCGTGATTATGTGTATTCTTGCTTATATATTATTGTTTATCTATAAGAAAAAAAACATCAAGGAAATATTACAGGTAAAATAAAGATAAAATGATAAAAGTTGTAGTACAATAAAGAGAGGCAAAGTTAAAATAAGGTGAGTGCTAAAAGTATTATCTTTCAATTTGGTGAGTTAATTTTTTTATAAAGGAGGGATATTTATGAAAAGAGAATATTTGGAATTGAAAACATGTCGTACTGAAAAAGCAGAATTTATAAGGGGAAGAGAATATGTTGTACTTGGTACAACAAGTGAACAGACATATGAATATGAATGCGAAGTATTGCCTTGTTATAGGATTGTAAACGAAAGGGGCGCTGTGGAAATAGTTGTGCCTGACCAAATTTTCTATCCAACCAATAGGTTATTGCAATCCATAAAAGACGTAGTATACTTAGGTATTCTAGATATAGATAGTTTAGTGGAGGGTGAAATATATTCTGTGTTTAAAATGCATGAAGAAAAAGGGGAACTTGTTTATAGCATATTTGATAATTCAAATAAACTAAAAACATATCCTACATCCTTGTTTGTTTCAGAAGCTGAATATCTTAAAATGACTAAAGAGGAACTTTCTGATTTTAAGAAAGCAAAAACAGAAGAAGTATTAGAATTTGAAGATTTGAGAAAAAAAGAGGAGCAAAAGGCCTTAGATGAAAAATTAGAATTTGAAAATGCTAAAAAAAATGAGATTCAAAAATCTTTAGATGAACAAAACAAGCTACAAAATATAAAGGATTTGAATAATCTTGAAATAGAAAAAATTAAAAAGATTATAAAAGTTTTAAGACCAAATATAGTACAAAATACTACTAGCCCTTCCATTAATGAAACCTCTAAAATTACAAATAAAATTAATAAGATCTTAATGTTTTTTATTATTGGATGTTTTATAACAGTTGTTTGTTCAATATTTGGTAAGGCTTTATTAAGTTCAATAATTAATATGATATATTTAATTGCAGGTGTGTTAACTTACGTGTATTTAAAAAATAATTTACCTGAAAGTTTAATTAAAGATATTCCTAAAAGTGAAAAACCTGATAAAAAATCGCTAAATTTATTGGTGAGCTTTAATGATGATATATTGTTGAAATTAAAAAAAATCGAATTAAATTTATTGATTTTGGAAGGTGGAACTACTGTAAGTAGTGGGAATGTTTCACTAATAAAAGAATCTGTTTCCTTTTGCTTAGAAAGTTATAAAACCAAAGATACTAATTTATTAAAAGATATATCTGTATTTTTAGATAAAACCCTGGAATATATATATAGCTTGATAGACGGGAATAATTCAGAAGAATTATATATAGAAAAGCAGGTTTATAAAAATGTGTCTTCTATTATAAACAGGAACACTGATATTTTCGAACTTATGATTTCGGACAATAAAGAAATTAAAGAAATATTAAATAAGGGAATTAACCCTATGGAGTAAACAATTATTATAATTGGATGGCTCTTAATAATATTTATTATTAAGAGCCATCCTACATTTTCAGCAAATTTAAATATAAACTTGGGCATTTTTACGGATAAGCAAAATTTAAAAGCAACTTGTAGTTGACAAAAATGTTACGTTTAATTGGTAGAAATATGATCGTTTTATTAGTAAAGGAGAATGTATAATGATTTTAAATAGAAATGATAAATGCTGGTGTGGAAGTAGACTAAAATATAAGAATTGCCATTTGGACTTTGATAAAAAACTAGAAGCCCTTAAGAATCAAGGATGCATAGTACCAACAAGAAATCTTATTAAGAGCAAAGAGCAAATTGAAGGGATAAGAAAAAGTGCTAAAATTAATAATGGTCTTCTAGATTTGGTTAGTGAGAATATTAAAGAAGGAATGACTACAGAAGAAATTAATAAATTAGCTCATGAATATACAATATCTCAGGGTGGAATTCCAGCTACTCTTAATTATGATGGATTTCCCAAAAGTATTTGTACATCAATTAATGATGAAGTGTGTCATGGAATACCAAGTAAAGATGTAGTACTTAAAAATGGTGATATTATAAATGTTGATGCAACTACTATTCTTAATGGATATTATTCAGATGCATCAAGAATGTTTATGATTGGAGAAGTAACTGACAAAGCGAGGAAGATAGTAGAAATAACTAAGGAATGCTTAAATAAGGCAATAGAATCAGTAAAACCTTGGGGCTTTTTAGGTGACATAGGAGCAGTTATTCAAGAATATGCAGAAAGTAATGGATATTCAGTAGTTAGAGATTTTGGAGGGCATGGAGTTGGATTAAATATTCATGAGGAACCATTTGTTTCTCATTTTGGAATTAGAGGAACGGATATGATTTTAGCACCAGGGATGGTATTTACCATTGAACCAATGATAAATGGCGGAAGTCATGAAATATTTATAGATGAAGATAATGGATGGACAGCTTTTACAGCTGATGGAGCTCTTTCAGCACAGTGGGAGCATACGATTCTTGTAACTGAGGATGGTATAGAGATAATATCAAAATAAATAATAATTAAAATCTTGTACAAGACTAATTAAGTTTTGTACAAGATTTTTTTACGTTAAGCACACTTATAGGAGGCTTGGATGTTTTGCCTCCATCATTGAAACTATTAACTAATTAATTGGTTGAGGGTTTTTAAGAAAAGTTTATACTTTGTTTATACTTAGTTTAGGGAAAATCTAGGATTATATTTTACAATTAGATTATCGGAATATTAAATATAAATAGAGAAATATTTTTCTTAATAAATATGTAAGAATTATGGTAAGTGTTTTGTAAAAAATACCTTGTATAATTATTTATAGAGTGAAGTTGATAAGTTTTAAAATATGGGGGGGAATATCTAAAATGATCAAAATAATGTTTGCAATGAATATTCTAGTAATAATAACAGCATTACTTTTTTTTATTATGGGAATAAAGTATTTTAAAAATGATAAATACAATAAAAGATGTATGAAATGTATACTTGGGGGTACTAGTATTACAGGAATATGTATTATTATAGGGGCCTTACTTTTTGTACCAACCTTCTTTCCGATATAAAAATAAGGGTTGGTAAATAACAACTGCTATAATGGTAAATACATTTCGCATTGCTCAATTGGTTCTTTTTGGAATCCTAGCTTTCGGAGGAAATCTTCTAATGAGGCGTTGCTTGGCAGGCATATAGTCACTTTTTCTACATTTTGAGCCTGGGCTGCTTTTTGGATCATACTGCGTCCAAGACCCTGATGGCGGCAGGTTGGGTGGACCCAGAGGAAGTTGATTTTACCTTGTGAGCTCATGGCAATTAGGGCCACTTGTCTATCAGCATGGTATGCACCAAGGAGAGATTCATGTGTGCTGGAAGCATAGTAGGGCGTGTCACTTTGCCAGCTGATGTGGCAGTCTAAGAGTGATTTTCTAAAGGACTCCAGTTTATCAAAGGTGACCTGCTTCACAATGTATGGCAGTGTATCGGTAGGTGAAGCTATTGTTTGTATCATGCTGGAGTAGTATTTTAGTGTGTAAACATGTTTATAACCACAGTTTTCATAGAACTTCACGGCCCTGTGATTATCTTTTATTACTTCAAGGAATAATTGCTTGCATTGGAAAGTAAGCGCAGTGGATTTATGCATATCAAATAACTTCTGGCTAATGCCTTGACCTCGATAGTCTGGACTGAGGCAAAGGGTGCCACAGCGCATGGTAGCTAAGCCATCAAATACTCGGATGCCACTGAGAATCAAACCGATGGGATGGTTCTGATCAAATGCCATAAAGGATAGATTTAGTGCGTTGCCTTCAGGACCAAAGAATCTAGCTTCGAAGGCATCCTGGCTCATTGTTAGCGGGAGGATATAGTCTGAGAAGCCAAGGCTAAAAGCTTGGAATATTTCGTTTATAGTTACATCAGTGCAAGTTTTATAAGTAATCATAATCGCTTACCCCCTTAAATAATTGAGAATCATATTAATGTATTCAGAGATTGTAGCTTCATTAATCTTAATGCCCATTACAGCATCAGTGAATCCCACACCATCTAGCGATGTAATAATGAGATAAACAGCACTTTTTGTGTTTAAATTCTGACGGAACTCGCCATTTTGAATGCCTTCCAAAAGGAGTTGTTGCAAATCCTCTTCAAATTTTTTGTAGCGTACTTGGGCAATCTCGTTTTTACAGGTGCTTCTTGACATTATACTCCAAAATTCCGTGGTAAATCTAATGCCCATACAAACGCTTTCGGTTTCAAGACTATCCAGAAACCAGCGTAGATAGAGAGTTACCTTCTGCGACGCGCTCTCTATATCAGTCATTTCATGAAGTACATTACTTCTCATTTGAAAGCGTTGCTGGGCAATTGCCAGGAAAATCTCTTCTTTGCTCTTAAAATAAGTGTAAAGACCTCCTTTACTGATACCGGAATGTTTAACAATATCCTCCATAGAGGATTGGGAATACCCTTTTGAACTAAAGACCTCAAAAGCCTTGTCTATAATTTCTAGTTTTCGAAGCTGAAATTTTTCTGAACTTATTTTTGGCATATTCATCCCTCCATAAAAACGACCAGACGGTTTTTATTATATTATAAAACAAAAATAATATAATATCGATATTAATTTTTAATTGAATATGGAAAAATTTATAAAATGATTGATATTATAAGGTAAAGGATGTATACTCTATAATGGAAACTATATAAACTAAATAAGTTTCCATTATAGAGGTGAGTATATAAATATGAAAGATAACGTATTTTCTCGAAAAGAGTTACTATTTTTAATTACAATAAGTTTAGCTTTAGGAATTAGGCAAATGGCAATGACTATGGTTATGCCTTTTATTTCAACTTACAGCAAGACTTTAAGATACAGTAATGCAACCTTATCTGGATTAGCATTGGGTATATTTGGGCTGACCCAAGCTATTTTTCAAATACCTTTTGGTATATGGAGTGATAAAGTAGGAAATAAACCTGTTCTTTTAATTGGGATTATGCAAGTAATAATAGGGTTAATAGTTGCATTTTTTGCTAAAAGCATATATATGCTTATCTTTGCAAGGGCTTTGCAAGGAAGTGGAGCTGTAATTGCCACTGGATATTCATGGGTTACTGGTAGTGTAGATAGCAGAAAGCGACCAAGGGCTTTAAGTATTGTAGGAATATTTATTGGCTTTTCAGCAGCGGCTTCTTTTGCTTTAGGACCTTTAATTCACAACTATTTATCAGTAAGACAGATGTTTTTAATATGCGCAATCTTGATTTTCTTAGTATGGATTATTATACTATTTTTTCTAAAGGAGACTTATGACTTAAACTCTTATGAGATACCAGAAAAACAAATTAGTACAAGGGATAGCATTAGGGTATTATTAAAAAATAAAACATTTTTAGCACTTAACTTAGCAGGGTTTTTTAATAATTTTATAATGGTTGCAGTATTTTATGTAGTACCTCAATATCTTGACAAAATTACAGGTATTAATGGCATGTGGAAGATTTTTATGCCTGCAGTAATTATTGCTATAATATGTATGCGAAAAACTATTAAATTTGTTGAGAGAGGATATAGTTCAAACTTGATTGCTGTATCATTTATGATAACTGCTATAGGTATATGTTTTTATTTTAATAGTAAATCATTTTATTTTATATTGGTAGGTACTATACTATTTATGACAGGGTATATTTCTTTATCTACGATAATACCTTCTGTAGCAAATGATATTGCAGAAAATAGTTATAGAGGTACTGCAAATGGAATAATAAATAGTTTTCAATATATCGGTTCTTTTTTTGGAGCAGTGATTACTGGTGCTCTATGGAATAACCATGAAAATGTTGTATTACTTTTAATAATAGGAATATCTATAATGGGTGTATTTACTGTAAAAAAAACTAAAATTAACAGTTCAATGAATTAAATAAAAATTAGATTGAGGATGATAAAATGAGAGATATAATAATGAAAGTTGCTTCTGAAAAGATACAGATATATGGTTTAAGAAAATTTACTATGGATGAAATTGCTTCAGAACTTAAAATTAGTAAAAAAACTATCTATAAGTATTTTAAAAATAAAGATGATATTATAGTTGAATATTTTAAAGAAATAATAGAAACTGATAAAAATGACACCCTTGAGTCTGCAAAAAAAGACTGTCCTTTAGTAGAGAAGTTGAATTCTATAGTTTATTCTTATCATAAATACAAATTACCGGTTAATGTATTAGATGAAGCATATAAATTTTATAATGATGAATGGAAGAAAATTCAGCAATTAAGGGATTTTAAATTAAATCTTATTGAAATTACAATAAAAGAGGGGATGAAAGAAGGTTTTTTAAGAAGTGATATTCAACCGCATATGATTACTTTGATGTTGGAAGGTATTAGTAACACATTTTTAGATTATAAATTCTTAAGTAAAAATGATATGACCATGAAAGATGCTATGAATGATGTGATGACAATATTATTATACGGGATTTTAAAATAAATTAGGTTTGTAGTGTATTAATAGCTACATCAGAAATACAAAAAATAACTCAATATGTATTTAATTATTAATTATGACAAAAATATGTTATATTGTAAATATAAAATATTTTTATAATGATAAGTGTATTTATAAATTAAAGATCAAATATCAATAAATAGAAATGGAGGGTATTTAAATGAATATTAAAATACGGAATTCAGAAGAAGACCAGTATGGTAATAGTAAGGAAAATATTTTTTTAGCCTTTGATTTGGAAGGAAACTATTTAGGAAGCGCATATGCATATGCTTCAATAAACTATCATCAGACATATGAAACACCTTATATTATTTTTATAGGTGTTAATATAGAGTCTAATATAGACAAGCTGTTCGGGGAGGAAGTTACACAAAAGCTATTTGATAAGGTGTTTTTAAGGGCTAAAGAACTTAGGATACAAAGGCCTGATTTAAAATCTAGAATATATGCTGGTTTTGAGTATGATAAGGATAAACTAGATTTTTATATTAAAAATGGATTTGAAGAAGACTATAGTATTGTTATGGAAGCAAATATTCCGAAAAACTTTACATATATTTTACCGGAAAATGTAAAAGTAACAGAGCTTAAAATTAATTGTGATACAGAGGTTATGGCATATAAGGCAATGCATGACGAAATGTTTGTAACACCATTGGATATAGATATATTTGCAGAGCAAGGGAGAGCAAAGTATTTTAAAAACCTATCCTTTTTAATAGGTGGGAAGGTACAGGGAGGATGTACAATCTTTGAAAAAGATGGGTTTGGTTATGTTGAAACGATATATGTTTTACCGGAAGTACGGGGATCGGGAATATCCAAAACTATACTTAACTATATATTTGATTATTTCTTGTCAAAAGCTTTGGATAAAACAAAACTTGAGGTATGGGAATCCAATGAACGTGCAGTAAAGCTTTATAAATCTTTTGGTTATAATGAAGTGAAAAAGAACTTGATGTTTCCAAGGATAATCCTTTAACCACATTTACAGGCAAGTCTAGGGACTTCAAAATTAAATATGAATAATATATAAAGCAATAAAAGTTATATACAAACAAATGGAGGAATTATGAATAAAAAAATATTATTAATTGCACTAATTGCTATGAGTGTTTTTACAGCAGGTTGTACAAAACAAAAGGTTGCAGAATCACAAAGTCAGCCAACTATCAGTATGCAAACTAAAACAGATAATACAGCAAAATCAACTATACCAAATACTTCTACTAGTAATTCAACAAGTACTGCAACAGCAAAATCAACGCCTAATAATAGTTCTACTGTTAACAAAACAAGCACAGTAACGAAAGAATCAACTACCAAGGGTAACACTACAACTAATTCCACAGGAACAGTAAAACAATCACAAGAAATATTTTATGGTCAGTGGGTTATTGAAAAACCATTAGCATATGGGCGAGTTGGAACTTATGGAAGCGATAATATTACACAATTGATTGGTAGAAAATTAAGTTTTTCAAAAGAAAAAGCAACTTGTTTTGGGGAGACGATAAAGGATTTAGATAATGTTGTTATAAGCCCTGTATATAAAAAAACTGTTGTTTCAAAAGATGACTTTGAAGCTGCGAGTCCGGCTATTACCTTTGATAAATTAGGTATAAAAGCTAATTCTATTATCCAAATTCAGACTACTGATTCAAAAGGTAATGGGTGTACTTTCTTTATTAAAGACAATAAAACTTTAATTTTAAGTGGTGGTATGACGTTTTTTCAACTTGTCAGATAAAATACTAGCGATATTGGTCATCAGTTTTTATAATAATTTTTTTTGGGCAAATGATAAAGATTAGCATTAAGGAAAAATATTTTCTTTGGGAGATGAATTATGTTAAGAAAAGTTACTAGGGAAGATTTTCAAAAGCTATTTACTTGGGTTAATGATGAAGAGGTAAGAAAAAATTCAAGGTATACGGAGGAGAAAAATTTAGAAGAATATAAGGACTGGTTTTTTAAGGCACTAAAGGACAAAAACCTTTTTATGTTTATTGAAGTAGTTGATGAAAAAGATGTTGGACAAGTAAAACTTGAAATTTCACAGCAAGAGATAACATTTAACTATAGCATTGCTAAAGAACATAGGGGTAATGGATTTGGTACTGCTACAATTAGAGATGCCCAAAGTTTTATAAATGAAAATAAAGATTTGTTTATTGCTAATAGCAAGTTAGTTGCATATATTAGAGAAGGTAATATACCTTCTTGCAGAGTGTTTGAAAAACTTGGATACATAAAAGTATTTCAGTGTGAGGATTATGTGAAATTTCAAAAAAGTGCAGTGTGAGTTGTTAGAGGCTTTATGATTAGCAAGGCAAAACCTACCATAAGTAATATGGGCTACCCATAATAAAAATTTTCTTTTCACCACTTGACCTTCGCCTAAGGTGAAGGTTTATACTATAAACAAGTTAGAGGGTAAGATTAAAACTTACCCTCTAAAAAAATGAATCTATATGAGGTGGGCAATGGAAATAAAGTATAGTATTAAAGAAGTGGCAAAATTGTTTAACATAACAACAAATAAGATCCGATTTTATGAAAAGAAGGGGATAATAACACCTGCACGGGATGAAGAAAATAACTATCGCTACTATACAGAAAAGGACCTAATAAAATTACAGACTATTCTTATGTATAGAATATTAAATATACCCATAGAAGATATTGAAGATATAATTAAGAATGATTATAAAAATAATGTATTAAATCACTTTTATAAGCAGTGGGAAATCATAAACAATGAAGTTCATAGAGCAAAACTTATTCAAAATTCGCTAGAAGAAATAATGGACACAATTTATGAAGCAAATGATGAAAAATATCATAGGAGTATTATTGAATCAATTAAAAAGATGAATGAAATATATAAAATAAAAGAAAACTGGAAGGATAAATGGGATTTTGATGGGTGGGCAAAAAACTATGATAAGGACGTAAAAGGGGACAGCGGTAGGTTAAAAATTTATAAAAACTATGAAGTGATTTTAGATATGGTTTTTAAAAAAGCAACCTACAATATAGATAAAGAAGTAGAAATATTGGAAATAGGTGTGGGTACGGGTAATCTTGCAAATAGATTTTTATCAATAGGACTGCATATTACGGGACTAGATCAATCCAGGGAAATGCTGAATGTGGCAAAAGAGAAATTTCCAAAGTTAAAACTGAGACTAGGCGAATTTTTAAAGCTACCCTTTGAAAATAATACTTTTGATATTATTGTATCCACCTATGCATTCCATCACTTGAATGAGGAGGAAAAAACCGTTGCTATTAAGGAAATGTTAAGGATTTTAAAGAATGATGGAAAAATAATCATTGGAGATCTTATGTTTGAAAATGAAAAACAGAAACATAAAATTATGAAAAACCTCACAAGGAAGCAAATTGATGAAATTGAAGATGAGTATTATTCAAACATTGAGTTATTACAAAATGAATTTGGAAAGTATGGTAAAACAGTGAATATATTTCAAATTGATGAGTTCAATATTGTAGTTGAAGTAGCCTGAGTAAAAGTACAGGCTACTTTTTTAACGATTTTTAAATAGTTATTATGCAATCTACAAAGTTATTTTTCAAGGAACAGTCCTAAAAAAGAACAAGTGAACAAGATAAATCAACTTATACAATTGTAAAATCTTGAAGGTGTTTAAATATATTTGTAGAATAACCCTTTAATAGAGAAAACAAAGTATAATTGATAAATAACTAATTAATGTAATTAGTTATTTTTAATATTCTATGAAGGATTACAAGTAAAATGCTAGATAATAATCTATTGATTTATACTACAGTGTCTCACTCATCATTACCATGGCTCAATTTCAACGTATCAAATACCCCAATTTAGCATATGTTCACGCTCTAATAACTTAATTACAACATACTAGATATATAAAGGAGATTAACTAATGATTAACATACTTATATGTGATGATTGTTCAAAAACATTACAGTTGATAAAAAATATAGTTATAAAAACTTATGAAGAAGAAATGAATTTCAAAGATTTTAATGTATTAACTTTTAATAACTCCGCTGATCTTATTTCATATGTTAAAAATAGTGTTGAAAAAAACATATACATATTGGATATTGATTTAAATGAAGAAAAAAACGGTTTAAAATTAGGAAGAGAAATTAGAAAATTAGACCAGTATTCAGGTGAAATGATTTTTGTTACCAATCATATTGAATTAAGTTTTAAAGTATTTCAATACAAACTCCGTGTGGTAACCTTCATAAATAAAAGCCTAAACCTTGAAAGTCAGTTAAAAGAAAGTCTTTTAATTGCTACCGAAATATTGAATAAGCAAAAGGATGAAAAGCAAAAGAAATTAATAATTAAAATAGGTACTGAAACATTTAAGATACTGTCTCAAGACATTATTTACATTGAAACTATAAAAAATAGCCGTAAAGTGATTCTTTATAGTACCAATACCATGGTTGAATTTTACAGCACGTTAAAAGAATTAATGAATTCATTAGATGATAATTTTATCCAAATCCATAAAACAAGTATAGTGAATAAGAAATATATAAAAAATGTATGTAAAAATTCTAATAATCCTCATGTAGAAATGACGACAGGAGCCATATGCTCTATTTCTAGAACAGGATTAAAAGAGGTGAGCAAAGCGTGTGGATAATAAATATAGTTCTTTTATTTATTATGTTTTATGTTCAGCTATATATTGGTTGTAAATTAAAAAAAATTAAATTTAATATCAATATAAATAATTTCATAACAATACTAAGTAGCTCTATATTATATTATTATGTACTTAAGCTTAATTGCTTAAATGATTACAAAGTTATCATTACCACTATATTTCTTATGATAATTTTAGCATTATTGATTGAACAGAGCATCCTATATTTGATTCAAACTACATTTTTTATAACTTTAATAATGATATTTTCTGAAGCTATAACAGCGCAATTTTTTATAAATATATTAAGTATTAATTTAAAAGTTTTAAGTTCAAACGAAATAGCATTTATATTTTTTAATATTATTTTGTTTATCACTGCTATTTTTATAATTAACTTAAAAGAAGTAGTCACTGTATTTTTAATTTCTAAATTCAAAATTAAAGATAATGATTTTATGGTAAACACCATATTTATGGCAAGTTTAATGATTGTATTTATTGTTATTTATTTTTTAGCATATAAATCTTTCAATAAAGACACAGTTGTTATTATACTTCTAAGTTCCATCGTTTGCTTAATGTTGATTATAATATTCTTTCATAAAAATTACATGTTAAAAGTAAAGCAACAAGAATTTATACAATTAAAAACATATACTAGTATTATAGAAAATCTAGTAGACGATGTAGCCAAGTTTAAACATGATTATAATAATATTCTTTTTATGACCAGAGGATATTTAGAAGATAATAATGTTGAAGAATTAAAAAGAATTTTTAATAAAGAGTTGATTCATGAATGTAACTATGAAAACAATGAAATACTAAAGCTTAAAAAAATTAAAGACGCTGGATTAAAAGGATTGCTGACCTCTAAAATAATGAAACTCTACTTAGATAATATAACACTATCAATAGAAATTTTAGACACAATAGACACTTTTCATATAGATATAATAGATTTATGTAGAATTGTAGGAGTACTTCTAGATAATGCCTGTGAAGCTGCAAAGGATAGCAAAGAGAAATTAGTATCTATATCTTTTATTCAAGATGAATGTTTAAATATAACTATTGCTAATTCTTATAACAGCCATATAAATATAAGTAGTATATACAAAAAAAGCTATTCCACAAAAGGGCCCAATCGTGGAATAGGCTTAAATAATGTAAAAGAAATTATAAATAAAAAATATCCTAATGTTTTATTAAAAACATCTGTTGAAAAAGATGTTTTTATTCAAGATTTATATATAGAAGCTAAGTAGGTAGGACTACTTAGCTTTTTTCAATAATGATTTTGGCATTTTAGGTTCCTCTAAAGCATAAGCCGCACAAGCTTGGGTGGATGTATGAGCTATATTTGTAGCTATAGCACTTATTTTTATTGCTAAAACTTTAGATATTTTCTCTGTAATATTCATAATTGTTATACCTCCTATTTAGTATTTTGTATGTAATCGGGCATATAAGAATGGCTTCTATCCATAATATATGTAGAAAAAATATTGGAAAAAAATGGGTTCATTATAGATATAGAAAGAAAAAAATAAACACTAGCTGTAAGTATACTTTTTATTTTAAGATTTTGTCTAACTGATTTATCTAAATAGGGTTTTTCCTCTGTATCTGCGGGTGCATATTTGAAAAATACATATAGAACTACTATAAAAATAAACAATTTTGCAATAATGGTAAGTGGATATTCTAAAGAAATATATACGGCACCCAATATAATAAATCCTGTAGATATTAAGCATGTAATACTTTTCCTAGCATGGATTCCTCCAACAAAGCGGCGCAAAATCCCAAAAATTATTAAGGTATATAGCGTGTACCAGAATAAACCTAGTATATATCCTACAGCTAAAATAATAGGGAGTTTTGTAATGTTCATAAAAAACACTTCTATCCCATACCTTATAATTTCTAAGTCCTCTTCTGTCTTATTCGGTAATGTTTTTTTTATGTAATTAGATAGGTTCATACTAAACTTTTCTGATAATCTCATGCAAGTACTTCCTTAATAAAATTGATTTTTATATATAAAAAATTTACCAAGTATATAACTAGTTGTCAATAGAATTGCATTGAACGACATATAAGTTGTATCGAATGACATATAAGCATATTAAAGTACATAATAATACAATTATTATGCTGTTCACTTAAATATTGTATACACATATTAATATAAATGATATTGTTTTGTTAGATGCGCATCTTAATCATGTTAATGTATTCAAAGAAAAAACAAGTCAGTATGGGGTAGGGCAACATAGCCATCAAGGTAAGAAAACTCTATAAAAATAAATGCCCCCATTTGTAAAAATGTTATTATTAGAGCGACAATAAAAAGACAACATGGGGGAATTACAAATGACAGAAGGAAAAAAATAAAATATGTATATTATGTTTATTTTCGTTATATGTTGTGTTAAATTGGTATAGATGGGAATTCAATTGATAAGTAATTACTTATTAGAATATAAAATTTAATTATACAGGGAGTAATGAAATTGAAAAAAAGAAATTATTAACTAGTTTTGCTTTATCTTGTGCAGTTTTACTTAGTTTATCAAGTAGTGTAAGTGCTACTTCAACGACGACGGTAGCTATTTCTTGGCAGATGGAATTAAATCCTTATGGAAGTGGAGCAATGCTACAGGAAAACTTTGGTTTTAATTTTTTAGAAATGCGGATATACTAGTTAACTAATAATAATTATTTTACTGCATGTTTTTACAAATTTTATACGACAATTTTACTAAAGGGAGTATTTAAATGAATAATTTAATAAAAAGTAATTTTAAAATATTTTTTAAAAGTATATATTTATCTTTAGCATTTTTACTGTTTTTCGTTCTAGTAAATGCATATTTGATTTTTAGTATTTATAATCTAAACATACACAAAGATGCCTTTTATTTTTTACAGTATAGTCAACGGATTAGCATGATTTATTTTGTTTTTTTTACTTTTATAACTTATGAGTATTTAATTAAAAGTAAAAATGAAAATCTCTTAGAATGCCTTTTAGTTTTAAACAAAGGAAACTTAAAGTTATATTTTTCAAAAATTATAGTTCTTATAATAATTATATTAATTATGACCTTAAATATTATTGTATATAACTTTAGTGTATATATTGGAATGAATATATACTTTGAACCTTATTTAGTTCACATCGTATTGAATAATGTTTTGAATATATTCCTAGTTTCAATTTTTGCTATGTGTCTTGGAAGTGTTATATCCTTATATTTAAAAAGGTTTCTTGCATATGCTGTAATGATACTTTTAATAATTTTAATAAGCCCAATTTTTGATTATGTACCTTATATACTTTTTATGGGTTATGGCATTAATATATATCCCTTCAGAGAAATATTAAATATTTTACCGCCTAATTTAAATTGGGATGGAGATTTATTATATGGATTATCTATAGAACCTTATAGGTGGAATCTATTATCATCTTTGATAAGCTTCATGAGTTTCCTTTTAATTTTAAAATTAAATAAGAAAAAACATAAATATTTAAATTTTATAGCTATAGGATTAATAATACTCTCACTCTTCAATTTCTATGGATATACGAAATCAGGTAGTATTGTAAAAAAAGATTATAACCCCAAAAGCTATGTAGCTTTCGATGAGTTGTATTACGCAAATGACATTCAAAAAGAAGAGAAGGTATCATTTAAAATTTCAGCTTATAACATGAATTTTACTATAAATAGACAACTACAGAGTAATGTAAGTATTTACTTAGATGAGAAAAAGCCTTTAAGCACTTACAAATTTACACTTTATAGAAATTATAAAATAGAGAAAATTCTCGGTAAAAATAGTGAAATTTTGGAATATAAAAGAGATGGAGATTATTTCGAGATAACTAACCCCACTAATGAAAAACTGGAGAAAATCACAATTTTATATAGTGGATATAGTCCTGTGTTTTACAGTAACGCTCAAGGTGTGTTACTACCAGGATGTTTTCCATACTATCCAATAGAAGGCTATAAAAGAATATATATAAAAGAGGAATCTAGATTTATTCCAATAATAAGGGATTATAATACTAAATTTGAGGTAACTGTAAAATCAAATTTAAATATTTACTCAAATCTACAAAAAAGTAATAATAGATTCTCAGGTGAGGCACAAGAATTAACCTTAATCGGTGGATTTATGAAAGAAAAAGCCACTAAAAACAATGTTTTTTATGAACTTATATTGAGCAAAATGGATAAAAATAGGTTTTCAGATATAAACAAGACATTGAAATTATATAAGGAACTACTTTCAGAACCCGAGGAGTTTAATATTAGCAATAAAAAAATATTTCAATCACCGGCAGCACTTTCTTCTAAAGTTATTGGTAATGGTACATTAATGTTTAGAGATCACATTTTTGTAAATGATTTAAATAAAAAAGAATTATCACTTGGATTAATAAAGTCGACATTACCACAAGATACAAAAAAAAGAAAAATTAATAACGTATTATTTTATTATCTTGAAGATAAAGATAGTTTTACAAACAACGTTAAAGAATGGAGTAAAAATAACGATCCATTTTTCGAAATACATAGTTTGTTTTTTAAAAAAATAAATGAACTAGGAGAAGCTTACGTTATTAAAAGTACTTATAAATTTTTAAAAGATAATAATGACGAAAGAGATTCAATAACATTTATTAAAAATTTAAGTAATTAGGGGGATTCAAATGTTAGAAATTTTAGAGTTGCATAAATCTTTTGGAAAAAAAGAAGTATTGAAAGGAATTTCCATAAATTTAAAAACGGGGGTTTATGGACTTTTAGGTACAAATGGAGCAGGTAAAACTACATTGTTGAGGTGTATAGTTAATTTATACAATATTAATAAAGGAAAGATAAAGTTTCAGGAAAAAGACATTGTAAATAATAGTACATTTTCTAAAAATATTGGTTACTTACCTCAAAAATTCGGATTATTTAAAGAATTAACAGTATATGAAATGTTAGAGTATTTTGCCATACTAAAAAAACTACCTAAAGAACTAATAGACTCATATATCAAAGATAGTATTAAAATAGTTAATTTAGAAGATAAGATTCATGATAAGACATCAACATTGTCTGGTGGAATGATTAGGCGGTTAGGTATTGCTCAAGCAATATTAGGAAATCCTAAAATAATAGTTTTTGATGAACCAACTGCCGGTCTTGATCCAGAAGAGAGAATACGATTTAAAAATTTATTATCTTATATAAAAAAAGATAAAATAATTATAGTTTCTACCCACATTGTAGAAGATGTAGAAGCGTGTTGTGATAAAATAATAATTATGAATGATGGTAAAATAATTATTGAGGGAAATAGTGGGGACATTAAATCAATAGCAAATGGAAAGGTTTTTGAAGTTAATGAAGGAACAAAAATTAATTGTAACCACTTTGTTGAAAAAACTTTTGAGAGAGATGGTAAAAACTTTTTAAGAGTAATTTCAAGTGAAAAGGTAGCACATACAAATGTAGAAGCCACTATAGAAGATGGATACATGTGTCTATTAAAGGGAATATAAATCTATGATAAAAATTACATATTTTTCTCTCAAAAATCTAAAAATTTACTATTTTGTTCCTTTAATTATTTTATACATTTTTATTCCAATTTTAAATATTGGAATGGTTAATCTATCAGGAAATATTGAAAATGCTTATGTATTAGTATTTTCAGAAGCGGAAAAGTACATACCTATTCTATCTTTGTGGTGGATTACCTTTGTGTTTAAAGAATACATTGAAGAAGACGGAAATGAGATTTTATATTGCATCGAGGATTCAGGAAAAGTTAAAATTCATCATATAGCTTTATTATTTGCTTGGTATATCATACATGTTAGTGTTCTTTTTTTAATATACAGTTTGTTTTGGGATAACGTATTTTTAGAATTTATAAAGACAGTTATTCAATGCTTTTTTTTTACTTCAGTAGCATACATGTTAATGTATACTTTAAAGTCAACTACTATAAGTTTTATGTTTTTACTTATATATGAACTGTTATCTATTTTTATAAATTCTAAATTTTTTAATTATATAAGTATATTCGAAAATGGTGAAAAAATATCATTACAAGCTATTACTACAAAATATTCTGTGTTTTTTATAGTAGGAATTTTATTTTTAATCATTGGTGTATATAAAAACAAAAAAATTTATTATTAAACTTGGATTGGGCAAGTTGTTGAAAAAAATTCAACATGGCTGTTTTCTCTTATGGAAGTACGTCTATATAGTCAAGCTACATTATCCGTTTTTTCTAAATGATTCATATTATACTGCTAGTGGATATAACCTTATGAAAAAAAGCAACTCTTATATAATTTTTTTAAAGAATCTACAAATTCCAAAGGGATATAAGTATAAAAATGATGAAGCAAAAACTTACCTTCCGGTTTCAACTATTTTTGCAAAATACAATATTAAAAGTACTGATAATGAAAAAATCATTGATAAAACTAAATTAAATAAACCTGATTTTCAGTTAAATGACTATCTTCATATACTTCCTTGTAGTAGCAATAAAATAAACAATATATACTGCTATAAAAATAAGTATGCTTCTGATAGCGGGTACTATTATGTTGTAATTCATAAGTTCGCTTAAAACGGACATTGCGACGCAACTATGAATTATGCCCACAATTAAAGGTAGCAGATATGACATTCCTATTTGCCTAGCAGTAGCTTTGAAAATCTCCTTCTCTGTCATTCCAAGCCTTTTTAGCAAAACATATTTATCCTTATCTAAATAGGCTTCGGATACAAGTTTGAAATATATTATGCTCCCTGTTGCAATTATGAAAACCAGTGCAAGGAAAGCTCCAAGAAAATAAATTATCCCGAAAATACTGTAAGAAGATGTATCTCTACTCACATTTACACGTAAAGAATCTTTAATTGAATTAGTTGTAAATAATTCATGTAAAGAAGATATATTCTTACTCACCTTTGAACGCAAAGGCTCTTTAGGGGAGTCAATTTTGTATAATTCCTGTTTTAGCAATTTCATAGTGTTTGTTTTATTTATTTTTATTCCATTAAACTCATATATGTGAGAAGTAGCTCTAAGCAAATTATAGTCTTCATCATTTAATATTAGACACGCCATAGGTATACCAATACCAAAAATAGGAGTTTTAAGTGAATTCTTTATGGTGTAGTCTTTACTATTTACAGAAGCTTTTTCGTTTTTATAAGCATAAAGACTCATTACCACAGTAGGTGGGGATACATATAATATTTCACCTTTGGACAAGGTCTCTTTTTTTAAATCATTCATATTATTTACTTTTAGGTCAGAACTTATTTTTATAAAATCTGAATACTTTAAGGCTACTGTTTCTGAATCCTTAAATTTAGTTTCTACATAAATATGAGGCTTTATAATAAGAAATTCAGTGGTTTCTTCAAGGATTATAGCTTTTTTATATTCTTTTAACTTGTCTCTTACCTGCTGCTTAACTGTATTATCAGAAGAAACATAGGAAATTTCATAAGGAGCCTGTATATAATCTCTCATTCCAATAAAATACTTAAGAGAGGCCACTGTTCCATAAGAAGTTAAAGTAATTGTAGCTAATATGGCAACTGCCGCTAAGGTTCTATAGTTATTTTTAATTCTAAAGGCAATATTAGACATGCACACTATATTTATTCCATTATATAATATTTTCTTTCTGTTTATTATAAATTTCATTATTATAGAATACACAGAGCCAAAAAACCAATAGGTGCCTATTACTACAAATATAATGGCAAGAGGTAGGTTCCTAATAAAATGCATACCAATAGCATTTTTTGCAAAGTAATATCCCACCAGTATGAATATTATAGAAAATAGACCTTTTACATAATTAACATTTGGAAGTCTTTCTTCTCGTTTAGACGCATTAAACAAGTCAATTAACTTACTTCTAGATATATTTATATAACCTAAAACTGCATTTATAAAGAAGATTATAAAAAATGTGATGGAAGTTTCAATTATTGCTTTAGTAGATATGAAAAAACCTATTTTCATATTTAATATAGCCACTTTAGCCAGCATCATTAGAAATAGCTTGCAAAATACAACTCCAAGTAAAAGTCCTGTAGCCGTTGCTGCTATACCCATAAAAATAAGCTCTATAGAATAAATAAGAGCTATTTGAGCATTGGATACTCCCATAAAAGCATAAATGCCTATTTCCTTTTTTCTTTGATTTAAAAAGAAAGAACTTGAAAACCAGATAAAAAATATAATAAATAAAAGGAGCAAATAAGAAACTGAAATTGATACACCGTTAATATAATAACTGGTTTCATTGGCTTTTTGAAAATCTGGATTATATTTTAGTGCTACAAAGTTGTAGAAAACAAGCACAGAAAAAATCATAGACATTATATACAGGCTGTAAACTTTTATATTTCTCTTAAAATTATCGAAAGCTATGCTGAAGGAATTCATTAAAAATCCCTCCTGTTTTCTTCACTTTGTCCGTAATAATCTGTACCACCACTCATGGATGCTCCCATGTCCATAATTCTTTGGAAAAACTCTTTTCTTTCTCCGCTTTTATGGAGCTTTGCATGAATCTTACCATCTTTTATAAACATTATTCTTCTGCAGTAGCTAGCAGCAAAGGCATCATGAGTCACCATTATTATAGTAGTTTTAAATTTCTCGTTTAGCTGCGTAAGACATTGCAGAAGTTCTGCTGCTGATTTCGAATCCAATGCTCCGGTAGGCTCGTCTGCAAATATAACAGAAGGTGAAGTTATAAGTGCCCTAGCTGCGGCGGTTCTTTGCTTTTGACCTCCTGAAAGTTGATACGGATATTTGCTCAGGTGATCCTTTAACCCTAAAAAGCCAGCAAGTTCATTTACCTTTTTTAGTATTTCAACATGATTTACCTTACTAAGGGCAAGCGGAAGGGCTATATTATCCTGAACAGACATTGTATCCAGTAGGTTAAAATCCTGAAATATAAAACCTATTTTGTTTTTCCTAAAAGATGCAAGGTCACGTCCCTTAATATTTTTCATATCTTTTCCCTCAAAGAAATAACTTCCGCTAGTAGGTTCATCAATGGTGGAAATAATATTTAAAAGAGTGGTTTTACCAGAACCAGAAGGTCCCATTATGCCTAAAAACTCACCCTTTTCCACTTGCAAATCAAGGCCATCTAAAGCGTTGGACATCATACCTTTTAAGCCGTAAACTTTTCTTAAATCTTTAGTTTCAATAACAATACTCATAAAAAATCCTCCTCATAAACTAAAATCTTACCACTATTCTACCTGTTAGGCTCATAGCCTGCCATTGAATATAGGTTACATTTAGTACTTTAAGGTTACATTTATGTAACCTTAAAGTAATCTGATAGTTTATAAAAACATATGCTAAATTCTGTACCCTTTCCTTCCTTAGATTGAACATATATATCATGACTTAGTTTATGAGCCATCTTTTTAGATAAATATAAACCCATGCCTGTAGATTTTGCGAGGCTTCTTCCATTTTCGCCTGTAAAACCTCTGTCAAATATTCTATTTATGTCTTTCGTTTTTATTCCCATACCACTATCTTTAACATAAAGCACAATAACCTTATCTTCCTCTTTAGCATAAATATTTATTTTTCCATTCTTAGGTACATATTTGCAACCATTATTAATAAGCTGATCAATAATATATGAAAGCCATTTTTCATCTGATATAACAGTATAGTTTATATTTCCAAGTTCTAAACTTATATTTTTTGATATGAAAAGGGTAGCATTTCTTTTTACAACTTCTTTAACTAGCCGCTGAATATTAATTTCATTGATTTGTAAATCTTCCGAATAGCTAGAGGCGCGACTTGTATATAGCACCTGATTGATAAGAAATTTTATCCTGTTAAATTCAAGTATAAGATCTTCTGATACATCTATTTCTTCTATTTTATCAGAAAGGAGCTCGCATACACAAACAGGTATTTTTATTTCATGAACCCACTTTGTTATATAATCATCCATTTCCTCAAGAGCTGACTTTACTTCTTGAACCTTCCCATCCATTTCAGCATTTTTAAGATTAATTATGTCTTTCATAATCTGAACTTCAAAATAGTAACTGTTACTAGGCAGGCTTGCATCTATATTATCTTCTTTATTTATAGCTTCGCAAAGTTCCTTATAACTATGATGCCACCTTTTATAATCAATAAATGCAAAGATTAATGATATAAAAAGCAGTAAAAAATCCATGTAGGCTATATCAGTAAACTGTGAATTAATAGGCTTGCTACACAATAGGACTATATTTATAGTAAAGAGAATGCAGATGAAATATAATATCTTTAAGGTAGAATTTTTTATATATGCCACCATCATATTCATAGTAGCATGTACCCATATCCTTTTTTAGTAACGATATAATCCTTAAGGCCAATGTCGCAAAGTTTAGTGCGAAGCCTGTTAATATTTACTGTGAGAGTATTATCATTAATAAAATTATCATCATCCCAAAGTGCTCTCATTATCTTCTCCCTAGATATGGTCTTTCCCCTGTTTTTCATAAGCAGTAGCATTACTTTAAACTCATTTTTTGTAAGTTCCATTTTATCTTCTTTATATAAAAGAGTATTTTCCATTAAGTTTAGGATTACTCCATCACATTCTATTAAATCAGAAGGTTGCTCACCATAAGAATATGCTCTTCTAAGTAGTGCATTTATTTTAGCAATTAAAATATCCATAGAAAAGGGCTTGGTTATATAATCATCACCCCCAGTATTCATGGCCATAATAATATCCATATTTGTATCCCTGGAAGAAACAAATACGATAGGCACCTTTGATATTTCGCGAATTTTATTACAAAAGTAAAACCCATCAAAATAAGGTAGGTTTACATCCATAATAATCAAATGAGGCTCCTTGGCAGCAAACTCTGCAGTTATGTTTTCAAAGTTATCCACAGCCACCGCATCAAAACCCCATTTTATCAACATTTCATTCATATTGGTGCACAGTGCTTTGTCATCCTCAACTATCATTATCTTATACATTTTTTACACCCCTAAAATAAGGTGAAACTTTAATATGCAGTTTCGCCTAATATTATGTTATATAAAATTGAGATTACTAAGTCCAATCTTGTCCTGTTTAGTATAATTGTAACATTTATTTATACAATAAATCTATATATATAAATATCAAAGCTTTGATATGAGGATGTTTCATGCATAGAATCTCTTGCCTGGTTTTGTAGGGGTCTGGGTTGTGAATTTCGCAACCATTCTGTACGGAGTGGGTTAATCAAGTAATGGTTAACCCACTCCACCATTGACACAGAAAAATGTAGCTAAGTGTCGAAATATTTAAGTTACATATTTGTAATATGTAGTCTATAATGTAATATGTAGTTTATAATGGTAATATGTAGTTTATCATAAAACTATAAGATTATAAGGGGGTTTTTATTTTGTCATCGAAAAAAATAGTTTCTTTAGTTATTGCTTCATCATTATTATTCTCAGCTTTTGCACTTCCTGTACAAGCCAAGAGTGATGAATCACTAATTAAACCACCAGTATTTTTAACAGGACAATTATCAAAACAATTATCAAAGGACATGGAAGGTGTACATCAATTCTTTAGAGAAAACAACTATGGAATTGAAGATTCTATGAACGAATTAGCAGAATTAAAATCAAGCGAGGACAGCTTGGGGCTTACACACATTAAAACTCAACAAATGGTAAAAGATATTCCGGTATTTGGTAATGAATATATCATTCATTTTAACCAAAACGGAGAAGTATATTGTATGAATGGTAAATATGATGCTAACGCAAAAAATGCTAAAATCAATAAAGAGCGTTTTATAGGTGAAAACATAGCTATTGAAATTGCAAGATCAAAAGTTATATTTGATGATTATTGTTCAGCTGTAAATTCAAAACTTTACTTACGAAATATAAATGATGAGTATGTTCCAATTTATGTAGTTTCATTAAGTTTCGTATTTCCAGAACGAGGATATTGGCACTTTTATATAAATGCTGAAGATGGAACTATAATAAAACAAATACAACATAAATGCTGAAGATAGAACTATAATAAAACAAATATGACATAAATGATCTAATAGCAAATAATAATTTTTGATTTTATGTTTGCTGTCATTAGCCATAATGCTAGGATTAGTTGATATAGTCCAAGATTATGAAGGCAGATTATATTTTTGTAATACGTAGTTTATTATCGTAATATATAGTTTGAAATAAAATTTGAAATGCACCCTGTCAATTAGACAGTAGAGATAATAAAAATTGACTTAAGCGGCTAAAGTCCTATAATCCATGGGGCTAAGGCCGTTTAATCTTTTTTGCAATCTCTTGGTATTATAGAAGATGATATATTCATCAACACTCTTACCAAAGTAATTAGAAATTTTAAAAGCCGATTTTAAAGAAGGATTAAATATTCCTTTCTCAATTTCAACAATTGTACCCCTATTATTTAAATTATTATGAATTAAGTATATAATGACAAATATAACAGTGAAATTTAGGTATATTTGTAATTAACTCAAACTAGTCAGTTAGAGAATTAAAGAGGTGGCTTACGATGGAAGATATTAAAATTTTAATAGTTGAAGATGATGAGGCTATAAGTAATATGATAAAAAGAGCTTTGACTAAGGAAGGCTATGGTGTTTCCTGTGCATTTGATGGACAAGAGGCGCTTAATGTTTGGGAAAGAGAAAATTTTAAATTATTTATTTTAGATATTATGCTCCCAGAAATTGATGGAATGGAGGTAATGAGAAGAATACGAATGAAAAGTATGGTACCTATACTTATGGTATCTGCAAAAGTTGAAGAGAATGATAAAATCATAGGTCTCGGGCTTGGTGCAGATGATTATTTAGTAAAGCCTTTTGCAATAGCAGAGCTTATTGCAAGAGTAAAGGCTCTGCTTAGAAGATATATGTATTATAGTTCAAGCAATGATATTAGGGGGAATACCATAGAGTATGGAGAAATAAAATTTGATTTAGAGAATTATACAGCTATAAAAAAAGACAAAACGATTACTCTTAGGGCGAAGGAATATGAGCTATTAAAGTTATTTTTTAAGAATCCAAATAAAGTGTTTACAAAGGCTCAAATATTTAGCTCTGTTTGGGGAGAAGAATATATGGGGGATGATAATACTGTGATGGTTCATATCAGGAGACTAAGAAGCAAAATTGAAGACAACCCTGACAAGCCACAATATATAGAGACTGTCTGGGGAATAGGATACAGGCTGGGGAGTTTAAAATGATATATATATTTGTGACCATAACTATTATTTTAGCTTTAGTTATAGTATTTCAAAATATAAAAATACATAGTATTTCCGTAAATATAAAGGAGGTTACGAAGGGGAATTTTAATGAAAGAATTAGAATTTATGACTATAACACTACAGTTAAAGATTTAATCATTAATTTGAATAGGCTTATAGATGAATTCCAAAAAATAGTTTCATTGAACAAAGAATATGAAGAGGACAGAAAAAAGATGATATCGAATATATCCCATGATTTTAGGACGCCACTCACAACAATGCTAGGATACATTGAAATGTTGAGGGATGATAATAGCCTAAGTGGTGAAGAACGCAGGGAATATTTAGAGGTAATAAGTACAAAGGGCGAAATCTTAAGGGGGTTAATTGAAGAATTTTTTAGTTTATCAAAGTTTGATGCTAGTGATGTTGTGCTAACTTTTAAAAGAGTAAATATCACTGAAATTATAAGACAGTGTGTATTATCTTTTTTAAAGGATTTCGAAATTAATGGTATTGAATTAGCAATAGATATTCCAAGTGTGGATATATTTATAAATTGTGATGAAGGGGCTATTTATAGAGTGTTGCGAAATCTAATAGCTAATGCTCTAAGGTATGGAGCTGAGGGAAAAGTAATTGGGGTGGGTTTAGAGAAAAAAACGGATGGTGTAGTTTTGGAAATATGGGATAGGGGTATAGGAATACCACAGGAGGAAATACCCTATATTTTTAAACGCTTATATTCAGTGGATAAATCAAGAAATAATAGACAAAAGGGTAGCGGTCTGGGATTAACTATAGTAAAAAAATTAGTAGAAAAGCATGGTGGTGTAATTGAAGTTAGTAGTAAGCCCTATGAAAAAACAACATTTAAGATAACACTTAGGGATATCCCGTAAGATTCTTAATTAAAAAGTTAAGAAACCTGTAAGAAGTGTGTAAATAGGAGTTAAGGATTATGGTTTATTATTAAAGCATAGTCCTTTTAATATGTAATGAGGTGATTTTGTGGAATATGCAATAAGAACGCATAATTTAACTAAGAAATATAAGGGCGTACCCGTAGTAGATAGTTTAAATATTAATATAGAAAAGGGGGAGATATATGGATTTTTAGGACAGAATGGTGCAGGAAAAACTACCACTTTAAGAATGCTTATGGGACTTATAAGAATTTCATCAGGAGAGGTTGAACTGTTTGGACAGAATAATTATTCTAAAGGAGTTTATAAAAAGATAGGTTCATTAATAGAGTATCCTGGATTCTATCCAAATTTAACTGGAGGGGAAAATTTAGAGATACATAGAAGAATGGCGGGTATAGAAAATACAGAGTATATAAAAGAAGCCTTGGAAATAGTGGGACTAAATTCTGATGAAATTAAGAATAAAAAGGTTAAGAATTACTCTCTAGGTATGAAGCAAAGACTTGGTATCTCAAGAGCAATACTACATAAGCCAGAACTACTTATTTTAGATGAACCAACTAATGGATTAGATCCCCTTGGTATAAAGGATATTAGGAAAATACTGTTAGAACTAAGAAATAAAAAGGGCATAACTATTCTTATATCAAGCCATATTTTAAGTGAGATTGAACATCTAGCAACAAAAATAGGAGTTATCCATAGGGGGAAATTACTTGAAGAAATAGACTATAGGGAGCTTCAGAGAAGAAGCAGAAAATATCTTAGAGTAAAAGTAAGTGATGATAAGAAAGCTTGTTTCTTACTTGAAAACAAACTTAATATTAAGGATTTTGATGTAGTAGAAAAAAATGTGTTAAGAATATATGAAAATCTTGATAAGGGGTCACAAATAGCTAAACTATTCATTAACAATGATTTGGAATTGCATGAGCTGCAGCTTAGTGTAGACAACCTAGAAGATTATTTTGTAAGGCTAACAGGGGGAGAGGTTAATGTTTAATCTTATTTATTGTGAATTTTTAAAGTTAAAGAAATCACATTTATTTTTAGCTTTAGCTATAATAATTTTACTTCCACCAATATTATTATATATAAAATGGCATGCTGAGTATAAGTTAATAATCTGGGATATGTATCTTTTTCAAGAAGAAATAAGCACAACAGCATTGATTAATCTACCTATGTATGCATTTATTTCTTCATATATTTACACAAGAGAATTCTCTTATAATACTGCTCAAACACTATTTTCCTACTCTATTAGCAGGACAAAAATATTTATATCAAAGTTCTTAGCAATATTAATAATGACAGGGTGTATTATAATCTTGCAGCTTTTAGTTAGTGTTTTGGCAGGATTACTAGTTCCTCATGAGTCACTTACTAGGGGAATAGTCCTAGGTCATTTAAAAATGAATCTTTACATTTTACTTGCCCAATATGCTATTTTGCCAATTGCTATTTTTATAGCGCAAGTAAGCAGAAATATAATTATACCAATGGTTTATGGGGGGATTATAACTGCATTTAATATGTATGTATCCATGCTTAAGTTAGAGATTATAGAGTACATTCCATTTACGTACCCAATACAAATACTGACAAATTCTTTCAAAACTAATATTTATAGGCAAGATATAATGATAATAAATAATTCGGTTCCATTATCAAATGCATGCATAGTGATTGCAGTTTTAACCTTTGTAATTGGAATTGTAATGTGTATTACATATTATTTAAAGACTGATATTACTTAGCTCAATAGAATTATGAATAGACAAAAAGGGAGAGGTATAAAGCATGTTTATTGAAGTGTCTAATTTAGAAATGCAGTATCACAAGGGCACAAAAGCCCTTGATAATATATCTTTATCCATTGGTGAAGGAGTTTTTGGACTTTTGGGTGAAAATGGTGCAGGAAAAACCACTTTAATGCGAATTCTTGTAACGTTAATGAATCAAACTAGTGGTACAGTTAATATAGATGGTACAATTATTAATTCAAAAAACGCCTCAAAAACAAGATGTAACATTGGGTATTTACCTCAAGAACTTGGACTTCATCCAAACTTAACAGTTCGTGAAACCTTAGATTACTTTGGAATATTATCGCTTATGAGTCTTTCAGATAGGAAGAAACAGATTGCCATACTACTAGAAGAAACGAATCTAGAAGAACATGCTAATAAGAAAATAAGGCAGCTATCAGGCGGAATGAAGCGTAGGGTAGGATTAGCTCAAGCAATGCTAAATAATCCTAATCTAATAGTAGTAGATGAACCGACTACTGGTCTTGATCCAGAAGAGCGGATTAGAATTCGAATGCTTATAAGCAAGATTTCTAAAGGGCGTACTATAATCCTATCGACTCATGTAGTAGAAGACGTCGCAAGCATTTGTAATAAGCTAGCTATCATGGAAAAAGGTGAAATAATATTTACTGGATCAGTTCCTGAATTAATTAATATTGCAAACAATCATGTGTTTACAAAAAATGTGCAGAATGAAGCTGAACTAATTCAATTTAGCAAGCAACATATTATTACAAATAGTGTTTACACCAGCAAAGGTATATGTGTTCGTTTTATAAGTGATTTTAAAGTAGAAGATTCGGTAGCTGAAAATCCTAACATAGAAGATGCTTATATTTATGTAAGAAATACACTACATAAGAAGGTGAGTAAATGAGAGCCTGGTTAGAAATTGTTGGTTTTGAAATAAAAATCCAAGCTAAGAGTAAATTTTTTTGGATATTAACTTGTATGCTACTAGTGTTATCTATTAGTGCTAGTATTAAATATTTTAATCATTATAAGCTTAAGACACCAGCAGATTTAATTAGTATATTAAGCTCCAGTACAGCAGGTGACGTTTCAATACCTGTTTCAGGTAAAGAGCGAAATACTTATTTTATAAAACAGATTTCTAATGGATTTATAATTAGTAACAAGCAGGATTCAGATAAAATTATTGAATGGCTATCACTAAAAATTTATTCTCGAGAAACATGGACAAGGGATAGTCTTAGAGAGGTTCAGAGGCAGATGTATCAGAAATTCCCATCAGTTAAGGAATACAGTCAAGATAGGCTTTACAATACTTATACGATGAGTGCGGATAAACTGGACGCAACATATTCTGAATTTATGAGTTATTTACATAAAACAAATCAAACATTTGCTACTTCTTTTGCACGGCAATATGCCCAAGATACTGCTATGTATGTATCAATGATCTTTATACTCTTTTTTGCATTTCTTTTCCAAAAGGAACTGCAACCATCTTTGCATGAACTGTTACTTTCAAAGCCAATATCAAAGATAACCTATATTACTGCAAGATTTACAGGTGCATTTTCAATGTGCTTATTTGCAATAGCATTTAATACTATGATTTTTAGCATATGGGAGATAATATTTTGCTGTAAAGGGGGAATGCCCTTATATCTAGGTGCATTATGGACAAATATATTATTCTATACCGTTCCAACTGTTTTATTCTATGCAAGTCTTATGGTTTTAATTTCTCTTATATTCCGAAATGGATTTGCTGCAATACCCCTTTTTTTTATAACTATATTATCTTCTATGATGACAACAAAATTACCGGATGGTACCTCAGTACAATGGATGTGGCTTGCCCCAATTATATCATACGATAAATTTTATCAGTTAGTTCCACCGAGGCAAATGCAAGCCTATATTATCAATCGTATTGGGCTTTGTATTTTAGGTGTGATTTTCATTTTAGCATCTTGTCATATTTGGGCTAGAACCAGCGAGGCTAGAAAACGAAGTAGAAAGTTCAAATTTTCTCATGTTAGTTCAATAAAGTATTTAAATCCTCCCAAAAACATTGGAGCTTTTGCGTTTGTAAAATATAATGCAAAAATAGCTGCCTCACCAATTCAATTATCCATTGCATTTATATTACTACTTTCTACTATAAGTATAATGCTTACTGCCAACAAGGGGGTAACAGAGATAGGAATGTCAATGTTAGGAACTGTAGCATGGGCATCAGTAATTATATTTGCAAATATTTACAGCATAGAATATTCACATAAAACTATGGATAATTTTTATTTAACGGATAGAAATAAATTGGGAATCATGGCTAGAAGAATAGTTATCAACTTATGTTTTATATTCATAATGGTTAATGTTATATTTTTTATTGATTTATTTTTGGTTAATAAACCAGATAATAATATTATTATGGGTACGGTTATTTTAACGAGCTATTTTAAGACAATTATTACTTGCATGTCATGTTCGCTTTTTTTCGGGGTGTGTTCCATGACAATTTCCAATTTTTTCTGTACTGGTATAGGAGGAATAGTTGGAGGCTTTTTAATCAATGCAATTTTTCTTTCCAATGCAGTTGCTAATAGATATTCCATATTTAATATTTATATTTCAAATTTATCTTATACAAATATTAATCAAGATCCTGCGCTATGGTGGAAAAGCGCAATTGTTTTTGCAGGTATATCATTTTTAATTTTTATCATAAACAAGTGGCTAATATATTGTTCAAGTAAACTATCTCCCTTAGGCAATTATTAATGTACTAGCTAAACAACTATACTATAAAAAGCATTGACATGTACCTTACTGTCAGGTTTAAAATTGAATTACAAGGGAGGGTTGCTGTATGAACATAAAAGCTGCTACTGAAAAAACTGGATTAACTAAAAGGGCAATAAAGTATTACGAAAGTGAAGGCTTAATTACACCTTTAAAAAATATTGAAAATAATTATAGAGAGTACACTTGTCAAGATGTTATAAAGCTTAATTTGATAGGGGCACTTAGAGCAGTGGATATTTCCATTGCGCAAATCAAAACTGTGACTTCTGGTAACAAAAGTATTCCTGAAGTTATGAGACAGGCTCTTTCCAGAATAGATAAAGATATTGACGATTTAGAAAAAAGTAGATTAATTATTTTAAACATTATCGACAAAAATTTAACTGATTATGATACTGCGGGAGAACATATAAAGCTACTTCGCGAAACCTTAGAATTGTCCATAGGGGAAAAGCGTCTATAGAATAGATGTTATTATAATTGAAGGACTCCTTAATTTTAAGGAGTCCTTTTTGTTAAGATAAAGCTGGCAGCTCAAAGTTCATACATTTTTTATAGATTTCTTCGTGAACCAAAGCTTTGATATGAGTGCCTCCTTCAATATAATCCTCACTAATAACATTGGAATTTTCATGAAGTAATGAAATTAATTTTTGCTCATCATAAGGGATAATAAATTCTTTTTCTATTAATTTAATCGGAATTTCTCTACCTATAATATGCAGCAATTCATGTAAATTTAGTTCCTTTAGAGCGCTGACTTCTATTATTTTTTTACCTTTTAAGAAATCACGTATTCCCTTTAAATTTTTATGGGAGGCTTTATCAACTTTGTTTAAAACAACTATAGTGTTTTTATCTTTAGCATTAAGTTCATTAAGAACTATGTTTACTGATTGTATTTGTTTTATTGCCTCTTCATTGGCCGCATCCACCACATGTAAAAGTAAATCAGCGGAGGTAACTTCTTCTAAGGTGGATTTAAAGGCGTTAACAAGCTCATGAGGAAGCTTACTGATAAAACCAACGGTATCCGATAAAGCAATTTTTCGGTTGTCGCTTAAAGTTATAGCTCTAACGGTAGTATCTAATGTTGCAAAAAGCATGTCAGCTTCTAGAACGTCTTGTTTATTTATATTATTGGATGAAGAAATTTCACAGAGCTTGTTTCTTAAAGTTGATTTACCTGCATTAGTGTAGCCCACAATAGCTACCTTGCTGATATTATTTTTAGTTCGTTTTGTTTTTTGGACAATTCTTTGCTCTATCACTTTAGACAGCGTATTTTTTATTTCTTCTATTCTGTATTCTATGTGTCTTCTATCAGTTTCAAGCTTTTTTTCTCCAGGGCCCCTTGAGCCAACGCCACCTTTTACCCCGACACCGCCTTTAATTCTTGCAAGGTTTGCATTTGCATCTCTTAATCTAGGAAGTTTATGATTAAGAATAGCAAGCTCAACTTGCAGTATACCTTCCTTGCTCTTAGCACGTCTTGCAAATATATCTAGGATCAAGGTAGTTCTATCTATTACTTTGCATTTAATAACTTCTTCTAAATTTCTAACCTGAGAACTTGATAGCTCATCATCAAATATTACTACATTCGCATTTTTTAGCTGTTTTAAATGTGCTATTTCCTGAACTTTACCTTGCCCTGCATAATAAGCAGAGTCTACTTTATTTTTCTTTTGAATCACCTTGCATACAGAAGCAACATTGCAAGCTTCAGCAAGATTGGCAAGCTCCTCAAGACTTTCTTCGCCATCGGTTCCCACTAAAATAGCTCTTTCTATATCATCTTCATATTTGATTAGGTTACTAGTTATTTTATCAATATAAGCTACTTTATCTCTAAAATTTAATTGTAATGAGGTTTCTAAGTTTAAGGTTTCAAGCTCTCTAAAGGTTAGGATATTATTGTAAACATCACAGAAACCTATATTTATCTTAACATCTTTCATGTTTTCTTTAACTCCAATTGCAGCAATAGCATCTAATTTTAGGTCTACTAAAGCTGAAGTATCCATTGAAGACAGTGTGCTATCACCAGTAGGATGGGTATGAATTACCCGAAATCCACTTAACTTTTTACCCGGAGCATCCATAGAAGGTATTTCAGCACTATTGATGTTACCAACTGAAATAGCAGTGAGTTTACCTCGCCTATTAATAACAACACATAGTTCTTTTTTTATTATTCTACTAATTTCATTCATTTCTTTTACCAATTCATAAGAAAAAACGCTGTCATTATCTATTGTTAATTCATATAAGTTTTCTAGTCTTTCAAGTATTATTTTTTTAATTCCATTAATATTTCCTGTTATCATATAATTTCCTCCCATCAAAAAATATTTATAATATAATTATCTTAATTTCGTTTCTATCTATAAAAGTTTTAACCTCATTTTTTTGCCCCCTATTTAAAAATTTAACTTTATTGCTCAGATTAATATTATTATTTTAGGCTCATTTCTAACTCCCCCTAAAGTAAATTTGTGTTAGCTATTTTTGAAGTTGCATAAATATATAAAAGCCACAAAAACAATGTAAACTATAGAAGTTTAGCATTGATTTGCGGCTAAAATATTGATAAAAATCTAAAAACCGCAGATTTCCTCTGCGGTAATTATATATAAATTTAAATAGATGAAAAAACTAAAAAAAATCAGCTTAATTTCTATTTAATAGAACCAATTTCTAACTTGGCTCCTTAAGATATAACAAAACCGCAGATATGAAGTCTGCGGTCAAAACTTTTACACATCAAATAACATAGTATATTAAATCTTAACATACCTAATTTACTGACAGCAGACTGTATATTTTATTTATTGAGTGTGCTTTAATCTTATCTTTATAAATTAACATTTTACAGTCTCCTTTCAGAAGTTTTTAATATATTTTATGTATTTATTTTAACCTAAATTTTCTCAGTTGTAAATACTTTTTTTAAAATAAAAAGAAAATTTAGGTAAAAATAAAAATATTTACTAGAAGATTTTTATTGGAAAATTTACTGAAAATTTGAATTGATATTTGTTTATGTTTGGATACTTACTAAAAGATAAAAATAACAATATTACTGTATCAAATCAGATAATTAGAGAAAGAATTCCTTCTGAAATGTGGTTAAATTATTATGAATTAAGTATATAATAAAAAATATAACAGTGAAATATATTGGCAATTGATGAAATAAATATTCACTTGTATATAACAAAAAACTAATAAATTGTAAATACTGAGGGGAAGGTAGGGAACGTTTATATTATGAGAGCAGAAAGGTTTTTATCAATTTTAATAATTATTTCTCAAAAAGGTTTGGTAACAGGAAGAGCACTTGCCGAACATTTTGAGGTATCTTTAAGAACAATATACCGTGATATAGAAAAAATAAGTGAAGCAGGGGTTCCTATAGCAGCTACCGGTGGTAAGGGTGGAGGTTATTATATTATGGAGAACTATACTTTAAATAATCTATTTCTTAATAAAAAAGAAATTGAGCCTTTGATTGCTGTAATGGATAATCTAAAGTTTTTATTCGGGAACAACCCACAATTTAATGATATAGTACTTAAGTTTGAAACTTTACGTAACACTGAAAAAAAGGAATGTGATAATCTTAGTATAGATATGTCTCACTTTAGTATGGAGAAAGAACTTAGAGAATATTTATTCCTTATGAATAAAGCAATTGAAGAAAATAGAATATTGGAGTTTGAATATATAAATAGAAAAATGGAATATTTAAAGAGAGTAGTGGAACCAATTCAGATAGAATTCACGGATGGGCATTGGTATATTATTGCATTTTGCACAATAAGAAAAGACTATAGAAAGTTTAAACTTGTTAGAGTAAGAAATATGAAGCTAGGCGGTGTATTTAAAAAAAATCTAATTTCAAAAGAGGAAATAAAAAAAATATTTAGTGAAAGTTATGAAAAAAATAGTATTTTAGTTACATTAAAGTTTTCTAGTGAAATAGGTGGGCAATTAAGTGAATATTTTTCAAAAGAAAAAATTACACTTTTGGAAAATGGAACGTATATAGTTGAAGATTTCTTTCCTGAGGATGAAGGACTGAAGAAATTTATTTTAGGATTTGGTAACGACTGTGAAGTCATAGGGCCAGATAAATTAAGAAAAAAAATGGTGGAATACATAAAAAATATATACAGTAAATACAATGACTGACATATAGGTGTCAGTCATTGTGTTTTATAATGGAAGAATAGAACTTTGAAGAAATTAAAAAAATACTTAGGGAGCTATAAAATAAAAGAAAGAAGGTTATGAGATGAATGTATGTGTTCTTTATTATGATGGGTTTTGTGAATTTGAAGTTGTTTTTGCCTTTGCTAAGTTTAGGAATAATATTTTTTCCGTAGCTTTAGAAAATCGTGTGTATATAAGTGAAGAAAACCAAAAATACTTGCCAGATAAAACAATACAACAATTAAATCCAGATGATATTGATCTTTTTATTATCCCTGGTGGAAACCCTGTGCAACTTTATGAGAAAACAGAACTAAAAGAGTTTATCTTAAAATTAAATGAAAAAAATAAATTCATTGCAGGTATTTGTGGTGGAACTGAACTTATGGTATATTACGGATTGCTTGATAATAAAGAGGCTAACGGTGATGGTGAAGGATTTAGAGTAGATGAAAGCAATAAGCATATATATGAAAAAATAATTATAGTAGATAGGGATGTGGTTCGAGATGGGAATTGTATAACTTCAATTGGACAAGCGTTTATTGAATTCTCTATTGAACTTGGCAAAGTAATGAATATTTATAAAAATGATGAGGAAATTAAAGATGATTATAACTGGTTTAAAAATATTAAAGATAAAGGCTATGTTAAAGAGTAGTGTTGAAAATCATATACACCAATTATATCCAATATTATCCTTTTGTTGTATAATGGAGTTAATTCGGACTTATATTCTAAGGCGGTGCTATAGATTATTTATATTATATAAACTTTACTACGGAGGTACTTATGAAAACACACTATTATTTCGGTTGGTTTAACGATGGTTTTTTTGAGAAGCTGGTCAGGTTGTTGCATGAGGATATAACTGATAGAAAATCGCTTGTTATGATTAGCGGGAATCCATTTCTTCATGAAGATGAGGAAGTTGGTGCTACTGAACGCTCGTGGCTTGACCAGGCCAACATTATGTTTGATGAATATCACTTAATTGATTATGGCGTACAGAAGGAAGAGGCCCAAAAATTAATTCAAAATGCTTCGGTCATTTTCTTGTTGGGTGGAGAAGACATTGAACAGAACGGTCTTTTGATTAAATATGAATTGTCGGATTTCATTAAAAAAAGCGGAGCCGTTGTGATGGGAACAAGTGCTGGTGCGATAAATATGTCCGCTAAATGGTTATGCTCTGAAGGTGAAAAAAGCTCTATTTACGACGGTATCGGCCTTGACGATTTTTCTGTCCTGTCTCATTATGATCTTGAAAATAACATTGCGCATATTCAAGGCGATCTATCTCCCTTATTAGAAGAAATGAATGTTTATGCGTCGAACAAAGATTGCGCTGTACGTGTAAAGGGAGACAAAATCGACATTTTAGGCAATGTATATTTAATTTCCCACTCAAAGATTCAGAAGTTGGATGAGACGTTTTAGTTGTGGTGAGTGGATATGGCTTAACTGAGTTAATTTCTTTATGCAAAACTTCTGCAACAGACAAGTTCATGGTCGCGTACAGTATAAGCATAATCTACAGTAAGTTTCTTGCACAATATTCTAATATGACGCAATAAAGGCAGCCTGAGAGGTTGCCTTTCAATTTCAACATTATTCTTAAACAGAGTCAAGACAAAAAATAAAAGTGCACTTTTGCATATGTAAGAACAATATTTATATCTAGATATAAAATTATATGAATTTAACGACATTTGAGAAGGAAGCCTCCAACTTCTATAAGTGGGGGTAATATGCTACAACAAAAAGAAAACTTCAGTGGGAGTCTAAATCTCCTTCTGAAGTCGTTAATTGCAGCATCACAGATGATGATTTAAGGAGTTTTGATCGAAATGTTAAAAAGAGAATTAATACCAGGAATAATACAATATATGTTTCAGCCATTACCTGGGAATCACTTTGGAAATAGTATAACAGCTTTAATTAATGATAATAAAGTTCTTCTGATAGATACTGGATATGAGGAGCAAGCTTTACTGGTACTTCAGGATATGAAAAGCAATGGACTATATATTGAAAAAATAATCATCTCGCATTTTCATGATGATCATATGCAAGGGCTAAAAGTATTGCCAAGAAAATCATTATATGGTAGCAAGCATTATAAGACTACACTAGACCTGTGGACAGAAAGGGAAGAGCATAAGTATTTTATTCCAACAACCTTAATTGAAGAGCAATTTCGTATTAAATTCGGGAAACATCAGCTTACATTGATTCCTTTTCCAGGACATTCATTATGTACTATTATTATAAAAATTAATGAGCAGTATATACATATTGCTGATGAACTAATGTTTTCGAATGATGGCACGCCACTACTACCCTCAACAGATCCAAATTGTATAAAAAGGCATTTGGAATCTTTAAATAGATTAAAAGAATACAGTGCTTATACTTTGTTACCAAGTCATGGATTACAAATTAGTGGTAAGGGGAAAATAGAGAAGGAGATTGATAATAGAATTGCATATTTTAATGCAATCCTAAGCAGTAATAGAAGAATTTCCTACGAAGAAGCTATACAAGATTGTGATTGCGAATTTTTAGATAGTAAATCGCATAAATATGTTTATGATTAAGATTTAAGCATATTTTTAGAAAGACTGTTGATATTAATCTATAAGGACTATCTCAAAATATTTTTTTGAGATAGTCCTTATAGATTTTATATGCTTTTAATTGGAATATAAATTTTCATTGAAACTTTATCATATTCCCAGGGATGACAATGCTCATCATAGTGCTCAAAGTCAAATTTATCCTCATCAATTTCATATTGTGAATTTGGGAACCATTGCTCAAGTATATAGGTCCAGGTTCCATTTATGGAAGCTACAAAGTCATCTTCATGTACCTGTGGCGATGTAAATACCGCATAGGTAGCAGCAGGAATCTCTAGTTTGCACATATCATCAGTGGCTTTATCAAAGCTATCAACACCAACGGCCATTAGATATGAAAAGTCATCAGTAGCCATATTGGTATTAATACAGATGCAATACTCTCCATGCCTTGGCGGATTTAGCTGCTTATACAATTTCTCTTCACAATTATTATCATCAAAACCACGTTGGGCCCAGAATGCTGGAATATCGCTTGAACGTAATATATTTTTAAGGTTATTCTTAAATTCATACCCAACAACCTTAAAGCTAGGCATTTCAATTATTTTAGGTTCCATAATAATCCCTCCAGTTAAATTTTCTCTTAAATATACTAAATTAATTTTTGGGGGTAATCCCTTTGGAGCATGAAGTCTGTATAGACTTGGGGGATAACCAAAAGCAAGTTTAAAGGCCTTATTAAAACCTCCATGAGTTTCATAGCCATAATCCATTGCGATATCAATTATCTTTGCTCCAGTGCTTAAATCATGTAAAGCGAATTGCAGTTTTCTTTTTGTCACATAATCCATTACAGACATATGGACAAAACTACTGAATATTTTATAAAAATGATAGGTTGAAAAACCTGCAATTGAAGCTAGCGTATCTAAAGATATATTATCCTGGATATGCTCATCAATATAATCTATAGTTTTTTGAATCAAGTTAATATACTCCATCAAGTCACCTCATTTGAAATCATTAATTCCCGCAGGGTAATTATATAATAACATTTATAAATATAATTTCTTATCCTAATTTGTTAATATTGGAATTAGAAAATAGGAAAGGAAATTATGGACTAAAACCGGTTAAAGATAAAAAGTAGATTCAACAAAATAAAGGTTATTTAATTTCTTTTATGAAAAAAGATTTATAAAGGATTTATAACTAAGATTATTGAAGTAGAGTAAAGAATATTTAAATTTATTTATTTGTTGATTAACCATTTTATAAATGGCGCCACTATATATATGAAGACAATAAAGGGACCGCAAAATTAATTGAGGGAATTGGTGAGATATGGACAAACAACAAGTTGTTTATGAAAAAATAACAGATTGTATGAAGACAATATTTGCATTTTGTCTTTCGCGGACTTCTAGCAGTGAAGATGCTGAAGATTTATCACAGGAAATAGTGAAGGAAGTTTTAAAGAATGCGAATTCACTTCGTGATGAACAGGCTTTTTATGGTTGGATGTGGGCTATTGCAAATAACGTGTACAAAGGGTACCTGCGTAAGCGTAAAAAAACAGAGCATTATGGTATTGATGAAAACTTGGTAGATAGCTTATGTGAAATGCCCGAAACAGTAGTGGTTCAAAATGATGAACTAAATATTTTAAAAAGAGAGCTTTCTTTGTTATCAGAGCGTCATAGAAAAGCCACCATAATGTACTATATTGATAATAAAAGCTGTAACCAAATTTCACAGGAACTTCAAATTTCTTTGGAAATGGTCAAATATTTGCTCTTCAAATCTAGAAAAATATTGAGAGAAGGTATGAATATGACAAGAGAATATGGAGAAAAAAGTTATAATCCCGGAATTTTCAGTGTGGATGTGTGGATGAATGAAATGGAATATAAACTTTATTATGAGCTATTTGAGAGAAAATTACCAGGAAATATTTTATTAGCTGCATATTATAATCCAATGACAATAGTAGAAATGAGTATTGAATTAGGGGTTGCAGCTCCTTATTTGGAAGATGAGATTAAAATTCTTATGAACCACAATTTAATTAAACAACTTCAAAATGCCAGATATCAAACAAATATAATTATTTTTACTCAAAGCTGTGAAGAAGAGATATATACAAAAACAAAGGATATTCACCGTTCAGTAGCAGAAGAACTTTTTCAATTTATTGAAAAAAATCAGGATGAAATAAGAAAGATTAATTTTATAGGCTCTGATTGTAATAAAAATAGGCTTTATTGGTTAGCAACTCATATAGCTTTATTGAGTGGATTGTTTCAGGCACAAGAGGAGGAAAGTGAAACTACAGAAGAATTTCCGTTATTGTCAAATGGCACTCACGGGTATATTTGGGGGAATAATAAAGCTAGGGCAAACGATTTGTTTAATGGATTATATGGCGAGTGTGAAGTGAAAGCTGATAGTGACTGGATCAATGTATGCAATTTTAAAATTATAGAGAAATGTCAAGAATTTCATCCAAGAGATTCTAAGATTGATGTGCTTATAAGAGCAGCAAGACATAATATTAAAGAGGATAATAGCGAAGTTCTTGCTGAACTTATTAGTGAAGGCTATATTACAAATAATAATAGAGAATATAATGTTAATTTCCCTGTGCTTACTGAAAGTCAATACCATGATTTTGTCCATTTAATGGAGCCTGCTATTAAAATAATAAAAGAAAATATAAAACTAACGGCTTTTGAGTCAACGAAGGTTGTACAAAATCATGCACCATCGCAATTGTTAGATATATGTCCTGCAGTTTCACAGCTAAAATATAAAGTGGATTCAGTTGGACATATTGCTGAACAAATGTGTACCAAGGGATATTTAGTTGTACCTAATTCTTTAGAAAAACTAGGTATGTATGCAGTACTGAAATAGAAATAGTAAGTAGCCTGAGCAAATTTACAGGCTACTTTTCTTTTTTAACATAACAAACACAATAACTATACCCATTAATAAAATAATAGTTGTTGCAAAACCTGCTTCAGGACCAAATGCACCACCTGTAAACCATTGGGCTCCTGTTAAATTTAATTTTAGTAAGCTACCAGTACCTAGACTTGATCCACTTACTTCTAATCCGAAAATATTACCTTGAGCCCAATTCCAGGCACAATGTAACCCACAAGCTCCCCACAAATTATGGGTTCTAATTACATAAAGCCCGAAGAATATTCCTACAAGGATAATATTCATAATAGCGATAATACTTACATTCTGGTTGAATATATGAAGCAAACCAAATAATGATGAAGAAACAAATAAACCTATAGGCACATTGTACCTTGCGCCTATTACATTCATAAGCCATCCTCTTGTTACCACTTCTTCCGTTCCACTTTGTATGATCCATCCCGGTAAAATAATAAATATGCTACTTAAAGCAGATATTCCTACAGGAATTACTGGATTTTTATCGACTACAACATGACCAGTTATAGAAAGTAATACAATTACTGCAGTAAACATTATAAATCCAAAAACAAAACCAAGTAAATACTTTTTTATAAAATTTTCTTTGCAAAAACCTAGGCTAGAAATATCACGTTTCTCAATAAATTTTACCCAGGCAAATACTAATAAAGATATAAATAGGAAAGTAAATGAAAGATAAAACAGTGATTTTGCTATAGAATCATGAACTAAAGGGCTCAATAATGAAAACATAATAACACCAATAAGCTGACCCACAATCATGAAAATAATAGCTAAGATAGGAGCTAAAATTATATGGGGTAAAAATTTAGCTGCTTTTGTTTGTTTAAATAAGCCTGTTTCATTTGAAAACATAGTTTCATCTCCTTAACTTTGAAATATGTATTAATTATATAATTAATAACTTGAAATAGACCTAAATTAATTATTTTTTGGAAAAAATACACTTTAGTAAATAAAGAGGAGAATTGTGCATTTAAAATCAGTTTGTTCTAATACAGTAATGTATAAATATGAATAATATGCTATAATTTCCATAAAGTTAGGTTGGAATTGCATAATAAAGTGAAAAGTATTTATAGTTTAAGGAGGTAGCCTATGAAAAAAGAAAACATATTTACAAAATGCTCATTAGGCATTTTAATAGTATCATTTTTGGTATTAGTAAATGAGTTTATTCAACTAATACCGACTCAGTCTACAGCTTTAGAAGGATTATTATTGTATTTTGGGCCATCTATGTTTGCAATTATTGGTGGAATACTTTGAACAATTGGATTAATTAAACACAAAACAAAATTAGGTTTATTCTTAATAGCAATTAATTTTATATTATTATTTTGGCCAATATTTTTTTGGCATTTAGGAACTCTCATTTGGGGAGTATAGAAATTATAAATTTTATAATAGATATGGAAGGAATTGAATTATGTTAAAATTTTTAATAGATACTGAAATAGAATATACAAAATGCTTTTCTAAATACTTTGAAGATGAGAAAATTATTAGGTTTAGAGATGAGCATATTTGTAATATGTTTGCTCATAACTATACTTTAGTAAAGTGCTGTATGTCTGAACAGGAAATATATGATCTAATAATAAAAGAGATTATGCGCAGTAAGAAAGAAGGCAAAAGCTTCCTGCAAGTTGAATATAACTTTAATATAGGCAGTGAGCTATTAAATTCCTTTGAAATTAAACCTGAAGTAACAATACAGGATTATATGTATATTACATCAGATAAATTTAATGTTTTATGTGGAAATAATGAATGCACTATAAAATCCGCAAAAACAGAAGATGTTATGGAAGATGGTATTAGAGTTGATATTGAGGCAAATTCACATGCTATGGGAGAAGATTTCGCAATTAAGAGAATCCAAAGAAAAGCAATGGCTTATAGAGCAGAAAATAATCTTGATTTTTTTCTGTGTTATCATAATGAAGTCCCTATGGGTAACTGCGAGTTATTTTTTAACAAAAAAACTGCTAAAATTGAAGATTTTGATATTTTAGAGAAATATCAAAGAAAAGGGTTTGGTACCTCGGTCTTGAAAGAATTGCTAAAACGTTCTAGTGATTTTGGTGCAGAGACGGTATATGTATTAACAGATAGCGAAGATACTGCTAAAGAAATGTATAAAAAATGTGGGTTCTTAAAAGTTGGGTCCAAAACTATACTTAACTTTACAATATAAACTGGAGGAATTTATGCAAAATATAATTCATATATGTTTTTCACCAAGTGCAGGTGGAAGTTTGAGATACGCTATTAATAATAAAAAATTATTGGAAGGTAAAGGAGTTATTAGTTTTGATGATGATATTTCACAAGGCATGATAAGAGATGGGATAAACACAGATGAAAGAATGCATTGGTGGAATAGAATTAGTGGAAAAGATGAGGTTACTTCCTTAGAGTCTAATTATCTGAAGGAAGGTTATCGAGAATTCTATAAAAGTATTTCGAAAATTAAGGATTCAGATGTGATTTATCTATGGTATGGACACTGCGGTAATGAGATTTGTGGGATGCTGTATACCTTGGAACTTTTAAAATATAAAACCACCAATATGTATCTTATAAATGTATCAGATATGATTGAGGAGTCTTCAAATGATTTATATACATATATCTCTATGTCAGAAATTATGCCTGAAAAGTTAAAGTCATTTATTAAACTAAAAAGAAAAATTGAATTAAAGGAATATGATACTTTACTAAATGAGTGGAATTCATTAAAAAATGATAATTTAATACTTCGTATTTTTAAAGATGGTAAGATAAGAAGTGTAAAAGATGATTATTTTGATATAGATATATTAAAGTATACAGAAAAGGAATTTAGAAAATCAGCAAGAATTGTGGGAAGTGTAATGGCATTTAGTGAAATACGAATTTCTGATGGCTACATATTTTGGAGGATAAAAGAGCTTGTGGAATTGGGAATGATAGAATTCAAAGGAATATTTGGGGTTATGAGGGAAATGGAGATCAAAATAACACAAAAAGGACTTGAATACATTAGAAATGATTTAAAAGCAATGGAATTTTGGGAAAATAGAGAAGGTGGCTTGCAGAAACAAATAGAAATTACAAATGAAGCTAAAAAACAAGGAAGGATGGAAGAAAAAATAACTATAGCAAAAAAACTTATTGATGTTTTAGATATGGAAACCATTGCGGAAAAAACAGGATTAACTATTCCACAAGTTAGAAATCTAAAAAATGGTGAAAAGATGTTATAACACATATTTTGGTTATTGTAACAAAATCATTGGCAATATACAAATTTTTAATTGAATTAAAGATAACTCTTTATCTTACAGCGCCTCAAATTGATCATCTAATATTATTTATAAATTCTATGGTGACAAAAGGCTACTGTGGAAAAATAACTGACGTTTCAGACTTTATGACGGTTAGGCATAGGACTAATGAGCATGAAATAAGAAAGATTAATTTTATAGGGTCTGATTGTAATAAAAATAGGCTTTATTGGTTATCAACTCATATAGCTTTATTGAGTGGATTGTTTCAGGCACAAAAGGAGAAGAGTGAAACTATAGAAGAATTTCCGTTATTGTCAAATGGTAATCACGGGTATATTTGGGGGAATAATAAAGCTAGGGCAAATGATTTATTTAATGGATTATATGGCGAATGTGAAGTGAACCCTAATAGTGACTGGATGATTGTATATAATTTTAGCATTATAGAGAAGTGCCAAGAATTTCATCCAAGAGATTCTAAGATTCATGAGGTATCAACATTGCTTACGCTTACTCCAGAGAAATTCCCAGCACTAAATAGGTTATATGAAGCAACTGGATTTAAGTTAGTTGGAAACAGATATACATGGGAAAAAGTTAAAGAATAACATGAGAATATTATGTTATGCTATAAAAGTGAAATCAAATTTTTTTAACAAAAAAACTGCTAAAATTAAGATTTTGATATTTTAGAGAAATATCAAAGAAAAGGGTTTGGTACCTCGGTCTTGAAAGAATTGCTAAAACGTTGTAGTGATTTTGGTGCAGAGACGGTATATGTATTAACAGATAGCGAATATACCGCCAAAGAAATGTATAAAAAATGTGGGTTCTTAAAAATAGGGGCGAAAACTATACTTAACTTTACAATATAAACAGAAATAATAACAATAAGGAAGGTGAAAACTATGAAAAAAATACACATTGCAAATGGAAACATCAGTGCATCTGAGATTGCCTTAGGATGCATGAGAATAAATAGTCTTTCAACAAGCGAAGCATCAGTGCTTATTAATACTGCAATAGAAGAGGGAATCAATTTTTTTGATCATGCTGACATTTATGGTGGTGGTAAATCTGAAAAAATCTTTGCAGATGCTATTGATATGAAGTCCAGCATTAGAGAAAAAATTATAATTCAGACTAAGTGTGGCATAAGAGATGGATATTTTGATTTCTCTAAGCAACATATAATAGATTCTATAGAGGGCAGCCTTACGCGTTTGAATACGGATTATATAGATATTATGTTACTTCACCGTCCGGATACTCTTATGGAGCCGGAAGAAGTTGCAGAAGCTTTTTCAAAGCTCCATAGCAGCGGAAAAGTCAAATATTTTGGAGTATGTAATCAGAACCCTATGCAAATTGAACTATTGAATAAATACTTAAATAACAAAATTATTATAAATCAGCTACAGCTAAGTATAACGAATACGGGTATGATTGATTCTGGAATGAATGTAAATATGCAAATTGATCCCTCTATTAATAGAGATGGAAGTATTCTTGAGTACTGTCGCTTGAAGGATATTACTATACAGGCATGGTCTCCCTTCCAGTACGGTTTTTTTGAAGGCGTATTTTTAAATAATGATAAATTCCCTGAGTTAAATAATAAAATAAACGAAATTGCAGCTACTAAAGGTGTAACCAATTCAGCCATTGCAATTGCATGGATTCTAAGGCATCCTGCTAAAATCCACCCATTAGTTGGTACAACAAACGCAAAGCGGTTAGTGGATATTTGCAAAGCTTCACAGGTTGAACTAACAAGGCAGGAATGGTATGAAATTTATAGGGCGGCAGGTAATAAGCTTCCATAATTAAGCTCAATCTTGCAAATGTAGTAGTGGAACATTGAATTTACTCAGTAGGGTATTGGTGAAAAGATATTATAAGACAGAATTTATAATATGAAGGTAATTTTAAATAAAATAATTACCTTTGGAAAAGAGCTAACTGAATCAATAGTAGGTTAGTTCTTTTTTTGTTCCAAAAATATTCTGTCGAAAGTGTTATTTGTTTATTTGAAGTGCTACAGGGAATAATATGATGAAATTATTGGAAAAATAATTAAAATATGTTAATATAGTTATTAAGATTAATACTATAGTTTGATAATGGGGGTAATTTGAATATTAATGCAGGGGATATTAAAAGAGTTAGTCTGGTTTCTTATAACTAGACTGATAATGTACTAACAGGGGGAGATTAATATAAACATTAAAGAGCCAAGTAAAAAGAAAATTATTAATGCTTTATGTATTATAGCATTTTTTATTTCTATGATTTTCATTAAACCTGGGCACAATTATTCAGTGGAATTAAAATCTAGAATGTTTTATGATTTTCGAAATTTTGGTACAGAGTTAGAAAATTCAAATGAACAAATATCACAAATATTGAAAATAAATAATTATAATAAAGAGAAGCAGCTTATAAATAGAGAAATTGTAGTTGATTTTAGTAGATCAAACTCAAGTGCGCAACATATTAGTAATGGAAAGTATTATGATGATTATTGGATAATGCATCTTAATGTAAGTGAAACAATTAAAAATATATTGTCAGATGGGTTAATAAGTCCACCTGAGAAAAAATACTTAGAAAGTCTATATTCCTACAATGATGAGTTAATAAAGGAATGCAAAAGTATACTAGGAAATACATATAAGAATATTGATATTGATTTTGATAATAAGAAGAAACTAGAAAAAAATATAGTTAAAATATATAATAATTACTCAAAAAAATCAGAGGAACTATTAAATACAGAAAAATATAGTTTTATCAAGGAGTATAAGGGTGACTTTAGTGGGAAAGATTTTAATAAATTGGATTTTGAGAACGCAAAAAAGTACTGTAAAGAAACTTTTTTAAAAATAGTTAAAAACATACCCTTAGAGGAAGAGAATAGTACGGAGGGAAATTCAGACACGTATATATTTAAAACTAAATCCTTGCCAATAGATTCTATAATGGAGGATGGGGTAGAGTATAAGATAAATTTCCATAAAAAAACAAAAGAAGTATCAATAGATGCTACTAGATTCACAGTGCCAAATTATGGACTCACAGAGCAGCAACTAGATAAGATAGCCAGGGAAATGCTATTAAAATTTAGTAATAATGCATTTAGATACGATAAAAAAATTAATTATGAAAAAAATACTAAAATCAGAAGTATTGAGTATTCATATATTGAAGAAATGAGTGGTATATATGATGAAATGAAGAAAATAGAAATATGTTTAGAACGTCAAGGACTAATAAGTAAATTTAAAATAGTATATCCCTATGATAAAAAAATAATTGCACCAACAATAAGCAAAGAAGAGATATTAAACAAAATAGAAAAGGGATCTGAAGCAATAGATGTACTCACAATAAGAAATACAGAAGGCAAAACAGAATACGAAGTACATTTAAAACAAAATAATACAGTATATGCAGCTGTATTTGATGGACAAAAGGGCGACCTTAAATATTATGGAAAAGACATAAGAAATTATAAAATCAAGTAAGGTTAAAATTCATTTAGCACCTAACATAAAAAAAGCAGTAGAGAAAATCAATAATTTTCCTAGCTGCTTTTTTTAGTCCTTAATATTTCAACATCTAAGATGATTATTTAACAATTTTTAAAAACTATTTTCTTGAAAAATAAGTTGGAAAATATATTTAAATATGGTATTATATACAAGTAATTATAAATAAACTATGAAAACTCAAGGAGCTTGAACTTAGTAATAGGTGGCTCAATTACTTATTTAAAAGGGGGATTAACATGAAAAAAATTTTATCATCTATTTTGATCATGGCTACATTAATTTTAAACACAACACCTGTTTTTGCATCAGGTGGAAATGAATTGGTGCCTAAGTCAGCAGAGAAGACAATTGAGCAACCACAAAAATCAGCCCAAAAGGAAACAAAAAAAGTATCAAGCGTTATTGAACAAGTAAATCAATCCGTAGTTGCTGTCATAGGAAAAAATACAAACTATAGAGAACAGGAGCAAATATTCTCAAAATTACCTAAAAATTTACAACATGGTTCTGGAGTTGTAATAGGAAAGGAAGGAAGAATTTTAACCAATAACCACGTAGTAGATGGCCTGGCGGACATTTATGTGGTTACATATGATGGTAATGTTTATAAAGCAGAACTTTTATATGCAGATAAGGAAATTGATTTAGCATTATTAAAGATTAATAAGACGGATTTAAAGCCTATAAAATTAGCACTTGAAAGTGAAATAAAAGTTGGGGACGATGTTGTAGCGGTAGGAACACCTTTGTCTTTTGGATATAGAAATAGTGCTTCTAAAGGAATTGTAAGTGGACTAGATAGACCTGTAGAAAGTATGTACACATATTTACAGACGGATGCAGCTATAAACCCAGGTAATAGTGGAGGTCCCCTTATTAATATGAACTGTGAGTTAGTTGGTATAAACACATTAGGATATATGTTCTATCAAGGAATGAGCTTTTCAATTCCTGTGGGAAACATTAATTATTTCCTAGACCATTATAATAAATTTGGCAGGATAAAAAGATGCTTTACTGGCGTTGAGTTTGAAGAAAACTGGGCAGCGATGCTTGGACTTCCTACTAATCAAGGGTTAAAAGTAGTGACACTTCAAAAGGATGCAGTGGTAACGGTGGGTCAGGTAAAGGAAGGAGATATATTAGATGCTATAGATAATAAACCTACTAATTCCATAGCTCATTATAACGAGATTTTAAAAGGACATTTGCCTGGTGATAAGGTGAAATTAACATTTAGTCGTGAAGGTAAAAAATTTGATGTAACAGTGGTTTTAAAGGAAGAAACAAGTAAAGAAAAGAAAAAAGGAAAGGAGTAATAAATATGAATAAGAATAAGGCTACGGCAATTGTACTTACTCTTTGTTTATCAATTGGGTTAACTGCGCCATCAGTCCAAGCTAAAGTGGATGATGGGAAAATTGATTTATACCAAACGTTTTCTAATAAAGCAGATCAAATGAAAACTGGGGTAGGAAGCCGCATATATAAGTGGTCTATGCACCTGCCTGATGATGGGATTGTTTTTAAGTCAGATAGAGCAAATATTTTCAATATGGCAACAGCTAGTTATAAGTCTGGGGTTCAATTACAAGTGGAGAAAAACAAGGATGAGCTATCATTGGAAGAGTTACTATATAAAATGCAAAATGCTACATCAAGGGATTTATATAGGGTTGAACAGGAAAAAGAATTGCTTATAAACATTGCTAAAGATAGTTCAGGAGAAGAATATATTCGTATAATTAAATCTAATCCATTTATAGATTATCTTTTAGTGGACGAGGCAGCACAGCAGTTAGGAGAATATGTGGAAAATAGAATTTATATAAAAAATAATTATATATACAATTTAACAATAACTATGAAAGGTGATTTTTATAGAGAGCATAAAGAAATGTTTGATAAATTAACATCTTCTTTTAAACTTTCTTTTGATGAGAAAAATGCATTTATTAAAGAATTATCAGACTCAGTTAGTACAACTAGAGAATATAAAAATACAAGCTATGGTTGGAAAATGATTATGAGTCCTTACTGGAGAGTGGAAGGAATACCTAATGCACGTACTCAAAAATTTACCCCAGTGTATAGCGATGAGGAGCTAGAACAGGTAGAAAAGAAAGTTAAAAATGATGAAAAAGAATTTAAAGTACCAGAAGGAGTATCTGTTAGCTTAATAAGTTCAGCAGGAAAAGATGAAACTGCTTCAAAATGGGCAGCAGAAGAAATACAAGTATTAAAAGATAAGTATAATAGTGAAGTTTATGAAATACTTAGAAATGAAACAAAAACACAGGCAAATATTAATGTTCATCATGTAGTAATTCGATATAAAACAGTTACTAAAAATCAGTATATTGTACATCAATTGTATGTTGTGGGAAATGGATATAAATACTTAGTGACTGCTACAATGAAGGAAGAGCAGTATAATGATGCAAAAAAGAAAAATGCTTTTGAGAGTATGATAAATTCATTTAGCTTAGACAAAGAGGGTATAAGTGAATATTTAGGTGAAATTATTACAGCTAAGTCTTTAATAAATTTAAATGATTCAAAAGAAGTAAAAATGAAAAAGTATGATTTTGGAACAAAATTAACGAGAAGCTTTAATATTTCTAGAAATGGATATAACTTTAATGATAGCTATTCTGGTATTGACTTATATGCTGATCCAAACTATAGAGGGGATATCAGTAACAATGAGTGTCTTAGTGCACTTGAACCCACTAGTAATATACGTGTAGATATGTATTCAGGACTTGATACAAAGGAAATGAGTGAAACTATTAAAAATAGGCTTGAGATCTACTTAAAGGATGACGAAATCCATATGGGACTGGCAAATATCAAGATTCAATCAGGTGAATACAAGGGGGCGAAACTATATTATATCGAAAAAGAATATGATTTGAATGCTATTAAGAAATTCGTAAAAGAAGATGAAACCAAGATATATGATTTAGAAAGCTTAAAAAACCAATACGAGTATATCATAAAAACAGGAAAAGATATTTATACTGAAAGCATAACTCTACCCGTTTCTAATATGACATCAAACAACAAAGCTAAAGTAAATAGCATATGGGAAAATACTACTATAAGTAAAATAAATTATAGTAAAGCAAGTGTTCAATGGAAGCAGCACAATCTTTCTGAATTTGATAAAGAAAAAAATAAATAAGATTTAGAAGACAAAAGACAGGGTGAGATTTACACCTTGTCTTTTGTCTATTTTATTTATTTTCGTGTGCCTAAATTTTTTATTAGTTCATATGAGACATAGCTCCAGAGATAAAAGGAAGAAGCCAAATAATCCAAACTATTATACTGAATTTATGGAATTTTAATATCATATTTTCATCTTTCCGAATAAGAACCACTGCGGCCCATATAGCGTGAATAAGCATTAGGGCTATAGCTATAACACCAGTAATTCCATGTAAATTAAAGCCTGAGACTACTGCATATGAACTGCTTGCTATACTTTCCATAAGGAGTGTGCCAGTTGTATCACACACGAGGCCAAGTAGGAATAAGCCCAAATGCCAAGGTTTAAGAGTTCCTTGAAGTTTCTCACTCCAAACACCGATGGTATAAAATACAAGAGCTAAGGTTATAAAAACAATTGCATAAATTAACATATTTACATCCTCCATTTTTTTATATATTTAGAATTTAAAAATAAGATTTTTTACAACATTAAATTATATGAACCATGTTCATATAATTTTAAAAGAATATCTTATATTACTTTCTAATATAAGATAAAAAAACTACTAAATTCTCAAATTGTCATATAGCTCATCAAAACTTATAAACTTGTGTTTGTTAAGATACATCAAGTTAGAAATAATAAGTTCTGCCAGTTTATAAGAAGAAAGAGTGGAGATTATATTACCCTTAGATTTTTCAATATCTAGCAGTTCGCTTATTTTAGTGTATAGAACATCATACCTATTAGCTTCTCTACATCTATAATCATTTCCACTAAGCATAGCCATTTCATAAAAAATTGGTATGTAACTATTTACAAATATTCCAATGGATATATATATTTTTCTGATTTTTTCTTTACAAGGCTCATTGGTAAGTTTTAAGTCCTCTACTAGATCAGATACTTTTTTCCAATCTTCTCTAAAGATTTCGGTTACAAGTTCTTCTTTAGTGGAAAAATAATTATAAAAAGTACCTGTGCCAATATTACAACTTTTAGCAATTTCTCTTATGCTTAAATCTTTAAAATTTTGATTTAATAGAATATTTTTAGCTTCTAAGAGTATAGTTTCTCTTAAATTTTCGATAACTTTGGGCATATTGTCACCTCTTTTATGAACTGTGTTCATTATATCATTATTATTTTAATAGTTCAAGTATATCAAAAATATATTAGCATATTTGACTTGGTATTTATTTTCAGCCACCTAATTGTAAAATTCATAAAAAATCCTATTGAAATTTAGATAACCTTGCAGTATACTAAATATGAAAGCGGTAACATATTTCAGAAAATTAAGTATTTAATATAGCATACTTAGGTTATGCTGTAATACTTGTATACTGGATTATAAACTAAGCTTTATATTTATTCAGAGTCCTGTAAGCGTTTTCTCTAATGTGAGGAGGATTAAAATGACAGTGACAATAAGTGATATTGCGGTAAGGGTTGGAGTATCCCATGCAACAGTATCAAGAGTTTTAAATAGTTCAGGTTATGTAAAGGATGAAACAAGAGAAAAAGTTCTAAAGGCAATAAAAGATCTAAATTATACGCCTAGTGCTATAGCTAGGAGCTTGTCTACAAGTAAAACTAATACTATTGGAGTTATAGTTCCGGATATAAACAATCTATTTTTTGGTGAGATAATTAAAGGCATTACTGAAATTGCTGATGATAATAACTTAAATATAATTCTTTGCAACACTGATGAGAATAAAAATAAAGAATTAAAGGCTATTAATGTTCTTAAAGAGCAAAGGATTCAAGGTCTCATTATAACGCCAACTTTCTATAGGAACTCAGACAATAGTGAAAACTTAAATGTGCTTAAGAACCTAGGAATCCCAATAATTTTAATAGATGGTCATGTTGAATATCTGGAATTTAGTGGGGTTTTTATAGATCACATAAAGGGCGCTTATGATGGAACCCTTGCTTTAATAGAAGCGGGTCATAGAAAAATGGCTATAATTACAGGAGACATGAAGTCTAGACCAGCAAAAGAAAGATTGCTAGGATATGAAAAAGCCTTAGAAGCTAATAATATCCCTATAGATAATGAAAATATCTTTTATGGTGATTATACACAGCAGACCGCTTATGAAATTACAAAGAAAATATTGAAAATGGACAATAGGCCTACTGCTATTTTCGTAAGTAGCAATACCATGATTTTAGGGTGCATAAAAGCTTTATATGAAGAAAAGATAAATATACCGCGTGATATGGCTATTATAGGCTTTGATAAGGTTGATGTTTTAAATATAATAGGTATGAATATTAGTTTTGTTAATGGTCCGTCCACCGAACTTGGCAGAATTGGTATGAAAATGTTACTAGAAAATCTGAATAGCAAAGAGCCCAGGTCAATAAAAAGACAAACCGTTTTGCCAGAGCTTATTTTAAAAGGATCAGAAAAATATATAGAAAAAAATGAGAATAAAATAAATTTATAAAATATAAAGGAGAAGATTAATATGAAAATGGAACAATATATAGACCATACACTATTAAAACCACAAGCAAGTGAGGAAGAGATTATAAAAGTTTGTGCTGAAGCTAAAAAATACGGATTTGCTTCAGTGTGCGTTAATGCATATTACGCAGCACTGGTAAGTAGTGAGTTAAAAGGAAGTAACGTAAAAACTTGTGTCGTTGTTGGATTCCCATTGGGTGCTACTACTAAAGAAGTAAAAGCATTTGAAGCTAAGCAAGCAATTGAAAATGGTGCAAATGAAATAGATATGGTAGTTAATGTTGGGGCTATAAAATCAAATAAATATGAGGTAGTAAAAGAAGACATCAAAGCGGTTGTTCAAGTTGCCAGTGGACGCGCAATAGTAAAGGTAATAATAGAAACTTGTCTTTTAACTGATGCAGAAAAAGTTAAGGTGTGTGAAATAGCTAAAGAAGTTAACGCAAACTTTGTAAAAACTTCAACAGGATTCTCAACAGGCGGAGCAACAGTTCATGATATAAAATTAATGAGACAAACTGTTGGACCTGACATGGGAGTTAAGGCTTCAGGGGCGGTAAGAACAACTGAAGATGCAAAAGCTGTTATTGAAGCTGGTGCTAGTAGAATAGGGGCTAGTAGTTCTATAGCAATAGTTGAAGGAACTAAGGATTCAAATTCTAATTATTAAATTGGAACACATGCAAAAAAATAAATAATTAGGAGTTGAGTATTATGAGAATGTACGATTTAATAATGAAAAAAAGAGATGGCGACGAACTTACTACAGAAGAAATTAATTTCTTTGTAGGTGGATATACAGATGGAAGTATCCCAGATTATCAAGTTTCAGCGCTGCTTATGGCTATATATTTTCAAAAGATGAATAAGAGAGAAACAGCAGATTTAACAATGGCAATGGTTAATAGTGGTGATACTATTGATTTATCTGCTATTGAGGGTGTAAAAGTTGATAAACATAGTACTGGTGGTGTAGGGGATACAACTACACTAATACTTGGACCTATTGTTGCAGCAGCTGGAGTACCAGTTGCTAAAATGTCAGGAAGAGGACTTGGACATACCGGTGGAACTATTGATAAGCTAGAAGCTTTTGAGGGCTTCTCAGTAGCCATGTCCATTGAGAAGTTTATGCAAAATGTAAATGGAGTTAAAATTGCTATAGGCGGTCAAACTGCTGATTTAGCACCAGCAGACAAAAAGCTATATGCACTTCGTGATGTTACTGCAACTGTTGATAATATGTCTTTAATTGCAGGAAGCATAATGAGTAAAAAAATAGCTTCAGGTGCAGATGCTATAGTACTTGATATAAAAACAGGTAGCGGCGCATTTATGAAAAATGAAGATGATGCCTTTGAACTTGCAAGGGAAATGGTTGATATAGGAAATAACGTTGGTAGAAACACCATTGGTGTAATAACTGATATGGACCAACCATTAGGATTTGCAGTTGGTAATGCACTAGAAGTAAAAGAAGCTATAGATACATTAAAAGGTGAAGGTCCTGAAGATCTTACAGAACTTTGTTTAACCTTAGGAGCACATATGCTTGTACTAGGAAAAAAGGCAAAGGATGCACAGGAAGCAAGAAAAATACTTAAAGACATTATAAAATCAGGAAAAGGTCTTCAAAAATTAAGAGAACTTGTAGTAGCACAAGGTGGAAATCCAGCTTATGTAGATGATGCATCATTATTCCCGGTGCCGGCTATTGTAGAGGAAGTTATATCAAATGTTAAAGGCTATGTAAAAGCAATAAAAGCGGATGACATAGGAAGAGCAGCATTAGTGTTAGGCGCTGGCCGTGAAACTAAAGAAAGTATAATAGATTTAGCAGTGGGTATTGTTCTTCATAAGAAAATCGGTGATTTTGTAAAGAAGGGCGAGGCTATTGCAACTATTTACGCAAATGATGCGCAAAAACAAAAAATATCAACAAAAATGGTATTAGATGCGTATGAAATAGTACAAGAAGAAATAAAAGCTAAACCATTAATCAAAGGTATTGTTACAAAAGATGGTATAACAAGATATTAATTAAATATTTTAGAAAGTAAGAATAGAGGGTATATACCTTCTATTTTTACTTTCTTTTTTTTTAGCGGGCTGAGAAAAGTATATATTACGTAAATTGTATTCGAACAAGCGTTAGTAATTCTTAATTAATTTTAAAGAAAGATGCGTTAAGAAAAGTGCATGTTTGAGCGCAACCGAGTTTGCACTTTTTAGCATCTTTCTTTAAAATTAATTTAGAATTACTCAGCGAAGTGAGATACAATTGTAGTAATATATACTTTTCTCTTTTTTAATTGAGTTAAAGTGTACTTTCGAGTTACAATGTGTATAGGATTTAAGGGGGGGCGTAGATGATGAATATTCTAATTGTAGAAGATGAACAGGATATAAGAGAATTGCTAGAGATTCATTTATCAAAAGAAGGATATAAAATTTTTACAGCAGAAGATGGAATGCAAGCCTTGGATATATTTCAAAATAAAGATATAGATATTGCACTACTTGATGTTATGATTCCGAAAATTGACGGATTTAATGTTTTAAAAAAGATTAGAGAAACTAGTGAAATACCAGTAATTTTTATAACAGCAAGAGAAGAAGAGTCGGATAAAATCTTGGGTCTTGGACTAGGTGCAGATGACTATGTTATAAAACCTTTTAGTCCTATCGAAATAATTGCACGGGTTAAGGCTCAACTGAGGCGGTATTATAAATATTCTAATAAAGCTCATAAAACTGTAACAATAGTTGGGGAGTTAATGCTGGACAAGGAAAGTTGTAGCATTTATAAAAACAATATAGAGCTAGCTTTAAATCCAAAGGAGTATAGGTTACTTGGGTTTATTTTAGAGAATCCCGGAAAGGTATATACTAAAAAGCAACTATATGAAATAGTTTGGGAAAACCCCTATTATGGAGATTCCAATACTATTATGGTGCATATAAGTCATATTAGAGAGAAGATTGAAGATGATCCTAAGAATCCTAAATATTTAAAAACTATAAGAGGCATTGGGTATAAAATGGAGCAGCATCATGATTAACAGAAAAAAAGTAAAAAAAATAGCTACATACTTTAAAAGCAAAAAAATGGAGACTCAATTATTTAAAAATTACATCCTGTTTTTGATTATTTTAATTGCAATATTCCTTCTAACTATGGGATCCTTATTGTTTTATTTCTCTATTAATTATATGGGCGCCACAAGAGATAATACTAAAGCCTTATATATTATAAAGGAAAATTATAAGGATATTAATGTTTCAAATTTTATAAAGTATAAGGGTTATGTGGAAGTGCTTGATAAAAACCTAGTTATTGTTATGGAAAATGGAAGTAAGCATAAAATCGGATTTAAATACTCACAGAAATATTATAAAGATATGATTACTAATAATTTAAAGGATGGCTATTTTTATACTAGTAAACATGGGGAGAAGGAAGATTTTATTTTAATTACGGCTATGCCTAACAGTATTTTTGACACATATGCTTGGGGACTTGAACATAAAGAACAACTAGAAGGTGCGAATAATCATAAAAAGAGTGGGCTAACTTTTTTAAGAATATTTCCTTTTATTATATTTATATTTTTAATATCTACGATGGTACTTTATTCTAAACTTACATCAAGGATTTTTGTTAAACCCTTAAAAAAACTTTTAGAAGGGGTTAATACACTAAAAGATGGTGAATATTCAGCGCGGGTTGAAATTAATTCTTTAAATGAAATAGGTCAATTAAAGGATGCTTTTAATCTAATGGCAGAAAAAATACAACAAGAGAAATTATTAAAGAAAAAAGCAGAGAATAACAGGAAAAGAATGATTCTTAACATATCTCATGATTTAAGGAATCCATTAACAAGTATATTGGGGTATTCAGAGTTTTTATTAGAAAATGATGATGTTTTAGAAGAAGACAAAAATAAGTTGTTAAAAGTTATTAATAATAATAGTAGACGCGCAAATGACTTAATTCAAGAACTTTTTGAATTTTCACGTGTTGAAAGTACGGAATACAAATTAGATATAGTCAGTCATGACATAGGTGAATTTTTAAGAGAACTTATTGCAGGCTATGTGCCCGTAATGGAGCAAAAGGGTGTGAAATATCAATTTGATATTTCAGAAGATGAGGTAGAGTTTTCATTTGACAGAAAAAACTTAGATAGAGCCTTAAGTAATATTATACTAAATAGTATGAAATATAATAGCCCTGGGATTACTATTAGCATCAAATTTTTAATGGATGCGGGAAAGCCTGTAATTATTATTGAAGATGATGGAATAGGAATATCTAAAGAATTTGAGGGGAATATTTTCGATCCTTTTGTTAGAGTAGATACTACAAGAAATTCGAGAAATGGTGGTACAGGCCTTGGGCTTGCAATATCAAAGTCTATAATTGAAAAGCATGGTGGAAACATATGTTTAGTGCAGGATAAAGGTAAAGGTTGCAAATTTATAATCAGATTGTAGGAGGAAGAAAATGAGTGATAAGTATGTGCTTACCATAGATTGTGGAACACAAAGTATAAGGGCACTTATCTTTGATAAAAATGGCACATTGCTATGCAAGAAGAAAAGAGAATTTGAACCTTATTTTTCTAATTACCCAGGCTTTGCGGAGCAGAATCCGGAGGTATATTGGGATAATTTATGTATAGTATGCAAAGAACTTAAGGAAGACTGTAAGGAAATTTGGCAAAAGGTAGAAGGAGTGGTTGTAACAACCCTGAGAGATACATGCATTAACCTTGATAAAGAGAACAATGTACTAAGACCTGCTATCCTCTGGCTTGACCAAAGAATAGCAGATAATGTTGCAGAGTTTTCAAATATAGAAAATTTAGCCTTTAGGGCTATTGGTATGAAGCAAGCTATTGATATCTCACAAAAAAAAGGAAAGGCTTATTGGATAAAGCAGCACCAACCAGAAATTTGGGAAAAAACAGATAAATATATCCTTATTTCAGCGTATTTTCATTTTAAACTTACGGGGAAAATCGTAGATTCAATAGCCAATCAAATAGCACATATTCCCTTTGATTATAAAAACAAGTGTTGGCCTAAAAGTAATACAAGTTATAGATGGACGCTTTTTGGAATAGAAAGAGAAAAACTGCCACTACTTGTAAATCCAGGGGAGATAATAGGGCAAATAACAAAGGAAGCATCAGAACTTACAGGTATAAGACAAGGAACTATTTTAATAGCTGGCGCTTCAGATAAGGGTTGTGAGACTTTAGGAAATGGATGTTTAGACACTGGGTCTGCAAGTATAAGCTTTGGTACTACAGCCACAGTACAAACTACATCAAAGAAATATTTTGAACCTATAAAGTTTATGCCCGCTTACCCTTCTGCTGTGCAAGGACATTATAATCCTGAGGTGGAAATATTTAGAGGATATTGGATGATAAGTTGGTTTAAGAGTGAATTTTCTATGAGAGAGATGAAGGAAGCCTTGGGCAAGGGCATATCACCAGAATCCCTTTTAAATGAGAGATTAGATGAAATACCACCAGGCGCTCACGGCCTAATCCTTCAACCTTACTGGGGACCGGGACTGAAAATGCCAGATGCAAAAGGTGCAATAATTGGTTTTGGAGATGTGCATACTAGGGCACATATTTACAGGGCAATTATAGAAGGTATTAATTATGCATTGCTTGAGGGTATTGAAAAAATAGAAAAAAAATCAGGTGAAAAAATAGTGGAGATTGCAGTTTGTGGAGGTGGGTCACAAAGCGATACTATTTGCCAAATAACCGCTGACATGCTAAATAGAAAAATATATAAGGGTCAAACCTATGAAATATCAGGACTTGGAGCATCAATTATAGGTTACGTAGCCTTGGGAGTATATAGCTCTTATGAAGAGGCTATAAAACACATGTTTAAAAGGACAAAGGAGTTTACTCCTAATGTTTCTAATGCTGAGATCTACAGAAAGTTATATAAGAAGATATATACAAAAATTTATCCTAGTCTTAAGAATTTATATAAAGATATTAAAGAGATAACAGGATATCCAAAACATTAAATTTTATCTTATCCAAAGGGTTTTAGACTTAAGTGTAGAAATATTATATATGAGTAGTTTTAACAAAATAAATAATTCATTTACTATACGTTTGATATTGAAAGGAGAAATAAAATGTTACAAAGAATTAAAGTGAATTTAGAAGCGGTAGAGGCTATGCTGTATTTTTGGATGGCTGCAAGTGAAAAAGAAAATGTAGCAGAAAAATTTTTCTACGACGTAGCTGATATGCCAGGACTCTCCTGTGCCTATGATGAGGAATTTAATGGGGAATCAGTAAGAAGAGCTTTAAGTGCAATAAAGAATAGGGAGCCTTTTGCTGGAAACAAGAAGGAGCTAAAGTTTTGGAACAATAACATGTGGATGATGGAGGATTTCGAATATACAAATGCAATGGCGTCTCCTGTAAAGAAACTTAACTTAGATAATCTAGTAGGAAAACTGGCGCAGCTTGAAGGTGCTAATAAATATGATGAAGTAGAGGTTATATTTTCACCATTGCATTCAGATGAGTATATAATTACAGGAAATAAATTAGTGGTTAATTTCTTTAGAGTAAGGCCTGATTTTGCAGGGGATAAAACATATATTGGAGAGATTGAACTTAATGAATACATAGAAGAAAAACTAAAGGAATTAATAAATAAATGATAATCAATATAGGAGTTAATGTAATGTTGGTATTTTTTGTTTCATAATTTATATTCTTTAGTAGGTTTAAAAGCCTATATTATGACTAATGTATTTGTAATAATATAGGCTTTTTTTGTATTAATCATAGTTTTTGTGATAAACTTATAAAGTTAAATACATTAGGAGGAGATTAGTTGGATAAATCAAAACAATTAGGAGAAGAAAGTATAGGTAAGTTACTTATGAAGTTCTCTATCCCAGCAATTGTAGGCATGCTAGTTAATGCACTATATAATGTTGTAGATAGAGTGTTTATAGGACATATAGGGGGAGGCATAGGAAAAATTGCCCTAACAGGAGTTACGGTTACTTTTCCCATTTCTACTATAATTATGGCTTTCGGAATGCTAGTGGGAATTGGAACTGCTGCACTTATATCTATAAAGCTTGGGCAACAAAAAAAAGAAGAGGCAGAACATATTTTAGGAAATGCCCTTACCCTCATTATTATAACCTCACTTATAGTAACTGCTGTAGGGCTTATATTTTTAGAACCCATGTTACTAAAATTTGGAGCTAGTAGTGAGACTTTACCTTATGCCAAGGAGTACATAACAATAATACTTATCGGTGTAATCTTTCAAAACGTAGGTTTTGGATTGAATAATACTATACGATCTGAAGGAAATCCACGAATAGCTATGTTTACCATGTTGATTGGTGGAATATTAAATACAATTTTAGATCCTATTTTTATTTTTGTTTTTCATATGGGAACTAGAGGAGCAGCTATAGCAACTGTTATTTCACAAGCTGCAAATACTATATGGGTATTATACTATTTCTTTGGTGGTAGTAGTGTATTAAAAATACGTTACAAAAATCTAAAATTAGATTTTAAGGTTGTAAAGAGTATTTTTGCTATAGGTATGTCTCCGTTTTTCATGCAAATAGCGGCAAGTGTAGTAACTATTATTTCTAATAAAAGTTTATTTAAATATGGTGGCAATTATGCAATAGGAGCCATGGGAATTATTACGAGTATAGTAATGATGGTATTAATGCCTATTTTTGGAATAAATCAAGGATCCCAACCGATTATTGGATATAACTATGGAGCTAAAAAGTATAATCGTGTAAAGAAGGCTTTAAAGTTGGCTATATTGTCAGCTACAATAATTACTACAAGTGGATATATAATTATACAGTTATTTCCGAAACAACTTATAAGCATATTTAATAATGATCCAGAACTAATAGGAATAGGAATTCATGGCATTAGAATATATCTATTTATGCTTCCTATAATAGGCTTTCAAATAGTTAGTTCTAATTATTTCCAAGCTATAGGTAAAGCTAAAATATCTATATTCTTAGGCTTAAGTAGGCAAGTGATAATCCTTATACCATTACTATTTATACTGCCAAGATTCTATGAATTAAATGGTGTATGGATGTCAGGGCCTATATCCGATGCATTAGCATCAATTTTAACAGCAATATTCTTATTTGTGGAAATTAAGCATTTAAATAGATTACATAGTGAGGATAATGAAGTAGCGATATAAGGCACATTAAAAAAAATAGAAAAAATAGTAATGTATGATTGTTACTATTTTTTCTATTATAGAAAAGTACTATTTTTTATTATCAATTTTATAGAGTTCCTTCTGAAGGGTTTTAATACGGGTTTCTATTTTCTTTAAGGTATTGCAATAATCTATTAGGGAATCGTCAATGTGTTTATCATTTTTGAAAATTGTGTATAATTCCTTTCCCATATCTTTGTAGAGATCATCCATACTATTCTCCTCAGAATGAATTTTATATTTAAGTTTAGAGATTTCAATAAGATTTTCAGATTTGTTTGAGATAACATCAAACCCATTGCTTATAGAATTTTTTATTTTGTTTAAATTATGCGATGAAGGCATAATATTTCCTCCTTTATGTTATTATTTAACTAAATGGATAGACTTAATAATATATTATTTAATGTAACGTATATATGTTACTAAAAAATGTGATTATGGTAATATAAAGGTTTTGTATAAATTAAATGTAGAATTTATAATCTTAATATGGTGGTGATAATGTGAATAATAAAGAAAAACCAATAGGATTTTTTGACTCAGGGGTGGGTGGAATAAGTGTTTTAAAGGAATCTCTAAAAATACTGCCCAATGAAGATTTTGTGTATTTTGGAGATTCATTAAATGCGCCTTATGGAACTAAAGATGTAAATGAAGTTAAAAAATTGACTTTTAATGCAGTAGATTTTCTTTTGGGAAAAGGGGCAAAAGTAGTAGTAATTGCTTGCAATACTGCCACTAGTGCAGCTATAGATGACCTTCGAGGAAAATATAAGGACATACCTATAATTGGTATAGAGCCAGCCCTAAAGCCTGCTGTAGAAATAAGTAGGGGTAAAAGTATAATTATTATGGCGACTCCAATGACACTTTCTGAAAAGAAGTTTAGTAATTTAATGAAGAGGTACAATAAAGAAGTAAATATGATATCTCTACCTTGTGCGGGCCTTGTTGAATTAATAGAAAATGGAATTATAGAGGGAGATCAAATCCAAAGTTATTTAAGAGATAAGTTAAAAGAGTTTATAGGAATAGACCTTGCATCTATAGTACTTGGATGTACTCATTATCCATTTATAAAAAAGGAATTAAGCAAAATAGTTGGAGAAGAAACAATTATAATTGATGGAAGTGTAGGGACTGTAAATCAACTAAAAAGGCAACTTACTCTTAATAATATGTTAAATGAAAAGAAAACAAAGGGAATTGTAACTATATATAATTCTGCTACTTATAGCAGCTCTGCTACAAGTACCAGTTCTGCTATAAATAGTAATATGATAGATTTAAGTTATACTTTATTAAAGTCATAAATAGATTTTAATAATGTATACATGTAAAAATATTTTAAAACTAAATTAAGTATAGCAACATCACCACTAGGTGAATACACTAAATTAGGCACATAAAAATAAATAACAAGCCAATCCACACTAGCATACCGACTTGTTATTTGTTTATTTTTGCCTTATATAAAAAAGCATCGGAAATAAGGTGATGAAATGAAAGTATTCAAATTAGAAAAAAACAATGAACATCACATAGGTCATGATATATTTAACATGAAGATTGAAGAAAGAAAAAAAATCAATTGTATAATAATCAATAATCCAGTGCAAAGTAATTGTTTGTGTGTTATAAATCATCTAGTATGTAAATCTGAAGAAAATAAAAATATTGCACATCTAATCATTGCAAGTGAGGATAAGCAGGTAGAAGATATAACTAGATTTGGTAGTTTAAATGTTGGCTACGAGTATGATCGAGCAGAAGCTTCTGGTAATTTAGAGATAGATATAGTTAATATTGATAAAAATCGAGAGATAGATATGCTAGAGGAACATTTTTTAATAATACTTCCAGGAGGAAATATTCATATAAAACTCGAGGAACCTCAGGAAAAGATGATGTTGAAAATAAGCCTGAGTCAACAAGTTATTTAAGCCATTATTGGTTAAAGCATCTAAAAAAAATGACTAGGGTTATATACGAGTTATTTTTTTAGGTGCTTAATATATAAAAAATAGTAAATACTATAAAATGTGATATAATTTATAATGAATACATAATAAAAGGAGAGATAAATATATGAATCCAATAGTAACAATTAATATGGAAAATGGTAATATCATAAAGGCAGAATTGTACCCAGAGGTTGCACCTAACACAGTAAACAATTTTATTAGTCTTATAAACAAGGGGTTTTACAATGGAATTACTTTCCATAGAGTAATTCCAGGCTTTATGATTCAAGGTGGATGCCCTGAAGGAACAGGAGTTGGCGGACCAGGATATTCAATAAAAGGCGAGTTTTCTACTAATAAATTTAAAAATGATTTAAAACATTCAACAGGTGTTTTATCAATGGCTAGATCTAATGATTTAAATTCAGCAGGAAGCCAATTTTTTATTATGGTAGCTAATTCTCATCATTTAGACGGAAGCTATGCAGCTTTTGGAAAAGTAACAGAGGGTATGGAGCATGCTTTAGAAATAGCTAAGGTGGATAGAGATTTTAGAGATAAGCCAGCTAAAGAGCAAAAAATAAAAAATATGAGCGTAGAAACTTTTGATATTGAGTATAGTCAACCAGAAAAAATGTAATAAAATTATAGGTGTCTAATCCTAAAAAAATATTAAATTGAATACAGGGGGGAAGATAGTTTGGAGCTTATTAATGAAAGACTTATCCTTGCATATGGGCTAAATGACATGGAAAAAGAAAAACTTAATAGTGTACTATCAAAACAAGGTATATTACCTTGCAAAGTAATGGAGAAAAACCTGGGCGAACTAACAATTAAAGAAATATTGTGTAACATAGAAGCTAAGGAAAGTAATATTGAATTACCCCATGAAAAATTACTTTTATTTAACAATTATCAAGATAAGCAGCTATATGCTCTAATTGATAGCATAAAAGAAGTTAAGGATCCTCAGACTATACTAGCCACTGTAACAAAGACATCTATAAACTGGACCCTTAGGTATCTTTTGCAGCATTTGATAGAAGAAAGAGAAGCTTATAGGGAAAGGTAATAAGACACATGGGAATATAAATCTTCTGCTATATGTAGAAGATTTATATTTTGTGCTAAAATGTAGTAAAGGCTTTTATATGGACTCAAAATGGTTTATACTTCCACATAATCTAAATATTTAGAAATGTTTTAAAAATAATTATTCAATTAGAAAGGCGGAGAATTATGAGCAGAGTAGGAGATAGGATTAAACAAGTAAGAGAATCAAAAGCAATAACTCAAAAACAATTAGGTAAGAAAATTGGAGTTTCTGAAAGTTTTATTAATGAAGTAGAACTGGGTAAAAAAGTTATAAATGAAAAATTTTTAGAAAAAATATCTAAAATTTTAGGAGAAGAAATTGAAGATACTTCTGTATCCTTTCAAGCAGACGCGTATGTAGAGGAAAGAAAACCTAAATTTGAAAGACCTAGTACAGAAAAAGTACAAGAGGTGTGGAATGATGCCTTTAGCTCAGTTTTAAAAGATGTTGCTATTTATAAATATGATTTAGCAAAAGCTATAGGTATAAAACAAATGCCTATAATATCTAATAAAGTAGACGGCTATGCTCAAGATAAAGTATTATTTTTAGAAATAGAGAATGATGATATGAGTGGGTTTAGAATTTGCAAAGGAGATATTGCTTTTGCTCATTTGACACATGAAATAGAAAATAACTCTATTTCACTAGTTGATTATAATGGAGAAAGAGTATTAAGACAAATAAAAAAACTAGAGGCCAATAAAATATTGCTTCTAAGCAATAGAAGCTCTATAAGAACTGACACTGTTAAACATACAGACATTAAAGTAATTGCAAGGCTGGATAGAGTAGAGTTTAAGGTATAGTTAACAGCAATTAATAAAAAAATATAAATTAATGATAAATGTTATTAACAAAGTACCTCTATTAGGTTATAATGTATATTAGAGAAAAAAATAGTGGCATGTCAAAGAAAAGAGTCACTTAATAATTTAGATAACGAAAGATAAACAATAGATAAAATAGGGGGATTAGCTTTATGAAGGGAACAGTAGTAGCTACTTGGATGAAAACTTGTAGAAAACTTTACGGTAAGAGTGTAGTTGATAGTGCTATGCAATCCGTGGGATGGAATTCTAGTAAGATATTTTCACCAGTAGAGAATGTAGATGATGGACAAGTTAAAAGTGTAATTGATAATATATCAAAAAAACAAAATATACCCATTGATAAATTGTGGGGAATCATAGGAAAAGACAATTTAGTGGCTTTTCATAGAGACTTTCCAGCGTTTTTTGACACAGAAAATGTATATTCATTTTTAAAATCGCTATTTGATATACATGTAGTAATGACGAAAAAATTTGCTGGAGCTAAACCACCACTAGTAGGTATAACACCTATTTCAAGTCGCCAGGCTATCTTTACTTACAATTCTAAAAGAGGAATGTTTGATTATTTTCTAGGGCTTTTAGATGGAACTTGTGAGTACTTTAATGAGAAAATTGAAATTGAACAATTAGAAAAAACATCAGATAGTTTAAGTTTAAAACTTACCTTTGAAAAGGATATTTATTATAAGAAAACATATAAAATTAATAAAATGTTATCTTTAGGCTTTATTAAGAATATACCTGGAAAGGTAGGGGCATTTACTTTTATTATATCTTTACTTTTAGCTATGCCAATAGTGGGATTAGATAATATGGCAAAGGTATTAGGTCTTGCTGTAATTTCTGGAGTTACTTCAAGCCTTGCCTCTTTTATAATGGGAAGACCTGCAAAGATAATTTCACAAACTATAGACCAAATCAATAGCAATAATTACGTTGAAGATGGAGATATAGTCACTGGGGATGAATATGAAGAGCTATATAAAAAACTTAAAGAGTATAAAAAAGGGTTTAGAACAGATTTTGTTGAGTTTAAGGGTGTAACTGATGAGATGGATACTTTCGCTGAAAATATAAATAAAATCTCACATACTATGAACGACACCTCAGAAGACATATCAGGAGTGGTTGATGAAATGGCTAGCTGTGCTGTAAGTCAAGCAGAGAATACTGAAAATGCTGTTTTAATATTAAATGACAATATTAGGTCACTGAAGGATATTGTTAAAAATGAAAATGATAATAAGGATGAATTAGAAAAAGCTATTGTAAAGATAAATAATAGCTATGAAAGTGTTGATAGTACTAGCAAAAATATACTTGGAACACTAGAGAAATTTCAAGAGGTTAAGGATAATGGCATTAGCTTAGAAACAAAGGCTCGTGACATAACAAATATAGTATCAATTGTTTCCCAAATAGCGGAGCAAACAAATCTACTTGCCCTAAATGCATCTATAGAAGCAGCTCGTGCAGGTGAACAAGGTAGGGGTTTTGCTGTAGTTGCAGATGAGGTTAGAAAACTTGCAGAACAGTCTAAAAGTGCTGTAGAGGAAATTAATAGCAATTTAATACAATTTGTTAAGGATATAAATACACTTGTTGATAAAATTGGTGACCAGTATGATATTCTGCAAAATGAAACTAAGGGGCTAGAAGAAGTAAGAGACATAAGCTATGAGGCTACAATGTCTGTTAGAACAGTTTCAACATCAATGATAAATACTATAAATGATTTAGATAGAGAAGCTAAATCTATTGCAAGTATATATGAAACAATAGAGTCTCTAGCTGCAATTGCAGAAGAAAATTCTGCATCTTCAGAAGAGGTAAGTGCAAATGTTGGAAGTTATACAAATGAAATAAAGAAGCTTATCGACAGTATATTTGAATTTAAGAAGATAACAAGTTCATTTAAAGATGAATTAAAAAGATATAAGATATAGTTTTTATAAGGGTTACTATGAGAGACCAAAATGAAAGCAGACAGGATGATTATATCTTAAAAGGTCTCCATGATTAAAATCATGGAGACCTTTTGCTTATAGAAAATTTATACGTCATTTAAATCAAAATCAGGTACAAAGTCAATAGAGGCCGTTCCACTTTCTTGAATAAAGCATTTTGTTATACCTAGGTTTATGCAGTAGTCAATTAGAGTATCATAATGATTAGGGTTTAAAGGCTTGTTTATTTCAGGATATTTAGTCGCCTTATGCATAGGTGTATATTGATTCATTAAGCTAATATACACCGAATCATGAAAGGTAGAATATATAAAATCTACTATTTTTTTAGAATCAAATAATAAACCTGGTAGCATCAGGTGTCTAATTATTACTCCCTTTTGAATTAGACCTGCATCATCAAATTTAACTTCTCCTACTTGGGAAATCATTTCAGTAATAACTTCGCTAGCTATGTTAAAATAATTAGGAGCTTTTGAATATTTAAGAGCATATTTATTTTTATAATATTTTAAGTCGGGTAAATAAACATCAATAAAACCACTTAAGGCTTTAATTGTATCTATACTTTCATATGCATTTGAATTATAGAGAATAGGAATGGTAAGGCCCCTATTTTTAGCAATTTTTAGTGCTTCTATTATTTGTGGTACATAGTGGGTTGGCGTAACTAAATTTATATTGTGGGCACCTCGCATTTGTTGCTCTAAAAAGATTTCACTAAGGCCATCTATGGATACTATTTTCCCAGTACCTTCCTGACTTATGGTATGATTTTGACAAAATACACAGTTTAGATTGCAATTTGAGAAAAATACAGTCCCAGAACCAAATGTACCAGAAATACATGGTTCCTCCCATTGATGTAAGCTGACTTTAGCTATTTTAACATCCACAGAAGCAGTGCAAAAGCCTAATTCTCCATCTAATCTATTAACATAGCATCTCCTAGGACATAAAGAGCATTTTTCTAGCACACTTAAAAAACTGGAATTGTTTAATTCGTCTGTATCTTTATTAATCATTTTAATCTCCTTGTACTACAAGTTTAATTTACAGCTGCATTTAAATAAATATGATTAGCATCTTTTAATTGATATTTATTTTTATGCATCTTAGAATATATAAGAATTGTACAATTGGATATATATAATGTCAATTATGTTTTTTAGTGGTTTTCCTATAAAATATAATACACTGAATCATAAAAATAAGACTTATTGCACCAAAACCAGGATAAAGAACTTTAATTAAATTTTTAAATCCAATTTGCGAAATAGGCAAAGCTATAATAAGTATTAAAAATACAGCTTTTTTATAAGATATATTAAACTTTTTCTCCAGAGTTTTGCCTACGCTATAAATATTAGAAACTTCAGTGGAAAACATTTCAAACCAAATTACGCAAAGCAAAAGAATTTGCATTAACATACCAAAGCGGTTTGTTATGTATAATAGTGGAATCTCGTATTTGAAAATTTGAGGTATATTTAATAAAAGCATTATATTTATCAAATAGCATAATATGGTTAAGCCTAAAGCTCCTATTATAACTCCGGGAATAAGGATACGTTTATGTTTTATTTCTTGACTAATTGGAACTAACACACCACTACAGCACAGCATATTAAAACCAGCATATAGTAAGGTTGAAAAAAACCATTGAGCAGGAATGGTATTGACTTTATAAGAAGGTATTTGTTTTATATAGGAAGCGTTTACCATATCTTTGTAAAGTACTAAGTATAAAACGAATATAGTTATAATAATCGTGGTAAGAATAGGTACTATGAAGGAATTTATAGTTATTAGCCCCTTGGTATCCTTAAGCAACGTATACAAAGAAATTATAGACATAAGTAAAATTCCTATCCATTTTGAAATACCAAAATATTGATGAACAAGTGCACCACTTCCAGCTAAAATGATGGCAGCACCAGTAATTAAGAAGAAACTGGTAAAAATATCTGTAATTACACCAAAAAAACCTGGGCTTACAATAGTTATAAGTTCAGTATAGGAACTTAATTTATATTTTAGACTAATAGAAACTATAATAGAACTAACTACAATGTAGATCAAACCGCATATGAGAATTCCCCAAAAGCTCACATATCCATAAGTGCTAAAAAATTGCGTTATCTCTTGGCCAGAAGCAAGTCCTGCACCAACTATAGTACCTATAAATACAGCTGCAGTTTGAAATATTGAACTGATGTTTTTTTTCAAAATATCTCCTCCATAAAATTATTAAATTGTTAAATGCATACAAATAAGATGTTATCTTTATAAATATATGTATATTGATTAATAATAAATAATGATTTTATAAATTAAAATTTTATTTAGTGGGAAACTATAATTATAATAATGAATTTAATGATATTTCAGCATCGCAGATGATGATTTAACTTTTAAATCATAAGTGTAAAGGTAATTATAAGCTATATCATTAATCAAAATTGAATTAAAAAGGAGTGAAAATATTGAAAAAAATTTTAAGTTGTTTATTAATAATATTTTATATTTTATCTTTCACAGGATGTGCAAAAAAAGAGAGTGAAGAAAAGGCAAAAGTAAATGCTTTTGAAATTAAAAGTGCAGCTAATGTAGTTGATAATTATATGAGCTTCCTAATGAAGGAAGATTACGAAAATGGTAAGAAATTATATACTAAGGAATTATCGAAAAAAAATGACCAGGTGAAACTTAATGATGTAAAGATAAAGGGCTATAAAGTTACAGAAAGTAATGAAGTTGGTAGGAGTGGAGTTTTTAAGGTTAGAGTTACAAGAACCTCCATAGTTAGTTCATTGTGTAGCTTGGATGAATACTCTATTAAAGTTGTCAAAGATGGTGCAGAATACAAAATAAGTGAAATTAATAATATGCCACAAAAAGAAGCTTTTATTGAAGGAGTAGGTATTAGATATAGAGACAAAAAAAATGTAAAAACTAATTTGATTATTGATGTAGCAGGATTTCCTAAATACGTATATTCAAGAGATGATTCAGCACAGTTGTATAAAATAATGGTGCCCTTAAAGGAATTCAGCCCAATGAATTTTAGTTATGAAGGAGAAAAACTTGCAGTTAGTACCTATAATAAAAATTCATTTATTGGAATTGTGAGTATTGATGAGTCTCTAGCAGTCCAAGGAGATGCTGGAAAATCAGGGGGGCAGTCATCGCAAGGTGGAGGGTCTGATATAATAGTTAAGGAGAAACCAATTGGAAAAGAGCTAATCCCTTTAGATTTGCTTTTTAATTGCAAAGTGGAGTTTATGACCTTCTCTTTAGATGAAAAGTTTCTGCTTGTCCAATATACTAAGGAGAACATGGGAAAATATATTAGAGTTTATACAGTGGAAAATGGAGATATGATTCCTGTTAATTTTGAAAAAGATTATCCTATAGAAAAAGTGCAAATAGTATTTTCTTCTTTTGGTGAGGATAGTATGACATATGAAGTAATTCCTAAATCAAATATTAATAGTTCCGAAACAGACATTATTGGTAAATGGAAATTAAATTTAAAGGACTTTACAGTAGATAAATTATAATTAATACATTCTCTATAGACTATAAGGTATAATTAGCCTAGTCTCTTATAAAATAACTAGTCTAATGATTAGTTATTTTATAGCGACCAAGAGATGATTTAACAGAGAAAGGATGAGATTAATGCAGAAAACATGGGGTGACAAAAAATATCACAGTTTGAATTATTTTTTAAGAGAGAAGTTTGGTGATAAGGTTTTTAAGGTTGCTTTGGACGCTGGATTTTCTTGTCCTAATAGGGATGGAACTATTAGCAGTGGAGGATGTTTATTTTGTAGCGAGCGAGGTTCAGGAGACTTTGGTGGGGATAGGAAATTTTCTATCACAAGTCAATTTGAAGATATAGTTAATATGATGAGTAAAAAGTGGAAAACAGGAAGGTATATTGCTTATTTTCAGGCCTATACCAATACATATGGGTCTATAGAAGTATTAAGAGAAAAGTATGAAGAAGCAATATCACAAGATGGGGTAGTGGCACTTGCTATAGCTACTAGACCTGATTGCTTAGATGAGGATGTATTAGACCTTATAGAAGAATACTCGCATAGAGTATATACCTGGGTAGAATTAGGGCTTCAAACCAGTAAGGACGAAAGTGCAAAAATTATTAATAGAGGATATAAATTATCAAAATTTGAAGAGGCGCTAAAAGGGCTTAATAAAAGAAATATTGATGTGGTGGTTCATACTATATTTGGCCTACCTGGCGAAAACCAAGAGGATATGTTAAAAACAATAGACTATGTGGCACATAGTGATATAAAGGGTATAAAAATGCATTTGCTCTATCTTGTAGAGAATACACCAATGGTTGATTTATACAACCTTGGAAAGCTTAAGTTTTTGGAAAAAGATGAGTATATAGATATAATTGCAAGGTCAATAGCTATGCTTCCACCAAATATGGTCATTCATAGATTAACAGGGGATGCGCCAAGGGATCTGCTAATAGGTCCTATGTGGAGTTTGAAAAAATGGGAAGTTTTAAATTCTATAGATAACAAATTAAAGGAATTAGATCTATATCAAGGGAAAAATTTTGAAATCTAACACAAGAACATTTGTGTCTTTCTACAAATTAGCTTTACCACTTTTGGGTGTTTTGCAACTAGATAGTTGCAGTTTAAAGGTTTACAATGTGTATATATAGAAAAATATATAGAATGTAAATCTAGGAGGAATATACTATGTCAAATTTATCATTAAGGCATTTATACAAGGTTTATACTGGAAACGTAACAGCGGTTAAGGATTTTAATCTTGAAATAGAAGATAAAGAATTTATAGTTTTTGTAGGACCATCAGGCTGTGGTAAATCAACAACTTTAAGAATGATAGCAGGTCTTGAAGAAATATCACAAGGCGAAATATATATTGGTGATAAACTTGTAAATGATATGCCTCCTAAGGATAGAGATATCGCTATGGTTTTCCAAAACTATGCATTATACCCTCATATGACTGTGTATGATAACATGGCATTTGGGCTAAAATTAAGAAAAATGCCAAAAGATGAAATAAAACAAAAGGTTACTGATGTAGCTAAAACACTTGATATAGAACATTTACTTGATAGAAAACCAAAGGCATTATCAGGTGGACAAAGGCAAAGGGTAGCACTTGGAAGAGCTATAGTAAGAAATCCAAAGGTATTCTTAATGGACGAGCCACTATCAAATTTAGATGCTAAACTTAGAGTTCAAATGAGAACAGAAATAGCAAAACTTCATCATAAACTTCAAACAACTTTTATATATGTAACTCATGATCAAACAGAAGCTATGACTATGGGAACAAGAATAGTTGTAATGAAAGATGGACTTGCTCAACAAGTAGATACTCCTCATAACATATATGAGCATCCAGTTAATATGTTTGTTGCCGGATTTATAGGAAGTCCTCAAATGAACTTTATGGAAGCTGTGGTTTTAGATCAAAAGGGTGAAGTAGTGCTATCTTTTGATAATGAAATTATAGTACTACCAAAGGATAAAGCTCAAATTTTGAAAGAAAAATCATTTATAGGAAAAACTGTTTTAATGGGTATTAGACCAGAAGACATTGACGATGGTATTGACTTTCTTTCCAAAAATAAAAATTCAGTTATAGAAGCGAAAGTTGAAGTTACTGAGCTTATGGGTGCAGAGACTAATATTTACCTGTCAAAAGGAGATATAAGTATTGTAGCTAGAGTTAACGGATCGTCGTCAGCCAAAGTTGGCGATAAAATTAAAATTGCACTAGATACAAATAAAATTCATGTCTTTGACAAAGAAACTGAAAACACAATAATATAGGGGGGAAATTCAATATGTACAATTTTACAGAATTCTTGAGGGATTTAAGTCATTCTTCAAATATACCATTTAATGTAGTTACAGAAGATGGCATTGCGCTATATATTAGTGACTTAGATATTGAAAATTCACATATAACCAACTATACTATTATGCTTGGACGTGTTAAAGGCATAATAAGTTTAGAAAAGAAGTATGGAAGTTGTACATCTTTACTCCAATATGTTATTGAAAACAAATATACAGAGCATTTTTTAACAAAAGAACAAGCAGTTATTGATATTTTAGAAAATAGAGAAATTTCTATTGATAATATTAATCACAATTTACCTTTTCTTGAAGATGGGTGTTATACCCTATTAGTAAGCGTAGATGGAAGTAAGTATGAATCGCTGAGCGTCATAAAACAAATATATGATAATGAGCCAGTTGTAAGTTTAATATATAATGATAGCATAATTGTAATTGGTGATTTTGATGAAGTAGAGGAGCACGCAGAAAGTATAAAGGAATCTATCTCATCAGATTTGTATTGCAAATGTTATGTAAGTTATGCAGATAGAGCTTATGATATAAAAGGACTTAAAAAAGCTTATAATGATGCTGTTCAATGTATGGAATTAGGTAAAAAATTCGATATAAAAGACCATACATTTAGTTACAATAAGATGCTATTTGAGAAAATTGTATATAATGTAGATGTTAAAATTAAGCAAGAACTGTTAGGAATGCTCAAAGACAAATTTGATGCTTTGGATAGTGAAATGATAATAACTATTGAGCAATTTGTAAATTGTGGTCTTAATATAAGTGATGCTGCGAGAAAACTATATGTTCATAGGAATACTCTTATTTATAGATTAGATAAGATTAAGAAAGAAACAAATTTTGATATTAGAGACTTTAAAGATGCCTCTGTGTTTCTTATAGGATTTTTGATATGGAAAGAAAATAAGGAATAGGTATATTTTTTTCTTAGAGTATGCTATAAGGTCAAGTGAATATTGCTAGCATCCTTTAAGAAAAAATATCTATTATTAACTTTATAAAAATATTTTTATAAGGTTGATTTTTTCAAAGTAACAGAGTATACTAGTAATATAGAATAAATTGTGAGGCGTTTATCGGAAGAGCCTGTCTAACAAAAAACCGAAGAAATTGTGAGGCGTTTATCGGAAGAGCCTGTCTACAAAAAACCGAAGAAATTGAATTGAAAAGGAACATCTTCGTGATGTTCCTTTTATGTTATATGAAAGGATATTGATATTGTATGGCTAACGGGGATATTAGTTGTGTTTTTATAAAAAAGCAATACTTTATTGATAACAAACATTTTATCAAAATGTTAGATCCATTAAGTATAGAAAAACAGAGTAAAAGAAGTTACTTTTTTTTGAAATTAGAGTATGAAAATAATAATTTACTGGTTCCTTTAAGAAGCCACATTGAACCAATAAGAAAATTTGGAATCATAGGATATTCTGTGCCATCGAAGGACAAGCCTAAAGCGGGGTTAGACTATAGGTACATACTGATAGTGAATGATTATAAAGACTTGGAGATACCTGAATATTCTAAGATACCAGAGTCACAAAATAAAATTATAAATAGTGATTTTGAATCAATAAAAAAGCAAGTACTAGCCTATGTAAAGGGCTATGTAAAAGCAGCAATAAAGAACCGTGAAAATATAGAGCCTAAATATAAAGAATCTAGTTTACATAACTTCCAAAATGAATTAGGTGTTATCGCTGCTAGAAATAATAGGATTGCACAAAAAGAAGTTGAAAATTTGAACTGACTCCTATCAAACAAACAGTAAAATAATAAAAAAGATTAAATGGCTTTATCCCTAAATTTAAAAGGGATAAGGTCATTTATTCGCAATAGCACATATTGAAATGAAACTGTCTAGGGTTACTTCATCCTAGACTATTATATAAAATAGAAATATGTACTATAATTATATGTGCGTGACATAAGACAAAAAAAATTATTAAAGGGGAGCGAAGGATATGAGAATAGATATAATAGTTTCTGCTGATGATATAAAAAAAGAAAAAATAGCAAACAAAACAGTGGTAGTAATAGATATGCTTAGGGCTACTAGTGTAATAACTACTGCAATGAATAATGGATGCACAGGAGTTGTTCCTGTTTTAACAGTGGAGGATGCCGCGGGCATTGTGAGAAATAGCAAAGAGGAGTTTATGCTTGGCGGAGAGAGAAAGGCATTGAAAATAGAGGGATTTCACTATTCTAATTCTCCATTAGAATATACCAGAAAGACTATAGAAGGCAAGACTCTTGTTATGACTACAACTAATGGCACTAAAGCTATAAAGGGCTGCGTGGGTGCCAGCAACATTCTAATAGGTGCAATGTTAAACGCTAAGGCTACTGCAAAAAGAATAGTAGAATTAAACAAAGATGTAGTAATAGTCAATGCTGGAACTGATGGTGAATTTTCTATAGATGATTTTTTATGTAGTGGGTACATAATAGATTGCGTATTAAGCTTGGTACAAGCAGAGCTAACAGACATTGCTGTAACTTCTCACTATATTTATAAAAACAATGAAGATATTCATAGCTTTATAAAATATGCAAGTCACTACAAAAGAATTACAGAGCTAGGACTTGAGGCAGATTTGGAATACTGCTGTAGGAAAGACATTATAGATAAGGTTCCAGAATATAAGAATGGGATTATAGTTTAAGAAAATGGCTATCTGAAAATAGAAGTAATTACTATTTTTAGATAGCTCATTTTTGATAAAACACTATAATAATAGATTATAGCTTTCCATGTTGTGACATTATGAAAAGGTATATATTACGTAAAATGAATTTTAGAATTACTTAGCGACGTGAAGGCAATTGTAGTAATATATACCTTTTCCGTTTTAAACCACCTGGAATATATAAAATTTCAAGTAGTAAGATTCATCAGAATTCCATAGTATTGGATGATCTGCTGCTTGTGTTCTAAACTCTACTTGTCTAAGAGTTCGATTAGCATCTAAAGCCGCTTCAGCTATGGTATCTCTAAATAAATCAGGGTACATAAAATGAGAGCAAGAGCAAGTTACAAAATAGCCGCCGGTTTTAACCAATTTAATACCACGTAGGTTTATTTCTTTATATCCTCTTGTAGCACCGTCTATAGTAGAACGTGACTTTGTAAATGCAGGTGGATCTAGTATTACTACATCATATTGTCTTCCTTCTCTTGACCATTCGCGTAGCACGTCAAAGGCATTATGAGATTCGAATTTAACTATATCTGAAAGTCCGTTAAGCTCTGCATTTTTTCTAGAGCATTCTACTGCATAGTCAGAAATATCTACTCCAAGTACACTTTTAGCACCAGCTATACCTGCATTAAGCGCAAAAGAACCTGTGTGAGTAAAACAATCTAAAACATCAGCATCCTTGCATAATCTCTGGATAGCTGCTCTGTTTTCTTTTTGGTCTAGGAAAAATCCAGTCTTTTGACCATTTTCAATGTCAACGTGATATTTAACACCGTTTTCAATAATTTCTAAATTAGTATCGAAGGGCTCTGTTAAAAAGCCTTTTGTTTGATCCATCCCTTCAAGTTCGCGGACTCTAGCGTCACTTCTTTCATATACGCCTTTTGCATTGTATTCATCTGTTAGTAGCTTAACAATTATATCTTTATATTTATCTATACCTAGTGCTAAAGATTGAATAACATAATAGTCTTCATATTTATCTATAATCATTCCAGGCACAAAATCTGCTTCTCCAAATAGGAATCTACAACTAGAAGTATCTATAACTGTTTTTCTATATGTCCAAGCAGCCCGAAGTCTTTTTCTGAAAAACTCTTCATTTATTTGTTCGTTAATATCTCTGGTCATTATTCTTATGGCAATTTTAGAAACGTCGTTTATGAATCCTTTTCCAATAAACTCTCCTCTAAAATTATATGCTTCAACTATATCTCCATTTTCATATTCACCATCAACATTTTCGATTTCGTTGGCATATATCCAAAGGTGACCATTTTCTGCATTTCTGCCTTTACCTCTATATAAGTAAAATTTACAACTCATTTTAAATTCCTCCTGTATTGTTAGATAGCGTTAACACTATCTATATGTTTAGGGTAATAAAACAATTTTTAATTGAAAATATCAAGTTATTTATCTATAGTAGTATACCACATTGAATTAACTTCTAATATAAAATCCATAAAATTCTTTTGACAAAAGTGCAGTTATAAATTACACTAATATATGTGCCATTTTTAAATGCACACTTGGATTAAGGGTATTTAGATAAAAATTGGAGGGATTTTCTTTGAGTGGGAATCCGTATACAATGTCCAGTTATTAAAAACAAATAAGTGTATGAGTAGAAATACTTTTAAAATATAAAAAATTACAAATATAAAAAATTACACTATATTAAGGAGAAAAACAAATGAGTAGATTAGTAGTAAAAAATATGAGCCATGGCTTTGGTGACAGATCAATATTTGAAGATGTATCTTTTAGATTACTTAAAGGCGAACACATAGCGCTTATAGGTGCTAACGGAGAAGGTAAATCAACCTTTATGAACATTATTACGGGTAAGCTTATGCCAGATGAAGGGGAAGTTCAATGGTCAAGTAGCGTAAGAGTTGGATATATGGATCAGCATACTGTTTTGCAAAAAGGAAAAACTATTCGAGAAGTTTTAAGGGAGGCCTTTAAATATCTTTTTGACTTAGAAGAGGAAATGATGGATGTAACAGACAAGATGGGAGATGCATCTCCAGAGGAGCTAGAAAAATTACTAGATAGAATGGGAACAATTCAAGATCAATTGGACAATAATGGATTCTATGCTATTGATTCTAAAATAGATGAGGTAGCTGCAGGAATTGGACTTAAAGATGTTGGTCTTGAAAATGATGTTGCAGATTTAAGTGGAGGACAAAGGACGAAAGTTCTTCTTGTAAAACTTTTATTAGAAGCTCCAGATGTTTTGCTTCTTGATGAGCCTACTAACTTTTTGGATGAGCAACATGTGGAGTGGCTTAAGAGATATCTTCAAAATTATGAAAGTGCATTTATCCTAATATCCCATGATATTGAATTCCTAAAAGGTGCAATTAATATAATATATCATGTGGAAAATAAAAAGTTAACTAGATATATAGGTTCTTATGAAGAATTTTTGAGAATTCATGAGGCAAAAAGGCTACAAATGGAAGCTGATTATGAAAGACAGCAAAAGGAAATTACTAGACTAGAGGTTTTTGTTGCTAAAAATAAAGCAAGAGCTTCTACTAGTGGAATGGCAAAATCAAGGCAAAAGAAATTGGATAAAATTGATAGAATAGAAGTTACAAAAGATAAACCAAAGCCACAATTTAATTTTAAATCTGCAAGAGCTTCAGGGAAAATAATATTTAAAACTGTAGATTTAGTTACTGGATATGATAGCCCGTTATCTAAGCCATTAGATTTATATATGGAAAGAGGACAAAAGATTGCTTTAACTGGTGCTAATGGTGTTGGAAAAACAACTTTACTAAAAAGTCTTATGGGTGATATAAAAGCTCTTTCGGGTCATACAAACTTAGGAGATTATCAGTATATAGGATACTATGAGCAAGAAATAAAGGGCGTCAACCGCAATAATTGTATTGAAGAATTTTGGCAAGAATTCCCTAGCCTTACTCAAGGTGAGGTAAGATCTGCACTTGCTAAATGTGGACTTACTACAAAACATATTGAGAGTAAAGTTACGGTGCTTAGTGGTGGAGAACAAGCAAAGGTAAGACTTGCGAAACTCCTAAACAGGGAAACTAATATATTAATCCTAGATGAGCCTACCAATCATTTAGATGTAGATGCTAAAGATGAGTTAAAGAGGGCCCTAAAAGAATATACAGGAAGTATACTTATAGTTTGCCATGAGCCAGACTTTTATCAAGATATAGTAACAGATGTATGGGACTGTGAAGAGTGGACAACTAAAATAGTATAATTTGCCCCAAAAAAGAGCTAGAATAATTTCTAGCTCTTTTTTTATAGTATTTCTAGTTTAAAACTTCGAGTCCAAGGTCTAGTATATTAGCAAATAATGGTAATGAATTAGTATTTGGGATAACATTATTTTTAACATCTAATAATTTTCCAAGTCCATACTCGGTGTAGATGCTAACAGTAGGGAAATTAAGTTCACCCAGGTCACAAATAATGTCGGTTTCGTATAATTTTATTTTAGTCATGTTATCAATGGGCTCGACTATTCTATAAAGTCTTGTAGCATAGTCATATCTTAGAACTTTTAAAATATTACTTGCTAGTATTTTTTTAGGTTTAGTGTTTATATCATACTTTGAAGTAGTTGAAGAAATGTTATTTACAACAAAATAATCAATATTTCTTTTGTAATTCACCCTATCTTTAAATTCTTTTAATCTTTCTAAATTTAACTCTACATTTACTGAGATTTCATCATTTTCTAAACTTTTAAAACTTTCTTTTATGTAAGTTAATTCTTCTTTTCCATGGAGTTCTCTAGCTAAGATATTCATACAATTATCATAAATATCTTCAAATGAACTAAATGGTAAGGCGTATTTTATACAATCTAAAACAAGGTAAATCTTGAATTTAGTAGATTTATTACTAGTTTTAGATAAATAATTGACTTCAACTAATAATCTTTCATTCAATAGTGCCGTATCAAGTGTTATTTTCTCAATTCCGTTACTAAATTCTATAGTGTAATTCTCATTAGTAGATAAGTTTTGTGTATCTTGATTTATTATATAAGTACTTTTAAAACCAGCTCCAGTAATTTCACCAACTCTCAATGAACTTTTTATTGGTAATTTCTTCAAATTTATATATGGTCTGTTTGTACATAGGTTGTTTTCAGATATTATTCGCATAGTAAACTCCTTTAGTTCTAACAAGATTGTTAGTTTGATTTATCAAATTTCACAAGAATACTCCAACCGCTTAGGTGGTGAGCTGAATTGTGTTTAGGAAAGAGATAAAGAAAGAAATTGCTTCTAACTTGCATCAACAAACCTCTTAGCAAAATATAAAATACTTATATTTGCAGTTTTAATAACTTTGCTTGATTTTCCAACTTTAACTTGAATATAATTATACCATCTATCATAACAAAAATACCTAATGGTTTTATGAAGTCCAATTTAATTTGCTGATTACCCAATAATCCAAAGGTGGCAAATCTCTTTTTTTAGTGAATGATATAAAAATTTAAACAAATGGAAAAATACATTGACAATATCGAGTGTCGATAATATACTGAGATTATATATATCGATACTCGATATTGAAGAGGTGATAAGAAATGGCAAGAGAGCAATTTCAAAATTTAACAGAACCAATGTATTATATATTAATGTCCTTACTCAAAGAAATGTGCGGGGTAGATATTATGGAGGCTGTAATTGAAATTTCAAAAGGCCGTGTAAAGGTTGGCCCTGGGACGTTATATGCGCTTCTTTCTAAGTTTGAAAAGGAAGATATGATAATAGAAACAGAAGTGAAAGGCAGAAAAAGAAGTTATATAATTACTGATAAGGGAAAAGAAATACTACTAGAGGAGTATAGAAGATTAATTACTATGGCCAATGATGGAGTATTGTATATGGAGAGATATAAAGAGAATTTTAAAATATAGAGTGGAGGTGTAAGATTATGAGAAGTAAGGATACAAAGACAACAATATTTATGTATTTACCCTATGAATGTTCTGCTGTAGAAGAATATCTTGATGAAATGGCAGAAAAAGGATGGTTATTACAATCTATAAAAGGAGTTTTTTTTAAGTTTAAGAAAACAGAAATAGAGAAAATAAAGTATTCAGTAGACGTACTTAATAGGGTTTCTGTTTTTGATCATAAAGATAGTGATGTAGCTCTAGAATATAGGGAATATTGTGAGGTGGCAGGATGGACATATGTATGTGAGCATGTAAAAACTCAAATATTTTATACACATGGGGATAAGGAAGCTATTTCTATTCATACTGATGAAGAGGAAAAGTTTAAATTAGTTTTCAAAGCTTCATTATATAATATGGGAATTCAGTTTTTTTTAACTCTTCTATTGAGTTTCAATCTATATATCCAATTATTTGTGGGAGATGGAGGTTTTGTACTAGCATCTAATATGGGCATCTTATCAATAGTTACAATGTCTTCCCTTATAATTATAAATAGTGGAGGATTTATTAGCTTTTTAATTTGGGTCATAAAAGTTAGGACTAAGTTAAAAAAGGATAAAGGCATGAATTATAGTAACTATAAGCAAGTAAGGATAAAAAGTATATTAAGAAATAGCTATGGCTTAATAATATTATTTATATTTTTAAAACTGTTAATTTTTGATACTACAGGATTTAATATTTCTTTCTTAATAATAATAACAATATGCATTCCTATAATAATTATGATTTGTGTGCGAAAATTTATTGATAAAAAAAAGCATTCAAAAAACATTAATATGGGTATAACTATAGGCAGTGTAGTAGTCTCAATATATTTAGTTTTAATACTTGGCATTGGTTCAATTCTTTTTAGTAGTGAAACTTTACAAAATGATGTGCCAACCCATAAATTTAATTTAACAACTAAGGATTTTGGGTTTGTAGGAAATAATGATGAAAGTCCTTATATTAATTTTGATAAAAGTATAATAGCCCAAAGAGTAGACTATTCTGGTGGTAACGACAGTAATTATTTAAGCTATACAATGCTTCAGAGTGACTATTCTATAATAATTAAATTCTATGAAAATAGATTATTAAGTAAACTTAATCGTTCTGGTGCTAATTTATTGGAAGAGAGGACTAAACTACCTAATAATATTGTGGTCTATTCAGATAGTGTGAAAAGAACATTTGTAGTAGTATCACAAGATAAAGTAGTTGAGATTAGGAAAGATTTTACTAATCTAAGTGAAGAAGAATTTTTGAAACAGATATATGAAAAGCTTTTTTATTAATAAATTATACAATTAGTCCATATAATAAGCCATGCATGCTGGCTTATTATATTTTTGTTATTAATTTCATAGCATTATATTTTGTATATTGAACAAAATAGTAAGGATACTATGATTAATTTTTTATAAAAGGAGGCATAAACGCTATGGGTGAAAAAAAAGATCCTTCTTGCGCAAGCCAACAAGAAAAGGAGAAAAAAGTAAATAATTTAGGAGCTAAGCATAATAAAAAGACACATAAAAAAGATTGATATTAATATTAATTTTAAAAGGCATATATTGTGAAAAATATATGCCCTTAAAAATTTTAAGTAACTGTATCCTCTTGATTATTAACAGTGTCATCTTGGGTAATTATGCTATCTTTTTTTATCCACCCTTTATTATTAATGTTAGTCTGAGATTTTATAGATACCTCATACCATGAAATATCAAAAATATCAGCACAATCTTGAATTTCTACAGGAGTAATTTTAACTAAGTTAGATAGAACTAGCGAATTTTCTAGGGGGCTTAAATATAGACTGCAAACTTCTTTTGTGGTTCCTGATTTAAAAAGTGGGGCCTTGTATTTTATTATAATAGGACCCTCAGCACTTCGTGCACTTTCAATTTTTGATTTGAATTCTCTATTTTGCCTAGAAATAATCTTTAGTTGAGTTTTTTGTGTCGATAATTTTTGATTCATGATGGAATAATATATGCCAAAACATATCAAAAGAACTGAGAATAGAAAAATAATCAATAGTATCTCTCCTTCAAAAGTACTTATTCACAACAATTATGTACTAATATAATAGAGGTTAACTGAAAAATTTGTGCATATGCTTAATATATACTATTCTATAGAAATGAAAAAAATTCATAAAAAAAACCCATGTAATTACATGAGTTTTAAATAGCGGTAGTTAGTTCATGATATTCAAATATAAACATATCTGCATGATTAATAATATCTTCTCTTTGCTCTTTGGAAAAATCATCATATACGCCTACTACCCTCATTCCAGCAGCTTTTGCACCTTTAACTGCAGGTAGGATATCTTCAAATACAATACATTCTGATGGCTCTACACCTAATCTTTCAGCGGCAAGTAAATATACATCAGGAAAGTTTTTCCCCCTAGAGACTTCACTCGTAAGAGTTATGCAGTCAAAGTAATGGTAAATACCATTAGCATTAAGAACAGCTTCTAACAGATCCTTACTATTACTTGTGGCAAGTCCAATTTTTATGTTCAGAGTTTTAAGCAAAGATAAAAACTCAACTACTCCAGGTTTTAGCTTTACATTGTTAAGATATTCCACATAGGCTAAATCTGTCCATTCCTTTTTAATTTCTTCTATAGTATCTAATATACCAAAATTACTTTTAAAATATGCTGCAGTGTCATCAAAGCTAAGATGTTCTATTTGGCTTTTAAGATTGGAAGGTAAATCCATATTCAGTTTTTTAAAATAATGTTCATCTATTTTGCCCCAAACCCACATAGAGTCGATAAGGGTACCATCTAAATCAAAAATTGCAGCTTTAATATTTGTTAGCATTTAATCACCTCTTATAAAATTATAACATGAATAAATATAGTAATACACTCAGATTTGAAAAGGAATTATGGGCATTAATTAAGAGCAGCTACCAGGACAATTAAGTTGGTAGCTACTCTTAGTTATTTTCATAGGGCTTAAAAGAACCTGTAAGTAAGAAAAGAACAGGTAATTCCTAAAAAAGCACCTACAATTACATCTGTAGGATAATGAACCCCTATATACATTCTTGAAATTCCTACACAACAAGCTAGGGGTATAGATATAAAGCCAAAAATAGGGAAATATAAAGCTACTATTACAGCTAATGAAAATGCACCGGTAGTATGACCTGAGGGGAAAGAGTATTTATCTATACCTATTTTTTTTATATTTAAATTTGGAATATCTATAAATGGTCTTAATCTAGTAACACTTATTTTGAGAAGCTTGCCAATGCCAGTACTAATTGTTATAGAAACCATAGCACGAATAGCCATGACATGAAGCAGCGCGTTACTTAACAAAAAGGCGAAAGTGCAAAATATAAACATAAAAGTAAAAGAGCCTAAGTAAGTCATAGCTGGCATTACAATATCTAAGAACTTACACTTCCAAGAATTATTTATAATTCTAAGTATGTTAATATCTCTATGACTTATATATTCAAATAATGCTTTCATAAAAACCTCCAATCTGCACAGTGAATTATTTTTTTTGATTACTTAATATTGTATCATATTTTAGATCCGATTTACATTGTGAAATATTAATTAAAACTCCCTGTGAAATATTTTGGTCTTATCTTTATCTTTGAAATCCCCAGCACTATTAATTCCAATTCTATTTAGGATTTCGTTCATACAATCGCTATCAATGGCTACTTTAATCTTTGAATTTTGTGCAAATTTATCTACTCTAATTTTTCCGAAACTTGCATTGATTAATGATTTAGGTCCTCCAACGCAACCTCCAACACAGCCCATTCCTTCTACAAAATTTGCATTGATTTCCCCGTTTTGAGCCTTAGTAAGCAATTCTTTACATTCTTTTACACCATTTCCTTGAATAGGATTAAATAAATCGTATTTTTCAGGAAATAATCTTTCTATAACTTCTCCAATAGCTATAGATACTCCTCCAGTCCTAGCATAAAGTCTACCGCCTCTAGACGCATATTCACTAGATACATCTGCTTTAAGTTTTTCAGGCTCAATATTTAATGTATCAAAAATATCCTTAAGTTCGGAGAAGGTAAGCACGTAATCTATGTCGCCTAAAAGGTCGGGGTCTTTAGCTTCACCTTTTTTTGCAATACAGGGTCCAATAAAGACTACTTTGCAGTTAGGGTTTAGTTGTTTTAAAACTCTACCAGCAGCAATCATAGGAGAAATGGAGGGGGATACATGTCTCACTAAATTGTGGTATACCTTCTTTACCATTCCTACCCACATAGGACAACAGCAAGAGGTAAGCATTAGATCTTCTTTTACTTTAACATGTTCATCAAATTCAATAGCTTCTTTTAATGTAAGCATATCTGCGAAAAAAGCAACTTCAACCATATCTGTGAATCTGATTTTTTTAAAGGCGGTTCTAAGCTTATCTATATTAGCACTTTCTCCAAATTGGCCAGTAATGGCTGGGGCTACAGCGGCTATTACTGTAGAATTCCCTTTTAACAAATTTAAAAGGGGAATAAATTCTACCTTATCCATTAAGGCACCAGTAGGACAGACATCTATGCAAAATCCACAGTCTATGCATTTATCATTATCAATATAGGTAGTATTACATTTATTATCTATTAATATGGCATCAAATGGGCAAGAAGCTTGACAAAGGGTTTTTCCAGACGTATCTGCACACTCCATGTCGCAATGTTTAACTTTATTTACAATCTTGTGATTTGATTCATAATGCTGGATAGCTTGTTTTAAATCATTTATGTAATTATTTGAAAAGACTACATCAACTCCACAAAGTGAAGAAATTATAGAACTTAACTCGGTTTTATTAATATTGTCTTTTGATAGTAATTCCTGTAGCTTATTTTCAAAATTATCTTCATGATAGGACTTAATTAGGGTTTTGAAAATTTCATTATACATTTTATTCAAAATAATCACTCCTAAGTTGTTATTAGCTATGTAATAATGTTAGCATAATATTTAGAAAAAACAATAAAATAGTAAAGTATTGTTTAGCTTGTGAAAAAGGAGTGATTTTATACTTAAGCCATGAAAAATTTATAATAAAAAAAGAGTTGTCGTTAGACAACTCTTTTTGGTCGGGGTGACAGGGATTGAACCTGCGACCTCATGGTCCCAAACCACGCGCGCTCCCAGCTGCGCTACACCCCGATGACTTCTTTATTATATAATAGGAAGGTGTAAATGTCAACAGTATTTACAAGATAATATGTATAAGTTATAATTTAAAATAAAAAAACAATATTCTAGATGTGAATATTGTTTTTTTATAGAGGTAATAGTTAGGGGGGAAAGAATGTATAAACATCTAATAGAAGGATTGCTTGTAGGCTTTGCTTACGTAGCACCTATAGGTACACAAAACATATTTGTAATAAATACGGCTATACGTAAAAGTAGACTAAAGGCATATCAAGTTGCATTTATTACTATATTCTTTGATATATCGCTTGCAGTATCATGCTTTTTTGGGGTAGGAGCACTTATGGAAAAGTTTAACCTTTTAAAAATGATCATTCTTTTATTAGGAAGTATAGCTGTAGTTTATATTGGAGCAGGGCTTTTGAGGCAAGTACCAGAAGTTAAATCTGAAGAGACTGTGGATCTGAATAAATCCATTATAAAAATAATAGGGACATGTTTTGCAGTGACTTGGTTAAACCCTCAAGCAATAATTGACGGCTCCTTATTACTGGGGGGAAGTAGAGCGGTGCTACCAGTAGATATGGGAAGCTACTTTATTATAGGGGTATGCTTAGCTTCATTAATTTGGTTTACTTTATTAGCTACAGTTGTTTCACTATTTAAAGCTAAGTTTAATATTAAGGTTATTAGGATAATAAATTTAATATGTGGAGTAGTTATAATTGTATATGGATTTAAATTAGCATATTCCTTTGTTAAATTGATTATCTAAAAGGATTTGTAAGATAAGAGAGCAGTTTCTCATATGATAGTAAAATAACATCATATGAGAAACTGCTCTCTTTAGTATAATTATCTTTTAGTAACCTTTTCTTTATCACCCACACCTCTTGTGGGTACAGTAGACATAACAAAACCTACCAGTATAGAAACTAAGGCAGGAGCAATTACGTTGATATATACAATATACCTTGTTTTGTACAAAACTAGTGCAGTAAGAGCAGTGATTGATGCGCTAGCTACAAAAATGATAATTACAAATTTTGCGAAAGAACTCATAAATTTTTCATATAATCTATGACGAGTTGGTCCGCTTATAACACTTCTAAATAAAAAATAAGAAGAGAATATTATTATTATATCTACTATAGCCGAAACTAGAAAATTTTTCATTATACATACCTCCAAAACAATTTTTCCTAGTTAGTGTTACCAAAGATTAATACTTTTACGCAATATTATTATAAAAAGTGAAGCTAAACTATATAAATACAAGTATTTGAATTAGTAGCTTGCTTTTATAGTGTAAAATCATGTGATTTTAAAATGTAAAAATAATGAAAAACAAAAAAAGGCTTATTCATAGGTAATATAGACTGTAAATGATTTGTAAGGAATTTAAATTATAACCATGCATTGACAAATTAAATAAAGGATACTAGACTATGTTTAATAGGTTAAACAAGAGAACTGAGCGCCACTTCCACAGAAGTTTTATTTTTGTTCTAGTATGTAACTCCCACTTATAGAAATGGGAGACTTCCTTCTGAAATGTCGTTAAATAGTTAGTGAAATTTATCTGAATATACTAAGAAAAAAATATCATTATAGGGAGAGTGTTAAGTAATGAATGATATACAGATGGTTTTAGGAAAGCAAAGGACTTATTTCCATACAGGAGCTACAAGAGATTTAGACTTTCGTATGGAGAAGTTAAATACCTTAAAAAAGTATATACAAAAAAATGAGAAGTATATATTGGAGGCATTGTGGTCTGATTTGCATAAATCGGAATTTGAAGCTTATGCTACTGAAATAGGAATAATCTTAGAAGAAATAAATTTTGTTATGAAACATTTAAGGTCCTGGTCAAAAACTAAAAAAGTAAGAACTCCAATAACACATTTTTTATCTTCTAGTTATATTTATTCAGAGCCTTATGGAGTAAGTTTAATTATTTCACCATGGAATTATCCATTCCAATTAACAATGGCACCGTTAATTGGGTCCATAGCGGCTGGAAATTGTGCTATGTTAAAGCCATCAAAATACTCTCCTAAAACCACTGAAATTATCATTAAAATTATTACAGAATGTTTTTCAGAGGAGTTTGTTTCTGTGGTGGAGCCCTATGGTGGTCGCGAATCCATTCAAGCACTTTTAGAGGAAGAGTTTGACTATATATTCTTTACAGGTAGTGTACACGTCGGTAAAGTAGTAATGGAGAAAGCTTCAAAGCACCTTACTCCTGTAACTTTAGAATTAGGTGGAAAAAGTCCGTGTATAGTGGACTCAGATTCTGACATAAAATTAGCCGCGAAAAGAATAGCTTGGGGTAAATTTTTAAATGCAGGACAAACTTGCGTTGCACCAGATTATTTACTAGTTCATAAAAGCGTTAAGAAAGAGTTTTTAAATGAGCTAATGGATTGTATAAAAGAGTTTTTTGGAGAAGATCCATCAAAAAGCAATGACTTCCCTAGAATAGTAAATGAAAGGCAATTTGACAGGCTTATAGGACTTTTAGATAAAGGTCATATTGTGACGGGAGGAGAATACAATAAGCAAGAACGATATATTGCACCTACTATTATTGAAAATATAACTTGGGAAGACCCAATTATGCTAAATGAAATATTTGGCCCCATATTTCCTATTATAGAATTTGAAGACCTAGAGCAAGTTATAAAAATAGTTAATTCAAAACCTAAGCCCCTAGCATTATATTTCTTTTCTAATAACAAGAAACATCAAGAAAGAATAATAAAAATGATTTCTTACGGTGGAGGATGTATAAATGATACAGTTATACATGTAGCATCTACCTATGCACCTTTTGGTGGAGTAGGGGCTAGTGGTATGGGCAGTTACCATGGTAAAGGAAGCTTTGATCTGTTTTCTCATAAAAAGAGCCTAATAAAGAAGAGTAATATTATAGATATTAAGGTTAGATATGCTCCATATAATGATAAAATTAAATTGCTAAGGAAACTTATGAAATAATATTGTGGATAAAATGTTTATATTAAGTATTTTATTGGAGGCAACTATGATTTATGAAAAAAGTAATTTGAAAATAGAAAGTGATTTTGAGGTAAGGGAAATACAAAAGGATGAACATAACGTGGATTTAATAGTTCCAATAGGCAATAGATGTGTAAATCTGTATTTACACAATACACCTAAATATATGAAGTCAAGAGTGCAATTTCCATCCGTTAAAAGTATACTTATTAGATTTTGCACTATAGAAGATAATAATACATGTACCCTGCACTTTTTAAGTGATAGTGGAATTCATTCCACTATGGCGAACTTTGAGATGGATTATAGTGAAACATATATAGAAGTAAGAAACAGTGAATATTTTGTGGATATGAAAATGCTTGGGGGGGAATAAGAAATGAAAAAAAACATTAAAAATAAGCATGCTGTGTACTTAATATGTTTGTTTACTATTATTTTTGTCTTAAAAATATTTTATTTAAATAATATAATAAGTTTATTACTCCTAATATCTATATCGGTATCATTAAATTTAGCTGTACTCTTGCTAGTATATATATTTAGAAAAAAGATTAACAATACATATATTATAATAACATTTGTTATTGTTGCTATATATAATACTGTAGATATGGTTACCGTCATATATCCTCCTAAAAATTTAATCGGTAATAGTATTTCTTTTATATTGTTTATTTTATTTTTATTATCATTTTATAAAGCCAATAATACTAAATAGTTTTAAAATTAACTAAGAAAGGAAGTGAATATTTAGTGGGTTTGAATACTTGATTTGCAGTACTCCACTAAATACAATTTATGTATATAATAGAATATACCTCCGATGATTTTAAAAAATATAGTGAAAAAATCCATACAATAATTATTCCTATAGGATCAGTGGAAGCACATGGACATCATTTACCTTTAGGAACAGATATTTTTTCACCAAGATTATTTTGTGATAAAGTAAATGAAAAAATAGGTAATAAAATATGGATTGCCCCAGAAATACCTTATGGGCAGAGCTATGATTTGTCCATTTATCCAGGGACTGTGACTATGCCCTCAGAAGTTATGGCAGAGTATGTGTATTATGTAGGAAAAAGTTTTTATAAAAATGGACTTAAAAATATTATTTTCTTAAACGGGCATGGAGGAAATATAACTGCGCTTAGTTTAGCAGCTGAAAAGTTGGTGCCAATTGGGGCTACTGTAATGACAATAAATTGGTGGTTAGATTTTTCTACGGATATACTTACAATCACTGAAGGTCAAGGGCATGCTGGAGAGGATGAAACTTCAGCTATTTTATATTACGATGAAGAGCTTGTACAAATGGACAAAGCAATGAAAAATCCTAATAAGCAACTTATACCTGTACGATTTGAGGATAGAGGAAAAACTATTTTTCAAGATGCACTTACTGGAGATGCTACCTTAGCAACAGTGGAAAAGGGAGAGAAAATCTTTGGATTATTGGAAGGCAAAATAATAGATAGAGTTGAAGCAATGCAGCAAGGTAGATATTACGAATAAGTAAACGCCACTAGAAGAACTGTTCTAGTGGCATAGATAATGAATATTAGCTGTAGCGTATTTCCCCTTCCATAACAATAACTGCTTCACCTCCAACCTTTACTGTTAAGTCATCCTTAGTTCCTTCAAGCCTTACAACTATTTTGCTGGGTCTATTCATATAGTAGCCCTGTTCACAGATTATAGTTATATTATCTTCAAATCTAAGCATATCATTTTTTACTAGGTAGGCACCGAGTGCTCCATTAGAAGTCCCTGTTGCAGCTTCTTCATTTATACCAGCAGCAGGACCAAAGTTTCTACAAGCTAGAGTAGAGGAATCTTCTTCAGTTTCAAGAGTAAAGGCATGCACTCCAATAATATTTAGCTTATTACTATACTGTACCAATCTATCATAGTTTGGATTTATGGACTTTAATGCAGATAGACTTTTAACTGGGAGCATAATATCTGTAAGACCGGTAGATACAGCTTGAGGAATAAGGTGGTATCCGTCAATGCCTATATCCTGTGCATTTATTCCCATGATTTCAGCAAGTTCACACAGGTCTTCAACCTTAAAAAGAAAATTAGGTTTAGTTTGAGTCATCATTACACTATAGATTTTACTGTCTTTAAAATAAAGTTCAACTGGTAAAATACCAGCCTTAGTTTTTTGTTTTACAATTTTGACATTGTTAGTTCCAGTAATTATACCTTTTGAAGCTAAGGCGAAAAAAGAAGCAATTGTAGCATGGCCGCATAAATCTACCTCTTGAGTAGGTGTAAAAAATCTTACTTCGTAATCTGACACATCATCTTGTAGTGGGAAAATAAAGGCGGTTTCCGATAAATTCATTTCCATTGCAATTTTCAACATATCCCTATGATTTAAACCAATTGCATTAGGCACTACACCAGCTGGATTACCTCCAAAGGGCGTAGCTGAAAATGCGTCTACTCCATAAATAACTTTTTTCATAAATAATTCATTCCTTTCTAATGCGAAATTTTTATTTTCAGACTATATTATCTAATATAGTTCCAATATGGGAGTATGTAAATAAAAAATAAACCTACATCTGAAAGTTGTAGGTTTAAGTCTTAATATCATAAATTGTTAATAGCTTTATTTTGATTGCTTACTCCAATCTAAGATGCCTTAAGCCCCTTCATTCAAGAATTTATATTGAGACATATAAAGATCATAATATAATCCTTTTAGGTCTATAAGCTCTTCGTGGGTGCCTCCCTCTACAATTCTCCCATCATCTATAACCATTATTTTGTCGCAGTCTCTTATAGTTGATAGTCTGTGTGCTATAACAAAGGATGTTCTGTTAAATAGGAGTTTTTTAATGCCCTTTTGTACAAGCTTTTCTGTAGTAGTATCAATATTAGAAGTAGCTTCATCTAATATTAATATTCTTGGATTAGCAAGTAAGGCGCGAGCAAAGGATATAAGCTGCCTTTGACCAACGGAAAGTCTAGATCCTCTTTCATTTACCTCTGTAGCATAACCATTATCTAGCTTCATAATAAAAGAATCGGCGTTAACGGCAATAGCTGAAGCTATTACTTCTTCGTCCGTGGCATCTAATTTTCCATAACGAATATTTTCCATAATAGTAGTAGAGAAGAGAAAGGTATCTTGAAGCATTATGCCCATTTGACTTCGAAGAGATTCAATATCAACATGAGATACATTTTTACCATCTACTAAAACTTCTCCGCTACCTGCATCATAAAATCTACTAATTAAGTTTATTATAGTAGTTTTGCCAGCCCCGGTAGGACCTACTAAAGCTACAGTTTCTCCAGCCTTTATTTTAAAGCTCACATTATTTAATACAGAAACATCATTATCATAGCTAAAAACTACATTTTTGAATTCAACATCACCTTTTATTTTAGGCATTTTTATAGCCTTATCAATAGTTATAATATCTGGTTTTATATCTAGTATTTCAAAAATCCTTTCTGCAGAAGAGAAATTTGTTATTAATGTATTGTAAAAATTGCTGATGTTCATAATTGGTCTCCAAAACATTGAAATATAAGCAGTAAATGCAACGAGTTCACCAATAGTTAAGGTTTTTGCTTTTATAAGAGGCACGCTATACCAGTATACGAGTAAACTGCCAAGGCCCCAAGATAATTCTACCATGGGCCAAAACAAATCATTTAATCTAACAGCCTTCATAAAGGCATTCATCATGTCGCCAACATAGGTTACAAAGGTTTTAGAGGTTTTGTCTTCGGTGGCGAAAGATTGAACTACTCTTATGCCAGAAAAATCTTCATGGGTAAAGGCATTAAGATTAGAACGTTTAGATCTATATATTTGCCAGCGCTTTCTAGAAAATATTTCTATAGAAGAAAGAGCTATAATTAGCACTGGTAAGAATGAAATCGAAATTAGAGCTAATTTAACATTCATAGAAAACATAATAATTGTTACAAATATTAGAGTTAAGATTTCTGGGATAAAGTTAGTTACGCTGTTATCAAAGAGATCTTGCAGAGAACTTACATCTCCAATAACCCTTGCAAGTATTTTTCCAACGGGTCTATTATCAAAAAAAGTAAAGGATAGTTTCTGAATATGAGTATATAATTCCTGTCTTATATTTAATAGTGCAGAGTTAGTAACGGAAGCCATAATATTAATTCTTATTCTAGATGCAATAAGTGATATTATATTAAAAACTACCATAAAACCGGCAATTTGTGCTAGGCCTCGTATATTAGAGGTTCCTATATATTTGTCTATTGCTAGCTTTAAAATATATGGGTTTACTAGAGAACATACCATGACGACTACCATAAGCAAAATAACTAAAGCTACTTTTAGTTTAAAAGGCTTTAAATAACTAAATATCCTTATTATCAATTTTCCCTTGGAAGCTTCCTTAATTTGTTCGTCTTGCTGTGTTGAATTTCTAGGCATTATACCACCACCCCTTCAAGGTCCATAAAGTCTGTAAATTGTTGATTGTACACATCATAGTATTGCCCTCTCTTTTCAAGGAGAGTTTTGTGATTGCCCATTTCCACCACATGACCATCCTCAAGGAATAGTATCATATCCGCATTTTTAACTGCAGAAATCCTATGTGCAATTATAAAAGTAGTTTGTTTGTTATTTCTGTGGTGAAGATTTTTTAAAAGATTGTATTCAGTATCCATATCTAAGGCTGAAGTGGCATCATCAAGTATTAAAATACTAGAATCTTTAACCAGCGCTCTTGCAATAGAAAGTCTTTGTTTTTGACCGCCAGAAAGCCCTAGTCCTCGCTCGCCAATAATTGTCTCATAGCCCTCGGTTAGACTATCCAGAAATTCGTCTACACAGGCGTCCGTGCAAGCTTTTTTTATTTGGTCAAAGGAGGCATCCAGATTTCCAAAACGGATATTCTCAAAAATACTCTCTGAAAATAAAAAAGTATCTTGAGAAACTACAGCCATTTTAGATCGTAAATCATGGATACATATATCACGTACATCATTACCATCTACAGTAATTGAGCCTTTGGAGATTTCATAATATCTGCCTATAAGATTTACAAGAGAGCTTTTACCTGAACCTGTTGTGCCCATTATTGCAACAGTGCTTCCAGCAGGTATATCCAAATTTATATTTTCCAAAATGTAATTTTCATTATATTTAAAAGACACATTTTTGAATTTTATGGAGCCTTTAATTACAGGCATAGCTATGGCATCATCTTTATCTTTAATTTCAGGTTCTACATCCATTATATCAAAGATTTTTTTAGCAGAAGTATTTGCCTGAGTTATGATATTTGTAAGCCAGCCTATCATTCTCATTGGCCAAATTAGCATCCACACATATTGGCTAAAGGCCACCAGTTCTCCAATAGATAAACTTTTACCAATTACTAGCATTCCACCAACACATACTACGGCTAAAACAGACATGTTACATAAGAATTCTATCATTGGGAAATGTTTACCCCATATCTTAGTTTGTTTCATATTAAGATCATAATTTGTTCTGTTATGGTTTAAAAACTTTAATGTTTCATGTTTTTCTCTAGCAAAAGCTTTTACAAGACGTACACCAGCAATATTTTCTTGAGCCGTAGTGTTTAAAACTGCATTATGGTCACTTATGGCGCCAAAGGCCTCTCCAACTTCACGTTCAAGTTTCATTGCTATATAGCCAATAAGAGGCATAGTTATAAGAGTTACAAGTGCAAGCTGACCATTCATACGAAAGATTAGTACCGAGGCAACTAGAAAATAAATTAATTGTTCTATAGCAAGGCCTATACCAAAAGAAATAGATCTCCATACATTATCCACGTCAGAGCCCATCCTTGACATAAGTTCACCAGTGTTCATACTATCAAAATATTTAAATGGTAAACTTTGAATATGATCAAATAGATCTGTTTTTAAATCTATGCTTACTCTAGAAGATAAATAATCTAAGCTGTATTCTCTAATATAGCCAAGTATTGACCGAGTAAGAGTAATTCCAGCAAGAGACATTAATACAAAAGTTAGAAGGTTATATTCACTATTGCGAAGTACTTTATCAATCATAACTTTTACTAAATAGGGGTTAAACATGTCTAGGATTATACTTATTATCATTGCAATAGAAGCTATAATAATAAAGAGTTTGTATTTTGTAACATATTTTAAAATTCGTTTCATTAAAATTTGACCTCCTTAACAGTTAGTATATTTTAAGAAATAGAGATTAATCTATTTCTTAAAATATTTTTATGTGTGCATATAATGTTAAATTATAACCATCAGTATCTTAAAGATACAAGCTTAGATGCGTTTATTTAATATTAGGAAATAATATAAGTCATTGCTCAGGCTATTATTGCATAAATATAGTGGCTTTCGCCGATAACGACTGAGTAGATTCTTATTTTCAAAGAAAGCAAACCCTGTAGTGATTCCTCCTAAATTAGTATTATAGTTTTTTGAAATTGTAGATTTATTCATTATAATTTCCTCGCTTTCAAATTTTTATTAGATATTAATGGATGGATTATATTTGTTTGTAATAAAAAAGTAATCAAGGTCACTAATACTTTTAAATGTGTTTAAGAATAAAGGTTTTTTTCGATAAATATATCGAGAATTTCCAAGTTTAAAAAAACTGTGTTTCATAAATACCCCTCCTAAGCTAGATTTTGGTTTTGTTAAATTTTCAGAACTGTACATTGTAATTCCTCCCGTAATTTGTTTTGACTTTTATAATTAATCACTTATGTGATTTATTAATAATTTTCTTCGAAACTGAAATGTAGTTAACAGAAAAAAGCCATGGAAATATCCATGGCTTAAAAAATGATTAATCTTATGCTAAATCAACAGGCATACATAAGAAATTAACTCATATAAAAAGATCATGGGCGAGTAGCCCATGATCAATGTTTATAATTTCATAAAAATACTTTAATAAAGATAAAATATTATGAAAAGATAATTTCCATTAAGGTAGGACTATCATATAAAGTTTTAGACATAAAAATATTACTGGACATAGATAAATTAAATGCAATATTAGAATTAATACATATTTCTTTATTGATCATGATTGCTACCTCCTTTTCAAAATATATTATAATTAACATTTCTTTCAAATGATTCCTTTTTAAGAATACTTTATTTGTTAATAGATGTCAATAGTTAATTTTAAAAATATTCAATTAATTACTTTAAATACATTTCTCCTATTTTAAATACATCTCCTGCGCCCATTGTAATAAGCATATCACCAGCTTTTAAATTAATTCTAAGATAATGTACAATTTCATCAAAGCTATGAAGATTTACGCAATTTACATTTTTAGATCGAATTCTGTCTCCTAGCATAGTAGAACTTATTACTCCAGTATCTTTTTCTCTAGCAGCATAAATATCTGCCAGGATTAAATTATCTATATTATAAAAAGAATTTGAAAAATCTTCAAATAAGCTTATGGTTCTTGAATAAGTATGAGGTTGAAAAACACAATAAATTTTATTGTGGGGGTAATTTTTTGCAGCACTTAAAGTTGCTTTAATTTCTGTAGGGTGATGAGCGTATTCATCAATAACAGTTACCCCATCCTTAGTTCCTTTTAGTTCAAATCTTCTATGAGTACCCTTAAAACTAGAGAGTCCGTTAGTAATAGAGTCTTTAGAGAAATTAAGACACAGCGAAGTTCCTATACTTGCAAGGGCATTTAGAACATTATGCTGACCTGGCACATTAAGGTTTATTTCAAATAGCAGGTGACCTTCTTTATACACATCAAAGCTGGCACAACCTGACTCGTTATAGCGAATATTTTGGGCCTTAAGTATTCCTTCGTTAATTCCATAAGTAAGTATATTACATTTATAGTTATTATTATCAAGAATAGTTTTAATATTTTCATCCTCTGCATTTGCAACTAAATAGCCTTCCTTAGGTATAAGATCAATAAATTTTTTGAAGGTATCTTTAATGTGATTTATGTCTCTATAGTAATCTAGATGATCTGCATCTATATTTGTTATTGTGGCTATATAGGGAAAGAACTTTAAAAATGATGCTTTATATTCGCAAGCTTCTGTAATAAAATAATCACTATTACCAGCTAAAACATTACCACAAATAGCATCCAGTTCTCCGCCTACCAATATAGTAGGGTCTACATCTTCATTTAAAATTATGTGGGCAATCATTGACGTTGTAGTAGTTTTACCATGGGTACCTGATACAGCCACATTATACTTATGGCCTTTCATAATTTGACCTAAAAATTCAGCTCTATCCATTAAAGGGATATTTAACTCCATAGCTTTAAGGTATTCAGGATTTTCAGGAGAAATAGCGGCAGTGTAAACAACTAAATCTGCATCTACTATGTTATCGCCATTATGACCTATATAAATTTCAGCACCTTTTTCACTAAGTTTATTTGTTATATGGGATGACTGCATGTCAGAACCAGAAACCTTATAATTATTTTTTATAAGTATTTCAGCAAGGCCACTCATACTTATACCGCCAATTCCTATAAAATGAATTTTCTTGTTTTTATCTTTTATAAAATCAAAAGACATTATATCAACTCCTTAAAAATTATTAAGCTTGTTTAGTATATTCAAATACCAGTAATATTGATTATAACAAATTAATGAACATAAGGCACATTCAAATAAACAACAAATCATCACACTAGTCTATTTTAATATGATCAAGGCTTCTTATTAATTATATACAAAATTACAAAAAAACAACACAGGCATAGAATAAAATTTTTTGAAGGTGGTTAGTTAGGGGGTTAAAAATGAATAACAAGGAAGTTTTATAATTGATAATTCTAAAGCTTCCTTGTTATTTATTTTAATGTCCGTTAGATAAGCATTGTAATAGTGATTAAAAAGATTTACAATAAAATTACGAATGATAGTTAAAGTTTTACTCGGTAAAATTCGTAAAATAAAGATATGGGTGATAAATAATGAATAAATATAGTAGAAACCAAAGAGTTACGGGAATTACTAAAATATTAACAGAAAATCCTAATAAGACAATTAATTTAAAAAAATTTACAGAATTATTTAATGCAGCTAAATCCACAATTAGCGAAGACATTGTTATTGTTCGCGAAACGCTAAGCATGCTAGCTATGGGAAGAGTGGAGACAGTTGCAGGTGCAGCTGGAGGAGTAAAATATATTTGTGGAGTATCACAGGAGGAAAGTAGAATATTTGCAGAAGAGGTATGTGAGATTTTAAGTCACAAGGATAGGTTAATACCAGGTAATTTTATATCTATGACTGATATTATGTATAATCCAGAAATAGTGCATAAAGCAGGAGTTATTCTTGCATCTGCCTTTAATGAGTTACATATAGATTATGTAGTAACTGTAGAGACTAAAGGAATACCACTGGCCTTTGAGGTGGCGAAGATGCTAGGGGTTCAATTAGTTATAGTAAGGCGGGATCCAAAGGTTACTGAGGGAAGTACTGTTAGTATCAATTATGCATCTGGTTCCACTAATAGAATTCAGACTATGTCTCTTACAAGAAATTCTATAAAAAAGGGAAGCAAATGTATTTTCATAGATGACTTTATGAAAGCTGGAGGCACTGCAAGAGGCATAATTAATTTGCTAAAAGAGTTTGAAAGTGAACTTCTAGGTATTGGAGTTTTCATTGAGAATATTGAAAGTGGGCATAAATTAGTAGAAGAGTATGTATCAATTATCCAGTTTAAAGGAATAAGTCCTGAAGGTAAATCCAAGTTAAATCCATCAGAAATCTTCGAAAAAGCGTAATATTCAAAATATTTAATATTTTTTTTACAATTTAAGAAGGAATAAACCAAGTTATAGAGAAATAGTATAATTATAACGCAACATAATGCAACTTGGAGGTGGAGTACATGGAAATTACAGATGTTAGAATTAGGAAAATAGCTACAGACGGTAAAATGAAAGCCATTGTATCAATAACTTTTGATAATGAATTTGTTGTTCATGATATTAAGGTTATAGAAGGACAGAGTGGACTTTTTATCGCTATGCCAAGTAGAAAAACTCCAGATGGAGAATTCAAGGATATAGCGCATCCCATAAATACTGGAACAAGGGAAAAGATTCAAACAGCTATTTTGGAAGAATATGAAAAAGTAAAAAGTGAAGAACCTGTAAAAGTAATAAAAGTAGTAGAAAATTCAGAAGAAAAAGTAGAAGAAAATTTAGAGGTATAAAAAGGGTGAAAACCCCTTTTTATTTTTTTGAAAGAAAATATTTAAAAAACCTTAAGGCTTCTTGCAATTAAATATAATATAATATAATATAAGAGGTGTTTTAATTGATTATAATGTAATATAAGATGTTTTAATGTGTCGAATTATTGTATAAAGAGGTGTTTAATTTGTATAAATGCGCTATAGTATTAGCTGCAGGTGAAGGAAAAAGAATGAACTCTAATACTCCTAAGATGCTACATAAGGTCTGTGGTAAAGAAATGATAAATCACGTTATTGACACTATTAGAAGTGCAGATATAGAAACCATTGATGTGGTAATTGGAAGAGGTGCGGAAAAGGTTAAAAAAGCAACAGAAGACAGAAAGATTAGTTACTCCCTGCAAGAAGAGCAGTTAGGGACAGGGCACGCAGTAATGTGCGCTAAAGAATTCTTAGCTGGGCATAAAGGCACAGTGGCAATATTTGTTGGAGATGGTCCACTAATTACTGAAACAACTGTTAGGGAACTCTTAGATTATCATGAAAAGGGGAAATTTAAAGCTACTATATTAACTTCAACTATGAATGATCCTGGAAAGTATGGTAGAATAATTAGAAGCCATATTGGTGAGGTTGAAAAAATAGTTGAATTTAAAGACTGTAATCCTTACGAACTAGCAGTTAAGGAAATAAATTCAGGAATGTATTGTTTTAATATAGAAGAATTACTTAGTAGTTTAGATAAATTAAATAATAATAATGCTCAAAGGGAATACTATTTAACGGATGTTATTGGTATATTAAAAAATCAAGGCTTTAAAGTTGGAGCTTTTGATGTACCCATTGAGGAAATTACTGCTGTTAACTCTAAAGTGGAGCTTGCAGATGCAGAGCTAATTATGAAAGCAAGAATAAATAGAAAACATATGGAAAATGGAGTTACAATAATGGATCCGAATAATACCTATATTGATTGGTCAGTTATAATAGGGAAGGATACTATTATATATCCAGGGAATATACTACAAGGCACTACAATTATCAAAGAAAACTGTGTTCTTTATCAGAATAATAGAATTGTTGATAGTATTATTCAAAATGGAGTTTCAGTTCAAAGTTCTGTGATAATTGAAAGTCAGGTAGGTGAGGAAACAACTGTGGGACCATATGCGTACATTAGACCGGAAAGTATTATAGGTAAACATGCTAGAATAGGAGATTTTGTTGAAATTAAAAAATCAACTATTGGAGATAATACAAAGGTATCTCATCTTACTTATATAGGTGACGCAGAGGTTGGAAGTGGCTGTAATTTTGGTTGCGGAACTGTGGTTGTAAACTATGATGGTAAATCAAAATTCAAAACAATAATAGGCAATAATACTTTTATAGGATGCAATGCTAACCTAGTATCTCCTGTAAAAATTAATGATAATGCATATATCGCTGCGGGTTCTACAATTACAAATGAGGTGCCTAAAAATGCTTTGGCCATAGCTAGAGCAAGGCAAGTAAATATTGAAAATTGGGTAGTGAGAAAAGGACATAGTAAATAAAGTAGCAAGGTATAATAGTTAACGATATTTCAGCACCGCAGGTGATGATTTAATAAGTAAATAATAAAGGGAGGTGGAAAACTGATTTTTGTAGTAAAGTGGATATATAAAAACTACTAAAGGTGCATTAAATTTAGTATATAAATCCTATGATACTACCCTTCTATTTAGTGGATGGAATGAAAATTCATATACATTATATTAAATATAATGTATATGATTTTGGAAATCAGGATTACAGATGATAAACCACGGCAAGAATATTAAGATTTTTACAGGTAATTCAAATCCTAAATTAGCAGCAGATATAGCTGAAATACTAGGACTAAAAGTTGGAGAATCAGAAGTAGGGACTTTTAGTGATGGAGAAATATCTGTTAATATTCACGAAACTGTTAGGGGCGCAGATGTATTTGTTGTTCAATCAACTAATGCTCCAGTAAATGACAATTTAATGCAATTACTTATTATGATTGATGCATTTAAAAGGGCTTCAGCAGGAAGGATAACTGCGGTTATACCATACTATGGATATGCAAGACAAGATAGAAAAGCAAAAGCTAGGGATCCAATTACAGCAAAACTCGTAGCAGATATTTTAACAACAGCAGGAGCAGATAGAGTACTTACTATGGATTTACATGCAGCTCAAATACAAGGATATTTTAATATTCCTGTTGATAATTTAATGGGAACACCTATACTTGCAAAATATTATATCCAAAAAGGATTTAAGGATAGAGATGATGTAGTTGTAGTTGCACCAGATCTTGGAAGTGTTGCTAGATCAAGAAAATTTGCAGATAAATTACATGCTTCAATAGCCATAATTGATAAGAGAAGACCAAAGGCCAATGTTGCAGAGATTATGAATGTTATAGGTGATATTAAGGGAAAAACATGTATAATGATGGATGACATGATAGATACTGCTGGAACTATAACTAACGGAGCTAATGCACTAGTTAAACTGGGAGCAAAAGATGTTTACGCTTGTTGCAGCCATGGGGTACTATCAGGACCTGCTATTCAAAGAATAAATGATTCAGTAATAAAAGAATTAATAATATTAAATACAATTGATGTACCGGAAGATAAACAATGTAATAAATTCGTTACATTATCTGTAGCACCAATTTTGGCTGAGGCTATAAAGAGAATATACGAAGACGTTTCTGTAAGTAAACTATTCGAGGAAGACTCTAATTTATAAATACATATCTTGAAATAGTGATGCTGAATTATTTTTATAATTGAGTATCACTATTTTTTTTTTATAATTTATAATGGTGTAATATATATAGTATTGAGATAATGCTTATACTATATATAAGCAATAAATCTATAAAACCTGTAAATTAATAATCCTAACAGTGAATAATTTGTAACATTTTCAAAAAACTAATCAGTTGACATTAAAGTATGATAAATTAGTGATATGATAAATTTTTTATAAGGGATTTTTTTAAAAAATAAATAAAAATAAATTGATAGCAGTTTTTGCAAGATGACAATAAAAAATAACAAAAAAATAATAGATAAAATAATTTGGAGGTATACATATGGAAGGAACTATAGGTAAAATACTAGTAGTTGATGATGATAAAAATATTGCTGAGGTAATCAAAATGTATCTTGAAAGTTCAGGATATGCAACAAAAGTAGTGCATGATGGTAGGGCTGCACAGGAGGCTTTTTTAAGCTATAAACCAGATTTGGTACTACTAGATATAATGTTGCCTTATATTGATGGTATAGATGTTTTGAAGTGGATAAGAAAAGAACATGAAACTCCGGTTATTATGCTTACTGCCAAGGGAGAAACCTTTGATAAAGTGCTAGGACTAGAACTAGGAGCAGATGACTATGTAGTAAAACCTTTTGAACCAAAAGAAATAATTGCAAGAGTCAAGGCTGTGCTTAGGCGTTACAATTTAGACAATGGTGGTAAAGAAGTTTTAAATTTTGAGGATTTAGAAATTGACATTAATTCTTATAATGTTACTTATAAAGGTGAAGAAGTAAAAATGCCGCCTAAAGAATTTGAATTAGTGCATTATTTAGCTCTTAATAAGAATAGGGTTTTTACTAGGCAGCAGCTACTATGTGAGGTTTGGGGATATGATTATCCTGGAGACTCTAGAACTGTGGATGTGCATGTTAAAAGGGTAAGAGAAAAGCTTCAAGGAGGCCCGAATTGGCAAATTGAGACAGTTTGGGGGGTTGGATATAAATTCGAGGTGAAATAGATGGTTAAAAAAGGACTCTTTTCTAAGATGCTAGCCACTTATACTATTATAATATCTATGAGCCTTATAATTATTGCTTCTTTTCTGTCTTATTGGTTTCAAAACTATTTTTTAGACCAGAGGAAAGAACAAATTTTGAATAACTCATATATGATACAAACATATACTATGAAATATATGGCGGGGGATGCTACTTGGCAGCAATTGAATGATATAATAACAATGATTGCTGAAAATATAAAGTCAGATATTTGGCTTACAGATAGCTATGGACGCGTTTATGCTATATCCAATAAAGAGCATAAAGAACTTATGTACAAACAGGTCTTTGTTAAGGAACTAGAAGAGCTTAGACTTGGTAACACTTTTGAAGTTACAGGACCCTATGCTGGAGTACTTGATAAAACTGTAAGAGTTTACGGTATACCCATAATGAATGAGGGTACATTTAAGGGTTCTATAATATTATATAATTCCATTGAAGAATTAGGTCAATCCTTAAAACGGGTTTATGAAATAATTTGGATATCCTCAATTTTTGCAATAATATTTTCTTGTATAGTTATATATTATTTTTCGCAAAAAATAATTATAAAGCCCTTAGCAGAGATTAATTCTGTAGCTAGAAGAATATCTAATGGGGATGTAGATAAGAGAGTTTATTTAAAATCCAACGATGAAATCGGAGAACTGGCTCAATCTTTTAATTTTATGGCTGATTCCATAGAGAAAAATGAAAAAAACAGACGTGAATTTATATCCAACGTATCCCATGAGATTAGATCTCCTATAACCTCAATTAAGGGGTTTATTAGTGGAATACTAGATGGTGTAATTCCACAGGAAAAGGAAAAATACTACTTGTCTATTGCCCATGAAGAAATTCAAAGATTAACTAGACTTGTAAATGACTTACTAGATATGTCTGCAATTGAAGCGGGAGAGTTTAGTTTGAGAATCATGGAAGTGGATATTAACGAAATAATTAGACTTACAGTTATAAATTACGAAAGAAAAATTAAAGAAAAAAGGGCATCTGTAGACGTATGCTTTGATGGGGATAGTTTATTTGTAGCGGGAGACAGGGATAGGTTAGTTCAAGTGATTACAAATTTATTAGATAATTCAATAAAATATGTAAATGAAGGTGGTAAAATTAAAATTAGTTCAAAGAGTAAAGGAAAGAAAGCCTTCATATCTGTGTTCAATGATGGTCCTAAAATAGCAGAAGAAGATTTATTGCACATTTGGGATAGGTTTTATAAAGCAGATAAAGCAAGAACAGCAAAAGATAGTACTGGACTTGGATTATCTATAGTGAGAAATATAATAACTCAATTACAGGAAGATATATGGGTTGAAAATAAGGATAACGGTGTTTATTTTACGTTTACATTAATGAAAGTAAAATAAATTGTTTTTTCAAAACTTAATTATAATAATTAGGGGGTGATGCTATGGGTAATAAGAATAACTATAAGGCTCATGAAGAAATAAGAGATGCTATGTGGAAGAATGCAGAGTCTGGTAATGATATCTTTGGAGAAATTATTTTTAGAAAAAATAATAAGAAAAATTATTTCAAATCATTTTTGAAAGTAGTTAGTTTTATACTAATAGCATCCATTTCTGGGGGAGTTACAGCCCAGTATGCAATTAATAAAGAAAAATCAACAAAAGATATTAGTGGCGGGTTAAGTCCAAGCGCTCTAGTTAAAAACCGGGGAATAGCAGATAATCCTATTTTGGCAGTTTCCCAAAAGGTATCACCAACAATAGTTGGTATAAGTAATAAAGAAAAAGGGATATGGGATACTCCAGAAGAAAGTGGTTCGGGAATTATATATAAAAGTGATGGGTTTATTATTACTAATTACCATGTGGTTGAAGGCGCAACAGAAATAAAAGTAAAGCTGAGTAATGATTACGTTTTGAAAGCAAAAGTTGTAGGTAGTGATGCTATATCGGATTTGGCGGTTATAAAAGTTGAAGCGAGTAATCTGCCTGTTGCAAAATTTGGTGATTCCTCAAAGCTTAAAGTGGGTGATTTAGCTATTGCCATTGGGAATCCACTAGGAGACCAGTTTTCAGGAAGTACCACTGCAGGAATTATAAGTGCGCTAGATAGGAAAATTAATATACTTAATGAAAAAACTGGGGAACAAACTATATATAAAGTGATACAAACTGATGCAGCAATAAATCCGGGGAATAGTGGTGGAGCATTGTGCAACAGCTATGGAGAAGTTATTGGTATAAATAGTTTTAAAATTAATTCGGTCATTGGAAGTGAAGGAACGGGTTTTGCTATTGGTACAAATGAAGCTAAAGAGATTATTAATGATTTGATCACTTATGGTAAAGTTATTAGAACAGCTATAGGTATTTATGGAGGAACTGCAATTTCCGTGGGCGCGGATGGTGTAGAGGGAGTGTATGTACAAGACGTCGCTCGGGGAAGCGGTGCCGCTGTAGCTGGAATTATGCCTACTGACATTATAATTGAAATAGGCGGGAAGAATGTTAAAAATATGGAGCAATTAAGTAACGTTTTGGGAAAATACAAAGTTGGAGCAAAATTATCCTGTAAGATTTGGAGAGGTGGAAAAGTTAAAGAGATTAGCATAATTCTCTCTGAATTAAAAGCACAATAAAATTTGTGGATTAAACATTTTTTTAGTATAATATTATAAATAAAATAAAAAAATTATGTTCAAGACACAGGGCTTAAACATAATAATATTTGGAGGCAATAATGTACTTGGTAATTGGACTAGGAAATCCAGGAGATGAATATAAACATACAAGACATAATATAGGATTTGACGTAATTGATTTAATGGGAAGTAAGTATAATGTTTCAGTTAATAGGGTAAAATTTAGAGGTGTATATGGAGAAATTAACATATCATCCCAAAAAGTTATACTTTTAAAACCTAGTACATATATGAATTTAAGTGGAGAGAGTGTGTGGCAAGCAGCTACTTTTTATAAGATTCCAAGTGAGAATATCATCATAATATATGATGATATTAGTTTGGATGTAGGTAAATTAAGGATAAGGAGTAAGGGGAGTGCTGGAGGGCATAATGGCATAAAAAGCATTATTTCCAATATGGGGTCAGACGTATTTCCAAGAATAAAAATAGGGGTAGGACAACCAGAAAAGTCCATGGTATCTTATGTTTTAGGACGATTCTCAAAAGAAGATCGGATACTCGTAGAAAAGACCTTTGAAGCTAGTATAAAGGCTGTGGAGACTATAATAGCAAAAGGGGTCACAGAGGCTATGAATGAATTTAATGGGTTTAATGCTTAAATGAAATTATTATTATTATATATTTATGTAGTAAGTGAGAGGTGTTAAAATGAGACTGAGTGGGCTTATGAAGCCTTTGAAAGATAGTGTTCAATTTAAAAATATACGAACAAATATGGAAAATGAAAATTACCCAATTGGACTATATGGGCTTTCAGAATCAGCTAAGAACTATTTAGTGAATGGCGTGTATGAGCAATTAGATAAATCCCTATTAATTTTAACACATAGTGATGTAGAAGCTAAAAATATTTACGATGACTTGTCTTTTTATGTAAATGATGTATATTATTTTCCAACTAGAGAAGTGGGCTTTTATAATGCAGATGCTGTATCTGGGGATCTTCGGTGGGAAAGACTTAAAGTAATGAAAAAGATTATACAAAAGGGTAAAAAAATAGTAATTACTTGTATTGAAGCATTGGCAGCTACATATATGCCTATAGATTTGTTGCAAAAATATATTTTTGAATTGTCTGTAGGAAGCACATTAAATTTGAAGGATTTCACAGAAAAATTAATTCAGTGTGGATATGAGAGAGTAGATAGAGTTGATACTAAAGGTCAATTTTCTATAAGGGGGGGGATAATAGATTTATATCCTCCTATATCAGCGCTACCTTTTAGAATAGAGCTCTTTGATGATGAAATAGATTCCATAAGGACTTTCAATTGTGAAACTCAGAGGAGTATTGATAAGGTATCCCAAATAGATATATTTCCAGCCAAGGAAATAATATTGACGCAGGAAAGCATGGAAAGTGGATACAATGGAATAAAGGAAGATTTAGGGAATGTACTAGGTAGCTTTAATAAAAAAAAAGACAAGGAAGCTATAGAAAGAATAACTTCACTAGTTAATATTAACTTAGAATCACTTAAAGAAACTTGGAAATTTGAAGCCATTGACAGCTATATGCCTTATTTTTATGATACCACATCTACTTTTTTAGATTATATGAAGGATTCATTTATAGTAGTTGATGATGCACAAAGGTGCATGGGAAAATTAGATAGCGTTTATTTTGAATTCCAGGAAAATTATGAAAATTTTTTGAAACGAGGAAATATACTGCCAAGGCAAGCAGGGATTTTAATTGATAAGGAACGTATATACGAGGATTTAGATACTAGGGAAGTTATGACAATAAACGCTATAGCTAAAAGCACAAAAGTCCTGAGTCCTAAGTCTATAGTATCTTTTTCACAAATTACAATTAATGATTATCATGGACAATTAGATATACTTATTGAAGATATAAAAGATAAAAAGGTTAAAGGCTACAAAATTGTAATTCTTTCTGGTACAAGAACTAGAGGGGAAAGATTAATAGATATTCTAAGGGATAGGGGAATTGAAAGCGTTTATAAAGACAGTATTTCAGAAATTCAGTTTGGTCAGGTGGTTATAACCTTTGGTAACCAGCTAAAAGGATTTGAATACCCAGAATTAAAACTATGCGTTATCTCAGATAAAGAGGTTTTTGGTGGAGCGAAAAGAAAAGCTACTAGTCGTTCTAGTAAAAAGGGAGTAAGTAAAATTAAAAGTTTTACAGAACTTAAATTGGGTGATTATGTTGTTCATGTAAATCATGGTATAGGCGTATACAAAGGAATTAAGCAATTAGAGGTTCATGGTCATAAAAGAGATTATTTAGAACTTGGATATAATTCTGGCGATGCCCTCTATGTTCCAGTAGAGCAATTAGATTTAGTACAAAAATATATTGGAAGTGAAGGCAAAGCACCAAAGATTAGCAAACTCGGTGGAGTAGAATGGATTAAGGCTAAAAATAAGGTCAAGAACTCTATTGCGGATATTGCAGAGGATTTGGTAAAGCTTTATGCATCAAGGGCTACACTTAAGGGCTATAGATATAGCAAGGATACTGTATGGCAAAAACAATTTGAAGAAGAATTCCCATTTGAAGAAACACCAGATCAGTTAATTGCAATTGAAGAGATCAAGAAAGATATGGAATCCGATAAACCTATGGACAGATTGATATGTGGTGACGTTGGATATGGCAAAACAGAAGTAGCTGTTAGAGCTGCTTTTAAAGCAGTTATGGATGGCAAACAAGTAGCATTCTTAGTACCGACTACTATACTAGCTGAGCAACATTATAAAAATCTTACCAAAAGATTCTCGGATTTTCCGGTAAAGATTGAAATGGTAAGTAGATTTAGAAGTCCAGTCCAGCAGAAAGTTGTGCTTAAGGCTACAAAAGAAGGAAATGTAGATATACTAATAGGAACTCACAGAATAATTCAGCAAGATGTGAAGTTTAAAGACTTAGGGGTATTAATTATAGATGAAGAACAACGGTTTGGGGTAACTCACAAGGAAAAAATAAAGAGTATAAGAAAGAATATAGATGTAATTACTCTAACAGCCACTCCAATTCCAAGAACGTTGCATATGTCTCTTACTGGTGTGAGAGACATAAGTGTAATTGAGACCCCACCAGAAGAAAGATATCCAATACAAACTTATGTAGTGGAGTTTAATGACCAACTAATAAGGGATGCAATACTCAGAGAAGTAAATAGAAATGGTCAAGTTTTTTTTGTGTACAATAGAGTAGAAACTATAAAGGATATGGCAGCATACATAGGTAAGCTTGTTCCAGAAGCAAGACTAGGCATTGCTCATGGTCAAATGACAGAAAGAGAATTAGAATCTGTCATGTTGGATTTTATGGAGAATAAGTATGATATATTAATGTGTACTACAATTATAGAGACAGGAATAGACATCCAGAATACAAATACAATAATAATATACGAAGCAGATAAGATGGGGCTTTCTCAGCTTTATCAATTGAGGGGTAGAGTTGGGCGTTCAAATAGAATAGCCTATGCATATTTTACTTATAAAAAAGATAAGGTGTTAACTGAGGTGGCTGAAAAAAGGTTAAAAGCAATTAAGGATTTTACAGAGCTGGGGTCAGGTTTTAAAATTGCTATGAGGGATCTTGAAATTAGGGGTGCTGGAAATATGATGGGCGCGGCTCAACATGGTCATATGGCTGCGGTAGGGTACGATTTATATTGTAGGATGTTAGAGGAGACAGTTAAAAAAATAAGAGGTGATGTGGAAGCGGAACCTATTGAAACTTCTGTTGAAATCAAAATAGATGCATTTATTCCTAGTAAGTACATTGAGGATGAGTCGCAGAAAATTGAAATCTATAAAAAAATTGCAGCTATTGATTCCTATGAGGATATGTTAGATATACAAGAAGAAATAGAAGATAGGTTTTCGGATATACCATCATCAGTTGCAAACCTTATGGACATCGCCTATCTTAGGAGTATATCTAAACAAGTGGGAATAATAGAAATTAAAGAGGTAAAGGAGGAGATAGTACTACAATTTGATAGTAGTGAAAGAATAAATGCAGGATTAGTGAAAGCATTAGTTAGTAAATATAATAGGAGTATTATTTTTAAACTAGGAACTAAACCAGTCTTTGCATATAAATACAAAGATTTAAAAAAGGAAGAAATACTTTCAAATCTCATAGAGATTGTGAAGTATATAAAAAGTATCGCAGAAATAAAGTTGAAATAAAGTGAAATTGTGATAAGATTAGTATGTATTAAAATTGATATGTAATGTAATGTAACAAAAAAATTAAATGGAAATATTACATACAAAAGTGGGGGTAATAAAATGAAAAACGTAAAAAAGTTAATTAGTGCAGCTTTGATAACTATACTTGCTACATCATTAGTTGGTTGTAATATGATTGAAAAAACACCAGCAGGTATTGCTAAAAGTACAGTAGCAAAGGTTTATAATGTTAAAATAACTAGAGGCCAGGTGGATGAACAAGTAGCCGCAGTTATTAAACAATTTGAAACGCAGTACGGAGCAAATTATAAAGACAATGCTGAGGCAATGGCTAAATTAACAGAACAAAAGCAACAGGTGTTAGAAGGTCTAATTAATGAAAAAATAGTAAATTATAAAGCCGAAGAGTTAAAAGTAATGCCTACGGAAGCTAAATTAAATGAAGAAGTTACTAAGCAATTAACAGAAATCAAGAAAAGTTTAGAAACAGATGTTAAATATAAAGAAGCGTTAAAACAAGCTAATATTACAGAAGAACAACTAAAGGCGAGGATAAAGCCAAGTATTATTCAAGATGCATTAACTGCTGAAGTTACAAAAGGCGTTAAAACTGACGAGGCAAAAGAAAAAGCATACTACAATAGTAATTTAACTTCATATACAGAAAAACCAAACAGAGTTCATGCAGCTCATGTTTTACTTAAAACAGAAGCAGAAGCATTAGCTGTTAAGAAACGTTTAGATGCTGGCGAAGATTTTGCAAAGGTAGCAAAAGAAAAAAGTACAGACCAAAGTGCTAAACAAAATGGTGGAGATTTAGGATTTGTAGCATATAATGATCCTCAAATGGATAAAACTTTTATGGCAGCAGCATCAGCACTAGGAGTAGGTAAAATTTCAGCACCTGTTAACACTCAATTTGGATGGCACGTAATAAAAACTATTGCAAAAGAAGAGTTTCCTGTAAAGAAATTTGAAGCTGTTAAGGCAGAAGTAGAAAAAACTCTTATAACAAAGGAAAAACAAGCAGCATGGACTGCAGCTATGAAAAAATGGACTGAAGAAGCTAAAATAACTAAATATGAAAAAAATCTTTAGAATTTCATATTTATAATATTATAAAGGATACCTCTAATAGGGGTATTTTTTATTTTTATATTTTTATTTCTTATATTAAAATTAAACATATACAAATGTGCATAAAATTTCAAGTTTAGAAAGATAATAATAGTGCAAGTATATTATATGAGATTTTATATGAGGAGGGAATTATTTAAATGAAAGCAACGGGAATAGTAAGGCGTATAGATGATTTGGGAAGAGTTGTTATTCCAAAAGAAATAAGAAGAACTCTGAGAATACGAGAAGGAGATCCGCTAGAAATATTTACTGATAGAGAAGGGGGAGTTATTTTAAAGAAATACTCACCTATAGGTGAATTAAGTGAATTTTCTAGAGAATATGCTGAATCATTACAACAAACCATAGGTAATATAATAATTATTTGCGATAAAGATAACATAATATCTGTAAGCGGTGTACCTAAAAAAGAGTATGTTGATAAAAAAGTCAGTAATGAATTAGAAAAAGCAATGGAAGATAGAAAAGCTATAGTGCTTGGGGAAGGCTCGGAAAAAATTATTGCATTGTATGATGATGAAATGGAAAACAAATATAGTGCCCAAGTAATTGCTCCTATAATAACAGAAGGTGATGCAATTGGAGCAGTGCTCATAATTTCTACAGAGCCAGGAATTAAGTTTGGGGATTTAGAGTTAAAACTAGCCGAAACAGCAGCATCTTTTTTAGGAAAACAAATGGAACAATAAAAAGAAAAGATTAAAAAGTATATATTACTCAGCAAAGTGAAACATATTTGCAGTAATATATACTTTTATTTTTTTGAAATATAAGTAATAATAAGCCCTTAAATTAAATAATTATAATCATAGAATGTAATTGTTTGATACACCACAGGAATACAAGGAGGATATTATGAAGAAACATTCATTGATAAAAGGGACTATTATACTTGGACTGGCAGGAATATTTGCGAGATTTTTAGGTTTATTTTTTAGAATTCCAATACAGGCACTAATAAAAGATGAGGGTATGGGATACTACCAGATGTCCTATCCCCTTTACATGACTTTTGTAGCATTAGCTTCAGGTGTACCACTAGCTATGTCTAAACTTATTGCAGAGATGAATGCTAAAAATGATAGGGAAGGGGTAGGGCAGGTATTAAGACAAACACTTTTCTTTATGATTACAGTAGGGTTAGTAGTTAGTATGCTAATGTTAACCTTTGCAAGGCCTATTATATCTATATTAAAATGGGATCCTAAATCATACTACTCTTTTTCGGTAATTGCCATAGCACCAATTTTTGTTTCTATTATGTGTACCTTCAGGGGCTTTTTCCAAGGACTGCAGAATGTTAGACCAACTGCCATTTCCCAAATAGTAGAACAAGTTGGAAGAGTTGTTGCTGGAGTTTTATTTGCATATTTATTGTTTCCAAGGGGGATTGAATATGCGGCTGGAGGAGCAGCTATTGGGACCTTAGTTGGTGCTATTATGGGAAGTATATATTTAATTTTAACCTATTTTAAGGTTAAAAAGGAGCTGCCAGTAAGAAAAGTATCAAAGCATAAGCATATTTTAGCGGATTTAGCAAAGGCCGCACTTCCCATATCTTTAGGTGCTGCAGTAGGGACTATTATGTCATTAATAGATTCTATTTTAGTACCACAGCAGCTTCTAAAAGCTGGATTCTCGCAGTTGCAATCAGCTGTAATGTATGGTCAATTGACTGGGAAGGTGTTTACCTTGATGAATGTACCTTTAGCTCTTTCTATGGCGCTATGCGCGTCTCTGATGCCTATAATAGCCGAAGCCTTTTATCTAGGCAGAAGGGGAGAACTGGTTAAAAGAGTAGATATGGCTGTGAAATTGTCTAATGTTATTTCATTACCATCCACACTTGGGATGTTTTTTATGGCTTATCCTATAATGCATTTAATTTTTATGAAAGATGCAGCAGGATATGAAATTTTGCAATATATATCAATATCCATACCTTTTTTAATCTTAACTCAAACCAGTACCGCAATACTACAAGGTATAGGCAATTATATGAAGCCTGTATACAATTTAGCATTAGGGTGCATTGTAAAAGTTATTATAACCTATATATTAGTTTCATTTTCGTTTGTAAATATCTATGGTGCAGTTATAGGAACTATTTTAGGGTATGGTGCAAGTTGCTTATTAAATATGAAGGATTTAAAGAGTACTTTAAATATAAAAATCAACTGGGTGGATGCTTTTGTAAAACCAGCTATTGCTTCTTGTATAATGATAATTGCAGTTGTATTTAGTAACGCTAGTGTCTATAATTATACAATGAGTAAAGAATTATCTTGCGTAATATCCATATTAATAGGCATTATTATTTATTTGTTATTCATTTTTATCCTTAGAATTTTTGAATATGAGGAAATTAAAAATAAATTAAAAAGAAATTAAAGGAGTGAAAGCTAATGATTAAAGTAGTGGGACTCGGACCCGGTGCTATAGGATCACTAACTATAGAAACATTGGAGATTCTTAAAAATGGTAAAAAAATTTATTTAAGGACAGAAAAACATCCTACCGTAGATTATTTAAAATCCCTATCAATTCAATTTGAAACCTATGATGATAGATACGAAGAACATAATAATTTTGATGAGGTATATAGGGATATTGCAGAGGATCTTATCCAAAAACATGAAATGTATGGAGATATTATTTATGGGGTTCCAGGTCATCCTCTAGTGGCAGAAACTTCTGTTAAACTTTTAATACAGCTTTGCGAAAAAAACAAAATAGATATAGAAATTCTTGCTGCAGTTAGCTTTATAGATGCAGTTATTCAAAGTTTAAAATTAGATCCTATCGAGGGACTGAAAATTATAGATGCCTTTGATATAAAAAATCAAGTTTTAGATAAAAGAGTAGGACTTTTAATAACGCAAGTTTACAATAAGTTTATAGCGTCTGAGGTTAAACTTGCCTTACTCGAGTATTACAAAGATGATATGGAAATTTGTTTTGTTAGGGCTGCAGGGATAAAGGGGCTAGAATGTACTAGGAAAATTAAATTATATGAGCTAGATAGGCAAGAAGACATTGACTACTTAACATCTATATATATCCCAAAAGAACTAGAAGCTACATTGGATTTCCAAGATCTAATCGATGTTATGAACACATTACGGGGTGAAAATGGATGTGCATGGGATAAAGAGCAAACCCATGAATCTATGAAAAAATTTCTTATTGAAGAATGTTATGAAGTTTTGGAAGCCATCGATGAGAAGGATGAGGATAAAATTATTGAGGAACTAGGAGATGTACTATTGCAGGTAGTTTTCCATGCGCAAATCGGAAAAGAGCAGGGGTATTTTAACATAAATGATATTATTAAAGGTGTTACCAGTAAAATGATAAACAGGCATCCTCATATTTTTAAAAATATACAAAATAAAAATTCTCAGCAAGTTTTAGAAACTTGGGAAAATATTAAAATTGAAGAAAAAGGTTTTAATAATTATACGGATACACTAAAGCATGTTCCGAAAAATTTACCAGGTTTAATGAGAGCATATAAGGTTCAAGAAAAAGCATCGAAAATAGGGTTTGATTTTGACTCGGTTGAACCTGCCATGGAAAAAGTACTAGAAGAATTACAGGAAGTAAAAGATGTATATAAAGGCAAAAATAGGGCAAAAATACTAGAAGAAGTGGGAGATTTGGTATTTACGACTGTGAATGTTGCGAGATTACTTGACATAGACCCTGAATTTGCAGTAAATTATACTATAGATAAATTTATTAATCGCTTTGAGTACATAGAAGAAAATGCAAGTCATAAAAATTTGGATTTAAAGAATATGTCACTTGCGGAAATGGATGTTTTATGGAATGAATCTAAAAGCTAATAAATTTATTTAAAAATAAAATCTAGCACAAAAAGAAGGAATTTCTAAATCGGTGAAGAATATGCTATTTAATGGTGAAGAATACTCTATTTAATAGTGTACTCACTACTAGATAGTGTACTCAATAATAAGGAGGTAACAAAAGTGAATAAATCAGAATTAATAACAAGTATTGCAGAAAAGTCTAAGTTAACAAAAAAAGATGCAGAAGCAGCGTTAAAAGGAATTATAGAAAGTATTGAAGAAACATTAGAAAAAGGTGAAAAAGTTCAATTGGTTGGATTCGGAACTTTCGAAACACGCGCAAGAGCGGCTAGAATGGGAAGAAACCCAAGAACAAAAGAAGAAATCCAAATTTCAGCATCAACAGTTCCAGTATTTAAAGCTGGTAAAGAGTTTAAAGATATAGTAAATAAATAATTTTACTATGACGTAAAAAACCTGGATGTATATCTGGGTTTTTTATTTTAATGATTTTCTTTTACAAATGTTTATAATATTAAATAATATTAGAAAAGGAGAAGGACATATGAGACTCGATAAATATTTAAAAGTTTCTAGAATTATAAAGAGAAGGACTATAGCAAAAGAAGCTTGCGAAAGTGGCAGAGTATCTATAAATAATAAAGTTGCAAAAGCAGGTACTGTGGTAGCGGAAGGCGACACTATAGAGATTAAATTTGCAAATCAAATTTTAAAAGCTAAAATTATAAATATTGCAGAACATGTAACAAAAGACACTGCAAAAGAAATGTATGAAATAGTTTCAGGAACAGAAGACAAAGAATAAATGTTGCTAAATATAATTCTTAATTAAGCTTAATAAGCATATATATTTTATAGGAATATAAAGGTATGTGCTAATTGTGGATTGAAAGTACTAATTCTCAATTTTTATTATTAAAATTAATAAGGAGGATATTATGGAAGTAAAGAAAGAAGTAAAAATAGAAGATAAGCGAAGCAATTTATTGCTTGAAAACAGAAAAAAACTAACTATTAACGGAGTTATTGAGGTTATTAATTTTAATGAGAATCAAATATTACTAAATACAGATGTTGGAACAATGATAGTCAAAGGACAACAATTAAAAATGAATAAGTTGGATGTTCAAAATGGAGATGTAGTAATATCTGGTAAAGTGGATGCGTTTATATATACCAGTGGCATGAGCAAAGTTAAAAAAGATAGCATAATATCAAGATTGTTTAGGTAAAGAGTTATGATAATTTCTATGATAACTCAAATTAAACTTATAATTTTCGGTTTACTGTCTGGAATAGTAACTGGAGTACTTTTTGATATATATAGATTAATAAGAGGATTTGAAAAACCTAACAAGGTTCTGACAGTAATACAAGATTTACTATTTTGGACATTAACTTCTATAGTGGTTTTTATATTTTTGATGTATACTAATGAGGGCTACATAAACTTTTATGTGTATGTTTGCTTAATAATAGGAGCATACTTATATTTAAAACTCTTAAGTGGTGTTTTTATAAAGCTACAATATAAATTGTTAAAATTCAATGGGAAAGCAGTTAGAGTTGTGTGGAATGTGATTTTATACCCGGTAGATTTATTGTTTTATAAGCTTAGAATAAAAAAAAACAATAAATTATAAAGAAATAGCTTGAAGAAATGTGAAATACAAATTAAAATAGATTTATGAAACTTAAAAAATACTCATTCCATTGAAAGGAAAAGGGTATGGGATATGAAAAAAAAATTTAGTATTAAGAGTGTCGTATTAGTTTTTGCTGTGGTATATGTATGTTATGTTATGATTAGTCAACAGGCAACAATGGCAAGACAAAAGAAAGAACTGGAAAAGTACAATGTTGAATTACAAAAGAAAAAAGATGAAAAAGAAACCTTGCAGGATGAAGTAAAGTTATCTAAAACTGACAAATATATAGAGAAACTGGCAAGAGAAATTTTAGGTCTTGTTAAAGAAGGTGAAACTCCTGTAATGGATAATAAAAACTAAATGCTATAATTATTGTTATGCTTATTATTAAATTAATATATAAAATAAAAAACATTATTTTGAGGAGGAACTTTTTAATATGACCTTAATGGCTGGAAGTATTGTAGAAGGTAAAGTAGTAAATATCACCAATTTTGGTGCATTCGTAGAAGTGGAGGGCAAAACAGGATTAGTGCATATATCTGAGGTTTCAGATACATTCGTTAAAAATGTTAATGATCATCTTAAAGAAAATGATATAGTAAAAGTTAAAGTAATTTCTGTAGACGATAATGGCAAGATAAGTTTATCCATAAAACAAGCTGGAGTACCTAAAAAATCTATTAAACCAATGGAGATAGACTGGGAAAAGGAAAAAAGCAAAGCAAATGTAAGTGGGTTTGAAGATATAATGACTAAATTTTTAAAAGACAGTGAAGAAAGATTTCAAGACGTTAAAAAGCACCAAGAGGGTAAAGGCAGAGGTTATAGTAAAAAAACTTCAAGTTATTAATAAAATTTTAGGAACTAAGTTTTTAGTTCCTATTTTAAAAAAAACAAAAAGTTATTGACAATAGTTTGTACATCATATATAATATAAAATGTTGCTACAAGGCAACACTTTGTATGTTAGTAAGTTAGCTGGAGTGGCGGAACTGGCAGACGCACAGGACTTAAAATCCTGCGGTGGTTAAACACCGTACCGGTTCGATTCCGGTCTTCAGCACCAAATATCGCGGGATGGAGCAGTTGGTAGCTCGTCGGGCTCATAACCCGAAGGTCGCAGGTTCAAGTCCTGCTCCCGCAACCAAACATGGCGGAATAGCTCAGCTGGCTAGAGCATTCGGTTCATACCCGAAGGGTCGTAGGTTCAAGTCCTATTTCCGCTACCATTACCATTATAAATCTAAATTTGATTTATGAAAAACAGTTGACATGTTAAGCAAATAAGTGTATAGTTACAATTGTCTTACAATAACTTATATTAACACAAAAAATTAAAACTAACAAAATACAGGACTTATTATCCTGAAAGAGTTAAATTTAATATTGATTTGGTTTAGAAATTTAATACTAATATCGCGGGGTGGAGCAGTTGGTAGCTCGTCGGGCTCATAACCCGAAGGTCACAGGTTCAAGTCCTGTCCCCGCAACCAATAAATTTTAAGCTACTGAATAAGTCAGTTAAATAAAAATTCATATTAAGTTGTCAATTGGAAATATAAAAGATTTCAAATGTTTAAACACCATGTTAATTCCTTTTGATACTTAAACATTAATATCGCGGGGTGGAGCAGTTGGTAGCTCGTCGGGCTCATAACCCGAAGGTCACAGGTTCAAGTCCTGTCCCCGCAACCAATGAATTTTAAATTACTGAATACATCAGTTAAATAAAATTTCATAATAACTATGCCAGCATAACAAATATGCTAAAATCAAATAAGCTGGAGTGGCGGAACTGGCAGACGCACAGGACTTAAAATCCTGCGGTGGTTAAACACCGTACCGGTTCGATTCCGGTCTTCAGCACCAAATATCGCGGGGTGGAGCAGTTGGTAGCTCGTCGGGCTCATAACCCGAAGGTCACAGGTTCAAGTCCTGTCCCCGCAACCAATGAATTTTAAATTACTGAATATGTCGGTTAAGTAAAAATTCATAATAACTATGCGAGCATAATAAGTATGCTAAAATCAAATAAGCTGGAGTGGCGGAACTGGCAGACGCACAGGACTTAAAATCCTGCGGTGGTTAAACACCGTACCGGTTCGATTCCGGTCTTCAGCACCAAATATCGCGGGATGGAGCAGTTGGTAGCTCGTCGGGCTCATAACCCGAAGGTCGCAGGGTCAAGTCCTGCTCCCGCAACCAACA
>NZ_BHYK01000004.1:0-19542 GCF_003865095.1 Clostridium tagluense | reverse complement strand
TAACATCCTGCGGTGGTTAAACACCGTACCGGTTCGATTCCGGTCTTCAGCACCAAATATCGCGGGATGGAGCAGTTGGTAGCTCGTCGGGCTCATAACCCGAAGGTCGCAGGTTCAAGTCCTGCTCCCGCAACCAACATGGCGGAATAGCTCAGCTGGCTAGAGCATTCGGTTCATACCCGAAGGGTCGTAGGTTCAAGTCCTATTTCCGCTACCATAACTCATAAGGAAACTTTTGAGTTATTTTTTTATTTCATTAAAAAATCATAAAGCTAAATTTTAATATATCAGCAAGTAAAAACATTTAAATATAATTTCTTCAAATAAATAATGGCATGAAGTGACAAGCTTCATTTAATATTTTAAAACCTGCTATATAAATATGGTAGGTTTTTTTATATTATAGGAGATTGTAAAATTCAATTGTAAAAAATATACAAATTAATGTCTCATGAAAAGTGTATAAGCATCTCATCTTATGACAATTATTTCCAAAAGCCTTTGTTATAATGAAGTTCTAATTAACAAAGGTGGGTGATTTGTAAAATGCAATACGGTATTGATATATTTCCATACCAAAGACTTAAAAAGATAAAAGAGGAAGTACAAAAGAAAAATGAATTAAATATTAATTTAATTATTAGAGCAGTTGTTTATTTTACAGTAAGTTTATTAATAAGCAGGGTGCTACTTATTAATAATACGGCACCATTTGGTATAGCTTTTTTGATAGCTACAATATTTATTAATAATAAAAAAATTTCAATAATTACAGCCAGTGGTACATTTTTAGGATATATCACTTTATACAAGAGCATAGTAAATTTACCATTATATTTAGTATTAATAGTTACCATTGCTGTTTTAAGTAATATTTTTAATAAGATGAGAGTGAAAACTAGAGCTTTAGCTAGCATGTTTGCCATTATTGTATTTGAATTGTTTATTTATAATTTCTTTATCATTAGGGTAAGTGGATTGATGGCTTTCTTAAACGCAATGTTTCTAGGCTTATGTATCTTTCCTTTATATTTTATTCTAGATTACAGTCTTTTATGCTTTAAGGAAATTAAAACAAAGCATATATTTTCAAACGAAGAAATAATAAGTATGTCAATTATAAGTTCACTAATTATAGCAGGAACTTGGGGGCTCAGTGTTTTTAATATATCAATTACAAATGTTTTAGGTTTGGCTTTTGTTATAATAATAGCTTATATAAATGGAAGTGGGGCTGGTGCAGCATCTGGAGTTGCTATGGGTATTATTGTAGGGATGTCTTCTAAAAATATGATTATATTTATAGGAATGTATGGTATTTGTGGCTTAATAACAGGTGTGTTTAAAGAAACTGGAAAGTGGCTAAGTGCAGCAGCTTATTTAGTAGCTTTTTCAATAATAAAAATATATTGTATTACAGGATCTGAGTTTATAATATTCGAGGCAATGCTTGCAGCGGTGATATTTTTGCTTATACCATTAAAAGTATACGCTGAATTATCTACAGAGTTTAACGCAGATAAAAAGAGGGAATATATTGAGCAAGGATATATAAACAAAATTAAAGATACATTTGTAGGAAGGTTAAATAATTTTTCAGATGTGCTTTCTAATATGTCTGATATATTAAATAATTTAGTGGATAATGAAAGATTGGCAATGAAGGGCAAAAGTAGTGCCTTAGTTGAAAATCTTGCAGATAGGGTATGTAGTGATTGTAATATGAAGTCTATGTGTTGGAAAAGAGAGTTGCATTATACATACGCAGCATTTGAAGAATTAATCCAAAATTTTGAAAGAAAAAGTGACAGTGTACCAGACGAAATTGAAAGAAAATGTATAAAGAGAACTGCTCTACTTAAAAATACAGAGGATATTGTTAATAAGCATATTATAAATGAAATGTGGAGAACAAGACTTAGCGAAGGTAGAGAGCTTTTAGCAAATCAGATTAGTAATATGGCGGATTCTGTTTCAGAAATCGTTGAAGATTTTAATTCTGAGATTCAAATAGATACTGCTATGGAAAAGCTTATTTGTAGAGCGTTAGATAGAAATAGTATTAAGTACAATGAGCTTATGTGTTTAAATGACAAGACGGGAAGAATGAGCATTAAATTTTCACTTGAGGCTTGTAGTGGAAGACAAATGTGTGTTAAGGAATTATTGCCTATTGTAAATGGTGTCACTGGCAAGTGTATGTGCGTTAGTGATGAGGGCTGCAGTATAAATCCAAAGACTAATATGTGTAAGGTAACTATGGAAGAAACACCTAAGTTTCATGTTGTAACTAATGTGGCTAGGCAGTGTAAAGATGGTGAAAAGTTTAATGGAGATAGCTATAGCTTTGGGAAGTTAATGGATGGGAGTTATATGTCAATTATTAGTGATGGTATGGGATCTGGTCCTGAGGCAGGGAGAGAGAGTGAAGCTGCTGTTGAATTAATAGAAAAATTTACATCTGCAGGTTTTAGCAAAATCACAGCTATTAATACAGTAAATTCAATAATGACATTGAGATTCTCGCAGGAAGAAAAATTCTCCACTATAGATCTAAGTAGTATAGACTTATATACTGGAGAAATTGATTTCATGAAAGTGGGAGCTGTTGCAACCTTTTTAAAATCTGGTGATAGGTTAGAAATTATAAAATCAAAATCTCTTCCAATTGGTGTTTTAGACAAGGCGGATATAGACATACAACAAATGAGATTAAAAAATGGAGACATTATAGTTATGCTTAGTGATGGGGTATTAGATTATAATGATGAAAATGTAGGCAGAGTGGATTGGATAGTTGATTATTTAGGGAAAAATAATTGCAACAATCCAAAGGAATTAGCAGATGGGTTGTTAAGTGAAGCGAAAAAATTAAGTGGCAATAGAGTAAAAGATGATATGACAGTGCTTGTTTCAAGGATATATAGTTTGTATTAACGAAGAAAAATTCAAATTTTATATAATTTGAGGCAATATGTGAAAAAGTAAAGAAATGAAGAATGTGCTCTTTTATATTCTTCATTTTTTAATTTTCATAAAAATGTTTAAAAAACGAAAAATATATATTATTATATTATATAGTAATATGATATAGTAATATGAGACTAAAGATGTATAAACATAGTAAATTAATAAATTTTTTTAAAAAATTAAATTTGGGAAGTGAAAGTTTTGTGGCATAAGGTTATGAATTTTATAAAAGAAAATTCTATGTTTGATAAGGGAGATAAGGTTATAGTGGCAGTTTCTGGCGGGCCTGACTCCACATGTTTGCTCTATATTTTAAATGAACTTAAGGAAGAACTGGGGATTAAACTTTTTGGTGCGCATATAAACCATTGCCTTAGAGGCCTTGAAGCTGACAGGGATGAAGAATATGCAAAAAAAACTTGTGAAAGTTTGAATATAGATTTTTATAGCAAAAAGGTGGATGTACATAGAATATCGGAAGAAAAAAGTATATCTTGTGAAATGGCAGGAAGAGAAGTAAGATATGAATTTTTTAGTGAACTTATGATTAAATTAACTGCAAGCAAAATTGCCCTAGCACACAATGCTAATGATCAAGCTGAAACTATCTTAATGAGGATAATGCGTGGAACCGGTATTGAAGGTATGGTGGGTATCAAGCCTGTTCGCGACAAAATATATGTGAGGCCTATACTTCATCTTAGTAGAAGTGAGATAGAGAAATATTGCGATGATAATAATATCCAACCAAGAATAGATAAATCAAATGCCGAAAAAATTTATGCTAGAAATAAAGTTAGGCTAGATTTAATTCCTTATATTGAAGAAAATTTTAATAAGGATGTAATTAATACAATAAATCGATTATCTGATATCCTTAAAAAGGATAATGATTATTTAGAAAATATTTCTGAAAAAGAATATAAAAAACATTGTGTGATAGGTGACCAAATGGTTATAATAAATAAGAATGCTTTTTTAAAGCATGAAGCAATTTTAAGTAGGATTATAAGACAATCGCTTCTCGCTGTGAATCATAATTTATATAACTTTGAAAAAATCCATATATGGAACATAATAGAACTTCAAAAGCATGACACAGGTAAAAGCATAATGTTACCTCAGGATATAATAGTTGAAAACTGTTATGGGGATGTACATATACATATACATAAAAAAGTTACTGAAGTTAATAATAAAGAGTATTGTCTAAAAGTTAATGAGAAAAATTTCATTCAATCTTTAAATAGGGTAATAGAAATTGATGTTATATCTAAATTACAATTTATAGAGGGTAAAGAGAATGATTATATTATGTATTTCGACTATGATAAGATTGTGGAGCCAATAACATTAAGATATAGGAAACAGGGGGATAAATTCGTACCACTTGGTATGAAGGGTAATAAGAAATTAAAGGATTTATTTATGGATTTAAAAATCCACAAAGATAAGAGAAATGAAATCCCTTTAATATGCTTTGGACCTGACATAGCTTGGGTAGTTGGATATAGAATTAGTGAAAAATTCAAGGTATCAAAAAATACTAAAAATATATTGCAGATTAGAATTGGAAGCGAGGAATAATAATGAATAATGATATTAAAGAGGTATTGTACAATGAGGATCAATTAAGAGATAAAGTCAGACAAATGGGTGCAAAGATAAGTAAAGATTATTCGGGAAGAGATCTTATACTTATTGGTATTTTAAAGGGATCCGTTATATTCATGTCAGATTTAGTAAAACAAATTACAATCCCATGTAAAATGGATTTCATGGCAGTTTCAAGTTATGGTAATTCCAGTAAAACGTCAGGTGTTGTAAAGATTTTAAAAGATCTAGACTTTGAAATTGAAGGAAAGGATGTTTTAATAGTAGAAGATATTATAGATTCTGGAGTCACACTTAAATATCTAATGAAGTTACTATCTGCAAGAAAACCAAGTAGTTTAGAAATTATATGTTTACTTAATAAACCAGATAGAAGAGCGGTAGATATTGATGTTAAATATTTAGGTTATGATGTGCCAGATTATTTTCTTGTGGGATACGGATTAGACTTTGCAGAGAAGTATAGAAATTTACCATACATAGGAATACTTAAAGAGGAAATTTATAAGTAGATGTGTACAAAATATATTTTTTATTAATTAATAATTAATATATATTTTATTGTCAAGGGATTTTTAATGTGATAAAATTTTAAAGTAGCTAAATAGAGAGGGGGGTTTTTAATGAAAAAAATTTCGAGTGCATCAATTTGGCTCGTGGTACTTGTACTTGTAATTTTTGCAGCATTAGCTTTAAATGAAAACGGTAAAAGTGTTACATCACTTAGTGTTGATGAATTTCAACAACACTGGGATAAAAAAGAAATTAAAAATGTTCAAGTAAGAGAAGATAAAACTGTGGTGGGAGAACTAAAAGACGGAACAAAATACGAAACCATAGTTCCATTACAGAGATTAATGCAAGTTATGGATAAAAACCCAAATAAAGATGTCAAAGAAATGTACATAAAGCCAGCGACAATGCCAATGTGGTTACAAATAGTACCGACATTACTCATAATTTTAATGTTAGTAGCATTTTGGTTTATGTATATGCAGCAATCACAAGGTGGCGGCGGTGGCGGTAATAGAGGCGTAATGAATTTTGGAAAAAGTAGAGCCAAAATAGCATCGCCGGATAAGAAGAAAGTTACATTTGATGATGTAGCAGGAGAAGATGAGGAAAAGGAAGAACTGGCAGAAGTTGTGGATTTCTTAAAACAACCTAAAAGATATCTAGAAGCAGGAGCAAGGATTCCTAAAGGTATTCTTCTTGTAGGACCACCAGGTACAGGTAAGACTTTACTCGCTAGAGCTGTATCAGGAGAAGCGGGAGTGCCTTTTTATAGTATATCAGGTTCTGAATTTGTAGAGATGTTTGTAGGTGTTGGAGCTTCAAGAGTAAGAGATTTATTTGAACAAGCGAAAAAAAGCGCTCCTTGTATAATATTTATTGATGAAATTGATGCAGTAGGTAGACAAAGAGGAGCGGGCCTTGGTGGAGGTCATGATGAAAGAGAACAAACTCTAAATCAGCTATTAGTTGAAATGGATGGGTTTGGTGTAAATGAGGGTATAATCATGATAGCCGCTACTAATAGACCAGACATATTGGATCCTGCTCTTTTAAGACCAGGTAGATTTGATAGACATATATTAGTGGGTGCACCTGATGTTAAAGGAAGAGAAGAAATCCTTAGGGTACATTCTAAAGGTAAACATTTAGCAGAAGAAGTAAGTCTTCAAGTGTTAGCAAAAAGAACACCAGGCTTCACTGGCGCAGACCTAGAGAATTTAATGAACGAAGCTGCACTGCTTACAGTAAGAAATAAAAAAACAGTTATAGAGATGAAAGAATTAGATGAAGCTGTAACTAGGGTTATTGCAGGACCTGAAAAGAAAAGTAAGGTTATAAGCGAAAAAGATAGGAAATTAACTGCTTATCATGAAGCAGGGCATGCTGTGGTAATGAAATATTCTCCACTTTCAGATCCGATTCATCAAATAAGTATTATACCAAGAGGTATGGCAGGTGGATATACAATGCATTTACCAGAAGAAGATACTGCTTATACTTCAAAATTAAAACTTAAAGATGAAATGGTTGGACTTCTAGGTGGTAGAGTTGCAGAAAAATTAATACTTGAAGATATTAGCACAGGTGCTAAGAATGATATTGATAGAGCATCAGCTATTGCAAGGAAAATGGTTATGGAATATGGTATGAGCGATGTTCTTGGACCAATATCCTTTGGTAATGATCATAATGAAGTATTCCTTGGACGTGATTTAGGCAAAAGCAGAAACTTTAGCGAAGAGATAGCTAACAAAATAGATTCAGAAGTTAAGGCTCTTATTGATGAAGCATATGCAAAGGCTTCCACAATACTTACTGAAAATATAAATAAACTTCATGCAGTAGCTCAAGAACTTCTTGTAAAAGAAAAACTCGAAGGGGCAGAATTTGAGGAAATAATTGCTAGACCAGATACAGATAGCATTGATTTATCAAAGATTTAGCTAGATTAAAAGACATACAGTAAATTTACTGTATGTCTTTTTTAGCATTTGCTGAAATTTTCTGAAATCTTTACTGCATTTTCACTTCAACATCTGATATAATGTAAAGAAAACACAAAAAACTAAGACAAAATAATTCCTATGCAGGGATGATTTAACGACATTTTAGAAGGGAAGTCGTTAATTACAGCTCCGCAGGAGATGATTTAATTTATATATAAGGGGTGAAGTATATGAAAAGTGATATAGAAATTGCTCAAAGTGCTAAGATGCTACCAATACTTAGGGTGGCAGAAAAAATGGGATTAACTGAAGATGATATTGATTTATATGGAAAATATAAATCAAAGATTTCTTTAGATGTATTAAAAAGAAATGAAAATAAAAAAGATGGTAAGCTAATATTGGTTACAGCAATCAATCCTACCCCTGCAGGAGAAGGGAAATCTACTGTTACAATAGGTCTTGCACAAGCATTATGTAAACAAGGTAAAAATGCAGTGATAGCTTTAAGGGAACCTTCTCTAGGCCCAGTATTTGGAGTTAAAGGCGGAGCTGCTGGTGGCGGGTATGCTCAAGTAGTGCCAATGGAGGATATAAATTTACACTTTACGGGAGATATGCATGCAATAACTGCAGCTAACAATTTACTCTCAGCGGCTATAGATAACCATATTCACCAAGGTAATGAGCTGGGAATTGATAGTAGAAGAATAACATTTAAAAGAGTTATGGATATGAATGATAGAGCCCTTCGAAATATTGTTGTTGGACTTGGTGGTAAGCCTAATGGGTTTGTACGGGAAGATGGCTTTATGATAACTGTTGCTTCAGAAATAATGGCCATTTTATGTTTATCTGAAAACCTTATGGACCTAAAAGAAAGAATGGGTAAAATTTTAATAGCCTATGATATGCGAAGTAATCCAATTTATTGCAAAGACTTAAAAGTAAATGGTGCAATGGCACTACTTATGAAGGATGCTATAAAACCAAATTTAGTTCAGACTCTTGATAACACACCTGCCATAATTCATGGTGGACCTTTTGCAAACATAGCTCATGGTTGCAATAGCTTACTCGCTACTAAAATGGCTTTAAAACTCGGTGATTATGTTGTAACAGAAGCGGGATTTGGAGCAGATTTAGGTGCTGAAAAATTCTTTGATATAAAATGCAGATATGGTAATTTAAAGCCAGATTGTGTGGTTCTTGTGGCTACAATAAGAGCACTTAAACATCATGGTGGAGTAAAAAAAGATAAACTAAACGAGCCTAGTGTAGAAGCTCTCTCAAAAGGAATTACAAATCTAGAAAAACAAATAGAAAACATTAAAAAATTTGGAGTTCCTGTAGTAGTAGCAATAAATAAATTTATGACTGATACACAAGAAGAAATTAATTATATAAGTGAATTTTGTGCTAATGTGGGTGTTAAAGTAGCGTTAACGGAGGTATGGGAAAAAGGTGCAGATGGTGGCCAGGAGTTAGTGAGTAAAGTATTAGATACTCTGCAAAATGAAAAAAGTAACTTTAAGGTTTTATATGAGGAAAAGCTAACTATAAAAGAAAAAATAAACATTATTGCCACAGAAATATATGGGGCAGATGGGGTGGAATATAGTTCTTCTGCAAATAAGCAAATTGCTGAAATAGAAAAACTTGAATTAGATAAAATTCCTATATGTGTTGCTAAAACTCAAAATTCACTATCAGATAATCCAAGCTTACTAGGAAGACCAAGAAATTTTACTATAAATGTAAAAGAAGTTAAGATTTCTAATGGAGCTGGATTTATTGTAGCTTTAACGGGAAGTATAATGACAATGCCTGGTCTTCCTAAGGTGCCAGCGGCGGATAAAATGGATATTTCTGAAGATGGCACTATATCAGGTTTATTCTAAGCGCATTTTAGGTGAGTAGCTATGCAAGTGATGATTCAATATAGATGAAAAATGATTTATAACTTGCAAAAATAAATATACAAAATTCATGACCTATGATATTATCATTATCGGGCAAGAGTTTCATGATTTATAAATAAGGGTGTATGGATATGGACAAGTTAGATAATCTAATTGAAGTTGTAAAAAAATCTCATAAAGGTGGCGGAGATTCTAAAATAAAAATGCAACATAACTTACACAAAATGACTGCAAGAGAAAGATTACAATCTATTTTAGAACAAGGCTCATTTATTGAAATAGAATACTTTTAAAATAATTGTTATAGGTTCCATTGCTTTTGCTATAAGTACTGCAGCAGGAGTTATAATAGGAAAGATTATGTGCAAGGTTACAAAGGGTAAGGTTAACCCATTAATAGGCTCAGCAGGAGTTTCAGCAGTGCCTATGGCAGCTAGGGTTTCTCAAGTAGAGGGACAAAAGGCAGATCCAAGTAATTTTTTGCTTATGCATGCTATGGGTCCTAATGTAGCAGGCGTAATCGGAACTGCTGTTGCAGCAGGTGTTCTCTTAACTATTTTTGGGAAATAATAGGTAGGTTTGTGAATTTGTAAAAAATAAAACTCTTTATCTAATAACAGATAGAGAGTTTTAATTATTTTCTAAAATATATACACCCTATTAAATAATCAGAAAGAGATATTACAGGAAATTCAATATAAAATATTAACGAACTAACATAAATAAAATCTATTTTACACAAAACTTATTATCATAAAAAACTTCTTATAAAAAATTAACTTGACAAATATGTTCAAGTTGTTAAAATTAAATTGTTAAATTAGGAATAGTTAAAACTAATATTTTATATTATTTTATGTACTATTCTTCTGTTTTTAGCAATGGAAAAAATACAAAGCAGCGTACACGCTGCTTTATATTATATAGGCGGTGTATAAAGTGATTTTAGTTTTAGATGTTGGAAATACTAATACTGTTTTAGGGATTTTTAAGGAAAAAGAGTTACTTGTAGAGTGGAGACTATCTACTGATTCAAAAAAAACTGCTGATGAATATGGAATTCAAGTAATGCAATTGTTTTACCAACGAAACATAAAAATAGAGCAAATTAAAGGAGTAATAATTTCCTCAGTTGTTCCTAATATTATGTATTCATTAGAACATATGATAAGAAAATATTTCAAACTGACACCTATGGTAGTAGGGCCAGGAGTTAAGACCGGAATAAATGTAAAATATGATAATCCCAAAGAAGTAGGTGCAGATAGAATTGTTAACGCTGTTTCAGCCCATGAAATTTATAAAAGAGCATTAATTTTAATAGATTTTGGAACAGCCACAACTTTTTGCGCTATAAGTAAAGATGCTAATTATTTAGGGGGAACTATATGCCCTGGTATTAAAATAGCTTCTGAAGCACTTTTTGAGAGAGCGGCAAGGCTCCCTCGGGTGGAACTTATAAAACCAGAAACAGTTATATGTAAAAATACTGTTTCAAGCATGCAGGCTGGTATAATATATGGATATATTGGACAAATAGATTATATCGTTAATAAAATGAAAAGCGAAATGATTGATATGGGAGAAGAGGAGCCTTTTGTAGTGTCAACAGGAGGACTCTCAAAATTAATAAGCAGAGATTGTTCTACTATTGATGAGTTTCATCCTTATTTAACATTAGAAGGCCTTAGAATGATTTATGAAAAAAATAGGGAATAGGTGATTTAATGAAAATATCAAATATCCACTTCGAAAATGATGTTTTTTTAGCTCCTATGGCAGGGATTACGGATATTGCCTTTAGAGGATTATGCAAAGAATTAGGTTGTGGTCTTCTATATACTGAAATGGTAAGCGCTAAAGGGCTCTATTATGGTAGTAGCAATACAGAGGCTCTTATGCAGATTTCACCAAAGGAGAAACCGGTAGCTATTCAGATATTTGGTAATGATCCTAAGATTATGGCTAGTGCCTGTGAGATATTCAATGCAAGACCTGATATATGTATGGTTGATGTAAATATGGGTTGTCCTGTGCCTAAGATAGTAAAAAATGGTGAGGGATCGGCTTTGATGCAAAATCCAAAACTGGCAGCTGAAATAATAGTGGAAATGAAAAAAGTTTCTACAAAGCCTGTTACAGTAAAGTTCAGAAAAGGATTTGATTCAAATAGTGTTAATGCTGTAGAATTTGCTAAATACATGGAGGATGCTGGAATAGATGCTGTTGCAGTACATGGTAGGACTCGGGAGCAAATGTATGAAGGTAAGGCTGATTGGGACATTATAAGGGCTGTAAAAGCAAGTGTTAGAGTTCCTGTAATAGGCAATGGTGATGTCTTTTCTGTAGAGGATGCTATAAGAATAAAGGAAGTCACAAGTTGCGATGCTATAATGGTTGCAAGAGGAGCAAGAGGTAATCCATGGATTTTTAGAGAGATTATGCAGGCGATAAATGGTCAAGAGGTAATATTTCCTACTGCGGTGGAAAAAATAGATATGTGCATAAGGCATTTAGATTTAGCGACAAAATATTATGAAGAGATTAAAGCAGTTAGGGAAATGAGAAAACATACAGCCTGGTATGTTAAAGGTCTTAATAATTGTACTGAAATAAAGGAAAAAATTAACACTAAAACTAAATACGAAGATGTATTGCAACTTCTTTTAGATTATAAAAAGTATTTAAAAATGGTAACTTCATAATTTTTAAATTAATATATGAATTTATATAATTATACTGAATAAGATAATAGTACATTAATTTACAAGGTGCATATTTATGAAGCCAATTTTATGTGTAACTTCAGATATTGATAATTCCTATAATGAATTTGGATTTTTAAGTAAAATTAAAGATAAACGAAAGATAAAGTTAATAGGTAATGAGTACATTAAAGAACTAGATATTAAATTGACAAGTGTAAGGCTTCCACCTAATTTTAATAAAAGTGCATACTTAAATAACTTAAACTATGCGAAAAAGATATGTAAATGCGAAGGAGTACAATTATCATTAAAAACACTAAGACCCTTTGATTACAATTACTTTAATCTATTTCAAAAAAGATTTTTTGCGTTTACTGTTATAAAAAGTATGCAACTTATGCTCAGGGTGAGAAATAAAAGTCTTAAAAATTGTTGTATTGTGGTATGCGATGCTAGCGACATGATAAACTATAATATTATTGTGGAACTGGCAAAGAAAAGCAAATATATTGTATTTTTGTCATGGGATTTGGTGAAAGCCAGAAAATTAGCAGATTATATTATTGCTAATTTTGGAGTATCACCTATTGTAACAAATGATGAGAGCTATGCTATTAAAATAGCAGATTTTATTGTTTCGTCCGCGGATTATGAATTTAGTCCGGGTAAATTAGTATGGCTTCTAGATAATAGTATCAGCCAGGCAAAGAATAATATTTCTGTAAATGATGTAAGCTATAATGTACCCTGGAACACTTTTGAAGTTGGGTTTTCAATGGAACTCATAGGAGCGATATTATGCCAAATGCAAGAGGATGATATTGAAAAAGCTCTTAAGTATAATGGTATATATTTAAAAGAAATAAAATTCAACAATAATGTAATATGTTAGTGTGTTTTCCGCCTAACATATTGACAATATTAATGGGCTGATTTATAATGTGCTAATATGGTTATGTGGATTGTTATTCTAATAATGAATTTTAGCCCCAATAATTCATTAATTTGAATACATAATATTGTACAGAAAAATTGTAGGTTAAGAATATCTTATAAATTATACGAATATGCTAGTGTTTAAGAAAAACATTATTGCGGTTTTATGGATAGCTATTAGATTATTCAATAAAAATTTTAAAGGGGAGAAAGAAATGAGCCAACCAAAAAAATATGTAATGACTTATGAGGGGATAAGAAAATTAGAAGATGAATTAGAATTTCTTAAAACCGTAAAGAGAAAAGAAATAACAGAAAAGATAAAAGTAGCTTTGGGCTATGGGGATTTGAGTGAGAACGCAGAGTATGAGGAAGCTAAAAACGACCAAGCATTTGTAGAGGGTAGAATAATACAATTAGAAAATATGCTTAGAAATGCAAGTGTTATAGATGAAAATGAAATTGAAAAAGGTGTAGTAAGCATAGGGTCTATAGTTAAAGTTAAGGATTATGTGTTTAATGAGGAAGTTGAATTTTATATTGTGGGTTCAGCAGAAGCAGACCCAATGGAAAATAAGATATCAAATGAATCACCAGTTGGAAGTGCATTAGTGGGAAAGAAAGCAGGAGCGATTATAGAAGTGACAGTTCCTGATGGTATCGGAAAATACGAAGTATTAGAAGTTAAACGAGGTTAGTTTTTTTTAATATTTAATTTTTTATACTATATAAGGGTACCTAACAATTTATTGTTGATAGGTACCCTAAAGAAATATATATACATAAGAAATAGTGCAGACTAAAATATTAATGTCTTTTTTCTGTGCTAGAAGAAATCAGGAGGGATATCAATGTCAAACGAAGAAAAGAACGAAGTAAAGAATGAAGAAAAGGATTTACATGAACTTGAAGCTAAATATAACGAACAGGTAACTATAAGACGACGTAAGTTATCTGATTTGCAAGAGCAAGGTAAAGATCCATTTGATGTATACAAAGTTGAAAGAACTCATACATCACAAGAAGTTAAAGACAATTACGAGAAGTTAGTAGGTACACAGGTTATTGTAGCAGGTAGACTTATGTCTAAAAGAGTTCATGGTAAGGCTGGCTTTTCTGATGTTCATGATAGATATGGTAAGATTCAACTTTACATAAAAATAGATGATGTAGGGGAAGAAAAATTAAAAGAATATAAAACTTTTGATATAGGCGATTTTCTAAGCATAACTGGTACTCCGTTTGTTACAAAAACTGGTGAAATATCATTACATATAGTGGATTTTCAGCTTATAGCTAAGTCTCTAAAACCACTTCCAGAAAAATGGCATGGTTTAAAAGATCCTGATTTAAGGTATAGACAAAGAGAAGTAGACATAATAATGAATCCAGAAGTAAAAGAGACCTTTATGAAGAGAATAGCAATAATCAGGTATATTAGAGAATTCTTAGACAATAAAGGATTTTTAGAAGTTGAAACTCCGATTTTAGCTCCAATAGCAGGAGGCGCAGCAGCGAGACCATTTATGACTCATCATAATACCCTAGACATTGATATGTATCTTAGAATAGCAACAGAATTATATTTAAAAAGACTTATTGTTGCTGGTTTTGAAAAGGTATATGATATGGGTAAAAACTTCAGAAATGAAGGAATGGATGTAAGACATAACCCCGAGTTTACAATGATAGAACTATATGAAGCTTATGCTGATTATAATGATATGATGGAAATTACGGAAAATATGATAGCTTATGTTTGTGAAAAAATTCATGGAACTACAAAGGTTAATTATCAAGGAACTGAAATAGACTTTACTCCACCATGGAGAAGAATTACTATGGTAGATGCAGTAAAAGAGTATTCAGGTGTAGATTTTGCGCTAATTAATACTAATGAAGAAGCTAGAAAAATAGCTAAAGAAAAGCATTTAGAATTTAAAAAAGAGATAGACGATTGTACAAAAGCAGATATACTAAATGCGCTATTTGAAGAATATGCAGAAGAACATTTAATGGAGCCAACATTCTTATGTGATTACCCTGTAGAAATATCACCTCTTACTAAGAAGAAGAGAGGAAATTCAGAGTATACAGAGAGATTTGAAGGTTTTGTATTTGGACGTGAAGTATGCAATGCATACTCAGAATTAAATGATCCAGTAGTTCAAAGAGAGAGATTTATGCAACAAGCAAATGAAAGAGAACTAGGCGATGATGAAGCTTATTTAATAGATGAAGAATTTATGAGTGCATTAGAAACAGGAATGCCTCCAACAGGAGGGCTAGGCATAGGCATTGATAGAATGGTAATGTTCTTAACTGACTCTGCTTCAATAAGAGATGTCATCCTATTCCCAACAATGAAACCAATGCAGTAGTTTAAACAAATTATATAAAAAGGATATTTTAGTTAATCTAAAATATCCTTTAAATTTTTTCGTATATACTAAATTAAATTAAATTATAATAAAATACATCAAAACTATTGATTTTTTAATTATTTATGTTATAATAATATTGTTGTTAAAAAAATATTATTCCGCGATAGCTCAACGGTGGAGCACTCGGCTGTTAACCGATAGGTTGAAGGTTCAAATCCTTTTCGCGGAGCCATTTTTTTTTATTTTTTTATTTTTTGAACTTAATAATAAAATTGTAAATTCTTTTACAATAATATAAATTTATTGGATTATTGTATGCTGTTATTGACAATAACATGAAGTTTAGTATAATATTAATATAATGAAATATTTCACTGTGATAAAGAAGAGTAGTAGTAGTACTTTTTAAGAGAGATTGTGGCTAGTGTAAACAATCAAAGTGTTATTATGAAAGGAACTTTTGAGTGTATAGAACTTAGAGTAGGGCTTGTGCCAATAAGGGTGGAACCGCGGAATTGATTTTCGTCCCTTAAGGTATAGTCTTTTTTTTATACTTAAAATACTAGAAGATTATTTAAGGTATCATAATACTATTAAAAAATTAGGAGGCATTAACATGGCATTTGAAAAAAGCATGGATAAGGTCGTTGGTTTATGTAAAAACAGAGGATTTGTATTTCCTGGATCTGATATATACGGAGGGCTCGCTAACTCATGGGATTATGGTCCACTGGGAGTCGAATTTAAAAACAATGTCAAAAAAGCTTGGTGGAAAAAATTTGTTCAAGAAAGTCCATATAATGTGGGTGTAGACTGCGCTATACTTATGAATCCGGAAGTATGGGTTGCAACGGGCCACGTTGGAGGATTTTCAGATCCATTAATGGATTGCAAAGAATGTAAAGCTAGATTTAGAGCAGATAAGTTAGTAGAAGACCATATGACAGAGCAAGGCGCAGAAGTAGCTAGTGCGGATGGATGGACAAATGAAGAATTAAAAGAATATATGGAAAAACAGGGAATAGTATGTCCAAAATGTGGAAAGAAAAATTTTACTGATATTAGAAAATTTAATTTAATGTTTAAGACTTCTATGGGGATAACTGAAGAAGGAAAATCAGAAATATATTTAAGACCAGAAACTGCTCAGGGTATCTTTGTAAACTTTAAAAATGTCCAAAGAGCGTCAAGAAAAAAAGTTCCCTTTGGTATAGGTCAAGTAGGAAAGGCTTTTAGAAATGAAATAACACCAGGAAATTTTATTTTTAGAACAAGAGAATTTGAACAAATGGAATTAGAATTTTTCTGTAAGCCAGGTACGGATTTAGAATGGTTTGCATATTGGAAAGAGTTTTGTGCTAATTTCTTATATAATTTGGGAATGGATAAGGAAAATTTGAGATTTAGAGATCATGGCGCCGAAGAATTATCATTCTATAGTAATGCTACTTGTGATATAGAATTCTTGTTTCCTTTTGGATGGGGAGAGCTATGGGGAATTGCTGATAGAACTGATTATGACTTAAAAAAACATATGGAACATTCAGGGAATGATTTGAGCTATCTAGATCCTATAACTAATGAAAAATATGTACCTTATTGTATAGAACCTTCTCTAGGTGCAGATAGGGTTGCACTTGCATTCTTAGTTAATGCATATGATGAAGAAGAAGTTAAAGGCGGCAAAGATGGAGATGTGAGAACCGTGCTTCATTTACATCCAGCACTTGCACCATTTAAGGCAGCTATTTTACCACTAAGTAAAAAATTATCAGAGAAAGCTAATGAAGTTTTTGCTATGCTAAGCAAAAACTTCAATGTAGACTATGATGAAGCTGGAAGCATAGGAAAGAGATACAGAAGAGAAGATGAAATAGGAACTCCATATTGTATAACTGTGGACTTTGATACTTTAGAAGACAATACCGTAACAGTTAGAGATAGAGATACAATGGATCAAATAAGATTAAATATAAATGATTTAGAAAAGTTTATAGAAGAAAAATTACAATTTTAAATTGTAATTGTTAGTTTGAACTAAGAGGATAGTCTGTGGTATAAAATAAGCTTTAAGAAGCTATATTTATACTATAGGCTATTTTTTTTATAGAATAAACTTAACTAAAAATATTTATATTATGAAAAAAGTGCATTCTACTGTAATCGTTAAAGTGTTATAATTAAGAGAAACAAATTTTGAAACCAATAATAAAATATTAAATATACGAAGATTGCATGGAGGGTTATATGAAGAAGAATTTCAGTGAATTTAAAGAGTTTATAAAAGGAAAAAAAGTTGGAGTTGTAGGTATAGGAGTTAGTAACATTCCTTTAATAGGATTCCTCGTGGAGTTGCAGGCTGTTGTTACAGCTTTCGATAAAAAAACTTATAGTTTACTTGGGACAGTTGCAACAGACTTTGAAAAAAAAGGTGTAAAACTAGTCTTAGGGGAGCATTACTTAGATGACTTAACAGGGTTTGATGTTATTTTTAAAACACCATCTATAAGAATAGATAATCCTGCTCTTTTAAAAGCAAAACAGGAAGGAACTTATATAACGTCGGAAATGGAAGAGTTCATAAAATATTGTCCTGCGAAAATTTTTGGTGTTACTGGTAGCGATGGAAAAACAACTACAACTACAATAATATATAATATATTAAAAGAAGAAGGATATAAAACTTGGGTTGGAGGAAATATAGGAACTCCACTTTTTGCAAATATTCAACAAATAAGCAAAGATGATAAAGTAGTATTGGAATTATCAAGTTTTCAGCTTATGACCATGACTGTTTCTACAGATGTAGCAGTAGTAACAAATTTAAGTCCAAATCATTTGGATATCCATAAGGATATGGAAGAATATATAGATGCAAAGAGGAATATATTTAAGTATCAAAATAAGGCGGGTATCCTTATACTTAACAAGGATAACACATTGACTTATGAACTTAGGAAAGAAGCTAAGGGAAAAGTTAAGTGTTTTAGTTTAAAAGAGAAGTTAAAAGATGGTGCATATTTTGAAAATGATAAATTGTTTATTATGAATAAGGAAGTATGTAGCCGCGCAGAAATAAAGATAAAAGGGATACACAATGTGGCGAATATGTTAACTGCATTTTGCGCAACGGAAGATGAAGTGTCAGTTGAGAGCATGAGAGAAGTAGCTACTACATTTATGGGGGTGCCTCATAGGGGTGAATTTGTTAGGGAAGTAGATGGAGTTAAGTATTATAATGATTCGATAGCATCTAGTCCAACAAGGACTATAGCAAGTATTAAAGCATTTGAAAAACCGGTTATACTAATTGCAGGAGGATATGATAAACAAATCCCATTTGAACCTTTAGCGGAACAAGGCTACTCAAATATTAAAACACTAATATTGGTAGGCGATACTAAATATAAAATAAAGGAAGTTTTCGACTGCATAATAAAAGAAAAGAAAATTTCTTTAGAAATTATATTAGCAGAAGATTTTAACGAGGCAATTTATAAAGCTAAAGAAATTGCAAGGCCTAATGATATAGTAACTTTGTCACCAGCCTGTGCAAGTTTCGATATGTTTGAAAATTTTGAAGTAAGAGGAAATAAATATAAGGAAATAATAATGTTGTTATAGTATGGAAGTATATAGGCAATGATTTAATAAGAGATTGGGGAGATGATAATTCTCAATTGTTAGCCTCTCATTTATAGAAATGGGAGGCTTTCCTTTTGAAATGTGGTTAAATGCACAACAAATGCTCCTAGCGTATCATTATAAGTAAAAGGTCATATACTGGAGAAATAACTATAAATATGAATATAAATTCTTATAATCAATAATTTTAAACAATGTGCGCCTTAAACATATGATATTATATTAATTGTCGCTGGAACATACGGTTTCAAGTTAGATTTAAGTTCACAGTGATGAATTAAAAATTCATTATCAAAGTTTTTTAAAACAGTTGACAATGAAAGAAAAAAGAATTATAATAGTAAAAGTCGTCACATGATGACAACAACAGTTGGTCTTTGAAAATTAAACAGAGAAATAGGTAAAATAGCGAAATAATATTTCGTTAGACCAGTTAATTACTTTAGATAAAAAAGTAATTTTAGTCGTAAGACTAAAAAGTATGTAATGAGCTTGCTAACCAGCTTAACAGTTGGCGCAGATTATTCATTTCAAATAAAAAGTGTAAACTTTTAAATTGAGAGTTTGATCCTGGCTCAGGACGAACGCTGGCGGCGTGCCTAACACATGCAAGTCGAGCGATGAAACCCTTCGGGGTGGATTAGCGGCGGACGGGTGAGTAACACGTGGGTAACCTGCCTCAAAGAGGGGAATAGCCTCCCGAAAGGGAGATTAATACCGCATAATATGTTTTGGTCGCATGATTGAAACATCAAAGGATTTTTCTTTTAGAGAATTCCACTTTGAGATGGACCCGCGGCGCATTAGCTAGTTGGTGAGGTAACGGCCCACCAAGGCAACGATGCGTAGCCGACCTGAGAGGGTGATCGGCCACATTGGAACTGAGACACGGTCCAGACTC
>NZ_BHYK01000003.1:96911-275492 GCF_003865095.1 Clostridium tagluense | reverse complement strand
AGGCTTTATAACCTTAACTGAAAAATTTATGATTAGGTAATTCTTATTGAACCGCCGTGTACCGAACGGTACGCACGGTGGTGTGAGAGGTCGCTAAATAAATTAATTATTTAGCTCCTACTCGATTTTAAATATATTTATATTGTTGTTAGTAGTATAGAGAATTTGGAAGGACAACATCTTAGCACGTATACCGTCACCCAAAAAAGAACAAGCTTCAGTATAAGAATCTCTAAGCTTCCCATTGTTTTCGTCCCTCAAATCCTGGGAAACTAAGAAATTCTAATGCCAAAGCTAGTCCGTTTTGGGGTACCCGACGGCGTGCATTAATTCTATTTTAATTTAAATTGTTTTTAATTTAATCGTTCTATATTAATAATCAAAAAAAATCATAAGTCTACGCAGCCATTTCGATAAAGCTCGCTCCAACCGACACCACCGCGACCTTTAACGAAAGGGCACCGTTATTCATAAAAGGTTCTAAAGACATAGAGAAACATTCCGTTTCTTCACTTGCAGGGCGCTCATCAACGGAACGCTGAGTTCAATTAAGCTAAAGACCCGTGGCTCGATAAATTTCTAATACGAAATTTAACGACCCACTAGAATTTTAAATAGTAGTTGATTTTAAATATTAACAAGTTGGATCTTTGCACGCATATGGTGTTTAATCATGTCGTTTAATCTAAATACGTATGCCTGCTATGCACAAGATCCAATAAGCGTATACAATAACATTTGTTTTTGACTACACTATTGCTCAGTAATTTAACCAGGTGAGTTTTAGTATAGATAATATGACATGTTGTACTGTACCCCTAAATGAACTAATAAAAGAGCAGAGATTTCTGCTCTAGATATTTTATAATATAAGAATATCATGGCTTAAAATTTTAAGCTGATTCTTCATATATTACAGCACAATTAATTACTACTTATGTCGTCCGTTTAGAATATTGTGTTTTAACCATGTAGCTATTTATTGCAGTCTTTACATGAATTTTAGATTATTTCGCCAATATAATATTCAGCAACGTGTTTCCCATCAACTATAAGTGAATTTTCTTTTAAACCTTCTTATTGAACCCTATTTCTGCAACAATAAGAAATTAGATAGTAATGCAAAAGAAGAAAAATTAGAGGCGATAATTGAAGAAAATAATATACCTACTGTGAAAGATTAAAAACATTTTAAGCGTTTTATCTGCCATGATAGAATGTATATTCCAGATTTTGATATGGCATTATTAATCATATTTTTAGAAGGAATATATTTATGGCACCTTACTAAGTGCTGATTTTTATTGTTTTTATATATTTCACAATTGTTACTAATTCTAGCAATAAAATTACAATATTAAAAAACTCTTAAGAGTGTAGCGTTCCTCTTAAGAGTTTACTATTAAAAATTATTTTGATTTTTCAATGTAATATAACAGCCAGTAATTTATTTATGGAGCAATGAAAATATTTTAAAGATAAGTAAATCATTGTGGGATACAAGTTTTATTATTTGTGAGTAATTAATTTTATAATAACATTACTTATATTTGAAATTAATGTTATTATTGGTGTATAAGTATTTTAATATCTATCTATAGTTCATGGGTTAAAGAAAGGATTATTTTTATGGAATATAATAAAAAGTTACAGAATCGAGTTGAAGATTATGTTGCTAAAATGAAGCTTTATCAGCAGCAAATGCTTGAAAAATATCCACCAAATCCGCCGAATGATGTATGCTACCATGCTTTATTAGCTGGAATTATGATTGAAAATAGTTTTGGACCAAAGGTTCATGATTATACCAACCTTTTTCGAACAGAATATGAAAAAATATTTATTTGGACACATAGTAAAGACTCAAATTCTGCGTTAATATCTGAGGTGAATACAAAAATAAAATCGTTGCCATTTTGGAAAACCATTGGTCACGTATTACATTTAGCACAGTACTATTATAACGCATTTGAGATAATTAATGATTTTGATATAAAGTATAACTGGACTTACTATTTTGACAAAAATAAAATGTTTGAAGAATTAGAGTTAATGGATAGTTCTTACATTGTTAAGATGGACTTAAGGAGTGGAGTTATTATAAAAGCTACGGAAATCGAAGCTATGGCACCATTAATAGAGTTAATTTTAAGAGACGATGTATGTTATACATCACTAAGTCAGATGCTTTCATCTTTTGAACTACATTACTGTTGCTTAACTTGCGAGTTAGGACTTTCACCAGTTATTATGCATGAATCACATGAACCAGAGTTATGGGAACACCCATACTATATAGCTAAAATGGAAGCTGCCATAATACAAGCATGCCGTTGTGTAGAAAGTATTTTAGGTGAACCACCAAGCAGGACAAACAAAAATGGTTTAATGCGACATAAAGGACGATGGACAGAGTGTTTACAAATTAACGCTGATGATATTTTTGAAAAGGTAGGAATTACATATTTAGAGTTCTATTATAAACTATTTTTCGATTTGAGAAACCCTTCTGCACACAGTTATGGTAATATACATTTTGATTTGGAGAGAAAAAAGGTTATTGAGGCTCAATGTTTTGCTGCACTTATTTTAAGAGCGTATATAACAAGTAATATAAAAAGTCATGAAGAATCATTAAGAATATTATGTTTTAACCAAGACTTATTAACTAGAGTTTTAGAAGATATTAGTACAAAAATAACAAAATAACAAAATGATATTAACGAAGTAGCTATAAATATAAAAGATAGAATGAAAAATAATACTGTAAAACACTTGATAATTACTAATTATGAATTATAAATTGAATGTGTATAGTATATAACATAAACAAATAAAAACTACGATAATTAAGTTTAATACCTTTATATCGTAGTTTTTTCATTTTATATACAATTTGATTTTTGAGACAGCTAATTTTTTTATAAAGAATTTCTAATCAAGGTATCAAAATAATCATACATCGTTTTTCTATTTTCTTTAGAAAAACTGCTATAAAACGAATTTATATCTTCAAATTTAGTGTTATAACTCAATGCAATACTAAAACAATCTGCAAAGACATCTTGTTTATGAATAGCAAGCAAATTATTCCAACTATTACGAAAAGTTTCTTCAAACATTTCTTTGAATCCACTTGGAATTAGGGAACTATTATTTGTTATTGCAATGTGCAGTGCATGACCAACTTCGTGCATAAATACTTCAGAAACTGGACTCTTATCATTTACATTATTTCTAGAATTAACGATAGTATTAGGAAAAATATAGTATGCTGAATCTAGAGCAGAAGACATATTAAAATTCAAAATAATAAGTGGATTTTTCTTGGATACAATATTGACAGACGAGTTAGCTAATGTCATATTAAGGATATTTATAACTTCTTTTTCTTCAACAAGTTCAGAACTGTTTTCTATAGGCTCATTATAAATAGAAAGAAGTTGATGAATAACTGCTATAGTTTCTTTATAATGCTTAATTGTAGGATTATTACCTAGACATCCAAGTATAGAGATTATAAATATAATATATGAATCTTTTTCTCCAAAATAGAAATATTTATCATTAACAACAATATTATTTTTATGATTCATTAGTTTCTCTAAAAAAATTGAACTTCTGTATCGATTAATATTTTCAATTGTATTTTTTATAAGATATCTTTTATCTTTTGAGTCTAAGATAATATTATTAATTTCATCTAAGTAATTCAATGCTTTTTCCTTAGTATTGCTTTTATTATAAAATTCAACAAGAGTTTCTTGTATATTATTTAACTCTTCAATTTTATTCATGGACTGCTCCTAGTATTATTACCTTAGAATATTATATTGTTAATGTTATTCTAATATAACTACTAGTTAAAAAGTCTGAAGTAAAATTATCATTTATTTACTGCGCTTTATTCCTCTACTATAAAAAAATACTACTATTCTATTCTCTCTAATATAAAATAAAGTGTACATCTATTATAAAGAAAAGTAAGATATAAGTTGTTCAATATACAAACTTACTATATAAAAAATCAACTAACATTATAGTGTATAAGTAAATAATTTTAAGGAAGTAGTTACATATAATAGGAAAGATTGTTATAATATATTGTAATAATACTAGGAAAAGGAGAAGATTATGGGGGTTAGTGAGATTTATTTAAACTCAATTGACAAAATTTATTCTGATGTATACAAAAAAATAAACAGAGAATTTATTGATGTATTTTTATGTGGAGGAGTAAGTACTGATGATAAATGTATAAGAGATTCAATTAGAAGTAAATTAGAAAAACATAGTGTAAGAGTGCTATATCCTGAAGACTTATTTATGGATATTTTAAGTAAAGATAAATCGATGGACTTACTTAGTTTAGAAAATTTTTTAGCTGACAATAGTGATATAATTTGTGTCTTACCAGAGAGTGTAGGGTCATTAGTAGAGCTAGGCGCATTTACGAATAATGAAAAGACCCTAGAAAAGTTATTTGTTATTATGAATAAAAGTTATGAAAAAGAAAAAAGTTTTATAATGATGGGTCCTATTAAATATATTTCAAATCAAAAGGGTAAGGAACGAACAATCTTCTATGAAAAGGATAAATTAGATTCAATTATTGATAGTACTGTAGATAAATTTAAAAAGTTTAGTAAAAAATCTGCAAAGACGGAAATAGAGATAAATACAATAATAGGTCAATATTATTTTATTCCATTGTTAGTTTACTTTGTTAAGGCTATTTCTATGAAGAATTTAGAAGAGGTAATGAAAAGAATATATATAAAGAATCATTTTGATGTGGGAAAAGTGAATATGATATTATATTCTTCAATTAAAATACTATATAAGAATAAGTATATTCATAAAAGTATTAAAAATGGACAAATAGCATTAACAGAAAAGGGTAATTTGTATATTCAAAAAATATTGAATAAGTTGCCTATAGATAAAAGTGGAAAGTTGTATGATTTTATAAGATATGGTATAATGTTGTCAGAACTAAATATAAACACCCCTTTAGAGACCACTATATAATAGTATTGATCATAAAAGTACTCCTATTTATAGTTGGAGATGATTCGTCTCCCTAAGTGTTTAATTTAGTAGTATCTTAATTAAATGTTCCAATCCATCCACATTGTGAATGAATTAAAACATTTAATCAAGAATGATTTATGGTAAAGGGGTGTTTACTATTAAAAGAGTTAAATATAGAAATATAATAATCTTGGAAGCTTTAAACTTACCTAAAATATTTGATATAAAGTCATTTAGCATATCTATAGGACTTACTCCTACAATTCTTTATTTATTATCTAAAGAAACAGAACGATACTATACTAGTATAAAAATACCTAAGAAAAAAGTAGGGACTAGGCAATTAAGAATACCAAGTTTCTCATTAAAATTAGTTCAAAAGTGGATAAAGATTAATATTTTAGATAAGATACCTATCTCAGATTCTGCTATGGCTTTTAGAATAGGAAAAGATTATGGCATAAAACAAAATGCTGAATTACATAAATATGACTCATACATTTTTAAAATAGATTTAAAAGACTTTTTTCATTATATTCATAGAGAAAAAGTTTTTTATTTTTTTTATAACTTGGGATATAATAATTTAATATCAAACATTCTAAGTAATATTTGTACATTTAATGATGTTTTACCGCAAGGAGCAGTTACTTCACCAAGTTTATCAAATTTATTATGTAAAAAATTAGACTCTAGATTAGAAGGCGTAGCAAGCAAAAGAGGTATCTCATATACTCGATATGCAGATGATTTAATTTTTTCATGTAATGATAAAGTTCTATTAATAAAAACACAGAAGATGATATATGAAATAGTAGAGGACGAAGGATTCCAAGTAAATAGTGAAAAAGTGAAATTTATGGGACCAGCTACTAGAAAATCTATAACAGGCTTACTAATCGTAGAAAATAAAGTAATAGTACCTAGGTCACTTAAAAGAAAGGTAAGAAGGATGATTCACTATATGATAGCTACATCTGATTACTCGAGGTTGGATGTGGTTAAAGGGTACATTTCGTATATTTCTAGTATAGAAAAGAAATATATAGAAAAAATCAAAAGGTATATAAATAATATGGTTAACAATGATCAATATAAAGTGTTTGATGACATTGTTAATTTATATAACGAAAATATATTTTTAGAATGTAATGAAATGGAGCATGTTTCATTTGAGTCATGTATAGATATTGTAGATGGTACTGTGCTTGATTTTGGAGAGCATTATGTGGATGAGAGAATAACCTTTTTTAAAAAACATAATATATGTGGCAGGTTAAGTAGTCTAGGAATTGAATATGAAGAGATAGCAGCAACAGTGAATGTAACATCAGAAAACGATGGGGGGGGTAAATAGTGAAAGAAGATGGAGACAAGTTATCTCTAAAATTCACTTTAGGTTTGGCTGAAAATACATTAAGCAAACAATCTGAAAGTACAAGTAAGATGTTGAGTGGTATGGCACTTAGTAATATGGCGGCAATGAGTACATCATCAATTAGCGCATCAATACTAGGCATTAGTGAAGTGATGGAACAGTTTCAAAACAAATTGGGAAAACAGTTTAAAGGTAAAGACTTTAGCATGATTTCAGCACTGAGTACATATTCAACGAATACATCATCAATTATTGCATCAATACAAGGTATTAGTGGAGTGATGGAACAGTTTCAAAACAAATTGGGAAAACAGTTTAAAGGTAAAGACTTTAGCATGATTTCAGCACTGAGTACATATTCAACGAATACATCATCAATTATTGCATCAATACAAGGTATTAGTGGAATGATGGAACAGTTTCAAAACAAATTGGGAAAACAGTTTAAAGGTATAGACTTCAGCATGATTTCAGCACTGAGTACGGCAACACTAGGAATTAATGGAATGATGGCACAATTTCAAGATAAATTGAGCGACCAGCTTAAAGGTATAGACCTTAGTAATGTAAAAATAAATGAGAATGGAACAGTTGATTATTTAGATGAAACTATTAACATTAAAGATGCCATAGAGGATGTTAGTTCATATTTCTTAGAGAATATGGAATCAGAACAAGAAGTGGAACAGAGCGCTAAATCCGTAACAAAAATAAAGTCTATTATTAATATATTAATGTTTATTTTCATGTTTGTACTAATTATAAACACACAGCCCCAATTGGTTAGTACATCACTTGAAAAAACACCTATTAAACAGCAAATAGCAGAAAATATAGGGAAACTAAGTGGAAATGTTGAATCTGGATTAGATGAGATGGCAAAATTTTTTCTTTTTATTTTTGCATTTGGGAACAAAGTAAGTGGGGAAATAAATGGGTTTGCCATTGTGAATCCTGCATCGTTTATCTTTAGATATGAGGCAATAAAATATATTTTAAAAAGAATTTACAATACTCTAAAGAAAAAAAGAGAAAGCATTATCTATCCAGATGAGATTTTAAATGATAGAAAAAGGATTATAAAATTGATTAAAAGCCAATTTAAAGTTTCGATTGAAAAGCATTTTAATAGCGAAATAATCAATAAGATTTATCAAGGCAATTTTGGCTTAGTTAGTAAAAATTCATTAGATGTGAGGACAAGCAATAATTTTAAATCGCCAATAATATATAAATTGATATTAGGTGAGGTAGTTATTATTATAGGGAAAAATAGGGAATGGACGGAAATACAATTTGTTGGTAAGGACAATTGCGATTATTTGGGGTGGGTATCTACTAAATACATACACAGAGTTGATTAAAATAGAGGTCTTATATTATTATCTAGAGAGTAGAAAACATAAATTTCCAGTTTGTGGTACAAGCTCGGGGGACGTAAAAATAACTGGAAGTTATTGGTCGCTAGTGTCAAAATGAATTAAAAAGCTGAGGAACTACAGCAAGTAAGAAGTCTTAGTACATGAATAGTATCAAGAATATGAAGCATAAAAACATAGCTGCTGAGATGTTAAGAAAGCTACTGGCTGATAATATAAAAGTATTTCAAAGAAGCAATATAGTTAAATCAGAGCTGTTCTCTAAAAAATTAACAGACCTGATGAAAAAATATAACAATAGAATGATTACTAGTGCAGAAGTAATTCAAGAATTGCTTAACCTATCTAAAGAAATAGTGACAGCAGTAAAAGAAGGCGAAGAGAAAGGTTTATCTGTAGAGGAATATGCATTTTATGAGGCTTTAGTAGCTGACCCTAAAGTTCTAGAATAGATGCAAGATTCCATTTTAATAGCAATGGCTCATGATTTAACTGACATGATAAGAAAGAATAAGACTATAGATTGGGATAAAAAGGAATCAGCAAGAGCAGCTATGCGAAGAATGGTTAAGAGATTGTTAAGAAAATATAAATATCCTCCTGAAAAAGCAGATGGGGCTGTAAACATAGTTATTAAGCAGGCAGAGCTTATGAGTGCAGGGATATAAAATAGGAAATAACAGGCTTCACTGAAATGGAGGAATAAAGATGAACGATATAAAAATGGAAATGTATATTCCTACTGTCAATCCCTGAAACAATAGCATTTTCTAATTTTTGCTTCGGTTTCTTACTCACATTAAAGGTTAATCCACCGCCTTTGAACTGATGCTCAAACTTCTCCATTTTTTTAAATAGAATGTCCATAGTAACATTTTTAAACATCTTTATAGCGATTTCTAGCATGTATTCTGTCAAATAATTTTCACTTTTTAATCCACACTCAGGACACCATATTTCAATCACATCATCTGCTTGAACACGATAAAATGTTAAAAAACACCAAAAGTTATAAACGCATTAAGCCGTTTTTTACAATTTATCATTGATATATATAGGATACATTAAAAAGGAGCTAATCTATGAAAGTATTTTTAATACACTCATTTTCAGATAAAGTTGATATAGATAAATTTATAGATAAATTAAAAAAGTATAAAAAATTGAAATTTGTAAAACTTAAATATAATGAGTTGTTTAAATCGAAATTTACAAAGCGTGTAAATATATGTACTTGGAAATCAAGAGCTAAAAAAGGGATTTATAAGTCGAATTTTGTTATATTTATTGTAGGGGAAAATTCACATAATAGTAAACATATAAAATGGGAATTAAGGACTGCTAAAAAAGCTAAGAAAAAAATTTATATAGTTAAACTTGATGATAGTTTTGAAGTATCAGATGAAGTAGAGGACATAAAAATTATTACTGAGGAAGAGTTCGATAATATTATTGAACTTGAATTGAATATTAATAAGAAGATGGAAAAAGTTCTTTTTAATAAAAGAGAATTTGAACTATCAAATGTTGCAATTGCAATTGAATCAAAAAAAATATTATTTGATGAATATAAATTATTACTACAGACTTCAGAAAACCTTATTGCAAGAAGACAAATTATGAATACATTTTTTTTAACAGCAAACGGAGTATTAATTTCTCTGTTTGGCTTGATTACAGGCACAATAAAAAGTAACGTACACCTACATCAATGTACATTTGCTATTGTAGGGGCTTTATTATGCTTATCTTGGTACAGTCTAATAATTTCCTATGGACAATTAAATACAGGGAAATTTGCAGTGTTAAATAAATTAGAGCAATATTTACCAGTCTCTATTTTTTCTGCTGAATGGGTTGCTTTAGGTGAAGGCAAAGACAAGAAAATATTTAGGTCTTTCACCAAATCCGAAAAAAAAATCCCTCTACTTTTTTTAGCTATTTATAGTTTTTTATTTTTAGCTATTATTTTTCTTAATGTAGTTCCAATAATCAATGCGATATCTAATTATTATTTTATAATACGGCAAATGGTAATTCATATGTAATTTCCATAAAATATTAAAACCTCATATCAATAATGATGTGAGGTTTTAATATTTTTACATTAATTATTTTTACCTTCAGTCATTACTTTATCAATTTGAGAAGCTATTCCTTCCCATCCCCAAGATATTGTTCGACTGCGTACTAATCCGTTAGGCAAGGTGTTTAATGCAGTTGCACTGTCTACATAAACTCCGAAAATAGGGACATTACATTCTTTAGCAAATTGTATTTCTTTAACTACACCTGTAGCTGAAGCCATCTGTTTGCCAACTAGAACTATAAGCATATTGCATTTATTTATTTTTTCTTTAATTATCCTTTCCCATTCAGATTGAGTCAAAGATTGTTTTGACGACCAATCCTCAATATTAAATGGGGTACGTGAATTTTTCGATTGTCCAATAAAATAATTTTTCTGGCCTTCATTATTATCAAAATCAAAACTAATAAATGCTCTTGGATTTGCCATAATAATATCCTCCTCGTATAATGTAGTTGTATTACTTGTATATTTTACATAGCAATCTATATAAATTATACCATTATTGAACATTAAAAAAAAGAATTTAAATGTAAAACAACGGAAATTATAGTATAATTTAATAAATTTGTTTCATGGTAGAATTATTTATAATTATTCTACTATTAATAAAACAAAGAGTTTTTTTAAAAAAAGGAAAAGTTTTAGTGATGTGAATTTAAGGAGGAATAATAAATATGAAAAAAATATTTTTAGGAGGATCTGTTACTGGGACTAACCCTTTGTATGGTTGGAGAGGAAAACTAATACCCATGTTACAGATTGAGTATTTTAATCCTGTAGTAAAAAATTGGAATGAAAAAGCAATTAAAGAAGAATATAGACAAAAAAATGACGTATGTAATTTAGGATTATTCGTAATAACCCCAGATATGGATGGATATTTTTCTATAGCAGAAGCAATTGATTTCAGTAATAAAAAACCAAATGGAGCAATATTTTGTGTGATAAATGAAACTTTTGAGAATAATAAAAAATTTGATAGTAATCAGATAGAATCACTTAACAACGTGGGCCTATTAGTAGAAAAAAATGGTGGAAAATACTTTAAATCGCTTGAAGAAATTGTACATTATATAAATCAAAAATAATTCACAATCTTATACATTAAGGCATAAATTTCATAGTATATAAGGAGTTCGTAAAGAAATGTTAGCATAAAAGAAATTTATGTTAAATATGATAAAAATAATATAATATTCACACAAAAGGGTAAGGTTTTAACATAAAATTAAATGTTACGATAATTTAGTAATTTATGAATATTAGAAGGGACTGTCTCAAAAAATAGAAAGTGATTTCTATTTTGAGATGGGTCTTTTTTCTTTTTCAAATACAAAGTGGATAGAAAGTACAATTACACCTACTAAGTAGTAGTGAAGTGATTAGTGATATTAAAGCTAGCATAATATTGAGAAAAATCCTGCTATATTCGGGGAGAGTTTTGAACATTATGAATAAATATTGTTTCCTTTCTGAAATTCGTCGTCGCAAAAGGTATACTTAATGGAACAGTATTGTCAATACCATATATCAACAGTTTGTATAGTATCAATAAGTTAGAATTATATATTTGGAACGTTTCTAAAGTGTATTGACTATATGAAGCGTAAATTATATAATTAAGTATCACAAGGATAATAAAGGAAGGATTGATACTATGAAAACTGTAGCATATTTAAGAGTAAGTTCAAAAGACCAAAATTTAGATAGGCAATTAGATGAAATTAAGAAGTTAGGCATAGAGGAAAAATTTATATATACTGATAAACAGAGCGGTAAAGATTTTGATAGAATAGGTTATAAATATATGAAAAAAGGATTAGAAAAAGGAGACTTACTAATAATTAAATCACTTGATAGATTCGGTCGTAGTTATGAGGATATAATGAAACAATGGAATGATATTACTAAAACTATAGGTGCTGATATTAAAGTATTAGACATGGAGCTATTAGATACTACCAAACATAAAGATATCCTAGGTACATTCATTAGTGATTTAATATTACAGGTATTATCATTTGTAGCACATCAAGAGAGAGAGAATATTAAACAACGCCAAAAGGAAGGCATTGTAAGTGCTAAAAATAAAGGTATAAAGTTTGGTAGACCTAAGTTAGAAGTTAATAGTGATAGTTTTGAGGGTATATATAAACAATGGAAAGATGGAAAAGTTAAAGGTGTTGAGGCTACGCAGATGCTAAACATGACTAAAGCTACATTTTATCGTAGAGTTAAAGAGTATGAAGGTAGATAGGTCGTGGAATGAAGAGGAAGGACAAGTAAATAATAGCTTACGTAAATAATTTAAGCATGAGGTTAGAGAAATCTGGCTTTAGGCTTTATTTTTTACCTAAATTTACAAACGTGCAGGAAAAAGGTAGTTCCGTATTGAAATGAGTATATATATAAATATCATCTAGAGTTACAATACACGACATCAATGTCGGGAATACATCTATATTTTATGAATAGCCAGACATTTGTGTCGGGGTGACACTAGTTGAACTAAACCGCTTTCCAGCGGTGGCAAGGTGTTAGATAAATTTAAAATTTAGACAAAAATGAAATTTAATTTAGAGATTAGTAACTCCTTTATATGTTTTGGCAATAATAATGCGTGGATAAATCCGAATTGTTGGGAGCGATGTACATGAATATTTTAGTAAGTGCCTGTGTAATAGGACAAAACTGCAAATATAATGGCGGAAATAATTTGAATAGAAGTGTAGTTGAATTCATACAAAGACATAATGTGATTGAAATATGTCCTGAACTGCTGACAGGTATGAAATGCCCAAGGGCATGTGTTGAGATAGTAAACGGCATTGTAATGTCTGAGAATGGTGAGAATGTAGATGCAGAATATCGCAAAGGGGTAGAACTTGCAATGGAAAAAATTAAGGGACAAAAGATAGATTTAGCAATATTACAGTCAAGAAGTCCTACTTGTGGTGTAAACACTATCTATGATGGGTCTTTCAATGGTACTTTAATTGAGGGACATGGTTTATTTACTGAAGCCATCATTGAAAAAGGTATTAGGGTATTAGACTCCGAAAATTTTTAAGTTGCTGAATTCGTAAGTTAACTTATCTAAATGATACAGGGTATGAGAATCAACGCCAAGGCACATTCCTTCATCAAGCCCGTCGGGCTAAGGTTTAGGAACGTCGGCAACAAGAGACGTTAGCAGAAAGAATATTTTATCGAAAGTTTATGTTCCATTTTATCATATCTTTTATTTATAACAGTATGATAGTGTGCAATATAGATATTAAAATTTTTATGGAGAGTGATTACTAATGAAGTTTATAGATATAGAAAACTGGAAGAGAAAAGACCACTATAATTATTTAAAACAACTTAATTATCCCCATTTTAATATCTGTGGAAATCTTGATATTACAAGGTTTAATAGGTACATTAAAGAAAAGGAAAGCCCATTTTTTATATCCATGTTGTATGCTTCGGTAAAAACAGCAAACATCATAAAAGAATTTAGATTTAGGATAAGAGAAGATAAGGTGGTTGAACATGAAACTGTAAATCCCTCTTTTACAGTAATGACTGAAAATGAGGTATTTAGTTTTTGTACAGTAAAATTCATAGATGAATTTAATGATTTTAAGACTAATACATCAAAGGAAATCCAAAAAGCAAAGAATAATGGAAGTATAGAAGATGAACCAGAGCGTGATGACCTTTTATATATTACAAGTATTCCTTGGATTTCCTTTACTAATGTAACTCATCCAATTCAGATGAATCCTGTTGATAGCATTCCAAGAATATCATGGGGTAAATACTTTGAGGAAAACGGGAAAATTAAGTTACCGATATCTGTACAGGCACATCATGCTTTGGTTGATGGTATACATGTTGGACAATACTTTAGTACAATTCAAGAAATTTTAGACAATCCTGCGAAGCACCTTGATTAGATAATCCTTGAAGCGGGACAAACTATACTGACAAGTATACATTTCAAATTAAGAAAATTAAAAAAATAACGCCAAGGCACATTCTTTCGCCAAGCGCGTCGCGATAAGACTCAGGAATGTCGGCAACACGAAACGTTATGTGCCATATGAAATTGGTGCTAGGGCGGGGCTTCGAAGGATTTTGTACATTAATACACAGTTAGAAAAGGGGGTATCTATTATATGGGTTATTTTAAAGAAATTGAACAGGAAGCTAGAAAGATATTGATAAATACTAGAAAAAGCCATGATTGGGAACATACATTAAGAGTATATAATTTATGTCTGAAAATTGCATCAGTAGAAAAAGCTGACTTAGATGTTTTAAAGTTATCAGCTATATTGCATGATGTGGGCCGAGAAGAAGAGGACAAAGTTAAAGGAGAGATTTGTCATGCAGAATTGGGAGCCAAAATTGCTTTTGAAATATTAAAAAAATATAATGTTGATCAATTTATGATTAATAAAGTTTGTCATTGTATCGAGACACACAGATTTAAGGGAAATAAAAAACCAGAGAGTGTGGAAGCTAAAATACTATTTGATGCGGATAAGTTAGATGCAATTGGTGCTATTGGATTGGCAAGGGCGTTTGTTTATTCAGGAGAGATAGGTGCAAAAGTACACAATATAAATTCAAAAATAGATGAAACACTTCCCTATACGGAGGAAGATACTGCGTATAGAGAATATTATTTTAAACTAAGAAAAATTAAAGATACATTATTTACAATTACAGGAAAACTAATGGCAGAAGAAAGACACCAATTTATGGTTGAATTTTTCGAAAGATTGAATAAAGAGGTTGAGGGTGAAGTATAGATTTATTTGAGTTATGCTTCGTAAGAAGCAATTTCATACGTCACATAACAAAATGTTGCCATTCGCCTTGGCTAGAGAGTTCTTTGAAGAAGGAGAAGTTAAGTACCCAAGTATATCTTTCAAACCAAGAAAATCATGAACCAACGCCAAGACACATTCCTTCACCAATCCCGTCGGGCTAAGGTTAAGGAACGTCGGCAACAAGAAACGTTATACGCCATTCAGCGTTTATCGCAGCCTCGTGCCGCGGATTAATAGAGAGAGAGGTAATAGAATGTTTAGTCGTGCAATCGTAATTTTTCCCCAATTCAACAATGTCAGGTTAATAAATGAAATACGAGAGAAATATGACCCACTTTTTGACTATATTGCTCCACATATAACGTTAGTATTTCCGTTTGAAAGTAATATTACGACAAGTGAATTAATTAAGTACATTAAGCAGTCACTTGTTGGGGTTGAGAAGTTTAGCCTTGCTATGAGAAGAATAACTGGAAGCTCAGATGAATACATCTTTCTAGATGTGAAGAAAGGTAATGACAAGATAATCGAAATACATGATAAGTTATATGAAGGACTTCTTAAAGAACACCATAATAGGTTTATTCCATACTTTACGCATTTGACATTAGGCAGATTAAGAGATGAGAAGATGCATCAAGAAATCGTTAAGTCATTGTTTACATTTGATGAGATATTCGAGATCGAAGTAGAAGAAGTTGCAGTTGTAAGGTTAGATGAAGAAGAGAAATCAATAATTGAGTATATACATAAGTTTTAATGTTTTTGGGTGCTTGGCCTCCTTGCCAAGCTCTGAAGTTAGGGCCGCTGAACAGCTTATAACAATGAACCCGCGCAAGGGTTCTAGGCTTTTCGTGTTCTGCTTAGGACTCAGTGTTTTTAGAAGCCCATCCCCACATCCCTTCAGCCTAAGATAGGAGCTATCTAAGGCCGAAGGGCGTCACGTGTTCGAAGTCGTTATGCGTCATTTACAAAATGGCGCCAAAACATATTCCTTCACGGCGCAAGCGCAGCCCGGAGGTATTTCTTTGGGTCCGGTATTGATGTAGCACGATAGATAACTCTTAAGTAAGATTATTCATATAAATAGCAGACTATAATGTCTGTTTGAATAATTCATTTTGTTCGTATTGTATGAAGTAAAATAAAGATTATTTAAATAGGTTCAGCCGAAAATGTAACGGCTAAAGCTGCATATAACAATGCACTCAAGTTTGCTTTGGCTAATTAGGGCAAGCCTTCGAAGAAGTCAAAGCACATTCCTTCACCGGTGCAGCACGCCAAGGAGTATTCCTTTGGGGTCCGGTTCACGAACGTCTAGAGTGCAAATATACATTTAAGAAATAGTTAATGTAACGTTGGGGATGTTTATATCAGCCATAATAATTTTTGCCCCTTTTTTTGCCCCTTATAGTTTAATATTAATAGGGATAGACAAGTATAGTTTAAAAAGTAAAATGAGCATTTAAGCCACTTTGAGTACTATTTAAAATTGCTTAAAACATCACATTACGAACCAGTTGGTCGCAGGTTCAGCCGTTGTCAGCAACTCTAAAGAGAGTTGTCTAACTTATTTAAAATAGCTTTAGTTTTCACTTGATTGGGAATTAAAGCACATAGAGCTATTTAGGTTATAATCTAAATAGCTTTAATACATAAAAACTATAAAACTTAAGATAATATAATCTCGCACAAAGATATTTATATGGTGTATTGATATACATTTAGTCTAGTAGTACCAATTATAGTACCAAATAAATAAAAAAGACTGCATCATTTAGCTTTAAAACTAAGTGATACAGTCTTTCTTTAAAATACATGGTGCCGGAGGCGGGAATCGAACCCGCACGGTATTGCTACCACTGGATTTTGAGTCCAGCGCGTCTGCCAGTTCCACCACTTCGGCATGTCTGACAAGAATTATTTTAACATATATTTATAATTAATGCAATAGTTATAGTGAAAATTTATATCTGCTTTCATTTTGATTAAAGTATTCATTCCATATTAAGCAATGTAACATTTAATTTTCCACAATCAATTGAAAAAACCACTCAAGGTATAGTATTATATGTAGTGTACATGTAAATACTAATATAAAAAAATACATTTTATTGTATTGTTTAGTCAGGGGGGTAACATGAAAAGAATATTGGATACTATCATTGAAAAAAATAGACACTATACTAAGGAAGGCAAAGTTGCCTCATATATACCAGAACTTTCTAAAGCAGATGGAGAGGCTCTAGGTATTTGCGTAACTACTCTTGATGGAGAAGAATTTTCCGCAGGGGATTATGAAACAAAATTTACAATACAAAGTATATCAAAGGTTGTTACACTTATGCTAGCAATAATTGATAATGGAGTAGATTATGTGTTTACTAAAATAGGAATGGAGCCTACAGAAGCTGGTTTTAATTCCATAATAAATTTAGAGAAAAATATTGACCAAAGACCCATAAACCCAATGATAAATGCTGGAGCGATTGCAGTAGTTTCATTAATTACAGGTGATACTGCAGAGGAAAAATTTAATAGGATTTTAAAGTTTACGAGGAAAATTACAGGTAATCCTGATATTAATATTAACGAAGGTGTTTATACCTCTGAAAAAGCTACAGGGGATAGAAACAGATCACTGGCTTATTTCATGAAGAGCACAGGTGTTATTGAGGGTGATGTGGAAGAGGTTTTAGATGTATACTTTAAGCAGTGTTCAATGGAGGTCAATTGTAGGGATATAGCAAGAATAGGAGCTATGCTTGCTAATTCAGGTGTGATTTTTTCTAAGAATGAAAGAGTTTTATCTAGAGAAGCTACTAGAATAATTAAAACTATAATGGTTACTTGTGGCATGTATGATGGTTCAGGTAATTTTGCAGTACATATAGGAATACCTGCAAAAAGTGGCGTAGGTGGAGGCATAATGGCAGCAGTGCCTAGGAGAATGGGTGTTGGCGTAATTGGACCCGCGCTGGATCAAAAAGGTAATAGTATTGGTGGTATAAAGGTTTTAGAAGAATTGTCTAAGGAATTAGATTTAAGTATATTCTAAAAAAAATGTAATCATAGCAGAAAGAAGGGATTTAAAATGTCTAAAGAAAGGTTATTAATTTTAGATGGTCATAGTCTTATGTATAGAGCGTTTTATGCATTACCAGCCCTAACAAATTCAGATGGGATATATACTAATGCAGTTTATGGTTTTACAAATATGCTCTTAAAAATGAAAGAGGAATTTGAGCCAGATTATATTGTTACAACCTTCGACAGAAAGGCACCTACTTTTCGTCATGAAGAATATAGTGATTATAAGGCAGGCAGAAAGAAAATGCCTGATGAGCTTATAGGACAGTTTGCTATAGTTAGGGAACTTTTAGAGAAAATGGCTATAGACATTTTTGAATTAGATGGATTTGAAGCAGATGATTTAATAGGAACACTATCTGTAATTGGAGAAAAAGAGGGACTAGAAGTCTTTATAGTAACAGGAGACAGAGATGCACTTCAGCTTGCTACAGATAATGTTAAAGTTGTAATAAATAAAAAGGGAATGTCAGAAAAAGAAATATATGATAGAAATCGAATAATAGAGGATTTTGGAGTAACCCCTACTGAATTTATAGATGTAAAGGGCTTAATGGGAGACGCCTCGGATAATATTCCAGGAGTGCCAGGAGTTGGTGAAAAAACTGCGTATAAGCTTATAAAAGAGTATAAGAGTATAGAAAATGTCCTTATGAATATTGAAAAAATCAGTGGCAAAAAGCTTGTAGAAAATTTAATGACTTATAGTGAGCAGGCTATTTTTAGTAAAAAATTAGCTACTATTATTACTAGCGTGCCTATGGAAATAGATTTAGATTCAATTAAATCAAAAGAAAACTATGATGTACGTGCTGTAAAAGATTTATTCTATAAATTGCAGTTTAAATCACTAATAGGAAAAATAGCAGATGATAAGGATTCAATTGAAGAAATATTTTCAGCTGATTTTACAGTAATAGATAAGTTACCAGCGCTTAAAAAATTAGTAGAAGAGGTTAAAGATACAATTTATATAATATTTGATATTACAGACGCCAATGTTTTTTCTAAAATTACTTTAAATAACATATACCTGAGTTATAAGGAAAAAAACTATGCTATTAAGGTTATTGACCTATTTAATGAAGATGAAGAAAAAGCTATAGGTTATTTAAAAACTATGCTTGAAAGCAAAGATATTAAAAAGGTAAGCCATTCCTTAAAAAATGCTTATACAGCTCTTAATAAAAAAGGGATTGTGCTAGAAGCAGTAAAATTTGATACAGAACTATCAGCTTATTTGATAAATTCAGCCCAAAGTGAATATAGCTTAGAAACTCTTATTGATACATTTCTTAGAATTAGCATAGTAGGTGAGGGTGATGCAAAAGAGATTAATAAAGTAGCATTACTAAAAAAACTTTATGAACTATTAGAAGTGAAGATTAAAGAGTATAAAATGGAAGAACTTCTATATACCATGGAGCAACCATTAACAGAGGCTATATCATATATGGAGGCAGAAGGGTTTACAATAGACAAAGATAAATTAACGGAACTTAATATAAAATTTGCAAAAGACATAAATGAAATGGAAAGCACTATTTTTGCATTAGCTGGAGAAGAATTTAATATTAAATCTCCAAAACAATTAGGAAAGATATTATTTGAAAAATTAGATTTACCTGTTATAAAGAAAACAAAAACAGGATATTCAACTAATGCTGAGGTTTTAGAGGCACTAGTAGATAAGCATCCTATTATAACAGAAATAACTCGCTATAGAGGGCTTACAAAGATTTTTTCTACTTATATAGAGGGACTACAAGCTGTTATTGATACAGATTGTAGGATACATTCCAACTTTACTCAAACAGTAACTACAACAGGAAGATTATCAAGTACAGAGCCTAATTTGCAAAATATTCCTATAAAACATGAAATGGGTAGAGCTATAAGACGAGTATTTATACCACACAATGATCAGTGTGTTATATTATCTGCGGATTATTCACAAATAGAGCTTAGAGTTTTGGCTCATATATCTGGGGATGAAAATTTAATTGAAGCTTTCATTAACCATAGTGATATTCATACTAAAACTGCTTCAGAGGTGTTTAATGTACCGCTTCAAGAAGTTACATCACTTATGAGAAGTAATGCTAAAGCTGTAAACTTTGGAATAGTATATGGCATTGGAGAATTTAGCTTAGCAAAGGATATAAATGTATCTAGAAAAGAAGCTAAAATTTATATAGATGCCTATTTTGCAAGATATCCAAAAGTTAAGCAGTATATGGAGGATATAGTGGTTGAAGCTGAGAAAAATAATAGTGTTACCACAATCTTTAATAGAAGAAGAGCAATCCCTGAAATAAACTCCTCAAATAAAATTGTCCAGTCCTTTGGAAAAAGGCTTGCTATGAATACACCAATACAAGGGACAGCAGCAGATATCATTAAGCTGGCTATGGTAAATGTATTCCATAAATTAAAGGAGTCAGGGTTAAAAAGTACTCTAATACTTCAAGTACACGATGAATTAATATTAAATGTATATAAAGATGAGGCACAGCAAGTTGAGAGTTTAGTTAAAGAGCAGATGGAAAATGTTATAAAACTTTCAGTTCCTCTAGAAGTAGGAATAAGTATTGGAGAAACTTGGTATGAGGCGAAGTAATTAAAAATTGAGAATTAAAGCCATAACTTTCAATTCTTAATTTAAAAAAAGGGAGGGAGAATATGCTTAAGGTAGGGATAACAGGTGGTATTGGTAGTGGAAAGAGCACAGTAACTAATATGCTAAAAGAAAAGCTCCTTCCTATTATTGATGCTGATATTGTAGCTAGAGAGGTTTTTATAATAAATCCTGAGCTAATCTCTCAAATTAAAGAAGAATTTGGGTATGAGTTTTTTGACGAGGAAGGTAAACTAAGGAGAAAAGAGTTTGGAAATTATATATTTAAAAATGATACCCTAAGAAAAAAGCTAGAGTGTATAATTATGCCTTTTATAATAAATGAAATAAATCGTAGGATAAAAGCCTATGAACAAGATAATTGTAAGATATGTTTTCTTGATGCGCCTACTTTAATAGAGAATAATTTACATACCAGTATGGATGTAATTATATTAGTTTGGGTAAGTAGCGATGTTCAGATACAAAGGATTATGCTTCGGGACGATTTAGATTTAGATGCGGCAATAGATAGAATAAGAGCTCAAATGCCAATAGATGAAAAGAGGAAGTTTGCGGATTTTATTATTGATAATGGAGGAAGCATTGAAAATACAAAGTTACAACTAGATTTGATTATTACACAATTAGAAAGGTTAGATGTGAAAGATGAAGTTTAAAAAAATTATAAAAATTTTATGCATAATTTTTTTGTGCATTATAGTAATTAATATTAAAAGTATTTTTAAAAGTTTTTATCCAATAAAATATGAAGAGCATATAGTTACGTATTCTCAAAGGTATAATGTAGATCCCTGTTTGGTTGCAGCTGTAATTAAAGCAGAAAGTGATTTTAATGGAAAGGCTATGTCTAATAGAGGTGCCTATGGGCTTATGCAGATAATGCCAGATACTGGACTTTGGATTGCTCAAAATATGCAATTAAAAGACTATAAAGTAGAAAAATTATACGATAATGAAATTAATATTGCTATGGGATGTTGGTATATTAATAATTTAAATACCGAATTTAATGGAGATATAGATTTAGTGCTGGCGGCCTATAATGGTGGGCGTGGAAATGTTCAAAAGTGGCTTAAAAATAAAGAATATTCACAGGACGGAAAAAAAATAAATAACATTCCTTTTGGAGAAACCGATAAATATGTAAAAAAAGTAAAGACAAATTATAAAATTTATTTTAAACTATATGGTGACAAATTTAAGGTATCTTAAAAAACAACTAATATATTGACAATTCATATTAAACTGATATATAATAAATCTTGTAGTTGTAAGCGGTGTAAGCCAATATGGCTATAAGATTTCCCTTTTATAATAAAAATAACATTTGCGATAGTGGCGGAATGGCAGACGCGCACGTTTAAGGGGCGTGTGGGAGACCATACGGGTTCAAGTCCCGTCTGTCGCACCAAGGTTTTATGGTTTTGGAATACTAGAAAAGAGAGGCGTACATGCCTCTCTTTTCTCAGTTATATAAATAAATTATCAAGAGTAGGGTAGACTGTTTTTATCATCTAGAAGCGGTTATAGAAGTAAAAGCTTGGAATGCAGGTAGGAATGTTCATAATCCAAGTTATGATGTGGTTAAATCGCAGATTACAGCGCGTTATGAAGTAGATCAGGTTTATAGTTCCACTTGCAAATTTTTATTTAGCAGAAGCGTATCATCAAGACTTTTCCATTAAAAATAAAGAAGATAGAGAAAAATCCAGGAGATATGAATTTTTAAAAGAAATATGGAAAAACTAACATCTGAAAGAGGTGTTGTTTATGAAAGATAAAAAGAATAATTCCAATGAAAAACAGGAGAAGTCATTTAAGAATAAAGAAAATAATCCTGTTACTATGAACGGTGACAGTAACATGAGTAAACCTGTAAGAGGATTAAAGTAGCAAGGCAAATAAAGAGGGTGTGATTACCCTCTTTATTTTTATGTCATTTTTTCATTTGGTACCGTGAACAAAGGGTATATTACGTGAAATGCATTTGTAGTAAAATACCCTTTCAAAAATTTATTATAAAAATTAGTATCAAAACGTTGCCTCTAGCATAAATTGTTAATGTATTAGTAATATGGAAAGTAGGGAGGGCAATGATGAATCTAGAGGGCAGAAACTTTGAAGATACAGACATGGATGAAGAATATGAAATGATTCCATTTGAACCTATGATGTATGGGTATGGGCAAATGAATAGCATGCCGAATATGGGTATGAACACAAGTATGGGTATGAACCCAAATATGGGTAGGCCAATGGAATACATGCAAGATGTGAATCCAAATATGGAAATGGACCCAGGTATGGGAATGAATCAATTTAATGAAGATATGTCTATGAATGGGCTTGATTCAATGTCTATGATGTATGGAGATGCATCTATGAAAGATTATGGGGATGAGAATGAAGGATTAAGGCAAATGGATAAATATGAAGATGAAGGTGAATATAATAATCAAAATAGAGTTAATCCAAAATACAATGATGTTGATGCTATTGTAAGAAAAATTGAAAGGTATAATCCTGCTATATTTAGAAGTTTGACTAGGTATGGTATGCCTTATGCAGAGGCAAGAAATATAGTTAGAAGAATTGTTAGACTTACACTTATGTATAGTGAGGAATAAAAATAGTCTTAAGTTCAACATAGAGCACAAATAAATTACAGAAATCATTTATTTTATAACCCTATAAAAAAATATAGGGTTATAAAATTTATATGGCATTTTAAATGCTTAGTAATATATACTTTTTTTATTGAAGGAAATTTAAATGTAATGTAGAATTAATTACTAACGTAGATTTTAATTATCCAAGAGGTGAGAATATGTTTAATATAGATATTATGTTTGATGATGTTAGTATCATGAGTGTAGAAAAAGAAGATATTACTAAAATTGAAGATTGGATTAATTCTAAGCAAGGATTTAATATAGATGCGAGTCAGGATTACGGGATTGTGGATTTCTACGAAAGATATTTAGAGTATTATGTAAGTGAGGGAGAATACTTTCTTAAAGTTTTAAGGGATAGTGAACTTATAGGAATTATTAAAGGGAGAATAGAATTTAAAAATCCAAATGAAGTGTGGATTATGTGCTATTTAATAGAACTTGGATTATGTGATGTTGATGTAGCTACTAAAATTATTGATGAATTCATAAAACATTTGTATAAAAATTATGGAATACGTAATTTCTATACTTTTGTTTCAGCTGATAATAAGGGTATGATGAAAATATGGAAAAATAATAACTTTGAAATAAGTAGAGTAACAAGTAATTTTTTAGAGATAAATAGCAAAGACAAGGATATTTTAATTTTAAAAAAAGAATTTAATGTCAATAAAATGAAATAATGATTATAATATTCAGTTCTTTTCAAAGGCCATTAAAGCTATTGACATTTTTATGAAAAATATTTACAATAAATCAAGCTGAATCCTATTTATATATAGGTACGGAGGAACCAAGAATTATGGGGTTAATCTAGAAAATAGTAGATATTTACTAGTAGGGAGCCTTCAATCCCGAACCCGTCAGCTAACTTCGGAAGCTTTAGGAGGGAGTGGAGTGAACACTTTAAAATCTAATTTAGTCAAAATGCCAGTTTTTCTATTATTCATAGTTTTTTTTACAAGTATGAAAACAGAAATGGTAAAAGCTGATATTGTAATTAAAGGGCCCACACAAGTGTTTCTTCGTTGTGTAACTTTTAAAACAGATAAGGTTATTAAAGTTCCAGAAAGAAGTGCGCAAAAAAAGAAAAAAGAAGTGGAAAAAAGATTATCTAGAGGTGGAATTTCAACTAAAGAATTAGTTGAAGGTAGCGAAATGGATTTAATTTCTTATGCCTATGATTTTATTGGGAAACCATACGTATGGGGAGCTTCGGGACCTAAATCTTTTGATTGTTCAGGCTTTACAAAGTATGTTTATAATGCTTTTGGAGTAGATTTACCACATTATACAGGTTCTCAAATAGGTGAGGGAAGTTCAGTACCTAGAGACAATCTAAAACAAGGAGATTTAATTTTCTTTAATACAGATGGACCAGTTTCACATGTTGGTATTTATGCAGGGGATGGAGAGTTTATACATGCCTCATCAGGAAGTAGGAAAGTTACAGTGAGTAATTTAGATAAAAGTTATTACAATGAAAGATTCGCTGGTGCAAGAAGAATACTCAATTAGATATACTATAATCCGACATTCATTGTCGGATTTTTTTATCTATATATGCCTAATATATTTTCCTTTTTTTATTCTAAAATTAGTTTTCAAATAATAATATTTTAAATAAGGATTTATTAAGTTGGGGGATGTTAGAGTGAAATATACTAGATATAATTATAAACCACCTAGGAAAAAAAATAATTTTATGCTGGTTTTTATATTAATTATAATAGCAGCTATTGCACTGGGCAGCATATTTTCCAAACTATTACCTAAGAATAATACAAATGCAACTATAGGGGATAAAACTACTAAAATAGGTTTAGAAAAAGATAAAGTAACAAATAAAAATACTAAAGATACTTCTAAAGTAGTTTCTGAAAGCATTATTAATGAGTATGTAGGAATACAATGTGGTAACTTTAGTAACAAGGCAAATGCTTTGGTTTTGAAAAATAGTTTGATGAAGGCTGGTACACCCTTTATTATTGAAGAAAATAATTCAAATAAGGTTTTACTTGGTATTTATCCCAAGGCTAGTATTGATATTATAGCTAAACAGTTACAAGCAAGTAAGATAGATTATGTTAAAATAAATTTTCAAGTGATTGGCAATGATGCCACCGGTTCGCAAATCATTGAAATGGTAAATGCAGACCTTAAAATATTAAATAAACTTTCGGAAAAAGATATTAGTGCAGTTCAAACTGTGGAATTAAAAAAGTGGCTAGGAACGCTGCAAGGGGAGGATAAAAAAAGTGCAAGTTTTAATAGCATGACAGAAATAAAAGCATATTTAACAGCGATGCCTGCGGAATTAAAAAAAGAAAAAACAGAGGAAGGTTATATATATATCTATAAATTTATAAAAAAGCTATCAAAGATATAAGTAAATATTTTTTTGTATTTTGTAAACAAATTGTAAAGAAGTCCTATGAAATAAGATGTAAAATATAAAAATACAAGTGGATTATTAAAATCTATTTGTATTTTTTTAATGCAACTTTATAGACGTTGCAACCATAACTAAACCTTCTGCAATTATAAACTTTTCTTGAATAATATTTTATACACTTGTTAATGAATTTATTAAATGTTAAAATGTATAAGATATATAAGTAAAGTGGGGGTTATAATTTGAAAAGTGCAGAAAAAAGAAGTTCATATTTTATTTTTTTTATGCTTATAGGAGCCATTTCTGGAAGTTTTATAGGTGAGTTATTAGGAAATAATATAGGTGCACTGAAATTTTTGAAGAATACATACACCATAGGCATGAATAAACCTATGCTTATAGATCTGAAAGTATTAGCCATAACTTTCGGTATAAATTTTAATATTAATATTATGTCTATTATAGGCATAGTTTTGGCAATAATATTATATAGAAAATATTAGGAGTGATGTAGTGGATATTATTTTAGCTTCTGCTTCGGTGCGAAGAGCGGAACTTTTAAAAAAAATAACTAGTAATTTTAAGATAAAGGTAAGTGATTTTAAAGAAAGTGACATACCGTTTTCTGGAAATTGTGGGGACTACGTTATGAACTTAGCAAGAGGAAAGGCCATGGATATTTGTAGTAGTGTGAAAAAACCAGCTGCTATAATAGGCTGTGATACTATTGTTTATTTTAATGGCAAGGTTCTTGGAAAACCTAAAGATAGTGTGGAAGCTTTTCAAATGCTTAGTGATTTAAGTGACAATACGCATGAGGTATATACAGGAATTGCTGTAATAAACACTGAAACCCAAAAGATTTCAACGGAATATGTTTGCACGCAGGTGAAATTTTCAAAACTCTCCGATGTTGAAATAACTAAGTATATTGAGACAGGAGATCCTTTTGATAAAGCAGGAGCTTATGGTATACAAGGAGCAGCGTCTTTATTTGTTGAAGAGTTAAAGGGTTGCTACTATAGTGTGGTGGGGCTACCGGTGAATAAATTATATTTTATGTTAAGGGAGATGGGGGTCAATCTATAAAGGAGTTGTTTTATGGGTATGACCTTCAAAATCATGGATTTGCCTCAAAATGAAAGACCAAGGGAAAAGTTATTAAGGTATGGTGCTGAAACGCTTTCAAATAATGAACTATTAGCTATAATACTTAGAATAGGATCCAAAAATGAAAATATTATAAGTCTTTGTGGTAGAATTATTTCTGAGTGTGGCGGACTAAATGGACTTTTAAATTCAAATGCAGAAGAATTTATGAATTTAAAGGGTATTGGGAAGGCTAAAGCAACACAACTTTTGGCTCTTACAGAAATTTCAAAAAGATTTAGAAGTTTTAAATCTGGAGAAGAGTATAAAATTACCACGCCAAAGGATGTTGCTCAGTATCTTATGGAGGAAATGAGATACTTAAAAAAAGAATATCTTAAATTAATTATGTTAAATACAAAAAATGTAATTATAAGCATAAAAGATATCTCAATTGGTAATTTAAATACTTCAATAGTTCATCCAAGAGAAGTTTTTTATGAAGCTATTAGAAAGTGTAGTGCTTCCGTGGTTATTTGTCACAATCATCCTTCGGGAGATCCAACTCCCAGCACGGAAGACATAAACATTACTACAAGACTTAAAGAATGTGGTAAATTACTAGGGATAGAATTGCTTGATCATATAATTATTGGTAATGGAACTTATACAAGTTTAAAAGAAAAAGGAATGCTTTAGATACGAAAGGAGAAATTATAATGGGAATATTTGGAACGTCTCGTGATATGGGAATAGATGTAGGAACAGCAAATACATTAATTTATATGAAGGGGAAGGGAATTGTACTAAGGGAACCTTCTGTTGTAGCTATAAATATAAATACTAATAAGGTACTAGCAGTTGGTGAAGAAGCAAAGCAGATGATAGGTAGAACTCCAGGTAACATTGTTGCCATTCGTCCTATGCAAGATGGAGTAATTGCAGATTTTGATATTACTGAAAAAATGCTTAAGCACTTTATTAACAAAGTCAGTTCAAAGGGATTTACAAGCCCGAGAATTGTAGTTGGATTTCCATCTGGTGTAACTGAAGTTGAAAAGAGAGCATTAGAGGATGCAACTAAAAGAGCAGGGGCAAGAGAGGCATATTTAATGGAAGAGCCGATGGCAGCTGCGATTGGAGCTGGACTTCCTGTAAATGAACCCACTGGAAGTATGATTGTGGACATTGGAGGCGGAACTACAGAGATTGCAATAATTTCACTGGGTGGAATTGTAACAAGTAAGTCTCTAAGAATGGCAGGGGATAAGTTAGATCAATCCATAATAGCCTTTATTAAAAAACAGTACAGTCTTATGATAGGTGAGAGAACTGCAGAAAACATTAAAATTGAGCTTGGATCAGCATTTGTACTCGAGGATGATGATATGAGTATGCCTATAGTAGGAAGAGATTTAATATCAGGGCTTCCAAAAGTTATAGAGATAACACAAAAAGAAGTAAGAGAAGCACTTAGTGAACCAGTTCAAGAAATAATTGAGGCCATAATAACAACTCTTGAGAAAACTCCACCAGAGCTTGCATCCGATATAATGGAAAAAGGAATTATGTTAACTGGTGGTGGAGCACTACTCAAAGGAATTGATACACTTATAAACCGCGAAACACATATGCCTGTGCACATTGCTGAAAACCCACTTGATTGTGTTGCTATAGGAGCAGGAAAAGCTCTTGTTAATATAGACGTTATGAGTAAAAGAAGATAGATGAAATTCGCAAAAAATAAACTGGCAGTAGTTATTATAATACTGTCAGTTACATTTTTATCTTTAATAGGGTATAGTGCAAACAGAGAAAAAATGTCTTTCGTGGAGAACGGTGTGGGGGTAACTATAAACTCAGTGCAGGGTTTATTTTATAATGGGTTTCATAAGGTAATAAATTCTTTTAAATTTATAACAAATATCACAAATGTTAAAAAAGAAAATGAAGAGTTGAAAAAAGCTAATACTGAGTTCAAAATGAAAGCATTACAATATGATACTTCGATAAAAGAAAATAAAAGATTAAAAAGTATGCTTAAATTTTCAGAGCAAAGTGATAAGTACAATTATATTGGTGCTACTATAACTGGATTAAGTGGAAGTAGTTTTTCAGATGGCTTTTATATAAACAAGGGATCAAGTGAAGGTATAAAAAAATTAATGATAGCTGTGACTGGAGAGGGGCTCGTAGGTCAGGTTACCTCCGTAAGTTCCAATTGGTCTATAGTGCAATGTTTATCTAATGAAAATATTGCAGTGGCGGGTCGTGTTGAAAGAACAGGCGATAATAATGGTATGGTAAAAGGCTATAAAGATGAGAATAATAAATTGCTTGCAGAAATACAAGATCTTTCTTTAGATTCGGCTATAAAAAAAGGTGATGTAATAACCACATCTGGTCTTGGTGAAAGATATCCAGCTGGAATTAGAATAGGAAATGTGCTAAGTGTACATGCTGATAAAGGCAAAGTAATGAAAAGTGCTATAATAAATCCATATGTTGACTTTACAAAGATTGAAGAAGTTTTAATAGTGGTACCAAAAGACGCTATAAAAGATGGAGAAATGAAATATAAATATAAATATTAGGGGTTGTATTATGAAAAGAATATTAACAGTGGTATCTTTATGTATTCTATTTTTAATATTAGATAATACTTTGATGCCTTTACTTAAGATACGTGGTGCATGTCCAAGTTTAATATTTACTTTTGCGCTATGTTATTCTATAGTTAGTTCTCCAAAAGATGCAGTGATAATTGGAGTTTTTACTGGAGCTCTTCAAGATTTGTATCTTTTAAACTGTTTTGGAATTAGTATGCTAACAAATATGCTTATGTGTCTTGTAGCTGCTCAAATAGGAAAAAGTATATTTATTGAAAAGGCACTTTTGCCAATAATATCATCTTTCATTTTAAGTGTAGTAAAAGGTTTAATAGTAGTTTCTATGATGTTCTTGATAAAGCAATATACCCATATAAATACAATATTTTATGACGGGATATACAATTTAATAGTTTCTATTTTTATGTATAAATTCGCATATAAACTTTCTCAAAAACAATACATGAAGAAAGAATGGAGATTTTAACGAGGTTGGTGAAATAGTGAGTAAGAAAAATAAAAACAAGAATGAATTTTCTAGATTTAACGTTTTAGTTGTAATTATGATCTTGATTTTTTCTGCTATTATTTGGAGACTAGTAAATATACAGGTAATCAATGGCGAGTTATATAGGGAAACTGCAAATCAACAAAATCACAAGATGATATCAACAGTGGCCCCAAGAGGTGATATAATTGATAGAAACGGTAAAAAGCTGGCTGAAAGTAAACAAAGCTATATATTAACATTTACTAAAACCCAGGAGAGTGAAGCCAGTTTCTTTCCCACTATGGACAATGTATTTAAAACTCTTGATGCAAATAAGACAATTCAGATAGATGACTTTTTGCTTAAGATAAAGACTAGTGAAGATAAAAAAAGTACGGAGTATAGTTTCGATTTTGGTAAGACCCTAGATAAAACAACACAAAATTGGATCGAGCTTAGATTTAAAAAAGATAGAGGCTTTGAGGAGATAGTAATTAAAAAGCTTTATAAGGATAAAAAGATAGATGATTTAACAGATGAGCAAAAGAAAAAAGTTGACGAAGATATTTTAAAGATTACTCCAAAAGAAGTCTATAATGAATTAATAAAACAATACGGAATGATCGAAATTAAAGATTCTAAAAGCAAAGAACTGTTGAGGCGCTATATGTTGGTTAAGGATACTTTGAAGATGCAAAGTTTTTCTGGATATAAACCTATAACTATTGCTAATAATTTATCTAAAGACGTTGCTGGTATTTTTGAACAAATGCAGCCTGAAATTCCAGGCATAAGTGTTACAACTCAGCCAATTCGAGTTTATCCGGGCAAGGATCTAGGGTCAGCTTTCCTAGGGTATATTTCTAAGATAAATCCTTGGGACACCGATAAATATGAAGAACAAGGCTATGATATAAGTTCAGATTATATAGGTACGTCAGGAATTGAAGCAGCCTTTGAAGATGTTTTAAGGGGAACTAAGGGTCAAGAAAGTATTGCAGTTAATAAACAAGGCCGTAAAGTTAGTACACTAGGTCAGATTGAAACTTATCCTGGTCAAACAATACAACTTAACATAGATAAAAATATGCAATACGCTGCAGAGAAATCTTTAGATGCTGTGATGCTCGGTTTACAAAAGGCAGGGAAAAACACGGGGCAAAGTGTAGATACAACAAATGCAAACAGAGGTGCAGTGGTAGTGCTTGATGTTAATACAGGTAAGGTATTAGCGCTGGCAAGTAGACCTGGCTATGATCCTAGCATTTTTGCAGAATCTGGGAATTCCACTAGTGAAATTAATAATTTATTAAATCCCAATATAGCTGGAATGGGACTAAAGTATATTCAAGATCGAGGGCTTGCTAACATTACAGGTGTGCTAAGCGATAAAGACATGGCGGAAAAATCTAAAGCTGAAAGAGAAAATATATTGCTTAATTATATGTTTCCTTTAGACAAAAGTGTAGCGGGTAATACTACAATAAGGAAGGATAATAATGATATTTTCCCAAAATCAACATTCAATTACGCGACTAAATCTCTAATACCACCGGGTTCTACTTTTAAGCCACTTACGGCTATTGCGGGACTAGAAGAAGGAGTTATACATGCAACTGATACAGTGGATGATGGTGGGCCATACAATAAGAGGTATCCATCTGTTACTGCTGCCTGTTGGTTATATAATGAGCAAGGTTATGGTCATGGACTAGTAGATTTAAGAAAGGCAATGAGAGTATCTTGTAATTATTATTTTTATGATGTAGCTGATAAACTTTTTGCAAAGGCTGGCGAAAATAAAGCAGGACTGGATCTACTAGCAAAATATGCATGGAAATTCGGTCTTGGTATAGACCCTAAAAGTGGTGCAAAACCTGCTACAGGAATAGAGATACCAGAAAATTTTGGTCAGGTATATAATTATCAATCTAGTAAAGAAATATTAGCTAATATTCATATAAGTAATCTTGTAGGTTTTCTGCAAAAGGGAATAAATTCTACAGGAAGTAAATATAAACCGCTTGATACTGTTTCACAAAAGGAAAGTGGCACTAAGGATCAAATACAAGAAATTAAAAAAGTAAATGAAAAAAAACTTAAGTTTCAAGCTTTTCTTAAGACTGAAATGAAAAAAGATAATAAAAGCCCCTATAATTCAATTAAACAAAGTTCACAGATTGCTATAAAGGAAGTTATTGAAGCTTCTAAGACATTAAAAAACAATAATTACACAGATAGCGATATAAGAACTATGTCAGAAACTATATATTCGGAAATAAGTAATGCTAATACTGAAATTAATTCTGCAGCTAATGCATATTATGCAGCTATAGGGCAAGGGTTTAATGCGTTTACACCATTACAGTTAGCAAATTTTGTGTCTACTATGGTGAATGGTGGAAATAGATATGAAACGCATTTGGTAGATAAATTTTTAGATCCGGATGGAAATATAATTAAAGAAATTAAGCCTGTAGTTTTAGAAAAAACTAACGTAGATTCTAAAACAATTGATTTAATTAAAGAAGGAATGCTCGAAGTTACTAGTGATATTAATGGAACAGCATATTCTGTATTTAAAGATTTCCCTATACAAAGTGGGGGGAAAACAGGTTCTGCTACTTTTAACGATCTTACTCAAACTGCCTTAGGAAGGACTTCCTATGGATACTATATAGGCTTTGCACCCTATGACAAACCTAAAATAGCTGTTTGTGCAGTGGTTTTTGATGGAGGTCATGGTGGATGGGTTGCACCAGTTGCAAAAGCAGTTTACGAGCAATATTTTAAAGCAGAATTATTAAAATCAGATCCTAAATATAAATTTATGGTTAATCCAGATGAAAACACTAGTAATATAGATTTAAATACTGATGTAACTGGCAATGGTCACGATTAGTTTAATCATGAAAAAATGACTATTTTAAATAAACTCTAACAAATTTATTTGTTAGAGTTTATTTTTGTTTGGGCACATCAAAGCAATTTAGAATTTATTCTCAAATAATAAAAATATTCATAAAAATATACTTATATTGAATTTTAGCAGGAATTTGACTGTAATGCATAGAATAAGTAGTTTAAGTTGAATTATGGAAAAAAGTTTAAAAGGTTGGTGAAATGGTGAGTAAGAAAAATAAAAAGGACAATGAGTTTTCTAGGTTTAATATTGTAACTTCCATTATGCTTGGAATTTTTTTTGTTATTATTTTGAGGTTGGTTAATATACAGATAGTTAATTGTGAGTTATATAAACAAACTGCAAATAAGCAAAATCACAAGGTGATATCTACAGTAGCTCCGAGAGGTGATATTATTGATAGAAAGGGTAAAAAATTGGCTAAAAGTAAGCAAAGTTATATATTAACATTTACTAATACAAAAGAAAGTGAAGAAAGTTTCTTTAGCACTATGGACAATGTGTTTAAAATTCTTGATGCTAACAAGGGAATTCAGATAGATGATTTTTTACTTAAGGTAAAGACTAGTGCAGATAAAAAAAAGACAATATATAGTTTTGATTTTAATAAGACTGTGGATAAAAAAACACAAAACTGGATAGAGCTTAGATTTAAAAAGGATAGAGGCTTTGACGATGAAGTTATTGAAAAGCTGTATAAGGATATAAAGAAAACTGATTTAAAGTCTGAGCAGGTAAAGAAAGTTGATGCAGCTCTTTTAAAGATTACTCCAGAGCAAGTATTTAATAAACTAATTAAAAATTATGGAATGGACGAAATTGTGGATTCTAAAAATAAAGAATTACTCCGTCGCTACATGCTAGTTAAGGACACTTTATACATGCAGAGTTATTCTGGATATAAGCCTGTAAATATCGCTAATAATTTAACAAAAGATGCTGCAGGTATTTTTCAGCAAATGCAACCTGAAATTCCAGGTGTTAGTGTTGCAACTGAGCCTATTCGAGTGTATCCTAATAAGGATTTAGGGTCAGCTTTCCTCGGCTATATCTCTAAGATAAATCCTTGGGACAAAGATAAGTATGAGGAACAAGGCTATGATATAAGTACGGATTATATAGGTGCTTCAGGAATTGAGGCAGCCTTTGAAGATGATTTAAGGGGAACTAAGGGTCAAGAAAGTATTGAAGCTAATAAACAAGGACGAAAAATTAAGACATTAGGTGAGATCGAAACCTATCCTGGTAAGACAGTACAACTTAATATAGATAAAAATATGCAATACGCTGCAGAGAGGGTTTTAGATGCTGTATTGCTAGATTTACAAAAAAAAGGAACAGTCAAAGATGTAGACATGACAAATGCAAATAGAGGTGCAGTGATTGTAAGTGATGTTAATACGGGTAAGATATTAGTATTAGCAAGTAGACCTGGGTATGATCCTAATTTATTTGCAGCATCTAGTGGGTTAACTACTGAAAAGTATGATGAATATTTAGGCCCAGTTACGGAAAAAATGGGACTCGCTTATATTCAAAAGCGAGGGCTTGTAAATATTAAAGGTATACTAACTGATGATGATATGGCAAAATCCAAAGAAGAAAGAGAAAAAATACTACTTAATTATATTTTTCCTTTAGATAAAAGTATAGAAGGTAACACTACGATTAGAAAGGATAATAATGATATTTTCCCAAAAGCAACTTTCAATTTAGCGACTAAATCTCTAATACCACCTGGGTCCACATTTAAACCAATGACAGCCATTGTAGGGCTAGAAGAAGGCGCTATAACCAAGACAAGTCAGGTGAACGATAGTGGACCATACAATACACGTTATCCCACCCTTACTGCTGCATGTTGGAAGTATAATGACCAAGGTTATGGTCATGGAATCGTAGATATTCAAACGGCAATGAGAGAATCTTGTAATTATTATTTTTATGATGTAGCTGATAAGCTTTATCATAATGCAGGAGAAAATAAAAAAGGTCTAAACTTAATAGCAAAATATGCATGGAAATTTGGTCTTGGTATAGATCCTAATAGTAATAAAAAACCCTCTACAGGTATAGAGATACCAGAAAGCTTTGGCCAGGTATATAATTATGAATCTAGTAAAGAAACATTAGCGAGTATTCATAGAAGTAGTTTGGTTTCGAAATTACAAAAGGGAAAAAAATCACTTGACCTTGAATCACAAAAGGAAAGTGGCACCAGCAAAGAAATAGACGAAATTAAAAAATCAAATGGAGGCAAAGTTAAGTTTCTTGCTCTCATTAAGACAGAAATGAAAAAAGATAAAATAAATTCCTATGAGGTAATTATAAAAACTATGGAAATCGCCTTAAAGGAGCTAACTGGAGCTTCTCAAACGTTAAAAAACAATAATTATACAGATACAAATATAAGGGCTATGGCTGAAATTATATACTCGGAAATTAATTCTGCTAATACTGAAATTAATTCTGCGGCTAATGCATATTATGCCGCCATAGGGCAAGGATTTAATGTTTTTACACCGCTACAGTTAACCAATTATGTAGCTACTATGGTGAATGGCGGAAATAGATATGAATTGCATTTGGTGGACAAATTTTTAGATCCAGATGGAAAAGTAATTAAAGAAACTAAGCCCCTAGTTTTAGAAAAAACTAATATAAGTGCTAATACAATTAATATAATTAAAGAAGGTATGTGGGAAGTTACTAGTGTTTATGGAGGTACAGCATATAGCACATTTAAAGATTTTCCTATTCCAAATGGAGGAAAAACAGGTTCAGCTACATTTAAAGAGGATATTCAATCTGCACTAGGAAGGACTTCTTTTGGATACTATATAGGATTTGCTCCCTTTGAAAAACCCGAAATAGCTGTTTGTGTTGTGGGTTTTGATGGAGGTCATGGTAATTATGTTGCACCTGTTGCAAAAGCAGTTTATGAGCAATATTTTAAAGCTGAAATACTTAAAAAAAATCCTAAATATGAATTTATGGTTGATCCAGATAAGGAAACTAGTAATATAAATTTAGATACTAGTATAACTGGAAATGGTCATGATTAGTTAAATTACAAAGAGCTAGGAATTTTAAATAAACTCTGACATATTTATATGGCAGGGTTTATTTAATTGTTAGAACATAAAAATCATAGGAAAATTCACTTTAAACAGTAAAAGTAATTAAAAAAATAAAAAAAATATATTTATATTGAAATTAAGCAGGAATTCAACCATAATATGTTGAAATATTAGCTTAAGCTCAATTATGGATAGAACAATTAATAACTGATTTAGACACATGAAAATAAACAAGGCTAGAATAGACTCGCATACCGATTTTGTATTTATTTGAATCTTCCATAAACCGCAGGGCAGAGCTAGGAGGTTAAAATGATGGTCACAGATAAAATAGTAATTAAGGGAAATAAAGAGGGATTAAATGTAGTTATAAATATGAATCATTTCAGTGATTTTGACGATATGTTAGAGTCTTTAGTTAAGAAGCTCTCACAAGGGAAGAAATTTTACAAAGGAAGTACTTTGAAAATCACTACTGAACTTAAATACATAAATGAAAAAGAAAGCATAAAATTAAAAGAAATATTATTCGATGAATTTTTAATTAGTGATTGTATTTTTCAGGATCAAGATGAATCCACGGTTAGGCTGTTTACAGGTATATACGAGGGAAAAACTAAATTTTTGAGAAAAACCATAAGAAGTGGACAAAGTATAAATTATCCTGGTAATATAGTTATAGTTGGGGATGTAAACCCAGGAGCTGAAATATATGCAGCAGGAAATATAATTGTTCTTGGTAATTTAAGAGGAGTGGTACATGCAGGCACAACTGGTAATGAAAAAGCTATAATTGCAGCATTGAAGCTAGAGCCTCAAATACTTCAGATTGGAAGTATTGTCACAAGATCCCCTGAAGACAACCTTAGGCCTCAATATCCTGAGGTGGCAAAAATTAAAAACGGAAATATTATTGTGGAACCGTATTTAGAGAATAAATATATTTAATGGAGGTAATGAACATGGGAGAAGCTATAGTTATAACATCGGGTAAGGGTGGGGTAGGTAAAACAACTACCACAGCGAATATTGGAACAGCTCTTGCATCTATGGACAAAAAAGTAGTAGTTATTGATGGAGACACTGGACTTCGCAACCTTGATGTGCTAATGGGACTTGAAAATAGGGTAGTATTTACATTAGTAGATGTTATTGAAAAAAGATGCAGACTAAAGCAAGCACTAATAAAAGACAAAAGATTTAGTAATTTGTATTTAATGCCAACAGCTCAAACTAGAGACAAAAATGATGTTAATATAAAAGATATGCTACTAGTAGTAAATGAATTAAAAGAAGAGTTTGATTACGTTATAATAGACTGCCCAGCAGGTATAGAACAAGGCTTTGAAAATGCTATAGTGGGAGCTGATAGAGCTATTATAGTGGTTAATCCAGAACTTACTTCAATTAGAGATGCAGATAGGGTAATTGGAAAATTAGATTCTAAGGGTTTAGATAGACATGAGGTTATAATAAATAGAATAAACTATGAGATGACAAAAAGTGGAGATATGCTTTCTGTAGATGATATTATAGAGTGCCTGGCAATTAAATTAATAGGAATTGTCCCAGATGATAGGAAGGTTACCATTTCAACTAACAAAGGGGAGCCAATTGTTTTAGACGACAATTCTTTGGCTGGTATAGCTTTTAAAAACATTGCTAAAAGAATAATGGGAGAGGAAGTACCATATGCTACATTAGATGGATCATCACGTAGTGAGATGGGATTCTTTGCTTCTCTAAAAAAAATATTTAAGGGAATATAGGGGTGAACTTTAATGAATTTATTTAAAATGTTTTCTAATAAGGATCTCTCAAAAGATATTGCCAGTGATAGATTAAAACTAATTTTGATACATGATAGAGCAGATTTCTCACCTGATTTTTTAGAAATGATTAAGTGTGACATATTAAAGGTAATATCAAAATATGCTGAAATAGAAACCGGAGAAATTGAAGTTAGATTAACAACAACGGAAGAATATGAAGGAAGCTCGCCAGCACTAGTAGCAAATATTCCTATAAAAAAAATAAAAAGATAATGTATTAAAGACTATGTATAATTAACAACTTATGCATAGCTTTTTTTTTGCAATATGATATAATCATATTTGAGATGGAGGTAGGTCAAAGCATGAAAATTTTACAGAACCTAAAGCTTAATAAAAAACTTTTACGAGAATTGGATTATAGTGTAATTATATATGCAATTTGTATAGTCATTTTTGGTTGCTTGAATATTTATAGTGCCACTAGAGGATCATATTATCCTAAATTGCAAGTTGCGTGGATGATATTAGGCCTTATAACAGTGTATCTTATTTTAATATTTGATTATATTTTAATTAAAAATTACGCTATTATAATATATTGGGCAGGGATTTTGTTGCTAATAATTGGTGATTTTGTTTTTAAAACTATTACTAATGGCGCAAATTCTTGGATAAAAATTGGTAGCATAGCGATACAACCATCAGAATTTGCTAAAATTGGTATGATAATAATACTAGCTAAGAAGTTAGATGACATGGAAGGTAAAATTAATGATCCTAAAAATTTATTTATATTAATATTTTATGCGGCAGTGCCAATGTTATTAATTATTATTCAGCCGGATATGGGAATGACTATGGTTAGTTTTTTTATAGTACTAGGGATATTTTATTGTATAGGACTGGATCAAAAAATTATAATCGGGGGGATAACCTCAATTATATTGCTAATTGTAGGGGTTTGGAATTCACCAATTATGAAAACTTATTGGAAAGGAAGATTAACATCTTTTCTAAGTCCTGAGCAATCTGAACTAACTTATGGGCTTCAGCTTATTCAATCAAAACTTGCTTTAGGTTCAGGGGGGGTTCTAGGTCGGGGCTTCGGAAAAGGAATTCAATTTAATTCTGTTCCAGAAAACCATACAGATTTTATTTTTGCGGTACTGGGAGAAGAATGGGGACTTGTTGGTGGGTTACTATTAATACTTTTATATGGACTTCTTATATATAAATTAATAAAAATAGCAAAAAATTCTAAAGATGTTTTTGGAACTGTAATATGCGTAGGATTTATTTCTAATTTATTATTTTCAATAATGCAAAATATAGGTATGACCATGGGTCTTATGCCTATCACAGGAATAACCTTGCCATTTATGAGTTATGGTGGAAGCTCGCTTTTAACAGCATTTATGTCGCTAGGACTTGTGCTCAATGTAGGTATGAGGAAAAAGAAAATAAACTTTTAATAAAATTAGGGGGAGAGAATATGAGAATAGCACTAATAGCACATGATAAAAAAAAGGAAGATATTATTGACTTTGCAAATCGTTATAAGGATACACTAATGCAACATGAATTATATGGAACGGGAACAACAGGAAAATTAATAACTGAAAAAGTGGGACTGACCGTTAGTAGATTTTTGTCAGGACCTCTCGGAGGCGACCAGCAAATAGGTGCAAAGCTAGCACAAGGGGAAATGGATATGATAATTTTTTTAAGAGATCCACTTACAGTACAACCCCACGAGCCTGATATTTCAGCACTTCTTAGATTGTGTGATGTCCATTGTGTTCCACTTGCCACAAATTTAGGGACAGCGGAAGTTTTGATGAGAAGTTTAAGAAATCGTGAATAAAGCAACGTAAAATAACAAGCACTGCATATTCTGCAGTAAACACTGCATATTCTGCAGTAAGCACTGCATATTTTGCAGTGCTTTTTATTTTTAAATCATAAATATATACTTTTTCTTTTTACTTATAATATGTAATATAAATGGATAATTTTAAATATATATAAATAGTAAAATAATGAATTAGGAGGATAAAATGGGCAATTATAATACGCAGTATCAAAGCTATTATAATAATTTGGCTAAAAGACAAAGGGGCACAAATAATTTTGCCAGTGAAAGTAACAAGCAAGGTGGAATATGGAATTTCTATATAAAGAGATTAACAAGGGAACTTATTGGCGTACTCACATTGTTTATAATTGTATTACTTTGCAAAGTAGTAGTCACGACTAAAACTCAATATGTTTATAATTATTCAAAGGAAATAATAAATAAAAAATATGATTATAGTATATTAATAGATAAGGCCAAGGGTTTTAAAATAAAAGATATAGAAATTATTACAGTAAATTTTATGGAGAAGATTAAGAGCACAATTTCAAATGAAAATGAGTTAAATAATAAAAACATTGGGCTTTGATTATTTTAGTAATTACTATGGGGGATTAATTGATAAGAATAAGTAAATTCTTTTTGCCGTACATTATATTGCTATTGATACTAGGGTTTAAAGGAGAAATTATAATAGCCTTTTTTCTAGTGTTCATCCATGAGTTAATGCATTATTTAACTGCCAGAATTTTGGGGTTTTCGGGTTTTGATATAGAAATACTTCCTATAGGGGCCGTACTTAAGGTTAAGGATTTAGACGAGGCAAATGCTAAAGAGGATATAATTATTTCACTATCAGGCCCTTTATTAAACCTAATACTGGCAGCTGTTTTTTATATTTTATTTATATTTTTTAATAGACCCTATTTGCATTTAATATATAGTAGTAATTTAGCTATAGGTATTTTTAATCTTATCCCAGCCTTTCCACTGGACGGGGGAAGGGTACTTCGGGATATACTTAGTATTAAAACTATATATAGAAAAGCTAATGAAATTTCTGTTAGGGTTAGCATGATCCTTGGAAGTATTTTCATGTTCATATATTTTGTAAGTGTTGCAGCAAATAAGAGTAATTTCAATTTAGGACTAATTTCTATATTTATTTTAATATCTTCAATTAAAGAGAAGGAAAGGATAGTATATTTGATTATGGGCTATATTATTAAGAAAAAATACAGATTTATAAAGAGAGGATATATAGAGAATAGAAGTATGTCTATTTTTTATAAAAAGGATTTATTATCGGCTCTAGGAATGGTTGATAAGAATAAGTACAATTTATTTACGGTACTCGATGAAAATATGGCTGTGCTAGAAATTTTATATGAAGAAGAAATAATTCAGGCAATAAAGGCTTATGGAAATATAAGCTTACTTTCATACATTGATATTAAGAAAGGGAAAAACACACTATGAAATGTAATCTTAAAAAATAACTAGTAAATATATCGGTTTATTAAAGACTGATATATTCACTAGTTATTTTATTTGAGATGAATAAAACTAATTTTCGTTTTGAAATTTAACTTTCATGTGTTAAAATAAAATAATGCAAGAAAGGTAAGGTAGATTGAGATGCAATTATTAGCTACCTTAGTGAAAAAACCAGGAGGGATTTCTATGAACAAAATTTCTGATGATATTTTATTTAAAGTTGAAAAGCCTGCCAGATATGTAGGCGGAGAACTTAATTGTTGTTATAAAGATATAGACAGTGTGGATATAAGATTTGCTTTTTGCTTTCCAGATGTATATGAGGTGGGTATGTCCCATTTAGGAAGCAGAATACTTTATCATGTGTTAAATTCTAGGGCTGACACCTATTGCGAAAGGGCTTTTGCTCCTTGGCCAGACATGGAAAAACAAATGAGAGAAAATAATATAGCCTTGTATGCACTAGAGAGCAAAGATTCACTAAATGAATTTGATTTTTTAGGGTTTACTCTCCAATACGAGATGAGTTACACTAATATACTTAATATGCTAGATATGTCAGGTATAACTATAAGAGCCTCAAAGAGAGGCGAAGAGGAACCTATAATAATGGCTGGGGGTCCTTGTGCTTATAATCCAGAACCACTACATGATATAGTGGATTTCTTTGAGATTGGTGAAGGCGAAGAAATAATGAATGACGTTTTAGATGTTTATAAAAAGTACAAAGGAAAAGGGAAGAAAAAAGAATTTCTAAGAGAAATATCTAAAATAAGAGGAATATATGTGCCTTCATTATATGAGGTATCTTATAACGAGGATAACACTATTCGTGAATTTAAACCTAAATACCCAGATGTTCCTAGTCGCGTTGTGAAAAGGTTCGTTGCAGATTTTAATAAGGTTGCCTATCCAGAAGAAACGGTAGTTCCATATATAGAAATAGTACATGATAGAGTAATACTCGAGACCTTTAGAGGATGCACCAATGGATGTAGATTTTGCCAAGCGGGCATGATATATAGACCAGTAAGAGAAAAAACTACGGATACCCTTGTAGAGGCAGCAGATAAGCTACTAAAAAGTACAGGATATAGAGAAATATCACTAAGTTCACTGAGCATTTGTGATTATTCAGATATACATAACCTTATAGCTACTCTTATGGAAAAAAACAAAGAAAACCACCTTAGCGTATCTTTGCCTTCCATTAGAATAGATTCTTTTTCTGTGGATTTAATAAATCAAATACAAAAGGCGAGAAAAACTGGCTTAACATTTGCACCAGAAGCAGGAACTCAAAGAATGAGAGATATTATAAACAAGGGTGTTACAGAAGAGAAAATATTAGAAGCAGCTAGTAGTGTATTTGCTTCCGGTTGGTCAACTATAAAGCTTTATTTTATGGTGGGGCTTCCTTATGAAACTATGGAAGATGTACGTGGTATTGCAGAGTTATCAGATAAGGTTGCAGGAGAATATTTTAAAATTCCTAAAGAAGTAAGAAAAAGAGGACTAAGGGTCACTACAAGCTCTGCTATATTTGTACCAAAACCATTTACACCTTTTCAATGGGCACCGCAAAGCACCATGGATGAGGTAGTAGAAAAAATTAAAGCAGTTAAGTATGCTATAACAAGTAAGGCAGTTACATACAACTATCATGAATCTATAGTTTCATACTTAGAGGCGGTTGTTGCTAGAGGAGACAGAAGAATTTGTGATGTTATAATAAAGGCTTTTGAGAAAGGTGCAAAATTCGATGGCTGGTCTGAGCATTTCAATTTTGAAATATGGAAGGAAGCTATGGAGGAATGCAACGTGGATGGTAGTTTCTATGCTTATAGGGAGAGAAGTTACGATGAGATACTTCCTTGGGATTTCATAGACATTGGAGTGAATAAAGAGTACTTAATTTTAGAAAATGAAAAAGCTAAAAAAGCAGAATTAACACAAAATTGTAAACTAGGATGTACGGACTGCGGTGTTAATGTTAATTTTAAAGAAGGGACGTGTTTCCATAGTGCGTTATCTAATTAAGTATACTAAAGACAGTGAGATAAAATTTATTGCTCACTTAGATTTAATGAGAACACTACAAAAAATAATTAAAAGATCGGAACTTCCAGTAGAATACTCAAAAGGTTTTAATCCTCACATGGCAGTGTCTATTGCACAGCCATTGTCTGTAGGAACATATTCTAATGGAGAATATATGGATGTAGTTTTAAATTGTGAGCTAGAAGAAAAATATATCATGGATAAAATGAATGATAATTCGCCAAGGGGAATCAAAGTTTTAGACGTGGTAAAAGTTATTCCTGGTGAGGGAAAAAAACCGTCACAAGCTATGGCAACTATAGATGCTGCAAAATATACAATTAAACTAAAGTGTACTCAGGAAGAGGACGCATTAGAAATTTTACAAAGCCTCCTTGACAAAAGCGAATGGAACATTATTAAGACTAGTAAAAAAAGTGGTGAAAAAATGGTTAATATAAAACCATTAGTGTATAAATTCGAATATGAGGTAGAGGGTTCTATACTTGTTATAAAGACGCTTGTTGCTTGTGGAAGCCGCAATAATTTATCAGCGCAGCTATTGGCAGATTATATTGTAGGAAATACTGCTTATATCAATAAAGAGGCTTTTGTTGATATAGAGAGAGAAGAAATGTATGGAACTAAAGACGATAAATTAGTCACTCTTAGCGAGTTTTTTAAAAATTAGTAAAACAGGAGCTGAGTTAAAGTGAAAGAAATATATATTGAAAGACAAGAAGAATTTCTAAGAATAGCTATAAAAGAAAATAACAAATTAAAGGAATGCTTCATAGAAGAGGATTCAAGTGGTCCTATCCCTGGAGAAATATATAAGGGTGTTGTAAAAAATATTGTTCCAGCAATTAAGTGTGCTTTTATAGATATTGGGCATAATAAAGATTGTTATATGTATTTAGATGAAAAGTTTAATAATACAAAGATAAAAAAAGGCGACGAAATAATAGTTGAAATTTTAAAAGAGGGAATAGATAAAAAAGGAGCAAAAGTTACTAGTGCTTTTGGTATTGCAGGAATATATTCTGTAATTGTAAACATAAATAAGGACATAAGTTTTTCTAAAAAGATAAACAATAGAGAGTTTGAAGATATGGTGACTAGTGGATTAAATAAACCAGAGGATGTAGGGGTTATGATTAGGACCAATGCCTTTGATGTAGACCTTAGCGTTCTAAATGATGAAGTTGAGGAATTGTATGAAATATACAAAGGGGTTATAAATCATGCGCAGTATTCAAGGAATCCTATTTTGCTATTTAGCGATGCTGGAGCAATAAATAGAACTCTACGTGATATTTTAGATAAAAACACTTTTAAAATAGTATTAAACAATGAAAGTGATTTTGAATACGCAAAAAAATTTACAGATCACAGGTCTGATATCTCAGTAAAGGTTGAGCTTCATAAAGAAAGTAGAATGTTATTTGATTATTATGGAATAGAAAAAGAAATACTGAGTCTAAGAAATCATAAGATTTCATTAAAATGTGGAGGAAATATTGTAATTGATAAAACTGAGGCAATGTACGTAATTGATGTTAATTCTGGAAAGAATGTTAAGAGTCATTCATTGCAAAAAACTGCACAAAGTACTAACATTGAGGCAGCTGAGGAGATCGCAAGACAAATAAGACTCCGAAATTTAAGTGGAATCATTATAATAGACTTTATTGACATTGAAGATTTAGAGGTTAGAAAAAGTATACTAAATACTCTAAGAGTAGGCTTTGCAGACGATAAAAACAAGACTGTAGTTTATCCCTTTACGCAACTGAATTTAGTTCAAATTGCAAGGCGTAGGCGCGGAAAGTCTATATATGAGTTTATTGAGGAACCTTGCAAGCATTGTCTTGGTAAAAGCAGTAGGGTCAAATTATCCTATATTCAGTTTTTGATAAAAAATGAAATTTCTAAGATTCATAAAGAACAGGGTATAAAAGATATATATATAGAAATCGATGGAATTTACCAAAAGGATATAATGGAGGACGTTTTAGAATTTGCAACGCAAATAGGAGCACTAGAAAATAGTGTTTACGTGAATTTTATACCTCACTTAGAAAAATTCAAAGTGGAGTCGCTAATTTTTGCAAATCAAATAAGAAATTTGCAGACATATAAGATATATGGGTAAATAGGCTTTACAAAGGTGTAGATATATGTTAAAATGGCTTTTGTAGACCGCTCACACAAGGTTATGAAACATACTTGATTATAGAAATTACATAGTGGTATGTACCTGGGATGGCGAGACTGGATCAAGGAGGTGTATTTTATGTACGCAGTAGTACTTACTGGTGGAAAGCAATACAGAGTTCAAGAAGGAGACGTTTTATTCGTTGAAAAATTGGATGCTGAAGTTGAAACAACAGTTGAATTTGGAGATATTCTTGCAGTAGGCAAGGAAGAGGGTTTAGTAGTTGGAAAACCTCTAGTTGAAGGAGCTAAAGTTGTTGCTAAAGTATTAGCACAAGGGAAAGCTAAAAAAGTTATAGTTTTCAAATTCAAGAGAAAGTTAGATTATAGAAAGAAACAAGGACACAGACAATCATATACTAAGATTCAAATTGAGAAGATTGAAGCTTAATTATGGTTAAAGTTGAATTTGTTCGAAGAGCAAGTAAAATAGTTTCTTTTAAAATAAAAGGTCATGCTTTGCCAAAAGAAGAACAATTAGGTGTAGATTTAATTTGTTCTGCTATTTCAGCAATTTCTCAAACTACAGTAATTGGAATTGAGGAAGTTTTGAAAATTAAAGTGAAGTATTATATAGAGGATGGATTTCTGAATGTAAATTTAGAAAATCAAACTTTGGAAGATATTGAAAGATGTCAAGTTTTATTAGAAACAATGATGCTTGGACTTAAAAGTATAGAAATTACTTATGGTGACTATATAAAACTAGAAACAGAGGAGGTGTGATACTATGCTAGTTATTAACCTTCAGTTATTTGCTCACAAAAAAGGAGTAGGTAGCTCAAGAAACGGTAGAGATAGTGAATCAAAAAGACTTGGGACTAAACGTGCAGACGGTCAATTCGTTCTTGCAGGTAATATTTTAGTAAGACAAAGAGGAACAAAAATCCATCCAGGAACAAATGTTGGAATAGGTGGAGACGACACTCTTTTCGCTAAAGTTGATGGAGTTGTAAAATTCGAAAGAATGGGAAAAATGAAGAAAAAAGCAAGCGTTTATCCTGTTGATCAAGAAGTAGAAGCAATTGCAATGGCTGAATAGTTTAAGGCACCCTTAAAGGGTGCTTTTTTAAAATTCTCTTTCGGAGGATAGTAATGAATGAATTAGAAAAGTATATAAGCTTACTTAGAAAACAAAGACACGATTTTATGAATGATCTTCAGGTTATATATGGTTATTTGCAGATTAAAAGACCTCAAGGTGCATTAGAATATATAGATAGATTATCTAAGCAAAATGAAACTATTAGTGAAATTTACAAATTACAAGATGATGGATTTTCACTATGCCTTGAGAATAACATTAAAAAATTATGGGCAAATGAAGTTAAAGTGGAAATAGATATTGAAATCAGTAATTTTAAAAATAAAATTTTTGAAAATGAATATAATAAAAAAAATGATTTGGTTAACACTATATTTATGGAGATAGAAGCTACTGATCAAAAATTTGTATATATTTATATATTTCAAGATGAATTAGGCGAAAGTTTACTCCTTGCTAATAATGAAGCCATGTTAGGCGAAATAAGTTGGATGGATGAATGGCAGCAAATAGATATGGCGATAGATGGTTTTAAAATTTATAGATGTGATTTTGATAATAATATAGCTTATAGATTAATATTCTAAGAAATTAGAGTTTAGTTAATAGATTAAAATACAAAATAGAAAATGCGCTAAGGTAAGGTGAAATATATGTTTATTGATACAGCCAAGATTTTTGTTAAATCAGGTAATGGTGGAAATGGATCAGTTTCCTTTAGAACAGAAAAGTATATACCTCTGGGTGGACCGGATGGTGGAGATGGTGGAGACGGTGGAGACGTAATACTGGTAGTTGATGCTAGTATGACAACTTTATTAGACTTTTCATATTCAAGAAAATTCGTAGCAAAAAATGGAGTACAAGGTTCTGGATCTAAATGTTACGGAAAAGCTGGAGAAAAATTGTATGTAAAAGTTCCAATGGGTACAATTGTACGAGATTCAGAAACAGATAAAATAATGTGTGATTTATCACATGATGGTCAAACTTTTGTAATTTGCAGAGCTGGAAAAGGCGGAAAAGGTAATGTTAAGTTTTGTACACCTACAAGGCAAGCGCCAACCTTTGCTGAACCTGGAATGCCAGGAGAAGAAAGATGGATTAAGCTTGAACTTAAGTTACTTGCTGATGTTGGGCTACTAGGATTTCCTAATGTAGGTAAGTCAACTTTGCTTTCAGTAGTTTCAAAAGCAACACCTAAAATAGCTAATTATCATTTTACCACTTTAAAACCAAGTTTAGGAGTAGTAAATGTGAAAGGCATACCGAGTTTTGTTATGGCTGATATACCAGGAATAATTGAAGGAGCAGCTGAAGGAGTAGGTCTTGGAATAGGATTTTTAAGACATATTGAAAGAACTAGAATGCTTATTCATGTGGTTGACATTTCAGGAATTGAAGGTAGAGACCCTGTAGATGACTTTATAAAGATAAATGAAGAACTTAAAAAATATGACGTTAAATTATGGGATAGACCACAAATAGTAGCTGCTAATAAAAGCGATATGTTATTTGATGATGAAGTTTTTGAAAACTTTAAGAAAAAATTAAACGCAATGGGATACGATGATAGTAAAATATTTAAAATATCTGCAGCTACAAGTCAAGGCGTAGAAGCACTGATGAAAGAGGCAGCAAGAATGTTATCTACTATTCCAGTTGTAGAACTGGTAATAAAAGATGAAGATAAATTCATAATAGAAGAAAGAAGATTCACCTACACTATTAATGTAGACGCCGAAGGAACTTTTGTTGTTGAAGGAAGCTTTGTTGATAGATTGCTAAATGCTGTAAATGTAAATGAACCGGATTCTCTTAAATATTTCCACAAAGTATTAAGAAATAAGGGAGTATTTGATGCACTAGTTGAAAAAGGAATTCAAGACGGGGATTCAGTAAGATTACAAAACTTTGAATTTGAATTCTTATTATAATCAATGACAAATGACCAATGACCACAATTGATCATTGATCATTAAAAATTGATCATTGCTCAAACTAGGAGGATATTATGATTACAAGTAAGCAAAGAAGTTATTTAAGAACCCTTGCAAATCCATTACAACCAATATTTCAGCTTGGAAAAGCAGGGGTAGAAGAAAATTTTTTAAAGCAGTTAAATGAGGCGCTAGAATCTAGAGAGCTTATTAAAATTAAAGTTCTAAATAATAGTGGACTAACTGCTAGAGAAGCATCAGATATAATTTGTGAGGCCATAGGTGCTGAAGGAGTTCAGACTATTGGTAGCAAATGCGTATTATACAAAAGGTCTTTAAAAAAGCCTACAATTGAATTACCATAAAAGCATGTAATTTTACATGCTTTTTCCTCTATGGAAAATCATATTTTGTGTTATTATTTTCCAAGTTGTCCATGAAAAACATACTATCAGTATCTGCGGCTGTAAGCCGAAGCTAGTATAGTGATTGCTAAAAGTTTTGATACCTTATTAGAAAATAAAGAGGGTGTTATATTGAAAAAGGCCATTTTTGGAGGAACTTTTGATCCAATTCATATCGGGCATATTCATATTGCCTATGAAGCATTATACAGTTTACATTTAGATAAAATTATATTCATGCCTGCAGGAAATCCACCACATAAAAAGAATAAAAAAATTACAAATGCTAAAATTAGATATGATTTAGTTAAAAGGGCAATAGAATCTGAAGTCGACTTTGAAATAAGTGATTATGAAATAAATAAAAAAGAAAATAGCTATACCTACGAAACTGTTGAACTTTTCAGCGGATTGCAACGTAATATAGAATGGTATTTTTTAATTGGCGTAGATAGTTTAATGGAGCTAGATAAGTGGAAAAATGTAGAGAAGATTTTCAATAGTTGTAAGATTGTAGTTTATAATAGGGCAGGATTTACAGCGCAGGAAGTTGCGAAAAAGAAGCTCTATATAGAACAAAAGTTCAATAAAAAAATAATTTATATTGATATGCCAATTATAGACATATCTTCCACGCATATTAGGAACAATATAAAAGAGGGTAGGCAAGTTAATTATCTTTTGCCTAGAGGGGTAGAGGAAATTATTCGTGCAAACAATCTATATAAATAAAACCATCTGTAATTATCTTTTGCAAAAGATGAATATTAGGAGGAGTTAAATGTGGAATGAGAAAGAAATGCTCCATTATTTGCATACAAATTTAAGTGAAAGCAGATTGAAACATAGTTTAAGTGTTAGTGAAACATCGGTAACTCTTGCAGCTAAATATGGAGAAAATATAGAAAGCGCAAGAATTGCAGGATTAGTTCATGACTGTGCTAAGAATGTGAAGGGTGCTGAACTTATAAAAATAGCTAGTGAGCATGAAATACATATAGACGAAATATATACAACTAATCCATCAATTTTGCATGGATTAGTTGGAAGCATAATAGCTAGAGAAATAATGGGGATCCAAAATGAAAATATTTTAAGTGCTATTCGCTATCACACTACTGGTAGAAAAAATATGAGTACTTTGGAAAAGATAATTTATATATCAGATTACATTGAGCCATTAAGAAAGTTCAAAGGTGTAGAGGAACTTAGAACCTTAAGTTTGATGAATTTAGATGCAGCAGTAATGCAGTCTCTTGAAAATACCATTATCTATGTTATAAGCCAAAAGGAATTATTACATATAGATACAATTCACGCAAGAAATTATTTATTAAGTAAAAATAGAAGGTGATAAGATGAAGAAAAAAACAAAAAGAAAAGTAAATTATAAAAAAATTGCAATTGGTACTATTGTTTTTGTGGTGACAGCTGCTATATTAATTTTTGCAGGTTTATATTTATATTTATCTAGTTTTAACAATAGTGCAGTTGATTTATCTAAAAAAGGCGTAGGATCTAAGTTAAGTAAGGGTGAGGTAGAACAAATAGTTAAGAATGGAGAATCTTGTAACATATTGGTCATGGGTGTAGATGTAGGTACTCCTGGTGCTACAAATGCCAATGATCCTAAGAGGACAGATACACTGATACTCGCACATTATGATGCAAAAGATAAAAAAATAAGTATGGTTTCCATTCCTAGGGATACTCTAATTAAAATAAATAACAAAAATCAAAAAATTAATGCTGCTCATGCTATTGGTGGCGTGATTTATACTGTTGATGCCGTAGAAAAGCTATTAGGTATTAGAATTGACTATTACGGTAAAATTAATTATGAAGGCTTTAGGAAAGTTATCGATGCTATAGGTGGAGTGGATATTGATATAAAAAGAACCATGAGTTATGATGACCCCACTCAAAATTTAAGCATTCATTTTGAAAAAGGTAAAATCCATTTAGATGGTAAAAAGGCTGAAGAATTTTTTAGATGGAGAAAAAACAATGATGGAAGTGGCCTGGCAGATGGAGATTTAGGCAGAATAGAAAACCAACATATGTTTATTAGTAAAATTATGGATAAAATAAAAAGCCCAGGTATATTAATTAAGGTTCCAGGTATTTTAAAAGCAATTGAAAGCTCTGCGGAAACTAATATGGAAGCTAAAGATATAATTAAATATGGATACATATTTGCAAGTAATAAAGGACAGTTATCTATGGATACCATAAAGGGTGATTTAAAGCTAATAAATGGTCAATCATATTTAGTATATAATGAAGCTCAAAATAAGAACATTATCTCAAAATTATATGATAATAAAGCCATATATGTTGATAAGTCAAAACTTAGAATAAAGATAATTAATGGCACTAAAAAATCAGGCCTGGCTAGTGATTTTTCAAAATATTTAGTTGAAAAAGGCTATAATAAACCTGTAACAGAAAATGGTGGCACTGCTAGTAAATCTAAGATTTCAGTATACAATGGCAATAACGATATAAAAACTGCTCTAATAAAAGATTTCAAAATAGACAATATTGAGTTTTTATCGTCAACACAGGAAAAATTTGATATAATAGTCTTGTTAGGTGAAGACCATGAATACATGTATTAATATTTTTTACCTATCAACACTATATAAAGATAGTCTTAACACTATCTAAAGTTATGAGGAGGAGAAAAAATGGAAAAACAGATTATAAGCACAATTAAAGCACCAGCAGCTCTTGGACCATATTCTCAAGCAGTAAAAGTTGGAAATATGGTATATACTTCAGGATCACTTGCAATAAACGCTGCTACTGGAGAATTCATAAATGATGATATAAAAAAAGCTACAGCACAATCATTAGAAAATTTAAAAGTTATATTAGAAGAAGCAGGAACATCATTAGATAAGGTAGTAAAAACTCTAGTATTCTTAAAGGATATGAATGATTTTGCTGATATGAATGAAGTATATGCACAATATTTTACATCAAATCCACCAGCTAGATCTTGCGTTCAGGCGGCAAAACTTCCTAAGGATGCATTAGTAGAGATAGAAGTAATCGCGATTGCTAACTAATAAATTATTGTCAACTAATAAATTAACATATGTTGTTAAGGAAGATATTCATGAAGTTAAATTAAGAGATTATTTAAAGTATACGGAGAATTTATCTAGTAGATTTTTAAAAAGCTCAGGACTTAGTGGGAAAATAAGTGTAAATGATAAAGTTGCTAGGCTAAATCATAGAATAAATTCAAATGATAAAATAGAAATTGACATGAAGAGTAATGAGCATCAAAACATTGAACCAGAGAAGATGGATCTAGATGTTATATATGAGGATATAGACCTTATAGTTATAAATAAGAGTCCGGGCATAGTGGTTCATCCCACGAAGGGATATCCCTTTGGGACACTTTCTAATGGAGTTTCATATTATTTTAAAGAAAGAAATGAAAAGTGCATTGTTAGGCTAGTGAGTAGATTGGATATGGATACTTCAGGTCTTATAATAATTGCAAAAAATCAATTTGCACATATGGCCTTAGCGAGAGATATGCAGAGTAAAGACTTGCAAAGCAAAGACGTGAACTGCAAAACCTTTGAGAAGAGTTATATGGCGGTTGTACATGGTAATATGAAAAATAAGTCAGGTACTATTGATTTGCCTATTGGAAAACCCAATGAAGAGGGTGCAAAAAGAGAAGTGTGGGAAGAAGGACAAAGAAGCATAACTCATTATGAAGTTATTGATTCGTTTAAAAATGGTGACCTTTTAAAATTGATTTTGGAAACTGGTAGAACACATCAGATTCGTGTTCATTTAAGTCATATTGGACATCCGATTTATGGTGATAGTCTCTATGGAGAATCTGAAAGTCATTATATTGAGAGGCAGGCACTTCATGCTTATAAATTAATTATTCCTCACCCAAGAACTGGTGATGAACTTATACTTGAGGCGCAGCTTCCGGATGATATAGTGAAGTTAATAAGCAAACTAAAAGATGAAAGTGAAATATAAGAAAGCACTAGGTTTATACTATTTAGTATGACCCTAGTGCTTTTTTATGTTTTATCTTTACTATTTATATTGGCTGCAAATTTCCTCAACTTGTTTTTTTTTCTTCTTCTTATATGACTTAATCTAAAAAATACTATTAATACCGCAATTATAATAGCAAAATATTTTATTAAAACTGCAGAACTTTTCGATTTTTCTGAATCGCCTTTTAAAAAACCATTGTTTGGGGAAGAAGGTTTAGAATAATTTACTCCGCTAGACAAATCTAAATTGTAAGAATCTTTATCAAAAGTAATTGTTGCTTTACTTATTTTATCACCTTTAAGGATAGAAGAAGGTTTTAAATTTTTTTCCTCAGTCTTAATAACTGGAGTTGAAACTTCCGTTGAATTTTTAGCTTTAACTATATAAAAATCTCGCGATGCAAGCAGTGGAATCGATGTACCATCATCTAAAGTTGCTTTTGATACTTCATCATTTATATCAAAATATTTAAATAGCTCAAAATTATCAAATCCATAGTTTAATAGTTTTATACTGTCCCCAAAAAAAGTTTTTTTAGAGTCGTGTACAAGAGCTACTATAAGCTTTTGACCATTTCTACTAGCTACGGCAATATAAGAATGTTGAGATTGGATAGTATAGCCTGTCTTTCCACCTTCACAATCTTTATAATAGTATTGGTCGTTTTTTTGTATTAGCCTATTGCCATTGGAAAGAGGACGTTTTTCTACAGATTTATTAGTTGATGCCATTGCATATGAAGGAGTTATGGCTATCTTTTTGTATTCCTCATGTTTAGTAAGTTCCTGCATAATCAAAGCTAAAGCGTAGGCTGAAGTTTTATGATTAACATTATATAAGCCATTAGGATTCACAAAATTAGTGTTTTTACAACCTAGTGAACTTGCTCTCTCATTCATAAGTAATGCAAATTTTTCTGTGGAGCCACTTACATGCTCGGCCAGGGCTACAGCGCAGTCATTAGCAGAAGCTAATATCAATCCGTATAACAATTCTTTTACAGTAATCTTTTCGCCTTCAAATAGATATATTTTTGAACCATCAGCCATCTCCGCATTTTTGCTTACAGTTACCACATCGTTTAAATTACATCTTTCTAAGACTAGAAGTATGGTCATTATCTTAGTAGTGGAAGCTGGGGGATAAGCAGAATTCTTATTTTTTTCATAAAGTATTTTACCTGTAGTAGCATCCATTAAAACTACACTATCAGCTGATGCCACTGGTGGAGTTACTAATGCTTGTACCGCTAGGGATACATTAAAAAGCAAAAAAAATGATGCGAATATTGTTGTAATTAATTTCCTCATAAATTACCTCCCAGTTTTCAATACTTACATTATATCAAAATAAATCTTTCTTAGCGACAGTATTTACGAAAAGTTGTCAATAATTTTATATATGAAGGTAAAATAAATTAGTGATTGTTTCCCATTACTGAGGATGGAAAGGAGAAATTATGAAAAATAAAGAAAAAATAATTGGGTCTATAGTTATTCTATGTATAAGCATTGTATTTATAATTGTTGGATATACAATGTCAGGTCCAAAAGAATCCATTAAGGATAAAGATTATAAAGATATATTTGTAGAAACTGATAAAGCTTCAGAAAAAAAAGATGCAAATAAAAGTGCCACTAAATCAAATACAACTATAAAATCAAATATAGCACTTCAATCAAATGCAGCTGTTCAATCAAATGCAGTAGAAGATAGTAATATTAAAGTGGACATAAAGGGTGCGGTAGCATGTCCAGGGGTCTATGAAATAAAAAAGGAAAGTAGGGTGAATGACATTGTAAAGCTAGCAGGAGGTGTTACCCTAGATGCAGACCTTTATGCTACAAATCTTTCTCAAAAACTAAAGGATGAAGATTGTATTGTGATTTATAAAAAGGGTGAGGCAGATAAGCTGCAAAAGTCCCAGAGTAAAAGCAGTGATTCTACGGTTTCAAGCTCTAAGGTAGCGAAGGATATTGTTAACATAAACACTGCAAATAAAGAAGAATTAAAGACTCTTACAGGTATAGGAGATACAAAAGCGGATGGGATAATTAAATATAGAGAAGAAAACGGAGGATTTAAGTCTGTAGAGGAGTTAAGAAAAGTAGATGGTATTGGGGAAAAGACCTTAAGTAAATTTATAGATAAGGTAGACATAAAGTGACTAATGGTATAAAATTATCTTGAAGAATTAGTAATAATTATTACTAATTAGAGAGAACTACGAGGAGGGAAAACAATTGATAATTGTTTTCTGACCCAGAGAGCTACAAGGAGGTTAACATGGAAAAAAGACTTACAGAACTATCAAAAACCTCTGGCTGAGCAGCGAAAATAGGGCCAGGGGCCTTGGCGAAGATACTAGATAAATTACCTAAAATGGAAAGTGAAAACTTGATTGTTGGAATTGAAACCTCAGATGATGCAGCAGTGTATAAGTTAAGCGATGAAATTGCAGTAATTCAAACCTTAGACTTTTTTACACCTGTGGTAGATGACCCTTATATCTTTGGGCAAATAGCAGCAGCAAATTCATTAAGTGATGTTTATGCTATGGGAGGCAAACCAACACTCGCTTTAAATATAGTATGTTTTCCTAATTGTTTAAATATAGATATACTTGGACAAATTTTAAAAGGTGGAGCAGATAAAGTAATAGAAGCTGGAGCAATAGTAATAGGTGGGCATTCAGTACAGGATGATGAACCTAAATACGGTCTATCTGTTATGGGCATAGTACATCCAGATAAGGTGCTTAAAAATTACGGCTGTAATGTAGGGGACCTTCTAATTTTAACAAAGCCCTTGGGTACAGGAATAATTACTACCGCAATAAAAGCTGAAATCGCTTCAAAAGGAGCTTATGACATTGCAGTTTTGGTTATGAGTACTTTAAATAAATATGCTGGAGAAATTATTATGGAGCATGAGATAAGTGCTTGTACGGATATAACGGGCTTTGGTATTATGGGCCACTGCTATGAAATGGCTAAGGGATCAGATGTAAGCTTCAAATTATTTAAAGAAAATATACCATACATAAAAGAAGCTAAAGAATATGCAAAGATGGGACTAGTGCCTGCAGGTAGCTATAACAATAAAGCATACATAGAGGGTAAATATGAACTTAGAGGCATACCTGAGTGGCTAGAGGATATATTATTTGATCCTCAAACTTCAGGTGGTCTTTTAGTATCTTGCACAAAAGCTGAGGCGACAAAACTTATGAGTAGATTAAATGAGTTAGAATTAGAATCACAAATTATTGGAGAAGTAATTCCTTTGCAAGATAAATATATAATTGTGGAGTAAAGAAAACCCTCCATACTGAAAGGCTTATGGTGATGATTTAACAAAATAAATGCGGGGTGAATTACCATGAATAGAGAATTATTAAGAAGCTTACCTAAAGTAGATGAGCTTCTTCAAGAAGAAACTATAAAGATGCAATTAGAAAGTAACATAAGAGTTCTTGTATTAGATTCTTTAAGAGAGGCTATAGAACTTTATAGAAAAGCAATTTTAAATGATGAAATACAAGCATTAACCAAGGAAGAAGTAATAAGCTATTCTATTAAACTATTAAATAAAAAGAATAGTCCAAAGCTTAGAAAAGTTATAAATGCTACGGGAACTGTGGTTCATACAAATTTAGGTAGATCTCTTTTATCAAAGGATGCAATAGATCGTGTAATTAATGTTGCCGAGAATTATAACAATCTTGAATATGACATTGAAAAAGGCAAAAGGGGATCTAGATATTCACATATAGAAGACATTCTTATAAAAATAACTGGCGGCGAGGCCGCTATGGTGGTAAACAACAATGCAGCAGCAGTTATGCTTGCCCTAGATACATTGTGTAGGGAAAAAGAAGCGATAGTGTCTAGAGGGCAATTAGTTGAAATTGGTGGGTCTTTTAGGGTTCCTGAAGTTATGAAATTTAGTGGTGCTAAACTAGTAGAGGTAGGTACAACTAATAGAACTCATTTATACGACTATGAGGATAATATTACAGAAAATACAGGAGTACTATTAAAAGTACATACTTCCAATTTCAAGATTATGGGCTTTACAGAGGAAGTATCTATAGAAGACTTAGTAGTGCTAGGAAATGGAAAAGATATACCCGTAGTTGAAGACATAGGAAGTGGAGTGCTAATAGACTTTTCAAAATATGGATTTGTCTATGAGCCAACAGTTCAGGAAAGTATAAAAAAGGGTATAGATGTAGTAACATTTAGTGGAGATAAGATGTTAGGTGGTCCTCAAGCTGGAATTATAGTAGGAAAAAAGAAGTATATTGATAGAATGAGGAAAAATCAATTAACTAGGGCGCTCCGAATAGATAAAATGACTTTGGCAGCTTTAGAAGGTACGCTTGCACACTATTTAGAAGAAGCAGAGGCTATAAAAAATATACCAACTTTAAATATGCTTTTATGTAACAAAGAAGAACTTAAGAAAAGCGCTAAAAAACTAAAAAGAATGCTTCAAAATAAAACTGATAAATTCACTTTCACTATAGATAATGACTATTCAATGGTTGGTGGGGGTTCCATGCCCACAGAAAAAATAGAAACTTATGTTATAAAAATAAAAAGTGAAAGCTACGGCGCGCAGCAAATAGAAGAGATTTTGCGGATGAATGAAGTAGCTATAATTGTAAGAATTAGTAATAATGAAGTTATAATGGACCTTAGGACACTATTCGAAAAAGATTATGGGCTTATTGTAGAGGCTTTTAAAAGCATGCAAAATGTATAATTAACTTGCATGCCCATATTTTTATGGAAAGGATGTTGCTTGTATGAAGCATATTATTATAGGAACGGCAGGGCATATAGATCATGGAAAGACTACCTTAATTAAAGCATTAACCGGTAGGGAGACAGATACTTTAAAAGAAGAAAAGGACAGAGGTATCTCTATAAATTTAGGATTCACTTATTTCGATTTACCATCTGGCAGAAGAGCTGGACTTATTGACGTTCCAGGTCATGAAAAATTCATTAAAAACATGCTAGCAGGAATAAGTAGCATAGACGTGGTTCTATTGGTTATAGCAGCAGATGAGGGTATTATGCCTCAAACTAGAGAGCATTTTGAAATATTGCAACTACTAAATGTTAAGAAGGGAATTATAGTTCTTACAAAAGCAGATTTGGTTGATGTTGAATGGATTGAAATGATTAAAGGTGATTTAAGGGATGAATTTAAGGGCACATTTTTAGAAGATGCACCTATTCATGCAGTATCCTCAAAAACAAAAATGGGATTTGATGGCTTAGTTAGTGATATTGATAAAACCACAGAAGATGTTTCTGGTAAAGATACGGAAGGTCATTTTAGGTTACCTGTGGATAGAGTATTTTCTGTAAGTGGGTTTGGAACGGTGGTAACTGGAACAATAATAAGTGGAAGAATAAAAGTGGGAGATACGGTAGAAGTATATCCTTCAAAGGTAGTTACAAAGGTTCGTGGCATTCAAATCCATGATAAACCAGAGGAGTTTGGAGAAGCAGGGCAAAGATGTGCTATAAACCTGGCTAATATAAAATTAAGTGAAATAGGCAGAGGCGATGTAGTTTCTAAATTAAATATAATGGAGCCTTCTTTTTCAATAGATTGTACGCTTTACTATCTAAAGAGTGCAGAAAAACCACTAGTTAATAGGCAGAGAGTTAGATTATATCATGGAACGGATGAAATCATTTGTAGAGTTGTTATATTAGATAAAGAAGAAATAGCACCAGGGGAAAGTGCTTATGTACAATTAAGACTGGAAAAACCTATAAATGCTCAAAGAAATGATAGATATGTAATTAGAAGCTATTCACCTATGCATACTATAGCTGGGGGCACTATTATTGAACCTGCTGCGCAAAAGGCTAAAAGATTTAATGAAAAGTATATAGAAGATCTTAAAATTAAAGAAAGCGGTAAAACTGAAAATATCTTAGAGAATACTCTTAGCAAATTAAGTGGGGATTATCCAGATGCTTCTGTGATTTTAAAAGCACTAGGAAAAAATGAAGAAGGCATAGAAGATAAATTACAGACACTTGTAGATGATAATATAATAATTAAATTAACATCTTTAGATAAGACAATATACATACATAAGAGTTTTCTAAAGCAAAAGATAGAGGAAATAGAGGAACTCTTAATAAAGTATCATAGAGAAAATCCACTTAAGGGTGGTATGCCAAAAGAGGAAATAAAAAATAAGGTTTTTGGAAAAAATATAAAGCAGAAAACATATGATGAAATGTTATTGCTTATGGAAGATAGAAATGCTATAAAAATATATGAAAAATCTGTATGTTTATACGGATTTAGGATAGAATATACAGTGGAGCAAGAAAAATTAAAACAGAGCATTATTGCGGCTTATGATAAGGGTAGGTATAATACCCCTAAATACAATGACTTAGCTATAAATGAAAAGGATAAAAAGACCTTTAAGATGGTTTTTGATTCCCTTATGGATAATGAAGAATTAATAAAAGTAGCTGAGGATTGTATTTTTACAAAAGAGCATTATGAAAATTCAATAACAATTGTATGTAACTACATTAAAGAAAACGGTAGCATAGCGGCAGCCACCGCTAGAGGAGTATTTGACACAAGTCGAAAATTTGCAGTAGCGCTTTTAGAACATTTTGATAGCATAAAATTAACAAAAAGAGTAGAAAATGATAGAGTACTATATAAAGATAGTTAAAGCATCATCTGCGATGCTGTAATTAACGACTTCAGAAGGAAATTTAGCCGCTCACTGAAATTTTATTTTTGTTATAGTATATTACTCCCACTTATAGAAGTAGGGGACTTCCTTCTGAAATGTCGTTAAAATAGGGACTAAATATTAATTCATTCGACAAAATTATGCATATTGCTATTGAGTATAGTGATAAGATATGCTATAATTAGCATGTTCCTGGGAGTAGATAGGTGCTGGTGTGCCTGCCAGTCTTCAAAACTGTGTTGTCGTGCTAATACCACGATGGGTGTGTTCGATTCACACATATTCCCGCCAATTAAATCGACATATTGCGGCTTAGATACATAATTTTTTATGTTATCTGGGCCGCTTTTTATTATACAAAAAAGAGCCTTAGGCTCTTTTTTAATTTCCCTGAATATTCTCAGTTTCTACGATATCTACAGTTCCTTCGATATGCTCTATTCCAGTGTCATTAATTTTATAATTTCCTCTGTCCTCTTGTTTTTTTATAAACTTCTTATTAATTAGTGATTCAAGTGATGCCTTAAATAATCTAAGATCACCCTTACCTTTACCTAAATTAATACCTAACTTTATTTTTGCTACACTTTGTGGTGATGCAGCTTTATTTTCATAAAGATAGTTTAATACGTTACCTTCAGTTTCTTCTATGTTATCTTTCATAAGTACCTCCTTTAGTAATAAATTTATTTAGCAATAGTACTTAATTATACTACATCAGCTAGTTAATAAAAAGGTATAGTTTAAGGCCGGGATTTTTATATGTGAGTATGCGAGATAAACACAGGTAAGGTTAGCTAACTACTGAATATATTGTAAGGGCGTTCAAATTCATTACTAAATGCTTGAATAATGTCAAAAATAGCTTTCGACATTAGTATTGAAAGAGTCTATAATGGAAGAATGGTTATTTCAAAATTCTAGAAAAAAAACAAATCGATGTATTATTTTAAAAATATTGGGGGTGATGCTTTGGAATTTGTAATGAATAAAGTAATGAGTATAGACAAAGATGCTGAAAGGTATAGAAAGGGCATTGATGAACTGATAAAAGAAAAACAAGATGAACTTGAAAAAACAATACTAGATATGAGGAGTAACTTTGAAGAAGAATCTAAAATTATTAAGAGTACTATAAGTAATGAAAAAATAACTAAGGCAGATAATAGAGCTGAAAACATAATAAAAGAAAAGGAAGAAGGATTAAATGATATTAATGCCAAATATCAAATTAATAAATTGAAAATAGTAGATGAAGTATTTAATAGAATAATAAAGTCACTATAGGGGTGAAAATATATGGGAAGTGTTGTTAAGTTTAGTGCTATAAATACTAAAGTAAAGGCAATGATGGGAAAGATGCTGAGCTTAGATCAGTACTCAAAATTACTAAATTGTAAAGACCTTAAAAGCACTCTTAAAGTATTAAAAGAGGAAACTAGCTATGGTGAACTTTTAGAAGCGTACAATTTAGAGAAAATTCATCGGGGTGATTTAGAGGTTATTTTACATAAGTATTACATAAGTACTTATAGTAAATTTATAAATTATTTTGATGGTGAATATAGAAGTCTCGTAAAAACTTTTTTTATAAGATGGGAAATAGAAGATTTAAAAGTAATTTTAAGGGGTAAATATTTAGGCCTTAGCGGTGAGGAAATAGACAAAAAACTAATTGCCAGAAGTTCCTTAAATAAAGTAGATTATGATTACTTATTAGCTTTAAAAAGCGTAGAAGATGTAATAGATGGGTTAAAAGGTAGCATATATTATAAGAGTTTAAAAAATTTAGCTAAAGATACAAGTACAAAAGGTTTGTTTAGAATTGAAACTGAACTTGATTTTGTTTATTTTACGTCAATACGCCGGGAACTTAAGCATTTAGATAAGGAGAACAAAGAAGTAGTATATAGTGTAATGAGCCTTGAAGCAGACCTTTTAAATTTGGGCTGGATATATAGGGGAAAGACTTTTTACAAGATATCTCCAGAGGAACTGTTTAACTATACTATCTATAATGGATATAAGCTTTCAAAGGAAAAACTTAAACAGCTTTGTTATATAAATAATATAGAGGAATTCAACAATATATTAGAAAAAACGCCCTATGCATCCATATATGAAAAGGATGATTATAATTTAATTGAAAAACGAGAACGTGAATTTCAAAAAAAATATTTTAAAAAAATTCTTAGAGAAAATAAAACTAATATTAGTATGGTTATAAGTTATCTTGTTGTTTATAGGATTGAAATAAGAGATATTATTTCTATAATAGAACAAAAAAGATATGACATGGATATGAGTGAAGGTATTAATTATGTTTCTGTCACGTTATAAATTGTTAACTACCATATAAAAGCGCAGGAGGTGATTTTGTGTCTATAGAAAAAATGCATATGGTTAATTTGGTTGGGGCTATTAAGGATTTTGATAAACTGACTAAAATGTTAGCACTAGAAGGCTGTATGCAACCGGTAAGTGCTTTGCAAGAAATAAACTCGTCAGACTTTGTACTGAAAACTTCCACGGATAATATAGAGGCTTTAATGGATGTAAACTATATAAGACCTTACTTATATGATAAAGAATATAATATAAGTTTAAAATATATTGAGAAGCTTAAGGATGCTCAAAAGATCTTTGGTAAAAGCCTTGAGTACGCTGGCCAGGTTATTTTTGACTTTGATACAATGGAAACAGAACTAGAGTCAGTCTATGGCAAATATAAGGTTTTAAGCACAGAACTGGAGGATTCAAAAGAAAAACAGCAATATCTTAAAAACACTTATGAGGCATTAGAATTTTTAAAGAATGTATCTCTCCCTATGGAAGATATTACTACTATGAAAAATTTTCAAATGGGATTATACAAAGTGCCAAAGGAAAACATGCTTAAAGTAAAAGCAAATTATGAAAATATACCCTCAATAATTCAATCTGTCTATGAAGAAAAGGATTCTGTTATATTTATAGCATTCACTCCAATACTTTTGCTCGTAGAGGCGGAAAGAATTTTTAAATCTGCAAATTGCGAAAAAATTCTAGTACCTGAGCATTATACGGGGGTTCCAAGAGATGTGTCAGCGATAGTTTCCGCGGAAATAAATGAGGCGGAGCAATCTACAGTGAAAATTAAAAAACAACTTAGCAATTTCCTAGATGAAAATTATGAAACTATAAAAAATATTCAAAAGAGTTATGAATTAGAGCAAAAGTCAGGAGAAATAAAAAAAAGTGCGGCTTGTACAAATGAATTTTTTTATCTTTCAGGTTGGATACCTAAAAGTTTTATGGACAAATTTAATGAGCTACTTTTGAGTTTTGATGGTAGAATATTGACCATTGAAAAAGATCCTAACGAAAGAACGAATAAAGATGTAGCTCCACCAACAATGCTTATAAATAATAAATTATTCAAACCTTTTGAGAGTATGGTTTTCATGTATGGTGTCCCTAGTTATGGTGAAATAGACCCTACCATGTTTTTTGCAATAACATATACATTAATGTTTGGTGCTATGTTTGGAGATGCAGGCCAAGGATTAGTATTGTTATTAGCTGGGTTTTTGCTAAAGAATAAGCTAGGTAAAAATAATTTAGGCGGAGTTTTTGAAAGACTTGGGATAAGTTCTATAGTATTTGGATTTTTATATGGAAGTGTATTTGGCTCTGAAACAGTAATCCCAGCCCTTCTAATTAGACCCATGGAAGATATTAATGACATATTAATTGTGGCAATAATATGTGGATGCGGTTTTCTTATTTTAGCTTTTATATTAGGAATTACTAACAGTTTAAGGCGGAAAGACTTAGAACGTGGACTTTTTGGAAAAGAAGGACTAGCAGGTTTTATGTTCTATATTGGAGCTTTAACATTAATAGTATCTGTAGTTTATAAGAAACCATTATTACCAATAACTATTTGGATAATATATTTTATTTTCTTTTTATTATTGATATTGTTAAAGCAGCCGCTGGCAAATATTATTTTAGGTAAAAAAATATTATTTGAAGATGGAGCTAAGGATTATTTTATAGAATCAAGTTTTGAGGTAGTAGAAACGCTACTATCTATGTTTTCTAATACCCTGTCATTTATAAGGGTAGGTGCCTTTGCCTTAAATCACGTTGGTTTATTTGTTGCATTTTCTGCTATGGCTTCTATGACTAAAAGCGGATTTGCTTCTGTGCTAATACTGATACTTGGGAATATAGTAATTATATGCCTTGAAGGGCTCATAGTATTTATACAAGGATTAAGACTTGAGTACTATGAATTATTCAGTAAGTATTATGAAGGTGCCGGGGTTAGTTTTGAACCTGTGAAAATTAAACTTAAGTAACGCATATAAAAAGTATGTGTTCATTATTTAAAGTTAACAAGTGTGCAAGTTAATACACTTGATATTAGAGGGAGGAATAATGATTATGACTATATTATTAATGTTAACATTTTGTGTTGTTATAGCTACTATTACTTATGGAGTTGTTGAGCAAAGTAAGATAAATGTTTTAGGTAGACAAAAAATTAAAAAAGCTCTTAAAATAAACTTAGGTGTATTTATACCAGTTATGATGGGGGCCTTAATAGTAAATATTCCAAGCGTAGCTCACGGTGCGGTGGCGGTAGCTGCAAACCCTGCTGCAGGACTTGGATATTTAGCAGCTGGACTTTCTACAGGACTTGCAACTATTGGTGCTGGCTATGCTGTAGGTGCCGTTGGATCTTCAGCCTTAGGTGCGGTATCAGAGGATCCTAAGATACTTGGAAAAACTCTTATCTTTGTTGGTCTTGGAGAAGGTATTGCTATATATGGACTTATTATATCTATAATGATACTTTCAAAATTATAATTTTTAGGAGAGAGGCTTATGAGAAGCTATTTAATAAGTGATAATATAGATACATTTGTAGGCATGCAAATGGCGGGTCTGGAAGGCGTTGTTCTTCACGAAAAAGAAGAAATAGTTAAAAAAATTGAAGAATTAAAAAAAGACAAGTCAATAGGAATAATAATAATAACAGAGAAAATTGCAGCGAAAATACCAGATGAGATAAGTCGCATAAAGCTGTCCAAGGAAAGGCTTCTTTTGGTAGAAATTCCAGATAGGCATGGATGGAGCAAAGGTAGTGACGCTATTTTAAGATACGTTAAAGAAGCTATAGGGATTAAATTATAAAAAGCATAACAATTGGCAGGAGGTTTGGTTATGACCACCATTGAAGATAAGATAAGTTTGTTTTCTAAGATAATATATGACAAGGTAAATGAAGAAAAAGAAGGAAGGCTAAAAGACTTTAGAGCCGAGGCGCAAAAAAGAATAAATGTGGAAAAAGAAAAGATAGAAGAGCTTAGGCGTTGCCTTCAAAGAGATGTGGCAAAAAAATCTGACATTAAAGCAAATGGGATAGTGGCAAAAGAAAGGCTTAAAAAGCAAAGAGAAATGTTATTTCTTAAGGAAAAACTGATTAAAGAGGCTTTAGAAAATGTAGGGCAAAAGCTTGTAGAATTTGCCTTATTACCGGAATATAAACCTTATTTTTTAAGTATATTAGAGAAGACTTTAAAGGAAATAGATAGTGGAGATTACTATATTATAATACTCAAAAGGGATTATGAGAAATTTAAAAGGGAAATTGGGGTCGTACTGAGTAATTACAGTGATAGAAATGTGGAAATAAAGATTTCAGAGGAAGACTTTATAGGAGGCATAATACTAAAAGATATTGAAGGAAAATTTAAAATAGATAATAGTTTATATTCAAAACTAGAAGAAAGTAAAGAAATAATTGGTGTTAGAGTTATGGAAATGCTAGCCTGAGAATAAGCTGAGAGTTGAGAGATGATTTAATTATTTTGCTACACTGCAGCTCTCAACTGTCAACTGATTTATGAATGGGAGGAAAGACATGGAAGGAAATATAATGGGAGTAAATGGTCCAGTTATAAAAGCTGAGCACATGAAGGGCTTTAAAATGAGAGAAATGGTTATGGTAGGATTTAAAAAGCTCATCGGTGAAATCATAATATTGGAAGAAGATTATGCAACTATTCAGGTTTATGAAGAAACTAGTGGTCTTAAAATAGGTGAACCTGTAATTTCTACTGGAAGTCCTCTTTCTCTTAAACTGGGACCGGGAATACTAGGGAATATATTTGATGGAATTGAAAGGCCACTAGAAAAAATAAATGAAATGTCTTATGGCTTTTTACCTGAGGGTATAGGCCTAATTTCTCTTGATGAAGAAAAACTTTGGCCCGTAGATATTAACGCAAAGCTTGGAGATGAATTAAAAGAAGGATATATATATGCAAGCGTTCAAGAAACGGAATCTATTATGCATAAGATAATGGTTCCACCAGGGGTATTTGGAACTGTAATCGAGGTAATTAAAAATGGAAACTACAATATAGAAACCACAGTGGTTAAATTAAAACAAGATGAAAAAATTCATGAACTTAAACTTTATCAATATTGGCCTGTAAGAAATCCAAGACCAGTAAAAGATAAAAAAACTATTTTTAAACCTCTTATTACGGGACAAAGAATAATAGACATGTTCTTTCCCATAGCAAAAGGTGGTACTTGCGCCATTCCTGGAGGATTTGGTACTGGAAAGACTATAACCCAGCACCAACTTGCCAAGTGGTCTGATGCGGATATTATAGTGTACATTGGTTGCGGAGAAAGAGGAAACGAAATGACAGAAGTTCTAGAAGATTTCCCGAAACTTATAGATCCTAGAACAAACTTGCCACTTATGAATAGGACTGTACTTATAGCTAATACATCAAATATGCCGGTAGCTGCAAGAGAAGCAAGCGTTTATACTGGTATTACAATAGCCGAATATTTTAGGGATATGGGATATCACGTTGCTATAATGGCAGACTCAACTTCAAGGTGGGCAGAGGCGTTGCGGGAAATTTCAGGAAGACTTGAAGAGATGCCTGCTGAAGAAGGTTATCCAGCCTATCTTCCATCAAGAATTGCAGAGTTTTATGAGAGAGCAGGTTACGTAGAAAACTTAAACGGTAGCGAAGGTTCTGTTACTGTAATTGGTGCAGTTTCACCTGCTGGTGGAGACTTCTCAGAACCTGTTACTCAAAATACTAAAAGATTCGTTTCTGCCTTTTTAGGCCTTGATAAAAAATTAGCTTATGCAAGACATTATCCTGCAATAAACTGGCTATCTAGTTATAGTGGCTACACTTCACTTTTAAAGGATTGGTATGAGGAAAACGTGGCGGAAGACGTAATGGATTTAAGAGCAAAGATGCTTAAGCTTTTATATGAAGAAAATAAGCTTCTAGAGATAGTTAAACTGGTAGGTGAAGATGTGCTTCCGGACGAGCAAAGGCTCATCATAGAGGTAGCTAAATGCCTTAAAATTGCGTTCCTTCAGCAAAATGCCTATAATGCTGTAGATACTTTTGTACCCTTAGGAAAACAATATAAGATGCTTAAAGCTATAGAGTCATTTTATGATAATGGATGTAGGGCAGTAAAAGCGGGGATACCAATTTCTGTTATAATGAATAAAGAATTAATGGAAAAGCTTTATAAAATGAAATACAATGTACCCAACGATAACCCAGAACTAATAGATGATTTAGAAAGTGAACTCGGCAAATATTTTGAGGAACTTATAGAAAAATATAGATAGGTAGATAATAATATATACCTACAGAGACTAGTAAGGAGGTATAAGCACTATGAAGAAAGAATATTTAATGTTAAACAAAGTCCAAGGACCTTTAATTATACTTTCTAATGTGGAAGATGTAGCTTACGATGAAATCGTTGATATATTGGTGGATGGAAAATATAAAAAAAAGGGAAAGGTTGTTCAAATTTACAAAGATAAGGCTATAGTACAAGTTTTTGAAACAACAACTGGGATGTCTGTTAGCAATACTTCAGTGCATTTTAAAGGAGAGTCCTTTAAGATAGCTATTACAAAGGATATACTAGGACGAGAATTTAATGGAATAGGCGACGCTCGAGATAATGGTGGAGAGGTTTATTCTTCAAAAAAATATGACGTAAATGGAAGACCTATGAATCCTGTTGCTAGAAGATACCCTAGAGACTATATACAAACAGGAATATCATCAATAGACTGCCTAGCAACCTTAATAAGAGGACAAAAACTTCCTATATTTTCTGGAAATGGTATGGCTCATAATGAATTAGCTGCGCAAATTGTAAGGCAAGCGAAAGTTTCTAGTGAGGAAGATGAGAAATTTTGTATAGTATTTGGAGCTATGGGGATAAAGTATGATGATGCTAATTATTTCAAGAAAAGCTTTGAAGAAGCGGGAGTGCTCGAAAAGGTAGTTATGTTTACAAATTTAGCAGATGATCCTATAGTTGAGAGGATAATAGCTCCTAGATGTGCACTTACTGCTGCAGAATATTTAGCTTTTGAAGAAGATATGCACGTACTTGTAATACTTACAGATATGACTAATTATTGTGAAGCACTTAGAGAACTATCTTCTTTAAAAGAAGAAGTTCCAAGTAGAAAGGGTTATCCAGGATATTTATATTCTGATTTAGCCTCGCTATATGAAAGAGCTGGCATGATGAAAGGAAAAAAAGGTAGTATAACTCAAATACCAATACTCACCATGCCTAACGATGATATAACGCATCCAGTACCAGATCTTACAGGCTTCATAACGGAAGGTCAAATTGTTTTAAGTAGAGGGATTCAGCAAAGAGACATATACCCACCAGTAAATATTTTATCCTCCCTTTCTAGACTTATGAAAGATGGAATTGGTGAAGGTTTTACTCGCGAAGATCACGGAGATGCATCAAATCAAATATTTGCAGCTTATTCTAGAGTACAAGACGTAATAGCCCTAGCACAAGTTATAGGAGAAGATGAACTTTCGGAAATAGATAAGGTATATATGGACTTTGGTAGAGCTTTTGAAGAAAGGTTTTTAAAACAGGACTATGATGAAAATAGGGATATGGCAGAAACTTTAGATTTAGCTTGGGAAATTCTTGGTATATTGCCGAAAAATGAATTAGATAGGGTTTCACCTAAAATTTTAGAAAAATATTATAAAGCAGTGGTGAAGTAATATGGAAACCTTTGCGCCAACTAAGTCTACCTTAATGGCTGCTAAAAGTTCTTTGGAATTTTCTGAAAAGGGATTTGAACTATTAGATAAAAAAAGAAATGTATTAATAAGAGAAATGATGTCTTATGTAGATAAAGCACGTGTTCTTCAAAGTCAGGTAAATATGACTTTTTCAAAGGCATATAAAGCTTTAGAATCCGCAAATATAAATTCAGGAATAATAAAGATGGAAGATATAGCTATATCCGTCGAAGAAGCTAAAGATTATGAGATTTTATTTAAAAGTGTTATGGGTGTAGAAGTGCCAAAAATTATTTTTGATAGAAAAGAAATGGAACCAAAATATGGATTTTACAGAAGTAGCGCATCTATTGATGATGCAATGAAAGAATTTAATAATGTAAAATACTTAACCTATGAGCTAGCAGAAGTAGAAAATGCTGTATACAGATTAGCCATGGAAGTAAAGAAAACCCAAAAGAGAGCAAATGCACTTCAAAATATACAAATTCCTAAATTTGAGGAAATAGTAAAGTTTGTAACAGAAGTTTTAGAAGAAAAAGAAAGAGAAGATTTTTTTAGGCTAAAAGTAGTAAAAAAGAAGCATAGAAAAGAGGATTAAAAATTTAATAAAAGAATATTCAAATTATTCAAAATGTGGTATAATGATTTTAGAAAGGGAGGGTAAAATAGGAAAATAATAATAAGGTTTACGGAGAGTAAATGAAGTGCCAGAGTGCAAAAAAAATTTTAGGTTAAATTATTAGTTAGTTTTAAATAATATATGAGAAGTATATAATTAAGAACAACATTTTAAATAAATAATAAGAGGTGGAATATGGAAGAATACAGAGGCTATGGAATAGAAGTTATGGAAAATGATGAGAAAGAATATCCATTCAAAGCAATAGCAAAAAAAGAAAAAGAAGAAATAAAACATAAGGGACATAGCAAACTACAAGCCATTGACCTTGTTAAAGAAACCATTAATTTAGCAATAGCTCGAAATAGTAAACAATAAATATTTAGTGTTTTTATAAGTATTTTAAAGAAAACCATTGCAAATTAATAATATATGTGTTATTCTAAGTGAGTTGAGATTGCAAAATCATTAACATCAAGATTTAATATGATTTAAACATTACCTTTTTAGGCATATAAAGTAAATCAGCTCTTAAATCTTAATATAATTAAAAAGGAGAAATGTTTAAATGGCAGATAAAACTATAATATGCAAAGATTGTTCACAAGAATTCGTATTCACTGAGGGTGAACAAGAATTTTACAAGGAAAAAGGATTCGAAAATGAACCACAAAGATGTCCTGATTGTAGAAGAGCTAAAAAACAACAAAACAATAGAGGATTTCAAAGATAATATTATCTAATAAAAATTACCTGTAGGGATTAATTCCTACAGGTTTTTATTTTGCAAAAAAATATTGTATAGTTTTAGGCAAAGCATGATATAGTATATTGTAGATGAGGTAAATAAAATAATAAGTTAAGTATGCAAAGAGAAAGGAGCTGGGATAATATGAAAAATATAAAATTAAGTAAAGCTAATATGGGTAAAATTACCATGAATAATGTTAAGTTAGATAAGGAAACAATTGCCCAAAAGGAACATATCCACGGGGGAACCTATGAGGGAGAAAGATTAGATGGTGTAAAGAATGGCCAAGGGACTTTTATTTATACGGATGGAAGTAAATATGTAGGTCTTTGGAAAAATAATAAAATGCACGGCGTAGGAACTCTTACTTGGGCCTGCGGAGAAAAATATGTAGGTGAGTGGAGTGAGGATGAAAAACATGGCAGTGGAATATATACATGGGATGATGGTGAAAGATATATAGGAGATTGGGAAAAAGGTGAAAAAACTGGTCAAGGCATTTGTAATTGGCCAGATGGAGATATCTATGTAGGCGGTTGGAAAGATGGACTTAGGCATGGCGAAGGCATCCATACTTGGGCTACTGGAGATAAATATATAGGGCAGTGGATAGATGATCAAAGAGAAGGCCTTGGAATGTACATATACGCTGATGGAGAAATAGAAATGGGACAATCTAAAAATAACCAATTGATAAGATAACCCTATTGGTATATTGTGCTTTAAAATTGTGAGACTTTAGCTATTTATGCTAAAGTCTCCAATTTATTCAACGAATATTATATAGTGTATAAAAAATGCTAAAGGATAGGTTGACTAATATGAAACAATGGTATGGAAACACAATGACAAAGGTAGTGAGAATTTTAGATTCAGACAGTAGGTTAGGGCTAGATGAAAACAAAATTAAACATATGAGGGAAAAACATGGCGAAAATCTTATATTAAAGCCAAAAACTCAAAGCCTTTTAACTTTAATTTTTGGAGAAATAAGACAATTGTGGATGATTATATCCTTCGCTTTTATAGCTATGTTATTCTACAACGGGTTAACTGCTATAGCATGTCTTGCAACTTTAATAATGATAATAAGTGTTGCAATGTTAATTAATGGAGACTACAGTGAAGAAAAAAGTTTAATGGCAATTGATAATTTAAACACAGCTTTTTCTTATGTACTGCGAGATGGAAAGAGATGTAAAATAGCTTGTGAAGAAATAGTGGTTGGCGATATGTTTTATTTAGAAAAAGGTAGTTATGTGGCAGCGGATATTAGAATAATAGAATGCGAAGATCTTAAGGTGAGTGAAGTTGCTGTAACAGGTGAAAAACATGAAGTGGAAAAGTACTCTATGAAAATAGAGGGAGGGGTAATAAATCTTTCTCAAATAAAGAATATGGTTTTTAAATCATCTATTGTTACTGAAGGATTTGGACTAGGTATAGTTATTGCTACGGGTATGAATACGCAAATTGGTAAAATAGCAAGTGCGTTACTGGAATATAAAAATGATAATAGGGTTTTTACTAAAAAACTAAATAAAATTGCAAATAGTGTATCACAAGTTACTATAATAGTAGCTGCCATAACTTTACTTTTTACCCTATACAATAAATTTTCAATTCATGAAATTATAAACACTCTTATATATGTTTTTATGACATCTTATTCGCCAATTTATATTATAATATTATTTTTATTTTTTAATATTATATTCCGTGGATTTAAGAAGAAAAATATGTACATAAAGAGTATTTCTGCTATATATTTTATCAAGGACATTACTACAATATTTACAAAGAAGATTGGTTGTATTTCTGAGAATGTACTTGTTTTTAGACAAGTGTATTGTGACGATATGCTTGTTGATGTGGAAAAACAAGGTGTTATTATGGAAGACACTATGGAAAGAATAATCAGTATAGCATTACTTTGCAATGATGCTAAACTAGAAAGTGGTGGAGCACCTTATAGTGGAAATGATAATTCTATTGAGAACTTAGCAGAATATGCAATTCTTAAATTTTGTAATGAAGAATTGGCAGAAAAAAGTAGATTAGAAATGAAACAAGAAAGAGTTTTTAAAATACCTTATGATTCTGATAGGTTGATAAAAACTGTTGTGAATAAGATTGAGGATAGGTATAGAGCTAATGTATCAGGGGGTCTTGATAGTTTATTAAATAAGTGTACGCATATTTTAATTAATGGTGTAGAAAAGGAAATTAAAGAAATTGATATTAAAGCAATTATAAATGTTCATATAGGTATGTCTAATAGTGCTTATAATGTTATAGGATTTGGATATAGAAATTTCAATTATGAACCTAGCATTGATGAAAACATTGAAAGCAATTTAGTTTTTGTAGGTCTAATGGGCTTTGAAAATCCTATAAAAGATAGTTCATATGCAGCAGTGAAAAACTGTGCGGACTTAAATGTTAAGCTTATTATAGATGAAGAGGATAATAAACTAGCTTGCTTAGCTTTTGGAAAACTAATAGGTCTTACACAGAAAAAAGAGGAAGTTTTATCCGGGGTAGAAATAGATTATATGGACAAAGAAGAATTTGAAAAAAATATTGAGGGCGTTAGCATTTTCTCCAAAATTTTATCTAAACATAAAAGTGAGATTGTGAACTGTCTAAATTCTAAAGGCCATTCTATAGCTTCGGTAGGGGATAGGTTAACGGATTTGGAATACCTTAATAAGTCCCGTATATCCATTTCAACAGGAAATGAATGTAGCACGGTAGTAAGAAAATTATCAAGCTTATTTTTACAAGAAAATGATTTAAGCGAAATAATTAATTTAGTTCAATATAGTAAAAAGATTATTAACTATATAAACGAATTGGGTTTATTTGTAAGTGTAGCAGGGTTTAGTGAAATCCTTATGATATTAGTTTGTTTAATTACTAGAAGCGAAATGCCATTTACACTTATTGAAATTTTATATTTAAATTTTATAATTATACCTTGCTCAGGAATGTCAATTCTATTTCAAAACAGGAATACAAATCAAGACATGAAAAATATTAACTATAAATATATAAAAAGAGTTGCTGTAATAAATTCATTTATTACTAGTGGTACATATTTTTTAATTTTGGGCTTAATGGGGGAATTTACAACTATTAGCACAGTGCACATAGGCTTTATTATTTTTGTTTTATACCAAAACATATTTTCCATAAGCTTAATATATGAAAAACATTTTTTGAAAAATAAAGTTTCTTATGTTTTGTCACTTATTAATATATTATTACAGGTTATATTTATTTTTATGTACATTTTTAATATTCTTACTTAAACACAGCTGGAAAAATGAAAAATAAACAAAAATACCCTGATTAATTTTAATATTTGTTGGATAAAATAAAATTGTGGAGGTGTGAAAATGCTTGAAAATATATTTGAAACAAAGATAATAGGAAGTAATACAATTTTTTTAGATATACCAGAAGAAGAGTATTTTATAAGTTATAATAATTTATCGGAAAAAGCGGCGGAGGAAATTACTTATAATTATTTTAAAATAAGAAATAAAACGGGCATACCTCATGTAAAACAGATTCATGCCATTCCTAATATCCACAATGTTGAGATTATAATAGAAATAGAAAAGGATGGAACAAATTAATATGTTCTTTTTAACAAATAAATTTTCAAGTAAGACAGTATATTATGGCTAGACCTTTAGTGTATTATGCAGTATCAATTTTTATGGGATGCTTTACGTTTTTAATTTTAATTAATAGTCCTATTTTAGGTGCAGTTATAGCTGCATCTTTTTTAGCTGTTATGTATTTAACTATAGATAAAAAATTTTATTATTTAATACTTTGTTTTTTTATTACTTCTGCAATAAATTATTATTCTTATTTTAATATCAACCTGCCAAATGCGCAAAAGGTGAAAGTTCGGATTTCAGACAAAAGTAACTATTTTTGCTATGCAAAATCTAATAACAAGAAAATTATTTTAGAGGGTAATATCTTTGAATTAACGGAGGGAAGAAATGTTTGGATAACTGGTAATTTTAAGAAAATGCCAGTTTATGAAAGAGGTATAGTTGGAACATATATAGTAAATGATTATAAAATATGTGATGAGGATTTAATATCAAAGGTTGAAAGTTTCAGAAAAGACTTATATCAAAAATTTTCTAAAGTACTTGGAAAAGAAAAAACGGCACTAGTCATGGCTGTATGTTTTGGAGACAGTGGTTTTATTGAAAAGACGCAAAAGGAAGATTTTAAAAAATTAGGCATCAGTCATGTTATAAGCGTTTCAGGACTACATATGTCAATAGTGTATAAAGCATTGGAAATTATTATTGGTTATAAAATTGCCCTTTTATTTTCTTTTTTATATATGATATTTACAGGAGGGCAATCATCTACTATAAGGGCTTTTATAATGATTTTTATATTAAAAATATCAAGTAAAGTTTATAAAAAATATGATAGCTTGTCATCTGTTAGCTTAGCTGCAATTATACTATTGTTGTTTAGACCTTTCTATATTCTTGATATTGGGTTTATGCTTTCTTTTCTTTGTGTTCTTGGAATTATATTGTTTAATAAGAAAATAAAAAAGGTGCTATATAAGCTTCCCAAAGCTTTAAATGAATCTTTTAGTTTAAGTATAAGTTCTCAAATATTTTCGCTGCCCTATGCAATTTTCACATTAAAAACTTTTAGTTTCGGATTTCTCTTTAGCAATTTATTGTTATTACCTTTTTATACCGTAGTTGTGGTTTTAGGAAATATAGGGCTTATCCTTAGCGGTGTTCAAGAATTGTTCAATTTAATAAATTATGGTCTGTATACCATTTTAACAATTATAGAATTTATTCAAAAAATTTTAGGTGTAATATTACCAGAAATAATTTACTTTTCTTATATAGAGAGTTTAGTTGTATTTGGGTTATATCTGTGTTATCTTGGAATTAAAAGTGGATATGAGCAATTTAAGTACCTTCCCCTTTGTGTTATTTTTGTTTTTGCATATCAAAATTATAAAGTTTTCCCAGAGATTAGCTATATAAGTGTAAATAATAATGATATAGTTTTAATACAATATAGAAGTGATACAATTGCAGTGACCACAGGTAACATCAATGTGAAGGATCTAAAAGTGCCTGTAAAAGTAGATAGTGTTTTTCGGGGGTACAAAGGAGATTCAACTATGAACCTTTCTAGTAAAGCTATTATTAGGTTAATCAGTCATGGTAATAAATTAGAAGCACAAGTATGCTTTTTAGAAAAATCAAATATAAAATCTAATCTAGAAGCTTTTAATAATAGGGGTAGTGAATTTACAGCATATAAAAGCATTATAAAATTAAAAAAGGATGAAACTTATACACCTAAAGGTACAATAATAAATAAACATATAATTCTAGGAAACAAAGTTTTAAAATTTTAACAGGGGTTGGTGGAAATATTTTGATTAATTTTACGGATTTAGAGAGAAAGTTAAAGAAACATGAATTAGATAATTGTTATGTATTTTGCGGATCGGACGAAAAATTAATAAAGCAGCATGTTAAATTTGTAACTGATAATGTGCTGAAAAGTGATTTTATGGATTTGAATTATTCGAAATTTGATGGTAACAAAGCTGATTTTGAGGCAATTATTGAATCTTGTGAAACCATGCCTTTTATGAGTGATAAAAAAGTAGTGGTGGTATATAGAGCGTCATTTTTAAGTGATAGTGGCGGGAGTAAAACTTCCGGGGATTTGAAAAGTGAGAATTTCCAATTGCTAAATGAATATTTAAGCAATCCCGCACCTCATTGCATTTTAATTATATATTATGTGTTTTCAAATGATAGAGAGAAACCAAGTGCTAAAATTAAAAAATTAGATAAAAAAGCCTGCGTTATAAAAGTTGATAAATTAAGGGGTGAAGTTCTCCAAAAAAAATGTATGGATTTGTTCCAAGCTGCAGGTAGTAAAATAGGGAAAGCTGAGCTTACACTATTTTGTAGTCAGGTAGATAATAATATGGATATCGTAGTTAATGAAATAGAAAAATTAGTTTCTTATGCAGAGGGAAGAGACATTACAAAAGAGGATATTTTGGCTATGATGCCTCAAAAAAGTGAAAATGATATTTTTAATTTAGTTGATTATCTGTCTCAGAAAAATATTAAAAGAGCCTTAGACATTTTAAATGAACTTATATATAAGGGAGAGAAGATTCCGCTTATACTATTTATGATAGCCAGGCAATTCAATCTTTTATTTAATATTAAATTAGGCATTGAAAGCGGGAAAACAAAAGAAATTTTGGCGGGGGAGTTAAGGCTTCATCCTTATATATGTGAAAAAATGATATCACAGAGTATGAAATTTACTTTAAAAGGGCTAAAGAGAAATATTGAGCTATGCCTTGATACGGAAAAAACATTGAAAAGCACTTCTACTGATAATAAGATAAATATGGAAGTCTTTATGATAAAGACTGTTATGTAGCAAAAAAAATAAAAACCGGTGGACATCACCGGTTGTTTATTATGCAGTTAAACTTAAGTTGTTTAACTTCGCTGCGAGTCTTGATTTTCTTCTTGCTGCTTTATTAATGTGAAGAATTCCTTTTGTTACAGCCATATCTAAAGCTTTAACCACGTTTGCATATGTAGTTTTAGCTTCTTCAACGTTGCCAGTAACGACAGCTGTTTCGAATTTCTTTACCTTAGTTTTTAAAGCTGATTTAATCATTGTATTTCTCAATGTCTTAACCTCAGTAACTTTAATTCTCTTTTTTGCAGATTTAATATTTGCCATTCATTTTCACCCCCCTTTGTATTTAATCCGTATCAGCAGTTTTGGGGAAAACTGCATACGAGTCTATTTAATAGACAATAGACAATTGATATTATAGCATTAAAATTAAAGCACTTCAAGTTAAACTTATCCTACATATAGAAATTTTAACGACATTTCAGAAGGAAGCCTCCTATTTTTATAAGTGGGGGTAATGTACTATAACAAAAAGAAAACTTCAGTGGTAGTCTAAATCTCCTTCTGAAGTCGTTAATTGCAGCATCGCAGATGATGATTTAATATAATTTTAAATTTTATAGAAATGTAAAATTTAAATAAATACTTTTTAAGAATAGGAAAAGGCTATTAGGAAAAGCTAATATTAAAATTTAGTTGAGGTGAAATTATGATAAGTATAAGAACAGACTTAGCGGTGGAAGCTAAAGAGATATACAGTGCGCAGAGTAATGGTAAGACTAGCGGTGTTGATGTAGAAGAGTATAGCGAGGGTGATATTAAAATTACTAATGTAAAAATAGTCAGCGATGTTGGAGAAAAAATGATGGGAAAACCAAAAGGTACATATATAACTATTGATATCCCAGAATTTGTTCACTATGATGGTGAGGCTATGGATAGGGTAAGCGTTGTAATAGGAAAGGTATTAAAGCCCTTAATAAAACTCGAAGATAGTATGACGGCGCTTGTGGTTGGGCTTGGTAATTGGAATGTTACTCCTGATGCTATAGGTCCAAAAGTTGTTTCAAAAATAATGGTCACTAGGCATTTAAAACAATTAGTGCCAGATTCCATAGATGAAGGCATAAGGCCGGTGTGCGCTATATCGCCGGGGGTGCTAGGGATAACTGGTATGGAAACAGGCGAAATTATCAGAGGTGTGGTTGAGAAAATTAAACCTAATTTAGTAATTTGCATTGATGCATTGGCTTCGAGGAAGATGGATAGGGTAAATAGAACAATACAAATAGGGACTTCTGGAATTTCTCCTGGAGCTGGAATAGGAAATCGGAGGATGCAAATAAATGAGCAAACACTTGGAGTACCAGTTATAGCTATTGGGGTTCCAACAGTAGTGGATGCAGCAACGCTAGCTAATGATACCATTGACTTAGTACTTGATGAGATGATTAGAACCGCAAATTCAGGGGGAGAATTTTATAATATGCTTAAATCCATTGATAAGGAAGAAAAGCAAAAGATGATAACTGAGATATTAAATCCATATGTTGGTAATCTTGTAGTTACACCAAAGGAAATTGATATGGTTATAAATTCTCTTTCTAAAATCATTGCAAGCGGACTTAATATAGCCTTGCAGCCAGCACTAAACCTGGAGGATATAAATAAGTTCTTAAACTAGTAATAAATTTCTATATTCCCTCATATATATTGTAAAAACAGGGGGGATGAAAATGAACTTTTCAAAACACACTATTCAAAACAATAGTAATGTGAGAATTGTTTTTAGTATTTTCACATTACTGATTATTTTTTTATTTGGAATCATTTTACCTAAAAATGCTCTGGCCTACAGTGAAGGAAATTATTTGAATTACTTTTATGTTAAGGTTATTGATAATACATTATCTGTAATTAAGTCCCTAGGCAATCAGGAGCAGTCTCCTAAAAGTGAAAGTAGTTTAAAATTACAAACACTATCATTTCTAGGGATAGACATTTCGGATCCTATATCAATAATAACAAGAGAAATTTCATATTTAAACGAAAATGAAACTAGTGGGGATGCAAAAAAAAATAGCAATAAAGTAAATAATTTAAAAACATTTATTCTTAATCCCTTTAATTTAGGAGAAAAACAAATAAGTAAGGCTGAAGCTACAAATCAAAAATCTAATGTCATTGCAAACCTTTATAATCCTAAATTGAAAAAAACTCTAAATAATGCAAAGCCAGAAGTGCTTATATATCATTCTCATACCTCGGAAGCTTATTTAGCCTCAGAGAAGGATACAAACAAAGTTAGTGATAGTTTAGATGGAACAAAAAATGTAACGGCTGTAGGAGATGTAATAGAAGAGGAACTAGAAAAGAATTATGGAATTGCGGTTATACATGATAAAACTGTGAATGATAAAGGTGATTATTATGGGGCCTATAAAAAATCAGGAGTTACTTTAGATAAGTATTTAAAGGAATATGGAGATTTTAAATTAATTATAGATTTACATAGAGATAGTAAAAAGGCAGTAACTACTAAATTAAATGGGGAAGAAGTTGCTAAATTTATGTTTGTGGTGACACAGAAAAACCCTAGATATGCAAAGCAAAAGAAATTAATAGATTCCATGATAGGAACATCAAATAAACTATTTCCAGGTCTTTTAGAGCCCAAAGAAATCTGTACTTATGATTACGGCATGAGTTTCTATAACCAGAATAGAAGTGATAATGCTCTGCTAATTGAAGTAGGCTCAGATAGTAATACTATTGGAGAGGTAAAAAATACTGGTAAGTATTTAGCAAGAATAATTGCAGAGCAAATAAATGGGAAAAGTGAATAATATGTTTTAAAAAGTGCATCCTTATTAAGGTGAAGATAATAATTAGTAATTGTTATCTATCTGTTAGAACCCTAGGAGGCACTTTTTATGCGTAAAAAAGGCAGAATTAAATATATTCTTGTGATTTTTATTTGTTTTTCTATATTTACATATGGATTTATTAAAGTTAATATAACTAAGACAAAAGGTGAAAGACAAAAATCAAAGTTCACAATAGATTTAAAATATAAACCTTTTGATTTGAGAATAGAGACAAAGGACTATGCTTTTTATGTAAATAATAAAGTTTTGGATGATATGAAAGCAAAGTGTAGGGATGTATATGATGAAGTTATATCAAAATAATACAAATATTAACACGAGCAGTGAAATAAGTCCCCTATAAAAGTTCTTTGTGTTGACAAAGCTCTAGACATTTATGATATAATTTAAGTTGTTTTGTAAAAACTAATATACTTTGTGGCAGATCAGCATAATAAAAGGTGGAATATAAAGTATAGTTAGGTTATGCTAAAGAGAATAATTAAATTCATATACAATAACGGGGGTAAAAATTAATGCAGAGTGATAGACAAAAATACATAAGAAATTTTTCCATAGTTGCACATATAGATCACGGCAAGTCTACTCTTGCGGATAGGCTACTCGAAAAGACGGGTACTTTAACTAAAAGAGAAATGGAAGAACAAGTACTTGATACTATGGACCTAGAAAGAGAAAGAGGTATTACTATAAAATCTCAACCAGCTAGGCTTGTTTATAAAAGGGATAATGGCGAAGAATATATATTAAATCTTATAGACACTCCAGGACATGTAGATTTTAATTATGAGGTTTCAAGAAGTTTAGCCGCTTGTGAAGGAGCAGTGCTTGTAGTGGATGCATCTCAAGGAATTCAAGCTCAGACCTTGGCAAACTGTTATCTTGCCTTAGATAATAATCTTGATATTGCACCAGTTATTAATAAAATAGACCTTCCTAGTGCAAGACCAGAAGAGGTTATTAAGGAAATTGAGGATGTTATCGGAATTGAAGCTCAGGATGCTCCGCTAATTTCAGCTAAGACTGGACTTAATATAGAGGATGTTTTAGAAACCGTAGTAAATAAGATTTCACCACCTAGTGGTGACGCCCAGGCTCCACTTAAGGCATTAATTTTTGATTCTTCTTATGATAGCTATAAGGGTGTTGTATGCTATGTAAGAGTTAGAGATGGTAAAATTAGACAAGGGACAAAGATTAAGCTAATGAATACTAGCAAGGTCTATGATGTAGTAGAAGTTGGAGTTTTCGTTCCAAATTATCTGCCTGTAACTGAGCTAAGCGCTGGGGATGTTGGATATATAACTGCATCTATAAAAAATGTTAGGGATGCTAGGGTTGGGGACACGGTAACAGAAGCTGCAAGACCAGCTCTAGAACCACTTAAGGGATATAGGCCAGCGGTGCCCATGGTATTTAGTGGTATCTATCCTGTAGATGGTTCTAGATATGGAGAATTAAAAGAAGCATTAGAAAAACTTCAGTTAAATGATGCAGCCTTAGGTTTTGAACCAGAGACCTCTATTGCTTTAGGTTTTGGATTTAGATGTGGATTCTTAGGTCTTTTGCATATGGAAATAGTGCAAGAAAGAGTTGAAAGAGAATTTAATTTAGATATTATTACTACAGCTCCTTCAGTTATATATAAAGTAATGAAAACTAATGGGGATCTAATTGAAATAACAAATCCTACAAATCTTCCAGAGCCTACAGAAATTAATTATATGGAAGAACCAATAGTTAAAGCTTCCATCATAACACCATCGGAGCATTTAGGAACAGTTATGGAGCTATGCCAACAAAAAAGAGGCGTATACATTGATATGAACTATATAGAAACCACTAGAGTAGTTGTAAATTATGAATTGCCTCTTAATGAAATAGTATATGACTTTTTCGATGCCTTAAAATCAAGAACAAAAGGCTATGCATCTTTTGACTATGAATTAAAAGGATACACCAAGGCAACCCTTGTAAAATTGGATATTTTGCTTAAAGGAGAAAAGGTTGATGCTCTTTCTATGATTGTTCCTGAAGAAACAGCTTCTCATAGAGGGCGAGTTATGTGTGAAAAATTAAAAGAACATATACCAAGACAAATGTTCGAAATTCCAATACAAGCAGCTATAAACGCAAAGGTAATTGCAAGAGAAACTGTAAAAGCAATGAGAAAAGATGTTTTAGCTAAATGCTATGGTGGAGATATTTCAAGAAAGAGAAAATTATTAGAAAAACAAAAAGAAGGTAAAAAGAGAATGAGACAAGTTGGAAGTGTAGAAGTTCCACAAGAAGCATTTATGGCTATACTTAAGGTAGATTAATTAAAATAATGGAGAGTTGAGAGGTAGAGAAAACTCTCAACTCTCAATTTTAAAAGTGGAAAGAGGGCTTAAACTATGAAAAATGTGGCGTTATATATACATATTCCATTTTGCAAGCAAAAGTGTTTATATTGTGATTTTCCGTCTTTTGCAGGTAAAGAGGAAAATATGCTCCATTACTGCGCAGCTCTCGCAAAAGAAATAAGTAGTATAAAAAATAAAAAAATAAAAACTATATTTATAGGTGGGGGTACTCCCACCTATTTATCTTTAGAGGGCTGGGAAATCATAAAAGAAAGCATTGATAGATTGGATACTTCGGGTGGGTTGGAATTTACGGTGGAAGGAAATCCAGGAACATTTACAATGGAAAAATTAGAATTTTTTAAAAAAATGGGGGTAAATAGGCTCAGTATTGGGCTTCAAGCATTTCAAGACTCACTTTTAAAAAGCCTTGGGAGAATTCATACTGTAGAAGATTTTAAACAAAGTTTTGAAATGGCTAGGAAACTAGGGTTTAATAACATTAATGTAGATTTAATGTTTGGTTTGCCGAGCCAAACCTTTTCGCAGTGGCAAGAGACTTTGAAAAATATTACGAAGCTTAAGCCAGAACATCTATCTTGTTATAGTTTAATAGTAGAAGAGGGAACTGCTTTTTATAAAAAATTTAATCAGGGTACATTAAATCTCCCTGATGAGGAAATAGATCGAGCTATGTACCATGAAACAATAGAATATTTAAGTGAAAAAGGGTATGTTCAATATGAAATTTCAAATTTTGCAAAAGACAAAATGGCCTGTAGGCATAATTTAGTATATTGGGAAATGGAGGAGTATATTGGTTGTGGGTCTGCTTCTCATTCATATATTGATGGTTTTAGGTATAGAAATGAAGAAAATGTAGAAGCTTATATTGAGAAAATAAATGCTTTCGGCAGTGCAATAGTAGAAAAAAAGAAAAATTCAACTAAAGACGACATGGAAGAGTTTATGTTTATGGGGCTTAGAAAGATTATGGGCATAAGCAAAAGTCAATTCCAAAAAAGATTTAATATTGATATACACAGTGTTTATGAGGTGGTAATAAATAAATATATAAGCAATGGGTTTATGGTGGAAAATGATGATAATATTTTTTTAACATATGAAGGTATTGAAGTGTCTAATGTAATTATGTCAGAATTTCTTCTATCATAGCCTTGCATATATTTAATATTAATTATATTAACAGAGCTATAATAAAAAAATAAGTTCAAATCAAATAGGAAACTTTATGAAGTTGCTTAGAAATCAAAGAAAAATGGAGCATATTAAATATAAACCCTTGCAATGAGTATAAAATGGCTATATTTAAAATTGAACGTTATTGACAAATACAGTGGTAAATGATATTTTTAATACATACTCGTTAGCACTCAATGGTAGTGAGTGCTAATAAAAGAGGTGATATTATGGAAATGGATGAAAGAAAAATTAAAATACTTCAGGCTATAATTACAGATTATATAAGTAATGGTGAGCCTGTAGGGTCCAGAACCATAGCTAAAAAGTATGATTTAGGTATTAGTTCAGCTACTATAAGAAATGAAATGTCAGATTTGGAAGAAATGGGATATATAGAGCAGCTCCATACCTCCTCTGGTAGGAAACCATCGGATAAGGGGTATAGGTTATATGTTGATAGGCTTATGCAAATTACAGAATTATCAACTGAGGAGCAATATATGATTAAGCATCACCTTATTAATGTTGCACTATATGAGGTTGATAAAATTGTTAAACAAGCAACACTAATGCTTTCGCATCTTACAAATCTTACATCTATAGTTAAGGCACCTTCTGTTCAAAAGAGTTGTATAAAGTATATTCAGTTAATGAATCTAGATGCGGGAAGTGTCTTGTTTGTAATTATTACTGACAGCGGTATAATCAAAAATAATGTTATTAAGGTTAGTAAACCTATTAATGGTGCTACTATAGAAAAACTCACCCAAATACTTAATTTTAGATTAGGTAAGCTTACAATTGAACAAATAAATTTAGAAGTCATTAACAATTTAAAAAGCAATTTAGCTTCCTATGAAGAAATTTTTGATGGTATTATTCCAGCTTTATATGATAGTTTGTCTGGAGTCGAAACTTCAGAAATATATATTCAGGGTGCTGCAAATATATTTAATTACTCAGAATACAACGATATTGTTAAAGCACGTGAATTTTTAATTTTAGTAGACAATAAAGAGAGTATAAATAGTTTACTAAATGCTAAGGACATTACTGGTAATATTACAATTAAAATTGGTGGTGAAAATTTCGTTGAGTGTGCTAGGGAATGCAGTATTATAACCGCAGTTTATAGCGCCTCGGGAACACCGCTTGGATCTATTGGTGTTATAGGACCAACAAGAATACCCTATGGAAAAGTTATATCCGTTTTAACTGAAATAGTTAAAGAATTAAATGACAATATAGCTCAAATTTATGACGATCATAGATAAAAATTTGAATTAAAAGATTTACTTTGAGCCTGGAATGGAGGAGTAGTTGAGTGCATACAAATAATAGTAAAAACGAAAAGATTTTAAAAGAAGAAAAAATGCCTTTTGAGGATTCAAGTTTAGCTGATGAAATTGAACTTGAAGAAACTCAAAGCAATACAGAAGAATTAGAGGAAGCTGAAATAGTAGAAGAAGTAGAACCTATAGAACTTCTAGAAAGTGAAAAAGAAAAAGATATGAATAAAAAGATGAAAAAACTACAAGAAGAAAACACAAAACTCGAGAATGAGATTATTGATTTTAAAGATAAGTTTTTGAGAACAATGGCTGAATATGAGAATTTTAGAAAAAGAACAGTTAAAGAGAAAGAAGGCATATACACTGATGCCTGCACAGATGTTTTAAAAGAAGTTCTACCAGTACTTGATAACTTAGAAAGAGCACTTTCTGTTGAAGGATGTGGCGAGGATCTGAGAACAGGTGTAGAAATGACAGTAAGACAATTCAATGATGCTTTTAGTAAATTAGGAGTTGAAGAATTACCCCCAGAAGGAGAGTTTGACCCGAATTTTCACAATGCAGTGATGCATATTGAAGATGAACAGTATGGGACTAACCAAATAGTTGAAGTATTTCAAAAGGGGTATAAAAGAGCAAACAAGGTATTAAGGCATAGTATGGTTAAAGTTGCAAATTAAAGCTTTATATTATAAAAGATATAAAAAATTAGCAGTTATAATGCTATAAACTAAAAGGAATACAAGGAGGAAATAATAATGGGAAAAATTATAGGAATAGATTTAGGTACAACAAATTCATGTGTAGCAGTAATGGAGGGTGGAGAACCAGTTGTAATTTCTAATTCAGAAGGTGCAAGAACTACACCATCTGTAGTTTCATTTCAAGCTAATGGAGAAAGACTAGTAGGTCAAGTAGCTAAAAGACAAGCAATTACAAATCCAGATAGAACAATAATGTCAATTAAAAGAGAAATGGGTACTGATCATAAAATAGATGTTGATGGAAAATCACATACACCACAAGAGATTTCAGCTTATGTTCTTCAAAAAATCAAAGCTGATGCGGAAGCTTATTTAGGAGAAGCAGTTACTGAAGCTGTAATAACTGTACCAGCATATTTCAATGATAGTCAAAGACAAGCAACAAAAGACGCAGGAAAAATAGCTGGACTTGAAGTTAAGAGAATAATAAATGAGCCAACTGCAGCAGCTCTTGCTTATGGTTTAGATAAAATGGATGTTAATCAGAAAATATTAGTATATGATTTAGGTGGCGGTACATTTGATGTATCTATATTAGAACTTGGTGATGGTTTATTTGAAGTTAAATCAACTAATGGTAATACTAAACTTGGTGGAGATGATTTTGACCAAAAGGTAGTAAATTATATAGCTGAAACTTTTAAAGCTGATAATGCAATAGATTTAAGAAATGATAAAATGGCACTTCAAAGATTAAAAGAAGCTGCTGAAAAAGCAAAAATCGAATTGTCATCATCAACACAAACAACAATTAACTTACCCTTTATTACTGCAGATGCAACAGGTCCAAAGCATATAGAGATGAATTTAACAAGAGCTAAATTTAATGAATTAACTCAAGATTTAGTTGATGGTACAATAGAGCCAATGAAAAAAGCTCTTGCAGATGCAGGTTTATCACTTAGCGAAATAGATAAAGTTGTGCTTGTAGGTGGTTCAACAAGAACACCAGCAGTTGTAGATGCAGTTAAAAACTTTACAGGAAAAGAACCTTCAAAGGGAGTAAATCCTGATGAATGTGTTGCCCTAGGTGCAGCAATCCAAGCGGGAGTATTAAGTGGAGAAGTTAAAGATGTGTTACTTCTTGACGTAACTCCATTAACACTAGGAATTGAAACATTAGGTGGAATAGCTACTCCTTTAATTGAAAGAAATACTACAATTCCTGCTAAAAAGAGTCAAGTATTCTCAACAGCAGCAGATGGTCAAACATCAGTTGAAATTAACATTGTTCAAGGTGAAAGACAAATGGCTGCAGGAAATAAATCTTTAGGAAGAGTTACTCTTTCTGGAATAGCAGCAGCACCAAGAGGAATTCCACAAATAGAAGTTACTTTTGATATAGATGCTAATGGTATAGTTAATGTATCAGCTAAAGATAAAGGAACAGGAAAAGAAGCTAAAATAACAATTACAGCATCAACTAATTTAAGTGATTCTGAAATTGATGCAGCAGTAAAAGAAGCAGAAAAATTTGCTGAAGAAGATAAATCAAGAAAAGAAGCAATTGAGATTAAAAATAATGCAGAGCAGTTAGTATATCAAACTGAAAAAAGTTTAACTGATCTAGGAGAAAAAGTTTCAGAAGAAGATAAAAAAGTTATTGGAGAGAAATTAGAAGCACTTAAAAAAGTTAAAGATGGAGAAGACACAGAAGCTATAAAGAAATCTACTGAAGAGCTAACTGAGGCTTTCTATGCAGTAACTACAAAAATATATCAAGCAGAAGCAGAGCAAGCTCAGGGTCAAGGAGCACAAGATCAAGAACCAGGCAACATGGGCGGAAATGCTGCTCATGATGACAATGTAGTGGATGCTGATTTTAAAGTAGAAGAAGATAAATAAACAGCAAAACCATTAAATTAAGGGTGGGGTAATTACCCTTCCCTTAATTTATTTTAAGTAAATTATATCAATAAGTGTAGAAAAACTATATAATAGAAATGTTGGCATAAAAAGATGTGCCATTGAATTATTTTAATTAATAGTTTATATAAAAAAAGCATATATATTTTAGGTGGTGTAAAAACAGCATGGCAAAAAAAGATTATTATGAGACCCTTGGCATTGAAAGAGGTGCTAGTGAAGAAGAAGTTAAGAAAGCCTTTAAAAAGGCTGCATTAAAATATCATCCAGATAGAAATCCAGACAATAAAGCAGCAGAAGATAAATTTAAAGAAGCGAATGAGGCATACCAAGTCTTATCTGATTCAGATAAAAGATCAAGATATGATCAATATGGTTCAGCTGATGCTGGAGCAGGCTTTGACGGTGGCTCTGATTTCTCAGGTTTTGGCGGTTTTGGAGATATATTTGGAGACATATTTGGAGGAGGATTCTCTTCAAGAAATCAAAATGGTCCTAAGAAAGGTGCAGATTTAGAATACAATTTAAATCTAAGCTTTGAGGAGGCTGTTTTTGGCGTTGAAAAAGAGGTATCCATTACAAAAAACGAAAAGTGTAATGATTGTGGTGGTAGTGGTGCTAAAGCTGGTACAACGCCTAAAACCTGTGATAAGTGTGGTGGAAATGGGCAGATAAAAGTTCAAAGAAACACTGCTTTTGGAAGCTTTGCTAGCATGAGTACTTGTGATAAGTGCGGAGGTCGTGGTCAAATAATTTCTGAACCATGTAAAACTTGTCATGGCGCTGGAAAAGAGAGAAAAAATAGAAAAATTAAGATTAATATTCCAGGTGGAGTTGATACCGGAAATGTTATGCCTTTAAGAGGGCAAGGAGAACCAGGTGAAAAAGGTGGTCCATCAGGAGACTTGTATATAAATATCAGAGTAGCTCCTCATAAAACTTTTAAAAGGAACGGAATTGATATTCATATAGAATCTCATATAAGCTTTGGATATGCAGCTATTGGAACTGAAATTAAAGTTCCAACTGTGGATGGGGACGTTAAATATAAAGTTCCAGCAGGCACACAATCTGGTACCGTGTTTAGACTTAAGGGTAAGGGTATACCTAGAGTTAATGGACATGGAAGAGGCGATGAATACGTAAAAGTCATTGTTGATATTCCTAAAACCTTAAATGATAAGCAAAAGGCAACCTTAAAACTCTTTATGGAAGCAAGTGGTGAGATTGTAGAGGGTTCTGAAGAAAATAAAAAGTCTTTTGTGGATAAAATGTTTGGCAAATAATAATAAGAAAAAAACTTCGTTTTATAAAACGGAGTTTTTTTATTATGATATTGTGTTAAAATATCAAAAATGATAAACTTGTGTAGATGAAAAATTGATAGCTACATACAGAGTAGCGAGGAGGATACAATGAATAAAGATTGGATTGAAGTAACTATAATAACAAGTAGTGAGGCAGTTGAGGCGGTATCTGCCATGTTATATAATACAGGTGTAAAAGGAGTTTCTATTTTGGATCCATTAGATATGATTTACAGGCGAGATCATACTACTGATTGGGACTATTTTGATGAAACTATTATAGATACAAATAGCGGAGTTGTAGTTAAGGGATACTATAAAAGAGATGAAAAATTTGAGGGTTACTTAGAAGAGATTAAAGCAGGAGTAAATAAATTGCCAGAGTTTGGACTAGACAAGGGTTTAGGAACTATTACTGCCACTGATGTAAAGGAACAAGATTGGGAAAATAATTGGAAACAGTATTATAAACCAATAAAGGTAGGAGAAAAAATAGTTATAAAGCCTATATGGGAGAAGTACAATAAGAAACCTGGTGAAATAATTGTAGAGCTAGATCCAGGTATGGCTTTCGGAACTGGAACCCATGAGACTACTAGAATGTGTATAAAAGCGCTTGAGCGTCACGTAGGAGAAGAATCAGTTGTTTTTGATATAGGAACAGGGTCGGGTATATTATCTATTGCTGCAGCTAAGCTTGGGGCGAAAAAAACTATAGGGGTTGATTTGGACCCAGTAGCAGTAGATTCTGCAAAGCTGAATGTTAGTTACAACGATTTAAATAACATTGAGATAATATACGGAGACTTAATGGAAGTTATTAAAGGAAAGGCCAGCATTGTTATAGCTAATATAATGGCTGATATAATTATGTTCTTAACTGAGCAAGTTAAATCCTTTATAGTAGATGGTGGATATTTTATTTCCTCAGGAATAATCTTAAGTAAAAAAGATGAGGTAATAAATAAGTTAACCCAGTGTGGTTTTAAAATTGAAGAGATAAATATTGAGGGCGAATGGGTTTGTATAGTTGCAAGTTATAGTGAAATAACTATATAAGCATCTTAAAAATATATAAAGTTAAAGATGCCTGGCTGAGGAGAGAATAAATAATGCATAAATTTTTTGTGCCAAAGCAAAACATAGATGGTGATAATGCCATTATTGATGGCGAAGATGTAAAACATATATATAAAGTATTAAGACTTAAAATTGGTGATGTGGTAAGCGTAAATAATTGTGAAGGTAGTGAATATGTAGGGGAAATAACTTTAATAGATAAGAAATCAGTAACTATAAATCTATTAGAAAAAAGCTCTATAAATAATGAAAGCCCTATTGAAGTATATTTATTTCAGGGAATGCCTAAGTCAACAAAAATGGACTTAATAGTTCAAAAAAATACGGAACTAGGGGTTAAGGCAATAACACCTATGATTTCGCAGCGAGTAGTAGTTAAAACTGAGCTTTGCGAATTCAAAAAGGTAGATAGATGGAATAGGATAGCACTTGAAGCTTGTAAGCAGTGTAAAAGAAGTCTGGTGCCTGAAATTAATGTGCCTATAGAATTTGATCACTTATTAGAAGAATTAAAGCATATGGATTTAGTGGTGGTTCCCTATGAAAATGAAGAAGGCTATGGCATAAAGAAATTAATGAAGGACATAGAAAAAAATACTATTGTTAAAGTTGGTATTGTCATAGGACCTGAGGGTGGATTTGAAGAAAGTGAAATTCAGAAACTTACAGAAATAGGAGCGAAAATCGTCACTTTGGGACCCAGAATACTTAGAACTGAGACTGCGGGCTTTACATGTTTAAGTTTGATAATGTATGAACTGGGAGATTTGGGAGGTGTTATAGAATGAAAGTTGCTTTCGCTACTTTAGGGTGCAGGGTAAATCAGTATGAGTCAGAAGCTATGGTAGAAAAATTTATTCGCGAAGGATATGAAGTGGCTGAGTTTCATGATTTTTCTGACGTATATGTTATTAATACTTGTACGGTTACTAATATGGGTGATAAAAAATCAAGACAGATGATAGGACGCGCTAGAAGATTAAATGAAAAAGCTATTATTGCAGTGGTGGGTTGTTATGCACAGATAGCCCCAGGCGAAGTAGCAAGCATTGAAGGCGTTGATGTAGTTTTAGGTAGCCGAAACAAAGGTGATATTGTTTATTGGGTAAATAGATCTCGCGAAGAGGCAAAGCAGGTAGTAGAGGTTAGTGATGTTCTAAAAAACAAGGTATTTGAGGACTTAAATATTAGTGAATATCAAGATAGAACTAGAGCTTTTGTGAAAATTCAAGATGGTTGTAATAGATTTTGTTCTTATTGCTTAATACCTTATGCAAGGGGAGCAGTATGTAGTAAAGCACCTGAGAAAATTATAGCAGAAGTTCATGAATTAGCCCAAAATGGCTTTAAAGAGATACTTTTATCAGGTATACATATAGCATCTTTTGGATTAGATTTAGAAGACGGATGGAATTTAGTGAGGATTTTAGAGGAAGTGGATAAGGTGCAAGGAATAGAGCGGATAAGAATAGGCTCAATAGACCCAACCTTCTTTACAGAGGGCGTTATTGAAAAAATAATGTCATTTAAGAAGCTATGTCCCCACTTTCATCTTTCACTTCAAAGCGGATGTGATCAGACTCTTAAAAGAATGAATAGACGTTATACAGCCCAGGAGTACAAAGCCGTAGTAGAAAGTTTGAGGCTAAATATAAAGGGTGCATCTATAACTACGGACGTAATTGTAGGTTTTCCTGGAGAGACCCAGGAAGAATTTAATGAAACCTATGCCTTTTTAAAAGACTTAGAATTATCAAAAATGCATATTTTTAAATATAGTCCTAGAAAGGGAACAAAAGCGGCGCAAATAAAAGAGCAGATTGATGGGAATATAAAAGAAGAGAGAAGCCACAAGCTTATTACACTTAACAATATGCTAGAAGAAAAGCATATAAATACCTTCCGTGGAAAATGCATGAATGTACTATATGAGCAAAAATTCAAAAATAATGAAGATGAATATGAAGGTTACACTGACAACTATATAAAGGTTGTAGGGAAATGCTCTGAAAACATAGTAGGTGAATTTCATATGACTAAACTTATAGAACCTATGGGTGATTATATAATTGGGCAGGTGCAAGACTTAGAATAATTACACAATGATAAATATATTTAGCAGGAGAATAAAACTTTATGTTGAATAGTATATTAATAGGATGATGGGAGGTGATTATGTGGAAGACTGTATATTTTGTAAAATCATAAAAAAGCAGATTCCTTGTGAAATGCTTTATGAAGATGATAAAGTTATAGCATTTAATGACATAAGTCCTCAGGCGCCCGTACACGTGATAATTATTCCAAAGCAACATATTGATGATTTAAATTGCTTAAAACAAGAGTCATCAGAATTAATAGGTCATATATTTATGGTTGCCAGAGAAATTGCTGGGACCTTAGGTATTGCTGAAGGTGGGTATAGGATTGTTAGTAATTGTGGGGAGCAAGGGGGTCAAACTGTTCACCATGTGCATTTTCATTTATTGGGGGGCAGAATGCTACAGTGGCCACCAGGCTAATAGGTAAATTCAAATAAATAACAAGGCAGATGCCAGTTTATTTATTTGAATGTCCAATATAACTAATTTTCTAAATGTTGAATTTTAATTAATATTATATATATAAATACATTTTATATAACAAAATAGTAATGAAAATGTTGACATTATGTAAAATTGTGTTGTATAATAAAAACTGTGCTATTTAGGCCCCGCATTAGCTGTTTTTAAATTGAATTGAGCTAGCGGAGGGAGGGATAATGATGTCAGAAATTAAGGTTGGAGCAGACGAGTCCATTGAGAACGCTTTAAGAAGGTTTAAGAAAAAATGTGCAAGAAGTGGAGTGCTCGGAGAAGTAAGAAAAAGAGAGCACTATGAAAAGCCAAGTGTTAAAAAGAAATTAAAATCAGAAGCTGCAAGAAAGAGAAAATTCAAATAGAATTTTTTGAAACGGAAACAAGATAAAATTTTGTTAGAATACCTTCCTCAGCAGTTAAAGAAATTAGAAATTTTAGAGACATTCAGAGAAACAGTAGTAAAATTGGGAGCTAATAGCATGGAAAACTTGAGAAAAATTATGTTTGCCGAGTTGCCTTAAATTATGGGCAAATCAAAAGGTAAACTTGCTTGTGAAATAGTAAAACAATATTTAAATAAATAAAAGACTTAGCTTTTGCTAAGTCTTTTTTTTGTTGTAAAAAATTATATAATTTAAAAATTGTAATTTCTTTTGTTTTTTTTTCATAAATTTAATATGAAGTACTTTATGAGGTGGGTATATGGAAAATAAATTTTTTAGAACAAAGGAAACTATAGCTAATAAATTAGATTTGCCAAGAGATATCTTATTAGATTTGCCCAAAATAACTATTTTGGCTGATAATGAAATAAATATTGAAAACCATAAAGGCATAGTCATTTTTGAAGAAGAAGAAATAAAAATAAATTCCAACGTAGGGCCGATTTCTATATATGGAAATAGTTTTAAAATATTATTTATAGGAGGAAACACAATAACTTTAAGTGGCAACTTTAAATCTGTTGTGTATGAAGGTCATGAATAATCTGAAAAAATATAAAAAAGGAACTATCACAATGGAAATTGAATCATTTATGCCAGAAAAGTTTATAAATTTATTATGGAAAAATGGTATTGTGGCTAAAAATATAAAAAAGGTTAATATAACAACTTTAGTGCTTGAGGTCAAATTATGCGATTATGTTGAAATTAGCAAAGTGGCAAAAAAAACGGATACTAAAATTGTTATTATCGGAAGGAATGGATTATCATTTTTTTTAATGAAAATAAAAAGTAGGTCTGTGCTATTACTTGGAGTAATTTTGTTTGTATGCATAATATATTATTTATCTACATTTGTATGGAATATAGAAATTAGTACGGAAAATTATATAAGTCCATATGAATTACGCAATCAAATTAAAGGGTTTGGCGTTTCTAAGGGACTTAGAAAGAAGAATATAGATGTTTACGATATTGAAAATAAACTTCTAAGAAGTAACGATGAAATAATGTGGGTAAAAGCTAGAATTGAAGGGGTTAAGCTAAAGGTTGATGTGATAGAAAGACAATCACCACCTATTATAATTGTGGACAAAACTCCTTGTAATTTAATAGCGAGTAAAGATGGTATGATAGTTAGAGTATTTACCACGGAAGGTACAGCAGTTGTTAAAGAGGGAGATATGATACAAAAGGGTGATCTATTAGTTAAGGGTGAGCAGGGTAAAGAAGAAAGTGTATACGCTGTACATGCTCAGGGAGAAGTTATAGCAAAAACTTTTTATGAGGAGATAAAAGAAGTTCCATTATCCAGCACAGCAAGGATCAAAACAGGGAAAAGTATAAGTAATTCATACATTAAATTTGCTAATAAAAAAGTTTATCTCAAAAATAGCTTAATTCCCTATGGTAATTATGATAAAATAGAAAATAACAATAAGTTTATATATAAAGAAACCTATTATGAAGTCCAGGAAAAAAATGTACTTGCAGATCCTACTAAGGTATCAAAAGAAATTTATTCTAATATTTTAAGAAATTTAGATAAAAATGTAAAGATTATAGATAAAATTGAAGATGTAAAAAAAGAGAAAGATAAGTATTCCATAAAAGTATTAGTTATTGCAGAAGAAAATATTGCTTCAGAAGGAAAATAATAATTCAAAGGAAAATGAAAAATAATATTTTTTAGAGCACTTGCGAAGAAAAGGTGGGGTTGACATATTAAAAATATTAGAGAACTTATGACGATTAATAAAGCAAAGCCATATTTAGTTTTTATAATTACGGCAGTTATTATGTATTCAATTTTAGTAACAGCATTAGTTCCTAAAAAGTATACACTAAATGTTGGAGATATTGCAAAAATGGATATAAAAGCTCCTAGAGAAGTTGAAAATGAAGTATCTACAGAAATCAGTAAAACTAAGGCTATAGAAGGGGTAGAGAAAAAAACAATTAAAGTTCCAATGAATGGGAAAGCTATAGAAAAATTTAGAAAGTTATTTTTAGCAGTAAGCAAGCTAAATGTGACTAATTCAACTAAGAATACCAATGGGACTGCACCTGAAAAAGTATTAACAGAAAAAGAAAAAATAGCTTCACTTAAGGAAAGTAATCCAATTACTGATTTTACCTATGAAAATTATCAGGTACTAATAAATTTAGACCCCAAAAAAGCTGTTGAATTAGAAAAATTTCTTAAAGAAACAATGATAACCCTTGATGCTTCATTTATAATAAATGAAGATAAGCCAGAAGAAATTGTAATGGCAAAGGGACTTATTGCTACAGCATTTAACGACTCGAATTTTACAAAGGATATAAGAGAAATAGGAATGGCTATTGCAAATGTAGAAGTTCGTGCGAATACAACTTATGATAAAGAAAAAACAGAGATTTTAATAGAAGCAGCAAGGAAAAGCGTTAAACCTGTCATGATTAAGAAGGATCAAATCATTGTAAGTGAAGGAGCTCCAATAACAGTTGAACAAAAGGCACTGCTTGATTCACTAGGACTACTGGATAATACAACTAATTTTGAATGGTCCTTATATTTAAGTTTAGCGGGGCTAGTATGTTTAGTAATCCTACTTCAATGGTTTTATTTATATAAGTATCAACCAGAAATATTTAAGGATGTAAAAAAATTAATTATGCTTAATATTCTTAGTATAATAGCTATACTACTTGCTAAAATACTAGGTATAATTTCACTGTATGTAATTCCACTAGCATGTATACCTATGATCATGGCTATTTTAATTAATGATGAAGTATCCATAGGATTAAGTATTCTTAATTGTATTTTAATTAGCGTTGCAGTTAATTTTAATTTTGAAATTACAGTATTAGCTGTTCTAAACTCTATTACTGGGGTTATGTTACTCAAGAAAATGCAAGAAAGGAATGATATATTATATTCGGCTATATATATTGCAATGATAAACTTGGCTCTTTATCTTTCTATGGGTTTTTTACTAAGCAATAGTATAGTTGATGTTTTAAAAAAAGCTGGAATGGTTTCTTTTGCAAGTTTTATATCTGGAGTACTTACTATTGGGTTTTTGCCGTTTTTTGAAAGCTTTTTTGATATAGTGACTACAGTGAAACTTTTGGAACTCTCAAACCCCAATCACCCCCTTTTAAAAAGATTGCTTTTAGAAGCCCCAGGAACTTATCATCATTCTGTACTAGTAGCTAACCTTTCAGAGGTTGCAGCAGAGGCAGTTGGTGCTAATCCTGTACTTGCGAGAGTTTCCGCCTATTATCATGATATTGGCAAGATAAAGAGACCCTATTTTTTCAAAGAAAATCAATTGGGAAATGATAATCCTCATGATAAGATAACACCTAATCTAAGTACGCTTATAATAATTTCACATGTGAAGGATGGAATAGATCTTGCAAAAGAGCATAAAATACCTATGGCAATTCAAGATATTATACAGCAACATCATGGTACTACTTTAGTTAAATATTTTTATGTAACTATGAAAAATTCTAGTGATAATCCAGATGAAATTAAGGAAGAGGACTTTAGATATCAGGGGCCAAATCCTGAAAGTCGTGAAGCTGCAATTATAATGCTATCTGATGCAGTGGAAGCCGCTGTAAGATCAATTCCAAATCATACAAAAAATAAAATTGAGGAAATGGTTAATAACATAATAAAAGGCAGACTTAATGATGGACAATTAGATAATTGTGATTTAACGCTAAAAGATTTAGAAAAAATACGAAAAGCGTTTTTAAAAGTGTTTTCAGGAATATACCATGAGCGAATAGAATATCCCTTGGATAAATGGGAAAAAGACAATAAAGGAGTAAAACAAGTATGATTTTTATAGATAATAGGCAGAATAACATAGCGGTTACTCAGGAACTGGAAATTGTTATAAAAGATGTCATTGAATATACCCTTAAAGAGGAAAAACTTTTTATAGATAATGAGGTAAGCGTTATATTAATTGACAACGAAGAGATTAAAAAAATAAATTCAAAAAATCGTGGCATAGATAAAATAACGGATGTGCTATCCTTTCCAATGCTGGATTACCCGCAAAACAAAGTGTTTAAAGATGTGTATATAGATTATAAATTTGACCAAAGTGATTTAAATGATGAAAGGTTAGTAATTGGGGATGTGGCCTTATCATTAGAAAAAGCTAAAGAGCAAAGTGAAGAATTTGGGCATTCCTTTATTCGTGAATGCGCATATCTTACAGTGCATTCAATTTTACATTTGTTAGGATATGATCACATGGAAGAAGATGAAAAAAATATTATGAGAAAAAGAGAAGAAGAAATATTGAGTAATTTCAAAATATCTAGATAGAGGATATTAATAACTATTTAAAATGACATGGTGCTCTACAATATTCTCAAAGGCGGTTAAGTATGAAAGTTAAAAAAATGGTTGATAGTTTTAATTATGCTATTGAAGGAATTATATATTCAATTAGAACGCAAAGAAATATGAAGATACATATGATAGCTGCAATAATAGTGCTATCTGCCACTTTTTTTTATGATTTATCAAGGATAGAACTTTTGATTATAACCATCACTATAAGCTTGGTTATAGTGGCTGAAATGATAAATACTGCAGTGGAATGTGCAATAGACGCTACCACCAATTTTTATCATCCACTAGCCAAAATTGCTAAGAATGTTGCCGCAGGTGCAGTGCTAGTAACTGCTATAAATTCAGTTCTAGTAGGCTATGTTATATTTTGGGATAGATTAACTCCCTTTAATAGAACAATGATGGCAAAACTTAAAAAATCTGACCCTGACATGATTTTTTTTATATTAGTTATAGTTTGTATTGCAGCAGTAGTAGTTAAGTCAATTTATGGTGAGGGAACGCCATTTAGGGGCGGAATGCCAAGTGGTCACAGTACAATAGCTTTTTCGGTAGCAACAGCTATAACACTATTAACTAATGAACCACTAATTATGGTATTGTCTTATTTGCTAGCTGTAATTGTTGCGCAAAGTAGGGTTGATTCACAAATTCATTCTATCTTAGAAGTGATTTTTGGAGGTGTTTTCGGCACTTTATTAACCTTATTATTATTTAAAGTTTTAGGATAATATATATTAGATTTCAGCCATGCAAAATATAATGTATAATATTATTGAATTACTAATATTTAATGATATAATTGGTATACGTGATTTTTAATTGTTATTTAATATCATATGTCTCAAATTAATTGTGTAGGGGTGTAATAATGGATTATAAAAAGTTAGCTAAAATTGCAATAGATGCTAGAGAAAACGCTTATGCGCCATATTCAAAATTTAAAGTTGGTGCAGCAGTTGTTACAGAAGATGATTCAATATATACAGGATGCAACATAGAAAATGCCTCTTATGGTGCTAGTAATTGTGCCGAAAGAACTGCGATTTTTAAAGCTGTATCTGAAGGTCACAAAAAAATTAAAGCTATAGCAGTAGTTGGGGATATGTCAACACATACCTATCCATGTGGTATTTGCAGGCAAGTTATAGCAGAATTTGCCACAAAAGATATTAATATTATAATGGTAAAAAGTGAAGATGATTACATAATAAAAACTATGGAAGAAATATTACCAGGCGCGTTTACTAAAGAAGATTTATTAAAGTAAGATAGAAAATTATACTATTTACTTAAGATAACAAGAAGGAGGATATATGTTTAAATCGGGATTCGTAACTATTATCGGAAGGCCTAATGTAGGTAAATCTACATTAATAAATTATATTATGGGGGAAAAATTATCAATTGTGTCTAATAGACCTCAGACTACAAGAAATAATATACAAACCATTTTAACAACTAAAGATTCTCAAATAATATTTGTAGATACTCCAGGAATGCATAAACCTAGGCATAAACTAGGAGAATATATGGTTAAAGTAGCACAACAATCCACAAGTGAAGTAGATGTGATATTATTTATAACTACACCAGGGGATGAAATTGACAAAGGTGATATGCATATTCTCGAACAACTAAAAGACGGTAAAATTCCAGTATTTTTATTAGTCAATAAAATTGATGAGAACACCCAAGAGCGAGTAGCTAAAACTATTCAGAGTTATTCGGAGTATTTTAATTTCAAAGAAATAATACCTATTGCAGCTATAAAAGGTAAAAATGTTGATATAATTACTAAACTTGTAGCTGAAAATATCCCAGAGGGACCATTATATTACCCAGAGGATATGATTACAGACCAACAAGAAAGGTTTATTATCACTGAAATAATAAGAGAAAAGGCTTTGAAGCTACTATCCCAAGAAGTACCTCATGGAATAGCAATAGAGATCATTTCCATGAAGCGAGATGCAAGGAATATGTATCATATTGAAGCTAACTTGCTGTGTGAAAAAGATTCGCACAAGGGTATAATAATTGGAAAAGGTGGAAAAACACTTAAGCAAATTTCTACTTATGCAAGACAAGATGTAATGAAATTTTTAGGTGAAAAAGTAAACTTAAGATTATGGGTAAAGGTAAAGAAAGAGTGGAGAGATACTTCAAGTATTTTGAAAGAATTAGGGTATAAGTAGGGGATGATTTTCTGCCGATTTTAAAAACTAGAGCTGTTGTCATAAAAACTCAAGAATTTAAGGAATCTGACAAGCTAGTTTGGCTTTTTACTGAAGAACTTGGTAAAATAACAGCCATAGCAAAGGGAGCCAGAAAAAATAAAAGTAAATATGTATCATCCACACTACCTTGCTCTTATGGGGAATTCATACTTTTTAAAGGTAAAAATTTATATACAATAAATGAAGTTACAATTATAGACTCTTTTCAGCAATTATTAAGGGATCTTACAACAATTACTTATGCCTCATATTTTAATGAATTAATTGATATTGCCATGGAAAATGAAGAGGTTAATAGTGAACTTTTTAAAGATTTTGTTAGTGCTTTCTATTTTATAAAAAATGACGTTATGGATATAGAAGTTCTAGCAAGAGCTTTTGAAACAAAACTTTTAAAGGCAACGGGTTATGGATTGAATTTTCAGCAATGTGTTAGATGTAGAAAAAAAATAACAATATCTAATAATATTGATTTACAATCCTATGGTCCTATTTGTAAAGATTGTGAAAAGGTAAATAGTATATATATTTCAAACCCTACATATAATACATTGAAATTCTTAAATAATTTTGGTATGGATAAAATTAATAGAATAGTTGTATCTAAAGCATCCAAGCTTGAGCTATATAAAATTCTATCTTTTATAATTTCCCAGAATTATACACGAAAACCAAAGAGCCTAGAAATGTTTGATCATTTGAGGGAATATAACAATTAGTAAAGTATTTTCACCTAGGAAAAATTATAAGGAGGATGATTTTAATGTCAGAAATTACACTTGAAAAGATTGACATCATCAAAGAGCGAACAGGAGTTTCATATACTGAAGCTAAGGAAGCTTTAGAAGAATGTGATAGTGACGTAGTTAATGCGCTCATTTATATTGAAGCAAAACAAAAAAGAAATTCTAAATTTAACATGGAAGAAATGTATTCCACTAAGGATGAGTTTGTAGTAGCTATAAAAGATATTGTACGAAAAGGAAATGTATCCAGGATAAAAGTAAAAAAAGATGAAAATGTAGTTATGGACATACCTGTTAATGCCGGCATTGCAGCAGGCTTAGTTGGATTATTTAATCCTTTTATAATTGGTCTTGGATTACTAACAGCAGTACTCACAAAGGTTACTATTGAGATAACTAAAGTAGATGGTACTGTAGAAGTAGTTAATACTATTATTAAAAATACAGTTGAAGACGTAAAAAGTAGAATGAGCGATATGAGTTTCGATGTAAAAGAAAAACTCAATGACACAAAAGATACTTTTACTAAAATCAGTAAAGACGGTAGTGATGAAAATGTATACCAATACACTGTAAAGTTTGATAAGGAAAAAGAAGACGAGGAAGAAAAGGAATAAAAACAATGGTTTTATTTTAAATTTTCATATTTTATGACTCTACCAATAGGATTTCCCCTTCCATAAAGCCACCAATTGTAAATTGCTGGCTTTATGGAAGGGGAAATTAACTATTTGTATAACTTTATCTAAACACTATTAATAGGAAATTAATAATATAGGAATATTTTATGGTTTTAAACAAAAAATCATTAAAAAACCCTACATTATATATTAAAATGTGGTACAATGTTAAAAATGGTATGTAAAATTCTAGCATAATAGTGCTTTATGCAATCGTTTGTATTTCTAATATTGGAAATATAAACGATTGCATAGAGATTATATATCATGTTTAGTAAATTAAAATGGAAAGAGGGTGGGAAAAATTAAACTAACACCAAGACAAGAAGAGATTATAATATTAGTTAAAGAAAATCCACCTATTACCAGTGAACGTTTAGCAAATAAGCTAGGAGTAACTAGGGCTGCGCTAAGGCCAGATTTGGCAATACTGACAATGACAGGCATTTTAGATGCAAGGCCTAAGGTAGGGTATATTTATTCAAAAAAACCCTCTTATAGTTTAGTTTATGATTATATAAGAAATATTAAAGTTAAAGATATAATGTCAAAACCTATAATGACAACAGAAGAAACAATGGTTTATGATGCAATACTGCATTTGTTTTTGAATGATGTCGGTACTTTATTTATACATAATAATGGCAATTTAGTAGGAGCAGTATCAAGAAAAGACTTTCTTAAAATGGCTATGGGTGGTACAGATATTCATAAAGTACCTGTAGGAATTATAATGACTAGAATGCCAAATATAGTGCTTGTTGAAAAAGAAGATAGTATTTATTTAGCCGCACAAAAGATTATAGAACACGAAGTAGACAGTCTACCTGTGGTAGAAAGAAAATTTGAAAGTGGGAAAGAAATATTTCAAATTATTGGTAAAATATCCAAAACCAATATTACAAGATTATTTGTAAAAATGGGCGAAAATGGCTAAATGATTAAAGTGAGTGCTAACTAAAGTGAGCGCTAACTAAAGTGAGTGAAATTGGGTACTGTTTGTTCTACGTTGGACACCTTATACCCATTATCATATATAATTTATAATCGAAGGGGTTGTTTGGAATGGAAAATAAAAAATATGTTTATCTTTTTAGTGAAGGTAATGCTTCAATGAAAAATCTTTTAGGGGGAAAAGGTGCAAACCTTGCAGAGATGACTACTCTTGGGATTCCAGTACCACAGGGATTCACAGTAACTACTGAAGCTTGTAATAAATATTATGAAGATGGCCAATTAATCGCATCTGAAATTGTTAGTGAAATACATTCTAAAATGGCTGATCTTGAAAAAATTACAGGAAAGAAGTTTGGAAGTTTGGAAAATCCATTACTTGTATCAGTTAGATCTGGAGCAAGAGCATCAATGCCTGGTATGATGGATACAATTTTAAACCTTGGATTAAATGATGAAACAGTAGAAGTTATGGCAAAGTTAACTAATAACCCAAGATTTGCTTATGATTCATATAGAAGATTTATCCAAATGTTTGCTGACGTTGTTATGGGGGTTGAAAAAAGAAACTTTGAAAACATTATGGATAATATGAAAGAAGCAAAAGGCGTAAAATTCGATACTGAACTTGATGCTAATGATTTAAAAAAATTAGTTGTGCAATTTAAAGAATTTTATAAAGAAGATAAAGGCGCGGAATTCCCAAGTGACCCAACAAGTCAATTAATAGAGTCTATTACTGCAGTATTTAGATCATGGGATAATCCTCGTGCTAATGTATATAGAAGATTAAATGACATTCCTGGAAGTTGGGGAACAGCAGTAAGCGTTCAAGAAATGGTATTTGGTAACAAGGGAGATACATCAGGAACGGGTGTTGCATTCTCAAGAAACCCATCTACTGGAGAAAAGGGAATATATGCTGAGTACTTAATGAATGCACAAGGTGAAGACGTTGTTGCAGGAATAAGAACACCACAAGATATATCACAACTTCATAAAGATATGCCAAAAGTATATAGCGAATTTATGGCAATTGTGAACACTCTTGAAACTCACTACAAAGATATGCAAGATATGGAGTTTACAATTGAAGATGGAAAATTATACTTCCTTCAAACAAGAAACGGCAAAAGAACAGCGCAAGCAGCACTCAAAATTGCTGTGGAACTAGTTGAAGATGGAATGTTAACAAAAGAGCAAGCTATGATGAAGGTTGACCCAAAACAACTAGATACATTACTTCATCCTAACTTTGATATAGAAGAATTAAAGAACTCTAAAGTAATAGCTAAAGGTCTTCCAGCATCTCCTGGAGCTGCATGTGGAAAAGTTTGCTTTACTGCAGAAGATGCAAAAGCAAGGCATGAAGCTGGAGAAAAAGTTGTACTTGTTAGGCTTGAAACTTCACCAGAAGATATTGAAGGCATGATTGCCTCTGAAGGTATATTAACAGTAAGAGGTGGAATGACTTCTCATGCTGCGGTTGTTGCAAGAGGAATGGGAACTTGTTGTGTTGCTGGGTGCGGAGATATAAAAGTTAACGAAAAAGAGAAAAACTTTAAAATTGGTGAAATAACATATAATGAAGGCGACTTTATTTCAATGGATGGAAGTACAGGAAATGTGTATGCTGGATTAATTAAAACAGTTGAGCCTGAAATAAGCGGTTACTTTGAAACATTTATGGGCTGGGCTGATGAGATAAGAAGCTTAAAAGTTAGAACTAATGCAGATACTCCAAAAGATACAGCGCAAGCAGTTAAATATGGAGCTGAAGGTATTGGATTATGCAGAACAGAGCATATGTTCTTTGATGCTGATAGAATAATGGGCATAAGAGAAATGATTGTTGCTAAAGACGAAGCAAAAAGAAGAGTGGCACTTGAAAAATTATTACCAATGCAAAGAGAGGACTTTATAGGAATCTATGAAGAACTTGCGCAAAGACCAGCTACAATTAGATTCTTAGATCCACCACTACATGAATTCTTACCACATGATGATCAAGATATAAAGGAACTCGCAATAGATATGGGAATAACTTTTGAGGAGCTAAAAGCTACTGTTGAATCATTACATGAGTTCAATCCAATGATGGGACATAGAGGATGCAGACTTGCAGTATCATATCCAGAAATAGCTGAAATGCAAACTAGAGCGGTTATTGAAGCTGCTATAGATGTTAAGACTAGAAAAGGATACAATATTGTTCCAGAAATAATGATTCCTCTAATTGGAGAAGTTAAAGAATTAAAATATGTTAAAGATATAGTAGTAAGAATAGCTGATCAAATCATAGCTGAAAAAGGTAGCGATTTAAAGTATATGGTTGGTACAATGATTGAAATACCAAGAGCTGCTCTTACCGCTGATGAAGTAGCAAAAGAAGCTGAATTCTTCTCATTTGGAACAAATGATTTAACACAAATGACTTTTGGATTCTCAAGAGATGATGCAGCAACTTTCTTAAAAGACTATTATGAAAAGAAAGTTTATGAATTTGATCCATTCCAAAAATTAGATCAAGTAGGTGTGGGCAAACTTATTAAAATGGCTGTTGAACTTGGACGAAAAACTAGACCTAATATAAAACTTGGAATATGCGGAGAACACGGTGGAGATCCATCTTCTGTTGAATTCTGTCACAATGTAGGACTTGATTATGTATCATGTTCACCATTCAGAGTTCCAGTTGCAAGACTTGCAGCTGCTCAAGCAGAAGTAAATAATCCAAGAAAAAAATAGTATTTTTACAAAGATGTACCTAATAGATTAATCCTAAAAAAGCCGCTGCTTTGCAGTGGCTTTTTACTTATGACTACATTATAAAATTGTTTTGAATTTATTTTCAATATAAGATTTAAAGCCGAAAACAAAATCTAATTGATATTCATTTTTGTTAGTTGAATTATTTAGTAGATTTGAGAAGGCTTTTTTATTACATTTATTAATATTTCCATAATAATCTCTTGATATTTTCCAATACCTTTGGGGGAAGGCCAGATAAACAAGAATATATTTATAATCATCCAAGCTTAAAGGTAGAATTTTATCATATAATTCTAAAAAGCTTATTGCTAGTTCTAAATCCCATTTTGTGCTATCTCTTTTTAAAAGTCGCCTTAAACAATAGGAAATATCATGGGCACAATAGTCATTTCTACATTTATCAAAATCAATTACCCATATTTCATTATTACAATCAAAAATAATATTTTTATTAACATAATCAAGATGACATAATGATTTTGTAAGATTATCCTGGTTCATATCATAAGCAATGTTTGTAGAACACTCAGCTAGCTTGATACTTGAGTCAAAATGCTGGAGGTATAGTCTAGAAAAAGTATCATCATATTTATAAGCTAAATTGGAGAAATTAAGAAGGCTTTCATAGTGCTTATATATGGAAGTGCCCAAGGTACTATAGCCCTCCTTTATGTTACTGCCGCATATAGGTGTAAAGTTTACACTGGCTTTATGCATATTTGCTAGATTGGTACTACAGGCGAGGACATGATCTATATTATCGTAGTCACATTTAATGCCATCAACCCAAGGTGTAAGTATGAATAGCATACCATTATAGTTTATAAATCTGCTATTGCTCTTTGTTTTAAGTATTCGAGGCACATTGATATTATTTCTATATAACCATTCTATAGCGGAATACACAAATAATAGATCTTTTACAGAGTAATAAACTTTTTTTAAACAATAGCATTCTTCTAAGTATTGTACTTTATATACAGCTCTTTGTTTATCAGTATCTTTAAATTTAATTTGTGATATATCAGCATTAGTTAAGTTGTATTGAGGTAGGATGTGTTTTTTTACATTTTCTTCAGATAATAAATCTATGTTATTTATGTTTTTAGCCGTGGAAGGCATCTTAACACTCCTAAAAAATTATTACATTATTAGAATATTAATAAAATTTTAATAATATACGTTTAATATTAAAAAAGGGTAATTAATTTAATTTGTAGAATACTAAGTAAGGTATCTAAAAAAATAACATAAATAATTGTAGCATCCCAGGTGATAATTTAATTTTAGGGGGGAAGTTATGAACATTCGCAAAAAAATAGAAACTAATGAAGGTAATACCATTATTTCCTGCGGGGCATTATCCATAAACTCAAAGGGACGAAAAATATTAGAAGATCTAGATGATGTAAGAACTTGTTATATGGTAGATCGAGATAGGATAATACATAGTAAAGCATTTAGAAGGTTGCAGCACAAAACTCAAGTATATATAAAGGCTAGCAGTGATCATTATAGGACAAGACTTACACATACCCTAGAAGTTGCGCAAATAGCTAAAACTATAGGTAAAGGTATAGGTTTAAATGAAGATTTAATAGAAGCTATAGCACTAGGTCATGATATAGGGCATGTACCCTTTGCTCATAATGGTGAAGAGGTACTTAATGATATTTTGCCAGGAGGATTTAGGCATAGTGAAAATAGCATTAGAGTGCTAACAAAAATTGAAAAATTAGGTGCTGGACTTAATTTGAGTACAGAAGTATTAGATGGAATTTTAAATCATAGTGGACTATCTTCCAAAATTAGAAAGGCAGAAACACTAGAAGGTCAGGTAGTTAGGTATAGCGACAAAATTGCATATGTTAATCATGACATAGATGATTCCATAAGAGCAGGATTACTAAAAGAATCAATGTTACCAAGGTATGCAATGGAAGTTTTAGGCACAAATCATGGCAAGCGAATAGATACCTTAGTTAAAGATTGTATTTATAATACATTAAATAACATAAATGTGGATAAGATAGAGGTGTCACTTAGTGAAGTTGTTTCAGGTGCATTGGGTGGGTTAAGAAATTTTATGTTTCAAAATATATACAAAGGGGAAATACTAAAGGAAGAAAGGCAAAAAGCTCAATTTGTTGTAAAACAGGTTTTTGCATATTACTATAACAACCCAGGGGCAATGCCAAATTTTTATAAGTGCATAGTTCAAGAAGAAGGATTGGATATAGGAGTAGCAGATTATATTTCTGGTATGAGTGATGATTATTGTTTAATGCTTTTTAACGATATTTATCTTCCTAAAGTTGTCATTTATTAAAATATAAAAATAACTAATAACTCTTTTCAGAGAAATGAACTAACTTTGAATTTAAAAAGAAAAAAATAAAAATATAAAAATAATGAAGGAAATTTGTAATTTATAAAGAATATATAATATACAAGAATAATTATTATTAAAAAAAGTGGATTTAAAGAAGGATAATACACTTTTTTGTCGAATAAAAATACGTTGTGAATTTATATAAGTAAGGTGGTAATAATCTATTGATTGCTGAAGATGTCATCCGAAAAATAAAGGAACAAAATGATATTGTGGATGTAATATCTGAAAGTGTTAAACTTAAAAGAACTGGAAGAAATTACATTGGCCTTTGTCCTTTTCATAATGAAAAGAGTCCTTCTTTCACTGTGTCTCAAGACAAGCAAATTTATAAATGTTTTGGATGTGGCGAAGCTGGGAATGTAATTAGTTATATTATGAAGGACAGGAATGTAACTTTTCCTGAAGCTGCAAAGGTTCTGGCTGAAAGGGCAAATATTAGTATAGAACTAGAAAGTGACGAAAATAATGTACAAAAAAACATGTATAACAAAATGTACAATATTAATGTAGAAGCGGCTAGGTATTTTTATGACAATTTAAGAAAGGATAAAAAAGCACAAGCATATTTCGTAAACCGAGGAATCACTGAAACTACTATGAAAAAATTTGGTTTAGGTTTTTCCTTTGATAGATGGGATGGCTTGTTATTATACCTAAAAAAGAAAGGTTATTCTGAGCTGGATTTACTTAATATAGGATTAATTATTAAAAGTCCTAAAGGTTCATATTATGATAGATTTAGAAATAGGATTATGTTTCCTGTGTTTGATTATAAAGGGAAGGTCATTGGATTTGGTGGAAGGGTTTTAGACGATTCAAAACCTAAGTATTTAAATTCACCTGAGACCACATTATTTCATAAAGGTTATCATCTTTATGGATTGAATTTTGTAATCAAAAATAATAAATCTCGAACAATAATAATTGTAGAGGGGTATATGGATTGTATTTCACTTCATCAATATGGGTTTTCAAATGTTGTTGCATCCCTTGGTACCGCACTTACTATCAATCAAGCAAAATTATTGAAAAAATATGTAGACAAAGTCATTATTTCATATGATGCTGATTTTGCAGGTCAAGCAGCAACTTTGAAAGGACTAGAAATACTAAGAAATGAAGGCTTTGATTTGAGAGTGCTAATAGTACCAAAGGGTAAGGATCCAGATGAATATATAAAAAATAATGGACAGCAGGCTTTTCAGAAATTAGTAGATGATGCTCTTCCTATAATAGATTATAGGATTAAAAGAGCTAGTGAGGGAATAAATTTTTCGAATAGTGAAATGCTAATACAGTATGTAAAAAAGGTTACTGAAATTATTGTAGATTTAGACCCTGTTGAAAAAGATGTTCATATAAAAAAGGTTTCTGAAGGAACAGGCATCAAGGAACAAGCAATATATGACTTATTAAGAGACGAAATCAACAAAAATTCAAAAAAAACGCAGAAAATGAATATACAACAGGATTTTGGACAAAAATTATATTTAGAACCAGCTTATATTAAGGCTGAAAGAAATTTATTGAAATTTATGTTTATAAAAGTTGAAAATTGTGATTATATTACAGAAATCATGTCCATAGATCAATTAGTACTTGAAAGTCATAAAACCATATATAAATTAATTGTTGAATATAAAAATTTAACAATAGATGAAAAAATTAAAAACATCGAATTTAGATGTAATGATATAGAATGTACAAAAGAATGGATAAATACTATGGAAATTGAGTTTGATGACGATGAAGAGCATCATAAAAGACTTATAAATGATTGCATAAAACAATTGAAAAAATTCAAGTTAGAGGAGTCGAAAAAAGAAATTATGGATAAAATCAAAAAATATGAATCAAAAGGCCTACTAGAAGAATCTATAAAACTTGCCCAAAAACTTATAGACGTTCAAAAAGATATAAAACAATTATAATATTTAGGAAGGAGGTAATATGATGAAGGATAAAAGCTCAAAAATGACTTTAGTCAACAAACTTATTGAAAAAGGTAGAAAAAAAGGATCTTTAACTTATAAAGAAGTAATGGATGAACTTTATGAAGTAGATTTAAGCCCAGAGCAAATAGAAAAGGTTTATGAAGTTTTAGAATCAATGGAAATAGATGTTGTTGGGGATATGAATGAAGCTGCTGCACCTGCTACTGGCGCTCAAGCCGAGGTTGAACCGGAAGTTGAAGAGCTTGATGTTAGTATACCAGAAGGTATATCTATAGATGACCCTGTTAGGATGTATTTAAAAGAAATTGGAAAAGTTTCATTATTATCATCAGCTGAAGAAATTGAACTTGCTAAGAGAAATGAAGAAGGAGACCTGGTTGCTAAAAAAAGACTAGCAGAAGCTAATTTAAGATTAGTTGTTAGTATAGCTAAAAGGTATGTTGGACGTGGAATGTTATTCCTAGATCTTATTCAAGAAGGTAATTTAGGACTAATAAAAGCTGTAGAAAAATATGACTACAGAAAAGGCTTTAAATTTAGTACTTATGCTACTTGGTGGATTAGGCAGGCAATAACTCGTGCAATAGCAGATCAAGCAAGAACAATAAGGATACCTGTGCATATGGTTGAAACTATAAATAAGCTTATTAGAGTTTCAAGGCAACTACTTCAAGAACTTGGACGTGAACCTCAACCGGATGAAGTTGCTGAAAAAATGGAAATGCCCGTGGCAAAAGTTAGAGAAATAATGAAAATTGCACAAGAACCAGTATCTCTTGAGACGCCTATAGGTGAAGAAGAAGATAGTCATTTAGGTGATTTTATTCCTGATGATGATGCACTAGCACCAGCAGAAGCTGCTGCATTTACAATGCTTAAAGAACAATTAATCAACGTTTTAGATACATTGACTCCTAGAGAAGAAAAAGTTTTAAGATTAAGATTTGGACTAGATGATGGACGCGCAAGGACTCTTGAGGAAGTTGGTAAAGAATTCAATGTAACTCGCGAGAGAATAAGGCAAATTGAAGCTAAAGCACTACGTAAATTAAGACACCCAAGTAGAAGCAAAAAACTAAAAGATTATTTAGATTAAACACCTTATTTAGGGTGTTTTTTTCTCGGTGTAAAATTATGGAAAAACATTTACAAGGTGGATTTGAATATGCTATAATATAGTTTAAGAAGGTGATTTAATGGATAGTTATATATCTAAAGGAGGACGCGGGCTCTGGCTTATGTTGCTTATCACTGCATTATATAATATATTAATCTTAATATTATTAAAATTTACAGATTCATATATTGTAGCTAGTCTGTTAAAGCTTATATTAGTGTCATGTAATATATATCAAGTATACTACATGCTACTTTACTCATCACTTAAATGCACTATTGATGACCAAAATATTGGCATATATGCTATTGGGTCATTAAAAAAAATAATTTTACCATTAAATCAAATTGAAGGATATACTGTGTCAAGTGGTATAATTAAAGGGATTAAGCTTAATGGTATAGCCATAAGTAACTTTGCTATGGGTAGATTTGTAATTGATCAAATTGGTATATCTAGAATGTTTGTTACAAATAATAAAAAAATTTTTTATTTGAAAACGGAGCATATGAATTATGCAATATCTCCTGTAGATTATGAAAAATTTGAAAAAGCACTAGCAGATCACAATGTAAGTAGAGTAGAATGGAAATATAAGGTGAATAATAGTTATAATCTTCATAAAGACAAGCATTTCATTTTACCTTTAATGGTAGTAAGTGTACTAACCTTAATTTTAACCCTAAATCCATTTATATTATATTTAAAGCATATGATACCTAATACTATGCCTTTAAACTTTGATGCAAACTTCAACCCAATAAAAATGGGAACAGGTAAACAATTTGCATTTACCCAGATGATTTACGGGGTATTAAATATGGCATTACTATTTTGTATGTATTATGCAAGCTATTTTAGTGCGAAATATGATAGAAAATCAGCATATAAATTTATTTATATGTCACTGATTGTATCAATGATATTTTTAATTATACAGTTTAAAATATTAATTAACTTTAGATAAGGATGAAAAATATGGATCTTAGCATAAGATTAAAAGCAATTGTAAATATGATAGAAAAATGTGATAGTGTTATTGATGTAGGAACGGACCATGGGTATGTGCCTATCTATTTAGTAAAGAATGGTGTAATAAAAAGTGCCATTGCCTCTGATATAAATAAAGGTCCTGTTGAGAAAGCCAGAAATAATGTTACTCTTAATAATGCATCCGCGCAAATTAGTTGTAGACTAGGAAGTGGATTATCTACAGTTAATAATGGCGAGGCCCAGATAGCTATTATTGCAGGAATGGGTGGTAATTTAATAAGAGATATATTAGAAGCTGACTTAGATCTGGTTAAACAATTTAAATATATGATACTTCAGCCGGTTCAGAATGCTGAGGTTTTGAGAGAGTATTTGTATATAACAGGATATAATATCCTTGATGAAGAAATTTGCAATGATGATGGTAAGTTTTATGAAATTATTAAGGTGAAATATGATACTAAACCTATAATTTTGGATAGTATTTATTATGAGATAAGTAAAATATTATTAGATAAAAAAGATCCAGTAATGCAGAGTTTTATAGAGTATAAGATGCAAAAATATTCAAAAGTATATGATAGTTTAAATGATGACACAATTTTATCTAAAAATAGGAAGACAGAGCTTTACCACGTTATAAAAAGACTTAAGGGGTTTTTAAAATGCTTTTAAAAGTAAGAACTATTGAAGAGATTATGGAAAAGTATGCCCCAGCTACACTAAAAGAGGATTATGATAATGTAGGACTCATGGTTGGGGATAGTGATGCAACGGTTACGAAAATTTTAATTGCATTAGATTGTACAATAGATGTAATTTCAGAAGCTGTGGATAGTGGATGCAATTTTATATTGACCCATCATCCTCTTCTTTTTGTTAAACCTAAAACTATTACCAGGGATACTTTGGTAGGTAGAAAAATTATTGAGCTAATCAGTAATGGGATAAATGTGTATGCTAGTCATACAAATTTAGATTCTGCATGCTGTGGGTTAAATGATATTGCCACTGAGATTTTAGGGTTTAATAAATACAAGATTATTCAGCCATCAAAAAATTATAATTGCTCTGAAGGTCATTCTGGAATTGGTAGATTAGTTTGCTTAGATCAGCCTATTATGCTGGGAAAATTATGTGAGAATGTAAAGAAAACATTTAAAGCAGAAGCTATAAGATATGTAGGCAATCATAATGATTTAATTAAAACTATTGCTATTATAAATGGCAGTGGAGAAGACTTTTTTTATGATAGTATAAAATTAGGTGCAGATTGCATTATTACAGGGGATACCAAGTATCACGGTGCTTGCGATTTAAAAGAAGAACATATAGCTTTAATTGATGCTGGGCATTTTGCAACAGAGTGGATACCTCTACAAATATTTGGAGAAAAACTTAAAAAACAATTAATACAAGATGGGTATGATAATGAGGTTATAGTTTCTCAAATATCCCAGGATCCATATAAAACTATGTAGTATAAAATACCATTTGCATTTAAGCCAGTATTATGGTATCATTATTTTGCGAGTAAGCCAGACAATCGCTGCGCAGTATTGCGGAGAGGAAAGTCCGAGCTCCATAGGGCAAGGGTGCTGGGTAACTCCCAGTGAAGGCGACTTTAAGGAAAGTGCAACAGAGATATACCGCTAAAGGTATTCTAGTAGTTTAGCTTGCTAAATATCTGAATATACTAGCAAGGATGGAAAGGCGAGGTAAGAGCTCACCAGCGCAATGGTGACTTTGCGGCTATGTAAACCCCACCTGGAGCAAGATCGAATAGGAGAACATCATGAGACTGCCCGTCTCGTTCTCGGGTGTATCGCTTGAGCTTATTGGTAACAATAGGCCTAGATAGATGATTGTCTAATACAGAACTCGGCTTATAGGCTTAATCGTACCAATAGAAAACATTCACTTTATAGTGGGTGTTTTTTTTATTGTATAGAAAAGTGTAATTTTAAAATATATTAAGTTTAAATATGTAGAACAATGTATATACAGTTGTATATATATTGTTATAAATTAAAAAAAAGAGAAATTTAAATTATTTTGTAAAATAAATGAAATAAAGATGAGAATATGGTATAGTAGTGTAAATGATTACAAATTAATAATTTTGGATGAAGATATTAGGAGAGAGATGTATAAGAAATTAAGTTTAAAAGAAATTCAACAATTAAAGCTTAATCCATAACATCCACCGAAGAAGTTAAGCTTTCAGGTATCCATTTGGAAAAGTACTAATATTGGACAAACCTCTGGAGAGACTTTTATAGCACCGAAGGAGAAAGCTAAACCGTATTTAATTGCATATTCTATGTGATTGAGTGCTGGAATAGTGAAGCTCTCAGGTAAAAGGACAGGGTTATTTTTAAAAGATCATTTTATTTTGATCTCTATTTTAGTGTGCTTTAAAAGTATAATAGTCTCACAGTATATTAATTGGTATAATTTTTTTTATGCAAAAATTAAACAATTAGAAGGGACGTGTAATTATGGACTTGTTATCAATTATTAAAGACATTAATGGTGTTTTGTGGGGGTATGTATTAATATTTTTATTATGTGGTACTGGAATTTATTTTACAGTAACTCTAAAATTTGTCCAAGTTAGAAGATTTAAAGATGCATTTAAACAGACTTTTGGTGGAATTAAATTTGGTCATAAAGCAGGAGAGGACGGAATGTCATCCTTTCAAGCCATGACAACTTCAATAGCGGCTCAAGTAGGAACAGGAAATTTAGCAGGAGCTGCAACGGCTATAGTATCAGGAGGACCAGGGGCAATATTTTGGATGTGGCTAAGTGCTTTCTTTGGAATGGCAACTATTTTTGCAGAAGCGGTGCTTGCTCAAAAATATAAAGAAAAAGTTGACGGCGAGATGACAGGAGGACCTGCTTATTATATTAGTAAAGGTCTTGGAAGCAAAAAGTTAGCGGCATTTTTTTCAGTAACTATAATAATTGCCTTGGGATTTATAGGCAATATGGTACAATCTAATTCAATAAGTGCAGCAATAAGCTCAAATACTAATATTCGAATTATTATTGGTATTATAGTTGCAGCCTTAGCTGGTATGATTTTTATTGGGGGAGTAGGTCGTATTGCAGCCTTTACTGAAAAAGTAGTTCCATTTATGGCTTTGTTTTATATATTGGGAAGCGTAATAATAATTATAATGAATATTGCTAATTTAGGACCAGCATTTAAAATGATTTTTGTAGGAGCTTTTAACCCTCAAGCTGCTACTGGTGGTTTAATTGGAGTTGGGGTAAAAGAAGCTATGAGATACGGTATTGCAAGAGGATTATTCTCTAATGAAGCGGGAATGGGATCAACACCACATGCACATGCACTTGCAAAGGTTGCTCATCCAGCTCAACAGGGCCTTGTTGCAATAGTATGTGTATTTATTGATACCTTTATAATTTTAACATTAACTGCAATGGTTATATTAACTACTGGGGCAATGGATGGAACAACTACTGGTATAGCTTTAACTCAAAAAGCTTTTGTTAATGGAATGGGAAATTTTGGTGGTCCATTTGTAGCTATAGCATTATTCTTCTTTGCTTTTTCTACAATAGTAGCTTGGTATTTCTTTGGAGAAGCCAATGTTAAATACTTATTTGGAAAAAAAGCATTAACATTATATAGATGTTTAGTTCTTGTATTTATAGTATTAGGTGCAGCATTAAAAGTTGACCTAGTTTGGGAACTAGCAGATACTTTCAATGGATTAATGGTTATCCCAAATCTAATTGCATTGTTAGGACTTTCCGCGTTAGTTAAAAAGACATTGAAAAATTACGAAGATGATTTTGAAAAGAAAAACTAAATTTAGTAATATATTTTTTAGAATAAAACAGGATGGCGTATTTGTGCCATCCTGTTTTTGAATTATATTATATATTATAAAAGGCATTAAAATCAGAAAAGTATGGAATTATAGTAAAATAAGCTTTTATAATTAGAGAAAATATACTATACTATAACTATAACGAATTATAAAAGATATTTAATGTTTAATATTCGTATAAATTTACATTTTGGAGGTATTAATCATGGAAAATAAGATATATAGGTTATATGTAGAGAAAAAAACGAACTATAATGTTGAAGGTGAAAGATTATCAAGGGATATAGTAATAAATCTAGGTATAGCAAACCTTACAGGACTTAGATTAATTAATAGATATGATATTATGGGAATATCAGAAAATCAGTATCAAAAGTCAAGAAATACAATATTTTCAGAACCTACAGTAGATGAGGTTTATGATGAAGAGCTAAACATTGAAGGCGGAGAAAGCGTATTTGCTATTGAATATTTGCCAGGACAATATGATCAAAGAGCAGATTCGGCTGCGGAGTGTATACAAATTTTAACTCAAAAGGATAAACCTATAGTTAAAACAGCAAAAGTTATAATATTAAAGGGTAATATTACTAAAAGTGAAATAGATGAGATTAAAGAATATTGTATAAATGCTGTAGACTCTAGAGAAACAGGTTTAGAAAAGCAAAATGATTTACAGCAAATTTTTGATGAACCAGAGGAAGTAGCTACAGTAGAATCCTTTATTGATATGAATGAGGTGGATTTAAGAGAATTTTTAAATGATAAGGGTCTTGCTATGAGCTTTGAAGATTTAAAATACTGCAGAGAATACTTTAGGGAAACTGAAAAGAGAGACCCAACCATAACGGAGATAAAAGTTATAGATACCTATTGGTCAGATCACTGTAGGCATACTACCTTTAATACTGTGATTGAGGATGTTTATATAGAAGAGGGTAAATATTCAGAGCCAATTAAAAAGGCTTACGAGGAATATTTAGATGCTAGAGAGTTTGTTTATGGGGACAAAGGTAGAGATGTTACATTGATGGATATGGCAGTTATTGGCATGAAAGAGTTAAGGAAAAAAGGAAAGTTACAGGACTTAGATGTTTCAGACGAAATCAATGCCTGCAGCATAATTGTAGAAGCGGACATTGAGGGAGTTAAGGAAAAGTGGCTTGTAATGTTTAAAAATGAAACCCATAACCACCCTACTGAAATAGAACCTTTTGGAGGGGCAGCTACTTGTCTTGGTGGAGCCATAAGAGATCCATTATCAGGTAGGAGTTATGTATATCAGGCAATGCGTGTTACAGGCTGCGGTGACCCAAGAAGCCTGATTTCAGATACCATAAAAGGAAAACTTCCACAAAGAAAAATAACCCTTGAAGCTGCTCATGGATATAGTTCTTATGGAAATCAAATAGGACTTGCCACAGGACTAGTTTCTGAGGTCTACGATGAAGATTTTGTGGCTAAGAGAATGGAAGTAGGGGCAGTTATTGGAGCGGTGCCGTGTGCCAACGTGGTTCGTGAGACGCCGATAGCTGGGGACAGCGTTATACTTCTTGGTGGAAAAACAGGCCGAGATGGATGTGGAGGAGCTACAGGCTCATCTAAGCAGCATAGTGATAATTCATTACGAGCTTCGGGAGCAGAAGTTCAAAAGGGAAATGCACCTACAGAGAGAAAAATTCAAAGACTATTTAGAAACCCTAAAGTTACAAAACTTATAAAAAGGTGTAATGATTTCGGTGCAGGTGGAGTGTCTGTAGCTATAGGGGAACTGGCGGATGCACTTATAATTGATTTAGATGCTGTGCCAAAGAAATACCATGGTCTAGATGGTACAGAACTTGCCATATCAGAATCACAAGAACGTATGGCTGTTGTTGTTAGACGCCAGGATGCTGCGCTATTTATAAAACTTTCGCAAGAGGAAAATTTGGAAGCTGTGGAAGTAGCGCAAATAACTGATGACAACAGGCTTAAAATGGTATGGAAGGGAAAAACTATAGTTGATGTAAGTAGAAGCTTTTTAGATACAAATGGAGTTAAGCAGTGTTCAGACGTAAAAGTATCAGCACCAAGTGAAAGTGAATATTATTTTTCGAAAGATATAAAAAGAAATTCCGGAAAATCAATAAAAAAATTATGGAATGATACATTACAAGACCTTAACGTTTGTAGCCAAAAGGGTTTAGTTGAGAGATTTGATAGCACTATAGGAGCAGGAACAATTTTAATGCCTTTTGGTGGCAAGTTTCAGAAAACACCAATTCAGGCTATGGTAGCAAAATTGCCTGTACTTATTGGAAATACAAATACTGGTACAATAATGTCCTATGGATATAATCCTAAATTATCTAAATGGAGTCCTTTTCACGGAGCTGCCTATGCGGTAATAGATTCTGTAACAAAGGTAGTGGCAAATGGCGCAGATTATGCAAATGTTAAACTTACCTTCCAAGAGTATTTTGAAAAATTGTCAAAGGATCCACAAAAATGGGGTAAACCATTTTCAGCACTGCTTGGAGCGTATCATGTGCAAAAACAATTTGGTATAGCGGCTATTGGTGGAAAAGATAGCATGTCAGGTACTTTTAATGATATGAATGTACCACCAACCTTGGTATCTTTTGCAGTGGACCTTGTAAATACAGACAAGGTTATATCTCCAGAGTTTAAAAAGCAGGATAGCCAGGTAGTTTTAATTTATGCAAATATTTGCGGGGATGGATTACCTGATTTTGAAAAGCTTGGGCAAAACTATAAATTAGTAAAGACATTAATAGATAATGGTAAGGTTTTATCAACTTATGCAGTAGGAACTGGAGGCCTAGCAGAGGCAATATCAAAAATGTGTTTTGGTAATAGAATAGGATTTAAATTTGAACGTGGTATTCAGGTAGAGCAGATATTCAAAGAGGATTATGGCAGTATAGTAATGGAAATTGATAACTCCGTACTTCAGGAGTTAATCAAAGACAATGCAAATATTGTAGTACTTGGAAATACTCAAAAGGAGCCAGTTATTACAGTGCTTTCAGAAACTATTAGTTTAGAGGAAGCATTGTGCAGTTGGGAAGGTACGCTAGAGTCTGTATTTACTACAAAAGTAAATAATGCAAAAATAAATAGTTTTAGTGACAAAATCGGAGTAAATTCAAAACCTAAATCGCAAGCTATAATTAAAATCGCAAAGCCTAGAGTTATAATTCCCGTGTTTCCTGGCACTAATTGTGAATATGATTCTATGAAGGCTTTTGAGAGAGCTGGTGCGCAGGTAGAAATAATGGTAGTAAACAATTTATCATCTAGGAATATTGAAGAATCTATAAAAGTTATGGCAGAAAAGATAAGAAATTCCCAAATTGTTATGCTTCCAGGAGGATTTAGTGCTGGGGATGAACCAGATGGAGCTGGTAAATTTATGGCTACATTTTTTAGAAATCCTATAATAAGTGAAAGCATACATGAGTTATTAGAAAATAGAGATGGATTAATTCTTGGAATATGCAACGGATTTCAAGCCTTAATAAAACTTGGACTATTACCTTATGGGAAAATAAGGTCGATAACTGAAAATAGCCCAACCTTAACCTACAATGAAATTGGTAGACATATGTCTCGTATGGTGAAAACTAAAGTAGTTTCAAACATGTCTCCTTGGCTAAGTCATTTGAAAATTGGAGATATTCATACCATTCCAGTATCTCATGGAGAAGGTAGGTTTGTAGGGAGCGGCCAGGTTATTAAGAAACTATTTGAGAGCGGCCAAGTAGCAACTCAATACGTAGATTTTGAAGGCAACCCAAGTTATGATATAGACTTTAATCCAAATGGGTCAATGCAAGCTATTGAAGGAATTACTAGTTTGGATGGAAGAATTTTTGGTAAAATGGGTCACTCTGAAAGAGTAGGCTCAAATATCGCAAAAAATATTATTGGTGAAAAGGAACAAAAAATATTTGAGGCAGGAGTAAATTATTTTAAATAGAACCTAAAATTTATAAGAAAAAGCAGTAAGTATAGCAAATTTATACTTACTGCTTTTGAATTTTTTGTAATTTAGAATATAAAAAACAAGAAAAAACGTTAAAAACACGAACAATAAATATTATGTAAGTGTTTAATTGCACATATGTAGATATAAATACGAACAATATTATTAAAATGAACATTAATATATTGACTAAGCCGAAAATAGATGTTAATATAAAAATATAAATTAGTTTTTTTATGGTATAGTCCTTTTTTTATTGGAAATTATAAGAAGGGATTACTTTAGTACAATCGGAGGTAAAAAGATGAGTGTAGGAATTGTTTTTGGAAGCAAATCAGATAAAGAGGTAATGAAAAATGCAGTAATAGTACTTAAAGAATTTAAGGTTGAGTACGAAGTACATATTTTATCAGCTCACAGAGTACCAGAAAGATTAGTAGAAGTAATAAAAGAAATGGAAAATAGAGGAGTAGAATGCATTATAGCAGGAGCAGGTCTTGCTGCACATCTTCCAGGAGTAATTGCTTCACATACTGTATTGCCGGTGATTGGAGTGCCAATTAAGGCTGCTATAGAGGGGATAGACTCACTACTTTCAATTGTGCAAATGCCAAAAGCTATTCCTGTTGCTACAGTGGGTATTAACAATAGTTATAACGCTGGAATGCTGGCAGTTCAAATTTTATCACTTAAAGACATAGAACTTAAAAATAAATTAATAATATATAGAAAAGAAATGAAAGAAAAATTTATAGCAGAAAATGAAGAAAACATTGAATTTTAAAATAAAAATATTAAGGAGTGGTTATTAATGGGAGATTCAGTATTGTTATATGAGGGAAAAGCTAAAATAATTTATAGTACAGATAATAAAGATGAGATTAGAGTATATTATAAAGATGATGCAACTGCTTTTAATGGAATTAAAAAGGCTCAAATTGAGAACAAGGGAATTTTAAACAATAGCATAACTACTGCCCTATTCCAATTGTTAGAGAAAAAAGGTATAAGAACTCATTTTATCAAAAAAATAAGTGATAGAGAGCAACTTTGTAAAAAGGTTGAAATAATACCTCTTGAAGTAATTGTAAGAAATGTAGCAGCTGGTAGCATGGCTAAAAGATATGGAATAGAAGAAGGCACAAAACTAAAAACAACAGTATTTGAATTAAGTTATAAAAATGATGAATTAGGTGATCCACTTATAAATGATTACCATGCAGTAGCTATGGGGCTTGCAACTTTTGAAGAATTATTAGAGATATACCATTTAGCTTCAGAGATAAATGATATCCTAAAGGCTATTTTCCTTGAAAAAGATATAAATTTAATAGATTTTAAATTAGAATTTGGAAGATTTAATGGAGAAATACTTTTGGCAGATGAGATATCACCAGATACTTGCAGATTTTGGGATGTTAAAACAGGAGAAAAATTAGATAAAGATAGATTTAGAAGAGATTTAGGTAATGTTACCGAGGCCTATGTGGAAATATTAAATAGAATTAGTGGTAAATAAAATATATGTCTGAAACATAAAAAAAGCTGACTATATCCAAAGGCTAGAAAAACAATAACAAGGAGGGATTTCTTTGAATGGAATTATAGAATTAGATAATGTAACGATTAATGATGAAGATAAGTTTAAAGAAGAGTGCGGTGTGTTTGGTATTTTTTCACCGGATAAAGACTTAGATGTAGCATCTCTAACTTACTATGGTCTTTATGCATTGCAGCATAGGGGAGAAGAAAGTGCTGGAATAGTATATTCTGATGGAGTTAACCTTGTTTGTGAAAAGGCTATGGGTCTTGTATGTGATGTTTTTAATGAAAAGCAAATTAAAGCTATGAAGGGTCATGCTGCTATTGGACACGTTAGATATTCCACAACTGGAGGCAGTGAATTAAAAAATGCACAGCCACTACTGAGTAAGTTTAAACTAGGGGACATAGCTATAGCTCATAATGGAAATTTAGTAAATGCAGATGTTATTAGAGAACTACTAGAGGATGCTGGTCACCTGTTTCAAACATCTATAGATTCAGAAGTTATATTAAACTTAATTGCTAGAGGTGCCAAAAAAGGTGTTGAAAAAGCCGTAGTGGATGCCATACAGGCTATTAAGGGTTCCTATGCAATAGTAATGCTTACAAAGGAAAAGTTAATAGGGGTTAGAGATCAAAATGGTATACGACCTCTTTGTATAGGGACAATAGGCAATAGTTATGTTATTGCATCGGAAAGTTGCGCTCTAGATGCAGTAGGTGCAGACTTTTTAAGAGATGTAAAGCCTGGTGAGATAGTTATAATAGATGAAAATGGACTTACATCAATAAATTTTGCAGAAAAAACTAAAAATGCAACTTGCTCATTTGAATATATATATTTTGCAAGACCAGACAGTACCATTGATGGAATTAATGTGTACACTTCCAGAGTTATGGCTGGAGAACAGTTATTTAAAGAATCACCAGTGGACGCCGATATGGTTATAGGGGTTCCAGATTCAGGTATGGCGGCCGCCATAGGCTATTCTAAGATTTCTGGAATACCTTTTGGAATGGGTCTTATAAAAAACAGATATGTGGGTAGAACCTTTATAAGTCCAACTCAAGAAATTCGTGAAAGAGCGGTGTCCGTAAAACTAAATGCATTAAAAATAAATGTAGAAGGTAAAAGGGTTATTCTCATAGATGATTCAATAGTTCGTGGAACAACTAGCAAAAGATTAGTTGAAATATTAAAAAAAGCTGGAGCAAAAGAAGTTCATTTTAGGGTTTGTTCACCAGTAGTAAAATATCCTTGTTATTTTGGAATAGATACACCCTATAGAAAAGATTTAATTGGAGCTAATGTCTCTGTTGAGGAAATAAGGCAAGATATAGGTGCCGATAGTTTAGGATATTTAAGCATAGAGGGACTACTAAAATCCTTAGGTCACACTGAATTTTGTTTAGGTTGTTTTAAGGGTAGATATCCAGTTTCTGCTCCCTTTGAAAACGACAAAGAAAGATTAGAAAGGTAGGGGATATTCATGATAACTTATAAAGATGCAGGTGTTAATATTGAAGAAGGATACAAGTCAGTAAAATTAATAAAAGAATTTGCGGCAAGTACTTTTACAAAAGGTGTTTTAAATCATTTAGGAAGTTTTGCTGGTATGTTTGAAATAGGTGAGGGCTATAAAAATCCTATTTTAGTGTCTGGAACTGATGGAGTAGGTACTAAACTTGATATTGCATTTAGAATGAAAAACTATGGCACTGTAGGAATTGATTGCGTTGCTATGTGTGTAAATGATGTCCTTTGCCATGGTGCAAAGCCACTTTTCTTTTTAGACTATATAGCTTGTGGAAAACTCCAGGCTGAAACAGCAGCAGAGCTTGTACGGGGTGTATCCCTTGGATGTATTCAAGCTGGATGCGCACTTATAGGCGGTGAAACTGCTGAAATGCCAGGGTTCTATAGAGATGGCGAATATGATATGGCAGGATTTACTGTAGGTATAGTGGATAAGCATAAGATTATTGACGGTTCTGCTATTAAAGATGGTTATTCACTTATAGGAATTGAGTCTTCGGGACTTCATAGCAATGGATACTCCTTGGTTAGAAAATTAATACCGGATTTAAATATTGATTTTAAGGGAGATAAGATTGGTAATACTCTTTTGACTCCAACAAAAATTTATGTGAAAACTGTATTAAATCTTATAGAAAAATTTGATATAAAGGGTATGGCACATATAACTGGTGGTGGTTTTTATGAAAATATACCAAGAATGTTTAGCGATAAGTTCACAGCAGTGGTAGATAAAAATAGTTTTAACACTCCAGATATCTTCAAACATCTTATTTCCCTTGGGGTAACGGAGCAGCATATGTTTAATACATATAATATGGGAATAGGTTATGTATTATGTGTTGAAAATAGTGATGCACTTAAGGTTATAAAGACCATTGAGGATTTAGGAGATAGAGCATATAAAATTGGCCACGTTGAAGCTGGAGGTGGCGGAGTTTGCTTAAAATAGCCCTATTATTATCAGGCAGCGGAAGCAATCTTCAAGCTATAATTGATAATATAGAAAGTGGATATTTAAATTGCTCCATAGAAGCGGTGATTAGTGATAAGAAAGATGTATATGGCATAGAAAGAGCAAAAGCTAAAAATATAAAAACCTATGTAGTAGATAAAAAAGAATATGGTACAAAGCTTTCGGATGAAATATTAAAAATTTTAGATGATAAGGTAGATTTAATAGTGCTGGCTGGATTTTTATCTATACTTCAAGGGGACGTTCTTGAAAAATTTAAAAATAAAATAATTAATATTCATCCGGCCCTAATCCCATGTTTTTGTGGACCTGGAATGTATGGAATAAAAGTTCATGAAAAAGCAATAGAATATGGTGTTAAAGTTTCAGGATGCAGCGTTCATTTCGTAGATGCAGGTACAGACTCAGGACCAATTATAATTCAAAAAGTCGTACAAGTTTATGATAAAGATACAGCTATTGATTTGCAGAAAAGGGTTTTAGAGCAAGAACATATTGCGCTTTCAGAAGCTATTAAATATATAAGTGAGAAAACTATAAAAATTGTTGGAAGAAAAGTAATAGGTATTTAAATGTGAAGAAGGCATAGAAAAATAAATGTGCCTTACTCGAGAGGTGGAATAAGGATGATTAAAACAGCACTTATAAGTGTATTTGATAAAGAAAATATTTTAAACCTTGCAACAACCCTCATAAATAATGGGGTAGAAATTATATCCACAGGTGGAACTTTTAAATATTTAAAGGACAATGGTATAAAAGTAGTAGAAATTTCTGATATAACAGGCTTTGAGGAGATTTTAGATGGAAGGGTTAAGACACTTCATCCAACTATTCATAGTGGGATTTTAGCCATAAGAGATAATAAAGAGCATATGGCAACTATAAAATCCAAGGGAATAAAACCTATTGATATGGTAGTAGTTAATCTTTATCCTTTCTTTGATAAAGTAACAGAAAACATAAGTTTTGAGGAGAAAGTTGAATTTATCGATATTGGTGGACCAACAATGCTAAGAGCTGCTGCTAAAAACTTCAAGGATGTTATTGTACTTAGTGATACTAGTGATTATGAAAATATTATAAATAAAATGCAGGCTAAAGAAGAAGTAGATTTTGAAACTAGAAAATACCTAGCAGGCAAAGTATTTAATTTAATATCAGCTTACGATGCGGCTATAAGTAATTTCTTACTTGGAGAGGAAACATACTCCCAGTATCTTTCTGTTTCTTATAAAAAACAAATGGATTTAAGATATGGTGAAAATCCACATCAAAGTGCAGCTTATTATGTTAGCACAACAGAAAATGGAGCTATGAAGGATTTTAAGCAGTTAAATGGCAAAGAATTATCTTATAATAATATAAAAGACATGGACATTGCATGGAAGGTAGTATGTGAATTTGAGGAAACTGCTTGTTGCGGCTTAAAGCACAACACACCTTGTGGAGTTGCCATAGGAAGTAGCGTACTCCAAACATATAAAAATGCTTACGCTTGTGACCCTATGTCTATATTTGGTGGTATTGTTGCTTTTAATAAAAAGGTAGACAGTGAAACAGCACAGGAACTTGTAAAAATATTTTTAGAGGTGGTTATTGCACCTGAGTTTGACGAGGAAGCCTTAAATATATTAAAAGCTAAGAAGAATTTAAGAATTATAATATGTTCAAATAAAGCAATTGATAAAATGCAGATGGTTAAGGTTGATGGTGGAATACTTGTACAAAGTTCAGACCAAAAATTAATCCAGGATATTAAAGTAGTTACAGAGAATAAGCCATCAGAAGAAGAAATGAAAGATTTAATATTTGCAATGAAAGTAGTTAAATATGTTAAATCAAATGCTATTGTAGTAGTCAAAGATGGTGTGACTAAAGGAATTGGAGCAGGCCAGGTAAATAGAATATGGGCAGCTGAGCAAGCCTTAGAAAGATCAGTTGATGGTAATATAATGGCGTCAGATGCATATTTCCCCTTTGGAGACGTGGTAGAGCTAGCTGCAAAATATAAAATAACATCCATTATTCAACCGGGTGGCTCTATTAAAGATGCGCAGTCCATAGATATGTGCGATAAAAATGGAATTTCAATGGTGTTTACGGGTACTCGCCATTTTAAACATTAAGCATCTACATAAGTAGATGAATAAGCTCTAAAGTATTAATCTCATGATAGGATAACCAAGTTATTCCATCATGAGATTTATTAAGATAATAGGAGATGAAATTATGAAGGTGTTAATAATTGGTTCTGGGGGAAGAGAACATGCACTAGTATCAAAAGTTGCAGAAAATACCTCTGTTAAAAAGGTGTATTGTGCTCCTGGTAATGGTGGCTCGCAGAGAGAAAATAAGTGTGAGAATATTAATATTACAAAGATAGATGAACTTTTATCTTTTGCTTTGGAAAACAGAATAGATATTACCATAGTTGGATCAGAGGAACTCTTGGTACAAGGTATAGTGGATAAGTTCAATGAAAATGGACTTAAAATATTGGGACCTAGTCAAAAGGCGGCCAGACTTGAGGGAAGCAAATCTTATTCAAAAGAATTTATGAAGAAATATGCTATAAAAACAGCTGCCTATGAAGTCTTTGAAAATGAAAATAAAGCTTTAGAGTATTTAAAAAAATGCGAATATCCAATAGTAATTAAAGCAGATGGTCTGGCAGCAGGAAAAGGCGTAGTTATTTGTAATGATCTTATTGCAGCTAAAAATATCATAAATGATTTTATGATACTGGATATATTTAAAGGTAGCGGTAAGAAAATTATAATTGAAGAGTTTTTAGAAGGGGTAGAGGCATCTATTCTTTCTATAACAGATGGGAAAGTAATACTTCCATTTATATCCTCAAAGGATCACAAGCAAATATTTGACGGAGACATGGGACCTAATACAGGTGGTATGGGAGTTATAGCACCCAATCCCTATTGTAGCAAAGAAGTATTAGATGAGTTTGAAAAACATATATTGAGACCTACCCTTGTGGGAATTCAACAAGAAGCTATGGATTATAAGGGGATAATATTTTTTGGTATAATGATAACTAGTAAAGGGGTATATTTGCTTGAGTATAATGTTAGATTTGGAGACCCTGAGACTCAGGCGGTTTTACCACTTATGAAAAGTGATTTTGTTGAGCTTGTGACTTGCGCTATAGAGGGAGACCTCCAGAACTTTGAGCTACAATGGAATAAAGGATATTCTTGCTGCGTGATTGCGGCATCAAAAGGATACCCAGGTAGCTATGATACAGGAATTGAAATAAATGAGAATAATAAATTAGAAGGTAAGTTATTTGTAGCTGGGGCTAAAGAGGAAGATGGGGTTCTTAAGACTTCTGGTGGAAGAGTTTTAGGAATAACAGGTATTGGTGAAACATTAGATAAGGCAAGGGATATAGCTTATGCTGATATGAAAAAAGTTCAGTTTGATGGAATGTACTACAGAAGTGACATTGGAAAATAGTTTTAGGCATCCAATTGAAGGCTCGGCATGTAGAATGTTCTGATAGTAGATCGTTCGTTAACAGACTCTAAGCTTATTCCATGAAAAATTTCCTAGCGCACTTATTCGACGTCCTGTCTCAAAAGTGCTAGCAGCCCGTCCTGGGCTGCTTACGTAAATTTTTCATTACATAAACTAAGAAAAAACTTTTAATCTAATTTCCAGTTTAGAGTTCTTTTGCAAGTAACTCCAGAGAAATTTCATATCCTTTAATGTTTCTAAAAAGTGTGATTAGGGACGGTTCTCAAAATGATATTGAGAATCGTCCTTAAAAATATTGAAAAAAAGGTTGAATATTGCGATAATATATTATATTATTAATAGTAATAATATAATAATGGTTTCATTTATGCGTAGGAGATGATAAGGTTGAAAGTTATCAAACGGGATGGTAAACTTCAAGAATTCGATTTAATTAAAATAAAGACCAGCATACATAGGGCTTCTTGTGATGCTATGCAACCGCTTAATGAATCAGATATTGAGAATGTGGCAAAGAGCATTGAAAAAGGTTTAAAAAATTATCAAAAGGAAAATATTCATTCAGATATTATTCAGAAATTTGTATTGCGGGAATTAGAAAAACAAGGATTTAAAGTTGTGGCTGAATATTATAACCAAGGAAAAGTTAATAATAAAAAAGAAAGTAGATGAATTAAATCATCTGCTTTTTTGTTAGGAGTGGATTTTTATGGAATTATGGGATATTTATGATGAGAATAGAGAAAAAACCGGACGGACACACGAGAGAGGTATTCCTGTGAAGAAAGGTGATTATCATTTGGTGGTTCATGTTTGGATTGTTAATGATAGAGGAGAATTTTTAATTCAAAAGAGGCAACCCTGGAAAGAGGGTTGGCCTAATATGTGGGATGGTTCTGCTGCTGGTTCTGCAATAGTTGGAGATAGTAGTAAAGATGCAGCTATAAGGGAAACAAAGGAAGAGCTAGGCGTTGATTTGGATATGAGAAGAGGTGAAATTTTGTTCACCATTAAATTTTCTAGTGGCTTTGAGGATATTTGGCTTGTTAGGCAAAATGTTAATATGAAAGATATAAAACTTCAATACGATGAAGTTGCAGACGCAAAATGGGCTAGTGAGAAGCAAATTAAACAAATGATAGGGAATGGTGAATTTATAGCATACAATTACATTGATAAAATTTTTGCAATGGTGAGTTCTAATATAAAGAAACCTATATTTCCTAGTGAAGTTAAGGCGAAAAATTAAAAAACTATTAAAAAGTAGTTGGTTTCTTTTAACCATCTACTTTTTTTTAAAAATTATTATGTAATTATTGAAGTATCTTTATAAGCATTTTCAAGGCAACTGCAAGGGACATGGTTACAAATATAGGTTTTATAAGTTTTGAACCCTTATTTAAGGCAACTCTTGTACCCATTTTAGCTCCTAAAATCATAAATACTGCTACTGGTAATCCCAGCATATAATTTATCTGGCCACTAATTGCAAATAAAATTAGAGCTGTAACATTGCTGACAAAGTTTAAAATTCGAGCGTTAGCAGAAGATGATACAAAGTTGAACCCGAAGATATTTATAAATCCAAAAACTAAAAAAGAACCAGTGCCAGGACCGAAAAATCCATCATAAAAACCTAGAGAAAGGGCAAGGATAACGCCACCTAGTACATTTTTTTTAGTAAGTCCCTTAAATTTATCTTGGAGTCCTAAAGATTTGGAAAAAAGAGTATAAATTCCAATAAACATGATAAGAATTAATACTAGTGTATTTAAAAACTTTTGGTCTATATTTAGTACTGCTTTAACACCTAGCATTGAACCTATGAAAGTAAAGGGAATAAGGTATTTTAAGAGTTTGAAATTTGCCTTGCCTGATTTTATAAATCCAAGAGAACTAGTAAAAGAACCAGCAGTGGCACTAAATTTGTTTGTACCAAGAACCATATGAGGAGGGAGTCCTGCAAGCATAAAGGCGGGTACACTTATGAGGCCTCCACCTCCAGCGATGGAATCTACAAAAGAGGCTAAAAACCCAGCCATACATAGAAGAATAATTTTAGTAATCATACAACACCTACCTAATTTTCATTAAGACAAAAGCAAATATACGGTTTCCCTATCATTATAAATGATTATTAATATAAATTAAAGACATATATCCATTCACTGTAAGTTAGGCTATCACACAAAAACATCCTGAGAATTTTCAAAGGATACATAATAGCCTCTTGATTTATACTTCATAAATACGTATTATATATAGATGGGAGTAAAAATTATATGTTTTTCTCTCGTCTCGGATTAATAAAATAAGGTTTTGAAAAATAATAGTATAATAAGAAGGAGGATTTACAATGTTAGAACAAAAGGACGTAAACAAAAGTGTTATTGAGGAATCAGATGATATAAATAATAAATCTTTAGGAAAAAACGAAGAATTAATGGGTACGGATGTTAGTAACCAAAATTCTAACGAGTACAAATCTATAAAACCTAATTTTATAGATACGCTTAAAGCTAGCCTAATAGATTTGGTAGTTATAGGAGGAATATCGGCAGTAGGAGTATTTGTGGCAGATGCGATTTTGAAATTAGCAGGATATTCTATAACTCAAAAGTTCCAAATGGGATTTATAATTTTCATGGTGGTTATGGTTCTATATATGAGTATTATGGAAAGTGGTAAAAAATCTAGTACCATTGGTAAGAAAATATCCGGACTAATTATTACAAAAGGATAGGGGATAGAGAAAACTATGCAAAAAAGAAAAGAATACGAATTTTATATAGAAGATATGGAATTTCCAGCACAGGGAATAGCATTTCATGAAGGAGAAAAAGTTTCTATTAAAAATACACTGCCAGGTCAAAAGGTAATTGGCAGAGTGTTAAAGAAGAAACCAGATGGATTTCAAGCTAAACTTGTAAGTGTCATTGAGGATGTAGACTATAAAATTCAGCCGCAATGTACTATTACGGATTTATGCGGGGGCTGTAGCCATCAATTTCTTTCTTATGAAAAACAATTAGAATTTAAAAAGCAACAGGTATTAAGGTTGTTTGAGGCTGCAGAAATTAAAGATTTTGAGTTTTTAGGAATAGAGGAGAGTCCAGATCAATTCGAATATAGAAATAAAATGGAATTTACTTTTGGAGACTTTCAAAAAGATGGTGAGTTAACTCTAGGCATGCATCTTAAAGGAAGAAGTTTTAGCATAGTTACTGTGGATGATTGTAGAATTGTAGATGTTGATTTTAGAGAAATTTTGAAATTAGTATTAAACTATTTTAAAGAATTAAAATTACCACACTATAAAGTAATGGAGCATGCAGGATATTTAAGAAACTTAGTTATTCGAAAAGCCACAAGTACTGGTGAAGTATTAGTTAATATTGTAACTACAACTCAGATAGATTTTGATTTTAGTGAAATAACTAATATGCTTAAGGGGTTAAAATGTGTTGGAAACATCACAGGAATAATACATACATTTAATGATGGCCTGGCAGATACAGTTCACCCTGATAAAATAGAAGTATTATACGGAAGAGATTATATTATGGAAGAAATATTAGATCTTAAATTCAAAATAAATGCTTTTTCTTTTTTTCAAACTAATACAAAAGGTGCAGAAAAACTTTATGGTTTAGTTAGGGATTTCTTAGGTTGCGCTGAATCAAAAGTAGTATTTGATTTATATTGTGGAACGGGAACTATTGGACAAATTGTTGCAGCTAAAGCGAAAAAAGTTTTGGGAATTGAATTAATAGAAGAAGCGGTTGATGCTGCAAATGAAAATGCTAAAATTAACAAATTAGATAATTGTGAATTTATAGCAGGTGATGTAGCAAAGGTTATTAAAGAAGTAAAATATAAACCAGATTGCATTATTTTAGATCCTCCAAGAGCTGGAGTGCATCCTGTAGCCCTAGATTATGTTATAAAATTCGATGCGCCACATATAGTTTATGTATCTTGTAATCCTAAAAGTCTAGTAGTTGATTTGAAGGAAATGATGGATAATGGATACAAAGTTCAAAAAGTAATACTTATGGATATGTTTCCACATACGCCACACATAGAAACTATCGTAGATATAGTAAAAATTTAATGATATAGCATAATTATTTTTATATTTAGTTGAAAAATGTACCCTTTCGCATTTGAATGGCATATAAAGTAGTATAAATTCAAATAAAGGAGGGATGACTGGATGGTAGAGATAGTTATTCAATATGTTTTAATACTGCTTTTAGTATTAGGCCTTGGCTATTTAGTTTACTTGTTAAAGGATAAGGATATAAATCTTAGGGAAGACTATTTTGGTCTTGCTTATGTAATATTTGGTGGATTATCTGCTAGTGAGTCTACACCTGAAAATGCAAAAAGAATTATTAGAATTATTTCAAGCATAGTTCAGCACGTAGAATCAAACTATAAAAACAGTGAAAATACCTTTAAAGAAGAAAAAGCTATTAATATGGCAAAGGATGCTATTAGTTTATTGAATCTTGAAAGCAACATAGATAGAGAAAGCCTAAAATATATTATAAGATTAGCTGCAGCATTACTTCCAGCAACTAATAAAATAACAAAATAAGATTACAGCAATTACGATATTAACCGGCAGGAGAGTTTTGTTCTGCCGGTTGTTATTTTCTTAACTGAAACAAGCCAAGGAGGAAAGTTAATGTTAGAAACCATAGAATATGGAGAACTTGAGGGGAACTATGTATTAGTTGACGTAAGAAGTCCAGGTGAATTTGAGGAAGGGACTATAAAAGGGGCAATTAATATACCCTTATTTGATGATGAAGAAAGAAAAATTATTGGTACCATATATACAAGGGAAAGTGTTGACAAAGCAAAAAGAATTGGACTAGAAGTGGCATCTAAAAAATTACTCCATATTTATGATGAAATAAAAGAACTTAGTAAACAATACAATAAAATTGTGTTATTTTGCGCTAGAGGAGGAATGAGAAGTGGTGTGCTTGGTATGCTGCTTAGTTCTCTTGGCATAAATACAGAGAGAATACACGAGGGCTATAAGGGATATAGAAAATTTGTAATTGAAAAGTTACCTGAACTTAATGATGGTGTTCAATATGTGGTTTTGCATGGTAATACTGGTGTTGGTAAAACTGAAATACTTAAACAGTTAGAATGTGATGGATTTGATGTTTTAGACCTTGAAGGGTTTGCTAATCATAGAGGATCACTTTTAGGTACAGTAGGACTTGGAAAAACCACTAGTCAAAAGGCCTTTGAATCTAAAATATATCATATGTTGCGAGATTCTAAAAGCTCATATGTATTTATTGAAGCAGAAAGCAAACGTATAGGAAACACTACAATCCCTGATTTTATATTTCAAAAGATGAAAAGTGGTATACATATATTTGTAGATGCGGATATTGATTTTAGAACAAATCTTATTATTAATGAATATACAAAGTTTGAAAACTGTAATAGCGAAATAATTGATTGTTTAAAAAGATTGGAAAAATATATTGGAGAAAAAAACATTGACAGGTACTGCAAGGCTGTTTTAGAATCAGAATATGAGGTCGTGGTAAGCGAACTTATGATTAAACATTATGACCCTATGTATATGCATTCAGCGGGTAAATATGATTATGCATTAGAAATTAAAGTAATGGACATAAAAACTGCCACGCAGCAAATAGAAAATTGGTTCAGAGTTACATAAGAGAATAAAAATACCAAAAAACAGAAACTAATGTTCTGTTTTTTTATTTAAAGGCCTTTACCTTTTGAGAGTAAAGATATAAAATAACAAATGTATAATAAAATTTTACTGGAGGATTTATATGAGTTTTGATAAGGAAGAAATTCAAACCTATGATGTAACCGACTTAACTTCTCTAGAAAAACTAGAGCCTGTAAGAATAAGACCAGGTATGTACATAGGTTCTACAGGGAGCAAAGGGTTACATCATTGTATATGGGAAATTTTAGATAATGCTATAGATGAGATAGCTAATGGTTATGGTGATAGAGCTGAAATAATATTAAATAAAGATAAAAGTGTTACTATTGTTGATAATGGTAGGGGGATTCCTACAGGAATACATCCTATAAAAAATAAATCTGGTGTGGAAATGGTATTTACTGAGCTTCACACTGGTGGAAAGTTTAATAATAAGAACTATAAAACTTCTGGTGGACTTCATGGTGTTGGAGCTGCCGTAGTAAATGCATTATCGGAGTGGCTCTTAGTTGAAATAAGTCAAAAGGGTAAGATCTTCACTCAAAGATTTGAATATTCTTATGATAAGGAGTTAAAAAGACTTATGCCAGGTACACCAGTGACAAAGCTTATTGAAGTAGGTTTAACCAAAAAGACGGGTAGTAAAATTACTTTTATGCCGGATAAAGATGTATTCACTACCTTGGAATTTAAAACAGACGTTATTGATGAGCGGCTTCAAGAATTAGCCTTTCAAAATAAAGGAATTACCTTAGTATTTATAGATAATAGAAAAGAAGGGAACCCTACAAAAGAATACCACTCAGAGCGGGGACTCCTAGATTTTATAGATTATCTAAACGAGAGCAAAACTGTTTTGCATAAGGAACCTATATTTTTCCAAGGTGAAAAAGAGATAAATGGGATACAATTATATGGCGAAGTGTGTATACAATTTACTGATTCTACAACAGAATATATTGCTAGCTATGTTAATAATATACCAACTACAGAATCAGGAACTCATGAAACTGGATTTAAAACAGGTATGACAAGAGCTTTTAAAGAAGGCGCTAAAAAGCTTAATCTTTTAAAAGAGAAGGATAAGGAATTTGAAGGTGACGATTTAAGAGAAGGTATGACGGCTATCGCTAGAATTAAAATAAGCAACCCAATCTTTGAAGGTCAGACTAAAAGCAAATTAGGAAATAATGAGGCCTATAGCATGATGAATGAATTATGCTTTTCTAAAATTTTAGAGTGGATAGAAGACAATAAAGAAATGGCTACTAATATAATAAATAATGCTATTTCTGCTGCATCAAGACGGGATAAAATAAAAAAGATTAATGACGCTGAGAGAAAAAAGGTAGGTAAGGGTGCAGCTCCTCTTGCAGGGAAGATTGCAGTATGTACATTAAAAGATTCGCAGTTTACAGAATTTATAGTGGTGGAGGGAGATTCAGCTGGTGGAAGTGCAAAACAAGCCAGAGATAGAAGATTCCAAGCTATAATGCCTTCAAAGGGTAAAATTATGAATACCGAAAAGCAAAAGTTGGAAAATGTACTAGCTAGTGAAGAACTTAAAATATTCAACACTGCCATTGGAACAGGAGTTTTAGAAAATTATAAGGAAAAAGATTTAAAATATGGTAAAATAATTATTTTAAGCGATGCAGATGTTGATGGATATCACATTAGGACCTTATGGATGACTTTTATTTATAGATATATGAGGCCGCTCATCGCCAATGGTCACCTTTATATGGGGATGCCACCACTTTATAAGGTTTATAAGAATGGTAAAAATGGCGAAGTGGCTAAGTATGCTTATAGTGATGAAGAACTAACTAAGACTAAAAAAGAAATTGGAAAAGGTGCTCTTATCCAAAGATATAAGGGTCTTGGAGAAATGAATCCAGATCAACTTTGGGACACGACACTAAATCCAAGTACTAGAACTTTGCAGCAGGTTACCATAGAAGATGCAGCAAAGGCAGAGAAGATGGTTTCACTTCTAATGGGTGATGTTGTTGCGCCTAGAAAAAATTATATGTACAAATATGCTGAGTTTTAAAGGGGGATTTATTTAATGGCAAAAAAAATTGAAATACCTAGAGATAATAATATAATAATGACTCCTATAGAGGAAGCGATGCCAGATAACTACCTTCCATATGCTGTGGAGGTTGCCCGGGATAGAGCCTTGCCAGATGTACGAGATGGTTTAAAACCAGTACATAGAAGGATTCTTTATGGAGCATATATGCTAAAGGCCTTTCCAGATAAGCCTTACTATAAGTCAGCAAGAATAGTTGGAGATATTCTTGGGAAATACCATCCTCATGGGGATAGCTCTGTTTATGGAGCTATGGTAATACTAGCTCAAGATTTCGCCACAAGAAAACCATTAATAGATGGTCATGGAAACTGGGGAAGTCAAGATGGGGATAATGCAGCGGCTATGCGTTATACAGAAGCAAGACTTTCACCTATTGCTCTTGAAATGATAAGAGATATAGATAAAGGCGTTGTGGAAATGGTAGATAATTATTCTGATACAGAGAAGGAACCATCCGTACTGCCCTCAAGATATCCTAATTTGCTTGTAAATGGAACCTTTGGTATAGCGGTCGGAATAGCAACAAACATACCGCCTCATAATCTAGGAGAGGTAATTGATGGATTACTAGCTTATGCTGATAATGTGGAAATTACAACAAAACAGCTTATGCAGTATATTAAAGGCCCAGATCTACCAACTGGAGGCATATTAATTGGTAAGAAGGCTATGGAATCTGCCTACGAAACTGGTGAAGGCAAAGTAACGCTACGTTCTAAAATGAAAATTGAAACATTAGAAAATGGGAAACTTGGCATAGTTATTACGGAGTTTCCATATAGGAAAAACAAGGCAAAATTACTGCAATCTATTTCTGATATGACAGCAGACAAAAAACATGCAAAAGCACTTGAGTCTATTGTGGATATTAGAGATGAATCAGATAGAAGTGGGCTAAGATCTGTGATTGAATTTAAAAAGTCCACAGATGCGGAGACTGCTACTAAGGTACTTAAATACTTATTGAAAAAAACAGAACTTCAATGTAATTTACCTTTTAATATGGTAGCACTAGCGGGTGGAAAACCTCAAACTATGGGGCTTAAAACCATATTAATGCACTATTTAAATCATCAAAAGGATGTTGTCACTAAAAGAACTCAAAGTGAACTGGCAGTTGCTGAAAATAGATTTCATATTGTAGAAGGATTTATTAAGGCAGTAGAAGTAATGGATGAAATTATTGTAATAATTAGAGGCTCAAAATCTAAAAAGGATGCCGGCGAAAACCTTATTAGTAGGTTTGGTTTTTCCACAATTCAAAGTGATGCAATACTTGAACTTATGCTATATAGGCTAACGGGACTTGAAATAAAAATATTCTTAAAGGAATATAAAAAGCTGGAAGCACTAATTATGGGATATAAAAAAATTCTTGAAAATGACAAGGAACTTTTGAAAATAATAAAAGCAGAAATCTTAGAAATCAAAGAAAAATATAATGATCCTAGGCGTTCGGAAATTATCGAAGATGATAACGAAGCTAAAATAGACGTAGAAGAGTTAATCGTGATAGAGGATATTATGATAACACTATCTAATGATGGTTATATAAAAAGAGTGCCTATGAAATCCTATAATAGGTCTAATACTAATATAGAAGATATAGAGTATAGAGAGGGAGATTTTAATACATATTTAATTGGAACAAATACTAAAGATACCTTAATGATCTTTACGGACCTTGGAAATATGTATCAGCTAAGAGGCGATTTAGTGCCGGAATATAAGTGGAAGGAAAAAGGCGAAAGACTTGATACCCTACTTCGAGGTATAGATTTAGCAAAAGAGAAAATCGTGGGTATACTTTCCGCCGAAAACTTATCTGCTCAAAAGGAACTTATGTTCTTTACTAATAAAGGGAATATAAAGAAAACAGATTTGGAAAAATTTATTACCAGTTATACTAAATTATCAGCTTTAAGGCTAAGAGAAAATGAAAAACTTCTTCATGTTAGGTTAATAGATAAAGAAAGGCAAGAAAATTTCTTTAAGGTATTAACAAAGGAAGGATTAGAATTCTGTGTGGAAGAACCGGTTCTCCAGGATGTTGATAGAAATACAATAGGCACTCAGTTATTTAATCTCACAAGCAAGGATGAAGTGGTGAAAATAGAATTTACCCCGGAATATGATTATAAAGAATTCTATCTTAGTATAAATATAAAAGGTGCAATAAAAGTATCTAGTAGAAAAACAAATACGCATTTAAGTACCTATACTAAATCATCTTCTACATTGCTTATATTTACGGAAAAGGGCGCAGTTCATAAATTACCTAGTTATATGATTCAAAATGTTGATAAGTCGAGTATATTTATTAACACTCTACTGGACAATTTCAATACTTACGATAAAATAGTAGACATTGCGTCCATTGATAATTTCAATGAAGAAATAAGTATATATTTCTTTACTAAAAAGGGATTTACAAAACGAACTAAGCTTTGTGAATTAGAAGGAGATTTCTTCTCCTCCATGGTTTATAAATTAAAAACAGAAGAAGATAAATTGACCTCTGTAAAAATCAACAAGGATACTGAAGATAAAGATATACTAATGGTAACAAAAAAGGCAATGTGCATAAGATTTAATGTGAGTAATATTAATTTTATGGGGAAAGTTGCATCAGGGGTAACAGGAATTAGCTTAAGAGATGACGAAGTTATCTTTGTAGATTTGGTACCTTCAGTAACAAAAAAAGACAAAGGTGGAAGTGAAATAGCCCTCACTTTGGAGGAAGATTTATGTTTAACCGTCAGCTGCTTTAAAGGTGAAAAGAAAACTATAAGACTTCAGGATATAAACGTTCAGAATAGGGCAGGTAGAGGTAAAAATTTAACCAATGCACTTATAGACGATTATGTAGAGGATGTTACTTTAACGACATTTTAGAAGGAGGGTCTCCTACTTATGTAAGTGGGAGTTAGAAGCTATAGCAAATAGAAAACTTCAGTGGGAGTCTAAATCTCCTTCTGAAGTCGTTAATTGTAGCTCCGCAGGAGATGATTTAGCTTCTGAAGAAAAATAAAAAGTAAAAGATGATAATAAACAAAAATAAAAAAACACGCAATAAAAAGTTAAATAAAACTTGTTTTAGCGTGTTTTCTTTTTATTGAAAACAAATAATTTATTAATCGAAAAACCAAGTAAGCCTATAGTCGTAGAATCTATTAAAACGCATATGTTAAACCAAAGGTGGTTTAATTTCGCCATAGATGCTCCTCTATGCATATGATGAATTAAAGGGTTGTGACTTGTTAACAAAACTAACATAAGACTATTTAAAATCATACTGAAAAATAATACAGAGGCATATGGAAAATAAGCTTTTTTAGGTGCAGTTTCTTTAAAAGTGAATTTTTTATTTAAATTATAACTACAGATTGAATAAACGAAAAAGGCTATGAGATTAAAAACAAATAGCATTTTACCACTAGTAATGCCTGTGGCATAGGAAAGAATATTCAATATGATAAGATCTATTATAACATTAGTAGCACCAACTAGGGAATACTTAATAAATTGAGTTAAGGATCGTGTTTTATGTTTATTATTCATGTTTTTGTGACTGGATACTCGTGATTTAAATCATGAGAGGAATGCCATAGGCACTCAAAACCAACCTACCTCCTTTTAAATTAATTTTAAAATAGTAGTTTTTACACAAGGTAACTATTTACATAAAATGAATATTGTCATCATATTAGTTTACAACAAAAAAAACAAAAATAAAACAAAAATAAAAATAAAACAAAAATAAAAAAATGAAGGTGATTAAATGGAAAAAATAACGTTTGAAAATGGAGTAAAATTAATATATAAAAAAGCAGAAAATAATTTAACTTCTTTTACCATAGGTTTTAATGCCGGGGCAAATCGTGAGGAAAATAATGATTTAGGCATGGCTCATGTGGTAGAGCACATGCTTTTTAAGGGCACAGCTTCCCGCACGGAATACCAGATTAATAAATTATGCGATGAAACCTTTGGATTTTGTAATGCAATGACTAATTATCCCTATGCAGTATATTATGGCACCACCTTAGATGAAGATTTTGAAAAGGGTTTTGAAATTTACTCAGATATAATCTTGAATCCAACTTTTCCAGTAGAAGGGTTCAAAGAGGAAATAGATGTAATCAGCGCCGAATTAAAAGAGTGGAAAGATGATTCTAGCCAGTTTTGTGAAGATTCCATGCTGTATAATGGATTTAATAAGCGAAGAATAAAGAATTTAATCATAGGCACAGAAGAGTCAATTCGTTCCATCACCATTGATAGAATAAAAAACTTTTATCATAAAAACTATACCTCAGGTAATTGTGTTGTGAGTATAATATCTTCCATGAGTTTTAAAAGTGTTTCAGACATAGTGGAAAAGTATCTTTGTAACTTTAATAATAAGTTATTTAATCTTAAGCATCACATAGAAGGTGCGCAAGAGTATATATATGAAAATAATAATCCAGGTACCTACTTTGAGTATAGAGATGACTTGCAAGGTGCTAAAATTCAATATTGTTTCCCTATCCATGATTTAAATGATAGAGAAATTAGTGCGTTAAAGCTATTTAGCATAGTTTTTGGAGAAGGTACAAGCAGTATACTATATGATGAAATTAGGACTAAAAGAGGCCTTGTCTATGATATAAGCAGTAAAATTAAAAATGAGACAGGAATAAAACTCTTTACAATTACCCTTGGAACTTCCTATGAAAATGTAAATAAGACCATAGAGATTATTAATAATCAAATTGAGGAAGTAAAAAAAATAAAGGGTTATTTTGATGGGTCTTGCCTTTTAAAACTGTGTAAAAGTTACAAATTAAGAAGGATGCTAGCCCTAGAGAAATCTATTCAAACTAGTATGAGTTTATGTGTATATGAAATTATGTATGGAGATGGCTTCGGAATTTTTTCTGAATTTAAAGCCATGGAAAACATAAAAGAGGCAGAAATAATGAAAGTAGTAAATAGTGTTTTAGTTAATCCTACTATTCAAATTTTGATGCCGAAAAATTCAGCAGTAAATATAAAATAATAATTAATTAGGAGATAAATATGGAGAAAAAGTGGTTAATAAGAAGTACCTCTAAAGATATTAAAACACTAGCAAAAAAATCTGGTGTAAGTGAGGTTTTAGCTAAAATTTTAATTAATAGGGGATTTAATAATGAAATAGATATAAAAAAATTTATGAGGGCTAGTTTAGAGGATTTATATGATCCGTTTTTAATGAAAGATATGGAAAAAGCCATAGAACTAATAAAACTCGCTATAGAAAACAAGAAAAAAATAGTAGTATATGGAGATTATGACGCGGATGGTGTTACTAGTACTGTTATAATGTACAAATCATTAAAACAATGTGGTGCAAATGTAGAATACTATGTTCCTGATAGAGAACTTGAAGGTTATGGCATAAATAGTGATAGGATTAGAAAACTCAGCCTAGAAGGGTTTGAGGTGATTTTAACTTGCGATAATGGAATTGCTGCAATGCAGCAGGTAAAACTAGCAAAAGAACTAGGAATGACTGTTATAATAACTGATCATCATGAGTTATCTTTTGAGGAAGATAGCACAGGCCATAGAACCTTTAATATCCCCCCAGCGGATGCAGTTATTAATCCAAAACAAAAGGAATGTAATTATCCATTTAAACAACTCTGTGGCGCAGGTATTGCGCTTAAATTTGTACAAGCGCTATATTTAAAACTTGGAATTAATAGTGAAGCTGTAAAAGAATTTATAGAAATAGCAGGAATAGGAACTATTTGTGATGTGGTAGATTTGATAGACGAAAATAGAATAATTGCTAAAAATGCATTAGGAATGTTAACAAATACAAAAAATCTTGGTTTAAAATGTTTAAAAGAGATTTTGAACATTTCTGGTAAAGAGATAAAATCTTATCATGTTGGGTTTCAAATAGGACCCTGCATAAATGCTACAGGGAGACTAGAATCAGCGGCCATTTCAGTTGAACTTCTTATATGTGAAGAACAAACTAGAGCAGTGGAACTAGCTAAAACACTATATGAACTTAATAAAAAAAGACAAGATATGACAACGGAAAATGTGGAGCAGGTGATAGAACTTGTGCAACATTCCCCTTTCAAAAATGACAAAGTATTAGTAATTTATAAAGATACCATTCATGAGAGTATCGCAGGAATTGTAGCAGGGCGTGTTAGGGAAACTTTCAATGTGCCAACGATAATATTAACTAGTGGAAAGGAAAGCCCTAAAGGTTCAGCAAGATCTATTGAAGAATATAATTTATTTGAGGAATTAATAAAATGCGAAGAACTACTTTTAAAATTCGGAGGACACCCAATGGCGGCAGGTCTTTCTATAAAAGAGGAAAATATAGAAAAATTAAGGCTAAAGTTAAATTCTATTTGCAAGCTAACAGATGAAGATATTATACCTAAAGTAAGAATAGATGAGAGAATGCCACTTAATAAAATAAATTATGGGATAATTGAAGAATTAGAGCTTTTAGAACCTTATGGAAAAGGTAATTCTTCACCACTACTAGCTGAAAAAAACATACCGGTTTTAAAAATAGATATATTAGGTAAAAGTGCAAATACGATAAAAATAAAATTTTTAATTCCAGGAACGAATAAAACAATTGATGGAATATTTTTCAATAGGGTAGAGGAATTTATGGAAATGTTAAAGGACTCCTATGGAGAAGAATATAGGACCTATCTTGATACTCCAAGAGGAATGAAACTAGATTTAATTTTTTCACCTCAAATTAATGAGTATAATGGGTACAAGTCTATTCAATTAAAAGTCATAGAATTTAAACTTAGTTAAATCATCTTCTTCGAAGCTGTAATATTAACGACTTCAGAAGGATATTTAGACTCCCGCTAAAGTTTTATTTTTCTTGTAACATGTAATTCCAACTTATAGAAGTAGGCGACACTCCTTCTGAAATGTCGTTAAATCATTAAAGACACATAGAATAAATCTATGTGTCTATATTATATTTTGGATAAATTATAAATTTTCTTCGTACTGTTGTACCATTTTTTTTACCATTTCTCCGCCAACAGAACCACATTCCCTTGAAGTTAAATCACCATTGTAATCTGTAAAGTTAACACCTAGTTCTTTTGCAGTTTCCATTTTAAATTTATTTAATCCGGCTTTAGCTTGAGGTACTAATTTTCTGTTTGACATTTGTTAATCACTCCTTTTATATTTTATTTTGTTATGATAGTATCTTGTGCAGAAACTTAAAATATATAATAGAATATTTGTGGAAAATAAGGCAAGTAAAAATTAAATTGTAACTTCTATTATATGGAGTATTTAAATAGATGAAAAGAAATTAAAAATATTTATAAGACTTAGGTAAAACAATTAAAATTAAAGGGCATATGACTAGCATATACCCTTTAATAACTAATTTAAATTATAGATTTTTTTCGTATTGCTCTACCATTTTTTTAACCATTTGTCCGCCTACAGAACCATTTTGTCTAGAAGTAAGATCTCCATTGTAGCCATTAGTTAAATTAACTCCAACTTCTTGAGCAGCTTCCATTTTAAATTTGTTTAAACCCTCTCTTGCTTGTGGTACTAATGTTCTGTTTGCCATTATTAATTACCTCCCTTTATATTTTGTTTGTGTTATGATAGTATCTTGTGCAGAAATTTAAAATATATAATAGAATGTTGAAGGAAAATAAGGCAAGTACAGCATTTTAAATTAATACTTGTTATTATATGAAAAACTTTAATTATATGAGAAAAAATTACATATTTCTCTTAACAAATTTAAAATAATCACATATATTTATATGATTAAGGTAAAAATACCATAATTAAAAGGTATATGGCTAGCATATACCTTTTAACCTATTCTAAATTTTAAACTTTAAATTATAAATTTTTCTCGTATTGTTCTACCATTTTTTTAACCATTTGTCCGCCTACAGAACCATTTTGTCTAGAAGTAAGATCACCGTTATATCCATTGGTTAAATTAACTCCAACCTCTTGAGCAGCTTCCATTTTAAATTTGTTTAGTCCCTCTCTAGCTTGTGGTACTAATGTTCTATTACTTCCGTTTGACATATTCATTACCTCCCTTTAAATTTAAGTTTATTTGGTATGATAGTAGTTTAACCTCATTTGTAATTTTTATATTAGTGTGTTAAAGGTTAGTTTTGAAAATTATATTATGTTTAGTAAAATTTGGACAACATTTTTTAAAAAGTTAGAACTTTTTATTGCATTTGGTATATAATAATGTAGAATAAACTGAGTAAACCATGTTTTTAAAAGGAGTGTTAAAGTGAAAAACCACAAAATAATAATGACTGGTGGAGGTTCAGCAGGACATGTAACACCAAATCTTGCACTTGTACCAAAACTTAAAATGTTAGGTTATGAAATTGAATATATTGGAACAAAAGATGGTATTGAAAGAAAAATAATAGAGGGTGAAAATATAAAATATTATCCTATTTCAAGTGGGAAACTTCGAAGATACTTCGATATGAAAAATTTTACTGATCCACTAAAGGTAATTAAAGGACTTTTTGAGGCGAAAAAAATAATGAAAATTGAAAAGCCAGATATTGTTTTTTCTAAGGGTGGGTTTGTTTCTGTACCGGTGGTACTTGCTGCATATCTTTGCAAGATTCCAGTAATTGCTCATGAATGTGATATTACGCCAGGACTTGCCAATAAACTGGCGGCACCTTATTGTACGAAGGTATGTGTAACTTTTCCAGAAGCCTTAAATGAAATAAAAAATGGAAAAGGAGTAGTAACTGGTAACCCTATAAGGCGGGAATTGTTTTTAGGAAGTAAAATAAAGGCTAAGGAAATATGCGGCTTTAAAAATGAAAAACCAATATTGCTCATTATTGGTGGTAGCCTAGGATCTAAAGTTATAAATGAAGCTATAAGGTCAAAACTTGAAAAATTGATTTTGAAGTATAATATTATTCACATTTGTGGTGAGAATAATTTAGATAAAACACTTCAAAATAAAAATGGCTATGTGCAATTTGAATATGTGAAAGATGAATTACCTCATTTATTGGCTGCTGCAGATCTTGTTGTATCAAGAGCAGGAGCAAATGCAATTTTTGAACTTTTAGCACTAAGAAAACCTAATTTATTAATTCCACTATCTGCTAAGGCTAGCCGCGGCGATCAAATACTTAATGCCAGATCTTTTGAAAAGAGAGGATATAGTATGGTTCTTCAAGATGAGGAGCTAACTCCAGAATGTTTGCAAATGAAGATTGATGAATTGTATAATGATTCAGAAAAATACATTGCAATCATGAATGATAGTAACGCTGAAAATAGTATTGATTTAATAGTTAACTTAATAGAAAAATATAGAAAAAGATGAAGAAAGTAAAATTTCTTCATCTTTTTTTATTTCAAATAATATTTATCCTATAAAAAATCTAAAAAAGCGTAAACTATAATTATGAGTTATTATATATGAAAAATAATAATACAAATCAAAGGAGAAATAAGATGGAGCTTAATTTTTTTGGTGCTTGCCAGTGTGTTACAGGTTCATGCCATATGCTAAAAATAGGAAATAAAACTATCTTATTGGATTGTGGATTATACCAAGGAAGAGATGGAGATGAAGGTAAAAATCAGAATTTTGAATTTAACCCAGCAGAAATAGATTTAATGATATTATCCCATGCTCATATAGATCATAGTGGAAGAATTCCACTACTATATAAGAATGGATTTAAAGGTGAAATTTTATGCACAAAAGCTACAAATGAACTATGCCTTGTGATGCTTCCGGATAGTGGGCACATTCAGGAGATGGAAGCTACATGGGAGAATAAGAAGCTTAAAAGAAAAGGACTGGAGCCTACTCAGCCCTTGTATTCTTCGAAAGATGCGCAGGAGTGTTTAAAGCTTTTTAAAGGTTATCCTTACAATGAGGAGATAAAACCTTTTGATGGATTAACAATTGTATTTAGGGATGCAGGCCATTTATTGGGGTCAGCTATTATAGAACTCCAAGTGGAAGAAAAAGGAGCTTCACCTGTAAAACTTGTTTATACTGGAGACTTAGGTAATGTTAACATTCCACTTATAAATGATCCTACATTTATAGAGGATGCAGATTATGTAATTATGGAAACTACTTATGGAGATAAAGTACATAAGAATTTCAAAGATGTATTAAAACAGCTGGCTAATATAGTAAAAGAAACTTTTGATAGAGGAGGAAATGTTATAATTCCATCCTTTGCAGTAGGTAGGACACAAGAAGTTATATATGCCTTGAATAACTATTTTGATAAAGAGATGCTTAAAAATCTTTCTGTTTATGTGGATAGTCCCCTGGCAGAAAAAGCAACAAGAATTTTTGAAAATAACAGAGAATATTTTGATCTTGAGGCAAAAGAGATGGAAAAATATGATGATAATATACTAGGATTTGAGGGGCTTTCATATACTCATTCAGCAGAAGAGTCTATGAAATTAAATGAGGTTGAAAAGGGAATGGTAATAATATCAACGTCTGGAATGTGTGATGCAGGTAGAATAAAACATCACTTGAAACATGGTTTATGGATTCGTAAAAATTCTATAGTATTTGTAGGATATCAAGCTGAGGGCACCTTAGGTAGAAAAATTTTAGACGGGAATAAAATGGTTAAAATTTTTGGAGAAGATATTTCCGTAGCAGCCACCATATATAATTTGCAAGGACTTTCTGGTCATGCAGATAGAAACGGATTAATTAATTGGGTAGAACATATGAAGATAAAGCCTAAAGGTATTTTTCTTGTACACGGAGATAGTGATGCTCAAAAAAGTTTTAAGGAATTATTAGATTCCAAAGAGTATAAATCTGTGATTGTTAAAAGTGGAGAAAAGTTTAAATTAGAAGAAATTTAGAGAAAGTTAGTTATTTTATACTTTATTAAGGATTATTAAGGTATAATGCAATATTTATACAATATTCATAACAAAGAACTTGAATGTTTTTCATTTTGATGTATAATTAAGGTGTAAGAAAAACTATCTATTAATATGAAAGTATGGGGTGATAGTAATGAAAAAATTAACTATAATTTATTGGAGTAACAATGGAAATGTTGAAGTTCTAGCTAATCACATAGCTAAAGGTGCAAAAGAAGCAGGAGCTACAGTACTAGTTAAACTAGTTAGTGAAGCTACTGTTGAAGATGTAACTGGCGCAGATGCAGTTGCTTTCGGAAGTCCGTCAATGGATAACAATAGAATAGAACAAAAGGAAATGCAACCTTTCATTGATAAGTTCAAATTGATTCCAATAAGTAACAAAGTTACTGGATTATTTGGATCTTATGGATGGGATGATGGCGAATTTATGAACAAATGGGTAAGTCAAATGAAGGATTATGAGTTTAATGTTATACAAAATTTAACCGTTAATGAAGCACCTTCTAAGCAACAATTAGTTGAAGCAGAAGAGATGGGAAAGAATTTAGTTAAATAACATTTACCAATAGAAATCTGTAAAATATGCAATCTGTAGATTATCTATAAATTGCATATTTTGTAATTTGAATAAAGGCATTTCAAGTGGTAAAACTAAACAAGAAACAAAGCTTTATTAAGCTTTGTAACACTTTTTTATAATATTATTAATGAAAGAAGGTTTATTAATGAGAAAAATGAAAACAATGGATGGTAATACAGCAGCAGCACACGTTGCTTATGCATATACTGACGTGGCGGCGATTTATCCTATAACACCATCTTCAACGATGGCAGAATATTGTGACGAATTGGCAGCTAAAGAAACAAAAAATGTATTTGGACAAAAAGTTAAAATTATGGAGATGCAATCAGAAGCTGGAGCTGCAGGAGCGGTTCATGGATCACTTCAAACAGGAGCTTTAACTACAACTTTTACATCTTCTCAAGGATTATTATTAATGATTCCAAACATGTACAAAATAGCAGGAGAACTACTTCCAGGAGTATTTCATGTAGCTGCTAGAGCATTAACTACTCATGCACTTAATATTTTTGGAGATCATCAAGATGTAATGGCTGCAAGACAAACTGGATTTGCACTACTTGCATCAGGCAGTGTACAAGAAGTAATGGACCTTTCACCAGTTGCTCATTTAACAGCTATTGAAGGAAAAATTCCTTTCGTAAACTTCTTTGACGGATTTAGAACTTCTCACGAAATACAAAAGATTGAAACTTGGGATTATGAAACTCTAGCTTCTCTTATAAACACAGAATCACTAGAAGCATTTAGAAATCATGCACTTAATCCAGAGCATCCTGTAACTCGTGGAACAGCACAAAATCCAGACATCTATTTCCAAGGAAGAGAAGCTTCAAACTCATACTATGATGCTCTTCCAGCAAAAGTTGAAACATATATGGGGAAAATAAATTCATTAATCGGAACTGACTACCATTTGTTTAATTATTATGGTGCACCTGATGCAGATAGAATAATAATAGCAATGGGATCAGTTTGTGATACTATTGAAGAAACTATAGATTATTTAAATGCAAAAGGAGAAAAGGTTGGAGTACTTAAAGTACATCTTTTCAGACCGTTCTCATTGGATCATTTCTTTAAATACATACCTTCTACAGTTAAAAAAATATCTGTATTAGATAGAACAAAAGAACCAGGATCAGTTGGAGAACCATTATTCCAAGATGTAAGAAATGCTTACTATGAAAAAGAAAACAGACCAGTTATAGTTGGTGGAAGATACGGACTTGGTTCAAAAGATACTACTCCAGCTCAAATGGTTGCAGTATTTGAAAACTTAAAAGCAGAATCTCCTAAAAATGGATTTACTATTGGAATAGTAGATGATGTTACTAATACATCACTTGTAACAGGACCTGAGATAACAACAACTCCTGAAGGAACTAAAGAGTGTAAATTCTGGGGACTTGGATCAGATGGTACTGTTGGAGCTAACAAGAGTGCTATAAAAATCATAGGAAACCATACAAACATGTATGCTCAAGCATACTTTGCATATGATTCTAAAAAATCAGGTGGAATTACAGTTTCTCACTTAAGATTTGGTAAGAAAGCTATAAAATCAACATATTTAATAAATGCTGCAAATTATGTTGCCTGTGGTAATCAATCATATGTATATAAGTATGATGTTTTAAAAGGAATAAAAGATAATGGAACATTCCTATTAAACTGTATATGGACTCCAGAAGAATTAGAAGTACATTTACCAGCATCAATGAAGAAATATATTGCGACTCACAATATTAACTTTAACATTATTGATGCAGTTGGAATAGCTCAATCAATAGGTCTTGGTGGAAGAACAAACATGATAATGCAATCTGCTTTCTTTAAACTTGCAGACATTATTCCTGTAGAAGATGCAGTTAAGTATCTTAAAGAAGCGGTTATTTCATCTTACGGTAAAAAAGGTGAAAAGGTTATTAGCATGAATAATGCTGCAATAGATAAAGGAATCGAATCAGTTGTTAAAATTAATGTACCAGAAAGCTGGAAACAAGCTGTGGACAATAATGAAACTGCAAAAGAAGCTAGACCAGATTTCATTAAAAATATTGCTGATGTAATGAACAGACAAGAAGGAGATTCACTACCTGTTTCAGCATTTATTGGAATAGAAGATGGAACATTACAACCAGGAACAGCTGCTTTTGAAAAGAGAGGTATTGCTGTTAATGTACCAGAATGGCAAGTAGATAAATGTATACAATGTAATCAATGTGCGTATGTATGTCCTCATGCTGTAATAAGACCATTCTTAGCTACTGACGCAGAGCTTAAGAACGCTCCAGAAAGTTATGTAAGTAAAAAAGCTGCTGGTGGAAAGAATTTTGAAGGTTTAAACTTTACTATTGGTATAAGTTTAGAAGATTGTACTGGCTGTGGTAACTGTGCAGAAGTATGTCCAGCAAAAGAAAAAGCATTAATAATGAAACCATACGAAACACAAGAACCATTAATAAAAAATTGGAAATTCGAACAATCATTATCTAAAAAAATAAACCCAATGACTACTGCAACTGTTAAGGGAAGTCAATTTGAAAAACCATTAATGGAATTCAGTGGAGCCTGTGCTGGATGTGGAGAAACTCCATATGCTAGACTTATTACTCAATTATTTGGAGATAGAATGCTCATAGCTAATGCTACAGGATGTTCTTCAATTTGGGGAGGAAGTTCACCAGCATCACCATATACAGTTAATGAATGTGGTCAGGGACCAGCTTGGGCTAACTCATTATTTGAAGATAATGCTGAATTTGGACTTGGAATGTTCCTTGGAACTACTCAATTAAGAGATAGAGTTGAATTGTCAGCAGTGAAAGCTTTAACTTTAAACACAAGTGATGCATTAAAAGTAGCTATTAATGAATGGATTGAAAACAAACAAGATGCAGAAGGTTCAAAAGCTGCAACAGCTAAAATGTTACCATTGTTAAGAGCTGAAAAAGACAATAATGAAGCATTAAAAGAAATATTTAGTAAAAAAGATCATTTAGTTAAAAAGTCTCAATGGATATTTGGTGGAGACGGTTGGGCTTATGATATAGGATTTGGTGGAGTTGATCATGTACTTGCATCTGGAGAAGATGTAAATATTCTTGTAATGGATACAGAAGTATATTCAAATACTGGAGGACAATCTTCAAAATCTACACCAACTGCAGCTATTGCAAAATTTGCAGCAACTGGTAAGAAAACTAAGAAAAAAGATTTAGGTATGATGGCAATGAGTTACGGATATGTTTATGTTGCTCAAATAGCAATGGGTGCTGATAAAAATCAAACACTAAAAGCTATTAAAGAAGCAGAAGCTTATAAAGGACCATCACTTATAATTGCTTATGCTCCATGTATCAATCATGGTATCAGAGCAGGTATGGGATGTACTCAATTTGAAACTAAGAGAGCTGTTGAATCTGGATACTGGGCTATGTATAGATTTAATCCAGAACTTAAAGAAGCAGGAAAGAATCCATTTATATTAGACTCTAAAGAACCAACTACTTCATTTAGAGAATATTTAATGGGCGAAGTAAGATATTCTTCACTTGCAAAAATATACCCAGAAACAGCAGAAGCATTATTTGTTAAAACAGAAAAAGATGCTATGGAAAGATTGGACAGTTACAAAAGACTTGCTGACCAAAAATAGTATTTAAAGTTTTAGTTAAAATTACAAATTCAAAAGAAGATGAATTAAATTTCATCTTCTTTTGTGATTAAATCATCATCTGCGATGCTGAAATATTAACGACTTCAGAAGGAGATTCAGACTCCCCACGAAGTTTTTTATTTGTTATAGTAGGGTACACCCACTTATATAAGTGGGTGACTTTCCTTCTGAAATGTCGTTAAATCACATAATAAAGACATTTAACAATAACTTAACAATAAAATTTAAAAAAAACCTTTTATTATTTCGTAATTAAGGGTAAAATAGAAAATATACTGAATGTAGGAGGTAACACATTATGAATGAAGATAAAAAGACTTGTTGCGGCGGCGAGGAAAATGATGGCTGCGGATGTGGTTCAAACAACCAAGAAAATGAAGGTTGTGGATGTGGTGGTCATGATCACGATGAACACGATGGTTGCGGTTGCGGCTGTGGAGAAGGAGAAGCACTAACTGTAGATTTAGAAGATGAAAATGGTAATGTAGTTCCATGTGAAATAGTAGATGGATTTACTTATAAAGATAATGAATATGCATTAGTTCAAAATCCTGAAGATGATTCAATATATCTTTTCAAAGTAATTGGAGATGAAGAAACAGGCGAATTAATTATCCCAGAAGATGAAGAATTCGCAGAAATAACTGCATATTATGAAGAAATGATTAAAGAAGAGAAATAGTTAAGTAAAAAGAGTCGTTGCAAATGCATCGGCTCTTTTTAACGACATTTCAGAAGAAAGGGCACCTACTTTTATAAGTGGGTGCCCTATACTATAATAAATAAAAAACTTCAGTGGGGTGATTTAACAACCCAGTGGAGGATTGAAAAAAGGAATGAATAGAGATTCAATGTTAATAATATTATTATTATTAACATTATAAGCGTACAATAAGAGTAGCCTAAAGATAAAAATTATAATAAAAGGGGGTATCGTTTATGAAAGAAAAATTAGCTATTTTTGATGTGGATTACACATTAACAAAACGTGAGACATTAGTGGAATTCTATTTTTTTATGATGAGAAAGAATCCTAGATTATTAAAATATCTACCCAAAAGTATATATTCATCTATTTTTTATATGTTGAAGATTCATGATGCTTCAAAAGTAAAGAAAACCTTTATACGATTCATTGATGGTATAGAAGAAAATGAAATGAAAAGAATCGTCAAGGAATTTTATGAAAAACGGTTAAGCAAAATATTATATAGTGATGCTATTGTGATGATAAAAAAAATGAAAGCAGAGGGCTATAAAATTTATTTAATTTCTGCTTCAGCTGAATTCTATTTAAATGAACTTTATAACATAGAAGAAGTAGATAAAGTAATAGGAACAAGGTTTACTCTGGAAAATGGCTTGCATAGAAATAAAATCTTGGGAGAAAATTGTAAAGGAGAAGAAAAAGTAAAGAGACTTAAAGAATTTTTGAAAAAAGAAAACATGGTGGTTGACTTTGAAAACTCCTATATGTTTTCTGATTCTCTATCAGATTTGCCACTTTTAAATTTGGTGGGGCATCCTTATTTAATAAATTTCAGAAAAACACATGATAAAATCGAAATTTTAAAATGGAAATAGGATAAAGCACATATAAGTAAAAATCAGCATTTAAATTAAATCTGTATAAATAAATTTGAAATTTTTGTTTATACAGAAAATTAAAAGGAGGATATATATGGACAAGTGCATAAATGAATACTTTTTATTTGGGGACGAATTTAAGACAAGGGGAGAATTTGAAAATTATAACATGAATATAGGGAAATCACTATATGAAGTTATAAGAATAAGTGATGGAATGCCTGTTTTTCTTATGTCGCACTTAAGTCGTTTAGAAAACTCTGCTAAAATCATGGAATATAAGTTGTGTATTACAAAGGAAAAAATAATAAATGGAATTTTTGAACTAATAGGTAAAAACAATATTTGCGACGGGAATCTAAAATTAGTTATTAATTATCAGCCTAATGTGGATTGTAGTGAAAATGTCAAAAACTTAAATGAAAAATTTTTAGCATATTTTATACCTCATGCATACCCTTCAAAAGAGCAATACGAGGAAGGCGTAAAAACTATTACTTATCATGGGGAACGTAGGACACCTAATGCTAAGGTTATCGATAGTGACTTCAGAGAAAAGGTAAATGCGAAAATTGTAAGTAACACCGCATATGAAGCGATTTTAGTGGATGATGCTGGTTTTATTACTGAGGGCAGTAGATCAAATATTTTTATGGTTATAGGATCTACTGTTTTAACCTCCAAGATAGAGAATGTGCTACCTGGTATAACAAGACAATTTATTATAAAAGCTTGTGAAAAGCTAAATATAGTAGTTGAAGAAAGAAATGTCCATGAAATGGACATTGAATCCTTAACGGGACTTTTTATTTCTGGCACTTCACCAAATGTACTACCAATCAAAAGCGTGGATGAATTTTTCTTCAATTCTTCAAAAAATCCATTAATAAATTCAATAATGCTAGGATTTCAAGATGAATTAAATGAAGATAAACAGAAAATTGTAAAGTTTCTTTGTAATAGGTCGATAAATAAATAAAACAATTGAAATGTTAAGTAAAAGAATAGAAGAATTATGGTATAATTTCTCTATAGAAAGAGGTGGTATAATTGGCAACTAAAACATGCGGAGAAAAGTTCCGAGGGGCGAATGTTCAGGAATGTTTAAGTCTTGCAAGTTCTAGTTTGGGGGTTCCAGTAGAAAAGTTAAAATATTCAATACTAGAGGAAAAAAATGGTTTTTTCAAGAAGTATGCTATAATTTCTATTGATTCAATAGAATCTTTAAATGATGAAAACATTAAAGACGAAGATTTCTTTGGAAAAGAAGATGCCCAGCAACTAGAAATAAACGGAACCATAGAGATTCAAGATGGTAGAATTATTGTAAAAGACCCTTGCCAGGGCGGGAAACCAGCAGTAATTTGTTTTGGAAATAATATTACAGTAATTATAAATGGAGAAAAGATTAATAAGTCTTCTATTGTAACTTCGGAAAGCAAGATAGAATTTATCTTTAAAGAAGATGAGGCCAAAAGGAAGATGGACTTAAGAATAAGTGAAGATCAGATGGAAGCGTATATTAGTATTATATACAAACCCACTACCATTTATAAACTAAAAGATGCTGCAATTTCAAACACAGTAACAATAGCAATGGAAATAAAGGAAAAAATTATGCCACCCAAATTCACAGAATCAGAAATTAAAAATGAGTTATCAAATAATAACATAAAATATGGGGTTTTGAAGATGAACCTTATAAAATGTACAAAGGATGATGAAATTTCCGAACTACTTATAGCATCTGGAAAGAAACCCATAGAGAAGATAGATGATATGGTGGAGATTAAATACGATGATTCAGATGTAAAAGATAATCAGCAAAATGACAATCTTGGGTCTATAGATTATAAGGCTATAGGTACTGTAAGTGGAGTAGAAATAGGACAAGTTCTAGCAATTCATCATCCAGGAAAAAATGGAGAAGATGGAATAGATATTGCAGGTAAAATTATAAAAGTTAAAAGTTCAAAAAAAATAATTCTAGGGGTAGGAGATGGTTGCGCACTTAAAGATGAATTTACTGTTGTAGCTACAACTAAAGGTAGACCATCAGCCAAGGGGAATACTTTTTTCGTTTATAAAACTCATGAAATAAATGGAGATGTGGAATTAAAAACTGGAAATATTAAATTTGTAGGGGATATAATTGTAAATGGCAGTGTACGGGAAGGTATGAAAGTAGAAGCTGGTAATTATGTTTTAATTAAAAACAATGTATCAGAAGCTGAAATTATTGCGAATGGGGATGTTGTGATAAATGGAAATGTAATTCACTCAAGCGTTTCAGCTGGAAAAGAAGATGTATTAATTTTAGAATATTTAAGTGATTTAAATAGCATGGAAAACGATATTACAAAGTTAATAGCTTCAATAAAGCAATTGAAAGAAATGAACCTTTTAGAAAGAAAGACTAGTGATGGTGAATTAGTTAAAATTTTAATGGAAACTAAATTCAAACAACTTTCTAAAATTTCTATTAAAGTAGCTAAAAGAATTTTGAAGCTGGGAAATATTGAAGATAAATTACTATTTATCATTAAAAATAAGATGATTGATTTGGGTCCCCTTAATATAAAAAATTATACAGAACTAAATGATATAGTGACAATTATTAATAATAAAACTTCTCTACTCTCAATGGATTTAACTCTTCCTGTGGATGTAGTGCTAGATTATTGCCAAGACTCAATAGTTAAGAGTTCGGGTAATATTACCTTTAGTGGCAAAGGACAATATGTATCACAAATAGAAGCAAGTGATAGTGTAATATTTCAAAATGATAAAAGTGTAGCTCGCGGTGGAGTCATAAAAGCTGGAAAAGAAATTAAATGCAAAATAGTTGGGGGACCTGGAGGAGTAGCTACAAAGCTTATTGTAGAAAACAATGGCCATATATGGGCAGAAGTTGCTTATCCAAATACTAGGTTTATTATAGGTGCTAGAGAATATATTTTAGATGCTCCTAGTAAAGAAATTCATGCATTTATAGATGAAAACAGAGAACTAGCTGTTGATAAATTACTGTTGTAGGAGGGATTTAATATGAAGGAGCAGGAAATTAAGATCCTGATTTTTAGCATAAATGGTGAGTGTTATGCAACGAATATTATGGAAGTAGAAAGAATACTGGAATACGAAAAGATAACTAAAATTCCTGATTTACCGCAATTTGTGGAGGGGGTTATAAATTATGAGGGTAATATTTTACCCATTATATCATTATCAAAAAGATTTAATTTGTCTTTAACTGAAATGAAAGAAGGATGTAAGATAATAGTTGGTAAGCAAGAACATAGTAAAATAGGTATAATAGTTGATTTTGTTTCTGAAGTTAAGGATGTATTAACAGATAGTATAGAAGATTCACCAGAAATCATTTATGGAATATCCAGAAGATATATCAAAGGACTAATTAAGATTGATGGCAGAATAATTATTTATCTAAATCTTTCAACTATATTGACAGAAGAAGAAAAAAATGAAATATTATAAAATAGGGTGTAATTATGGAATATAATGAAATAAAAGTAGGAATTGCAGATTTAAATGTGGCTTTTTCGCCAAATAAATTAATAACTGTGGGTCTTGGGTCCTGCATTGGCATTGCAATATATGATAAAGCTATAGGTATTGGAGGATTGGCACACATAATGCTTCCAGATAGCAGTCAATTTAATAAAATAACTAACGAAATCAAATTTGCAGATTTAGCTATACCAATCCTGGTAGAGAAGATGATAAAAAAAGGCGCAAAACTTAGAAATATGAGGGCTAAAATAGCAGGTGGAGCTTCAATGTTTAATTTCCCAGATAAAAGTATAATTATGGACATAGGAAATAGAAATGGTATAGCAGTTAAAAGTGCTCTAAAAAATTTATCTATTCCAATACTTTCAGAAGACATTGGAGGGAATAAAGGCAGAACCTTAATATTTGATACCACAAGTGGAGCATTGTCTATTAGAACAGTAGGTATGGGGACCGTAGACATTTAGAATATTATCTATAGTTGATGGGGTGATGTATTGTTAAAAAAAATTAAAGTTACTGTAGTAGATGATTCAGCATTAATGAGAAAAATCATTTCTGATATGATTAATGAACAACCAGAAATGGAAGTTATAGATACAGCAAAAGATGGAGAAGACCTGATAAAAAAAATAACTGGTAAAATACCTGATGTAATAACTTTGGATATTGAAATGCCTAAAATGGATGGTATAAAAACCTTAAAGGAATTGAGAAAAATGAATCTTAATATACCTGTTATTATGCTTAGTAGTGTTTCTAAAACTGGCCCAGCATTAACTATGGAATCTCTTGCGCAAGGTGCTTTTGATTTTATAGCAAAACCATCTGGAGCAATATCATTAGACATCAATAAAGTTAGAGATGAATTAGTGGAAAAAATAAAATTTGCATTTATGCAGAGTGAGGGTAAAAATACCATAATGTCTGAAAAAAACATTAAATCAAATAGGACAAGCATAAATAGGAGCACAGCTACAGTATTAAATGAAGTAGCTACAACCACAGGAGTTGTCTCCCGCAGTAGAACCACTGCAATGTCTAATGTAGAGGCTGTAGTTATTGGAGCTTCCACAGGTGGTCCTAAAGCTCTATATAAGGTGATAACAGCGTTGCCAGTTGATATAGGAGTTCCGGTCCTTGTGGTGCAGCATATGCCAGTTGGATTTACAAAGGCTTTTGCAGATAGACTTAATTTAAACAGCAAATTAAAGGTTATAGAAGCGGCGGAGGGTGACACAGTTTCAAAAAATGTAGTTTATATAGCTCCTGGTGGATATCATATGGAAATAGGACGGGATAAGAAAATACATTTAAATACGCAGCCTAGTATTTGGGGAGTTAGACCAGCAGTAGATAAACTTTTTATGTCCGCCATAGCGGTTTATGGATCGAAGCTACTAAGTGTTATACTTACTGGCATGGGGCGAGATGGGGCGCAAGGCACAGCAGCTATTAAAGACAATGGAGGCATTACTATGGCAGAGCACCAATCTACTTGCACCATATATGGCATGCCAAAAGCGGCTTTTGAAACAGGGAAAGTAGATGAAGTTGTTCCCCTAGATAATGTTGCTCAGGAGATTAATAAAATTGTAATGGGGAGATGATCATAGATAATGGATCTAATATATTTTCAGCAATGGGTTTTAAAAGAATATAAAATAGATTTAGCCGCTTATAAATCTAATCAATTGCATAGGCGAATTTTAAGTTTAATGTCGAGAGTTGGGGCGAAGTCTGTAGAAGAGTATATTACATTATTAAAGAGTGATCCGAGTCAAAAACAGAAATTTTTAGACTTTATTACGATAAACGTAACAGAATTTTTTAGAAACCCAGAAATATTCCAGGAGCTTTCGCAAAAAGTTAAATCGGAACTGAACTATAACGGAGGGCTTAAGATTTGGAGTGCAGCTTGTTCTGTTGGAGCTGAGCCATATTCACTAGCTATGATTATGGATGATTTATGCAAAGGAGCCAGTCATAAAATTGTAGCTACGGACATAGACAGTACAATACTTCAAAAAGCGAAAAATGCTGAATATGTCTATGCTGAAGTTAAAAATGTTCCAAAACAATTTCTGGAAAAATATTTCCTAGTTAAGGGGGACAAATACTGTATTAATTCTGTTATAAAAAAGATGGTGGACTTTAAGAAACATGATCTTATTTTAGATAATTATGAAAATAATTTTGATTTAATAGTCTGCCGAAATGTAGTTATTTATTTCAATGCAGAGATTAAGGATAAAATATATAAAAAATTCAGTGACTCATTAAAAAAAGGCGGATTACTTTTCGTTGGGGCCACTGAGAGTATATATAATTATAAAGAGTATGGATTTGAGAAAACATCAACATTTATTTATAAAAAAATATAGGCAATGTACAATCAATAAGGAGGAAAAAAATGGATACATCACAATATATGACAATGTTCTTAGAAGAATCTATGGAAAATTTGCAGACGTTGAATGAAGCACTTCTTACGCTAGAACAACAACCAGAAGATATGGACAAGCTGAATGAAATATTTAGAGTAGCTCATACAATAAAAGGTATGGCTGCAACTATGGGATTCAGTCAAATGGCTGAATTAACACACAAAATGGAAGATGTTCTTTCTAAATTTCGCGAGGGTGAGCTTAAGGTAACAGAAAAGGTGGTAACTGTTTTATTTAGATGTCTAGACACTCTAGAAAAGATGGTAAATAATATATCAGAGGGAATTTCTGATAAACTTGAAATTCAGGATATAATAGATGATCTACATTCCATAGCAGAAAAAGGTGGATCAGTTGAAAATCAGAAAAAAGAAATTGCTGTCACAGGAGATAGTAATGATAATGGGGCTGGGAGAATTACACTTAATGAATATGACGTTAATGTTATTAAACAAGCTATGGAGAGAATGTACAATGCTTATGAAATAAAGATTCTACTAAGTGAAAATACGCTACTTAAGTCAGCAAGAGCATTTCTTATATTTAAGAGCTTAGAAGAATATGGTGAAATAATAAAATCCATACCTGGAGCTGAAGAATTAGAAAATGAAAACTTTGAATTCGAAATAAATTTAATCTATATTACAACTAAAGAAAAAGATGAAGTTATTGATAACTTAACGAATATTTCCGAAGTGGAAAAGGTTGAGGTTGAAGATGTTGACGTTGAAAATGGTAAGGGTAATTTGGAGGAAAAACCAGGAGAATTTAAAGGAATAGAACAATCTTCAAAAGCTGAAAAGGGCGAAACAAAAGTTAGTGCCACCGTGGAGACTAAAGGTAAAGAAGAGGATAAAAGTAAGGATAAAAAGGAAGCAGTAGTTCACAAAAAAGCTCATCAATCTGTAAGAGTTGAACTGGATAGATTAGATAAATTTATGAATATGGTCTCAGAGCTTGTAATTCACAGAACAAGACTAGAACAGATAAGTAGTGTTCATAAATTAAATGATTTAAACGAAACACTAGAACAAGTAGCTAGGGCCACCTCGGAACTTCAGGATTTAGTAATGAAAATAAGAATGCTTCCACTAGAAGTAGTATTCAATAGATTTCCAAGGATGATAAGAGATTTATCAAAAGATTTAGGAAAAGAAATGGATCTTCAAATACAAGGACAAGAGACAGAGCTTGATAGGACAGTTATTGATGAAATAGGTGAACCACTACTCCATTTGCTTCGAAATGCTGCAGATCATGGTATAGAATCTAGTGAGGATCGAATTGCTAAGGGGAAAAATCCTATTGGTGTGATTAAACTTATAGCTTATGCAGAAGGCACTAAAGCCATAATAAAGGTGGAAGACGATGGTAAAGGGCTAGCTGTTGATAAAATCAGGGCAAAAGCTAATAAAGTTGGTATAAATACTGAAGGAATGTCAGACGCAGATATAAAGAATTTAATTTTTGCACAAGGCTTTAGCACTAATGAGGAAGTAACAGATATTTCTGGACGTGGAGTAGGCATGGACGTTGTTAAAACTAAAATTGCTGCCCTTGGTGGAACAGTAGATGCAATAAGTGAGATTGACAAAGGTACTTCATTTATTATAAGATTACCATTGACGTTGCAAATCATCCAAGCATTATTAATAAAAATTGGCGATGAAACTATGGCTATTTCTCTTGGTTATATTGATAGAGTAATAGACTATAACGAGGAGCTAATTAAGAAAACTAATAATAAAGAAGTTATTGTTTACAATGATTCTGTAATTCCACTAGTAAGGGTAAGTAAAAAATTGCAAATAGAAACTAGTAATAAGAATAAGAAATACATTGTTATTGTAAGAGTGGGAGAGAAAATAGTAGGGCTTTTAGTAGATTCATTGCTAGGACAACAAGAAATTGTAATAAAGCCTCTAGGGAAAACACTGCAGGGATTAACAGAATATATAGGAGCAACTATTTTAGGGGATGGACTAGTTACATTGATACTAGATGCTGCTGCCTTAGTATAGGAGGATATAATATGGATTATTCTGAGCTTAGTGCTATGCAATTAGATGTGTTACAAGAAGTAGGCAATATTGGCGCAGGAAATGCAGCTACATCTTTATCAGAGTTATTGAATGAAAAAGTAGATATGGCGGTACCATCAGTAAATATCGTTCCGTTTGATGATATTTTTTCTGGAACCGGAGTCGAAGAAGTTGTAATTGGTGTAATTGTACGAGTCCTGGGAGATATACCAGGTAATATACTGTTTACTTTCGATAAGGAAACTGCACTGAGAATTATATCAAGTCTAGTAGGCGCGCAGCAGGAAGAGATAACTGAAATTGGAAGTTCAGCATTATGCGAAATAGGGAACATTATTGCAAGCTCCTTTATGAATGCAATAGCAAAACTTACTAGTCTTACTATTATGCCTTCTGTGCCAGCTGTTGCAGTAGACATGATGGGGGCAATACTTTCTACTACTTTTATTGAATCAGGTCAATATGATGAGCATGTACTTGATTTAGAAACACAGTTTTTACAAGAAAATCACAAGGTAAGCGGGCATTTTTATTATATACCGATGCCTGGATCATTAGAAAAAATACTAAATTCATTAGGTGTAAATTAATTGGAGGTAATATAAAATGGCTAGAGTACTAATTGTTGATGACGCGGCATTTATGAGAATGATGGTAAAGGATATATTAGAAAAAAATGGATTTGAAGTTGTGGGTGAAGCAAGCAATGGAATAAAAGCTGTGGAGCTATATAAAGCAGAAAAACCAGATGTGGTTACTATGGATATTACAATGCCAGACATGGATGGAATTGAAGCTGTTAAAGCAATTAAAATATTTGACCCTGCTGCAAAAATAATTATGTGTAGTGCTATGGGTCAACAAAGCATGGTTATGGATGCAATAAGAGCTGGTGCAAAAGATTTTATTGTAAAACCGTTTCAAGCAGATAGAGTAATTGAAGCAATAAAAAAAGTTTTAGGCTAGGAGGGGAATGTTATGCAAGTAGTTGTATTTAAAGTTAATGAGGAGCAGTTCGCAGTAGAGGCCTCTATTGTTCAAAGTATTAACGATATGATGGAAATAACAAAGGTACCTAAGTCAGCAGATTATATAAAGGGTTTAATTAATCTAAGAGGGAATATAATTTCTCTCTTAGATATAAATCTCCTTTTAGATATTGAAAAGGGAGAGGGCGACCAAGAAAATATTATTATATTAAACTTGCAAGAAGAGTCTGTTGGAGTAACTGTAGATCAAGTTGATGAAGTATTAGAAATTGAAGAAAATTTGATTGAAAAAGTTGAAGCTGACAGAAAAAAAGCCTATATTAAAGGGGTTATAAACTTTAAAGATAGAATAGTTACATTAATTGATATTGGCAAGCTTATCGAAAGATAAGAGCTTACCGAAAGATAAAAAGTAATTTTTGAAAAATAGAAGTTTAACGGAATATAGTAAGAACACTTTATACAGAGAAATGAGGTAGAAATATGGCAGAAGTATTATCACAGAGTGAAATAGATTCACTTTTATCTGCCCTTTCTTCTGGGGAAATAGAACCAGATCAGCTCCCGGGTGAAGAGGAAAAGCATAAAATTAAATTATATGATTTTAGAAGTCCTCAAAAATTCTCAAAGGATCATTTGAGAACGCTTGAGTTAATTCACGATAATTATGGAAGAATAATATCAAGTCATTTGTCCGCACAGCTAAGAAATAATGTAAAGGTTAAAATTGAGACTATTGAGCAAATAACCTATGAGGAATTTATTCATTCAATTCCTAACCCTACCATTTTGACTATATTTAAAATGCCACCACTAAATGGTTCTATATTATTTGAGACTAACCCCCAGTTCTCTTTTCAAGTAATTGATATACTTTTAGGAGGAGTTGGCAATAGAAAGGTTAAAGTCAAAGAGTTTTCTGATATAGATAAAAATATATTAAAAAATGTTAATGCGGGACTTATAGCTAACTTAAAACTAGCGTGGGAGGATGTTTTAGAGGTAGAGCCAGAAATTGAGGCATTAGAAACTAATCCTGTACTTAATCAAACACTAGCACCAAATGAACCAGTTGCTCTAATTACTTTTTCTGTAGAAATGAATAATAATAATAGTACATTTATAAATATTTGTATACCTTATTTAAGCATTGAAAAAGTACTTGATAAACTTGTTGTTCAATATTGGTTTAGAGAAAATGATGAAGAACTTGTTAATGACTCTAGAAATAAATTAAAGAATCGACTAAATATAGTAAGTGTTCCAGTAACAGGAGTGCTAGGGAGTACAAATATTACTGTAAATGAATTTCTACAATTAACAGAAGGTGACGTAATTACATTATGCAAGTGATAGCAAAGTTAAAGTATTTGTAGAGGAACATTTATGTTACATGGGCAAACCTGGTACTGTAGGTAAAAATAGAGGAATTCAGATATTAGATATAATAGATAAGGATGTGGAAAATTATGAGTAACGGCTTTCTTTCACAAGAAGAAATTGACGCTCTCTTAAATGGAGAGGACAGCGTCTCTGAACCTATAGAAAAATTTGAGCTTTCTGATATTGAGAAAGATTTGCTAGGGGAAGTTGGAAATATTTCTATGGGCTCAGCATCAACAGCTCTTTCCACTATAGTAGGTCAACAAGTCAATATAGCAACGCCAGTAGTTTCAGTAAGTACACTTAAAGACTTAAGAGCTAACTTTGAGGTTCCTAATATTGCTTTAGACGTAAAGTTTGTAAGTGGTATTGCAGGTGGGAATCTTTTAGTGATGAAGACTCCAGATGCTGCAGTTATAGCTAGTTTAATGATGGGTGGGGATGGTAAAGTAGAAGGTACACCAGAGCTTTCAGAAATTGAAATTAGTGCTGTTTCAGAAGCTATGAATCAGATGATTGGATCTGCTGCAACATCAATGGCAACAATGTTTGGTAGGGAAGTAAACATTTCGCCTCCGGAATCTAAGATATGGGATGATAGTACTTCAGCCTTAAGTGATAGTATAGATGAAGATCAGCAAATTGTTCAGGTAGCTTTTAAAATGACAATTGGTGATTTAATTGATAGTGTTATCATGCAAGTACTTCCTATTGAAACTGCTAAAAAAATAGTAGCTATTATGATGGGCACAGAAAAGCCGGAGGAAGCCCCTAAAGTAGCTAGCTCTCAAAGCGAAATTAAACAGCAGGCACCTGTAAGGGAAACGGCGCAGCAAGAAGCAGCTTATACAAGTGTTCCGGCTGAGCCTGAGTATTACGCAAAACCCATTGAGCGGCCGCAACCGCAAGTAGAAGTTAGACAAGCATCTTTTGTGCCTCTAACAAATACTACGGTTCATAATTCTCCTAGAAATATCGACTTAATATTAGATGTTCCACTAGAAATTTCCGTAGTGCTTGGAAAAACTAAAAAGAACATTAGAGATATTTTAAACCTAGGAACTGGATCACTAATTGAACTGGATAAGCTAGCAGAAGAGCCGGTAGATATCTTAGTAAATGGTAAAAAGGTAGCCTACGGTGAAGTAGTAGTTGTAGATGAAAATTTTGGAGTTAGAATTACTAGTATAATTAGCGGAGAAGAAAGAGTTAAAGCTATATCTGAATAGTGAATAAAAATGTATAGGTATAAAAAAAGGAATAAATTTTCTTTATCCCTTTTTGTTTGGGGAATAAAGAGAATTTATTCCTTTTTATTTTTTTGTATTATAAAGCCAAGATGGTTTTAGAAAAAGAACATGAAAATAAATATATATAGTAAACAAATTATTAACATCTACTAATAATTAAATCCAGTATAAACTTTAAGAGTTTGTATACGATAATATAAATAGATAGAACAAACTAGAAGGGAATCTAGTATAAAGATATAAAAAGCTAGGAGTGGTTAGGAATGAAAATAGATGGAGTAAAAAATAATGTGGTTAGTTTTTATAAAAATAATACGCCTAAAACAGAATTAAAGGCAGCAGCGTTAAAAAAAGATACCATAGAATTATCGCCTGCAGGAAAAAGCTTAAGCGCATTATCCTTAGATAGTAAAACAGTTAATTCACCAGAGAAGATAGAAACTATTAGAAGTGAAGTAATGCAAGGGACCTATAAGATGGATTCAAAATTAACAGCTACTAGAATGATGGATATTATGAAGGGGAGAGATATTTAGTTATGAAAGACAAACTAAATGTTGTCATGATACAGGAAATAGAAGCTGTAGCGGTGCTTTTAGTAGAACTTGAAGAACAGCACAAATATATAATCGATAAGGATATTTTTGGGATGGAAGCTTGTATAAACAAAATCAAAGAAGCTAATAAAAATATAGCACATATGGAAGTGCAGCGAAGAGAGCTTACGGAAAGTAGAGATATGATGGAATTAATTGAAAAATTTAAAGATGCAGAACTTGAAAACAATTATTATAAAATTAAGAATTTATTACAACAAGTTGTACTGCAAAAGGATACAAATCAGTTACTTATAAGACAAGGACTTAATTTTACGAATAGAATATTAAATGTATTAAGCCCGGTACGTGAGACAATAACTTATAATGGATACGGTAAAGTAAAAAAATAGTATGAGGTGAAAGAGATGTCAGGATTATTTGGAACTTTTAATATAGCTAAAAGAGGAATGGAAGCTCAACAAACAGCTATTAATGTAACAGCACACAATATATCAAATGCTAAGACAGACGGATATTCAAGGCAAAGGGCTACTATGGAAACTACAAGACCAGCTGGTATGCCTTCTATGAATAATGCTATGGGACCAGGACAATTAGGTACAGGTGTACAGATTTCCTCTATAACAAGAATTAGAGACACGTTTTTAGATTACCAGGTAAGAGTGGAGAATGGTACTAAGGGCTGGTATGAAGGAAGAGAAAGTTTCCTAAGGGAAATTGAGGGTATTATGAATGAGCCTAGCGATACGGGTGTGTCAACCTTACTAGGAAAGACTTTTGACTCTTGGAGTGAGCTTTCAAAACATGCAGAAAGTTCAAATGCAAGAACAGTAGTGGCACAGCAATCTAAAGCTTTGACCGATGAATTAAATAATACTTATAATCAGTTGATAAAGCTAAAAGGTGGCAGTCAAGATGTTGTTGGTCAGACTGTTGTAGATATAAATAGCATGCTTAATCAACTAAATGACTTAAATCAACAGGTTATAAGTGTAAAAGTTGGTGGGAATGAACCTAATGATTTAATGGATAAAAGGGACTTACTAGTAGATAAGCTAAGCTTAAAATTTGGTATTAATATTGATAAAAAATCCTTAGCAGGAGAAGATCTTAAACCACTTGACAATGTAGGAGGAGCCGATGCAACTAAAGACCTTTACCTTGTGAAATCCAATCCTAGTGATCAGGTTAGCAGGTTTTCTTATGTGAAAAGTATTGTACCAAAAGGTATTGTACCACCTACTGAACCGCCTGCTGTACAAAAACCAGGTGAAGCTGGAATTTATGAAGTAAGTTATTACAAAAATGGCGATACCTCAACGGAAAAGAATAAAGTGATTATGACCATGACTTTAAGTAGTTCTGACTATAAAAGCTTAGATCAAGGTAGAGTGCTTTGGGCAGATAAGGAAGGCTATGCTATAGATGTAAGTGGAAATAGAATTGAGGGGAAGGATTCTAATAATGTTAAGGTTCCATTGGGGAAAACAGGAAAAACTACGGTAGCTACTGAGACAACACCAACAGATACTAAGATAAATATTAAACTTTTTCAACCTAAAAGTGGAGAGCTTAAGGGCTATATGTCTGTACAAGAAGAAATTGATAAATATGTGGGCGAGTTAAATGGTTTAGCTAAGAGTATTGCATTTTCAATAAATGCAGTGCATAGCGGTGAAAGTGACGCAACTAAAGATGCACTTAAATTTTTTATTAATAAGGATTCAGGCAAAGAGGAAGAAATAACAGCTGGAAATATTTCTGTTAGCAAAGACATCCTTGATGATGTTATGAAAATCAGGGTAGGAAAAGGTGATACTCCAGGAGCAACAGACGGAGATAGAGCATTAGCAATTTCAAGCCTTAAAGATGTTAGATTAGAGATTCAAAATATAGATAGCAAAACAACAAGGGATATGTTTTTAAAAGATAAATTTACTCTAGATACTACTTTAGGGGTGGAGACGGTTAATTCTAACTTAAATGGAATGACTATTGGTAGTTATTTTAAGGATACAGTAAATAGAGTAGCTATTGAAAACCAAGGGGCAAAAACAATTGTAAAGAACCAAGGAACACTAATAGCAAGCCTCGAGAAATCAAGAACCTCTATATCGGGGGTATCATTGGATGAAGAAATGGTTAATATGATTCAATATCAACATGCTTATCAAGCTAATGCAAAGATTATTTCAACCGTTGATCAACTTTTAGATGTGGTTATTAATGGCTTAAAGAGATAAATAATAGGAATTATATCTATTAATTAAGGGGTGAAGATATGAGAGTAACAAATAAAACACTATCAGATGATTTTTTAACAGACATGAGAACAAATTTAAATAATATGAATACATTGCAGAGTCAAATGACTTCTGGTAAACAAATAAGAAAAGCTTCGGATGACCCTTTTAAAGCCACCAGGATAATGCAAATGTATTCAGATATAGATGCAAATAAACAATATAATAATAATATTAAAGATTCAATAAATTTCCTTGACACAACGGATACAGCATTAGGACAAGTAGGGAATGTAGTGGGAAGAATTGAAGAACTTTTAGTATCTTCTGGAAATGGTTCCTACAGTATTAATGAGAGAAAAGCTATTAAGGACGAAATAAATCAAAGAATAGGAGAAATTTCACAAATACTAAATACCAGCTTTGATGGTAAGTATATTTTTGGAGGAGCAGACGGAACAAGTAAACCGGCAGGAACAAAGACCCTAGGTGAGAATACAGAGTTAGTTTCCAATATAAAGCCAAAGGTAGCTACTAAACTTACACCAGGAACAATGACTTCTGCCAATGGATTAAAGGGTGATATGTCTGGTGTAACTTTTGGAACGGATAAATTTAATATAGATGGAGCGGAGATTACAGTTGATTGGAATGCAGCATTAACTGCTGATCAAAAGACACAAATTAATGCTAATTTATCATCAGCATCGAATTCTACTTTAGATTCAATTAAAGATATTTTTGTAAGTAAGATTAATTCAGCAATAGATGCTTCAGGTAAGGGAGTTTCACATATTAATGGTTATTTAGATAAAGATAACAAGATGGTTTTACAAAGTGGTAGCACTGGAATGAAATCGGAAGTTACACTTAATGCTGGTGGATTAAATACGTCAATAGGCGCAAAAATATTATCCAATACAGGTGGGACGGCAAATAAGGGTGCTTACATATATAATGGTAAAACAGTAGTTGCAGGGGGAACATTCAATATATCCTTAAATGGAGTCCCAATGCCAGTAACAATAGATCCTGGGATTACAAGTGGAACAACCACTATGGAAGTGGTAGCTACTACGCTTCAAACAAATATTAATACCGCTATAACAGCTTCTAATAATGCGACGGCACCTCCTGGGGTTATTCAACCGGTTACAGTTAAAGAAACTGCTGATGGGACATTTGAAATTGGAAGTACATCAGGCGCCATAACATTCTCTGATATTGGTAATGGAACTACAACTAAAGATCTAGGACTAAGTCAGGGACCAAACATGCTATTGGTAGAAGTATCCCAAGGCGTAACTATGGATTATAACATTACAGCATCACAAGTTATAAATTATGGAACGGGTACTGATAATCTCATGGACCTTTTAAAAAATATTACAGACCATCTTGATTCTGCTGACCCGGATAAAGTTAAAGAATTGACAAAGACAGACTTGACAGGAATAAAAGCAGCTATGACAAATGTTTTAAAGCTCCGCTCTGAGGTTGGTGCTAAGCAAAATAGAATGGAAAGCGCTGAAGATAGAAATGTAGAAGCAAATTTTAATATGACGGAAATTTTGTCAAGAACACAGGATATAGACATTACAGAAAAAACAATGGAATTTGCTACTTTGCAAACTGTATATATGGCATCGCTTCAAACTAGTGCTAAGGTACTTCAGCCTTCGTTAATGGATTACTTGAGGTAGGATTTAAAGTTGAGAATTGAGAGTTGAAAATGATTTTTAGTAAAGGAGTGGATTTGTAATATGGAGCTAGTTACTAGGTACCATGGAGTTCAACAGTATAGTGATGAAGATGTCATAGTTTTTAAAAAGGGGTTACCGGGGTTTAAGGAATTGAGGGATTTCATAATGTTTCCATTGGAAAGCAATGAAACTTTCAGTATGTTACATTCAATCGAGGACATAGAAGTTGGTTTAGTTTTAGTATCACCCTTTACCATCGCAGTGGATTATGAATTTAAAATACCTGACACCTATATAAAGGAACTTCAAATATCTGGGCCAGATGAAGTGTTGGTATTAACTACAGTAAATTTAAATTCAAATATTGAAGATATGACTACTAATTTAAAAGCGCCTATAATTATTAATATAAAACAAAGATTAGGGGAACAACTAATATTAGATAATGATAAATATAAAATAAAACAACCTTTATTTAGATTAGACAATAAATAATAATTGTTATGTACTCCAGAAAGTGCAAGGAGGAGGTCTAAATGTTAGTAATAAGCAGGAAAAAAGGTGAATCCCTATTAATAGGTGATGATGTGGAAATAACTATCGTTAAGATTGAAAGTGGCTCTGTGAAAATTGCTATAAGTGCACCAAAAGAAATTGGTATTTTAAGAAGTGAACTTTATAAAGAAGTTACAGATGAAAATAAAAGAGCTATGATTTTTGATGTTTCAGCTTTAGATAAATTAAAAAAATAAATTGGGAGGCAAACATGGATATTGGGGATATTAGTCAAAATAAGCCATTAGAATTCGAAAAAATTTATAAGGCACCAAAAAACATTAAGATTCCAAAGGGTGCTGAAATTAATAATTCACTAAGTGAAAAAGAAGTTAAAAACGCAGTAAGCAAAATAAATAAACTTTTAGAAGGCGAAGGTACGCATCTGCAATATGAAAAGCATGATGTAATTAACCAAATGATTATAAGGGTAATTGATGACAAAACTAATGAAGTGATAAAAGAAATTCCATCGAAAAAAATACTAGATATGGTAGCTAAAATGTGCGAAATGGCTGGTGTTTTAATATATAAAAAGGCGTAATCACTTAGAATAAGAGGAGTGATTTTTAGAATAAAAAAAGTAACCCTTTAAGGAAAATTTAGGAGGGGTATTATGGAATTTAAATTAAATAAGATTGATGTTGAAATAAGACAGAGAGTTAAGGATACAACCAAGTCTGGTATAATTCATAGAAAAGAATCAATATCTGTAAATAAGGATAGAAATCCTAAAGATAGTTCAAAGTCTCAGGATGAGTTTAAGGACAAGCTTTTAAAATATAAGAAAGATCACAAGATAACCGTAAATGCATTTAAAAACACGCAATATGACGTAGAGGTTTTTAAAGAGAATTTAGAAAAAGGTCAAAGGTGTATTGGGAATTTTATAGATACTAAAAAGTAGAGGTGAAGGAATATGGCAATGAACTCGTATGGAAATGCTTTTAATACTTATAAGAATAATAGTGTAAACTTCGCATCAAAGGATCAATTGCTTCTAATGCTTGTAGATGGGGCTGCAAAGTTTTCGAAAATAGGTAGACAAGCCATTTTAGATAAAGAGGCTAAAAAAGCCCACGAAAACATTGTAAAAACTCAAAATATATTTTATGAATTAATGACAACCTTAGATGTGGATAAGGGTGGAGAATGGGCACAGAATTTAATGAGGGTTTATGATTTTATAGTAAAAAGACTTATAGATGCTAACATTAAGAAAAGTGAAGAAATCATGAATGAAGTAATACCACTGATTGAAGATATTCGCGATACTTGGAACAAGGCGTATAAGGTATCTAAGGGCGGAAAATAGGAAAGAGGCAGTTGAGAGTTGAGAGTGGAGAGTTGGAGAAGAGAGTGGATATTTTTATGCGTAGCATAAAAACTAGCTATAACTCTCAACTTTCAATTTTCAACTCTCAACTACAAAAAGGAGTGTATTATTAAATGAGAATTACGGGTATGGCTACAGGAATGGATACGGATGCTACTATAAAGCAAATGATGAAACCTTATAACATGAGAGTGGATAAGCTGAAACAGGATAGGCAAGTAGTAGCTTGGAGGCAGGAACTTTATAGGGATATATTATCAGATACAGCCGCTATTAAAAATACATATTTAGATGTGATAAAACCTGATACTAATATGTTGCGTAAAAGTAACTATGATGGGTTTGATGTAACGGCGGTTGGTGCTGGGGCTAGTGCTACAGCATCTGTGGGAGCGGTGGCTGGAAACTATATTGTGAATGTAACTAAATTAGCTACAGCAGACAAGATAAATGGAACTGCGATAACAACACCATCTGATATACTTAATAAATATACTACAAAATTAAGTGATTTTAAAATTTTAAATAATGAAACTTTAAACTTTAGTTATAACGATGCTAATGGTAAAACACAAAATAAAGAACTAAAATTAGTAGCTCCTACAATACCAGTAACGCCTGGTACAATATCAGAAGATGCTACGATATCACAATTAATAGATGCGGTTAACAAATGTACCGATGGCAATGTTAAGCTCAATTTTAGTGAATTAACAAGAACATTTAGTATGGAGAGTGCACAAATAGGAAAGTCAGCATCATTAGTTGTAACAGAAACCTCAGGGAGCATTTTAACAAAATTAAATTTAAAAACAGCTGTTGTACCTGGAACAGAGGCTGAAGTCACAATAACACCTCCAGGATCGACTATAGCGACTCCTGTTATTGGAAAAACTAGTAATAATTTTTCTATAGATGGAGTTAACTATGCATTAAACCAAGCCGGCACAACAACCCTTACCGTTACTGGAAATTCCCAAAAAACTTGTGATAAAATTAAAGAGTTCATAGGTAAATACAATGCACTAGTAGAAAAAGTTAGCGGAAAGGCTGATGAAAAGAAGCAATATAAGTATCTTCCACTTAGTGATGAACAGAAGGCAGGCATGAAGGAAGATGAAATTAAACAATGGGAAGCTAAGGCTAAAGTAGGATTGCTCAAGGGTGATGCAAATTTAGGCAATATGCTTACCTCAATGAGAAGGGCTTTTTATGATTCAGTAACAGATGCAGGCATATCGCTTTCTGAAATTGGATTATCAACCTCAAAGGATATAAGTAAGAGAGGGCAGATTGTAATAGATGAAACAAAACTAAAAGCTGCTATCGAAACTAGGGGTGAACAGGTTACTAATTTGTTTGCAAAGGAATCTACAAAACATCCTTCGTATAGTCCAGATGCTACAATTAGTGAAAGAAAAGAAAGAAATGATGAACAAGGTATATTTCAAAGAATAAAGGATATTTTAGAAGATTATACAGGAACAAAAACAAATAAAAGTGGTAAAAAGGGTATTTTCCTTGAAAAAGCAGGTATAAAAGGGGATGGAACTGAATATAGCTCTTTATTATCTGCGGATATTATAAAGAAAGATGCAAAGATAAGTGAAATGATAAAAAGTCTAGCAGCTAGAGAGAATAGTTTTTATTTGAAGTTCTCAAAACTAGAAACAGCTATGAATAAGCTGAACTCCCAATCAAGTTGGCTTTCGCAACAATTGGGTGGGGGACAATAAAATCCTTCTAAAATAAATGGAAGGGAGCGATTTTTATGAAAGAATTGATGCAACAATTAGTACAATTCAAGCAGGCAACTATGGAACTTATAAGGGCGCTGCAGCAGGATGAAATTCATAAATTAGATGCTTTATTAGATAATAGACAAGTGATTATTGAAAATATGGAAAAATTGCAATATACTACTGAAGAATTTACGGATATATGTGATGAACTGGATATATTAAAGGTGCAACATGAATTATTAAAACTAATGCAAACAAAAAAAGAAGATACAAAGCAAGAATTAAATAAAATACAAGTAACTAAAAATGCTAATAATAATTATAATAAGAGTTTTTATAATAATGCAAGTATGTTTAATAAACAAATATGATAAAAAACAGTGGGCAATTGTTCACTGTTTTTTGCTAGGAAACAGCTTTTATAGTTGAGAGTTAAAAGTGGAGAGTTGAGAGTTAAGGATGATTTTTCTGTTGTCGCAGAAAAATCTTAAAATTAAAAAGAAAGTAAAAACTGCGTTTATTGCATTTTCTATGCCTTTAGGCATAATTCAATTTTAATTTTTTCGTTAGAAAAAAAATCATTCACTCTCAACTTTCAATTCTCAATTATCAACTAGTCAAGTTGACTTGTTATTTATGTTATCCCTCCCCTAAGTGGGAAAAATTATATGATTCATAAAGTGGGGTAATTAGTGTATAATAGTACTACAATTAAGTTGTAGGGAGTGTATTGTTATGGAAGATAAGGCTTTTGAATTATTAGAGAAAATGTATGGTGAGTTAATAAGTTTTAAAACCGATGTAAATAAAAGATTTAATGGAGTAGAAAAAGAAATTAAAGAACTAAAAGAAACTCAAAGATTAACTCAAAGTGATGTTAAAGAACTAAAAGAAACTCAAAGATTAACTCAAAGTGATGTTAAAGAATTAAAAGAAACTCAAAGATTAACCCAAAGTGATGTTAAAGAACTAAAGGAAAATCAAAAACTTATTCAAACTCAATTTAAAGAACATGGTGCAATTCTTGGTTCACTAAAAATTGCGGCAGAATTTAATAAAGCTGATATGGATAATGTAACTCATGAAGTGGTAAAATTGTCTGGCGAAATGAAAGCTGAGTTTAAAGAAACTAATGGTAAAATTGATGCTTTGTCAAATGATCTAACTGTTGTTGAAGCTATTACCGGTAAAAATATGACTGATATAGCTCATTTAAAATTAATAAAATAATAAAATAATAAAATAATTTTAAAAAACTATAAAGTATGTAATTAAACCCACGATATAAATATTAGAACTTAAAAATATGAGTTCATGAATCAAAAGAGAATTTAGAGTAACTTTTCATTCTCAATTCTCAACTAAAAAAGCTAGTAAGCTTAAAAGCTTAACTATAAATAAAAATGGACAGGATGTCCAATTTAAAATTCAAGGAGGAATTTATTATGATAATCAATCACAACTTAGGTGCAATGAATGCTAACAGAAACATGGGTATCAATTCAAGTAATGCTAACAAATCAATGGAAAAACTCTCTTCAGGTCTTAGAATAAACAAGGCTGGAGACGATGCAGCAGGTCTTGCTATATCAGAAAAGATGAGAGGACAAATCAGAGGACTTGATCAAGCTTCAAGCAATTCACAAGATGCTATATCATTATTACAAACTGGTGAAGGGGCATTAAACGAAACTACTTCAATACTTCAAAGAATGAGAGAACTTGCAGTTCAAGGATCAAATGATACTTTGAATACAAATGACAGAGGACAAATTCAAAAGGAAATGGATCAGTTAGTAGCTGAAACAGATAGAATTGGTAATAACACAGAGTTTAACACTAAGAAGCTTCTTAATGGTGGAGCTAATGTAAGTGGAACTTCTACTGTGGATCAAAAAGCGCTAATCACTGGAGGAACTGGAGATACAGTAGTAGGAACTGTTGTAACTCTTACAGGTTCAACTCTTGCAACAAAGGCAACAGACTCTAGAGCAGCTGCTTTTGCAGCAAATGTTGTTGATACAGCGACTTCTGCTAATATGACTATAAATGGTACTAACTTTACATTTGCAGCAGGTACTACTTCAGCTGATGTAATAAAAACTATTAATGATGCAGGCGTTGGAGTTAAAGCTTCAACTACAGGAACTGATTTAACATTAACATCTACTGCAGAAGGAAGTGCTTCAAAATTCTCATCTGATGCAACAGCAATTGGTCTTCAAGTATCTAAAGCTGGTGCTGATGCTACTGTAGCTGGTGCAGGAAGTTATACAGCACAAGGAAATGTGGTTACTGTTTCAAGTGGTGCGGCTAAGGGATTACAATTTGAAGTCAATGCAGCAACGGCTGCTACAGTTTTAACTGTAACAGGAAATGGAACATTAAATTTCCAAATCGGAGCAAACGAAAATCAAATGTTAAATGTTGGCATAGCTGATATGAGATCTGCTGCTTTAGGTACTGCAGGAATTCAAGTTAATGATTCTGCTACAGCAACTACGGCTATAACTACAATACAAAAGGCAATTGATACAGTTTCATCAGAGAGATCAAAACTGGGTGCTTTCACAAATAGATTAGAGCACACAATAGCTAACTTAGGAACTGCTTCAGAAAACATGTCATCAGCTGAGTCAAGAATTAGAGACGTAGACATGGCAAAAGAAATGTCAACATTCTCAAAGAACAACATTCTTTCTCAAGCTGCTCAAGCTATGCTTGCACAAGCTAATCAACAACCACAACAAGTTCTTCAATTATTAAGATAGTTATTAGTACAGTTGAGAGTTTAAAATTGAAAGTTTAGAGTTTAACGTAACACCATAACTCTCCACTCTCAATTCTCAACTTACCAAAAGAAGTCAGGGTGAAAACTCTGGCTTCTTTTTTATAATAAGAAATAACTTAAGATGAGGTGTGAAGAAAAGTATGAAAAGTATCAGATTGAACTTAAGAATAGTATTCATCATATTGTTTATTGTTTTTATGATTTTTGCCCTTATCATGATGTATTCAGGGGGTTCAGAGCTGGCCTATAATGGCAAGGTTGATTTGTCTAGCGCTTACTTCAAGCAAAATGAATTAGTGCCACTAGATGGTAATTGGGAATTTTATTGGGATAGATTACTTACAACGGAAAACTTTGCTTCAGAGCCTGCGCCACAGATGGATTCATTTATGGAAGTACCAGGGGATTGGAGTAATAGAGAATCTGGAAGTAAAGTTTATCCGCATTATGGGATTGCCACCTATCGTTTGCGTCTAAACTATCCATCTACCATTAAGGACCCTGCTCTTAGAATTAAAAGAATTGCCTCTGCATTTAAGATCTATGCCAATGGGCGACTTATTGAACAAGTTGGGAATTTACGGGATAAACCTTCTAACCTCCAACAGAGCTGTAAGCTACTTATTGTGGATTTGCCAAAGGATAAGCAACAGGTGGAGATTGTTTTCCAAGTAGCCAATCTGGATTATGCTAGAGGGGGACTTCGTGAGAGCCCAGTATTTGGTTCAAAAAAGGTCTTAGAAGAACAGAAAATGATTCTCTTTGCATTGCAGCTACTCTTTATTGGAAGTGTTTCTATATTTGGTATTTATTATCTATTAATTTTTATTTTGGAAAGAAAGAGTAAAACAGCCCTGCTTTTTATCATTCTTTGTTTTGTCACAGCTTTGCGTTCCTTAGTATGGGGCGAATTACCATTGATAAACTTCTTCCCCAAGGTGCCAATTAAGGTTGGCGTATATATTAATTATATTACAGGGTATAATTTAATGCCAATTATTATATTGGTTATTATCAGCATTTACCCTTTAGAATATAAAAAAACTATCGTGGGATTAATATTGATGCCTAACATTTTCTTTGAGGTACTGTTGCTGACACCAGCTAAATTTATGGCAAGCTTCAATAAGTATTTTTACGTACTGATGGTGCTACAAATAATTTACATTTTAGGCGTTTTAATAAAAGCAGTGATTTGCAGACGGGACAATGCAATATTAGTGTTTATATCCATGGGCATATTTGTTTTATCCATCATTGAAGAGATGTTTCATTATAAAGGGATAGGCAGTAGTAATATATCTTATGTGTATTTATGTGGGAATTTTGCCCTTATTATGGCTATGGCTTTTGTTCAGGCTGGGAAACAGGCGAGCATCTATAAAAAGCTTATTTTGTATAATAAAAATTTAATTGAGGCAGACAGACTAAGGGACAAAATAATGGCAACAGAAATGTCGTTTTTACAAGCGCAGATTAAGCCACATTTTTTATATAATGCCATGAGTGCCATTGCCAATGTATGCGAAAAGGATGGGAAAAAGGCTGGGAATCTAATTGTAGACTTAGCAATCTATTTAAGAGGAAGTCTGGAATTTAATCGTCTGGATAAAATGGTGACCATAGAAAAGGAACTTGAATTTATAAGCAGGTATTTCAATATTGAACAAGCACGTTTTGGTCAAAAGATACAGCTACTTAAAGAGATTGAAGTCTCTTTAGACTATAAAATCCCTGTTCTCATCCTCCAGCCCTTAGTGGAAAATGCAGTCAGGCATGGTATATCAAAAAAACAGGTGGGAGGAAGGGTTATGGTAAGGATGATGAAGCGCACTGAAGGCATAATAATTGAGATTGAAGATGATGGTATTGGAATTGAAGGTGAAAAACTTGATTTTCTCTTGAGTGAAAAAAGAAAAAATCAAGGTGTTGGTCTTTTTAATATTCACCATCGGCTACTTAGATTGTATGGCAGAGGTCTTGACATCAGTAGTGAAATGGGACGTGGCACCTGCGTGAGATTTATGATGCTGGAAGGAAGAGAGGAGTTATGATACGTATTGCAGCAGTAGACGATGAGATGCATGTGCTTGAAAGATTTGAAAGAATGGTTCTGGAAGTTGTGGAACTTGAGCTATGTGGTCTTTTTGAAACAGGAGAACAGTTATTATCCTATTTAAAAGAACATCCACTGGATGCAGTTTTCTTAGATATTGAAATGCCGGATGTTAATGGACTTCAGCTATCCCAGCAGATATTAAACATAAATGAAAATATAGATATTATTTTTGTTACCGCCTTTAACCAATATGCAGTAGAGGCTTTTGAATTAGAGGCCATGGATTATATTATGAAGCCCTTGACAGAGGAGCGACTTGCTAAAACAGTAAGTCGATTATTGAAACCCAAAAGTACAGTGAGATCGTCTGGGAAACCGTTTATTCAATGCTTTGGAGATTTTGAAGTGTTTCAAAGTGGAGAAGTGTTACCCTTTAAAAACTCTAAGGCAAAGGAAGTATTGGCTTTTTTGATACACAAAAATGGCGTGCCTGTAAATTGGGAAAAGGTAGCGGATGCAGTTTGGCCTGACTATAATTCTGAAAAAGCCCAAACAAACTTTCATGCAAACACCTATTTGTTACGTAAAAGATTGGCGGAGATAGGCATATCTCAAATACTGGAAAGCGGCCGTGGGAATTATAGAATAGTGACAGAGGGAGTTAGTTGTGATCTATATCAGCTGGAAGAAATGATAAAGGGAAATAAAATAAAAAGAAATGAACATTGTCCTTTGCTCCAGCAGTTTACGCAAAAAGGATATATGGAAGAGAGTGGGTACAGCTGGGCATATCCAAAAGCTGTGGAACTTGATGAAATGTGCAGAAGGGTAATGGAAGGTGGGGGGGAGAAAATTGAGAATGGACAACTGCCAACTGTCATAAACAATTGACTTATTTATTTTTAAAATTGTAAGTGCCCTATAGGAGAAATTAATCCTATAGGGCACTTCTCATTTAGGGTTCATTTAGGGTCAGTGTTTTATAATAGGATTAACGAATAAAATATATAATTCAAGGAGGAAAACGTATGTTAGTATTAGGCAGGAAGCCAGGAGAATATGTTATGATTGGTGATAATATAAAGGTGAAGGTAGTAAAAAGTTTATCAGGTGATTTAAGACTTGCTATAGATGCCCCGAGGGAAATAGTTATAACAAGAGGGGAAGTATGGGAGGGATAGTTGAGAATTGAAAGTGGAGAGTTGAGAGTTGAAGGGTGATTTTTCTGTTGTCACAGAAAAATCTTCCTCACACTAACTATTTAAAATGAGTAAGAAATTAAAATCTATAAAATAATTTCAAAAAAACTATAAAGTATATAATTAAACCTACGATATAAATAGTAGAAGTTGAAAATATACATTAAAATTTAATAATAAATAATCATGGACGATTAATAAACTTATTTAACCCTACAGGATGTGGGGAATAGATAAGTTCATTAATCGTCCATTTTCATTTTCTATAAATAAAATTTAGTAAATGATAAAAATAGAATTTCAAGGAGGGAATCTATAATGCTAGTACTCGGCAGGAAGCCAGGAGAATATATTATGATTGGTGACAACATAAAGGTTAAGGTAGTTAAATCTGAAAATGGAGATTTAAGGCTTGCTATAGATGCACCTAGGGAAGTTACTATAACTAGAGGCGAAGTTTGGGAAGAGCAACAAAAGGTTGCTATAAGCTAGATAAGCTGTTTCAAATTAAATTTAATATGTAAAACTCAGGATGAGTTAATTTGTTCATTAAGAACTTGCAGGACGCAAGGAGAGAATGGATGGGTTGACTCATTCTTTTTTAGCAAAGTTTTATTAGACCTTAAAGGGCTTTTAAATATATAAAAAATAGTGTGCAAGGAAGTGCACTTAAAACTCAAGGAGGAATTTATTATGATAATCAATCACAATATGAACGCAATGAATGCTCACAGACAAATGACAGGTAACACAGCTAATGCTGGAAAATCAATGGAAAAACTTTCTTCAGGATTAAGAATTAACAGAGCTGGAGACGACGCTGCAGGTCTTGCTATATCTGAAAAAATGAGAGGCCAAATAAGAGGACTTGATCAAGGATCTAGAAATGCACAAGATGCTATTTCTCTAATCCAAACTGCTGAAGGTGCTTTAAACGAAACTCACTCAATTCTTCAAAGAATGAGAGAAATATCAGTTCAATCAGCAACTGCAACAAACACAACTGCAGATAGAAAAGCACTTGCTACAGAATTCGGTCAAATGAAAGAAGAAATCACAAGAATAGGAACTCAAACAGAGTTCAATACTAAGAAACTTATATCAGGAGGATTTAAAGCAGCTGATTTGAAATTCCAAGTTGGTGCAAATTCAGGTCAAACAATTAATTTAAAGATTGCTGATATGACATCAAAAGGATTAGCAATTAGTACTGCAACAATATCAAGTGAAGCAGGTGCTCAAACTTCAATTACAACAATAAATAGTGCTATAGCATTAGTATCAAATGAAAGAGCAAACCTAGGTTCAGTACAAAATAGATTAGAGCACACAATAAACAACTTAAATACATCATCAGAAAACTTACAATCATCAGAATCAAGAATTAGAGACGTTGATATGGCAAAAGAAATGATGAGCTTTTCAAAGAACAATATTCTTGCACAAGCAGCTCAAGCAATGCTTGCTCAAGCTAATCAACAACCACAAGGTGTTCTTCAATTATTAAGATAATTAAATAGATTGAAATAATAGTTAGAATTCAATATTTTAACGAAATAGTAAGTTCAAAGAGCTTAACTATAAAATAGTGTGCAAGGAAGTACACTTAAAACTCAAGGAGGAATTTATTATGATAATCAATCACAATATGAACGCAATGAATGCTCACAGACAAATGACAGGTAACACAGCTAATGCTGGAAAATCAATGGAAAAACTTTCTTCAGGATTAAGAATTAACAGAGCTGGAGACGACGCTGCAGGTCTTGCTATATCTGAAAAAATGAGAGGCCAAATAAGAGGACTTGATCAAGGATCTAGAAATGCACAAGATGCAATTTCTCTAATCCAAACTGCTGAAGGTGCTTTAAACGAAACTCACTCAATTCTTCAAAGAATGAGAGAAATATCAGTTCAATCAGCAACTGCAACAAACACAACTGCAGATAGAAAAGCACTTGCTACAGAATTCGGTCAAATGAAAGAAGAAATCACAAGAATAGGAACTCAAACAGAGTTCAATACTAAGAAACTTATATCAGGAGGATTTAAAGCAGCTGATTTGAAATTCCAAGTTGGTGCAAATTCAGGTCAAACAATTGATTTAAAGATTGCTGATATGACATCAAAAGGATTAGCAATTAGTGCTGCAACAATATCAAGTGAGGCAGGTGCTCAAACTTCAATTACAACTATAAATAGTGCTATAGCATTAGTATCAAATGAAAGAGCAAACCTAGGTTCAGTACAAAATAGATTAGAGCACACAATAAACAACTTAAATACATCATCAGAAAACTTACAATCATCAGAATCAAGAATTAGAGACGTTGATATGGCAAAAGAAATGATGAGCTTCTCAAAGAACAATATTCTTGCACAAGCAGCTCAAGCAATGCTTGCTCAAGCTAATCAACAACCACAAGGTGTTCTTCAATTATTAAGATAATTAAA
>NZ_BHYK01000003.1:0-96812 GCF_003865095.1 Clostridium tagluense | reverse complement strand
GACGTTGATATGGCAAAAGAAATGATGAGCTTCTCAAAGAACAATATTCTTGCACAAGCAGCTCAAGCAATGCTTGCTCAAGCTAATCAACAACCACAAGGTGTTCTTCAATTATTAAGATAATTAAAGAATAAATAGTTAAGAAAAAAGGAGCAGAATTAATTTCTGTTCTTTTTTTTTGTTAAAGTATTTTTTATTTTTTACGATATATATATATATACATAAGTTTTTTGGAGGAGTTATATATGAATAAAAGTAATGGAGAAATATTAAATCATCTGAAGCAAATTACTTTAAAAGATGAAGAAAGATATAATATAGAAACTAGTAAGGACAATAAAAAAATAATAAGGATAAATATAGACGGCAAGTTTATTTATTTAGGAAGTAAATACACCGTGGATAAAGATATTGAGACTTTTAAATCTACACTTAAAAAAATAAATGCGAATAATATTATTATAATATGGGGATTTGGAACAGGAGAACATATTTTAGATTTATTAAAAGAAGCACCTAGTACTAGCAAAATTCTTATTGTTGAGCCAGATGAAAAAGTATTAATAGAAAATATATTATCTAATAACATAGAAAATATATTTAAAGACGACAGAGTATTTATATTAAATTATAAAAAAGAAAATTTGAAAGAGTTTTTAAATGAAAAAATAAAAGATGTAGAAATCAACAATACAAAGATTGTAACATATGCAAACTATGATAAAGTATATAGTGAAGAATATAAGAAGTTTAGTGGGGAATTTATTGAATTCGTAAGTGATTCTATTATAGGAATAAGTACATCATTATATTTTGCAAAGCAGTATTTTAAATGTTTTGCACGTAATATTAAGAAAATAGTAGACAGCACTAGGATAAACCAATTGAAAGATAAATTTAAGGGTAGGCCTGCCATAATAGTTTCGGCAGGACCTTCACTAGAAAAAAACGTCCATTTATTAAAGGATATTCAAGATGAGTTTATTATTATAACTGGTGGTAGAACGCTAAATACTCTTTTAGAAAAAGATATAAATCCAGATTTTGTATGTTCGGTAGATCCAGGGGATGGTTCTTATAAAGTAATTGAAAAAGCATTGCATAGTGAGGTTCCTTTAGTTTTCAGTGAAGTAAGTAACCACAAAATGGTGGAAGAATATAAGGGCAAAAAAATATTTTTCAAAGATATAGATTTTAGAGATACAACTGATAAACTATTAGGAGTAGAAGTAGATTACTTATGGCAAGGAGGTTCTGTAGCGCATATCTGCATAAGTTTAGCAGCATATTTAGGTTGTAATAATGTTATTTTTATAGGACAAGATTTAGCTTATACAAACAATATGTATCATGCAGAAAGTGCAAGCATTAGTAAAAATAACAACATTGAAAAAGATGATACTTATATATATGTAGATGATATATATGGTGGGAAAGTGCCTACTACAATAACATTAGATTTTTACAGGAAAAAAATAGAACAAATGATGCTAGCGTATAAGGATGTTGTTTTTATCAATAGCACAGAGGGTGGAGCAAACATTAAAGGAAGTTTAGTAAAAACCTTACAGCAGTCTATTAATGAATACGCTTATAACGAATGTATAGATAAAAATATAGAAGATATATTAAATAGTAAATCTTTAGTAGATAAGCAAGTAGTCTATAAAAATATAATGAAAATCTTAAAATCTATTAAAACCATAGAAGAAATATGTAAAAGTGCTCTTGTAAATACTTCTAGAATGTACAAGTATTACGAAAAAAATATTTTGTTAGATATAAATTATATTTTAGGAAAGTTAGATAAGTTAGATTGTAAGTTAAATAAAGAAGTTGAAAAAGTACAAAGTATTAAAAAATTATATGCACCACTAGTAGCGAAAATTATGATTTCAGATGAATTTAAAGAAGAACAAGGCGAAAGTGAAAAAGAAAAAGGCAAAAGGATTGCGTTAAAAAGTGAAGCAATATACAAAGGGCTTTTAGAAATAATGAAAGAAGCAAAAATTGAATTTGAAAAAGTTATAGAAGATTTAACATAAAAAGCTATAATATATTGGAGGAATTATATATGAATGAGAAATTTGATACATTAAAAACTGTAAGTGAATATATGGTGAAGTTGATAAATGCAATAGAAAAGGCAGTTGAATACTTTCAGGCAGGAGAAGATAGAAAAGGCTGTGACTTAATTTTTCCTATTACAGAAGGAATACAATGGATGAGTGATGCACTAATGATTACAAAAGATATACATAAACAAGATATGGGATTAAAGAATATGAATGAGAAGTTAACTGAAATAGTTGAGGCTCTAGAAAATGGAGATTTTATTTTAATTGGAGATTTATTTCAATATGAATTAACACCAATACTTGAGGATATTCAAAAGAATATTAATAAGACGATAGCAAGCTAGATAGGGGTGGTTAAATGGCTAAAGAATATTGCATTTCAGAATATGCACATAACAGCATATACACTTATAATAAAGTAAAAGATAATTATAAAGACAGAAAAATTAATATATATTTCTCAGAACCAGATGAGGGCATAAATTCAGATACAGGCATACTATTGTTTATTGCTGGATTTGGTGGAAATGCCGGCTCAAATGTTTATAAGAAAATGAGAAATGAGATTGCAGATAAATATAATTTAGTTACAATACAATGTGATTATTTTGGGTGGCAATTTATGCAACAAGCGGATAAAATTAAGGTGCCAAACTTGGATATAAATAAAATGAACCAAGTTTTCAATAAGGAAGACATGGAAAAGATATATAAGGCTGGCAAACTTGACTTTGATGAGTTTCTTAAACAGGGAATAAAATATGATTTAAATGTTACAGTTAATGCGGATTTATCTGGTGAAACATTAGAGGATTTTAATGATATGGGCATAATGCAAACAATAGATAATATTACTGCTGTATTAAAGGTAATGGCTATATTATATGATAATGGATATGAATTCAATGCTAAAAAGGTTATTGCATACGGTCATTCTCATGGAGCATATCTATCATATCTATGTAATGCTTTTGCGCCTACACTTTTCTCCTTAATTATTGATAATTCTGCTTGGATATACCCTGCGTATTTAAAAGGTAACAGATATTTTATTCATAATGTAGATAAATTTACATTAAATGTTGAGTTTGATTATTTAGCAAAAAAAATAGATATAGATAAGGAACTTTTAAGTCTACCGCATATATACTCTAATTTTAAAAATATGTGTAAGATAATATGTTATCACGGAACTACAGATAATTTAATAAGTGATTCTGAGAAAAGTAAGTTTTGTGAAACAGTAGAAAACTGTGAATATAATGAAATATCTTTAGATAAAGTTGATGGGCATATATTTAAATCAACTAATCATGGTTTAGGTGCAGACTTTTTTAAATTATTTGATTTTACATATAAGAAGGTTGAGAAGAACTTTGAAAAAGGCAAGTTTATAGAATTGCAAAATGATGTAATTATAGAAACTAATAAGGGAGAATATTTAATAAATTATGAGGATATTTTACCTGAGTTTATAGAATTAAAAGGATGATTATTTTATGAATAGAAAAATTGAAATAATAAATACAAGAGAATGTAATATAACTTTACTAGTAGGAAATATTTTTCTTCATAGTAAGTACTATCCAGTAAAAGAGGGCGAAAAATTCATAGAATTAAATGAAAAGTTTTATAGAAATAAAGACGTGGTAATGGTTTATGGGTTAGGCCTTGGATATCATGTTAAAGAATTGTTAAAGAGATGTAATGATGATTGTAAAATATATATATTTGATGCAGATAAAGAAATAATAAAAATAGCCGATGATTTAGGTAGCTTAGAGAATATAAGAAAAGATAAAAGGGTGAAAGTATTTGATAACTATTCACAAAAATTCTTACAGGATTTTGTAAGAATAGCACAGTTAGTAGATGATATATTGATATATAAACCTTCTGTTAAGTTACTTTCAGATGAATATATACCTTTGAAAAATATACTTGAAGATTATAATGTGGCTAAAATAGCTGTAGAAAGATTTAGTGAGGTCATGAGTGGAAATTATGAACATAACCTAAGACTAAAAACTCCTGCAATTAAAGAGTTTTTTAATAGGATAAATGTTAAAGGAGAAACAGTAATAGTAGTAGCAGCGGGACCGTCACTAGATTATAATATAAATACATTAAAAAAACTAAATGGAAAAGTTAAGGTGTTTTCCGTTGGAAGAGCTTTAGGAACACTTATGGAAAATGAAATTAATCCAGACATGATTACTATAATAGATTCACAGGAAGGTGTGTGTAATCAGCTAAAAGGATATGAAAATTCAGATATTCCATTGTGCTTTTTAAGTACGGCATCTAGATGGGCTGTTTCAAATTATAATGGACCTAAGTATATGTTTTATAATGAAGAAAATGAAGATGATATAATAATAAATACAGGAAAAACTGTAGCAGTAGCAACACTCAATATAGCAATAAAGGGTGGAGCTAAGGAAATAATATTTGTGGGACAAGACTTAGGATTTTTAGATAACAAAAGTCATGCAGGAACAATTAATGATGTTTCAGACGATGGTGTTTATAAAAAAGTGTTAAGTGTTAATGGTAGTATGATAAGCACAAATGATGGTTATATGTATTTTAAAAGACAAATAGAAAAAGAAATAGAAGAGAATCCAAATGTGAGATTTATAAATTGTAGCAAAGGGGCTAGGATAAAAGGGACAGTGGAAATGGAACTAGAAGAAGTAAATACTAAGGTAGGTGATATTTAAAATGAAAGTAGTATGTATAGTGCAAGCTAGAATGGGGTCTACAAGATTGCAAGGAAAGGTACTCATGAATATATGTGGAAAATCAGTTCTAGAACATGATATAGATAGATTAAAAAGAGTTGAAAATATAGATCAAATAGTTATTGCAACGACAACATTGGGAAAAGATAATGTAATAGTTGAAGAGGCTAAAAGATTAGGAGTTACATGTTTTAGAGGTTCGGAAGAGGATGTTTTATCTAGATATTATTATGCTGCTAAAGAAAATAATGCTGATGTAATTGTAAGAATTACTAGTGATTGTCCGCTAATAGATAGTAAGGTTACTGAAAAAACAATACAAATGTATTTGAATAATTTAGGACAATATGATTATGTAAATAATACTTTAGAAAAGACTTTTCCTAGGGGACTAGATACAGAGGTGTTTGGTTACAAAAGTTTAGAAAAAGCATTTAATGAAGCTATAATACAAAGGGATAGAGAACATGTTACTGCGTATATATGGGATAACCTACAAATATTTAGAGTGGGATGCTATAAAAACAATAGAGATTATTCTGAATTAAGGTGGACATTGGATACTATTGAGGACTTTAAATTTATTACAGAGGTTTATAATTACCTATATGAAAAAAATAAAAAGTTTTTAATGGATGATATTTTAGATTTAATGGAGAAATTCCCTCACTTAAAAGAAATAAATCAAGATATTAAGCAAAAAAAGGTTTAACATAGAGGGAATATTGATTTTTCTGAGAAATAAAAATTATGGAAATCAGGAGTGATAATGAGTGTTAATAACATTAGTAAAGATTGAAAAAGATGATTTGGCTACTATTGCAAATTGGAGGATGATGCCTGAAGTTACCAAATACATGTATACAGATCCGATTTTAACATTAGATACCCAATTAAAATGGTTTGAAAGCATACAAAATGATGAGACGGTAAAATATTGGATTATAAAAATTGATAATACTAAAATAGGTGTTATAAATTTATGTGATATTGATTGTAAAAACAAGAAATGTTCATGGGGGTACTATATAGCTGAGACTTCATTTAGAGGTAGAGGTATAGCAAGAAGTCTTGAATGTAACATATATGATTATGTTTTTGAAAATTTAAATTTAAACAAATTATGTGGTGAGGTATTTACTTTTAATGAGAAAGTGATAGAAATACATAAAAAATTCGGCTCAGAAATTGAAGGTATATTAAAAGAACATATATTTAAAAATGGCAAAAAATATGATGTTGTTACTATGGGAATTACAAAGGGAAAATGGAAAAGTATTAAAGGTAATTATGAGTATGAAAAAATAACTATAGAATAAATGGTATGAAAAGGAAAGCTTGTGATTGTAGCAATAAGAATTACTACAATATTAAAAATACTAGTGATTAAACTATATGGTTTTGTAGAAGTTATAGCTGAGGAAACATGCAAAACGCTTGATATGAGATTAGGAGAAGTAGATTTGCAAACTATTCGACCTATATTGGAGAAAGAAGGTTTAGTGTAGTAGATGAAAATAGCAATTAGAGCAGATGGTGGAAAGAATATAGGCATGGGACATATAATGAGAACTTTAGTTTTAGCACAGGAGCTTTGTAAAATCCATGATGTTTTTTATATATGTAAGGTAGATAACCCTTTAAGTGAGAAATATAGAATAGGTATTGAAAAGGTAAAATCACAAGGATTTCTTGTGAAAACAATAAGAGACAAATTTGTATTATCTGATCTAAAGCATATAGAAGCAGGGTTGTTAATTACAGATAGTTACGATATTGACGAAGTATATTTTGATGAAACTAAAAAAATATTCAATCAAACTGCATATATAGATGATATGAATTTATATTATTTTAATGTGGATTTTTTAATTAATCAGAATATAAATGGTGTGGATTTTGCATATAAGGTTAATATTGATACAAAGCTACTTGTAGGTTCGGATTATATAATGTTACGAGATGAAATTAGAGGCATTTCTCAAAAGTACATAATAGAAAATGCAAATGATATAATGATAACTGTTGGTGGTGGTGATCCATATCATATTACAGAACAAATTCTAAATTATGTAAATATATTAGATTATAATTTTCATGTTGTTGTGGGTCCATCTTTTGAAAAAGATAATTGGTTGAAAAGTTTTGAAAGTCGAAAAGTTAGGCTTTACTATAATGCTAATATGTATGAAATTATGCAAAAATGTGATATTGCTATATCTGCATGTGGTAGCACTTTATATGAATTAGCCTTTTGCGAAGTTCCAACACTAGGGTTAGTAATTGCACATAATCAACAAGAAATAGCTAAGAAAATGGATGAATTAGGTATGATGAAAAATATGGGTTGGTATGATAATTTGATTAAAGACAAGTTTATTGATGATTTAAATTACTTGTGTAATGATGTTGTAAAAAGAAGGGAAATGTCTTTAAAAGCTAGAAAAGCTGTTGACGGTAACGGAGCAAAAAGAATAGTGGAAGGATTAGGCTTGGAGTGTGGATAGGTATAGACATTAAAGTTGTTTGACAAATTTGATTATTATAGAATTTTTTAAATTAGATGCATAATGTAAAAAAAATGATGTTTAGTATATATAAAATTATAAAGAAAAGGTGAAGCGTATGAATAAATATAATTTAAGCTTAGAGAATTTAATAGAGAAATACTTTGAAAAAAATGAAAAAATTAATACTGTAAGTCCAATAAATTTAATAGGGAAAATAATAAAAGATAAATGTGAAAATAAAAAATTTGCTATATGGGGGGCTGGCGAACACACAACACATCTTCATAAACATCTGTCTGTGGAGATAAAAGAAGCACAATTTATTATAGATAATGATAAGGATTTAACAGGGACTGAAATTTTAGGATTTAAAGTAATTCATCCAAGTGATTTAAAAAATCATGATATAGATGTGATACTAATATCTTCTTATGCTGGCGCGAAAGGGATAAAGAAAGAGATATTAGATTTGAATTTAAGTTGTGAAGCTGTAAATTTTTACGAGATATTAGAAGGTATGGGAGTGAAATTAGAAGGTGCGTTTTTTGCCGATCCAGGTATTTATACAGCTTTATATAATTTAAAGGGCAAATATAATAGCTCTATTGATAAAAATGAAAAAGAAAAATATATTATAAAACTTATATATTTATACTTAAAGGTAAGGGATTTTGATAATGCTAAGATGTTTATAAATGAATACATACGGTATGAATTTAGTAATAAGGAAAAATTCGAATTACTATTACAAGATATATGCAATTTAATAAAAGCACTATCTGACAGTTTAAAAAAGAGAAATGGTAAAGATATAATGCTTATGTTTTTGGATTCGTTGAGAGCTAAAGATATTTATAGTGATGATCCACCAATGAAATTTTTAAATGGTATTTTAAAAGATAGTCTATATTTTGAAAAGGCGTGTTCACCATCTATTTTTACCTATGAAAGTGTACCGTCTATGCTTTCAGGTGATATGCCATTTTTAAATTCTTTATATAAGAAAAAAACTGTAAATGAAGATGAATGTAGTTTTATAAGGTGTGCTATTAATAAGGGGTTTAAAATTAAAATATATGCTTTAAGCCATTGGAATATAATAGAAGGGGAAAATATAGAGTATGGGGAAGAAAGTAATTATGCACCCGAAACTTTATGGAATGCAGTATGCGATTTAGCAGAAAGCAAAAATGAAGATACTTTATACTTATTATATTTTTGTCAAGAAACTCACCCCCCTCATATATGTGGAAATCACACAATATTACCAAAAGGTCATATTACTCCTTTTACTTGTAATGATGTAACAGATCAAACTCAAGAAGATTATAGCAAACAATATAATGAAAGTTTAATTTATATTGACAATCAGATTAGATTTTATTTTGATATTATAACAGATAATACTGTTAAAGTAATTTTTAGTGATCATGGTCAATTGATAGATAGAGCATTAAGCCCATTAAAAGATATAGGAACACTAGCAGGATGGAATAATATAAGGTATAATGTGCCTTTTATAATAAATGGCAAAAATATAATTCCTGAAAAAAACAATAAATTATATAGCATGAAAAATTTTGGTAAAGTTATAGAGGGAATTTTGGATAACAATGTGAATATAGTAAACAGTGATATTATAGAAGTTAATTTTTCGAAAATTAATAATAGTGTTATTATAGAGAAATATAAAAATGAAGGTTATGAAGATTATTTGTATGGATTTAAGGTCTTCGTAAGTGATAAATACAAGTTAGTCATAACAGGTAATGGGAAGAAAAAAATATATGAAACTTCGGATGAATTTAATGAAATAAAGGATAAATCTAAGGTAGAAAACATAATAGAGTATTTTAAACAAAAAGATTGTGATTTTAGTATACCACGGTGGTAAAATATATTTGAAATATTTCATGAGGACTAAATTAGAAGAAAAGTATGAATCCAATTATACCATAAGTGATTTACATGTATATTAAATTATTTAGCATAAATAGCATTTAAAATCAAATAAATTTTAGAGGAAGTAGATTTTTATGAAAAAAATATTTATATTTGGTACTGGAACAGGATATTTAAAAATGAAATGTTTATTGCCAGAAGATTCTTATGAATTAATAGGTTTTATAGATAATAATAAAAAGCAAAGGACAATTTTCGAAGGAAAGGAAATTTTTTCACCATCAGAAGCGATAAAAAAGAAGTTTGACCAGATATTAATCGCTAGTACATTTTTTGATGAGATTGAAAATCAATTATTGAATTTAGGGGTTGAAAAAGGTAAGATAATAAAGTACTATTCAGCAGAAGATACTTTGTTCGATGCAAGATTAATTTCCCTAAAATTAGTATGTATTGAAATAAAAGAAAAAAAAATAAAAGGTAATGTAGCAGAATTAGGAGTTTTTAGAGGAGATTTTTCAAAGAAAATAAATAGAATCTTTAGTGATAGAACATTATATTTATTTGATACTTTTCAGGGATTTGATGAAAAAGATGTTGAATTAGAAATAGATAATGGATACTCTAATGCGGTTAAAGGAACATTTTCAGATACAAGTGAAATGATAGTTTTAAATAAAATGTTATATAAAGACAAATGTATTATTAAGAAGGGGTATTTTCCAGACAGTTTAAATGGATTAGAAGATATGTTTGTGTTTGTTAGTATAGATGTAGATTTATATAAGCCCACATATGAAGGTTTGCAATATTTTTACAATAGACTTGTAAAAGGTGGATATATATTTATTCATGATTATAATAATTTAGGTTATAGTGGAGTAAAGGAAGCTGTTAAAATGTTTTGTAAAGAAAATGATGCAGTTTATTTTCCTTTAAGTGATTGTCATGGAAGTGTTGTTATAACTAAATAATTAATTGCGAGTGTATATGAGCTTATTTAGCTACATAAGAAAAAGAAAAGAAAGAACCTCTAGTTAATTTGTGGGTTAGAGGTTACGAAAGCAATGTGTTAAAAAAACAACTATTTAGGAGTGGCAAAATGGAAAGAAAAAAATATTTATTTTCTGTTGGACCTGTTGAAATGGATGACGAAATAAGAAATATTGGAGCAATGAGGCTTCCGTATTTTAGAACTGAAGAATTTTCACAGCTTATGATTAGAACAAGTGAATTAATGAAAAAGTTTGTAAAGACAAGTAAAAAATCTAAAACAGTTTTTTTAACTTCATCTGGAAGTGGTGCTATGGAAGCAGCAGTAATTAATGCATTTAATTCAAATGACAAATTATTAGTTATTGTAGGTGGAAGTTTTGGAAAAAGATTCGATGAAATATGCAACATACATAAAATACCTAATACTGTAATTTTACTTAAACAAGGTGAAACATTAAAGTGTGAAATGCTTCAGCGGTATAGAGGACAAGGATATACTGGTCTTCTAATAAATGCACATGAAACCTCAACAGGTGTTTATTATGATTTACCTATGGTAGGAGAATTTTGTAAAAAAGAAGAAATGATTTTTGTTGTAGATGCTATTAGTTCATTTTTAGCAGATGAATTTTATATGGATGAATGGAATATAGACATGACAATAGTTAGTTCGCAAAAGGCATTAGCGTTGCCACCAGGAATCTCAATAGTTGTTGTTAATGAAAAAACTTCAAATAGAATATTAAACAATGAGGTACAGTCGTTGTACTTTAATTTTAAGGACTATTTTAGGAACATGGAAAGAGGACAAACCCCTTTTACACCGGCAGTGGGTATATTATTTCAGTTAAGAGAACGGTTAGAGCATATTGAGAGAGTTGGACTTGAAAATGTTATTGAACGTACAGCATGTTTAGCTAAAGATTTTAGAGAAAAAGTTAAAGAGTTACCATTTGAAATACCTTCTGAAAGATTATCTAATGCAGTAACGCCTTTAAAGCCTAGGAATGGTGTAAGTGCTAATGATATATTTTTATATTTAAAGGATAACTATGATATATTTGTTTGTCCGAACGGTGGAAGTCTAAAGGATACATTATTTAGAATAGGTCATATTGGAAATTTAACAGTAGAAGATAATGATATGCTAATAAATGCATTACAGGATATGGAGAGAGAGGGATTGATATGAAAGCGCTTATAATGGCTGCTGGTAGGGGAACAAGAATAAGTAGATATTTATCAGACAGACCGAAGTGCACAGTAGACATTGGGAATATTTCATTAATAGTAAATACAATAAAGGAACTTAAAAAAAGTGGCATAAATGAAATTGCAATGGTTTTAGGGTATAGGGGAGAAGTTGTAGAAGAATTATTAAAGGATTTTGATGTAAAGTTCTACTATAATTACTTTTATGATGTAACAAACAGTATTGCATCAGCATGGGTTGCTAAGGACTTTCTTGATGATGATGTTATAATAATGAATGGTGATGTGTTCTTTGAGACTTCTGTACTTCAAATTATGTTAGAAGAAAAGTTAGACCCTGTTTTATTGTGTGACAGTACAAGAAAAGAAGAAGCAGATTATAAATTTTATTATGAAGATAGTAAATTAATGAAATATGGTAAAGAGTTAGCAGGAGATGATATATCAGGAGAATATGTTGGTATAGCTAAAATTAGTAAAAAGTTTTTGCCTGTTTTTAAAGCTCAGTTAGAAAACTTAATAAAAAATCAACATCATGGTATATGGTGGGAGGATGTTTTATATTCACTAATTAAAAAACATAATATTTATGTAAGAGATATAAGTGATAAATTTTGGGCAGAGGTTGATTATATAGAAGATTATGAAAGAATTTTGAAATTTAGAGATTATAAAATTAATTTTAATATAGAAGTAATTAAAGATGAAGTTGCACATTCTTTAAAATAGAAAGATCAGTTAGGTGAAAGTTATAGATAGGAACTACTAGCAAAATCAGTTTAGTAGTTTTTACTTATAGGACCTAAAATAATACACCTTATAAGGTGGCTAATACCTTTGAAAATAGTCGTTCATGCAAACGGAGAAACTACAATTGGCATGGGACATATAGGAGATGATAATATGAAAAATGAAATCAAAATCGGAAATAGAATTATAGGAGAAAATAACCCTGTTTTTATAATAGCAGAAATGTCAGCAAATCATCTCCAAAATTTTGATAATGCGGTAAAGCTTATTAAGGCTGCAAGAAAGTGTGGAGCAGATGCTATAAAACTTCAAACGTATACTTCAGATACTATAACTATAGATTGTGACAACGAGTATTTTCAAATAAAACAAGGAACAATATGGGATGGAACTACATTATATAAATTGTATGAACAAGCTTATACTCCATGGGATTGGCAGCCTAAACTTAAAAAAATAGCAGAAGAGGAAGGATTAATATGTTTTTCTTCTCCTTTTGATAACACGGCAGTAGATTTTTTAGAGAAGATGGATGTTCCAGCTTATAAAGTAGCTTCCTTTGAAATAACTGACATACCATTTATAGAATATATAGCGTCTAAAGGGAAACCAGTTATAATGTCAACGGGTATAGCTACTTTATGTGATATAGAAGAAGCGGTAAATGCTTGTAGGCGGATGGGGAACAATCAAATAATACTTTTAAAGTGTACAAGCGCTTATCCATCACCAATGGAAGAAGTAAATTTGAAAACTATGCCTAATTTAGCTGAAACCTTTGATGTAATCACTGGACTTTCAGATCATACTTTAGGGAGTGCAGTGTCCATAGCAGCAGTAGCATTCGGCGCTAAAGTTATAGAAAAACATTTTATTTTAAACAGAGATGAAAAGGGACCAGATGCAGCTTTTTCTATGGAACCTGAGGAATTTAAAAAGATGGTTGAAGATATAAGAAGTGTGGAAAAGGCTTTAGGAAAAGTTACTTATGAACTTACTGAAAAGCAAAAAAAGAGTAAAGAACACTCAAGGAGTTTATTTGTAGTTAATGATATAAAAGAGGGAGAGTTATTTACTAGAGAAAATGTAAGAAGTATAAGACCAGGATATGGTATGAAAACTAAGTACATAAAAGATATATTGGGTAAAACAGTGAAAATGGATTTGAAAAAGGGAACACCTATGGATTGGAAGTTCATAAAAGAATAAATATTCATTTATAAGGTTTAAGCATGTGAATGGAATCATTCAGAAGTAATAAATACTAATAACTTTTATGGGGATACTAAGCTTTTAGCAGAAAAATTAGTACAAGTGGCTGATTATAGTAAAGGTAGGACGAAATTAAATTTGTTGCAGTTAGATTGGGAAGTGTAATGGGATAAAGATGTTCTATAATTCCGCTTTTAAAAAAACAGATATAGGATGTTAGCAAGATAACTGTTATAGATTCTAATATGACGAGATTTATGATGACTTTAAGTCAATCAGTAAAACTTATTATGACGGTTGGTAGAAAATCTCTTGGTGGAGAGAGTTAACTAAAAACTATAGTTTAATTAATGGGGGCGGATTTTATGAAAACTATATTAATAGTTGGAAGTAATAAATTAACTATACCAATTTTAGATATTTGCAGACAAAAAAAACTAAAAATTATTATTACTGATAAAAATATTAATGATGTTAATAAAAAATATGCAGATGAATTTTTTCAAGTAAATGGGTTGGATAAAGAAAAAATATTGGAAATTTGTAAAAAAAATAATGTAGATGGTATTTTAACATTAGGAGAAGACAGATTAGAAACAATAGCATATGTATCTGAGAATATGAATATACCAGGCATAACTAGGATGACAGCTATTTATTCTCAAAACAAATTTCTTCTAAGGGAAAAAATGAAACAAAATGGGATACCTGTTCCATTTTATTGTACAGTTAAGAATAAGGAAGAGTTAAATAAATTAAATATACAGGAGATAGAGTTTCCTGTAGTTATGAAACCAATAGATGCAACAGGAAGTAGAGGAGTTATAAAGGTTAATGATAAGTTTAGGTTAGAAAGAGCATTGACGGAATCGTTAGAATCCTCTAAAAATGGTGTCGTTATGATAGAAGAATATTTATCTGGAAAAGAATATAGTGTAGAAACATTAACTCAAAATGGGAAAACATATGTAGTGAGCATTACAGAAAAAACCATATTAGGTGATCCTTATTTTGTAGAAACAAGACACATAGTTCCAGCAAAGTTAAATGATGTTGATAGAAAAAAATAGAAGAAGTAACATTAAGGACATTACAAGCTATAGGGGTAAGTAACAATGGTAGTCATACGGAAGTAAAACTTACAAAGAAAGGAGCAATTGTAGTTGAAACATCGGCAAGGTTAGGTGGGGACTTTATTACAAGTAAACTTGTTCCGTTATCAACTGGTGTTAATATGTATGAAAATATAGTTAATATAGTTAATATAGCTATAGGTGAAGAAATTAAAATAGATAAAACTAATAATTATTTTGCGGGAGTACAGTATATAATACCTAGTAATTATAAATTATTTTGTGAAAACTATACAAGTATAATTAATAATAAAGACTTGGTTAAGTTTGAAAAGTTATTTGATGTTAGTGAAAAACCTTTACTAAGGAGTAATGCAGATAGATTAGGTTATTATATATGTAGAAGTGATTCCAGAGAAGAACTTCTACATATATTAAACTTAGGTGAAGAATAAATGAAAATATGATTTTACACTAGTCATAATAATGATTTATAAATTTGACATAGGAGTTATAATATTAAGGTAAAAAGTATGAACATTGGCAGCCAAAACTTAAGGAAATTGCAGAAAAAGAAGGACTTATTTGTTTTTCATCACCTTTAGGGGAACAATCAAATAATCCTTTTAAAGTGTACAAGTCCCTATCAATCACCAATGGAAGAAGTGAATTTAAAAACTATGCCTAATATAGCTGAGACCTTTGATGTAATTACTGGACTTTCAGATTATACTTTAGGGAGTGCAGTGTCCATAGCAGCAGTAGCATTAGGTGCTATGGTTATAGAAAAACATTTTATTTTAAATAGAGACGAAAAGGGACCGGATGCAGCTTTTTCTATGGAACCTAAAGAATTTAAAAAGATGGTTGAAGATATAAGAAATGTGGAAAAGGCCTTAGGAAAAGTTACTTATGAGCTTACTGAAAAGCAAAAAAAAGAGTAAAGAACATTCAAGGAGTTTATTTGTAGTTAAGGATATAAAAGAGGGTGAGCTGCTTACTGAAGAAAATATAAGAAGTATAAGATCAGGATTTGGTATGAAGACTAAGTACATAAAAGATATATTAGGAAAAACAGTGAAAATGGATTTAAAGAAAGGCACACCTATGGATTGGAAGTTTATAAAAGAAGATAAGCTTATTTAACCACATTTTAGGTGATGAGTTCATTACTAGTGTAAATATTGCATTTATTAAGAAAATAGGAGGTAGCTGTTACTTAAGGATATTGCTTAAAGTGACGGATGCCTCTTTTATTATTGTCACAAACCACAAAACATTTAAGAATACTTTAAAAACTACGATAATATATGTAACAAGTAAATTATAGATTTAATTAATAATAATATGGTAATTTATATAAATTGTTGTTAATAAAAAAAATTACTAAAATCAAAGGAGAAATTATGAATAATAATATAATTCTTATGCCAGAATACATGAAAAATTTTCATTGTACAAGTTTAGATTGTAAGGATGATTGCTGTTATGGATGGAAAGTTACAATAGATAAAGATACATATAAAAAGTGTAAAAAAGTGCAGAAAACCGCTTTAAGAAATGAATTAAGTAGACATATATTAATAGATAAGGATAGAAAAACATTTAATGACTACGCATATATATCTATTGAAAAAGATAAAAGCTGTCCTTTTCAATGTGAGGAAAAGCTGTGTAAGATACATAGAGACTTAGGTGAAGAATATTTATCATTAACTTGTAAGAATTATCCAAGACTTTACGCTAAAGTGGATTCTAATTTTGAAGTTTCACTAGATATGTCATGTCCTGAAGTTGTAAAGCTTGTTTTATTTAACAAGGAGTTACTGGCATTTGAAGAAGTTGAGACAGATAAAGATTTAAATAATAGTATAGGTATTGTAATTGATACTAAATTAACACCTATATATAATTATTTTTGGGATATAAGGGTAGGGGCAATAACTATACTTCAAAACAGAAAATTATCTATTGAACAAAGATTGATATTAGTAGGACTTATGATAAATAAAATAGAAGAATCTAAAAAAAATGGTAGATTAGAAAGTATACCAGATCACATAGATTATTATGTAAATAAGATAGATATTGATGAATTAAAGGAACTTATAGATTCACTACCTAATAATTTAGAAATTCAAATGAAAATTTTAGAACAAATAATAGCTTTTTCTTCTAATGGTACTTTAAGAAAGAATTATGTGGAGCATATAGAAAAATTTAAAAAAGGTCTAGGTATTGAAGGTGAAATTCAAATTGATGAATGTATAAAAGCTTACAAAGAGGCAACAAAAGAGTATTATCAGCCATATATAAAGGATAGGGAATATATTTTTGAAAATTACTTAGTGAATGATGTATTTCAAAGAATGTTTCCATACAGAGATGATAATTTTTTTAATGAATATATGATTTTAGTGTTAAATTATAGTATCATTAGATTATTGTTAACAGGAATGGCTTCTTGTGATAAAGAATTAACGGATACAATGGTTATTGATTTAATTTATTCTTTTTCAAGGGCTGTGCTGCATAATAGTATGTTTATTAAATCCTTTATAGATGCACTCAATGAAAATAAATTTAATACACTTTCATATATGATAGTTTTAATTAAAAATTAAAAAATATAAATTATATTTAAGAGGAGATGATACATATGAATATATTAGTAACTGGAGGCGCTGGATTTATAGGCAGATGGGTGGTTAAAAGACTATTAGAAGATGGTCATAGAATAACTGCGTTAGATAATTTATCAAATGGTGGACTTGAAAATATACAAGAGTTTCAGGGAAATAATAGTTTTAGATTTATAAAAGGAGATATACAAAGAGAGAAGACTTTAGATGAAGTTTTTAAAGAAAAATATGATTTGATATATCATTTAGCAGCGTCTATAAATGTTCAAGACAGTATAGATGATCCAAGAACTACTTTTTTTAATGATACTGTTGGAACTTTTAATATTTTGGAAAAAGCTAAAGTTCAGATGTTTGGTAAAAATGGAAGAATGGATGGCGATGGATGGGTTTTAGATGCGAGGGAGGATACTTACCCATGCAAGGTAGTATTTATGAGTACCTGCATGGTTTATGATGTAGCAGATGATAGTGGAATAGATGAAAGTCATCCTACAAAACCTGTGTCACCTTATGGAGGAAGCAAAATAGCAGCTGAAAACATGGTGCTTTCATATTATAATGCGTATAAACTTCCAACTGTAGTTATAAGACCTTTTAATACCTATGGACCTTTTCAAAAGACTGGTGGGGAAGGCGGAGTTGTTGCTATATTTATAAACAATTCAATTCACGGAAGAGATATAAATATATATGGAAATGGGGAGCAGACAAGAGATTTACTTTATGTTAAGGATTGTGCTAGATTTGTTGTTATGACAGGTTATTCACAAAAGGTAAATGGTGAATTAGTAAATGCAGGCACTGGTAGGGATGTTACTGTTAATGAACTTGCAGAGATTATAACAAATAAAAGAGTTGAAATAAATCATGTAAAACATATTCATCCACAAAGTGAAATTATGAAACTTAAATGTAACTATAATAAGGCGAGAGAGCTTATGGATTGGAAGCCAGAGTTTACTCTAGAGCAGGGAATAGAAGAGACAGAGCAGTGGATAAAAGGTGCAAAGTTATTTAAATAATAATAATAATAATTGTAGTAGGAGAGGTAGTATGGGATATTATACAGGAAAAAAGATTCTTATAATTGGTGGGACAGGCACTATTGGACATGGACTTATAAAAGAACTTATAGTGCAAAAGCCAAAGGTAATAAGAATACTTAGCAGAGATGAATATAAGCAATTTATAATGGAAAATGAACTTAATGGTGGCAAAAATTTTAGATTTCTTATTGGGGATGTACGAGATTATGAAAGGGTAGAAAGGGCTATGAATGATATAGATATAGTATTTAATCTAGCAGCTATGAAACATGTGCCTGCATGTGAGTATAACCCTGGTGAAGCTATTAAAACAAATATTATAGGTATGGAAAATGTTATAAAAGCAGCTATGCATAATAATGTAGAATGCGTAGTATTTACAAGTTCAGATAAAGCTATTAACCCAGCTAATTCTTATGGAGCTACTAAGCTTTTAGCAGAAAAATTAGTACAAGCCGCAAATTTCAATAAAGGTAATTGCAGAACTAAGTTTGTTGCTGTAAGATTTGGAAATGTTATGGGATCTAGGGGGTCAGTAATACCACTATTTAAAAAGCAAATTGAAGAAAATAGAAAAATTACAGTTACTGATGCTGAAATGACTAGGTTTATGATGACTTTAAGTCAAGCAGTAAGTTTAATTATAGATGCAGGTGAAAAATCTATAGGCGGAGAAGCTTTTGTATTAAAGATGCCTGTAATTAAATTACATGATCTTGCAGAGGTAGTAGTTGAGGAAACTTGTAATAAGCTTAATATAAAAAGAGAAGAAGTAGATTTGCAAACTATCGGACTAAGAGCAGGAGAAAGAAAATTTGAAGAACTTATGACAATGGAAGAGTCCGAAGTTGCTTTTGATTTAGGAAACATGTATGCAGTATTACCACTAGCTCACTCAAATTCTTGCGGTGATGGTTACCAGAAGTATAAAAAAGCTGAGGTTGGTAGTTATAATTCAGCAGATGAAAACATTTTAAGCAAAGAGGAAGTTAGAATACTGCTTAAGCGAGAAGGTTTGGTTTAAAAGGTTTAATTATTGACAAGTAATAAAATAAACTTTAATGTAAAGTTTTGCTAATAGAAGTCGATAATAAATCAGCAGAACTTTTAAATGAATAGTTATAGGATGTGAAGTATATGATTATTAATGGGTATGGTGTAATGGATTCTCTTAATAGGGTTGCATCAAAAAATAAAAGAGAAGATAGTACTATGCAGAAACTATCCGCAGGAAAGAGAATTATAAAAGGTGCGGATGATGCTGGCGGACTTTGTATAGCTGAAAGTTTTAAGTCTCAAATAAGAGGCTTATCTCAAGGCGAAAGAAATTCTCAAGATGCAATTTCTATGCTACAGGTAGTTGATGGAGCACTAGATGAAGTAGTGAAATCTTTACATAGAATGAAGGAAATATCAGTTCAAGCTTCTAATGGTACTTTAACTGATGAAGATAGAAAAAGTGTAGATAAGGAATTTCAAGAGATAAAGAATGGAATAAGTGGAATAGCAGAACAAACAGAGTTTAATGGCATAAAGATGATGAATAGTGATAAAACACTCGTAATACAGATTGATTATAATCCATATACTACTTTTAAATTAGAAATGAAGGATATGACAGTGAGTAGCATAGGTATAGATGCTAGTTCAGTTGTAGATTCAGATAAATCCCAAAAATCTATGGGGGTTATTGATGCGGCACTCTCAAAAGTACTTTCATATAGAAGTGGTCTAGGTTCAAGTACTAATAGTTTACAGTCTAATATTACATCAGCATCTAATAATGGTGTAAATTTAACAAAATCTTTATCTGGCATAGAAGATATTGATATGGCAAGCGGAATGATGCAAATTATTAAAACTGACTTACTAGCTAATTGTAATTCTATATTGTATGCATCTTTAAAGCAAAGTGCTGAAAGTGTTCAAAAGATACTTCAATAGGGTGACAGGCACTTGTAAAACAATGTAAATACTCGTAAGCACACAAGGGTGTAAAACAAAATAAATATTGGAGGCATAACTATGGATATAGGAGCATTATCAATTGTAACCAGTCAATCAAGAGTACAAGAATTAGCAGGTATATCAGTGATGAAGATGGCAATGGATACTGGAAAAGAAACTGCGGCGCAGATGACAGAAATGCTGAAGAATGTTGCAGTAGATACTAATGTGGGACAGCACTTGGATGTTATGGCATAATTGTAGATTAAAGATAAGAATTACATGATAAGCTAAACAATATTGGAATGAGCATCGGTGGCTACAGAAATAGCTATTGGTGTTCATTTTGATATAGGCATTATTTGTTAATTTATCTTTAGATATTTTATAACTATAGCAAGCTCTTCGGCAAACTTCCTCCTCACTAGGGTGACAGGTACTTGTAAAATAATGCAAAAAGAAAAGCATTAAAATAGTAAAAGCTGTCAATAATATAGATAAGCAAGCTCGGGGATAAATCCCTCGCTATGTAACCTGCTATTTGGTGATTTATGTCGAAAGAATGTAAGAAAACAGGAGGTAATCATATGTATATAGCAGTACTATCAATGGTAATGAGTCAATCAAGAGTACAAGAATCAGCTGGAATAGCAGTAATGAAAATGGCAATAAATACTGGTAAAGAATCTGCTACACCGATAAGAGAAATGGTGAACAATGTTGTAGTAGACACTAATGTAGGACAGCATTTGGATATAAGGTCATAGTATGTATGAAAGAGAAGATCTAAAGAAAGAGTTGCAGCAGGAATTGAAATGGGTGCAGTACAGACAAAAGATGCTGACATTATTGAGGCAAAGCTATTGCAAATGAAACAGATAGCAGAACAAGCTAAACAGGTAAACATTACTTCAGAAGAACTGGAAGCTCTAAATGCTAAGCTAAACAACCTAGCGACAAAGGTTAAAGGACTAGATAGTGAAAGCAGAAGAATAGAAGATGGAAAAATACTAGAATGAGTATCAGTGCCTGAAACAACAGCTGCTGATGCTCATTTTGTTGTTGTGGATAGGTATACTCATTTTTGTAGGGCAAATAGGGCACAGTTTCTGCCCTGATAGCCATCTAAAGTAGAAGTAGGTGTGGTAGTGAACTGAAAAATGTAGTGCAAACACATATATAAGTCTAAAATCCCGACGCTATTGTCATTGTAAAAAATAGTATGACGGTAATGTCGATAGTGCCGATTTCTAGGGAAGAAAGAATGGTTCACTGCAAAATTATTTTGTAGTGGGTGAGATATGAAGAGCTATTGCAGCACAAGGGATAGCGAAAATATAGCTACAAATATTTCACGGCATAATCTAAATAATGCAGTGAAACATAATAAGCTTAAGATGGAGTAAAATCTGTCTTAGGCTATTTTTGTACCTATAACTACTGAAAAATCAAAGATATATTATTACCTTGAATAAGAGAAATAGAATTCAAGGAGGAATAATAAATAGTGTAGAATAAAATGTAATTATCTGATAAAATAAAGGTAAGGAAGAATATAACCATTAAAGATAGTCAAAGATAATTGGAGGAAGAGATATAATGGCTAAAGTAACAGGAAAAGCAACTAATAAAGGAAAAATTGAAGATGATAATTTCATAATGTCTCCTAAAATAGATTTTGCATTTAAGCTGCTATTTGGAGATCCAAAGAATATAGATTTATTAAAAGCACTACTATGTGCAATATTAAATGTACCAACAGATGAACTCAATGAACTTACAATAATAAATAATGAATTGTAAAGAAAATTCAAACAAGACAAAAAAGGAATCTTAGATGTTAGAGCAAAAACAAAAGAGGGTAAAGAAATAGACATTGAAATTCAAATATTGCCAACAGAATACATGGCGGAAAGAACAATCTTCTATTGGGCAAAAATGTATATAGAACAAATAAAATCAGGAGATCCTTATGATAAGCTTAAAAAATGCATAACTATAAATATACTAGATTTCGAATGTACACCACTAAATAAAATACACTCAAGCTATCATATTACAGATGATGAGACAGGATATAGATTAACAGAAGTCTTAGAGATAAGATATTTAGAACTTCCAAAACTTGAAAAAGAAGGTGTAGAAAAAGATGAAAATGCAGCAATAACTCAATGGATGGAATTCATAGGAGCAAAATCAAAGGAGGTGATGGAGGTGTTAGCATTAAAGAATGAAGAAATAGGAAAAGCTTACGATCAATTGCAGGTTATGAGTAAAAACGAAAAAGCAAGAATGGCATACGAATCAAGGCAAGCGGAAATCCATGACCAAATGACAAGAATGAAAACTGCTAAAGAGGAAGGGTCAAATGAAAGGGCGATAAAGGTAGCTGAAAAAATGTTAAAACGAGGAGATAGTATAGAAGATATTGTTGACATGACTGATCTACCAAAGGAAGCGGTAATGGAACTAAAAAGGAAAATGATGCACAAGTAGCACGGGAATAAATCCCTCACTATGTAACCTGGCATCTGGTGGTTTGTAGTGTTTGTTGTAGAAAAGGAATTATTAAGAAAAAAATTAGAATGAGTATCAGTGGATGAAGTAGTAGCTGCTGATGCTCATTTTGTTGTTGTTACGGATAGGTATACTCATTTTTATAGGGCAAACATGGCACGGGTTCTTACCTGCTAGCCATCTAAAGTAGAAGTAGCAAGTTCAGGCAAGCCTTCACAAACACCCCAGGGGTGTAAATTTTGGAAATTTGGCAATAATCAATAATATGGAAATAGAGTGGAGGTTTTGATTATGCCAACAACAAAAAGATAATGGTATCCTGGTGCAAGTTATCATGTCACTGCAAGAGGTAACCACAGGAATGACATATTTAAGGATAAAGAGAATTTTGTACATTATATAATTTTGATTAAAGAAACGATGGAGTAGTATATCTACGATAAATATGAAATAATATGCTATTGTTTAATGGATAATCATGTGCATATATTAATCAAAACAGAAGATAAACCGTTAGGGCAATTTATAGATAGAATAAGTAGTAAGTATGCGAAATACTATAATAAAAAATATAATTATACTGGACATCTATTTAAAGATAGATATTTTTCAGAGCTTATAGGATCAGATACTCAAATGCTTGAAACAAGTAGATATATACATTTAAAAAAATCTTGACCATTTAAATGATTAAGATTTTTGTGAATTTCATCTGAATTTATTATTTAAATATCAAATTTTTATCCGTTTTTTTTCATGTCGAGCCTCATGTAAAGGTAGCTTGCACCTTCATACCATAACTTAGTGTCTTCTTTCTCCAAAACAGTATAAGTTCTAGAGTTATAAAACTCAAGTAAATCTTCTTTCCAACTAATATTATTATTTTTTGCTAAGAGCTCTGTTATCTTAGCTACTTTTAAAGGAATGAATATATGCACATTTTCCTGTGTCACCTTTGCGAGTGTCATACTATATCACCTAGCATTTAATAAATTCGCTACATCTTTTCCCCTCATACTATGTGCTACCTTGAAATTCTCTATACAGAATGAAATAAATTCTATTAGTTGCTCTTCTTTATTTAATTTAACCATATGAACAGCCCCTTCTATATATATTATTTTACCTGATTTTCAGGTTTATTCTATAAAATAATGGCGCCACAATACCAATTATTAATTGTAATAACTTTATTTTTCATGCATGTTGCTTCAGTTTTATGTTTTCTATAAAATATTATAACATGTAGCAAGTTAGTCGGCAAGACTTCTTGCAAGTTTCGCATCCCTCAAACGCTTGTTAAATAAGAATTTGATGGTATTCAAATAAGCCGCCAGTAGTTTTATAGTCTCTTATTCTCTTTGAATAGATAAGCATATTGTATAAAATGTAGCATATGCTTATATCAGCTATCTGTGCAACAAAGCTTTCAGACTGTCATTTTCATGTTTCTAAATACCATTTACACCCTTTAAAAATAACCTCTATGCCCATCTGAATTATGATTAGTAAAAATTTCATCAATTTCGTTTAAACTTTGTCGCATGATAATACAACCTTTATTTAAACATGAATAAAATCAATGGGTAAGATAAGTTTCCATGTGCTGAAACATAGTGTTTTGGTAGTGCGAAACTTAAATATATTAATATTAATGATTTTTTAAAAATATAATTTATTATTTTAACCTTAGCTCCGATATGATATAATAACAGAAAAAGATTTAGGTGGTGAATTTATGGATAAGGAAATATTGGATATCCTAAAATCAATGCAAGGTGACATGAAATCAATTAAGATAACCCAAGAAGAACATACTCAAATATTGAGAGGTTTAGAGCATAAAACTGATGTTTTATCAGCACAGCAGGAAAATTTGAAGAATGAAGTTAAGGGTATGAGAAAAGAGATGAGTAGTGTGGAAATTATCAAAATGCCCTAATAATCAATTTGAATACCTTACTGCAGGGTATAGCTTATGAATTATTGGGGTGTTTTTAATCAAAACAAAAAGAAAATTTATATAAAGTTATTAACTATTTAAACGAAGTAGCAAGTAAGACAATAAACAATTCAGCATGGATTATTAATAAAACTATCTAATTTTGAAGTAAGTGAAGATGATAGCTTTGTTAATCATCTATTTTTATAAATCATTTAAATTAAGAGCGGCAATATATATTATTGTTATTTCAGTTATAGTATTAACCTATAAAGAAGTTAATGTTGAAAATAGGCATAGAGGAATCCATCGGAATTCCTAAAGAAAAGTTCAATGTATCCGATATGATAAAATAGACAGTAAATAAAAAATTTTAATGGAGTTGATTTTATGAGATTGAGTAAGAATATGGCATCTTTAAACATATATAAAGAATACAGTAAGAATCTTACTAAGCAAAGTGGAGCATTAGGCCGAATATCTTCTGGTGTTAAAATAAATAGTGCAAAAGAAAACCCTAATGCAATTGCTCAAAGTGAGAGACTTAGAATGCAGATAAGAGGCCTTCAAATGGCGGCGAAAAACACTCAAGATGGAGTTAGCATGATTCAAACTACAGAAGGTGGCCTTGAAGGTATTACAAGTAGCTTGCAAAGAGTTAGAGAGCTATTAGTACAAGCTGGAGGAGTTACAACCCCAGCGGATAAAGCTGTTATTCAAAAAGAAATAAATCAAATGTTAGATGGCGCAGATGACATGGCAAATAATACTGAGTTTAATGGAGTTAAGCTTTTAGTTAATAAGGATAATAAGGAGCCAAAGATTATAGAAACTTCTATAGGGGATAACGTAGGAGAAATAATTAAAATACCAAGGTATAATCTAACTGCAGAAGGCCTAGACCTTAAGACTAAAGATGCAACTGGAAAGTTAGTTACTAATGTAGATGTTGACAAAATAAATGAGTCACTGGAACTTGTAGACAAAGCACTTGATACAATCATCAGCGCTAGAAGTAAATATGGAGCCTTAGGTAGCAGATTCGAAAGTAGTTATAATTCCACAATTGCCATAGCAGATAAAATAGAATCTGCTGAAAGTGGTATAAGAGATGCGGATATGGCTGAGGAAATCATGGAATATTCTAAGTACAATATTCTTATACAAGCTGGAAATGCTATGATGGCTCAATCCAACAAGTTACCACAGGATGCATTAAGAGTACTCGAGAATGTTAGAAGTAGATAAAGAACTGAGTTATGATGAGTTCTTTGAGTTTTAGGATACTGTCAAATATGATAGCCGCAAAAGGAGACTTGATGAAAATAAAGTCTCCTTTTGTATAAAATAGATAATTCAATAGAGATACGATGAATTATCTATTTTTATAAATTATTTAAACTAAGAGAGGTGATATACATGAGTAGTAATAATCAAGTTTCAATTAGCGTTGAAACAATGCAGGAAATTATTGAAGAGTTAAAAGGAATTAGTAGCCTTTGCTCTACTCCGCACTTAAAAATGAAAGTTCTAGGACTACAAAAGGTTCTTTCTAGTTTGCTTGAAGCCAGGAGCAAAATATCTCCTCAAGATTTAATATATGAAAAAATGGTTGAAGTTAAACACCTTAATCCAGATCTTCATTTAAAGTTGTATATGCTATATAGAAATTTAACATGTAGTAGGATATCAGAAGTAGATGCTATGGCTTCTTATGAAAATTACTTAAATATGTTTCCACAGGATGAGATGATATATTAGAGGCATTTCAATGATGGAAAATTTTGAGTATAATGTTCTTATATAAGCTGGAAATGCTATGATGGTTCAATATAACAAGTTATCATAGTATGAATTAAGAATACTTGACAATATTAAAATTAGATAAAAAGCACAGTTATCACGAGTTATTTAGGCTTTGGGGTACTATTAAATATAAAATCGACAAAAAGAGATTTGATGAAAATCAAGTCTTTTTTTGTATAATATAGTTAAATTAATAGACAAATTACTACAATAATGTATAATATAAAAGAAGCTTGTAAACAAAGAATAGACTTCATAAAAATCATTAACAAGAAACATAACCTTCGAAACATACATTTTAACAGCAGAATAGGGCAGTTTGAATCTTAAAATTAATCTAATTTATAAAAAATAGAAAAGAAAACATTCACGAATATAAGAAAATAGTATATAATTATATATATATTAGATATGAAAACAAATTTAGCTATTTTTAGTAAAAAATAAGATTTTAAGAATGATTTTCATATTATATGTCTAATGGTAAATGAAGGGAGATGAGAATTATGGGTATAATTGGGAATTCAGTAAGCGAAAATACGTATAACTTGTTGAAAAAGAGTATGGATGCTTCGGCGCTTAGAAGTAAAGTTATTGCAAACAACATTGCAAATATCAATACAAAAGGTTATAAGAAGTTCTATGTTACATTTGAAGACACATTAAATGACAGCATGGGTGAAGATACATTAAAAACTGACAATAATAAACATATGCAAACCGGAAGCACTAGCTCCGATATTTCAGTAAAAAAGGACGAGTCCACCAGTATGAGACAAGACGGAAATAATGTGGATATAGACTCAGAAATGACTAATCAAGCGGCAAATACATTAATGTTTAACGCACTGGTTAAGCAAGTCAATAGTAAGAATTCACTTACAAGTTATATTATAGGAGGAGGGAAATAGTACAAATGAATAATGTTTTTAGGGGAATGAGAATAAGTTCTAGTGGACTCACAGCAGAAAGATTAAGGATGGACACTATAGCGTCTAATGTAACAAATGTAGCTACCACTAGGGGAGAAAATGGACAAACATACATAAGAAAAATAGCTGTGTTTCAAGAAAATCTGCAACAAGAATTAGATAAAACTACAGGCATGTATAAAGATAGTTTTAAAGGGGTAAAGGCTGTTGGTATTGAAAATGACAAGTCACCTTTAAGGCGCGTTTATAAGCCATCCCATCCAGATGCAGATAAAGACGGGTATGTGAAAATGCCAAACGTAAACATTTTAAATGAAATGGCAGATATGATTGCGTCTACAAGAGCATATGAGGCAAATGTAAATTCTATGAATGCTATAAAAAATATGTTTTCTAAAGCTTTAGAAATCGGTAAATAGGAGAGTGATTTATGAATATTAATGCTTATGTTAATAATACGAAAATATTTAATGAAATTCAAAAGAATACTGTAGAGGGTGAAAATAAAAGTACTGATTTTCTGGATACATTAAAAGAAAAATTAAATGAGGTTAACGATAAACAAATAGAATCAGATAACCTTACTCAAAAGTTTTTAAAGGGTGAAGAAGAGGATATACATAAGGTAATGTTATCTACAGAAGAATCGAAACTGTCACTGGAACTAGCAGTACAAATTAGAAATAAACTTGTGGATGCCTATCAGGAATTTAATAGAATGCAGATATAGTAAGGGGGGCAGCATATGAGTAAGCTATTTGAAATGAAGAATAAAATTTCGCAAGGCTTTGGTAAATTAAGTAAAAGCAAAAAAATAGCTTATAGTTTACTTGCAGGCGTGATTATAGTAGCCCTTGGATCTTTTATAGTAGTGGCATCGAAAACTAAGTATGATGTGTTATTTTCAAATATGACACCAGCGGATTCAGGTGCTATTGTAGCTAAGTTAAAAGAAAAAAAAGTTACATATCAGGTAACTGGTAATTCTATACTAGTGCCTAAGGCGGATATTGATAGCCTTAGAATGGAACTTATGTCAGAGGTTAAGATTACAGAGGGAAGTCAAGGATTTGAACTTTTTGATAATGGGAAAATGGCACCTACAGATACAGAAACTAAAATTATGTATCAACGGGCACTCGCTGGAGAGATTGAAAGAGCTATTAAGTCGTTTCCTGAAATTGAAGGAGCTAAGGTTAATTTGGTTTTACCAGAAAACACAGCTTTTGTTCGTGAAACAGAGCCAGCTAGTGCTTCTGTTGTATTAAAACTTAAGCCAGATACTAAACTTGCTAGTGAGCAGGTGAAGGCAATAGTTGCATTGTTAACCGGAGCTGTAGAAAATCTTCCAAAGGAAAATGTAAGTATAGTATCTGATAAATTTCTGCTTTTGACTGAGGGTTTATATGATAAAGAAAAAGATACTTTAACTGGTTCTACAGATAAGCAACAAGTATTAAAAGCGCAAATTGAAAAGGAATTAGAAACGAAAATAATGAAGGTCCTAGAGCCTATATATAAAAGCGGAGTAAGAGTTTCCGTTAATACAGAGCTTGATTTTGATGCAATTCAAAGAAAAAATATTACATATGATGAAAAAAAGGGAGCAGTAGTGAGTTCACATGACATTGAGACATGGAATGGGGGCACTAGCACTGGCTTATCCACTAGTCCTGTAGATGAGGCTTCAAAAAACACTTCACCTACAACTACTAAGGATGGAACCATTGTGAATAAAGAGTCAACAAAAAATTACGAGAACTCAAAAACAGAAGAAGATCTAGTGAAGGCACCTGGGGGAATTAAAAGAATTACTACTTCAGTTGTATTAGACGGTAATTTAGATCAAAATACTAAAACTTCTGTAAATAATTTAGTTGCGCAAGCTATAGGGTACTCTGAAGGAAGAAAGGACTCTATAAGTGTAGAAGGAATGTATTTTAATAGTGATAGTAAAAAGCAGGCTGAAAAGGCACTGCTAGATATAGCAAATGCTGATAAAGCAGCTGCAAAGAAAGTGACATACACTCGTATTGGATATGGAGTTTTAGCTATTTTATTATTTATTATATTGCTTCTTGTAATTCGTAGGTCTAGTAAGAAAAAGGAAATAGCATCTGAAGGCATTGATATGATAATTGGAGATAATATCTCTCCAAAGCAGGAAGAGCTTTTTGCTCCTATTGAATTTGAAGTTAACGATGAAAAATCTAATATGGAAAAACAAGTTAAGAAGTACGCGGCAGATAAACCAGAACAAGTTGCGGAAATAATTAAGTCTTGGCTGACGGAAGATGAGAGGTGATAAATAATGGCTAAAGGTGAAAAACTTACAGGGATTCAGAAGGCGGCTATATTATTTATAACCTTAGGCCCAGACGCTTCATCAGGTATAATAAAGAAATTACCAGAAAAGGATATCCAAAAGATAACCTATGAAATTGCTAATATAGTTTCAGTTAAAGCTGATCAAAGACAGGCAATTTTAGATGAATTTATGGAAATGAATAAGGCAAAGGATTTCCTTTTAGAAGGTGGAGTTGACTATGCAAGGAATTTGCTTTCAAAAGCACTTGGTAACCAAAGGGCAAAAGAGATATTGGACAAGGTTATGGAAGAAACTCAACAATATAGACCTTTTGCTATTGCAAGGAAAGCAGATGCACATCAACTTTTGAATGTTATGGCTAATGAGCATCCGCAGACCATAGCACTTATTATGTGTTACATGCAGCAAGATAAAGCAGCGCAGATAATGTCAGCTTTGCCACTGGATTTGCAAAGTGAAGTATCTTTTAGAATTGCAACTATGAGCAGTATTTCTCCTATGGTTGTTAAAGAAATTGAAAAAGTTTTAGATGCAAAATTATATTCTGTTATTAGAACTGATACTACTGTAGTTGGTGGAATCGAATCCTTAGTAGGTATTTTAAACCAAGTAGATAGAACTACTGAAAAGAATATTACCGAGGGTTTAGAGCGAGAAGATGCAGAACTTGCAGAAAAGATTAAAGAATCTATGTTTGTATTTGAGGATATTATCACCTTGGATGATGTTGCAATACAAAGAATCTTAAGAGAAGTAGATACTAAAGACTTATCTCTTGCATTAAAGGGCTGTTCAGAAGAAGTGGCAAATAGCATATTCAAAAATCAATCTAAGAGAGCCGCAGCATCTTTAAAAGAAGACATGGAGTTCCTAGGACCAGTTAGACTTATGGATGTTGAAAAAGCACAACAAAAAATTGTTGGTATTTTGCGAAGGTTAGATGAAGCTGGTGAAATTGTACTTTCAAGGGGTGGCGAAGATGCGCTCATCCTTTAATGTTATAAAAAATTCAAGAGTTATAAATCAGGGAAATAAGGAAATAAACACTCAGTTAAGTGGGTCTTCTGTTGGAGAAAAGTTGGGTGAAAATCATGAAACCAAAATAGAAAATATTACTAGCTATGAGAATATAGCTAGTAGTATAGTAGGGAATGCACAAATAGAAAGTGGGAAAATTATTTCCAAAGCTTTTGTAGATGCAGCAGAGGCAAAAGCACTAGCATTTAAAGAGGGGATAGAAGAAGGACACAAGGAAGGCTATGAAAATGGTTATAATGAAGCTATTGAAGCGGCAAGTCAGGAGGCTCAGAAAATTAGAGGGGATGCTGATTCTATATTAGTTGCAGCAAAAGCGGAGTATAATGATTATTTAATAGAAAAAGAACAACATATAAAAGCCTTAGTTGTAAGTATAGCTGAAAATATCTTAAAAAGAGAAGTCCTGGAGAAAAATGCCTTAGACGAAATGATTTTTAATTGTATAAAAGATGAAAGAAATATAAAATCTTATATTATAAAAAGTAATAGTTCGCATTTTGCTGCCATAAAGGATCAAATTGAAAGTTGGAAAGGAAGACTTGCTTTTCAAGGGGATATATTTGTAATAGAGGATGATTTTTTAGACGATGGAACTGCTGTTATTGAAAAAGATACAGGTAAAAGTGTTGTAAGTATATCTTACGGTATAGAAAAAATAATAGAAATTTTTCAGCAGGAGCAAATACAAATTTAGAAGGGCGAGAACTATTATGATAGATCTGAATTTTGAGTATTTAATGAATAAAATTCCTGATATTAACTACACTTACTGCGAAGGTGTGGTAGTTAATGTTATAGGACTTACTATTGAAGTTCAAGGAATAACGGCTTTTGTTGGTGAAGTGTGTAAAATTTATAATATATCAAATGAGGAAATAACCTGTGAAGTTGTTGGATTTAGAGATAAAAATGTAATTCTAATGCCACTTGGGGAACTAGTGGGCATATCGCCAGGATGCATAGTAGTGCCAACTGGTAGTCCATTGACCGTTAAATGCTCAGATGAATTGTTTGGAAAGGTCCTAGATGGCTTAGGTAATCCATTAAAAGGCCCTGAAATTAGCAAATACACAACTTATCCACTTAATGCATCCCCTCCAGATCCTCTAAAAAGACGTAGAATAACAGAGATTTTACCTACTGGAATTAGAGCCATTGATGGTTTTTTAACTTGTGGCGAGGGGCAAAGAATTGGTATCTTTGCAGGTAGTGGAGTAGGCAAGAGTACAACTCTTGGAATGATAGCAAGAGAAGCAAAAGCAGAGGTAAATGTTATAGCACTTATTGGAGAAAGAGGACGAGAAGTACTGGATTTTATAGAAAAAGACTTAGGCGAAAAAGGAATGAAAAAATCAATTATTGTATGTGCAACTTCTGATAAGTCAGCCCTAGTAAGGTTAAAGGGGGCATTTACAGCTACAGCTATTGCAGAATACTTTAGAGATCAAGGAAAAAAAGTCATTCTAATGATGGATTCAGTAACAAGATTTGCCATGGCACAACGAGAAATTGGACTAGCTATAGGAGAGCCCCCGGCTACTAAAGGCTATACTCCATCAGTGTTTGCAATGTTACCTAAATTAATGGAGCGTAGTGGAATGTCACTCAAGGGATCTATTACAGCTTTTTATACAGTACTTGTGGATGGTGATGATTTTAATGAACCAATAGCAGATGCTGTTCGAGGTATACTAGATGGACACATAGTTTTATCTCGATCACTAGCTTCAAAAAACCATTATCCAGCTATTGATGTTTTAAGTAGTGTAAGTAGGTTAATGTCTGAAATTGCAACATTAGACCATAAGCAAGCTGCCTCAGCAGCAAGGGAGCTTATGGCAACTTATAAAGATTCTGAAGATTTAATAAATATTGGAGCCTATGTAAAGGGAAGTAGCGAAAAAATTGACAAGGCAATTAAGTATAATGATAGCATAGAGTCTTATTTAAAGCAGGGCATAAATGATACTACAGACTTTAACCTTAGCTTAGAATTGCTGAAAAACATGTTTAATGATATTCCATAAACCTAGGTGATGATTTAATTAAAGATTCATATAGAGGTGCTTAAAAAGGTTCTTAGAGAGGAGTTTTAAATTGGGCGATGTATATAAGTTTAGATTGCAAAAGCTTCTTGATATTAGAAAAGATATTGAAGATAAAAGCAAACTCCAATTTAAAGAAGCACAAAGAGAAAAAGAATTGGTGGAGGACCAGCTAAATACATTGAAGGGAAAATATGAAATCTATAGAAATATAGATTCATATGAATCAGTTGTTGAGCAGAAAATGAAACAAAATTATTTAAATGCTCTAAATTTGGCTATTGACGAAACCGCAGTAGTTTTAGAGGGCAAAGAAGAAATTCTAGGTCAAAAAAGACAAGAATTGAAACAATGTCAAGTTGAAAAGAAGACTGTTGAGATTTTAAAAGAAAATCAACAGAGAGCTTTTTTAAAAGAGCAGAATTTAATAGAACAAAAAACTAATGATGAGTTTGCACTTTATGCTTTTATTAGAAATAATCACAAGGAGGGGAGGTGAAAAAAATGAACGTAAATAATGTCATGACATATGCTACTTCTAAAAAAGTTGATGCTCCAAAACAAACAAATAAAAGTGAAGAATTTAAAAAGGTTTTAGATAATCATGAATTGAATTCTAAGAATTTTTCAAATGAAAATATCCAGAAAAAAAACAATAAAGAGGAAAATTTAGGTAAAACCAATAAGGGAAGCTTGGATAAAGTAAATAACAAAAATCAGAGCAATGATGTTGAAAAAACCACAGTGAAGGCTAGTGCCCCAAAGGATTTAAGCAGCGCTTATGATAATAATGAAGTAAAAGCAAAGATAGTTAATATCATAGAAAAATCTATTGGTTTACTAAAGCAAAACACTGAGAAACTTTCAAAGGAAGCTGTGGGTGAAGAATCTGGGGACCAGATGGCTCAAATGCAGCAGTTACTACAACTTTTCAACAATCTACTTCAAAGTTTAGAGGAAACTCCAGCTAATCTTAAGGGTGGGGATGAACTTAATCCTATTACCTTAGAAAGTTTAGTGGGGGCAGAGCAATCAATTCCTGATGCAAAGAGTATTTTTAAAAACGCTCTTAGTGAAATAGCTGCGTTGCAAGAAAAATCAAAAGGATTAGTGGGCGCGAAGCAATTAATTCCTGATGCAAAGAATATTTTTAAAAGCGGTCTTAGTGAAATAGGCGCGTTGCAAGAAAAATCAAAAGGGAATGAAACTTTAGTAGCTATACCTCAGGAAATTGAACTTAATCCTATTAAACCAAAAGGATCAAATGACATAGAACAATTAATTGGGATAAAGCAATTAACTCCTGATGCAAAGATTATGTTAAAAAGTAATCTTAGTGAAATAGTAGGGCTGCTAGAAAAATCAGACAAGGTGGTGCCTTCTCAAATAATTGAAGTGCTACAAAAACTAACGACTGTAGTAGAAGAGTTAAAAGTTCCTACTGTCCCAACTCTTAGCGAAAATAGTGAGGACAAATCAATAAAAGATAATCTCCTAAAAAAGGTAATGGAACTAAGTAATAAGACTAGTTCTGAAATTCTTCCTAAAAGCCAAATGCAAAGCTCAAATGATTATAAAAATGGAAGCAAATTTTCAGGGAATAGTTCCTCAGAAGAAAGTTTTCTTAGTAATTTGATTAGCGAAGATAAGGATGAAATGAAAATATCAAAAGCAGTTAATTTTATGAATCAATTTGAAGCTATAAAAACTGTAGACACAGTTAAGGTACAAGCTGTTAATTTAGTCATTGATAAAAGTAATTTTACAGTAGATGTAATTAAAAATATAAAATTCATGGAAGTTAATAATATTAAGGATTTAACAGTAAAAATGAATCCTAAGGAACTTGGAGAAATAACTATAAAGCTTACTATGGAAAGTGGGATAATGAAGGCTAGTGTATCAGCTCAAAATAAAGACACTTATAATTTGTTAAATCAAAATATCCAGGATATTAGTGATAAATTAAAAAATATGGATATTAAAATTCAAAGCTTAGATATAAATATTTATGAGGACTCTACATTTTTTAATAACAACTCAAACGAGAAAAATAACAATGGGAATAAAAATAATAACACAAGTACAAATATGGGTTTAGAAGAGGAAGAAGATATTTCTATAAGCAATAACTATTCTATAGAAGAAAATCAAGTAAATAAATTTGTTTAAAAATAAATTAATATTTTGCACAAGAAAAATGTAAGGGAGTGACAAATGTGGCTATAGATGGACCAATAATAGCACCTCAAATTATACCAAGTAGCGCAATTACTACCAGTGGACAAGGGAAAACACAAAAAATAACGGAAAATGGTACTGCAATTGTTCAATCAGGGAAGACGGAAGCAGATAGTGCAGCAAGAGCAACTAACAGAGGGACTAGGATTGTTAAAAAGGGTGAAGAGATGGACAAAAACTCTTTTTTAAAAATTCTTTCAGCAGAACTTTCTAACCAAGATCCAACTAAGGGTAAGGATGGTACAGAATTTGTAGCTCAATTGGCTCAATTTGCCACACTGGAGCAGATGACAAATTTAAATAGCACTGTGGCTTTTTCAACATCTTCTTCACTAGTGGGTAAGATGGTAGCTCTTAGTAGTTATGATGCAAGGGGAGTGCAATATGGAGGCATTGTGAAGGCTGTTTATAAAGAAGCAGGTATAAATAAGCTTTCAGTACAACTTACAGATGGGAGCATGAAAAATTTTCCAGCTGACACTTTGTCAGATATTTTAGATGTACCAGATTATAGATTAGATTATATAAATGGAAACACAAGTTTTTCAAGTGCAGTAAGTTTAATGGACAAACAGGTGGAAGCTTTGGCGCCAAAAAATGCTGATGGAAAAGATGGTAAAAACTATACTGGTATAGTTAAAAGTGTTTTCAGGGGTACAAACGGTGTTAATTTAACTATTGCATGCCAGGAAAATGGACAAGAAATTTCCAAGGATATAAATTATGCTGATATAATAAAAGTACAACAGCAAGTATCTAATGGGAAATAGTAAGGTGATATTATGTCATATAGAGTGATAAATGGTAAGCTGTACGATGCAAAAGATTTTTCTGATTATTCTTATGCAAACCTGCAAGGAAATAAGGTTAAAGATAATAAAGAAATTACAGATTTTAAACAGGTTTTAGAAAAACAGATAAAAAAAGAAGAATGTTTCACCATATCCTCTCATGCAGCACAAAGGCTTAATAGTAGAAATATTGATTTTGATGCTACTGATATGGAGAAGATTAACCAAGGAATAAATATCGCAGAGGACAAAGGTGCGAAGCAATCCTTAATATTATATAAGGATATGGCACTTATAACCAGTATTAAAAATAGGACTGTAATTACTGCTTTAGACAAAAATCAAAGCGAAATAAATATAATAACCAATATAGATAGTGTAGTTATGATATAAGCTGGACCTTTAAGGAAGCTTAACTTTGTGGAAATACAGAAGCAAAGTCATCACTAAAAAATTATAATTACATTATAAATCTATTGGAATTTAGCTAAAAACAAAAAAATGGAGGTAATATTATGTTAAGATCATTATATGCAGGAATAAGTGGAATGAAAGCAAATCAAGTTAAACTAGATGTTATAGGAAATAATATAGCTAACTGTGGAACTACATCTTTTAAAGGTGCAAGAGTTAGATTTCAAGATATGGTAAGCCAAAATATGTCTCAAGCATTAGCTCCAGGAGCAAGTCAAGGAGGAATTAACCCAAAGCAAGTAGGGCTAGGAGTACAAGTTGCAGGAATAGATACGTTGGTAGGCCAAGGAGGGATGCAACCAACATCTAGAAACCTAGATGTTGCTATGGATGGAGAAGGGTACTTAATGGTAGCTAAAGGTCGAACACCTGTTACAAATGATCTGGGTGTGGGTATAAATACAACAGAACATACAGCAAGTCCTCCTAGCGGAACGGATTTGTTCTACACGAGAGACGGTGCTTTAACTTTAGATAAGAGCGGTAATTTATTAAATTCTGATGGGTTAAGAGTACTAGGTTATGCTATTAGTAGTGGTGATGGTACAAATGCAAGTGTAGACTATGACTTGTCTAAATCAACTACTGAGCCACCAACTTCGCCCACTCTAACTTATGTTAATGCAGATAGCACAACTTTAACTCCAAGCGCAACACTAGTTCCTCTTGTTATACCAGAAAAAATTAGTGTTCCTGCTGATGATACTACTACTCCTCCTACTCTTGGGGGTGATTTTAGAGTCAAAACCTTTTCTATAGAAAAAGATGGAGTAATAAAAGCTGTTTTAGAGGGTGGTAAAGTAGCAATATTAGGACAAATTGCTGTAGCTTCATTTAAAAATCCAGCAGGATTATCTAAAGTTGGGGGAAACATATATCAAAATACTTCTAACTCTGGGGCTGCAATAGTGAGAACGGGAAAGAATGTAGTTCCTGCTGATGGTGCTACGGATGCTGGTGTTGTAGACAACGGCGCAGGCTACGGTGATATGCTTCAAGGAATGCTTGAAATGTCAAATGTTGACCTAGCTGAGCAATTTACAGATATGATAATTGCAACCAGAGCCTTCCAAGCAGCAGGTAAGACAATTAGTACAGGAGATGAAATATTACAGGATATAATAGGGTTAAAGAGATAGTATAAAGTAAGAAATTCTAAAGTGAATTTGTAATAAATCTCAAATACTAAAAGTATTTGAGATTTACCAAATTCATTTAATTTTAGTTATTTTTGAATTATAGCTTATAATACTGGATTGTAAATCGTAAATCATAGGAGGTTCCCATGATAAAACTTACAGGCTTAAACAAAGAAGAATTTATATTAAATGCTGAAGTTATAGAAAAAATTGAAACAATGCCAGAAACATTAATAACTTTAGTAAACGGCAAGAGGTATATTGTACTTGAGAGCACAGAGGCAGTAATTGATAAAATAATAAAATATAAGAACAGGATATTTACTGGTAAGGTATAGGGGGCAGTGGCATGAAAAAACATGATTTTTTGACCAGTATTGGAATTGTAATTGGGTTTGGTTTAACTTTATGGGGGATGGCATCTGGTGGAACTAGTTTAAAAATATTTTATGATCCTGCTTCAATAGCAATTACAGTAGGGGGATCCTTTGCTGCACTGCTAATAGCTTATCCTATTGGAGCTATGAATAAAGTGTTTAAGGTCATTATACAATCTTTTAAAGAGAGTACAGCATCTAGCTCTGAGATTATTAATAGCTTTACAACACTATCTAAAAAAGCAAGAAAAGAGGGACTTTTATCCCTTGAAGATGAAATGGTACAATTAACTAATGAGTTTTTAAAAAAAGGGCTCCAAATGGTGGTGGATGGTCTTGAACCTGAAGCAATAAAGGATATTATGGAACTAGAAATAGGAGAGATGGAGCGACGTCATAGCGATGGAGCGAATATGTTAAAAGCTTGGGCAGCTTATGCACCAGCTTTTGGTATGCTTGGTACCCTTATAGGACTTATACAAATGCTTGCAAATCTAAGTGATTCCTCAGCCCTAGCTTCTGGTATGGGAAAAGCATTAATAACTACATTCTATGGAGCACTACTGGCAAACTTAATATTGGTTCCTATGGCACAAAATCTAAATTATAAATCTAGTATTGAAGTAAATAATCGGGAAATGATGCTTGAGGGAATACTTGCAATTCAATCCGGGGTAAATCCAAGGATTGTTGAAGAAAAATTGACATCATACTTATCACCAGTTGACAGAGCTAAATTTACTGCGGAGCAAGCTAAAGCAGCTAGGGTGACAGATAATGTCTAGAAAAAAAAATGGTGGAGATGAGATGCGAACGGATGCTTGGCTAGCTACCTTTGCAGATACAATGACACTTCTTCTTACTTTTTTTGTATTATTATATTCTTTTTCCACAGTTGATGCAGCTAAGTTCAAACAAATTGCATCCTCACTTCAATCAGTACTAACAGGTGAAACTGGAACTAGTATCTTAGAGTTCAATGTAAAAAATGGAGAAGTTCCATTAGTTGGGGAACCAATGCCAACCACAACACCAAGTAAAGATACACAAGACATATATGAAAAGGTTCAAAGCTTTATAAAAAAGCAAAAACTAGAGGGTACGGTAGTGATAAAATCTGATAGCAGGGGAGTTATTATTCAACTTAAGGCAAATATTTTGTTCCAAAGTGGAAAAGCAGAAATTATAGATAATAGTAAGCCAGTGTTAAATTCAATAAATGGTCTAATATCTACTCTTCCTAATGATATTGTAATAGAGGGACATACGGATAGTTTACCAATTAGCAATTTTGAATATAAAAACAACTGGCAATTATCCTCTGCTAGAGCCTTAAATGTGCTTGAATATTTTGTAACAGTTAAGAAGCAACCCTATCCTGCGCGATTTAAATCTATTGCTTGCGCTGAATATCAACCTATTGTACCAAATATTAATGAAACAAACAGAGCATTAAATAGAAGAGTAAATATATTAATTGTTGCAAGTGAAAAGGAGGCTACTAAAAAATGAGCGAAAAAACACAAAAACCAAAAAAAGGAAATAGTTTAAAAATAATTATTATAATTCTATTAGTATTAATTGTAGTAGGCGGTGCAGCCGCAGCTGCGTATATAGTGGGTCAAAAAGGTTCAGGTGCCAAGACCACAGTAGTTAAAGTTGTGGAAAGTAATGAAATAACTTTCCCATTGGAGGAATTTTTAGTGAATTTAATGGATGAGGATGGAAAGCGTTATCTAAAGGTGAAGGTTGTTATTGGGTATGAAGAAAATAAGGAGTTAGAAGCAGAACTAACAGCAAAAACACCCATAATTAGGGATGTAGTCATTGCGGCTCTTAGATCAAAAAAAACTACGGACTTTAGTGCAACAGGCGTTGATGCTATAAAGAATCAGCTAATTAAAAGTATAGATCCTATTTTAACAAAAGGAAAAGCATCCCATATATATTTTAACGATATATTGGTACAGTAGGTGATAGAATCATGGATTTAGAATTTTGGACATTACTTTTAAAAATATTAATATTTTTACCTTTCATATTACTTTTATTATATTTATCTTTAAAATATGGTGGTAATAAACTTCAAAAATTGCAAAATGGTAGATATATGAAAGTAATAGACCGGATTGCTCTATCTAAGGATAATAGCATTATAGTTGTAAAAATCGGAGAAAAAGCCTATGCAGTTTCTTCTAGTTCCAAGGAAATTAATATTTTATTTGAGTTGCCAAAGGAAGAGGTTAGTACAATTGAAAATATTAAAGAGCTACCTCAGTATGATGACATGAAGGAACTATTCAAAAAACATATTATGAAAAAGGGTGCTAAAGATGAAAATAAAAAATAAAAACCTGATTATTTTTGCTTTGATTATGGTAATAGTGGGGATTGTTACAATAAAAGTAGTAAATGCTGCTCCACAAACATTACCAATACCAAAAATTAATCTTTCTATTGATAAAGCCACTACTCCGACGGATTATGTAGATAATATTAAGCTGTTAATGGCTCTTACTGTACTTACCTTACTTCCTTCAATTATTATAATGACTACCAGTTTTGTAAGGATAATTATAGTACTATCCTTATTTAAAAGTGCTATTGGTGTCCAACAGGCAATACCAAAAGAGGTTATAATTGGACTAGCTCTATTTTTAACATTTTTTACTATGGCACCAACCTTTACAAAAGTCAATAAGGAGGCTTTAACTCCCTATTTGAATAATAAAATAACTCAATCTGTTGCCATTGATAAAGGATCTAAACCAATGAGGGATTTTATGTTAAAACAGACCAGAGCTAAGGACTTAAAACTTTTTTTAGAGGTGGGAAAATTAGAAGATACAGTTAAAAATGAAGTTGATGCAAAGGGCAAAGTGGTAATGAGCAAAGGAAAGCCTAAACTTACCTATGATAAAGTACCTCTATATGCAGTGGTACCTTCTTTTATAATAAGTGAACTAAGGCGAGCTTTCGAAATGGGATTTTTATTATTTATCCCTTTTATTATAATTGATATTGTTACGGGTAGTGTTCTTATGGCTATGGGAATGATGATGTTACCACCAGTTATGATTTCTCTCCCATTTAAATTATTGTTATTCATTATGGTAGATGGTTGGAATCTGCTTGTAAAATCGTTAATTATGAGTTTTAGTTGAGGTGAATTAAATGACTGAGAATATTGTGTTATCTATAATGAAAGATGCTATTCAAACTGCAATATTGGTATCGGCTCCTATACTACTTGTAGCAACTTTAGTAGGGTTAATAATAAGTATATTTCAAGCTACTACTCAAATCCAGGAGCAAACATTAACCTTTGTGCCAAAATTACTTGCAGCAGCACTAATTGGCTTATTAATGGGTAGTTGGATGCTTCACATTTTAGTTGATTTTACAACTAGAATTTTTGAACTTATTGCTAATATGGGAGGTTAGGTGGAGATATATTGATTAATACAGCTTATTATTTAGGCTTTATAATGGTGCTACTGCGAGTATCAGCCTTCGTTATGGGTATACCAATTTTCTTTCCTAAGGGTACTCCTGCAATGGTTAAAGTTGGATTTTGTGTTGTTTTTACTTTTCTGATTTTGCCAGGCGTTAATTATGCAAATGTAAGCTTAATTACGAATAACACTGGACTCATAAAATTCTGTATAGATGAGGTTATTACTGGACTCGCATTAGGATACATAACAAAGTTTTGTTTTTTCTCAGCGCAGATGGCAGGTCAGCTTATGGATTTCCAAGTTGGGTTTTCCATGATGAGCATGTTTGATCCTATATCTAATGAGAATGTTACACTGCTTGGAAGGTTACTTTACTGGGTAAGCATGGTAATGTTTTTTGTTGTAGATGGCCATCATATGCTGATAAGGGCTATTATTGATTCTTTTAACGTTGTTAATATTGGAAAGTTTATACTTTCACAAGGAACAGCTATGATGATGGTGAAAATTTTTATAGAATTTTTTACACTTGGATTTAAAATAGCAATACCAATTATTTTGATAATTATTATAACGGATTTAGCTATGGGACTAGTGTCAAGAACTGTACCACAATTAAATGTTATGATTTTAGGTATGCCAATAAAAATACTAGTAGGACTCAGTTGTTTTGCTTTAGTACTACCTATTGTCATAAAATTAATAGTAAATTCTTTTTACACTATTCCAGATATAATTAAAGCTTTCTATAAGGTAATACCCTTGCTAATTTTTGCCTCATCGGATAGCGGTGAAAAAACCGAAGAAGCTACTCCCAAAAAGAAAAGTGATTCAAAGAAAAAGGGTCAAGTAGCAAAGAGTAAGGAATTATCATCTACCGTTACACTACTCACCTCAACACTTTTACTCATAATGCTCGGTGCCTATATATTAGATACATTAAAAGGTGTAATGATTATTTTTTTAGAAAATTATTTAACATTGATTGTTACTGAGGAAACTTTTAGAACGGTGCTTTTTGTTTCTATAATAAAATTTGGGCTTTTGCTTTTACCAATTATGGTGCCTATTATGATAATGGGAGTGGTGGCAAGTTTGATGCAATCTGGTTTTATACTTACTGGTGAACCACTTAAACCTGATTTAAAAAAACTAAGTCCTATAAGTGGATTTAAGAAAATTTTTTCTACAAGATCCCTGGTGGATTTACTGAAAAATTTAGCTATAGTTACCACCATAGGAATAGTAGCTTACAATTTTATCAAAGACAATTATTTACAAATGATGAATTATGGAAGTCTGAAAATAGAGGCCATTTTAGTTGTTTTTGGAAAATTGGTAATAGACATATTTTTTAAAATCGCCATAATTATGCTTATAATATCTGTAATTGATTTTGCATACCAAAAATATAAGCATAATAAAGAACTTAAAATGAGTATGCAGGAAGTTAAAGAAGAATATAAACAACAAGAAGGAGACCCACAAATTAAATCGAAAATTAGGCAAAAGCAAAGAGAAATGGCATCAAGTAGAATGATGCAATCAGTTCCCGATGCTACTGTGGTTATCACAAACCCTACTCATCTAGCTATTGCTATTAAATATGAGCAGGGAGGCGAAGGGGCACCAATAGTTGTGGCTATTGGTGCAGATAATGTGGCTATAAAAATAAAAGAAGTTGCTAAAGAAAATGATATCCCAATTATTGAAAATAAACCACTAGCAAGGTTAATATATAAAGAATTAGATATAGGCTCAGAAATTCCAACGGAAATGTATGGAGCTGTGGCGGAGATATTGGCACTGGTATACAAATTAAAGAAAAGAAAGTAGTGGAGGGTAATTGTGGCTGAAAAAGTAAGAGTTAACATAAAAAATAATGTGGATGTTTTAGTAGCATTTGGCGTAATGGGAATAATTTTAATGATAATAATTCCATTACCACCAAAGCTTCTTGATGTAATAATTGCACTGAATATTACACTAGCAGTTGTAATTTTACTATTAACAATGTTTACAACGGAAGTTTTGCAATTTTCAGTTTTTCCAACATTACTGCTTATTACAACACTTTTAAGATTGGGGCTAAATATTTCATCTACAAGGCTAGTATTAACAGAGGCTTATGCAGGAGATATAATTGAGGCCTTTGGTGAATTTGTTGTTGGAGGTAATTATGTAGTTGGAATAATTATTTTCTTAATAATAATTGTTATACAGTTTATAGTTATTACAGCAGGTGCAGGTAGAGTTTCTGAAGTTTCTGCCAGATTTACACTAGACGCTATGCCAGGTAAACAGATGAGTATTGATGCTGATTTGAATGCAGGTGCTATAACTGAAGAAGAGGCAAGAGCGAGAAGAACAAAATTGCAGGATGAAGCTAGTTTTTATGGAGCAATGGATGGAGCTTCTAAATTTGTAAAGGGAGATGCAATAGCTGGTATAATTATTACCATGATTAATATTTTTGGTGGGATAATTATAGGTGTACTGATGCTTAAAATGCCGATTGCAAAAGCTGCAACTACTTATGTACGCCTTACAGTAGGTGATGGTCTTGTAGGCCAGATTCCGGCGCTTTTAATATCAGTTGCGTCAGGTATTCTAGTTACGCGGTCTGGTAGCACTACAAATTTAGGAACTCAAGTAACGGCGCAACTTACAGCATTTCCAAAGGTTATTGCCCTAGCATCAGTGGTATTATTAGTTTTGGCTGCTATTCCAGGTATGCCTCATCTTGTTTTTATTTTGCTATCCATTGCTACGGCAACCAGTGCATATTTCTTGCATAAGGATGAAAAAGATCAAAAAATTATGAGAATAGAAAATGATGAACAAGAAAATTTTGAAACTGAAAACAGAGAACCAGAAAATGTAATGAGTCTGATTTCTGTGGAACCTATGGAAATAGAAATAGGATATGGATTAATCCCTCTGGCAGATGAAGCTACAGGAGGAGACCTATTACAACGAATAGCTTCAGTAAGAAGACAATGTGCCCTTGAAATGGGGATTGTTGTTCAACCTATTAGAATTAAAGATAATTTGCAACTTAAAACAAATGAATACGTAGTTAAAATTCGTGGAACTGTAATAATTAAAGGTGATTTAATGCCAAGCATGTTACTTTGTATTGACCCTAGTTCTGAAGATATTAATATACAAGGTATTAATACAATTGAACCCACTTTTGGACTGCCGGCAGTGTGGATAAATAATGATCAAAGAGAGGATGCAGAAATAAAGGGACTAACAGTTGTAGATCCAACTACTGTAATGGTCACTCATTTAACAGAAACTATTAAAACTCATGCATTTGAACTCCTAGGCAGGCAGGAAACTAAGCTATTAATTGATTCTGTAAAAGAAAAATATAATACTGTAGTAGAAGAATTAATACCAGATCTTATGACTATTGGTGAGGTTCAAAAGGTTCTTCAAAGTTTACTTAAAGAAAGAGTAGCTATAAAGGATATGGTCACAATACTTGAGTCTTTGGCGGATAATTCTAGAATAACTAAGGATTTAGAAGTATTAACAGAATATGTTCGTTTTTCTCTGGGAAGAAGTATCTGTAATGGACTAGTTGACGATAATGGAAGTATAACAATTATGACGCTTTCACCAGAAGTTGAAAATATTATTTCAAGTAACATTCAAAAGTCCCTACAGGGATCTTTTCCAGCAGTTGATCCGGGTACCACAGGTAAGATATTGAATTCTATTAAAAATAATATTAGCACAATTTATTTTCATAATAATCAACCAGTAATACTAGTATCTCCAAAGATAAGGCCAGCTTTTAGAAAATTAATTGAGATGGTATTTCCTACTATTTGCGTGCTTTCTCTCAATGAGATACCAAATGAAGTTGAGATTAAAACTGAAGGGGTTGTGACTCTACAATGATTATAAAACGATATGTAGTGAATAACATGAACGAAGCCATGACAAGAATAAGATATGAACTAGGCTCGGAAGCTGTAATTATAAGTCAAAGGAAAATTCGAAAACCAGGAATAAAAGGATTATTTTCACACAAGATTATTGAAGTTACTGCAGCTATTGAAAATGAAATAAGTGAGCAAAATCAAGATGTGAAAGAAAGCATCGAAGCAATTAAAAAAGTTGTGGAGCAGCAAAATGAAATTAAAGCCTATCCTAGGGAACCTGAAAAACAAGTTAATAGCCTACATAAAAATTCGGAGTATGCAAAGGAGCGCAATACTGTTAACAAAAAGGCTAACAGTATTGATTCCACAACTGACCTAATGAGCGAAATGAAACAAATGAAAACTATGATAAGTAAGCTTACCAGTGATAATATCCCAGGAAATAATAAAAGTGATATAGAAAAAATGTTAGAAGAGAATGATGTAGATAGTGAAATTATCGTAAATATAATGAGGAAAATTGAAAATTTTAAAACTAAAGATGAGCTGCAAACTAGTGAATATGAAAAATTGAAACTTGTGCTAAAAGAAATGATTCATGTTACTAAGCCGAGTTTACAAGGAAGAATAGTTATGGTAGGACCAACAGGTGTAGGGAAAACTACAACTATTGCAAAACTTGCAGGAAGGCTAGCACTAGTGGAGAAGAAAAAAGTGGGACTAATTACTGTAGATACTTACAGAATTGGTGCAGTTGAGCAGCTTAAAACTTATGCTGATATTATGAACATACCTTTTAAAGTAGTATACAATATGAAGGATATGGATGATGCTATAGAGTCTATGAATGAATGTGAGGTAGTATTAATTGATACTACTGGAAGAAGTAGTAAAAACAAAATGCAAATCTCTGAACTCCGAACTTTTGTTGAAAAAGCAGATACAAAAAACATCAATTTAGTACTAAGTTCTACAACAAAGAACAAAGATATTAAATATATTATTGAAGGATATCAAATTTTGAATTATAATAGTATAATAGTAACTAAATTAGACGAAACTTCCACTTATGGTTCCATACTTAATATATTAGAAACTGCCCAAAAACCCTTAAGTTTTGTGACAACTGGTCAAAATGTACCTGATGATATTAAAGAGTTATCCGATGACAAAATTATTAGTCTTATATTAGGAGAGGATACTATATGCTAGACCAAGCACAAGGACTTAGACAAATGGCATTGAAAAATCTTGATAGTTTGGATAGTAAGCCTAGAATTATAACAGTTACCTCTGGTAAAGGTGGAGTGGGGAAAAGTAATATAGTAGTTAATTTATCTATTGCACTTCAAAAGATGGGTAGGAAAGTTATGATTTTTGATGCAGATATAGGCATGGGAAATGATGATATTATAATGGGATGCTCTTCAAGGTATAACGTATTTGATGTTATAAGCAATGGTAAAGAAATTGAGGATGTTGTAATAAATGGACCATTTGGGGTGAAACTTCTTCCAGGAGGTTCCGCTATTATGAAAGTTGAGGACTTGACAGAAATTCAAAGGAATGTATTTTTAAATAAACTTACTGCTTTAACAGGACTAGATTATATAATAATGGATACTGGTGCTGGTGTAAATAAAAGTGTTTTGGGTTTCATTGCTTGTTGTGAGGATTTAATAATTGTAACAACTCCAGAGCCTACTTCACTAACAGACGCATATAGTCTACTTAAGGCTGTTAAGCATTTTAAAATTAAAGATTCTGCGAAAGTTATAGTGAATAGATCCTTAGATAATAATGAAGCTAATATGACTTTTAATAAGTTTAACAATGCTGTTACTAAATTTCTTGATATGAAATTAGAATATTTAGGTAAAATAAGTGAAGATAAAAAATTAGCTTATGCAGTAAGAGCTCAACAACCTGTAATTCTAAGTTATCCGACTTCAGAGTCCGCTCGGGATATAAATAGTATTGCAAGTAAAATTGAAGGTATGAATGATAAGACAAGTGGTATGGGTATAGAAGGATTATTTAAGAAAATTTTCAGTATTTTTTCGTAAGGGGTTGAGGTAATGACTAAGGTTGATTTTGCCATAAACAAGAAAGTGGAAATATTAGTTGACGAAAGATATTATAATACTAACATACAAGATTTAACAGAGGAATATATAGCAATTAGTGTTCCTCTGAGTGCAGGTCAATATGTTCCATTGTCAAGGGGAGATATTATAGATGTGATTTATTATGAAGATGAAAATCTTTATAAATTTAAATCTTCAGTTATAGGACGTAAAATTGAAAATATACCTATTTTACTTATATCAAAACCTTTGGAAATAGAAAAGATTCAAAGAAGAAAATATGTTAGGATATCATTGATAAACACTGCTAAATATAAAAACCTTAAGAATCAGCCTAAAATAAGTCCAAAGGCCATAGATGAGAGCGAATATCTGAAGGCTTCAATAGTTGATTTAAGTGGTGGTGGCATGAAGGTCAGAGTATCAGAAGAAATTGTGAAGAATGATTTTATTTTGGTAAATTTAACGGTTAATAACGAAGAGATACATATAGTGGGACAAGCAAAGAGAATCCAAAAAGATGATGAAGGTAGGTTTGTTTGTGGACTTAGCTTTGAATTTTTAGATAATTTAACAAGGGAAAGAATAATTAAATACATATTTCAACTTATGAGAGAACAGATGAAAAAAATTTAGGAGGCGTTTATATGTCCATAGCGAGTTTAGCTGATGTGCGAGAGCAAATTGTTAAAACCAATATACCCTTAGTTAAATATATCGCATCTAGAGTAATAATTGGAAAAACCAAATATGTGCAATATGAAGATTTAATTAGTTATGGAATGGTTGGACTTATGGATGCACTAGGAAAATTTGATGCAACTAAAGGCATGAAGTTTTCAAGTTATGCATCAATAAGAATAAAAGGTGCTATGATTGATGAACTTCGTAAGAATAGCCCCATCTCTAAGGGCGCTATGGATAAGCTTAATAGGTATAATGAAGCAATTGAGAGGCTACAGAAGCTTCTTTATAGAGAGCCTTCAAACCATGAAATTGCAAAGGAACTGGGAATTACAATTGATGAGGTAGCTGATATTGAGAATAATATAAATTATATATCTGTAGTTTCACTAGAAGATCTAATATTTTCGGATGAGGATGAAATGCCACTTAGTGGTACAATTAAGGATGATAGAAGTCCAAGCCCAGAAAAAGTATTAGAGGAAAAAGAGCAAATTGAATATTTATCCTTAGGCCTTGATAACCTAAAAGAGAAAGATAAAATGGTTTTAACCTTATATTATTACGAAGGACTTACACTAAAAGAAATAGGGAATATTTTAAATGTATCTGAATCAAGAGTATGTCAACTTCACAGTAGGGCCCTTGTAAATCTAAGAAAAGCTCTAGTAAAACTGAAATATGAAATACTATAGAATTTGGAGTGAATTATATGACGGGTTTATTAATTTTTATTGGATTAATTCTTGTAATTTTAAATGTCTTATCTATAAAAAAGCAGAACAAGTCCTTTAAAGGAGCTCTAGGAAATGCCATAGAAAATACTAATGATTATGACATTAGAATAGGAGAGCTTAGACGAGAATTTTCTGAAAGTATTTTGGAACTTCAAAGTGAATTAGTGCAAATTAAAGAAATTATGAAAAAAAATGAGGTCACAAATAAAAACTTAGATATTTCATATATAGAGCAAGCTAAACATAGAGAAAATATAGAGGAAATTGATGATGAAAACGAAAATGAAATTATTATAGATGAAGTGCATAATAAAAACAGTGAAAAGCTGGAGGAAATAAAGAGACTATTTGCCGAAGGATTATCTGTGGGAGAAATATCGGAAATATTGCATTTAGGTAAGGGGGAAGTACTATTAATAAAGGATTTATATATAAGATAAAAAATTTAATAGGCTTTCTAAGTGATAGTAAAATTCTAATAGGAATAGGAATTGGCCTGATTATTTCTGCAATTTTATTAAGTGGTGCAAAGATAAATTATGAAATGAGTAAAGGTAAGGTGGAAATAAGGGCTAGAGGATATGGAATGCGTTACCCTGATGAAATGCCAATTATTAATAATAAGGATGTGGGAAAATGATTAGAGGTCTTTACACAGCAGTGACAGGACTCATAACTGGAGAAGCTAAACAAAGTATAGTAGCTAATAATTTAGCAAATGCCAATACAAATGGTTTTAAAAGTGAAAATCTTTCTATTAAAAAATTTGATGATGTATTAATACAAAACTATGATAAAATTGTAAATGGCAAAAACACTAAAAATACTATTGGTTCTTTGAGTATGGGAAGTAGAATCGATGATATAAACACAGAATTTACTCAAGGTCTTATTAAAACAACGGATAAATCCACAGATTTTGCAATTGAAGGAAAAGGATTTTTTACAGTGCAAAGGAATGATGGTATTAATAATAAGGATTATTACACTAGAAGCGGTAATTTTCATGTTGATGGACAGGGCTATTTGGTAACAGATAGCGGAGACAAGGTGTTATGTAAAAACAAAGCAACAAATGCAGTACAACCACTATTTGTTGGTGATGCTAAACTTAAAGCTGATAAATACGGAAATATCTCAGTTAATGGCGAAAATTTATATAAATTAAATACAGTGGACTTTGCAGATTATAAAACTCTTAAAAAAGTTGGAGATAATTTGTTTGAAGGAGTAAATCCGTTGCAAAATCAAAATATTACAGTTAGACAAAACGCACTAGAAAAATCTAATGTTAATATTACAAATGAAATGATAAATATGATGACAATTTTGAGAAATTTTGAAAGTAATCAAAAAGTTTTACAAGCAATGGATGAAACACTGGGAAAAGCTGTTAATGATGTTGGTACAGTAAGATAAAATGTGCAAATGAGGGGGAATGTAGCAGATGTTAAGACTTTTATGGAATAGTCAAAGCTCTATGATGGCTCAACAAGAAAAATTAGATTGTATATCAAATAATATTGCAAACGTAAATACTAATGGTTATAAAAAAATTAATGCAAATTTTAAGGACCTTGTTTACGAGTCACTTGACAGAAATGGATACCCAGTATCTTCTGATAAAAATGGTAAGTCCATACTTCAAAACGGTACTGGTGTTAGGCTAGGAGAATGGACAAGAGATAATATGCAAGGCGGTGTTACAAATACAAACCTTCCAACGGATTTGGCTATAGATGGTACAGGCTATTTTGAAGTGGTTCAGCCGGATGGTAGTAAAGCCTATACAAGAACAGGTAATTTTCTCACAGATTCAAGCGGTACCATAGTTGATCAGGGGGGGAATAGATTAAGTATAGTTGATGCACAGGGTAATAATATTAACAGAGTGAATGGACCTTATAAATTCAATAGGAACAATTTTAATGTAGATGACAAGGGTGTTGTAACTATAAAAGGAAGCACTGGAAACGTACCTCTTGGAAAAGTGAAAATTGCAAATGTTGTAGGTGATAATTCAATGATTTCTATAGGAGACAGTTTATTTATGCCAAAGCCTGGTGCACAGGTTGTTCAAAGTAATGATTATTCTGTTATGCAGGGATATTTAGAACTATCTAATGTTGATATGGCAACAGAAATGACGGATATGCTTGTGACTCAAAGGGCCTTTCAACTTAGTTCTTCTACTTTAAAAACTGCTGATGAAATGTGGCAAATGGCTAATAATTTACGCAAATAAATTTATTGTTAAAATAGACATGCTTTTATAGGCATGTCTATTTTGGCTTGATTTAAATAATAAAATAAAAATAGTTTTAATTAAAGACTTACCCTCATATATTAATATTAAAGTGCGTAATAATATGATCTGGGGGGAAAGTAAATGGGAATAGGATATGTATTTGGGTGTTTACTTAGTATATTGCTATGGAGACTAGATAGGCAAGGCTTATTTAATTCTTTTAATATAAAATTAAGGAAAAAAATAAAAAATATATATTTGCTGCAAACTTTATATTTTTCTGCTGTAATTGTTATATATATTGGGCTTGCTTTCATGGAAAATAGTTCTATTATGAAAAGTACTGAGTTATACAATGCCTTGGTGGCTTTTATAGTAATAGATATAAGTAATACAGAGAGAAAGAACTTAGATCACACTGAAAGAAAACGTTTTTATGACACGATGTCAACTATCTCTAGATCACTTATATGTGGATTTATTGCGCCTTTATTTTATATTATTATGATTGGAAACGGAGCTGCTATAATATTCGCTTTAATTTACAATTTGAGTTTTGATGAGAATTTGAATATAATAGGTAGAGTTCTATCTATAGCTTGTATAATTCCAGCATTAATAGGTGAGATGTTTTTATATTCAATTTATGTTTTTAAAAACAAAAGCTTAAGGATAAAGTTTAAAGGTGATTATATTAATAACCTTTGGAAAACACCTCTTCTTAATGTGGATATACTAGCTGCTTATATAGAATCCGTTAATTTCTATTTTCATTATAATGGTAATAATATGCATTATCTAAAAAGCTATGGAGAATATAATAACAAGATCGATGATGCATGCGTTAAGGATTATTTAAGTATAAGTTATTCTATATGTTTTATACTCTTTATTGCTACTTTGCTTGTAAAACTAGTATAGATTAAAATTGAAAATTAAAAAGGAAGCAATAAACTGCGTTTATTGCTTCCTTTTATCTTTAGGCATGATTCAATTCCTATTTTTTCGCAAGAAAAAATTTCTTGCACTCTTAACTCTGAATTTATTTTATTTGATTTATGGCAGCAGAAATAGGTGGTATAACTTGTTTCTTTCTTGATACTATACCAGGAATATATACACCATTATCAGTAAGAGTAACATTAAAGGCTTTTGAAACAATGTCCTTATGTTCCCCTGCAGCTATTAATACGGAACCTCCATTTAATATGTCAGTTAGCATTAGTAAAATAATATCATAGCTACTTTCCTTGGATTTTTTATTCATTAGCGTTATTATATCATCTTTCAATGAGTCAAAGCCATCAATATACATTGTACCAACTTGTGATACTCCTACTTTATAATTATTAAGAGAAAAGGTCTTAAAGTCTTGGTAGAAAATTTCTTGAGCAGTTTTACCCTCAAGAGATGTACCAGCTTTAAACATTTCTTTAGCAAACTCTTCTATATTTAAATTGGCAATTTGAGCTAATCTTTTTAATACAAGCTCATCTACTATAGTAGATGTAGGAGATTTAAGTAGCAGTGTATCAGAAATTATCGCTGCACATAGAAGACCAGCAGCGCTTTTTGAAGGTCTGATTCCATTTTCAAAGAATATGGAGGCTACGATGGTGGAAGTGCTACCTACGGGCTCATTTCTAAAATATATAGGAAAGCCAGTTTGAACATCTGCAATTCTATGATGGTCTATTATTTCTAATACTTCAGCATCTTCTAGGCCTGACACAGATTGACTTCTTTCATTATGATCCATAAGTATTACTTTTTTTCTGTTTTGTGATATTAAATGAAATCTGGATACACTTCCAATAACTTTATTATTTTCATCAATTACTGGGTAACTCCTGTACCTAGTTTCAAGCATAATATCCTTTATGTCTTCAATAAAGTCATCTGTATTAAAGCTTAAAACATTTTTTTTCGTCATAACATAATCTATAGGGATACTTTGAGTTATTAATCTAGAAGCTGTAAAAGTATCATAAGGGGTCAATATAATTGTGCAATTATTAGCCTTTGCAAGTTTTACAACTTCAGCCTTTGGAGGATGATTTCCTGTAATAATTAAAAGGCAAGCTTTAGAATTAATTATTAAAGATTGAGAATCTTCTCTGTCGCCACATATGGCAATGTCACCGGCCTCAATTACAGTTTTGGTGCTTTCAGGATTCATAGCAGCTACAATAATCTTTCCAGTTATTTTAAAAGTATCTTCTGATTTAAACAAGCATTTAGCTGCTAGAGTATCTAAAATATTCTCAAGTGTAGTATTACTTTTAGCTAGAATAGAATTGTCCCAAATATCTAAATAGCTTGCGGCAAGATTTGAAATTGAAGCTACACCAGCTAGCCTATCATTTTCATCTATAACAGGTAGAGTATTAATATTATTTTTCTTCATAATGGACCAGGCCATTTTCAGAGAAATATCAGGTGATATAGGAGCTACAATATCTATATCTAAATCAGAAACCTGTGTTTTAACCGTAGTTATAAGCTCAGGTTCCGCTACTTTAAAGTAATTAAGTATAAATTGTGTTTCCAAATTTGTTGCACCCAGTCTTATAGCAACTGCAGGGATTTTTCCAGTTTTATTTTTAAACTCTGCATATGCAATAGCAGAGCAAATAGAGTCAGTATCTGGATTTTTATGTCCAGTAACATAAATAATGTTTTTCACGTATGTTCCTCCTAGTTTTCGTCTGGGATAGGTAAAAATTATAAATTGTTACATACCCTAGTATTTCATTTGTAAATTTTTATTAATAATCATTGTTATTACTATTTTATATTTAAACTTGTATATTGTAAAGAAAAAACCAAGGCTATGTAAAATAATATACTAGATTCCTTTCATATGTAAGTAAATAAGCACATATATTATTAAAGAATAAAATATATAGTAATATAGCAAAGTAACAAAATTAGTAAATGGCATGTAGGTGGGAGAAGTATAAGGGGGCATGGAAGTGATTAACGAACAATTGTCAAAGGATAGTGCAAAGGATAAAAATAAGGAAGTAGGATCTGTTTATGATAGTATAAGCACATCAAAGGGGCTAAGCACAGAAGAGGTGGAAAATAGATTAAAGAGATATGGATTTAACAAACTAGAAAATAAAAAAAAGATATCTCCTGTTTCAATATTTTTTTCTCAATTCAATGATTTTATTACTTGGATACTAATTGTTGCAACATTGATTTCAGGAATCATGGGTGAAAAAGCGGATGCAATAACTATATTTATTATAGTTATAATGAATGGAATACTAGGTTTTATTCAAGAGTATAGAACTGAGAGGTCTCTTGAGGCTTTAAGTCAGCTAGCGGCACCAACTGCTAAAGTACTTAGAAATGGAGGGATACTAGTAATAAACGCCATATATTTAGTTCCCGGTGATTTAGTGATTTTAGAAAGTGGAGATAGAGTTCCAGCGGATTGTATTTTGACTGAGGATAATAATGCAATGCTAGATGAGTCACTACTTACTGGGGAATCAGCAGGAGTACACAAAAGTGTAAGTTCTAGTGATAATAACATTTATATGGGAACAATAATGCTTACAGGAAAAGCTAAAGCAAAAGTTGTGGCAACAGGCATGAGCACAGAAATGGGAAAAATAGCAAATATGCTTCATAATATTGAGAATGAGAAATCTCCATTGAAAGAAAGGCTGGATCATCTTGGAAAAATATTAGTTGCATTATGTATAATAATTTGCGTCGTTGTAACATTTATGGGTATTTGGCGTGGGCAAGATAAGTACGCAATGTTCCTACTGGGGGTAAGTCTAGCAGTAGCTGCAATACCAGAGGGCCTCACTGCTATTGTTACGGTAGCTTTGGCCCTTGGAGTATCTAGAATGCTTAAAAGGAAAGCACTAGTTAGAAAACTGCCAGCGGTTGAAACACTAGGTTGTACTTCTGTAATATGCACAGATAAAACAGGAACTCTAACTGAAAATAATATGACAGTAAAAGCATTGTATTTTAATGGTCAGATTTACAATGTTGATACAGATAAAATTCCATTAAATATAATTATGAAAAGTGCATATACATACTGTAATGATTGTAATTATGATTTCAATGGAAAAAATCTAGAAAAGTGCCTCTTTGGTGATCCTACTGAGACCGCATTAATTAAAGGTTTTTTTGGAAGTTCCAAGGAGTTACAAGAATTTTTAAAAAAATCCAGACGTGTATATGAAATACCTTTTAACTCAACAAGAAAAATTATGTCTGTCATTGTAAAAGAAGGTGATAGAGAAGTTTGCTACGTAAAGGGTGCTCCAGAAAGAGTTGTAGAAAAATGCAATTATATATTGATAGATGGAAATGTGCAGCCAATGCTTCCAAGCTATAAAAATGCACTACTCAGGGCTATAGATTCTATGTCTTATAAGGCACTAAGATGCATTGCATCTGCCTATAAGGTGGCGGGCATTGTGAAAAATGATAATCTAGAGTCTAATTTAATTTTTATAGGTGTTGTAGGTATAATTGATCCTCCTCGGACTGAAGTAAAGGAGGCAGTTTTAAAATGCAAGGTTGCAGGTATAAAACCTGTAATGATAACAGGAGACCACAAAAATACAGCTTATGCTATTGGTAAAGAGTTAGATATTTGTAGTGAGCCTAGTGAGGTTATAACTGGAGATGAACTTGACCTATTAAACGATAAGCAATTAGAAAAAAATATAAATAATTATAAGATATTCGCAAGAGTAAGCCCAAAACATAAGTTAAGAATTGTAAAAGCATTTAAATTAAGTAACGGAATTGTTGCCATGACCGGAGATGGTGTAAATGATGCCCCAGCCATAAAAGAAGCAGATATTGGCATAGCTATGGGTATATCTGGAACAGATGTAACTAAAGAGGCAGCCTCAATGATTCTTTTAGATGATAATTTTGCAACCATTGTTGCAGCAGTAGAAGAGGGGCGTGTAATATATAATAATATAAGAAAATTTATTAGGTATTTATTGTCCTGTAATTTAGGGGAAGTACTTACTATGTTTTTGGCTTCTCTATTCTATTTAGAAAATCCACTGCTTCCAATACAAATTTTATTTGTAAATTTAGTTACAGATGGACTTCCTGCTATTGCTCTTGGAGTTGATCCTGCTGACGGTGATATTATGTTTGAAAAGCCAAGAGAAAAGAATGAAAGTGTATTTTCAAGAGGACTTACAGAAAAGATTGTAATTCGGGGATGTCTCATTGGTGTATGTACAATATTATCTTTTATTTGTGGTAAATATTATGGTATGAGCCTTGAGGCATGTAGAACACTGGCTCTTGGAACTCTAGTTTTATCGCAACTTATACATGTGTTTGAATGTAGGTCAGAAAAGCTATCTTTATTTGAAATCAATCCATTTACTAATTTGTACCTGATAGGTGCTGTAGGAATATCCGTACTTATGCTACTTAGCATAGTTTACGTACCAGCACTTCAAAGGGTATTTCATACAATACCACTCCAGCTTGGTCAATGGTTAATTATCCTATTTTTCTCTGGTATTATTTCTTTTATAAATAGCTTGTACTTATATTTAATTCACAATCATTAAATGTTTTTACGCATAAAAAAAAGTATATATTACGCATTAGTAGTAATATATACTTTTTTAACTTTATTTAAGACGTTTATCCGGTCTTGCCCTTTGAACTTTTGGAGCAGGGGTATTCCCTTTTGTTGGAACTAAATCCTTCTTAGTGGTCATATTTCTAATATTTACAATTTGAATCTGCTCTCTGTGCTCTTTTCCTTTTTTACCCTTCATTCCTTGAATTATAACAGAATGTCCTTGAAGCACAGAAATAAAGTTGATTTTTTTAAACCAACGTTTTTTCTTAAATACGCACTTAGCAATAGATTTACTTCCGTCTGCCTTTACTAAGATGGTTACAATTAATTTATAAAATATTTTAAAGTAATTTTTTTCCTCTACTTTGACAGATAGAACTCTACCTTGAGCTTGAGTAAGTCTGTCACCATATCTTTTTAAATAAGCCTGTGTATAGCTATTAGTCAATTTGTCTTTAAATCCCATCAGTATTACTCCTTTACAATAGAAATTATAAAAAATATAAAAAGTCAATAACTTATTATATCTTATGTTGTAATTTAACTCAAGTATTAATAAAAGTCTATTTTTAATTTCATGATTCAAATTTCCTTGAAAAAAAATCTATATGCATAATTGTAAAAAATATTATTATCTCTTAATGATAATATTTGTTCCTAAATTAGTAAATTAAGAATATTAATATAATAAAGGATTGAAAGGAGGAGGAATATGAACAGGGAATTAACTCCAAAGGACATTATTTATGAATTTGATATTGAAGATATGAACGCAGGCGAACCCTTAGATTCATTGCCACAGTATTTTGATGTAATAGAAAATATTAAAACTGCTCTGAGTATAGATAAAGAGGGCTTTAATGTTTATTTAATAGACGATTTTTCAAAAGAGGCTCTTAAAGATATTATGAAATATGTAAATAAAATTTTCGAAAATAAGCCAAAACCAAAAGATATTTGTTATGTATTATATGAAGATGAAAAATTTCCTAAAGTGATTTCTGTAAGTAATGGGGGTGCTAATAGGCTAAAAGACACTCTTGAGGATCTACAGAATGAGTATTTAGAGCGCACCTTTAAGTTTTATAACAATTCTACAGATAAAGAAAAGGAAGAAATTCAGGAAAATATTCAAAAGAAAAGAAATGAACTAATTTCTAAACTAATAGATGCAGCTAAAGATAAAGGCTTTGATATAAAATCTGCTAATAATGGATTTACATTCATTCCTTTAAGTAGCGGGAAAGAAATGACTGAAAATGAATATGATATATTAGATAGTGAAAAAAAAGAAGGAATTTTAGAGACCGTGCGCATTTTAAAAGATAAAGCTAGGGAAACATTAGAGGAGTTAAAAGATATTGAAGCAAGGGATATAGATAAATTAAAACAAATAATGGAAGCATATTATAAAAATGAAATGAGTGATTTAAAACAAGAATATGAAAATAGATTCATTGAAGATGAAGTTGTTCAAAATTATTTTCATATGGTAGAAAATAACATTGAAAAAAAACTTATAGATAATTATTCACTAAGCTTTGATGAGGATGAGGAAAAAATAAATGAAATTATATTTAAATATGCTGTAAATGTAATGGTAGATAATAGTAAGAAGGGCGTTCCACCAGTAATATTTGAACAAGATCCTAATTTAACAAACTTACTTGGAAATATAGAATATGAAAATCATAATGGGGCTTATTCTACGAATATAGAACTTATAAAAAGTGGTAGTATGTTAAAAGCAAATGAAGGGTGTTTGGTGATTAGAGCAAACACATTGTTAAGTAATCCTTCAGCTTACTATTATTTAAAAAAGTCATTGCAAGCAGAGAAAGTAGATGTGACGTGCAACAGAAGTTATTATGACATGGTTTCATTAAGTACAATAAAACCAGAGCCCATACCAATTAAAGAAAAGGTAATTCTTATTGGGGATTATGAAACTTACGATTTACTTTATAATTATGATGAAGACTTTAGAAAAATTTTCACTATAAAAGCAGAATGTAGTCCGCTTCAGGATATAGATAATAATTTAAAGAGCTCTTTAGTATTTGAAATAAATAATATTTGTAGTGAAAATAATTTTAAAATTCTTACGGGTGGAGCTGTAAGAGAAGTGGCAAAGGTTTTATCTCGAAAGGCTCAGAGTAGGAAAAAAATATACTATGATAAATATGAAATAAGTAAGTTAATAACATTATCAAACAATAGGGTGTGCGAAGAAAATAGGCAAGAAATTAGTGCAGAAGATATAATCCACATAGCATACAGGCAAGACATTATGGAAAAGGAGATTTTAAATAATTATACTGAAAAGAAAATGCTCATTGACGTTAAAAATAGTAGAGTCGGACAAGTGAATGGATTATCGGTAATTGATACTGGATATTTGAGTTTTGGTAAGCCAATAAAGATTACATGCCGTTGCTATAAAGGAGAAGGAAATATTGTAGACGTTCAAAAGGATAGTAATCTAAGTGGAAATATCCATAGTAAATCCATTAATATTCTAAAGGGATATATAAGTGCTATTAATGGGGGACTCACTAAACTACCAGTGGACTTTCACCTAAGTTTTGAACAAATTTACGGGAAAGTGGATGGAGATAGTGCGTCTGTAGCAGAAATAGTATGTATGCTATCAGCCCTAAGTAAGATACCTGTAAAACAAAATATTGCAGTCACAGGCTCTGTAAATCAATTTGGAGATGTTCAACCTATAGGTGGAGTAAACGATAAAATAGAGGGTTTTTTTGGAGTTTGCAAGGCAATAGATACAATAGTGGGCAAAGGTGTAATGATACCAATGTCTAATGCAGATGATTTGGTTTTAAGTGCAGAAGTTGAGAGAGAAATTAAGAATGGAAACTTTCACATATATACTATGACCTCTATAGAAGATGCTATGGAGGTTCTAATGGGAACTTCTGATACGGACGTCCAAGGCATAATGACAGCTATAAACAAAGAGTTAAAAAAATATAATAGCAAAAGATGATGATTTAATGCTATTAAAAAAACAGGACTGATATATTTTAAATATACAAGTCCTGTTTTTTTATACGTTAAATCTAAAATTAACTACATCGCCATCTTGCATAATATATTCTTTTCCTTCAAGTCTAAATAGTCCTTTTTCCTTAGCTGCGGCTTCAGAGCCACATTCAACTAATTTGTCAAAGGAAACTATTTCTGCTCTTATAAATCCTCTTTCAATATCTGAATGGATTTTTCCGGCTGCCGCAGGGGCTTTAGTTCCATTGTTTATAGTCCATGCTCTTATTTCTTGAGGACCTGCAGTTAGATAGCTCATTAACCCGAGTAACTTATAACTTGCGTGAATAAGCTTATCTAGTCCTGATTCATCAAGACCATATTCATTTAGAAGTTCTATTTTTTCATCATCCTCTAGAGTGGAAAGTTCTTCTTCAAGCCTTGCGCAAACTATAATTACTTCTGAATTCTCATTACTAGCAAATTCTTTAACTTTTTTAACCATATCATTATCTAGATTACCGGACACTAAATCATCCTCACTAATATTTGCTGCATATAATACTGGTTTTGAAGTAATTAGGAAAAGGCTGTTTACAAAAATAGATTCTTCCTCAGTAAATGTAAGTGTTCTTACTGGAAGGTTTGCTTCAAGGTGGTTTTTCACTCTTTCCATAAGATCATATTCTGTTTTTGCTGTTTTGTCACCAGAACGAACTAGTTTTACTGACTTTTCCATTCTTCGTTCCAGTACGTCAAGATCAGAAAAAATAAGTTCTAAATTAATAGTATCTATATCACGTAGCGGGTCAACGCTTCCATCTACGTGAATGATATTGTCATCTTTAAAGCATCTTACCACATGAACTATAGATTCTACTTCTCTGATGTGAGATAAAAACTTATTACCTAGACCTTCTCCTTTGCTGGCTCCTTTTACAAGACCTGCTATATCATAAAATTCAATTGCGGTATGAATTACCTTCTTACTATTATAAAGAGCTTTTAGCACATCTAGTCTTTTGTCACGAACACTAACAACTCCTACATTTGGTTCTATAGTACAAAATGGGTAATTAGCAGATTCTGCTCCTGCTTTTGTTATTGCATTAAATAATGTGCTCTTCCCTACATTTGGTAAACCTACAATTCCTAGCTTCATATATATGTACATTCCTTTCTTACTTTTAAATTATTAACACCTTGTTAATTATACTCTAGATTTGTTTGCATATCAAGAAAGTAAATCCAGGTGTAGGTTTTCAACTAAAACCTATAGGAGATTAATATTGTATTTTTAGTAAATATATCCTATTAAAATAACAAATAACTTTAATTAATATTAAAAATTGATAATAACTCTTTAAAATAAGAAGGAATTTTCGCTTTTCTATAGAATAATAATAAAAAGTGGTTTAGAATGGATTAAAGTGGGTTAAAGTGGATTAAATTTATAAGCTGGGGGAATAAAATGTTTATTGGTGAATATCAACATGCCATTGATGCTAAAAACAGAATAATTATTCCCACTAAATTTAGAGAGGGATTAGGAAATGAATTCATTTTAACCAAGGGTCTAGATGGTTGTTTATACATTTATACATTGCCAGAATGGACGATAATGGAAGAAAAATTAAAGAAACTCCCATTAACTAGCAAGGATGCAAGAGCTTTTGTGAGATTTTTTTTCTCGGGTGCTAATGAAATAACAATAGATAAGCAAGGAAGAGCTTTAATACCACAAAATTTATGTGAATACGCTGGCTTGCAAAAGGAAATAGTAAGCATAGGAGTATCAACTAGAATAGAAATATGGGCTAAAAATAAGTGGGATGAATATAATGACTCAGATATGAATTTTGATGAGATAGCAGAAAAAATGATGGAACTCGGAATATAAATTAAAATAGGTATAAAAAAGGAGATAAATTATGGAATTTAAGCATTTGCCAGTTTTATTAAATGAGTGCCTCGATGCACTAGATATTAAAGAGGATGGAATTTATGTTGATTGTACATTAGGTGGCGGGGGGCATTCCATAGAAATTTTAAAGAGATTATCGCCCCAGGGAAGATTAATTGGAATTGATCAAGATGAGGATGCGTTAAGGGCCGCTGCGGAAAACCTTAAAGAATATAATAATGTTACATATGTGCATAATAATTTTTACAATATTGAAGAAATACTTCAAAAACTGGAAATAGAAAAAGTGGATGGTATTCTCATGGATTTAGGGGTGTCTTCTTTTCAATTAGATAGTGCAGAACGTGGATTTAGCTACATGAAAGATGCGAGGCTTGATATGAGAATGGATAGAAGCAAAGGAATATCTGCCTATGATGTGGTGAATAATTATAGCGAGGAAGAAATAGGAGAGGTTTTAAGAAATTATGGAGAAGAGAAATTTTCAAAAAGAATAGCTAATTTTATAATAGATAGAAGAGTCGAAAAACCTATTGAGACTACTTTGGAACTAGTGAATGTTATAGATGCAGCTATTCCAGCCAAGTATAAGAGAGAAGGTGGACATCCGGCTAAGAGAACATTTCAGGGCATAAGAATTGAAGTTAATGGGGAACTAAAAATATTAAGTAAGGCAGTGCAAGATGGAGTACAGAGGCTAAATCACGGTGGAAGAATGGCAATTATTACATTCCAATCACTTGAAGATAGAATTATTAAAAATGAATTTAAAGACTTACATGACCCTTGTAAGTGCCCAAAAGAGTTACCTATGTGTGTGTGTGGTAAAACACCAATTGTAAAACTTATAAGTAGAAAACCTATAGTTGCAACTGAGGAAGAATTAGAAATTAACAAAAGAAGCAGAAGTGCAAAATTAAGAGTGGCCCAAAAAAATTAGTTCTAATTTAGAGATGGGGTGAATAAAGTGATAGTAGAAAAAAACAAGTTTAGAATGGATGGGAATACTGTATTATCACCAGACCATGAGACTGGAAAACGAAAATATGAGGAGACACGAAAAAAGAAGTATGAGGATTTAGAAAAATCAAGGCAACAGACAAACCAAAGTAAAAGACTAAAGGATATAAAAAATAAAAAAAATATTCTTACAAATATTCTTTTAGGTTTTGTTATCGGAGTTGTTATTATTGCTAGGTATTGTATGATTTATAATTATCAAGATACAACCTCTAAAGCCAAATCTCAAATAGAAACATTAAGTAGAGAAAACGATGCTTATAAGCTACAACTAATTAAGTTTAGGAATATAAGTTATATTGAGAAAACAGCTACAGAGAAACTTCATATGGCGAAACCACGAATTAGCGATGTACAATACTGCAATTTGAGCAAAAACAATTTAGTAGAAGAGAAAAAATCAGAAGTTAAAGTAAGTAACGAAATAGTAAATAAAATAAAAAATTTCATATTTTAGGGCAGCAATTATTATTTTCACAGATATTAGTATTTCGCAGATATTAGTAAGGAGGAACCACATTGCCAAAAGGAGAGTATAGGGACAAGGTATTAGTTAAACGTAGAATGTTGGTTGTCTTTTTCATACTTTTTCTTTTGTTTTTGCTATTAGTTAGTAGGTTAAGCTACGTAATGATAGTTAAGGGAAAGGATTACAAAGAAAGAGCCATATTACAGTGGACAAGTGACGTTCGTATTGCACCACAACGAGGACGAATTTTAGACAGAAATGAAAATGAATTAGCTATAAGTGCAAATGTTTTTAGAGTAGACTTAGATCTTAATTCATTAAGAACTACTACAAAGAAAAACAAATTAACTATGGAGGGTATTGCACCAGAACTAGCTAAAATACTTGGAATGGAATCTAAGGATGTTTTATCTACTTTAACTCGGAAAAATTCAAAGGGGAAATCTGTTGGATCAGCTATTTTGAAGAGAAGGATAGATAAGGATATAGCCGATAAAATTGTTGATTTTTCGGCCAGTAAGAAGCTCCGAGGAATTGTAATTACTGGAGATACAAAAAGATACTATCCCAATAATAATTTCTTAGCAAACGTTCTAGGACATACTAACTCTGATGGTAATGGATTAACAGGTGTTGAACTGTATTACGATAAATATCTATCTGGCATACCTGGGATAAATCTTTCTGAAACTGATCAAAAAAGTGAGAATTTGCCCTATAAAATATCAGATTATACAAAACCAGTAAATGGTAAAGATGTAGTTCTTACTATTGATGAGATGATTCAATATTTTTGTGAAAAAGCAGCGACGCAGGCTATGGTTGATAATAAGGCAAATGCTGTTACTATAATTGCAATGAATCCTAAAAATGGAGAAATATTAGGCATGGTCAATAAACCAGACTATAATCCAAATGACCCTTGGGATCTTACTAAAAGTTTTGATGAAAATCAAAAGGCTTGGAGAAATAGAGCAGTAAGTGATACATTTGAGCCAGGATCTATTTTTAAAGTAGTTACAGCTACAGCGGCCATGGAGGAGAAGGTAGTTAATGATACTGATAGATTTGTATGCAATGGTAGTAATGTAGTTAACGGTAAAGTGGTAAAGTGTTGGAAAACCACAGGACATGGGTCTCAAAGTTTTGTAGATATTTTAAAAAACTCTTGCAATGTTGGGTTTATGGAACTAGGCAAACGACTGGGGCCAGAAAAACTAAATAAGTATATTTACTTGTTTGGATTTGGCAAAAAAACTGCTATTGATTTAAATGGAGAAGCGCTAGGAATAATTAGAAAAACTAAAGATATGACCCCTCTTGACGTAGCAGTAACATCCTTTGGTCAAGGTAATACACTATCTTGTGTCCAGTATTTAACAGCCTTTAATGCTATTGCAAATGGGGGGAAACTTATAACTCCTCATGTTATGAAAGAGATAGCAGCTTATGATGATTTAAAGAATAAAAAAATTATACAAGCATATTCTAATTTTAATGAAAGAAAAATAATAGATGAGGCAGTGGCAAAGCAACTACGCAGTTACCTAGAACAGGTTATAGAAAATGGTGGTGGTAAGAAGGCATATATTGCAGGATACCATATTGCTGGTAAGACAGGAACTGCTCAAAAGATAAATTCCACAGGGGTAGGTTATGCACCAGGGAAATATGTTGCCTCCTTTGCTGGAATGGCACCTGCCAGTGATCCACAAGTAACACTGTTGGTTTCAATTGATGAACCGGATCCATCCAACTATTATGGTGGTCAGATTGCAACAGTAGTTGCGAAACAAGCTTTTAATGATATATTTAATTACTTATCATTAAAATCAGATGCTTCTATTGAGGAAACTTCAAAAAGTTTACTTAGGGATATTATTGTGCCTGAGGTAAGAGGTCTTAAAAAAGCAGAGGCCGAGAAAATATTAAAAGAAAATAGTTTAAAGCTAAAATTAGGAGCAGAGGGAGAAGTTATAACAGATATGACTCCAAAACCTGGATATACAGTTAAAGAAGGAACTGAAATCATTCTACACACGGATACAAAATTACAGTATAGTAATACAGTAATAGTTCCAAATATCAAAGGGAATAGCCCAGAAAAAGCTAGTGAAATGTTAAATAGTCTTGGGCTGAAAGTTGAATTTATTGGAGATGGAATAGTATCAGAACAAAGCATGGAGGGCTCTGAAGTGAAAAAGGGAACTACCATTACAGTACATTTAGATCTTATGGCTGACTAGCTAAGTATGCTGTATAATATATATAAAAAGCAAGAAAATAAATAACAAGTCAGTATGGAGAACTTTGACTTGTTATTTATTTTCGTGTAACATAAAGATGATAAAAAAAGGTGGCACTCAGAATTTCTAAATTGACTGATTGCCATGTTGCGAGTTATAGTAATTTTTTTTATGAAATATACTTTAGATGTATACTATTTTCAAAAAAAGGTTAGTAATAATAACAAAAGTATTTTTTGTAGGCATGCTATATGTGTAACAACATATTTAAGGGAGTGGTGGTAATATGAAACTTGAAAAAATTATGGAGAATATTAATTTGGATTTAATTAGTGGGAATATGGATATAGATATAAACAAAATTCAATATGATTCAAGAAAAATCAAAAGTGGAGATTTATTTTTCTGTATACAAGGGTATAAAGTTGATGGACATGAATATATACAAAATGCAATTAACAATGGAGCGGTTGCTATTGTATGTGAGAAGAATATAGAAAAGCAATCAAATTGCAGTGTAATTAAAGTAGGAGATAGTAGAAAGGCATTAGCCCTAAGTGCATCGAATTACTATGAGAAACCTAGTAGTAAGATGAAAATGATAGGAATCACAGGTACTAATGGAAAAACAACTTCAGCATTTATGATTAAAGCTATTTTAGAGGAGCAAGGGTATAAGGTTGGACTTATTGGAACTATAGCAAATTTTATTGGAGCCGACAAAATTCATACTGAGAGAACTACTCCAGAATCACTAGAGTTACATGAGCTTTTCAAAAAAATGGTGGAGTCACGTGTGGATTATTGTGTTATGGAGGTGTCTTCTCATTCTTTGACTTTAGATAGGGTATATGGAATAGAGTTTTGTGAAAGCATTTTCACAAATTTAACGCAAGATCATTTAGATTTTCATAAAACCTTTGAAAACTATTTCAATGCGAAACTAACATTATTTAAATATAGTAAAAACTCTATAATTAATATTGATGATTCTTATGGAGACAAAGCTTATAATTTAATTAAAAGTAGTAAATTGAGTTATGGATTAAATTCTAGTGCAGATATTAGGGCTAGTAATATAAAAATGAACTCAAGGGGAAGCAGTTTCACTGTGCACTATAAAGACAGCTCTTTTGAAATACAATTAAATATACCTGGGAATTATAATATACATAATGCCCTTGGATGCATTGGAGTTTGTTTAAATGAGGGAATAGATATATCTGCAATTAAACTAGGGCTAAAAAAAGTACAAGTGCTTGGGCGTTGTGAACTTGTTAAAAGTACACACAACTTGGGATTTGAAATAATTTTAGATTATGCACATACACCTGATGCATTAGAAAACATACTAAAAACCGTAAGAGAATTTACAAAAGGTAGACTTATATGTGTTTTTGGTTGCGGTGGAGATAGAGATAAAACCAAAAGAACTATAATGGGAAAAATCGGGACGCAGCTTTGTGATATTTCAATAATAACTTCTGATAATCCAAGAACTGAAGACCCGGTGCAAATAATTAATGATATAGCATCCGGCATTGAAAAAGATAATTTTGAAATTATAGTAGATAGAACTATGGCTATAAAAAGAGCAATTGAAATTGCAATGAAAGATGATGTAATTGTTATTGCAGGAAAGGGCCATGAGGACTATCAGGTTTTGAAAGATAAAACTATACATTTTGATGAGAGAGAAATTGTTTTAGATATAATAAAGGAGAGTTTTTAGATGGAGTATATTACACTAGACGAGATAATTTGCGCAACACGTGGGGAAATATTAGTTAAAGGCGAAAGTACCTTATATAACAATGTTTGCATGGATACAAGAGCCATAAAAGACAAGGATATTTTTATAGCGTTAAAAGGTGAAAATTTTAATGCTAATGATTTTACCTGCGAGGCTAGTAAAAAAGGAGCTTCAATTTGCATAATTGATGAAATGAAATTTGAAAAGGCTGAGATTAATGGTAAAACTACCATAATTAAAGTAGGAGATACAAAAAAAGCATTAAGAGATCTTGCAAAATTTTATTTGAGTAAGTTAAATTTACAAGTAGTAGGAATTACAGGTTCTACAGGCAAAACATCTACAAAGGATTTGGTTGCAGCGGTGCTGTCCCAAAAATTCAAAGTTTTTAAAACCCTGGGCAATTTTAATAACGAAATAGGATTACCTATGATGATATTTAAGTTAGATAAAAGTTATGATATTGCAGTGCTAGAAATGGGCATGAGTGATTTTGGAGAGATTCATAACCTATGTGAGACTTCAAAACCTAATATTGGTATTATTACTAATATTGGAATGTCTCATCTTGAAAATCTTAAAACAAGAGAAAATATTTTAAAGGCTAAAATGGAGATAACAGATTTTTTTACAGAGGATAGTGTTTTAATTGTAAATTCAGATAATGATTTATTAGAAGACGTAGATTCATCAAACTATAAAACTATAAAAACCGGAATTGATTCTAGGGCAGATTTTAAAGCCTGTGATTTGAATATTTTTGAGCACAAAATAACATTTGCAGTAAAAGAGGCTGGGATTTTAGCAAAAGATACAATTGAGGTTAATGTACCTGGAAGACATAACGTGCTAAATTCCTTGCTAGCAGTAGCTTGCGGAAGGGTGCTTTGCATGAGCTATGATGAAATTGCCAGTGGCTTTAAAAATTTAGAAGCTACCTCTATGCGTCTAGATATAACAAAGGGTGAAAAATTCACTATAATTAACGACTGTTATAATGCTAGTCCGGATTCAATGCTAGCTGCAATGGATGTACTTTGTAACGTTAGTGGAAAGTCTAAAATTGCCATACTAGGTACTATGAGAGAACTTGGGGATAATGCCTTTGATGCACATAAACAAGTTGGAGAGTATGCAAAAGTTAAAAATATTGATTTATTAATTACCCTAGGCGAATTTAATGAGGCATATAAACAAGGATTTAATGATATAAATAAATATAGGTGTTTTGAAACTTATGATGAGGTAATTTCTTTTCTAAAAGGAATTATCGCTCCAAATGATGTTGTTTTAGTTAAAGCTTCAAGATATATGAAGTTTGAGAGTATAGCTCGTGAACTCGTGAATCTTAATTCACGTGCGAATATTAATTCGCCTGTGAATATTAATGCGTTAGAGCATATAAATGCCAAAGAGGTGACTGGAAAATGAGTTTAATTATTTATGCAGTTCTAATTGCATTTTTTCTATCAATAGTACAAGGTCCACTATTAATTCCAATGTTACATAAACTTAAGTTTGGTCAAAATATAAGGGAAGAAGGACCTAAAAGTCATCTTAAAAAAGCAGGCACACCTACTATGGGTGGTATTATATTTATGATTTCAACAATAATTACAATGTTAATCATTGTTAGACATACTAGCGATGAAGCTATGATTGCATTATATTGTTTTATAGCTTTTGGATTAATTGGACTTATTGATGATGTTTTAAAAATAAAACATAAAAAAAATGAAGGACTTACATCAAGACAAAAGATGCTACTTTTACTTATAGTGGGAGGCGTGGTTGGATATTACTCTTCAATTAAAATAGGAACAGATATAATGATACCTTTTTCAAATAAAAGTGTAGATTTGGGTTATGGCTATGTGCCGTTTATTATTTTTTATTTTGCAGCAACTACAAATGCAGTTAATTTAACAGATGGATTAGATGGCCTTTCTACTTCAGTTACAATAGTAGTTATGACATTTTTTGCATTAGTTAGTAATATGATGTTTCATTCTACTCTTGCAATATTTTGCGCTGCCCTTGCAGGTGCATTATTAGGATTTTTAAAATTCAATTCTTATAAAGCACAAATTTTTATGGGAGATATGGGATCTCTGGCACTTGGTGGTGCAGTAGCTGCAGTGGGCATGATACTAAAATTGCCACTACTCGTTGCTATTGTAGGTGGCGTATATGTTCTAGAAGCTCTCTCAGTTATTATTCAAGTTTTAGTATTTAAATCTACAGGTAAGAGAGTGTTTAAGATGTCTCCAATTCATCATCACTTTGAATTAAGTGGATGGCAGGAAACTAAAATTGTTGCAGTATTCTCCATTGTAACAGTAATTTTATGTATAGTTGGATTTCTATCCTTTACCTATTAGAGTTTAACGACATTTCAGAAGGAAAGTCTCCCACTTCTATAAGTGGGGTCGCATACTACAACAAAAATAAAACTTCAGTGGGAGTATAAATATCCTTCTGAAGTCGTTAATTTCAGCTCCTAGGAGATGATTTAAGGAGGATATATTATGAAAAAATCCAAGGTTAAAATGGGACAAATAGATTTTGTGTTATTTGCTACCATAATGCTTCTTGTGGCTATAGGAGTAGTAATGGTGTATAGTGCCAGCTCATATTCAGCGGCTTTCAAATTAAATGATCCAGAATATTATCTGAAAAAGCAATTAATGTGGGCGATTATTGGCTTTGTTTTTATGGTTACAGCAGTTAAAACTGATTATCATATTATAAAAAAATATACTGGGATCATTATGATAATTACATTAGTACTATTGATTGTTGTACTTGCATGTCCACCCGTTAACGGTGCTAGGAGATGGATTCCATTAGGATTTGCAGGTCTTCAACCATCGGAAATTGCAAAATATGCTATAGTATTATATATGGCTAAAAGCTTAGACATGAAAGGCGAAAAAGTTAAAGAGTTCACTAAAGGTATAGTTCCATACCTATTAGTTTCGGGATTTTATGCAGCTATAATTTTGCTAGAGCCTAATTTAAGTATTGCATCTGTTATAATGATTGTTACTGTAATTATTTTATTTGCGGTAGGGGCAAGATTTGTACACATTTTTGCTATAGGTTCCTCCTTAGTAGCTGCAGTTGGTGTTTTAGCAATTACTGCAGATTATAGATTGAAAAGACTTATGAATTTTAGAGATCCTTTTGCTGATAGTCAAGGTGAGGGATACCAACTAGTTCAATCACTGCTCGCACTTGGATCAGGTGGAGTAACCGGTGCGGGGATTGGACAATCAAGACAAAAGTGCTTGTATATACCGGAACCCTGGACGGATTTTATTTTTCCAATAATTGGTGAAGAATTAGGTCTAATCGGATGCGCTTTTATAATTTTATTATTTGTAATACTTGTATGGCGTGGTATTAAAATAGCAGTTACGGCTAAAGATATGTACGGTACCATTTTAGCTATTGGAATTACATCTGTTATAGCTATTCAAGCAATTATTAATATAGCAGTGGTTACTGGGTCAATGCCGGTTACGGGTGTGCCACTGCCTTTTATAAGTTATGGTGGTTCATCCCTTCTTTTCAATATGATTGCCATGGGAATACTTTTAAATGTGTCAAGGCAAAGTACAAGCAAAAATTAAAAGGTAAGGCATGCACAAATGCATGCCTTTTATACTGCTTCCTAATATAAAATATTAATTTTTTAAAAATACTATAAAATACATTCAAATTGAGATGAAAATAATTAAATTAAGTGGTATTATATATAGATGAGTGAGTTATAAAGTTGATTAATATAAATTAAACACAGATGTAATCTACTGTCTATAAGTTTACACTTTAAAAGTGCAAATCTATAAAAAAATATGTATTATTGAATGTGAGGAAGTGAATGAACAAGAAAAGTGATAATCTTAAAAATGGGAATTATATTATAAAAAATAAAGAAAAATTATTATTTAAAAGAAAGCATAAAAAAAGAGTAAAACGTTTAGTGTGGTTATCAATAATTATGGTATGTATATTAATTACATTATGTTTTAAATTACCTTATTTTAATATTAAAACTATTGAAATCCTAGGAAATTCAAATGCTTCTAAAGTTGAAATTACCGAGGCTGCTCAAATTAAGCCCGGAAGTAATATTTTTTATGCAAGTTTTAAAGAGAGTAAAAAAAGAATTACTAAAAATCCTTATATATTAGGCGTAACCTTTAAAAAAGTTCTTCCAAACAAGATTACAATAAAAGTAGAGGAAAGAATAGCTGTATTTTATGGAAAAGTAAACAACGCTTATTACATTTTAGATAACAAAGGCATTCTGCTTGAAAAAAGATCCGATATTAAAGATAAGAACTTAGTTAATTTAGTTGGATTTAATTACGAAAAATGCGAAATCGGAGATTTAATTGTATCGGAAGATGATAGAAAAATCAATATTGCAAATCAAATAACAAATATCATTACTACCTATAGGAAAACCAATAGTGCCATTAAAATAACTATGGTAGATGTAAGCAATGTTTTAGATGTAAAGGCTTTTTCTGGAGAGATGTGCATTAAATTTGGAACATCAGATGATTTGAAAAACAAATTTAATAAGGCGATAAACATTATTTCAGAGCCTGAATATAAGAGTGCCAAGGGATATGTGGATGTTAGTTTTGCCGGTAATCCAGTTATTTTTAGGAGCAAGTAGTAGAAAATAATAATTATCTCCCCAGAGAGTAGCAAGGAGGAAGTCAATGAAGAAGTTTAAATCCCAAATGTCTATTGGCGTAATATGTATATTACTAGGGTTTATGATAACTTACCAATTTAAAATGATAAGCAAACAAAATTTAACAGCAGATACTAATAAGAACACACCAGAAATTATAACTGAAAATGAGCAATTAAAAAAGAGTAAAGAAGCCATGCAGAAAAAAATTGATGAATTAGATACCAAAACAAAGGAATATGAAAATGCTGCTAAGGGAAGAGATGAGCAAAGTGGACTATTGTACAAAGAGCTGGAAGAGACAAGGATACTTACTGGAGGAACCGAAGTAGAAGGAGAGGGCATGCTAATATATATAACTCCTAAAAGTGATGTTTTTGGTAGTAACCCTGAAGCTCAGCTTATAAATGATGCGGATTTAGTTCATATAGTAAATGAATTAAATGCTGCAGGTGCTGAAGCGATTTCCATTAATGATATTAGACTTACTTCTCGTAGTGGGATAAGAAATGCAGGGAATGCAATTATTATAAATGATGAAAGAATTTCTTATAATAATAGAATTATTATTAAAGCAATTGGGAAAAAGGACATTTTAGAAGGTGTTATAAGTTTTGCAGGAGCAATTCCACTAAGTCTTAGTCAGACCTGCGATATAACAATGGAAAAATCAAGCAAGGTTGTGATTCTCAAATATAATAAAGCATATAAATTTGATTTTGCTAAACCAATAGAAAAGAAGTAGAGGTGATGAAATGGTTGCTTTTGTAGGTTTGTTAATAGGTATTATATTAGGAATTGTGTGGAATGTCGATATTCCAATTAAATTTTCTCCATACATTTCTGTAGCAATTTTTGCATGTTTAGATTCTGTTTTTGGGGCGCTAAGAGGGTCGATTTCACATAATTTCAGAGCCGATATTTTTGTGTCAGGATTTTTCGGGAATTCAGCATTAGCTGTAGCTATGGTTTATCTAGGTGATAAATTGGGAATTCCAATTTACCTGGCTGCAGTTATTGTATTTGGAGGAAGGATATTTGATAACTTTGCAATTATTAGACGACTTTTAATAGACAAAACCAAATCTCACTCGTGAGGTGATTAAATGAAAAATAATGAAGCTACTATATTTGTTTTTATTGCGTCAATAATAATAGGACTTCTTATAGCTATGAATCTTGGATTTGAAGGGAACCGTAATTTTTTAGATGTAAAGCAATATGATTTAGCCTATAATGAGAGAAGTAAATTATATTCTGAACTAAATAATTTAAAGCAGCAATACTTTGATTCCACATCAAAGCTTAAAAAATATGATAGTGGTGATGTGAAAAAAAATAAAGTTTTAGAAGAAATTCAAAATGAAGTTAGTGAAAACAATATTATCTTAGGAAAGAGTGATGTTAAGGGCACTGGGATTAAAATCACATTAGAGGATGGTATCAGTGATATTAATGAGTATAGTACTGAACAGTTAATTCATGACCGTGATATTATGCAAGTGATAAATGACCTCAGAAGTGCAGGAGCAGAAGCAATTTCTGTTAATGGTCAAAGAATTGTCTATGATAATTATGCATTATGTAATGGTGCGCCTATTGATTTGAATGGAGTTAAGATAGTAGTCCCATTCTATATTGATGCCATAGGAAATAAAGATGTTTTGTATAATTATTTAACATTAGAGTCCACCTATATAAAAAAGTTAAAGTTTAGACAAGTTAAAATTAACATTATTAAGTCAGATGATATAAAAATATTAGCATATACAGGTAAATATAAGTATTTATACATGGATGCTATAAATAAAGAAAAATAATATAATTTAAGTTGATATAAAAATAATGAAGGGATTTTTCTCTTCAATGAAGAAATAAACTAGAAATGGGAGATAACAATTAATAATTCTGTTATACCATTAGAACCGCAGGGAGGCAAGGCGAGTTGGGAATTAGTGAAGCGTATAAGGACTTGAAGAATGAAATCCCAAAAGATGTAAAATTGATATGCGTATCTAAGACTAGACAAATCAATGAAATAAAAGAAGCATATGCAGCTGGAGCTAGAGATTTTGGGGAGAATAAAGCACAAGAATTAATGGAAAAGCATGATAGCCTAGAACAAGACATTAAATGGCATTTCATAGGACATTTACAGAGGAATAAGGTGAAATATATTGTTGGAAAAGTTCATCTTATTCATTCTTTAGATAGCATACGCTTATTGCAGGAAATTGAAAAGCAATACGGGGCTAAAGATGAAATTGCCAGCGTTTTAATTCAAGTTAATATAGGAAAAGAAGATGCTAAGACTGGCATAGCTGCTTCGGAAATTGATTCTCTAATACAAGCCTGCGAGAAGTGTAACAACATAAAAGTTAAAGGCTTAATGGCTACAATCCCAATTGGCAATGTAGAAGATTGCCGGATGTACTTTAACGAGATGAAAAGAATGTTTGATAATCTAAAAACTTTTAAATATAAAAATGTTTCCATGGAATTTTTATCTTTAGGTATGAGTGGAGATTTTGAAATTGCACTACAAGCAGGATCCAACATGATAAGGCTTGGTGAGAAAATATTTGGGAGAAGAGATTATAAAAAACTGGAGGGATAACAATGGCAAGTAAAGTAATAAACAAGGTTATGGGTTTTTTAGGTATGGCAGAGGATGCAACGGATGAAATTGAAGAAATGGAGACTGAAGATGATGATAATATGGAGATTGAATCCTTGATGACTGCAAACAAAAAGCAAAGTAAAGTAGTCAATATTCATACTACAGCATCTACAAAAGTGGTTATTATTAAACCAGAAGATTTTGATGAAGCAACTACAATTAGTGATAACTTGAAGTCTAGAAAAATTGTTGTAGTTAATACTACAGGACTAGAAGCTAAAACTGGTCAAAGATTACTAGATTTTATTGGAGGGTCTTGTTTCTCTTTAGGTGGAGATCTTCAGCAAGTAGAAAAAGGAGTATATATATTATCCCCTTCTAATGTAGAGGTTGACAACGAATTAAAAAATGAGTTAAGTTCAAAAGGAATTTTTAATTGGAACAAATAATTAGAGAAATACTGGAGGTTATAAAATTTGTTTTATAGATTTTTTGAATTAATTTTTGATGTACTGCAGGGTGCAATATTTATCGAAGTGATTTTATCTTGGGTTTATAGGGGTACAAATCAATATATAGAATTATTGCATAAGATTACAGGTCCTCTACTTGAGCCTGGTAGAAAAATTCAAGATAAATATTTTGGCAATACAATGGTAGATTTTTCACCAATAATCGCACTTTTTATTTTGATGATGTTAAAATCAATAGTGCTTGGTTTATTGAATTATTAAATTAAGGAATGAGTTAAATGGATAAGAACTATTTTTTAAATAGTATAAATCATGAAGATAAAAATTTGATTTCTAACATATTTAATAAAATGCAAATAGCGCAAAAAACAAATAAGATCATATTTACTAATGATTTTTTATCACCAATTGTATGGAATCAAATTTTAGTCCTATGTGAAAATTATAAAATAAAATCGTTTGCAAATGGAATATTTGAAGAATCCGACAGAAGAATGTTAGCATTTTCATCCGAAGGCGTTCCTTTAACATATCCCATAAATTTATTGAAAATAAGTAATAACTCGAAGTTTAGAACCCTTCAGCATAAGGATTATTTAGGTGCAATAATGTCACTAGGAATTAAAAGAGAAAAATTAGGGGACTTAATAATTAGAGATAAAATATGCTATGTGCCAGTCTGTAGTGACATAAGTAGTTATATAATTAGTAATTTGAATGATATAGGCAATTGTCCATGTGAAGTTAATGAATACCCTTATACATCACAGGACCTTCCTCAGGGTCAATTCCAAGAGAAAATTATTATAGCTACCTCACTTCGCCTTGATGGCATGGTATCAGCTATATGCAATGTTTCAAGAAATAATTCAGTGGGGCTTATATCCACGGGTAAAATATTAGTGAATTATTTTCAATGTTTAAAAAAAGATAAGATTATAAAGTGTAATGATACCATAACTATTAGAGGATACGGCAAGGTAGTGGTTGCAGAGATTATAGGGAGCACTCAAAAGGACCGTTTAAAAGTTGCAATAAAGCAGTATACATAATTAAGGGGGGGAAAAAATGAGATTGACATCCATGGACATTAATAATAAAGAGTTTAAAAAGGGTTTAAGAGGATACAATGCGGATGAAGTTGACGAGTTTTTAGATAAAGTATCTGAAGAATATGAAATTATGTACAAAGAAAATTCAAACCTAAGAGAAAAAAACAGCTTTTTAGAAGAAAAATTAGATCATCATGTTAAAATAGAATCTACAATTCAAAACACTTTGGTGCTGGCTCAAAATGCTGCGGAACAAGCAAAGTCTTCTGCTCAAAAGGAGTCGGAATTGATTATCAGAAGTGCAAATGATTCTTCTCAAAGAATGTTAGAGAAAGCTCATGATGATGTACTTAAGATAAATGATGAATATGATAGAACTAAGCAAGAATTTGCAAAGTTTAGAACGCAATTTAGGAATTTTATGAATTGTCAAGTTGAGATGTTTGATGGTTTAGAAAGTGATTATTTTAAGAGTTACAATGTGGGTAATGAAATTGAGGATAAAAAAATGGGCGAAAAAAATACTGAAACCTCAGAATATTCAAAATTAACATTAAAAAACATTGATGAAAAAGATTTTCATAACAATGAGATGAAAGAAATAAAAAGTTTTTTTGCAAAAGATTAAAAACATAGGAATCTCACTCAATGGGTGAGATTTTTTATGTCGCAAATGTGATATAATACATTAGGTACTTTCAAATAAGTATTTGTTATCTGCATCATAGAGGATCAAGGAGGAATAAAAAATGAATATAGGTATTATTGGAGCAATGAGTGAAGAGGTTGAATTTTTACTTAGAGATATGGAGCTTGAAACAAGTGAGGTTAAGGCTAATATGAAATTTAGTGTTGGCACTATACATAATAAAAATGTAGTAATAGTTACTAGTGGTATTGGAAAAGTTAATGCTGCAGTTTGTGCTCAAATATTAATAGATGATTTTAAGGTGGATTATGTTATAAATGTTGGTATTGCAGGAGGAACCGTCGATAATATATACCCTGGAGATGTTGTAATAGCGAATAATTTAGTACAACATGATATTGATACTTCTGCATTTGGTGATAGGATAGGACAAATTCCGAGGCTGGATACTTTTGATTTCAAATGTGATAAAAAACTAATAGATCACGCAATAGAAGCTTGCAAAGATATAAGTGGTCATAATTATTTTGTGGGAAGAATTGTGTCAGGGGATCAATTTATTGCAAACATTGATAAAATAAAATGGCTTAATTCTGAGTTTGAATGTTTGGCTTGTGAAATGGAAGGGGCAAGTATAGCTCAAGTATGCTATTTAAATGAAATCCCATTTGTTGTTATTAGATCAATATCAGACAATGCAAGTAATGGAGCTCATATGGAGTATGAAAAATTCAAGGATATTGCTGTGGAGAATTCCACGAAAATTTTAAATAATATGTTAAAACTAATTTAGGAGTCTTATATATGGAAAAGTTATTAGTTCATAAAAATAGTGGGTTAGATATATTGGTAAAGGTTAAAAACATAGTTATTGGTGGAGAAGAAAAAGTAATAATATCAGGGCCTTGCTCAGTTGAAGGTTATGACACTATGCATGATATAGCAAGTGGTTTAAAAAAAATAGGTGTGCATATATTAAGGGGCGGAGCTTTTAAACCAAGAACTTCACCCTATGATTTTCAAGGGTTCATGGAAGAAGGACTGAAAACACTTAAAATTGTTGGCGATGAATTTAATATGCCAATAGTGACAGAGGTTATGGATTCAAAGGACATAGATTTAGTTCTAAGGTATGCTGATATGTTACAAATAGGGTCTAGAAATATGTACAATTACAGTTTACTCAAAGAGGTTGGAAAATTAAAAACACCTATTTTATTAAAAAGAGGTATGAGTGCAACTTTACCCGAGTGGCTCTATGCGGCAGAGTATATTATGGCAAATGGTAATGAAAATGTTGTTCTCTGCGAGCGAGGTATTAGGACCTTTGATACCTACACAAGAAATACACTAGATTTAAGTAGTGTTGCTGCAATTAAACAAAAATATCGCATTCCAATAGTTGTTGATCCAAGCCATGGGACTGGTAGGCGTGAATTAGTAGCAAGGATGTCACTTTCTTCAATAGCTGCAGGTGCGGATGGATTAATGATTGAAAGTCATATTACTCCGGACAAGGCTATATCTGACGCAAGGCAAACAGTGTCAATAGATACCGTAGGTCAAATAGTGAAAAATGTAAGGAAATTTGATGGGATGTTTAGGGACTAAGATATATAATTATTAAAATAATTTTAAATATGTGTAATAAAATTCACTCCATGAGAAAACATAAACCTATAGGAATTTTATCAGTTTGATATTACTACTATATTAATAACTAGAGGAGTTGTTATCATGGAAGATGAAAAAATTCAATATTTTAAAAAAAGATTAATAAGTGAGAAGTCACGAGTTCAAAGTCTCATTAATCAACTTAAACAAAATGGAGTTGCAAATTCTAACAGTGAAATAGCCTCTGAAATATCATTTTATGACAATCATCCCTCAGATACTGCCACTGAAATTTTTGATATAGAAAAAGGGTTAGCACTTAAGGCTAATGAAATGTCAATTATTAAAAAGATTCAAAATGCATTAAAGAGCATAGAAAACAATACCTATGGGAAATGTAAGAGTTGTGGTAATGATATAATTGAGGAAAGATTAGAATTTATACCTTACGCAGAGAACTGTGTATCATGCGAAAAATCCATTGGTGATAAAAAACCAGCGCAGCAAAACGATAGACCAGTTGAGGAAGATGTAATGGGCATGCCTTTTAGATACAGTAGTAGTGCTGGTGAAGTAGGTATAGATTCTGAAGATACTTATATGGTAGTAGACCGTTTTAATGAATTAGATGACATTATTGAGTATTACGATGATGACGATGAAGGTGGTTATGTTGAACCTATAGAGAAAATAAGTAATGCTCAATATAAAAATCAGTTGCCAGATTAAAAAAGTTAAATTCAAACAATATTTTAAATTAGGCAGAATAAAAAAGCATATATTGCATTGAATGAGTTTAGGGATATTTAGGTAAAAAACATATTCCTGCAATATATGCCTATCTGTAGGGGGAAGGGTATGGAACTATTAATTATTTTTTTAGGTTTGCTATTGGACAGATTAGCTAAAGTTTGGGCCCTTGGTTCTTTAAAAGATAATAATGGAATTATATTAATTAAAGATTTTTTCGGATTAGAATATTTAGAAAATAGAGGAGCAGCCTTTGGAATTTTGCAAAACAAAACCATATTGCTAGCGTTAGTTACTCTACTTGTTATATCAGGAATGATATATTATATTGTTAAATATAAACCAAAATCAAAATTCCTGAGAATAAGCTTTGCACTAATTATAAGTGGAGCACTTGGAAATTTATATGATAGATTATTTTATAAATATGTAGTAGACTTCATTTTACTTCATTACAAAGATATATATTATTTCCCGACATTTAACATAGCAGATATGTTAGTAGTTGTGGGTACTTTGATTTTGGCAATTTCTATAGTAAAGGATGAGGTATAAATGGACAGTTTTGAGTATAAAGTTAATGAGGATTCAGTTGGTACAAGATTAGATGTATTTATTTCTAATGAATTAGAAAATAAATCCAGGTCATACGTTCAAGGAATAATTGAAGGTGGAGCGGCCTTTGTAAATGGTAAAATGAGAAAAAGTAATTACAAATTAAAAGTGGATGAAACAATCACTTTATCCATTCCAGAGGCTACAGAGTTAGACGTTGTGGCAGAAGATATACCCTTGGACATCATATATGAAGATAGTGATGTAATTGTAATTAATAAACCACAGGATATGGTGGTTCACCCAGCGCCAGGAAATTATAGTGGCACCTTAGTTAATGCACTGCTATACCATTGCAAGGACCTATCAGGCATCAATGGTGTTCTAAGGCCAGGAATAGTTCATAGAATCGATAAAGATACATCTGGAGCCCTTGTAGTAGCTAAAAATGATAATGCACATAACTCTTTAGCGGAGCAGCTTAAAGATCATTCAATGACAAGAAGTTATGTAGCTCTTGTAGAAGGTATAATTAAGCAAGAGGTCGGCTTAGTAGATGAACCTATTGGAAGGCACCCTAAAGATAGGATAAAAATGGCAGTAGTAGAAAGTGGCAAGAAGGCTATTACCCACTATAAAGTAATAGAAAGGTTTGAAAGTCATACATTAGTAGAATGTAACTTAGAAACAGGAAGAACTCATCAAATAAGAGTACATATGGCAAAGATAGGACATCCTTTAGTAGGAGATTTGATATATGGATTTAAAAAGCAGCATTTTAATTTAAAAGGGCAGGTCCTTCATGCGAAAATGCTTGGATTTATACATCCAAGTACTAAGAAGTACATGGAATTTGTTTCACCTCTTCCAAATTATTTTGAAAAAATTATAATCAAGTTAAGAAATGAGTTGAAATAGAACATAATATGTGATAATATGTTGTTAAATTAAATAGTTATGCCTTTAAATGTTCCAGAGAGAACATAAGGATAATGATAGCAATACTATTATGTGTATAGTATGCCTTTACCTTTATGGTAGAGGCTTTTTTATATTTTAAAAATGAAAATAAATAATTATTATTTAATAGGGGGCAAAGTATATGGAATTTAAATCAGTGCTATTAGATGAAAAAGCTATACAAAGAACATTGACAAGAGTAGCACATGAAATTATTGAAAAAAATAAGGGTATAGAGGATATTATCCTTGTGGGGATAAAAAGAAGAGGAGTACCAATTGCAAAAAGAATCGCTCTTTTAATAGAGCAGATTGAAGGAACTAAAATTGCCGTAAGTAGTGTTGATATTACTTTATATAGAGATGACCTTAGCTCTATAAATGAGCAACCGGTTTTAAACAATGCAGAACTAGGTATAGATGTAAGAGGTAAAAAAATAATTTTGGTAGATGATGTACTGTATACCGGAAGAACTGCCAGAGCTGCAATTGATGCCATAATAGCTAGCGGTAGGCCTCAAATGATACAACTCGCCGTTTTAGTAGATAGGGGACACAGAGAGTTACCTATTAGAGCAGATTATGTAGGGAAAAATATACCTACTTCAGGAAAAGAAATGATTTCTGTGGAGCTTTTAGAAATTGATGAAATTGACTCAGTAAGTATATATGAGATATAACAACATTTCAGCTTCGAAGATGATGCATAGCTTCGAAGAAGATAAATAGCTTCGAAGAAGATAAATAGCTTCGAAGAAGATAAATAATCTTTTAAAATAGTCCAGCGAGACTAAAAGGAGGAACAAATGAATAATATTGTAGATGTTAATGAAAGATTACCAATCATGAAGACTCTCCCATTAAGCTTCCAACACTTATTTGCTATGGTAGGAGCGACTATACTAGTACCAATGCTTACAGGTCTTAGTCCTTCAATTGCACTGTTTTGTAGTGGGGTGGGAACGTTACTATATATTTTATGTACAAAGGCTAGGCTTCCTGCATATGTAGGGTCATCCTTTGCGTTCATTGGACCTATGGGTGTGGCCACAAAAGCATATGGCCAAAGTTCTATGTTATCAGGAATTATTGCAGCAGGGTTTGTATATGTAATTGTAGCTTTAATTATTAAATTTGCAGGAACCAAATGGTTAGATAGAATGTTATCTCCAGTGGTGGTCGGTTCTGTTGTAATTGTAATAGGACTTAGTCTCGCTTCAGTTGCAATAAATTGGGCAGGGCTAAATTCATCCTTTACAACACCAGCACTTGAGGGTGTATCTAGAGGCGTATGGATATTTGTATCGATGACAACACTTGCAATTGCTATAATAGGTACTATGTATTTCAAAGGATTTTTCGGGGTAGTACCAATACTCATTGCAATGGTAATTGGATATGCACTTTCTATGTTACTTGGTGTAATTCCAAAGGAAGTTCTACAGGAAATAGGTAAAGCTAGATTTTTTACATTACCAAGTTTTGTTTTGCCAACCTTTAACATAAATGCTATTATGCTTATGGCACCAGTGGCTTTCGTAACACTTGCCGAACATATTGGTCATGTATATGTTACAAGTAATGTTTGTGGCCGTGACTTCACAAAAGATCCAGGTCTACATAGATCAATCCTAGGAGATGGAATTGCTACAATGTTTGCAGGGTTTGTAGGAGGGCCGCCTAATACCACTTATGGTGAGAATATAGGAGTTATGGCAATCACAAAGGTCTACAGCGTTTGGGTAATTGGAGGAGCTGCAATAATAGCAATTATATTATCCTTTATAGGACCAGTTTCAGCAGTAATAGGAAACATTCCACTTCCAGTAATTGGGGGAGTTAGTGTTATGTTATTTGGAATAATTGCATCCTCTGGTTTTAGAATTTTTGTGGAAGACAAAGTTGATTTTAGTAAAAAGAGAAATCTTATAATTGCTTCAGTGATAATAGTTTTAGGTGTTGGTGGAGGAGGTATTAAGTTCCCATTTGCAGGTGGAGAATTTGAGATTGCAGGGGTAGCGCTTGCAACCTTGGTGGGCATAATACTGAACTTAGTTTTACCTGAAAAGAGTAAGTCAGGAGATAATTAATATAATTTTTTAAAATAAGTGTCAGATTTAATTCTGGCACTTTTATTTTTATTTAGATTGAAATTTAAAATTTCTAGACAATAATAAGAAATAGAGATATTATAATATGAGTGATACTAACAATAAAGTATCTTAAATGAGTAACTAGCATACTGACTAGTTATTTTTTTAAGATGACTAAAGAAAAGAAGAAATAGGAGCGATAATATATGATGTATACTTTAATTGCCACTACTACTTTTGGAATAGAAGCAGTAACAGCAAAAGAACTAAAAGCACTAGGATACGAAGATTTAAAGGTTGAAAATGGAAGAGTAACTTTTGAAGGCGATGAAATGGACATTGCTATATGCAATACTTGGCTTAGAACAGCAGAAAGACTTTTTATAAAGATGGCTGAATTTAAGGCCTTGTCTTTTGAAGAGCTATTTCAAGGTACCTTAGCCGTAGATTGGGGCAATTTAATACCAGAAGACGGTAATATGCATATCGTAGGTAAATCTGTAAAATCACAGCTTCACAGTGTGCCAGATTGCCAAGGCATAGTAAAAAAGGCAGTAGTTGAGTCTATGAAGAAAAAATATGATAGTGAGTGGTTTTCAGAAGAGGGACCAGAGTATAAGATAGAGGTTGCAATTCTAAGGGATATAGTAACGCTATCCGTAGATACTTCAGGTGTAGGACTACATAAAAGAGGATACAGGGAATATGCTGGCGAGGCACCACTTAAAGAGACTTTAGCTGCAGCCCTTGTGCTAATAAGTAAATGGGATAGTTCAAGAGTTTTAGCTGACCCACTTTGTGGTTCTGGAACTATAGCCATAGAAGCAGCCCTTATAGCGAAAAACATTGCTCCAGGGATAAATAGAAAATTTGTTAGTGAAACTTGGCCAAATATTGAGACTGATATATGGGAGCAAGTACGTGAAGGTGCAAGAAAAACTGTAAATAACAATGAAATTGAAATATTGGCTTCAGATATTGATGGAAGTTTACTTAGAACAGCCATAGCTAATGCGGAAAAAGCAGGAGTTAAGGACTTTATAAAATTTCAAAAAATACCAATGCAAAGTTTTACCTCTAGGCAGAAATATGGAGTTATAATAACAAATCCACCTTATGGAGAGAGAATAGGAGAGGCAGCAGAAGTAAAAAAACTTCATATTGATTTTGGAGAGATGTATGAGAGTCTAAATGAATGGTCCTGCTTTGTCATAACCGCTAACGGTGAATTTCAGAAGGAATTTGGAAAGAAAGCAGATAAAAATAGGAAATTATATAATGGAAGACTTTTATGTTATTATTACCAATATATAAAAGAAATACCTAGAAAGAAAAAGGAAGAGTAAGAGTGTATCCCTATGAGTTTTCTCCTATGTGCCTTGCAATAAGAGCTTAAAACGTGAAATTTTACTGCGCTTCTTATTGCAAGTCACTTTGGAGAAAGCTCATACTATTATGCATGTTACTGCGGAAGGGTTATGAGAATTTCTAAATGAAGATAAGAGAATGGATATATTATACATATATTCATTCTCTTATTTTTGTCTTATATTTTGATGAATGAAGGTTATTTCATGGTATTAAATGGTACAATATGTCTGTAAGTTGTTTCATAGTCGTAAAAACTTACGACATGAATAAAAGGAACACTAAATATTAACAACTAAAATTACTTGTGAAGGAGAGAGGTTGAATGAGTATTTTTAATATTATTATTCCATTATCTTTTATTGCGATTATTTTAAAACAGTTAAGATACATGAAAGAATTAATAATGCCAACAAGAAAAACGTATTTAGAAATTATTACTGTATTGTTTTGTGTGATTATTTTCATAGGTATTATATATTTTTATGCGAATGCCTGGGTTCATTATGTAATAGGAGTGTTAGCTATTGTTATGTTTGTAAGCATATGGATTAAACAAGGAATTAACTCAAAAGGTTTCATATCAATGTATAGATATAAAGAGATTATATTATGGAATGAAATTGAAAAAGTTATTGTAATTAGTTCAAAGGATATAAAGGTTAAGTTAGCAGGTGGGTTTATGGAGCAAACATTTCATTTTAAAAAGAGTGATTACGATAAAGTTATTACTATTCTAAAAGAAAATTTACCTGAGCAAGCACAGATACAAAAGATAAGTTAAAGGCAATATCTAAAAATATAAGCAGAAGGCTGTGTTTAAACCCTCTGCTTTTTCTATTGCTAAAATGTTAAGTGTTAATTGTTATATATACACCTCGAAAATGCACCCATTGATTCTATAAGTGAGGGTATAAGATAATATCATATTTTTTATTCAACCCTTTTTAAAGTGCTTTCGCTAGGCGTTATATACATAGTTTTATTTGTAGAGTAAATAACCATTCCAGGTTTTGCACCTGAGGGCTTCTTTACATTTTTCACCTCTGTATAATCAACAGGTACACTAGAAGAATCCTTAGATTTACTATAAAATGCTGATAAGTTGCAAGCTTCCAGTAGTGTGTTTTCAGGTATATCACCAAAGTTTTTAATAATAACGTGGGAACCTGGGATATCCTTTGTGTGAAGCCACATATCATTTTTATTAGCAAGTTTTAATGTTAAAAAGTCATTTTGAATATTATTCCTACCCACATAGATATCTATTCCATCACTTGAAACAAAATGCATAGGCTTTGTTGGCTTTGCCTTTTTATTTTTACCTTTATTATGTTTTTTAAATGTAATATAGTCAGTTTCTATTAATTCATTTTTAATATCTTCAATTCCATTATAGTTTTCTACATTTATTATGTTAGTAAGTACAGAATGAAGATATTTTAATTCATTTTCAGTAAGATTCATTTGAATTAGGGCCATTTCTTCTGCTATCTTAAATTTGTTATATTTTTTGAAGTAGTACTGAATATTTTGTGAGGGAGTTTTATTTTCATCAAGTTTTATTTTAACAAAGGCTCCATCTTCACTATAATAATTAACTACACTAGCAAACTTGTCACCCTTTTTAAGGGAGTATATATTTGCAGTTAAAAGTTCGCCATTTAACTTATAGGCGCCTTTAGTATCACATTCTTTTAAGGTTTCTTTAAGTATTTTTATTTTTTTATCACAACGATTAATGTTATTATGAACTATTTTTTGAAGACCTGCACTTTTAGAATTTAATCTATCGTGGTTATCCTTTTGAAAATAAAAATTCTCTATTAATTTAGATGGTGAATCATACTCTGCGTATTCACAATCTTTTAAAGAGGTTAGCTTAACGCAATGAAAATCTTCCAGTTTACCTTTCACAGTATAGGAAGCTAAAAAAGTATCTTTAGATAGTGACTTAAACATATTTACTGTAAAATCATAAATGTGTTTAGCATGTTCTAAATCAAAACTTTTATGCTCAAAAGAGTATCTATACAAGAGTTCAGAGGAGAGTTTAGAACTTATTCCTGTGAAAGTACCTGTAAAGAATTTTTCAGCGTAGTGAATTTCTTTAGTGGTTATATACTCATAGAACTCCTCATAAGTAAAATTAAAAGGATTTAGTTTTGTAGAAATAGGAGGGTATGCATATTCTACACCAGTAAATAAAACTCTAAAAGTGTTTACATCTGCTGTAACGTGTTTTATGCTATCCATAACCAAATTATCACGGGTACGAACTAAGCTAATATTACTATGCCTACCCATTATTTCAATTATCAAAGAGTAGACGCTATCAAAGCCTAATTCATCACTACTTTTAAAGTCGATAATTAACAATCTATCGGAGTTTAATTGTCTTACATCTAAAACTGTGGCAGTATTTAAATATTTTCTTAAAACCATACAGAATATAGGTGCTTGAGCTGGGTTTTCTTTATTAAATTCTGTAAAATGAATTCTAGGATAATTTGAACTTGAACTTATTAATAACTTATATATTTTTCTATTCTTTTTAAAACTTAATATGATCTCATCTTTTTCTGGTTGGGTTACTTTATCAACTCTGCAATCTATAATAACATCTTTTATTTCCTCAATGAGGCTAGATAAATAAATCCCATCTAATGCCATACATATCACCCTTTCCTTCTGAAACATCTTTAAAACTTTATAAAATTATGCACTTATGCTTTGTAAATAATACATTATATAATATAATATTAATAAGTTAAGTTATATTTATATTATACCATTAAAGAAAATTATTGAAAAGTCATACTAGTTGTATTGCAAAAAGGAGGAGCTATTTGGAAATTATAAATTTTACAAAAATGCAGGGAACGGGAAATGATTTTATTGTTATTGAAGATTTTCAGGGCAAATATGCTAATTTGGAAGGCCTGGCTATAAAACTTTGTGATAGGCATTTTGGAATAGGTGCAGATGGGATTTTAATAGTTACAAAAAGTAATATAGCAGATATTCAGATGATAATTATTAATGCGGATGGTTCTTATGCATCCATGTGCGGAAATGGCATAAGATGCTTTGCTAAATATGTTTTTGAAAAGAAATATGTGCAAAAGGAAAATATGAAAATAGAAACTGGTGATGGTGTAAAGCTAGCCAATATATGCATTAAAGATGGATTCGCTGAAAGTGTAAATATAAATATGGGAAAATATAATTTTAATCCCAGTAGTATTCCTGCTTTATCTAAGTCAGAAATAATTAATAAAAAGATAGAGGTTAGTAATAAAGAGTATTATATTACTTCAATGTTTATGGGGGTGCCACATACTATTGTTTTTGGCAAGCAGGAAGAGTATCAGGTTGAGGAAGGAAAATTTATTGAACATCTCGACCTATTTCCTGAAAAAACAAATGTAAATTTTTGTGAAATAGTAGGAAGAAATGTGATAAGGGTGAAAACTTGGGAAAGGGGTGCAGGACCAACATTAGCTTGTGGTACTGGTAGTTGTGCATCTGTAGTAGCAGCAAATAGACTAGGATATATTGATAAAAAGGTAGAAGTACAGGTTCCCGGTGGAGTAATTACTGTAGAGATTGCTAAAAATGAGGTTCTAATGGAAGGACCAGCAGAAATAACCTTTGAAGGTGAATTTTTTCTAAATTAATTTTAAAACAGCTGTCTATTTAACAATAGTACAGTTGTTTTTTATTTTGTCGAAAATTTCTGACCTAAAAGGTGAATAAAATTGTGAAAGTGGACAAAAATTAAAAAAGGATATCCTATGAAAATCAAATATTAGAAAAGGTAAAATAATATGAAAAAAAATTTACTCCAATTATTATTAGACAAAAACCTAATTACAGAGGAAGAACATATACAGATAAAAGAGGACTCATTTAAAAGAGGTTGTAGTGAAGAGCAAATAATTTTAAGAGACTTAAAAATAGATCTAAATCAGCTTATTTTAATATTAGAAAATGATTTTAACATATATTATACGGAGCTTGAATCTAATAGTAAAAAAAATCAAGCCTTTAAACTAATATCTAGGGAGGTAGCGGAAAGATACGGGTTAATACCTTTTTATGATAATAGTAATGAAGTACATGTTGCTTTTTCAAATCCATTTGAAATAAAAGTTATTGATGAACTTAAATTTATAACAAACAAAAAAATAAAAATATTTTTTGCACTGTCTAACAATATAAACCAGGCGATTGAAAACTGTTATGGAAAACAAATTGTGGATGTGGCAGTGGAGGAAATGAGAAAAGAATATATGCTAGAGGAAAGTGAAAAAAATGAAGAGGCACATTCAGAATTTTCTACTGAAAATGCACCAGTTATAAGAATAACAAATTCCCTTTTAAAGCAAGCCGTAAATGCAGAAGCTAGTGACATTCATCTAGAGCCTTTTAAGGATTTTGCCATACTTCGTATGAGAGTAGATGGTATTCTAAATGAGATAAATCAAATTCCAAGTAACGTATATAAATCACTATGTACAAGAATAAAAATAATGGCAAACATGGATATAGCCACTAAATTAATTCCACAAGATGGAAAAATAACTGAAAATATTGATGGAATAGACTATGATTTTAGGGTATCTTCGCTGCCAACAATGTATGGAGAAAAGCTAGTTATAAGAGTTTTATACAAGTTAGAGAGATTTATAAATTTAGACTCATTGGGCTTTAGCTGCGATAAAGTTATGATTTTAAAGGATATATTAAAGCTTTCCCATGGAATGATTGTCGTTGCAGGACCAACAGGAAGCGGAAAATCAACAACACTATATGCACTGCTAAATGAAATTAATAGTAAAAGTAAAAATATCGTTACCATAGAAGATCCAATAGAATATAATATGCCTAGAATTAATCAAGTAAACGTAAACAATAAAGCAGGTCTTACTTTTTCAACTGGGCTCCGAAGTATTTTAAGGCAAGATCCAGATATAATAATGCTTGGAGAAATAAGAGATGAAGAAACGGCACAAATTGCTGTGAGGGCATCAATAACGGGACATTTAGTATTAACAAGTCTTCATACAAATGATGCAACTACGTCAATATCCAGGCTGATAGACATGGGTATTCCATCATATCTAGTTGCAGATTCATTAGTTGTAGTACTTGCTCAGAGATTAATAAGAAAATTGTGCTCCACTTGTAAAATGGAATATGAGACTATGAATGACGAATTTCAGCATTTAGGATTTAATAATGGAGAGAAAATATATAAAGGAGTGGGGTGTAATAAATGTAATGGAACTGGATATAAAGGTAGAACAGTGGTATATGAATTACTAAAATTAGATAATGTTCATAAATCTATTATAGCAAGAAGTGGCATAAGTGATGAGCTTTGGAAATATTGCAATGAAAAGAAATCAGATTCTTTTATGGAGACTTGCAGGGCTTCAGTGCGCAATGGTGTAACATCCATAGAAGAATTTATAAATGCTACTTATAGCTACAATTTTGAAAAAGATAATTAGTGATAGGTGAAATATAATATGAAATTTAAATATATGGCCAAAACATTCGATGGAATAACAATAAAAGGTACTACCTGCAGTGATAGTATAGAAGATTTAGCACTTGAATTACGCGAAAAAAAATTATTTTTAATAAAGTGTAGGAATATAAAAAAAATAACTGAAATTTCTACTAAACCTAATTTGAAAACTATATCTATGTTTTGCAGACAATTTTCAATATGTATTAAATCAGGGATTCCTATATGTGACATTCTTAATTTGCTTTATGAACAAATGGTACATAAGTCAATAAAAAAGAGTCTCCTAAGCATTAGGGAAAATGTGCAAAAGGGCAATTCATTGCATATAAGTATGAAAAAAACCATAAATGTATACCCAGAGTTTATGATAAATATGATTTATTTAGGTGAAGAGAGTGGGAAGCTAGATATAATTCTAGAAGAATTGGCAGGGTATTATGAAAAAGAGCATAAGCTGTTAAAAAAAATTACGAATTCAATGATTTATCCTTGCACAGTATTTGTTACATTAAAAATTATATCATTTTTTTTGTTTATAAAAGTAATTCCCGTATTTATTACAAATTTAAATTCTTTCCATGCAAAAACTCCATTAATCACCAGAGTGGTTTTAGGGATGAGTAATTTTTTAGGAGCAAATTTTTTATGGATTTTAATGATAAATTTAACTTTGATTTTTATTTCTATAGAATACTTTAAAACAGAAAAGGGCAAGATGGCTTTTGACAAATTTAAATTTATTTGCCCAATATTAGGCCCAGTATATAAACGTCTCATTTATACAAGATTTACTAGAGGGCTTAATATATTGCTAACTAGTGGGGTGGGTCTTTTAAAAGCTTTTGAAATAATCAATGATATTATTGGAAATAGATATTTTAAGCTAAAATTTAAAACAGTTTCAAGTGACATTAAAAAAGGGGGAGATTTATCAAGCTGTTTAAACGAAATGAACCTATTTCCACAATTTTTTGTGGCTATGGTGAAAATAGGAGAAGAAACCGGTAATTTAGATGGCATGTTTTTAATAGCTGCAGACATCTTCTATGAAGATGCAGAGGAAAATGTAGAAAAAGCTACTGCACTACTAGAGCCAATTTTAATAATATTTTTAGGAGTTATGATAGGTACAATAATATTAGCGGTTATGCTACCAATGCTAAGCGTTATGGACTCCGCAGGCAAATTTTAAAGACATCTCAGCACCTCTGGTACATTTCATCAGCGATGTTGCTGTTCATCACCACAGGTGATGATTTAATAAGGAAGGTGAAATTATGCGTAAGGGATTTACATTAATTGAGATGGTATTAGTTATAGCCATTATGAGTATGATTGCAGGCTTTAGCGTTATTTCTCTAAGATTTCATAAATCAGTAAAAAATAAAGTGGATTTAGATTATTATTGCAATGCAACAGTAGGTTTTATTAATAATTCAAAGATGTATTGTAGAGAAAATTCTTGTAGTGCAAAAATAACTTTTGATATAGGAAAAAATGAAATGAATTTAGAAAATGACCGTAATACAGTAAAAACACTAGCATTCACAAAGGGGATAACCTTATATAAAGTTCAAGGTAGACGAATAAATGGGAAAATTGAAATTGATAAAGATGGTTTTAGTAATGATGCATGCACAATAATATTAAAGGATGATAATTCAATAGAACAGGAAATTACAATGAGAGTAGGTACGTCATATGTCAAAATCAATAAGTAAAAAAGGATTTACATTGCTGGAGGTACTATGTAGCCTAGGAATATTCTCTACCATTTTCATTTGCATGATGTCCTTTGACCTAATTTCTCATAATATAAAAAAAGATATTAAAACTGTAAATAATAATGTAACCATAATGGAGGGCCTTAAAAACAATATTATATATTCTATGACCTTTGAGGGGTTAGAAGGGTTACAGAAAAATAACAGAGTTTTTGTAAATAAGGAAAATATGACTTTGAATAAAATTCAAAGCGGAGTATTGGACGTGTTTTCAGAGAAAGCAATACGTGCGGAGCCCTATATAGAATTGAGCTTTTTAAAATGTGAATTTAAGGTATACACTTTAAGGTTATCATTACATTCTGGGAGTCCAAAGAATATTATAGAATTACAGTGTAATTTCTATAAAGGTGATCATAAATGAAAAAAAGTGGAGTTACACTTATAGAAATAGTAATTGTTATGGGCTTGGTATTTTTAATGGTGGGGGCTTTAGATAGTATGCTTATCTCTTATTTGAAAAATTATAAAAATAATGTATTAGAAAATGAAGGGTTTAATTATTTAAACGAAGCCATAGCAATAATAGAAAAAGAAGTTAATGAGGATGCAAGTACAATAACAACTGAGGATAATATTATTAAAATAAATTATTCTGATGGAATCACTATAAATTACATAAAATGTATCAATGGAAATCTTTATATATTATATGGTACAAAGAATATTACACCTGTAGAAAATTCCCATAAAAATGTAATTATAGATGATGTAAAAGGCTTTGTGGCCAGAAGAACCAGAAAAACTCTTTATATTAAAGTTACCTGGCGTAATGGTCAAAGCATTGAGAGGTGTTTAGCAATAGAAAATGCAAACTAAAAAGGGATTTATAATGGTTTATATTACTTTAGTAGGAATTATTTGTTTAACTATAATGATGTATATATTTGACATTCAACTGTCAGAAGTAAAGTATTCCAAAAGTACTAAAGTATATCTACTTAAAGAGGATGAATATCAAAGGTATAGTGAATACCTAATGACTTTATTTTTTACTTATATTAATGAAAATAAAGAAGAAATAAAAAAAGGAATAAATGAGTTTTTTTACAATTCTAAAAGCTACATAGTAAAGTATGAAAAAGCGGAGGTGAACTATTCTAATAAAAGCAATGAGTTCATTTTTACAACACCTTACAAGTATGGTGCAAATAGAAATGATTACTTTGAATTGCAAGCTATTGGTGAAAGTTTTCATATGGTATTTATAAAAACAGAGTATAAAGTGCAACCCCCTGGGCAAGTGGCTGGATCTTTAAATAATTGATTATAACAATAAATGGTGGTGGAAAAAATGAAATTTAGAAGGAATATGCTTTTAGAAGTTTCCGCAGAAAGAATTTCAGGCATAGGATTTTCTAAAAACAGAATATTAAATAGAGTTAATACTATAGCCTACGGAAATACATATTATAAGGATACTCTCAATATAAAAGATTTTGAAATGGATATAAAGAACAAAAATCTATATGTTCTTGTTGAGGGGGAGACAGTATATATTAAAATGATAACCCTACCGCTGGTGAGAAAACATCTAATTAATGATTTGATTAAAAATGAACTAAGATATTATTATAAAGACATAGAGCATATTTCATTTACCTATAAGCTTATTAAAAAAGATAAGTTTAATATGGAAATATTAGTTTTTTGCCTTAGTGGAAATAAGCTAAACCTATTAGAAAGCTCCATTGATAATAATATCAGTTTAAAAAAAGTAAACTTAATTCAGTTTTGTTTTAAAAATTACTATTGTAACAAAATACATGAGAAAAACTATATATTGGTTTTTTATTACAATGATATTTTATACTTCATAATATGTAATAATGATGAAATTGTGGCTAATACTATTGTTAGGGTTGTGGATTTGCTATTGTTTAAATTTTCATATGCAATGAATGAGTTTTTAGATAAGTACAACGACTATGCTAAACTATGTAAAAAAATATATTATGTAAATGTGGAAGGGTTAAATATAGAAGAGTTCAAATATCTTACATTGCCTAAGGAAATATTAGAAAATTTAAAAAGGGAACAATTGCTAAAATATATGATAATAAAAGGGTAGATGTTATGGTGAAAAAAACATTCATTCCAAATTGGTACGAAGATAGAAAAAGTGAAATATGGAACAAAAAAGTTAAATTATGTATTAAAATAGTTTTAATAGTAAACATTATTTTGATAAGCCTCATATTTAATATTTCTAATGGAATAAAAGATGTGGCTGGCGAGAAAGCTAGTGAAAATAAAGTTGTTAATATTATAGAAACTGCTAGAAAAGATAAAATTATTATTGAAAAGCATAAAGAAATAAGCAAGCTTTTTGACAATAATAATTTCACCTACAAGAATATTAATATAACAAAAGATAATTTGGAAATAGATATAGAAGTTAATAACTATGAGGAATATATTCGTGTAGTAAGACTTATAGAAGATAAATATTCAATTAAAAAATTAACTCCAAACATTAAAAATGAAGGGAAGTTTAACTTTAAAGTTATATTATAGGTATAATGATGTATAAAAACAGACAATTTAAATGGATTCTATTTATTTTACTAATTATAATGGGGATTTTGTCTTTTAAACTTATCTTTGTAGCGCATAAATTTAACGATATTAAAAACCAAGCCCTAGTTAATATTAAAGTGGATAAAAACCCTGTGGCGGTAGAAAAATATGGATACAGTGACATTTTGGAACTTATAGGAAAAAATAGTGATTTTGGAGTGAAAACTATAAATATGATAGGACAGGAGAAATGTAATGTCCAAGTAGATTACAGGGGAGATATAAAATTATTGAATACTTCATTATATTCTTTAAATGAAAGCAAGAGTCTTTTAAGCATAAACAGTATTAATATTAATAAGGAATCTAAAACTACAACTATAAGTATTGATTTTAAGAAAAACAAGTAAATTATGGGTGAGAACCTTAATATTTCAGCCTCAAGAAGATGATTAAGTGGTATAATTATGAAAAAGATAAAGAATATTTAAATATTATATAATTATATTTGCAAATATCATTAAGTTTTGATAAAATAACATTGTTCCACTGTAATGTTTACATTTACTGAGATTATAAGAAAAATTTTAAAGCGATTTTTACATAGGGAAATTTGAATTATAAACGGGTCAAATTTAAATTTACTGGGATAAAAAGATTTCTACAATATAATTGTAGAAATTGGTATTAATATATCTAATAAGGTTATAATATAATGGGTTAATTGAATTAACAATGAATTTTGGAGGGATACTTAATGATTTCAGCAGGAGATATAAGAAAAGGAACTACATTTGATGAAGGTGGACAAGTTTACACAGTAATAGAATTTTTACATGTAAAACCTGGTAAAGGGGCTGCCTTTGTTAGAACTAAGTTAAGAAATGTTATTAACCAAGGGGTTACAGAAAAAACCTTTAATCCAACTACAAAATTACAAGAAGCGGTTATAGAAAGAAAAGAAATGCAGTACTTATATGCAGCAGATGGATTATACTACTTTATGGATCAAGAAACATATGAACAAATACCACTTAACTACGAAAAAGTTGAAGATGCCATAAAATACTTAAAAGAAAACATGTTTGCTGTAATAAAATTTTACAAGAATGAGGCTTTCTCAGTGGAAGCTCCAAATTTTGTAGAACTAGTTGTAACAGCTACTGAACCAGGTGTTCGCGGTAATACGTCTTCAAGTGTAACAAAACCAGCTACTGTTGAAACAGGAGCAATAATTCAAGTTCCAATGTTCGTTAATGAAGGTGAAACTATAAGAATAGATACCAGAAATGGTGACTACATGCTAAGAGTATAAGCTATAGATTATATATTAAAAAAGAGCCAATTTGGTTCTTTTTTTTTATTCTTTTTTGGAGACCTATTACATATATTATGTAAAATGAATGGTTCAAGCTAATAATTTTTAGATTTATATGGAATATTTTACAGTAACCTATAATAGAAATTATATATGAGAGGGTGATAAAAATTTTAGTTACAAAAGATTTATTTGAAATATTACCTATGACTATTAGGAGTAAATTAGAACAGGTTAATAAAATACAGGAACTTGAAGAGCTTAGGATAAAAGTAAACAAGCCTATATTTACACATATTGGGAATATTGAAGAAATTTGGGACTATATTGCAACGACTGAAGATATTAAATATATAATGCAGAGAATAAGCAATTACTCAATATATGCTTTTGAAGACGAAATCAGGCAAGGATATATAACTATAAAAGGTGGACATAGAGTTGGACTATGTGGAATTTGTGTTATTGAGAATAATAGCATAAAAACTATTAAAGATATATCATCTATAAACATAAGAGCGTGTAAAGAAATTATTGGTTGTGCAGGCAGCGTAATGCCTTATATTACGCACAATAATTCAGTACACAATACAATTATTATATCTCCTCCTAAATGTGGAAAAACAACTTTACTTAGAGATATTACGAGGCATATATCCCAGGGGGATAAAAATAAAAATTTTAATGGTAAAAATGTTTCTATAATTGATGAGAGGTCTGAAATAGCAGGTTCTTTTAAAGGCATACCACAAATGGATGTGGGCATTCGAACGGATGTACTAGATAATTGTCCCAAGAGCCAAGGGATTATGATGGCAATTAGAAGTATGTCACCTGATGTCATTGTATGTGATGAAATTGGTACTCAAAATGATATGGAAAGTATTTTAATGGCATTAAATTCTGGTATTAGTTTAATTACAACTATTCATGGCTTTGGAATTGAAGACCTGTATAAAAGATTGGTTTTTAAAGATATCATGGAAAATTACGTATTTTCAAGAGGCATAGTGCTTTCTAACAAAAAAGGTATTGGGACAATAGAACGCATTTATGATTTTACTAAAGGTGCAGATATATGGAGGTCATAATATGATTAAAATAATTGCATGTGCTGTGATTGTAACTGCTTCAACTATAGCTGGTTTTATATATAGTGAAAGGTTAAAGTATAGGGTTTTTCAACTAAATGAAGTTCAAAGAGCGATATATCAACTACAAAATGAAATAACTTATGTACATGCTCTTTTGCCGGATGCATTTAAAAGTGTAGCACAAAAAAGCAAAGAGCCGATAGGGGAGCTTTTTAATAAAACCAGTGAATTATTATCAGGCAATAACTATGAAAATGTTTATGAAGCAATGAACAGTGCCATGAATCTAATAAAAAGTAGAATATATCTAAACTCTGATGATATAAATGTTATTTTGGATTTATCTAAAACTTTGGGAGAGTCTGATATTGAAGGCCAAATCAATATATTTTCATTGACCCTTGCAAATTTAAAAAAACAAATTAAAATATCAGAAGACTTTATGAATAAAAATATAAGAATGTACAGATATTTAGGCTTTTCTTTTGGGGCGATGATTGTAATAGTATTAGAGTAGTCACGGAAAGTAACATGTAAAACTTGATTTTGTATAGAGTCATTATAAGGCTATAAATTTTATGTTCAGAGAGCAGTTAGGAATAAAAATAGGCATAGCAAACAAGCCTACACGATGCAGGAATTTTTAGAAAAAAGCATTCAATTGTCAAACAGCTACTTTAATAAATTTAAAATACTAAAACCTGAAACTTTAAGCCTTGCATCTAGATGAATATTAATTCCAGCAATCATAGTCATAAATGAATAACGTTTTTTACCATGTATTCGTAAAGAATGAATTCTATAATCATTAAGAATACGATTATTTATACG
>NZ_BHYK01000002.1:195939-277184 GCF_003865095.1 Clostridium tagluense | reverse complement strand
CGTATAAATAATCGTATTCTTAATGATTATAGAATTCATTCTTTACGAATACATGGTAAAAAACGTTATTCATTTATGACTATGATTGCTGGAATTAATATTCATCTAGATGCAAGGCTTAAAGTTTTAGGTTTTAGCATTTTAAATTTATTAGAGTAGCTGTTTGACAATTGAATGCTTTTTTCTAAAAATTCCTGCATCGTGTAGGCTTGTTTGCTATGCCTATTTTTATTCCTAACTGCTCTCTGAACATAAAATTTATAGCCTTATAATGAACTCTATACAAAATCAAGTTTTACATGTTACTTTCCGTGACTACTCTAAACTTATTCCTTTTCTTATTTTGTTCAAATCTATGTAATTGTTAGAAATATTATAAAACACATTCATATAAATAACAAGTCTGAACCTTATATATATATAATCAAAAAAAATTTTATTCCATATGGATTTCATGTATACTGTTTTATTTTGTGTCAATAATTGTAATATATGAAGATACATGAAAGGAATAGGTTAATGAAAAATAATATTAATTTAAACAATAATGATACTCTAGCTCGCGAATATATAGAAAGAGGCAAAGGGCTTTTTAATGATGGCGAAATTGAAAAAGCCTTTAAAGACTTTGATAAAGCCATTTTTTTAAATAATGATTATGCACAGGCCTATCTTGTGAAAGGTCAAGCTCATATTGATATGTATGAAGCCTGCGAAGCAGAAAAATGCATAAAAAAGTACCTAAAACTAGTTCCTGGTGATGCAAAAGGTTATTGGAAGTTAATTGACATACATGATTTAACTGGTGACTTTGATAAATGCGTTTACTATTGTGAAAAGCTTCTTGAAAAGGATGCTTCAAATATAAATATATATTTTAAAAAAGCAGAGTTCTTAGCTCTTCTTAATGATTTTAGAGAGGCTTTAGAATGTTTTGAAACTTGCTTAAACCTGTGTCCTGATTTTTATGAGGCACTATGTGGTAAAGCTAATATGCTACTAACACTTCGCAATAAAAAAGAAGCTCTTGAAATATATAATGAAGCAATTGAAATTAATATAAGTAAAAGTGCTGCCTACTTTGGAAAGTCTGAAGTATATATGGCTATGGGAAATAACATAATGGCCTTACGATTTGCAGAAATAGCCTATGAAATAGACCCTGATAATGAATGGTATAAATGTCATTATACTGTATTAAAAAACATGACTATAGATGTTAAATAGCAAAATGCTCCCACTTGTAAAATGGGAGCATTTTATAAATGCATTATGCATTATTATTCCTTCATTTCAAACAATCCAAATATCTCTTCCTCGCTTAAGGTTGAAAAGCCTTCACCGCTTCCCATTTCATCTCCCATAAGAGAGGATATAAGCTTTTTCTTCTCCTCTTGAAGTGACAAAATCTTTTCCTCTATGGTGCCCTTAGCTATAATTTTTACAACTTCCACCACATGCTTTTGACCTATTCTATGAGCTCTATCTGTTGCCTGCTCTTCCACTGCTGGGTTCCACCAAGGATCAAAGTGAACTACTACATCTGCTGAAGTTAAATTCAGACCTGTGCCACCAGCTTTTAAGCTTATTAAAAATACAGAGTTTACGCCAGCATTAAAAGATTTCACCAAATTCATTCTTTTCTCTGAAGGAACTGATCCATCCAAGTAACTAAAGGATATTTTCTCAGATGTAAGTCTCTTTTGTATATTTTTAAGGACAGAAGTAAATTGAGAAAAAACAAGGACCCTGTGCCCCTCCTCTATGCTCTTATGAAGAAGTTCCACTAGTGCTTCTATCTTTGCGCTACCACCATTATAATCATTCATGAGCACTGTAGGATCTAGGCATAATTGTCTTAGCTTTGTTATATAAGAAAGTATCTCTATTTTACTGCTTTTAAACTCGTCACTCTTTACTTTATTTTCAATAATCTCCATAGCATGATTTGCATAGGTTTTATAAACTTTCTTTTGCTCCTCCTCAAAGCTCACTATTAGTGCTTTTTCTATTTTATCAGGTAATTCCTTTAAAACATCTTTTTTTCTCCGCCTTAGAATAAAAGGTTTTATAAGCCTATTTAAATCCTCTAATATTTCAGGACTTTCCTTAAGTTTTTTATGATATCTTACACTAAATCTCTTTTCATCATATAGGTATCCTGGCATTATAAAATCGAATATAGACCATAAATCCATAAGAGAATTTTCTATTGGTGTACCAGACAGAGCAAACCTTGTCCTTGCCACTATCTCTTTCACGGCTATTGCGTTTTGAGAATTTGGATTTTTTATGTTTTGTGCTTCATCTAATATGCAATAGTCAAACTCTAATAGCTTATAATTTTCGGAGTCTCTCTTCAATAGATTATAAGTAGTTATAATAACATCATACTCTTCTATATTACTTATTATTTGCTGCCTCTCTTCCTTTGACCCATTAGCTGCAGTTACTTTTAACCTAGGTGCAAACTTTTCAAACTCACTTATCCAGTTATATATTAAGGAAGTAGGTGCTACAATTAAAGTCTTACTTCCCTCACTGGCTAATATAAAAGTAATAGCTTGAATGGTTTTACCAAGACCCATTTCATCCCCTAAAATTCCACCAAACCCTAAATAATCTAAAGTTTTAAACCAATTGTATCCTACTTTTTGATACTCTCGCAATTTACCCTTTAAATCCATGGGCTCTTTAAAATTCAATTTTTCTACATTCTTAAGCTTATCCTTTATTTCTTTTAACTCTTTTTTTCCTTTTATATATCTAATTTTATTTTCCTCTAAATAACTATCTAGAAAAACGCCCTTACTTTTTGATATTTCAATATGATTATTTTCGATATCAGCCGGGGTCATAACATCTAAAAGCTTTAAGAATTTATTAAGCTCCAGTTCCTCCAGATCAAGGTACTCACCACTTTTTAGCTTGTAGTATTTAAGGTTATTTCTAAAGGCCCTTAATATATTTATACTTTCTTCTGGCTTAATATCTCCTATTTTGAAATCCATTTCAAAATAATTATATTTTCCACTTTTAATATCTCCACTAATCCCGGACTTCCCTAAAGATTTTATCCCTTTAAAGTTTTCAGAGTAATAAACGTCTCCTATTTCTTGAAGTTTTTCCACATCACTTTTAAAGAATTTGAATATATAGTCCTCGCCTTTTGTGAAATAAAACTTATTCTTTATTTCTTGAAATCCAAAGGCTTTTAAAATTGAAGTAGTCTGAGCTTCTTTTTTTGAATCTCTATATATTATTTTCTCACTGCAATCCTCAAAAATATTAAACTCAAAAGTTCCGTACTTAACCTTTAATGTTAAGGTTACATCTTTTCCTTCTTGATTAAAGTAGAAATTAAACCCACACTTACTCATCACTACCTTGTCTTTGATGGACTTAGATAGTGTAACATGAGGTGACAAAAAATTAAGATCTGGAACAAGTCGTCTTAATATATTCTCCTCCTCCATGCTTGTCATAGTTACCACCCTGGCCTCATTAAAAACTTGGAGGTAAGGATTTATCTTATAACAAAACTCATAATCTGGAAGATATATATTGCTTCCATACAAAAAAACATCGTTTTTAGAACCTAAAGCCACAGGCATTCCGTTCAAAGATTTAAGCACATAATTGTCTTTAATTAGCTTCAAATCAAAATCTAGGGCCGGTGCTTCATATAAAATCTCTGTGTCTACAGGCCTTGAAAAAAAGCCTTCATTTAAATAAACCCTATGCTTAGTTATAATTTCAAAAAATTCCCGCGTTAAAAATTTAGGAATATTTATGTTTTTCCCATCTATATAACGATCTTCACTTCTGTGAGTAGTCCTTTGGGAGGACTCCATACTCTTTAACATTTCAATAAAATCCACAAGCCTTTTATCTTTTGTGCTCAATCTTTGATCCGACCTATTAAAAGTGAAATTTTTACTATAGTTTATAGGAATGTTATTATCATAGGCTAATAAAAAGTGATTGATATCCTTTAAAATGTAAAGATTATTAGATGTCATAGAGTTTAATCCTATTTTAAACTCTGCTTTAAGGCTGCTAGTCCACTGGTTCTTATTTATGTAAACCTCTATTTTAGTTTCGTCCTTATGTTTTTCATCCCCTAAAAGCATAGCTAATACATTGCTATTATTTTTAAATATAGGAAGGCACACCACATCCTCTTCTTTTAAAAGCGGATGACTGGCTAAATCCTCCACTGCACTATAAAAGGTAGCCACTAAATGCTTACAACAATAATTTTCTTTTTTAAACTCATTATTTTCAAAATCAGAGCAACTACAGGAGGTAGTAAAAATACTTTTTCTCTCTGTATCCATCTCAATTTTCGTGTGATATTCATTAAAAAGCTTCTCTGAAATTACATTGCCTTCTATGCATATTAATTTATCTTCATTTGTAATATCAACAGAAGAAACCAAATCATTATTAAGAACCCTTTGCCCGCCTGCATGATTTTTACCACTAGTTCCTTCATTAAATATTTGTAATACCATATCTTCTTTTAACATATTTTCTCCCTAGTTCTTTAAAATTTCTAATCCTTTTATTATATCACAAATAAGAAATATTAAAACCTTGCATATAAAATTTATTAACTCTTAGAAAATTAACTATTTTGTAATCATTATGTTTCGAAAATAGTATATTCTATGAATAGGCTAAAAAAATATTATGAATATTTTATAGAATAATGTTATACGAGGTAATAATATGACAAATAATAGAACGAAAAAAAGATTAAAAATCCTGCCTAAATTAATTCTTTTAACTGTATTAATATTATGTTATTTTTCAGTAAAATCTTATTTAAAGTATACGAAGGGAAAGGAACTAATAGAAAAGAATTATATTGTTTTGCAAAAATTGGAGCAGGTAAATACTGCTGATGTTGAGAACAAAATAATCCAAAATCATAAATTAAACCATGAAAAGAAGGATATTAATTTAACAAAAGCAAGCAATAAGATTTACTTTGAAAAATCTGTTTTTATGGGAGATTCTATAACTGAAGCCTTAGACTTTTATAATATAGTAAATAAATCTTCTGTTTTAGCTAAAAAAGGACTAAATGTTATAACTGCAAAGGAGGAATTAAGTAAATTATCCAGCATCAATCCCGAAAGAATATTTATACTTTATGGTATGAACGACTTAAGTTTGTTTGAAAACCCCGATGATTTTAAAAATAACTATATTAAACTTATACAAGATATAAATCAAACAGTTCCTAATGCTGAAATATACCTTCAATCTTTAACGCCTGTACAAGCTAAAGTTCAGAATAAAGATAAAAATTTTTCACAAAGTAGAATAGATAAGTTTGTGGAAAAGGTAATTGAAGTTTCTAAGGAAGAAAATGTGCACTACATAGATATACGCTCTGTCCCTGGTGATATAACAGATATATACGAACCAGATGGTATGCATTTTACTATGAAATTTTATGGATTATGGTTAGATTATTTAAGAAGTCAATTAGAGAATTAATATGAATTATATAAGGATGATAAATATGAAGATACAAATAAGAATACCAAATAAAATATGGGTTTTATGTTTACTTCCTTTTATGGGAGCAATTTTTCAAGGTTGCGCTCTCATCCAAACCAAAAATCCTGAAATACCTGAGATAATAGCTTGTATTCAAAAGGTTTCAGATTTATCACCAATGGAAAAAGGTAATAAAACTAAGCTTAGAAAGCTTTATTCCATAAGCACTACAGGATTAGAGGATTTTGCATTGTATGCGCCAAAGAGCAATATGGAAGCAAACGAAATACTTATATTAAAGGTTAAAAATCAAGATGATATAGATGATTTACTAGAAAGCATTGAAAGCAGAATTGAGAAACAATCCAGCAGCTTTAAAGATTATAGTCCAGATCAATACGAGCTTTTGGAAAATCATAATTTAGAGGTTAAAGGAAAATATATAATATTAAATGTATCAAAAGATGTAGATAAAATAACAACCGCCGTTAATGAAAGTTTCAAATAAAATGGCGACATGAATCGGAGTGGCTATAATTGGTTTTTAGTAGTTTAATATTTATTTTTATATTTTTACCACTTACTCTTACAGTATATTATTTTTCCCCAAAGAAAATAAGAAATTTTACTCTTTTAGTTGCAAGCCTTATATTTTATGGCTGGGGAGAGCCCGTATACATAAGCCTTATGGTTTTTAGTATAATATTTGATTATATAAGTACTTTGCTCATAAATAAACATAGAAAACGTAAGAGGCTTTCAAAGCTAATATTTATAAATACCTTGGTTGTTAATTTAGGGATATTAGCTTTTTTTAAATATTTTAGTTTCCTCGTAGATAATATGAATGCATTATTTGGATTAGATATAATTGTCCAAAAGCTTCCTTTACCAGTCGGAATATCATTTTATACATTCCAGATTATATCCTATGTAGTAGATGTGTATTTAAATAAAGTAAAGGTTCAAAAGAACATTATAGATTTCGGGGCATATGTAACTATGTTTCCACAGCTAGTTGCAGGCCCAATAGTTCAATACAGTGATATATTCATCCAATTAAAAAATAGAAAAGAAAACATTAATCAATTTTCAGAAGGTATAGAGAGATTTATACTAGGTCTTGGAAAAAAGGTATTGATTGCTAACAACATAGGAATGGTTTGGACAATTATAAAATCCATGGAAGTTTCAAGTGTATCAGTTATATCCTCTTGGCTTGGAATCATAGCCTTTACACTTCAAATCTATTTTGATTTTAGTGGATATTCTGATATGGCAATAGGGCTTGGAAAAATGTTTGGTTTTGAATTTATTGAAAACTTTAACTATCCCTACATATCAAGAAGTGTGACTGAATTTTGGAGAAGATGGCACATATCTCTGGGAAGTTGGTTTAGAGAATACCTTTATATTCCTTTAGGTGGTAACAGGGTTCCATTAATAAAGCAGCTGCGAAACTTATTTATAGTATGGTTTGCAACGGGACTATGGCATGGTGCAAGTTGGAATTTTATATTTTGGGGTCTATATTTCGGATTTTTTATATTTTCCGAAAAAATCCTTCTAGGAAAGCTTTTAGAAAAACTTCCAAGGTGCATTTCAAATTTATATACCATGATAATTGTTATAGTAGGATGGGTATTTTTCGATATGAATAAATTAAGTGATGCACTAAGTTATATAAAAGTAATGTTTGGACTTAGCGGAAATGCCTTTAGCGATAATACAGCTATATATTATTTTTATACAAACTTCATTATATTTGCAGTAGCAGTACTTTGCGCAACCCCAGTTATGTACAATTTTGATAAAAAGATTAAAAGTCGCTTTAATGCAAGAGGTGCCATAGTAATGGCTTTCAATCGTATTTTTATACTATTTTTATCTACGGCATACCTTGTAAACCAAAGCTTTAATCCATTCTTATACTTTAGATTTTAGATAAGAAAAGGTGATAATAAATATGGAATTTAATTCTAACAGAAAAAAATATAATAGGATATATATAAAATCCCTTACTTTAATATTTTTATCATTTATATTTAGTGTAATGATATTAAATATTATAGTTCCAAGCAAAGATTTTTCCGAGGAGGAGAATAGAAAGCTTAAGAATAAGCCTAAATTTACGATAAATAATTTGTTACATAACAGATTTACTTCAAAGTATGAAAAGTACATCTCAGATCAATTTATACTTAGAAACTTTTGGATAAATGTAAAATCAAAAGCAGAGATACTTACTGGAAAAAAAGAAAATAATGATGTATATTTAGGAGATGATAGCTATTTAATAGATAAGTTCAATAAGCCATCCGAAGAGGATTTTGCTGAAAAACTAAAAGCTATAAATACTTTCAGTCATGACAACAAAGAATTATCTAAGTATATTATGTTAGTTCCGAACAAAGTAGAAGTTTTAAAAGATAAATTACCTGCCTTTGCTCCAGTAGAGAATCAACTACAGTATATAAATAAATTTTATTCTGGCTTAGATAAAGATATAAAATCAATAAATGTTTTTGATACATTAAATAAAAATAAGGACAAATACATATATTATAAAACTGACCACCATTGGACAACATACGGAGCATATTATGCATACTTAGAATTTTGCAAAAGTTCCGGAATAACACCAAAAGATATAAGTGATTATGATATTACTGAGGTTAATAACAAATTTTACGGAACACTTTACTCAAGAGCTGGAGTTAAAAATGTAGATAGTGACATAATTACTGTATATTTACCAAAAACTCACGAAGATATATTAGTAAATTACATTGATGAGAAAAAAAAGAGTGCCAGTTTATTTAATTCCAGCAGTTTAAATACCAAAGATAAGTACTCTGTATTTCTAGGTGGAAATCATCCTATTATAAAGACAAGCACTATGAACCTTAATAATAAGCATCTTTTAGTCATAAAGGATTCTTATGCCAACTGTTTTATACCCTTTTTAACTTCTCATTTTGGTGAAATAATAGTTGTTGATTTAAGATATTATTCAGATGATGTAAGTGCTCTAATAAAAGACTATAATATCACAGATGTTTTAATGCTTTATAATACAAATACATTTTTTGAAGATCAATCAATACTTAATATTAGTAACTATGAATAATGGAATCTTCTTAAATATTATAGATAAGATGTTTAAAAGCAATAGATTTCTACTGCTTTTAAACATCTTATAACATACCCACTAACAACTGACCCAAAGTATTTACAAAATTTAAATCTTCAAATTTAAATTCCTTAACTTTAATAGGAACAGTTAAATAAAGTATCCCACGGACAATTCCTGATTTAATTATAGGGACAGCTAAGACAGACTTCCAATTTGGCATTCCAGTTACTAAATCGTAATCTATTATAGCGTCCCAATCTATTATACATTTACCTTGCTTATCTTTAATTACAGAATCGATTATATCTCCACTATAGCCTTTAACTTCAATCCAACTTTCCTTAAAAATTTTTCTTCCAAATTTTTCAGTAATTTCATTTTTATTCACTATAAACAACATACCATTTTGTGCCTCAGTAGTTTCAATTATTCTTCCAAGTGCATTGAATATTTTGGTTTCAAAATCACAATCCTCCTTAATCATTTGGATTAACTCTACCATGGCTAGTACATTTCTTGAATCTTGAACTACATTTCCTGACACTATTCCTGATAGTTTATCACTACCCTTTACGATGCCGTGAAACTTATCTTCCCAGATTTGGCATCTATTTTTACCCTTGGCCTTAGCCACATATAGTGATTGATCAGCTTTTTCTACCAATTCTTTTTTCCACTTTCCATGTTTTGGGTAAGTAGCAATACCCACACTCACAGTTAACTCTCTTTTAGAACCTAGTATTTTCTTATTATCAATGTTTTGTCTTATTCTTTCAGCAACGATATTTGCGTCAGTGGTATCTGTACCAGGTAAAATAACAATAAATTCTTCTCCACCATATCGTCCACATACGTCTATCTTTCTAATTGAATCCATAACGATTTTACTAACATCTCTCAGTACTTGATCTCCAGTTTGATGACCAAACCTATCGTTGACACCTTTAAAATCATCCAAATCAAACATTATAATTGAGAACACTTCTAAAGATCCATTACCCTTTTCAACATTTTCAGATAGTGCTTCCTCGAGAAAGCGCCTTGTAAGTGTTCCTGTTAGCTTATCAATGGAAGAACTGATTTGGAGTAAATAATTTTCCATTATGAAACTTATAAATGAGGTTAAGTCGGAACATTTATTCAAGCTTTCCTTATTAAAATTATTCAGCACTCTGTCAGACTCCATATATAAATACCCCTTTATATTTTCCAATTTAAATGGTTCATTACCTCTTTCAGTGGCCATCTTTGAGTTTTCTGCATAACAATGCTTCTTTCTTAAAATTGGTATACACATTATCGCACTCATACCACTAGGAATAATTCTGAATTCTATATTTTTTGTGCTATTAAAACCATCACTAATTAATATAAAATTTTTACTTTCCCGTACTCTTTGTAAAATTAGGTTTATATCTGTAATATCATGATTCCCATCACTAGAAGCAACAACTGAGTATTCATTGTTATTCCCCTCAGAAATAATTAAACTCCTAGTAGATAGCACAATACTTGAAATAAGTTTTGTAATCACATCTAATATTTTCAATGGTTCCTCACACATATTAGTAATTATGTCATTTATATTATGAATCCCCTCTGGTAGAATGGAACTATATATTTTTTGAGCTGATTCAATAAAACTTTTATTACTTAAAATTTGGCTAAAAGCACTGTAATCGAAAAGAGCTGTTAAATCCCTATTGTTTGAAATAGTGATTCTACTCTCTTCCCAATTGCACACCTTGTTATATGCATGGGCCTTACTTACCCCTTTAATCATATTAAAAGGCTTCATCATATTAAAAGAATTAATATAATTAGTTCTTAACTGCTCTGGTAGTTGTAGCGTACAATCTTTAATTATCTCGCAGGCTTCAAAGTAATAGTTTACTGCATAAAAATAATCCACCTGCGAAAAATAGTAGTCTCCAATAGCACTACAGATTTTCCATTGAAAAAGTTTATTTTTAATTTTTTTAGATAAATCTAAGGCTAATATTAAACTATCTATTTTACCTTTGTCTTTACATATCAATCCTTCTAAATACAATTTTTTAATATTAACTATATCAACTAAACTATCAAGTTCACTAGCAGAATGGATTTTAAATAAATTAGTGGCTTCTTCCTGATATCCTTTTTCAAACAAAACTATACAAACCTCATATAGTCCATTAATTTTATTCGTATTATTCTTATATCCCTGGATTATTGCCTTTACATATTCAATTCTTTTCTTTAAGTCTTCTATTCCCTCAGTTTTATATATTTCTAAAACAAATAATAATAATTTACTATTACCATCTTGAGTTGTACCATCATTATTATATATTTCCAAGGCTTTTTTTATTAAATCATAAGCTGCTTTAATATCCCCTATTCCAAAATAAATTTCTGCTCCCATCTGATAATACAGCGAGATATCCTTACCTTGTATAGGATATTGTTCTAGCTCCTTTTGTGCTAGTAAATGATATTCATATGCTTCCTTATTATTGCCCATTTTTGAAGAAACGTAGGAAAGATAGTTGTAGGTATAAAATATGTTACCTTCTAATTCAATGTTTTTCGATTTTACCAGTATATCTTTAAAGTATTTTAGCGCAGCATCATAATCAAACTTATCACAGTAAATAGTTGCTAAATTAACTAAAGCAATTAACTCTGATTCTATAATACTATTTTCCTGCGAAATTACTATGATCTTATTATAATAGCTAATGGCTGTTTCACTATCTCCATAATGGTCTCCATAAATCACGCCTAGATTATTTAAGCAACGACACATGCCTTCCGGGTAATTTATTTCTTCAAAGTACGAAAGTCCCTTTCTATAGCACTCTAAGGCCTCAATTACTCTAGAAGTTTCTGAGTACATTATCCCAAGATTATTGTACATAAGCCCTTTGTATTTTATATAATCATTTCCACATTTTACTATACAACTAGTACATATTTCATAGACCTTTTGGTAATCCTGTTTTGCAGTATATACATTAACAAGATTTTTTTTATTTTCAAGGTAGCCTTCCATGTACTCAACATTTAGCAATAGTGATTCACATTTTTTTATATACTGCATTGCCTTTTCTACTTCATTTCTTCTTATACATGTATATGCAATTTTATTTGCACAATCAACTTGGATTTTTACTTCCACTAAATTCATTGAACATCTATAGGTTTTTTTATAAGTTTTTAGCGCAGCTGATAAATTTCCCATTTCTAAATAAATATCACCTATTTTAAGAATAATTTCCGCTTTTTTGTTTTGACTATCTTCATCCGATAAGAGGGATAATACTTTTTTATACTTAGAAATTGCTTCATCCATTATTCTAAGTGATTTCATTTTTTCTGCAAATTCAAGGCAATACTTCACAAGCCTTTCCTTATCATTAGCCTTTTCTAAATGATATATAAGTTCCTCTTTATATTCTCTCCCTTGAGTTTGATATAAATCTTCCAATACAGAAGCTGCAAACTGATGTCTCACTTTCCTCTGCTCTTCACTTAATCTATTATATATTAGATTTTTAAGCACTTTATTATAAAAATCAAATACAAAGCCCATATCCTCAATTTTTTTAATTAAAATCCCTTTAGAGCATAATTCATCAATATAAGCCTCTATTCTTTTTTTAGCAGTATTTAAAACCTTTTCAATCACTCCGATTGAAACAGCAGTATTAAAAATAGCTATAGCATTTAGAATTTCATAGCTATCTTTGTTAATTTGCTTAATTTGATTCAACAATGCTTGCTCCATTGTTGATGCAATGGGTAATTCATCAACAGTTTCAAAAGAAACACGCCATTTAGCATTATTTTTATTTATACAAAGGATTTTTTTAGCCATAAAATCTTTTAATGTTTCTTCTATAAATAGCGGATTTCCATAGGTTTTATCATAAACTTTTTCTCCAAAGTTAATCGGCACTTTAGGCATACTAAGTATTTGTTGAATCATAATAGCTGTTTCTTCATTGTTTAGATTCTTTAAATCAAGATTCAAGTTCCTAGACTTTTTATTTGATAATTGCTTAAGTTTATTATTTATAATAAATTCAGCATTGTTATATGATAAAATAATCATTATGTTTTGCTCATTGTTATTTTGTAAATTTATATACTCTAAAAGTTCTAATGAAAATTCATCTAAACAATGAGCATTATCAATGATAAATACGGTAGGTTTATTATTAGTAGACTCTTTAATAAAGCTATATACCCTACTAATTAACCTATATTTTTCTTTTTCCCCTACTAAATTTTCTGAAGCCACAATATTATTTTCCGCACCAAGTCCCGGAATGAATTTTATTAATTCACTTTGATACCTTTTTACTATTTCCTCATCACACAATGATATTATTTTCCTTAATATATCTACAAGAGCTTTATTACTTTTACTATGTGGATTTTCTATGGCAAAACTAGCATATACACTAGCTTTTTTCAAATAAAGCAAATGCTGGATTTCTTTTAATAGTCTCGTTTTACCAATTCCTTGTTCACCATGAACAAAAATAATTTTATTTAATGCATTAGGCACAATTAAATTGTAATAAGCACTTATTATTTCTTTAATTTCAGCATCTCTACCTACTATTTTAGTTTTAAAATTCAATTTTTCTATTTCACCAATTATATAAGCCACATATTTTTTATTAAAAATATAATTAATATCTTCAACAATTTTATTTATATTACTATATCGCTGCTCTAAATCTTGTTGCGTCATTTTTTTTACAATTATCATTAAATTACTATAAAAATCTGAGGCTTCAGTACTTTCATGGTACTTATCTTCAGCCTTATTCGCAAGTTTTAAAATGCTTTGATTTATATTTGAATTTTGATGTATGTCAATTTTACATAAGGCAAGTAACACTACTCCCAATGAATATATATCTGCAGCTATTGTTTTTTTATTATCTATACGATACTCAGGTGATTTAAAGTTGAGTTGTCCTATATTGTTATGATCATAGTTTTGATTTTGGGCTTCTATGGTTGGTAAATCTACAAAACTAACCTTATATTCATTGTTTTTATATGAAATCATTATATTATTAATATTTATTTCTCCATAAATAAAACCTCTAATATGCAGATAATTTAATGCACTGCATAGCTGCATAAATATTCCTAGAATTTCATTTTCATTTATATTAGTAATTAATTCATGCAGTTTCACCGTATCTTCTAGGTAATCATTTGTGTAAAAATATTCACTACTACTTACTTTTTTATTATCAATAGAATGAACCAGACCAAAGTCAAATACTTTACTTATATTTGCATGATTTATAGTTGATAGTGTTATAAATTCATTTACATAAAAATTTATCAAACTTTCTGATGCAAATTCAGAATTAATAATATTTAATTGTATTTTTTCATGATTATTTATCACATCAGAAACAAGGTAAGATGATTTAATCCTATCTTGCGTTAAATTTGTAATTATTCTATATCTGTTGTTTATTAAATTCATTAACCAACACATCCTTAATTGCAAATATACTATATATTTACATTATAACATATCATTGGTACATACTATAGTGGCATAATTAATTTCTCACTATATTCTCGCTTTAGTTTTACAGCTACTTTGCAGTGATTTAGTAATTAATGTAAAGAGTATTTTAAATCCCCCTAAAAATAAAAAAATCTAGTAATTCAACTAGATTTTTTTATTTATTTACTAACCCCAATTCAATTCTAATAATATTTGGGCAAGTATTCTTATTTAGAATTCTTAATGGGAACTATAATTCTATCAAATAAATCACTATTTGCATTTACTTTAGATTCGCTACCAACAACACAATACAAATTCTGTTTTATTACAACTTCTAATATATCCGCAAAGTTTTTTATGTCCTCCTGGGTGGTGGATAATGCTTCATCACGTAGCTTTTGAATATCCTCCTTAGTGGTGCCTGAAAAATACATATTGTCCCCTATTGCGCCTTTATCGTAAGGTCCCGTTAACCCATCCATACTTCCTATTGTTCCTATAATATAATTAGTCATTTCTTTTTCATCCGCTTTAAAGTTTCTTAAAAATTTTACAGCTTCATCGAAGGTATTTAAGGTTTCCTTTAAATTGGGATCACGATAAGAATAGAATAATACATCTTCCTTTGTAAAATTCATAGCTCCACCATAGGCACCACCTTTTACTCTAAGTTCCTTCCATAAATAATCACTATTTAAAATATTTTCAATAACCTTCATCTTTCCATTATATTTGTATCCTGCACTTTTAAGACTTCCAGCCTTAACCACATATTGTACTTGAGACGGAATTACAAAAGCCTCATTCTTTTTTGAAAAATCAAATTTGTATTCTTGCCTTGGAAATTTTTTATCCTCAATTTTTTTCCCGAAAGAATTAAGACTGTCAGTGAATTTAGCATAATTTTTTTCATCACCAGTATAACTTACCACTAATCCCTCTTTGTTAAATACAATATTCCGAACACTATTTAAATTTTTTACAGTTTTTTCAAATTTAGTATCAAAGTTATCATCTAAATCACAAATAAAATCATAGTAAGGTAAATAACCCAAGTCACTATACTTACCACTATCTGATAAATAAGATAATGTACGTTCCATTGCGAGGCTATTACCTCCATTCACAAACATAGATTCATAATTGGTTCTTACCATTTTAATTAAATCCTTCATTCGCTTCTTATCATCAAATTTACTATGATTCATTATTTCATCTAAAAGCTCGTATGCTTTTGGTAATGTACTATTCATGGCATTTACTGAAACAATCATTTTAGGAGCATATCCATTGGTACTCGTATCATTTTTAAATGCTGTTGAATTAAAACTAATTCCTCCAGTATCCTTCATCATTTTATTTGAAAGCTGCATAATATCATATTTTTCAGTGCTTACATTTCCTAAAACATTAGCAAGTAATTTCAAATATAATATTTGGTCTTGAGGCACCTTTGAACTATCAAAATATATATTAGAATAAATAATGCCATCAGTAAACATAGGATGACTTAATACTTTTATATTTCCCTCTAATTTTTCTATTGTTGGGATTTCTTCTGCTTTTGAATTCAAGTCCTTTCGAGAAAGCGTTGGTAACTTTGATGAATTCTCTTTTGAATCCTCTGCGTCCTGCCACTTTTTCAATTCCTGGGTGTCTTTTTTAATCTTAGCTAGCTCAATTTCTGATAGTGATGCTTTATACTCTGCAAGTTTATTTTTAAGGGATTGTTCTTTTTTTTCATTTAATCCATTAGAAGGTTTTAATACAACTAATGACTTATGTTTGTTGTCTAATAAATATTTTTGAATTAATTTTTCAAAATACCCCTGAGATATTTTAGATTTTATTAAATTAAGTGCTGGCGTTATCTCCAAATATTCCGTAGGACTCATATCATAGTTCCAGGAATTCATAGCATTAGCCATATAATTCATGCCTCTATTCGCATCTGAATTTTGGGTATGCAACCCAAATTCTACAGCAGTGAATACCGAATTTACTAATTCTTCATCAAAACCGTCTTTCACTATCTTTTTTAAAGTATCATCAATAATATTTTCAAATTTATATTTATCTGTTTCATTTGCATTACTTGCAAATATACTAAAGATTGGTTGCTGCGTTGATGGATTAAAACTCCCATAAACATTGGTTCCAATGCCACCATCTACTAATGCCTTCTTTAAAGGTGAAGCTTCAGCATTCAAAAGAATCCCTTGCAAAATCTGAAACCCTAAAACTTCTTCTACACCTTTTACCTTATTCATCATATAATTAGATGATAGGTAAGTCATATTTTTGATATCTGCATCTTTAGCTACTGGATATAGTTCTGTTTTTTCAACCTTTCTTTCAAAAGGCTTCTGTAATTTAATTACACTATCTACAGTTGTTTTTTTGAGTTTACTTAGATAATTATCATCCATAAATTTTAAAGTATTTTCAATATCTAATTTTCCATATAAATATATAGAACTATTTGATGGAACATAGTATTTTTTATAAGTTTCTATAAATTTATTGTATGTTAGATCAGGAATATTATCTGGGTTACCACCAGATTCATAACTATATGAATTATCAGTAAAAAGTGATCCATTAATAGCATTTGATAGTATTACCTGAGGCGACGAATAATTACCTTTCATTTCGTTGTATACTATTCCATTATAATTTAGCTCACCTGTTTTGCTATTAACTTCATAATGCCAACCTTCTTGTTTAAGTATTCTAGGATCTTTAGTTATATTTGGATAGAAAACTGCATCCAAATAGACACTCATCAAATTATTGAAATCCTTTTCATTCTTGCTTGCCACTGGATACATTGTAAAATCTGTGCCCGTAAGAGCATTTATATATGTATTCAATGATTGCTTAGCCATAGTTAAAAATGGATCTTTAACAGGATATTTCTCTGAGCCACATAAAACTGAGTGTTCAATAATGTGATTAACACCCGTATTATCATTCACTGGTGTACGGAAATTTATTGAGAACACCTTATTTTCATCCTCATTCTGCAAATAAATGAGCTTTGCTCCGCTTTTAACGTGCTTGAATATCATGGCAGTAGATTGTATATCCTCAATCCATTTTTTAGATTCTAGCTTAAATCCTGATGTGCTTTTGCCTATTTCTAAGCCTTGCTTAACACATATATCAGTTACGGATTTAACTTGTGCACCTCGTGCAACTTGTGCACCTCGTGCAACAGCACTGAAGCTATTAATCAATAATCCAGCTGTTAATAATATAGAAGTTATTTTCGTGAACTTTTTCATTTTGTTCCCCCCCTCTAATATAAAATTTTTCATAACACTATTATTTTTCTCTTATAACTAGTATGTTTTATTTTTAATATTCAATACATTAAATAGTATATATCCTATTTTAATACTAGCAAATAATTTTATACTTAATTTCCCTTAAATTCAAAATTATTTTTATGTTGGGCTATTGTAGTATAGTTCATTGTTTGGAATCTACCCCGTTGTGGAAATCAAAACCTTTACATGAATCTAAACAATCTGTTGTCATTATTGTACCCCCATAAGTGAAATTAATCCGTTAGCCAAAATTTCACCCCAAGATAAATAATCATGTCCACTATTAAAGTATTCAAAGTCTACAGCGTAGCCTTTTTTTATTAAATCATCTCTTAATTAAATTCACAGTATAAATCATCTCTGATTTATACTGTGAATTTTTAAGTTTGCATCTTAAAATAAAACCCATTGGTGTTTTAGCACACTAGTTTTTTACTCCATATTAAAAAACTATAATTGTATATGTTTTATGTTTGAGAGGTGATTGGAAATAACACTTCATTAAATGAAGTATTATTAGACCGTACAAACAACCAGTCATCTGGTCTCTCCTTTGAAATTTTAAGTATATTGTATTTATTGCTTTCAGGAATAAAATGAAATTCTATTTTATCATCATCTATGGTTACAATTTTTTCAATAATATTATCTAAATCAATATGTGTTAGGCTTAATACATCATATAAATGCACGCAGCTATCTTCTCTTGTCGCAATTACTATAGTATCTTCATCTGTTAGGTAGTACATATCATCGTTATGTACATACATACAGAAAATATGTATAGGCCATAGATCATTAAATACTCCAAGTTTTTTAGATATCGGTTGTCTATTTTCTATAATTCTTAATATAGTGTTACAGTCATTTTCATCATGTATTTTAAGTTTTCTTATCATACTTTCTTTTCTATTTATCTCATTTGCATCTAATTCATAGGCACCTTCAATGATTTGCTTAAATCCAAATTTTTGATAAAAGTTCAAAACACTATCATTGGCAAAAAGATAAATAATATCATATTCATTCTCATATTTTTCTATAATATGATTAATTAGTGCTGATGATAATCCTTTGTTTCTATGGTCAAGATGTGTCATTATACCCGATAGCTGTAATGCTGTTTTCTTTTGTCCGTCTACAAGTAAATCCATTTTATTTACAGATATACTTGCAACCACTTGATCTTCATATAGACAGGAGTAAAAATTACATCTATTATAGTAAAGATTTTTTTCATACCATTTCTCAGGATCAGATTCAAAAATTTCCATTGATAATTTGTTAAAGCTTGAACTATATCTTTCATTATCCATATAATCGCTTATTATTATATAATCCCTCACAATATGTCTCCTTTAATTACCTCTTGGTGTAATTAGTAAAATCTATCATTTTTAAATAATCTTCTTTTGTCAATCCAAATAGAATTTCATCACAATATCGTCCATTTGTATAAATATTTTCTTTGCAAAGCCCTTCCTGTTGACACCCTAGTTTTTTGTGCATGGCAACAGATCCTATATTTCCCTCCAAAAGACTCCCACAATATTTATTTAATCTTTTCTCCATGAAAGCATATTGAAGAAGTATTTTCATGGCAGCTGTTCCATATCCCTTACCTCTATAATCTCTATCAATTAACAAAGCAATTTCAAAGGTTCCATTTCTTTCATCATTATTATTAAAATTAATTCTACCAACAATAGTGCCTTCTAATGTTTCTATAGCAAAATAAGTTCTCCCAGTATTATTAGATAAGTTCGCAATTTTCTCCGAAAAATTTTTAGATTCTAAGACTGTTGGTGGAAATGGAACTTCACAGTCTCCTAATCTCATTGCAGAAGTATCAAAATTATTATAATAGTCCCATTCCCAATCTTCAGGACTCCAAGCTCTTAACCTTACTAAATCATTTTGCCAAAAATAATTTTCATATACTATTTCTCTCATAATAGTTGCCCCCTTTAAATCTATAAATCATATATTAGAAGTTTAACATCAAAATAATTTTATTCAAAGCCCATAAACGATACAGAATTAAAGTTAAGCATTATAATAAAAAATACTATAGTATCAAATATTTATTTGATACCATAGCATTGGCTTATTAACTAACCTATATTAATAAAATATAAGAATCTATGTTAAGTATATCTATATATATTACTTATTTTGAATCATGGTATTGAATCCAAAAGTCGTTTCAATGACACCATCTAAAACCTTATAAATTGACTTACCAATTTTTTTGCTAAAGTAGTCACTCAAACCCAATTGAGTTTTCCATTTTATTAAAGTCAAATCATTTATACCATATCTCATAACTACATCTAATAATCTTTTTTCCATCAAACATATACCCTCTGGCAACGCAATTGCATCACATAACTGAATAAGCTTATCATAATCATTATAAGTTGTACTTTTTATATAGTCCTTAATAAAAGTTAATTCAGCCTCAGTGCAATCAACTTTCCCGGCATACCCTCTAATATCTGGTAGTATAAATGAATGCGTCAGGGCTATGCGAGCAGCATCATCATAGCCTTTACCCATCAAGAAGTCATATCCACTTACAGAATGATGCATTTGCACACGCCCTTCGTATCTACCTATATCATGTAGTAATCCTAAGACATAGGCAATATCACCATCTAAATCAGTGCACTCCCTTGCAATTGATTTAGATGCTTTCGCTACATTATATGAATGTGCTATCCATTCTCCAGGATTCTTTTCCTCGGCATATTTGATAAATTCAGTTGCTTGTTTTAAAGTAGGTACTTTCATCTATAAACTCCTCTCAATCGTAAAATTAGTAGATATTTATACTTAAAACTATACCGTTACTATATATAATAACGTTAGGTCACACGCAAGCATAAGTTTAAATACAAAAGGTAAGCCCCACTTATGGAAGTGGATCACTTTGAAATATTATTGTTTTTACACCTCTATAACTTAAATTCTCCTACCATTAAATCAAGTATTTCTGAAACAACCTTTAATTGCTCTGATGCTTGTGCTACATTTTCCATTTCCATAGCTTGCTCTTGGACACTAGAACTAACCTGCTCTGTGGCACTAGCTGATTCTTCTGAACCAGCAGAAATATCTTGTACAGCTTCTAAAACTATATTTTTATTTTCATTTACTGTTTTAATATTATTGTTAAGTTCATTTATTTGTATTACGGTATCCTTAATAGATGACTTAATATAGGTAAATGCATTTTCTGCTCCCTGCATAGCTTTATTGGCTTCAATGTTTATGTTTGAAGCATTATCCATATTAGCTTTAGTATCCCTTATTTCATTTTGAATTTCTTCTACTAACCCACTTATTTCATTAGTTGAATTAGCTGTTTGCTCAGCTAATTTTCTAACTTCATCAGCTACTACTGAAAATCCTTTTCCACTTTCTCCAGCCCTTGCAGCTTCTATAGCTGCATTTAGTGCAAGTAAATTAGTCTGTTCTGCTATAGCTTGTATAGTATTTACAATTTTCCCAATAAAGCTTGATTTATTAGAAAGAAGATTTATATTGGTTTCCAGTTCACCTATGGCTTCATCACTTTCCTTAAACTTATACGCAAGTAATTCCATGGATTTTATGCCCTTACTATTTATATCATCTGTTTTATCCCAATATTCTTTAACTAAATTAGCACTGTGGACAGCATTATCAATTTCTAGTGCAAAACTTTCAAGTTTTTCAGTTGCAATCATTGCATTGCTAGCCTGTTGCGAAGTTCCCTCTGCCAAATTATCTACAGTTTGTGAAATTTCGTTTATGGTTTGAGTGCTTTTATTTGTAGCCTTTGATAGATTATTAGAAGCCTCAATAACTTCTCCCGAGCTCTCTTTAATGGCTGAACTTATTTGCCTTAGAGAGTTTCTTAGCTCTGTTACAGCTTTTGCCATGATGCCTATTTCATCCTTGTGCTTTAATAGTCTTTCATTTTTTTCATCATAGGCTAAATCAAGTTTTGTAGTTTTTTTAACAATCTCTGAAATATCAAGTATAGGGTCAGATAGTTTTTTAGCTGTTAAATATGCTAGCCCAAAAGATATTATCAATGAAATTAAAATTACAATTCCAAAAGATATTATTAACACTCTTAAAGGTTTTCTAAATTCACTAACAGGAATAGCAAATCCTATTTTCCATTTAGTTGATGGAATACTCGTAATAGCAAAATATTTATTTTCTCCATCGTAATCCTTGAAAGTATTAACTTCAGTAATTTTGTCATTTTTATTATTAACAATTTTGCTAAAGCTTCCATTCATAATTACACCTAAATTTTGAATTTTATTCTCAGTTGCTATAAACTCCTTATTACGATGAACAATAATATTATTTTCCCTATCTAAAAGAAAAGCATAACTATTATCAATAGGTTTTGCATTTCCAACTATATCTGCAAGATACGCTACACTTATATCTGATGCGGCTACTCCTACAACCTTTCCATCTTTTTTTATGCTTTTAGCAATAGTTATAACCATCTTCTTCGAGTCTTTATCAACATAGGGTGCGGTATATATTACCTTGTCGCTAGCTGAAGCTGCCTTGTACCAATCCGCTTGTGTACAATCGTAACCTACTTCAGGAACCCATTCACTAGCAGATAATACTGCTTTATTTTTATATCCTATATATACATCTATACTATTTTCTAAATTTACTGCTTGTCTAGTTTTTAAATAATTTATTATTTGTTTGTTGTTGTAATTACTATTAAATTCTATAGCACCTACCGTATCTGCCATCAATTTCCCTTGAAGTGCTAACCATCCATCAATTATACTTGAATACTTCTCACTAGTTACTATTAGATTCCTTGTAGCTTCCTTTAATATCAATTTATTAGAAATTAAATACCCTGTAAATGTAGAAAAGCAGAGTACACATACAACTATTAAACATATAAATGTGGTAATCCTAGTTTTAATACTTTTCATTTTATAAGCCTCCCTATATACTGTCAATTCAATCAAATACAAATCTGAAACATAATATGTATATATTAACATATTATATGATTATTCGGAATATAATTTTGCATTTTCTTATATTGGATACTTTCTTATTAATTTTAAAAAACCAGTAGAATATTTAATCTACTGGTTTTCTTAATCTTATAAACTTCGATTATATGATTTTTAGGTCATTAATGACATTTATTACTTAGACATTAGCTTACCTTTTGAAATGTTGCTAAACGGATTTTCCATTTAACATATTAAGCATATCTTGCTTTTCTTGCGTAAACCTATTGTATACACTTTGTCTTACCTGCGCCGAACTACTTCTAAAATAAACATCAACCTTTTTGCGTTCATTATACAAATCATTTATGATATTACCATCACTATTATTTAAATTCAATTTTGAGAACACAGATAAAGTTCCTCCTACACCATGCTGAACTACTGTAGAGAATAAACTTTCCTTTAATGCATCACTTTTTTTATTTATATCAAAACCATATTTTGACTTTAAAGCTTGTGCTGCTGCATTATAATAATCTCCTTTCACACAATTTTGCTGCAACTTTAAAAATTTATCTTTATCAGACAAAGCAATACTAATCCATGCAGTATCGAAGTTTTTACCATAGCTGTTACCATCCTTAGCTTTTGCTCCTGCTAATTTTAAATAAATTTTATTGTCTTTTTCACTCAATGAGTTTACAAAAGAATCTAAAGACCCTGTTTTAGAAGAAAACTGAAAGGCCCCATAAGACTTTCCACCATAATCTCCTGGTGTATTACTTATTGTCCCCGGATTACCATTAGATTCATATTTAGCAGATATATTACCTAAACCGCTGAATTTACTTTCTTCACCTTTGTTATCAGAATTTAATAATGACTGCGTGGCACCTCTCATAATTGAATTAAAATTACTCATAGTACCTAATGAATCATCTAAATTAAAAGAATCTTGCTTTGATAGTGCACTAGACATAACCTCTGCCATCATTGAATTACCAGAGCTACCCATTATTTGAATAAGCATTGTTTGAAAGGCTAATTCTTGCATTGCTTTTTCATCCTCAAAACTCTTTGTACTTTCATCAGAAATCTTATTATTATTTTTTATTTGCACTCCATATTGATTTAATAACGTATTATTAATTATATTTGTAGATAATGCCATGACTATCACCCATTTTTTATAAATTATTTCCCTACATTATCTATATCGTATATACTAAAAAAAACTTTACATACTTTATTTTTTTAAAATCAAATGTATTACATAAGCAAGAATTGAGTAAACTACAAGAATAAGAAAACAAAAATTACACATAACACAGTAAAATGGTCAATCTACTTTATTAAATTTGGGATTTATTTGCAAATATTACTGATGTAAAATAAAAATTGTAGGCAGTGGGCTTATTTATATATTGAAGGTTTTTATGTAGAATTGTATAGGGTTATTAATATATAAGGTTATAGAGGGTGGGTAATATGAATAATGAAATTAATTACGTAGAAATTGGAAACTGAATAAGGCTGGAACGAGAAAGATTTGATATGACCAGAGAAAAATTAGCAGAGCTCTTAAACCTTTCCCCCTATTTCTTGGGACAAATTGAAAGAGGGGAAAGAAAAATGAGTGTTAGTACATTGATAAACATTTCAGAATGTTTACACATTTCAATTGACTATTTGTTTTTTGAACAAGCGCACATAAATACTAATAATAATGTATTGCATTCATTAATTAATAAATGTTCAGAAAAGGAAGTCAATATAATTGAAAGTCTTATAAAGTTATTATTACCGCACCTTGCAAGGTAATAAGTATAAATAACCCTTTTTAAAGGCAAATACAGAGTATGCTAACTCTATTTATAGGCTGCTAGCATATTATGTATTTGCTTTTTTTAATATATAATAAATTATGGATAATATATATACTAATTTTTTAGTATATATATTAGGAGGCTGTTTATGGATGAAAACATAATGAGAATTTTAGCTGAAGATAAGCTTAAAACCTGTATCGATACATTGAGAGACGTTTTAAATGAAATGTGCGCTACCCTTGATGAACATGACATGAGTATAGAGAAATTAATTGTCAGCAGAAAGCTGGATATGCTTATAGTTGAATATATGGTACTTAAAAAAAATAAATCTACAGATGAAATAGAAGTTTTAACACATATGCCTTTTTCTATATAGTAATTATGCTTTTTTTGTCTTTTTCCTTATTAACTTTATATGATTTCAAAATAAATTGCTACATTTATGCGCTTTAAATTATTTTTTTTATAAATGATTTAAATTATATTTATATGTGGTTTGTTTTAATTTATAAATAAACTAATTTTGCTTAGGTGTTTTTTACTTGCCATGTGGAATCCACTTTATGTCCAATCTTTTAAAATAGAACTAATTTTAATATTGAATAAAATTCTTGAGCATGTCCTACTTAATCTTAATTTCAAATTTAATTCATATTCTTCAAATTGGCATCCCATTTTTTGTTTAATTCTATTATGCAGAACATCATGAGTATAGTCCATATCATCATAAGGAACATTATCTATAAGAAAAAAATTCAACTCTTCCCCAGCAACACCTTTAAGCTGAAAATGGCTAGCCATTTTATTAATCATGAACCACTTTTTTATATTTTCATACTCTTTTATCAATTTCTCTAAGGACATATTATATATAGCCTCTTCCAGAAATGGAATCTCTTGCAAATGATTTATGTTCATCACATTTTCTTCTATGTCTCTCACAAAATAAAACATTTTTTCCCCCTCCAAAAACTGTATCCATATTAATTTATATATGTTTTTTCACAATTTCAAATTTCATACCTATTATAACAAATTCTCATTATATTTTCTATTAATACTTAAACCCAGTTGTTGCAAATATTGCTAGTATCCATTTGTTTTTACTCTTACAAAGTGATATTATTATATATATATTGTATAAAGGAGGAATTAAAATGAACACAATGAAAGAATTTACTTTTGAACCTCGTTTTCTCAGTTTAGCTGTCATAAAAGACATAAATGTTGGAAACAAAATACTCAATGAACTTATTTTAGATGATGAAAGTTGCTTAGGTCATAGACAGGTAGGCACTAGAAGTTATCACATCTTTTATTTTAAAAATGATCGTTTTGCAGTTTATTATCATAAAGGTGGCACAGACGCAATGTACTCCTCTAATTCACTAGATGTAGTTTTAGGTTATGTAAATAATTTAAAACCAGAAGATTTTGAATAACTAAATAAACTGAAGTAGGGTTGGAGATGATGTAATGGCAATAACAAATATTACAACACTAGCAGATACAAAGTATTTAAAACTTTATAATGCAGAGTATATTAATAAAAACGGGAAACCTAGAAATTGGACCATTGCTTCTAGAAAAGATTTAGATACCTTAAAAAACAATTATTTTAATGCAGCAGAAGACAATATTGATGCTGTTATAATAGTAGCTACATACGTAGATAAAGCTACTTATGTAGATAAAGCTACTCATGCCACTGAAGATAAATTAGTGGTTATAAAGCAATTTAGAATTCCTCTTAATGATTATGTTTATGAAATCCCTGCTGGCCTTATAGATCCGGGTGAGGACTTTGAAACTACAGTTAAGCGTGAACTAAAAGAAGAAACAGGACTTGATTTAATTCAAATTGATTATAATAAGACCAAATCTAAGGCATACATATCAACTGGTATGACAGATGAATCTGCAGCATTAGTTTATTGCACTTGCCTTGGCGAAATATCAAAAGCTTATTTAGAACCAGATGAGGATATTGAGATTATGCTATTATCAAAGCAAGAAGCTAAAAATCTGATTACTTCCAAGGAAAAAATAGATATTAAAGCACTTCTTGCCATACAAAACTTTATAGGTTAGATGTAATACCTTGGTTATAAATTATTTATAACTTCGCATTCCTAAATAATATTAAAAAGACTATCAGAATATTAATTTATTCTGATAGTCTTTTTTTCTTCTATTAAATCATTTTTTTATTATTAATTTTGGCAATATCTCTGTTTCAAAAAACTTTCTAGAAGTAGCTCCTGAAACACTATAAACTTCACCGTCATCTATTTTTACAGATACTCCCTTTGTACAATGACCTAAGCAGAAAATTGCTTTTAGTTGTACCTTGTCTGCCAGGTTATATTCTTCAATAATTTGCTGAAAGTTATTAATGACATTGTAAGATCCTTTAATATGGCATGCGCTACCTACACAAACACTTAAATCTATCACAAAAATCACTCCTTCCCTTTGTAATCTACATGTAACAGCTTGTGAACCTTACCTTTTAGAATTCCTTGATACAATGACATCATTACTGGATTTTCCTCTGAACGCTTAATGCTACTCATTCTGTCTGCTTCATATAGTCCAGCACCACGTTTTAATTTGCCCTCAGCTTTTGCAAATGGTTGTCCTGCGCCACAAATACATCCTCCTGGACATGCCATAACCTCAATGAAATCATAATGAGCAGCACCCGATTGGATTCTTTTTATAAGCTCATCAGCATTTTTAAGTCCACTTACTACTGCTATATTTATTACACGGTTATCCACAGTGATACTAGTTTCTTTAACTCCCGCCATACCACGTACGCCATTAAAAGCAAGAGCGCGTAATGTGGAAGTTGATTTATCATCTAAGACTCTACGTATTACAGCCTCAGTAACTCCACCTGTTACCCCAAATATAACTCCAGCTCCACTACTAACACCAAATGGCATATCAACTGCCTCAGGCTCTACCTCTGAAAATACAATTCCTGATTCTTTTATCATTTGGATAAGCTCTTGTGTAGTTATTACATAATCTACACTAGAAACTCCATCCTCTGTAAACTCATCTCTTTTTGCTTCGGATTTTTTTGCTGTACAAGGCATAATTGCCACAGATACAACTCTTTTATTAGAGTTTTTGTAGTGTTCCTTGAGTACTGAAGAAAACATTTGCATAGGTGAACGACAAGTAGAAACATTCTTCATTAAACTTGGATAAGTATTTTCTACATAGTTTACCCAAGCAGGGCAACAAGATGTAAATAGTGGCAATTTCTCATTTTTTTCAAGTCTTGAAAGAAACTCTGTAGTTTCCTCGAGTACTGTAAGATCCGCTCCTGTGGAAGTATCAAACACCTCATCAAAGCCCATTTTTCTAAGAGCACTTACTATTTTGCCCATTACGTTTTCTCCATCTTTTTGTCCCAGTTCCTGGCTAATTCCCACTCGTACTGCAGGAGCAATCTGAACTACAACCTTTGTATCCTTATCACTAATGTCTTCCCAAAGTCTCGCTGTATCATTTTTCACTACAATGGCCCCTGTAGGACAGACCGCCGCACACTGACCACAGCCAACACAATTGGAATCTGCTATAGGCTCATCAAAAGCAGTAGTTACAGTCATTTTTGAACCTCTTTTAACAAAATCAATAGCTCCAATATTTTGTACTTCTTCACAAACTCTAACACAATCACCACATAAGATACACTTACTTTTATCCCGTACAATACATGCAGATGAATTGTCTATTTGTCTTTCTTCAGAAGTATTATTAAATCTTACTTGCTTAATTCCAAAGCGTTGTGATAAATCTTGAAGCTTACAATGACCATTTTTTTCACAGGTAGTACAATCTCTACAATGATTTGAAAGTAATAGTTCAAGATTCATTTTTCTATATTTTCTAAGTCTTGGAGTATTAGTGTGTATTTCCATACCCGCTCTTGGAGGAGTAGAGCATGATGCTTCCATATCTCCCCATTTGTTTTCTACCATACACATACGGCAAGCACCATAGACTGAAAGCTCAGAATAATAACAAAAAGTGGGTAAATCTATACCAGCTTTTCTAACTAATTCAAGAATATTTTTTTCTCCATTTATCTCTACAGGTATATCATCTATAATCATAAACTCTCCATTCATTGTCTTAATCCTCCTTTATAGCTTTAAATGAACAGGCTTCAATACAAGCACCACACTTAATACACTTATTTTGATCAATTTTAAAAGGCTCTTTAATCTTGCCTGAAATTGCGTTAACTGGGCAAATTCTTGAACACTTTGAGCAACCTTTGCAAAGTTCAGCTTCAATAAATATTGTTTTAAGCTTAACACAGGTTTTTGAAGGACATTTCTTTTGAATTATATGCATTTCATACTCCTCACGGAAATTTTTAATAGTACTAACAACTGGTAATGCAGCTGTTTTTCCAAGGCCACATAGCGCTGTTGCTGTTATAGTATCCGCAAGTTCTAGCAGCAAGTCTATATCGGAGAGCACTCCCTTACCTGCTACGATTCTTTCAAGAATTTCTAGCATTCTTTTAGTACCCTCGCGACAGGGAACACACTTACCACAAGATTCATTTTGTGTAAAATTCATAAAAAATTTTGCAACCTCAACCATACAGGTATCTTCATCCATAACCACAAGACCACCGGAACCTATCATTGCTCCTACTTTTTTTAGCGAATCAAAATCTAGTGGCAAATCAAGATTTGTGCTAATAAGACATCCACCAGAGGGACCTCCTATTTGTACCGCCTTAAACTTTTTGCCATTTTTGATTCCTCCACCTATATCGAATATTATTTCTCTTAAAGTTGTACCCATTGGTACCTCAATAAGTCCCGTGTTTTCAATATTACCTGTTAATGCAAAGGCTTTTGTTCCTGGACTTTTCTCCGTTCCAATAGTTTTATACCACTGAGCTCCTCTAGTAATGATAGAAGGCACATTAGCAAAGGTTTCAACATTATTAAGTACTGTTGGCTTGCCAAAAAGTCCTTGCTCAACTGTTCTTGGTGGTTTTACCCTTGGCATACCTCTTTTGCCTTCAATTGAAGCTGTAAGAGCACTTCCCTCACCACATACAAAGGCACCTGCTCCTCTGTTGATTTTAATATCAAAGCTAAAGCTTGTTCCAAGAATATTATCACCTAAAATTCCATAACTTCTCGCCTGGCTAATAGCATTTTTAAGCCTATTTACAGCCAGAGGATACTCGGCTCTCACATATATATATCCTTCCTGCGCACCACAAGCAACTGCTGCAATAATCATTCCTTCAAGTACTCTATGAGGGTCTCCCTCCATTACACTTCTGTCCATGAATGCCCCTGGATCACCTTCGTCACCATTGCACACAATATATTTTGTAGGTTCCTTTTGAAGTTTTACCTGAGACCACTTACGCCCTGTAGGAAAACCACCGCCTCCACGCCCTCTCAAATTTGACTCTTCGATTTGTTTAATAATATCCTCAGAATTCATATCGAATAATGCTTTTTCCACTGCGCTATATCCACCTAGCGCAAAATATTCTTCTATGGAAGTAGCATCAATATGTCCACAATGTTCAAGCGCAATTCTAGTTTGTTTTTTATAAAAAGGTATTTCCTCTTGTTTTTTATGTATTTTTCCGTCTTTCGTATATGCAAGCCTCTCCACACATTCATTATTAAGTATAGTTTTTTCTATGATGTCGGCGCAATCTTCAGGTTTTACTTTTATATATAAATATCCCCAAGGCTCAATTCTTACAAGAGGACCCATTTCGCAAAATCCATGACATCCACTTTTTTTGATCCCAACTGATTCATCATGTGGTTCTTTTTCAAGACTTATTGCGCAATTTATTCCCTTCTCTTCCATTAACCTAACAAGTTCATCATAAATCTCCAAGGCCCCCCCTGCAATGCATCCAGTACCAGCACATATAAGAATTTTTTTCTTTTGCATATCAAGACTATCCTTATACTCATTTCTAATATCAATTAAATCATTTCTGTTAAGAAGCATATTATTTCTCCTCCTTAAGTGTATTTAAAAGCAATTTTGCTTTTTCTGGAGTCATAGCACCATGTACCTTTTCATTAACTGTTATAACCGGTGCAAGCCCACAGGCACCTAAACATGATACTGTTTCTACAGTAAACACTAAATCATCCGTTGTAATCTTAGAGTCGGAAAGCCCTAATTCATCCCTTAGCTTATTTAATATGGGAATAGACTTCCTTACATGACAGGCTGTCCCGTCACATATTTTTATAACATATTTGCCTTTAGGTTCTAAAGAAAAGTTGTCATAAAAAGTTGCTACACTATATATTTTCGCTCTGCTCATTCCAAGCTTTTCTGACAGATATGCAAATATTTCCTTAGGTAAATACCTATAGATTTCTTGCGTATCCTGTAATATTGCAATAATATTGCAGGATTTAAATTCATGATTGATTAATATGCTATCCAACTTACTGTAATCAAAGGTTTTATTCATTATAATTCCCCCTGTAAATATTGTTAATTTATTCCGATAATTATATATTATAATAATCTTTGGAATATTGCAATAATAAAATTCACACTTATGTAACTTTTGAATAAAAACTTGTAGGAAATTGTACCACCAAGGTTGAAAGTGACATAAAAAAAATCAGCAGAATATTATTCTACTGATTTTTTTCTTTATATTAATCACTTTCTGGTTTTATTACCTCTTTAACAATTATATTTTCTATAGGCTTTGATACTATTGAATTTTTTTCACTTGCCATATTTGCTAGCACCATACTCATTATTCCTTCCATTGCGTTAGGTGTTTTTCCATCAGTACCACCCATTATTACAGTTTGTGGTACAAGCGGAGACTTGCTTATCTTTAATGCCTCTGCAAATGCTATCATGACACTTTGTTGTACTTGTAACTCTGGGCCACCATATGCATCAACTAAAGCCCTTGCTGCTGCTCCCTTTGCAATACCTACCTTTGTTTCTTGCTCAGCTGTAGCATCTGCAACTGCTTTAATATTAAGTGCTGTTGCATTACCTACTTTTTCAAGTTTGAATGCTTCTGCACTTGCTTGTAATTCTACTTGCTTAGCATTTGCCGTAGCTGTTAATTCTATAGTTTTCGCTTGTGCTGCAGCTTGCGCTTCTCTAGTGTATCTTTCAGCATCCGCTTCTTGAGTTCTCTTATACTTGTCTGCTTCAGCAAGTTTCTGAGTTTTGAAGGCTAACTGTTCTGCAAGTCTTAATTCTGATTTACCTTTATTATCAGCTACCTCTATATCAATACTTGATTGAGTAAGTGCTGATTGCGCCATTGCTTTTGCTTGGGCTTCATTTAATTCTCTTTGCTTTTCAGCAGATTTTTGCTTAGCTTCATTAGTTTTAATCTCTTCCATAGCCACTTGCCTATCTCTAAGCTGAGCAAGGATTTTATCAATTCTTGTATCACTAGATGAAGCAGCTGGTGTTCCAATTAGTACTTCTTGTAGTTCCAAATCATAAAGTTTAAACTTTTCTTTCATTTCATCTGCCGCTTGTTGTTGAATCTGACTTCTGTCTTGAACTAGTTCAATAAGAGTTTTCGTTTGTCCAATATTCTTAAAGTAACCAGCTATCATTGGGTCAAGGGATTGCTCAATTAGCATTTTAATATCCCCAAACCTTTGTATAACTGATGAAGCTTTTCTATAATCAATATTAAATACTACTGTTAAAGGTAGATTTGGCTCAAAAGCGTCTTTAGTTATTAAATTAATTTCTTTTAAATTGTCATCTAACTTGTGTACCCCACTTTGACCAGTAATCCATTTTAATATTACATTGGTAGTAGGAACTGGCATAACTTTACCAGCATAAGTATTAAATGCATACTTTCCTGGCATCATGGAATCTCTCCAAATACCCTTTTTACCTTGTTCTACAAGTTCTCCATGAGAGTACCCTGTACCTGAAACATCTTCACCTTTATCACCAAAATAACTTACTACAACTCCTACATAACCGATATCTATTATACTTTTAGGTACTATATCCACACTTGCAAACATTCTATTAATGAAGTAAACTCCATCCGTAAGTACTTGCATCTGCTTACCTTTTCTACCATTTGCAGCTAAGAATTTTTCTGGTTCTTGAAAATTATTATGATAAAACTCATTATTTATACCATCACCAACAATAGGTGCTATAATCGCTCCATTGTCAGGCGTTGGTCCCTCATTAATAGTTACAATACCTATAGTATCGCGACTACCTGAATTACTACCTATTCTCTTATTAGCAACTGGCATTTCACTACCATCGTCCTGTTGGCTAATTTGCTCAGAGACTTTTGAACTTGATATAAGTACAGGACTAAATCCAGCTACTCTAGATAAATCACTTCGCATTGTTTCTATTTGTGCTGTCTCATCCTTTGAAGTAAATATTGAATGTACCTTGTCTTTCGTGATTATAATAAATTGTGCTAAGTTAAATGCATACGTACCCTCACGAAGAATCTGTCTCTGTGGTCCCTTTTGCCCATCATTCTTTAAAAATGCTACAACATCTTGGAATGATTTACATTCTGGTATGACCTTACCTAGCGTTTGACCATCTCCTAAGCTTTCTCCTGACCTTGAAAATACATAAGCTATTTGACCTTGTGGTATAGTTACCAGCCTTACCTTTTTAACCTTGTACTTAAAGGGCGTTTTAAAGTGAACACCAGCCCTTAGTACTTCTGGTTGATAACCCGCTTCTCCTTTAAGTGCTATTAACCCGTCTGAAGGCACTGAACCACTCATACTCCACCACTTCTCCACAATACCTACTTCATCTGTTCCTATGCTTGTAAACCCTATGCCATAAGCAATTAAGAATATTGATACTAACACTATTCCTGGTATAATTAAAAATGTGTACGAATCCATGATTTTTTCTCCCCCTTACAATTTATGTTTTGTTTTATAAATACTGTCACAAATTAATTATATCACAAATATTGCATTACTAGAACTTTTAGTTGTGCATTTTTCCCACTTGCCTAGTGATAATATTAGTATGTCATAAATTGATTTTTTACATTGCTCTATAAAAAAACATTTTCATATAACAGTTTCACTGAAACAATTGTATGAAGTTAAAGAACTAATTAAGATTAGCTAAATTAGTATTTTTTTAATAAAGAGCATAAAAAAAATAACAGATGTTTCAAATTAATGAATCATCTGTTATTTATATTGGTGCTACATCAGGGATTTGAACCCTGGCACCCTGATTATATGTTCAAGTTCGTATTACATATAGCTAAAGTTCGTATAGCATTTAAGTAAGTTATTAAAGTTAGTAATATAGCCATAGTTCGTTTTTAGTATGAAATACGAACTTTATAAGTTTATAAGTATTAATAGAAACAAAAGCACTTCATTACATAATAAAAAAGAACCAAATTTATAAACTTCCTATTATTCATACTTTTACATTAATTTTTAATTTATAATACATTGAAAGTAACAAGTCAATACAATATGTTACTTTCACATTATAAAAAATTAAAACATATTTTTTATTAACTATACAATTAAATTTGAAAAAGATGAATACCACTATTTTCTGTTCTTATACCGGTTTTCTGTTCCATTACTACACAACCCCCTATATGGGTAAGATGCAAGCTTTTATGGAAGCTTATTCTAAGAATTTGGCTGATTATTATATTTTCTCTGATGTATATGATCATAAAGTTATTTTTGATGATATAAGAAAAGGGGTACTTCCCCCGCGTTATATTAAGTCGGAATACAACTAAATTCGAAATCAATTACTTTAATATTAAAAAAGAAAGAACGGACCATTTATTTACAAAGACCCACGAGGGGGGACCTGATCAAATTGCAAGCAATTTATTTTGCTAAGTATGGTCAACTTTTTAGTTTCTTAAAAGGCTAGAAGCATATACCGTCTAAAGACGGTGGTTTTAACCCCGCGAATGGAAAACAAAAGATAAGACTAGATGGATAAAAGATAAGAAATCCAGATAATTTCGTTTATCACAATTATTTTCAAGAAAAATTAAAAGGGAGTAATAAACTTTCTTTTAAAGTTTATTACTCCTTCATATTATTTAAATTATTTTAACAAAGATTTGATGGTAGTTATTTCTTCACGGAGATTATACTCCTTAACCATTATCAATATAGCTTGTCCATATTATTCCCAATCTATGTAAGGTATCTGGTCCTTGGGTACTTTAATTCTTTTTTAGTTATAAGGTAGTGGATCGCTCCATATGAGAAGCATACCACTTACTAAGTACTATTTTAATAGAAGCAACAACAGGCACAGCTATCAGCATCCCTATAAGTCCACCTACATTTCCACCTATAATAATTGCCATCATAATAAATACTGGATGTAATCCCACACTATTTCCAATAACTTTAGGTGCCAACAAGTTATTATCAACTTGTTGAACTACAAACATTCCAATAATTGCCCATACTGCTGAAATAGGCTGTCCAGTTGTTAGCGTTGCAATTACTGCCAGAAAAGTTCCCACCAAGGGTCCAATAAATGGTATCATGTTACAAATACCCGAAATGACCCCTATTATTAAAGCATAATCTATTCCAATAAAATACAGTATAGCGGCTGATAAAACTCCTACAAAACAAGCCTCTAGTAATTGTCCTCTTATGTAATTATGAGTGGTATCATCTATAATACATAATATTTCTTTAAATCTAACTCCTGCTTTACTTTTCGCGAATATAAGATTAAACATTTTATTCCATAAATTCATAAAATAATTAGAATCATGTATTATATAAATGCTTAATACTATAGCTATAATAAATGAAGCTATGTTGGAGCCTATAGATACAATAGAATTTACCATTACCCCTATACTTGTAAAAAAATACGATCGCACATAATTTATAATTTGGTTAATCTTATCTTTTAACCCTCCTAGTATTGAAATATTTGATTGTTCTAATTTATCAACATTAGAATTAACTAACGATGCTGAATTCTTTAAATAATCAGTGATGTCTAACGTCATATTAGTTATGTTCATATTTTTAGAAAATTTTCCACCAATCATTATATATATTCCAATAATGGTAGCTATAAAACCAACTAATATCAATATATACACTGCTAAAATTCCCACTAATTTTCTAGAAGCGTGTTTTTTTAATATTTCTTTCTTTTCAAAAAAATTTTGTACAATGTTCACACATGGTTTCAATAAGTACACGATAACTAGTGCAGTAAGAAGCGGTTTCAGAACTCCAATAATTTTCCCTAATGTGCTGAATAATAAAGAAAGTATACCTCCTATATTATTTAAAATTGCTATACCAATGTATATTAGAAGTACGGTAACCGTGGAATATAAGCAGTATTGTAATAATTTTTTATCAATTTTCATTTTCGCCTCCAAACTAGCTTGTTTTCTAAATTTCTCTTTTCTTATTTCTGTACGTTACAATAAAAAACCTATAGGCTAAATACTTTTTTAAGTGTATAGTCTATAGGTTATAGTTTAATGTATTATACTTTTTTTAAAATCTCTCTTTATTTTTTGTTGCTTTCGCTTATTGTGGTTTTTAGTTATTGATTAATAAAATAACAACTAAAAAATATGGAGGACTTTGAGTATTATAATTATGACAACTACTCCACCAATTATACCTAATATACAAATCACGCTCCCTTTTATTTTTGAATTACTATTTATATCACGGTCTTTACAACCAATTCATCACAATATTCTACTAATCTATATTAAGTATCATACCATAATTTCCGACAAATTTCAACAAAATTCTTAAATATAGTAATTTTGTTGCAGATTCACTTAATTTTAGAAAGTAAAAACTTCCAGTTTTTACTACGACCTCGGGGTACGTTACAATAACTGGAAGTTATTGTTTACTATTGATGTCTAATAACTGAAAAGTGGCTTAGCATTTTGTCCTCGAACCTCACTCTTCTTGAACAATTGAAAACTTACTCCATAATTAATTGAACAGAATTTTTTATTTCATCGCTTTCGCCTGGTTCCTGTTAACTGCAAAGATAATGATTGATATGATGTTTCAATTATGAAATCAAAAACATCTAAATAATCTCTAGTTTCATTAACATCATCCAAAGTATGGATACCAGAGACTATGTTTTTATCTGCCAACTGATAGAATGCCGCTATAAAAAGTACTATTCTCTAATTTATTAGAATCAAGAAAAATCAACCCTTAAAATATAGTAACAAAGTTCGTATAAGTTTTAATGAGCGCTTGAATTTGTATAACCCAATAAACATGTAAAATATTGAAACAGCCTACATTAATTGTCGAAAAAGATTGAAATATGGCGCATTAGTGATACTATAACTATAATTTTCTAAGTTTTCCGTAAATTTAAATTTGTGTAGTATTAGACGTAAAATTTAGGTATTAACACCTTTTTTTAAAAAATAATTTATAAAGGAGTGATATCTGTATGGGATTCTTACGTTGGATAGCAGGAATATTAATAATTTTCTGGTTATTGGGGCTGGTGCTTAATATTGGTGGTGGCCTGATACACGCATTAATTGTCATAGCTGTTATATTATTCGTTTTTGATGTTATTGGTAGAAGAGGACGATAATAAAAAGTGTTATTTTAAATATAACACAGAGGCATTTTACGAAAAAATAAAATATGAAAGGGATGTTATTATGTTAAACAAGGCCAAAACACTAAAGAATTACAAATTAAGCTGTATAGACGGAGAAATAGGTAAGGTCAAAGAATTCTATTTTGATGACCACTTTTGGACAATTCGCTATTTGATTGTAAACACAGGAAATTGGTTAACTGGTAGACAAGTAATAATCTCACCGTATGCTTTGGCCGGGGTTAATAAAGAAGAACAATCCATCACCATTAATCTCACCAAGAATCAGATTGAAAATAGTCCGTCTTTGTATAATGATGAATTTATATCACAACAATTCGAAGAGGATTACTATAAGTATTATAAATGGCCAATATATTGGGGTGGACCAAACATGTGGGGAACGTATGGACTTTCTCCTCGCATAGAGAGTGGTCAAGACCAAGAAAAATTAATGGGATCACCTCAAGTTCACGAACAGCGGGAAAACCGTTTACACATGGCTAGCGATGTAATTGGCTACGACATCCAAGCTACAGATGTCACAATTGGACATGTTGATGATAAAACATTGGCGATTCGTTACCTAATAATTGATACAAAGAATTGGTGGCCGGGGAAAAAGGTTCTTATTTCACCAAAATGGATAGAACGCATTAGTTGGGATGAATCTAAAGTATTTATCACTCTTCTTCGTGATGACATAAAGCAGTCACCGGAATACACAGATGAAGTTCTGTTAACCCGAGATTACGAGAATGGACTGTATCAACATTATAATCAACAGGGATACTGGATCGATGAAGAGAATTTCAATGAACATTTACGCTAAAACCAGTGAGCGAGAATCTACATTTTTTTAATATAACTATATATTGGTGTAAATGTGTATGTTGATAAAGAACTAATTAATTAAACGGCAATGGTATAAATTGTATTTACCATTGCCGTTTTTGTTTCATTGCTACAGAGACCCCTGACCTGTCGTTATTAAACTTAATTGGTTATGGTGTAATATTCTATACATTAATTATAATTGTTTTCTTTTTTGTTACAGAAAAACTAATAGATAGAGAAATTATGAGTTAATAAAAGTATATATTAAATGATCACCCGTGAAGATAGTAAAACGGCAGAGCCAGATGCAAGTAAGAAGGTACCAATGAAGGCTGGTAAATATTTTTATAAAAAACAATAGGAATGTAATAAATAAACTTGGAATTCGGATAAAATAGATGGAGTTGGAAAATGTCAGATTTAAAAAACAAAATTGAGAACACAAAGGATAAAGTTATAGGAAAAGCTAAGGAGGGTGTAGGAAGGGCCACCGGGAGCCAAGAGACGGAGCTTAAAGGGAAACTTCAGTACCAAAAAGGGGATTTAAATGATAAGGTTGATAATAACAAGGAGAAGATTGCAGAGAAGATCAATGAAACATTGGATAAAAAATAAAAGTCTAAAAGAAATTAGTAGTCTTTAGTTTAGATAAAAAGGTATGAAAAAAAACAACCAAACTATTTTAAAATATATAAGCATGTTTTTTTATAAAGTCTATATCTTAATTTACTTGTTAATTAAAGATATAGGCTATTTTCTTTGTTAGTGTATATTCTAATTGAAAACTTCCCCACTTTATAATTGAATTATTCCCCCACCTGATTTGCAATTGAGAATTTTAGTGTGGGTTGGCGAAGCGTACCATTTACATTGAGAGTGCATGTGGTAGCCTATACCTATTGCTAAGGCATTGTTTACAATGGCTTGGTTAATGGCATATAACCATATGCACAGAGGCTCAATGGCAATGGCAACCCACATGAGCTATCAATTGATATAAGGGTGGGGGAATTTTTCGATTATAATATGGGGGAATTTTCAGTTAGAAAATACACTATACAAGCCCAAAGTTCCAAAAGCTAGTAAAAAGTTATGCGCTAGGACAATCTATGTCAAGGCGTGGTAACTGTTGGGATAATGCGCCACAAGAATCATTCTTCGAACACTTTAAAGATGAAGCAAATATAAAGACATGTGAAACTTTAGACGATCTTAAAAAGGAAATTAAAGACTATATGAGTTACTATAATAATTATAGATATCAGTGGGCATTGGAAAGGATGACTCCTGTTCAATACATAAATCATCTACTTAGTTCACTGTAGTATTTTTATATGTCCTTGACAAAGGGTACACATTATTGAATTTTGCGGTATTTTTATGTCGTCTTTCAAAAATATCCCGATGTAACTTATAAATAAATTATATCACCATATCTTTAATTCGGCACTATAGGAAGTGTATCAATAAACTATCATTGAATGGTGTTACAATTGCCAGATGCTTTAACTGTGTTTCTGCCTGTTCCACGTTGATTATATCGTGCATCATAATACTATAGTTTGTTGGAACACTTTTTTTAATATGTATTATTAAAAATATGCTAGTACTTACTACACACCGTGATAAAAATGAGACTAAGGATATATCTAAACTAGTAAAAAATAGAAAAACTTGATGCCTTAACTGGTACCACTATACAAAATGCACAGTTGGGTAGTCAGCAACAATCAAGTCCTACTATTAGTATAAAACAGCTCCTTTCTTATGTCAATAGCAATGACTTGAAATATTTTCCAAAGATTTTAAAGGTATTTCAGAAAAAACACCTACAGAAAAACAAAATGCATGTGTATCGGTAAGAGAATAGTGTGAATTAAAATCAAGGAGGGAATCATGAATAAAAAAGAAGCTATTCTTGATAAATTAATCGAAATGGGTTTGAGTGCTGATGAAATACAAAAGACTTATAAAAGATATAATTGGCACCTGGATAAGATAGAAAATTAGATCAAGCCAATCAAGATACAAAAAACTATTTAAAGAAATTCAATGGGTGGGTGTGTCCTCGCGATGAATGGAATAAAATGGATGATATGCATGTTTTGAAAAGAAGTTTGATGGCATAAAGCAAATTGCAAATTATATAAAATGATATACCTCTGCTACGATATTAATTAGCCAGAATGTAGATCCAAGTACAGTATCTAAAAGACTAGGTCATGCTAGAACTTCAACGACTATGGATATATATAGTCACAGTTTAAAGAAATCAGACAAAGTTGCAGCGGATAAACTTGAAAACCTATTTAATAAAAAACAACAAAATAAAAAACATGGATAATAAAACCTCTGCTTTCTCGTAGTATTTTATAGTAATTTTCAGTGTATTTTCGTAATAATAAACACCAATTAGCTATTTTCAAAAAAGAGTAAAAAAATAACAGATGCCTCAAACCATTGAGACATCTGTATTTATGCTGGTGCTACATCAGGGATTCGAACCCTGGGCACCCTGATTAAGAGTCAGGTACTCTAGCCAACTGAGCTAATGAAGCATGTTAATCAACTTCTTTAGTATATACCACTTTTCCGTATTTGTAAATACCTATAGAAATTAGGAATAGATACCCACTTATCTATTAGCTTAACTTATGTTTCATATAAAGTAAGCAAGGCCTTCAATAATTTTAATTACCCATTTACAACAAAAATCCAGCAAAATTATTTAATTCTGCTGGATTTATTGTTATTTTATGTAATTTACTGTGTTTTCTTTCCTTTTTGGTGCATTAGTTACCTGAATTTTTTTATATCCGAGGCACAATGCATGTATTTGTCTAAAACCCTCTGGTATTTCAAGTTCCTTAACCCATTCTGCGCCTTCTTCACTATTTAGTAAATGTGCAATAAGACCAATCCAACAGCCACCAATTTCTAAGGATTCTGCTGCTATACACATGTTTTCTGTTGCTGCTGCGCAATCAACTGAGGCAGCCTCATTGTTTTTGTCTCCAGATACCAATACAACTGTTGGTGCATTGTAAAACACATGGAATTTTTCATTATCAGCAAACCTTCTAATATACTCATTTTCTGATTTACTTGCAATATTTTTAAAAGCGTCATTTAATCTGTCTATAATATCTTTTCTTTGTATTACTGTAAAATGCCATGGTTGATTATTTGTAGCACTTGGTGAATAAATACCTGCCTCTATTATATCTTGCACATCTGTATCGTTAAGCTGCTCTGGTAAAAAAGCCCTAGTACTTCTTCTATTTCTTATATTTTTTAAAGTTTCATTCATATTAAACTCCTCCGTCTTCTTATTTTTGAATATCTATGATTATACTACTATATTGTTTTAATGTAAGTACGCACTTTTAAAACTCATAGTCACCAATATAATACCATACTTATAATAAAAACAGATAAAACACTAATATCCCCCCATTACCACAAAATATAAGGTATAATTAAAGTTATTAAATTAAAACATAAGAGGCAAAACAATTAATAATTGTTTTGTGCCCCAGCGAACTACAGGAGGGAAACAAATGATAGAAATAAATGATACAGTTACAGCTCTCTTAGAGAGTCTAAAAACCGCAGATGATAAACAGAGATCTGCAATAGTAAATAAGCTTTCCTTAGATTATAATAATGCAATTCCAATGTTATGGTCAAAAATAATAACTGAAGAGGACCCAAGGGCAATTCTTTCTGTTATGAGGGATATTTTAAAAAAAGAAAAACCAAAGGGCATGTTCAAAAGAACCATTGGTAATTCCAAAGAAAAACTTAGCGCTCTTCTTTCACATCCAGATCCAAAAGTTAGAAAGAATGTATGTGGTGTTATTGGAGAACTAGGAGATCCTGCATATTTAGAAGCACTATATAATGCCTATAACTCCGAGGATAAATTATTTGTAAGATATTCTTATGTACTTGCCATAGGAAACTGCGGTAGCATTCTTGATGCAGAAAAGTTAAAGAAAATGTTTGAAGATGTAGTAATGAACGAAAAAGCTTGCAGAGAGGATAACTCACTAATAACAACTAATAAACATATTAATGAGGAAAAACTTGCACTTACAAGGGCCATAGATAAATTATCCCCCCCTATACGCCATGAATTTAAAGGATTTAAAGAATTTGAAAATGCAGTACCTATGATACTCACAGTTATGAATTATCAGTATCAACACACTTTAAAGGAACTTGAAGAAAAATCTATAGACGGTAGACTTGTAGATGATGGTATTCTTATTTATGAGAATGATATAGATCAGGTTTACACCTGCAGAACCTTTTATGAACTTTTATTTCCGCTAGATGAGTGTGAAGAGCTGCAATTTGATTATAAGGTAATCGCAGCTGCAATTATAGATGCAAATGTTGTTGATTTCTTAAATCAGTGTCATGAATGTGATTCTAATTCTCCTTTTTGGTACAGAGTTGAATTTAAAACTATGGATGCCAGTCGCGAACGTTCAGAATTTGTAAAAAACTTATCAAGAGAACTAGATGAAATTTCCTGTGGAGGTTTAAAAAATAGCCCCTCCTCCTATGAAGTCGAAATTCGAATAGTTGAAAGAAATAATCTCTGCAGCGTATTTATAAAACTATATTCCTTTGCAGATAATAGATTTGACTATAGAAAAAATGAAATAGCTACCTCTATAAATCCAGTAACTGCAGCTATTGTAGTGAAATCTATAGAAAAATGGTTAAAACCTAGTGCGAGAGTTATAGACCCTTTTTGTGGTACTGGAACAATGCTTATTGAAAGAGCTAAACTCGCTGTGGTAGAATCTTTAACAGGCGTGGATATATATAGAACCGCTATTTCAGCTGCAACAGTAAATTCTAAATTAGCTAATGTGAATATAGATTTAATAGATGAAGATATATTAGATTTTTCTACTACCTACCTTTTTGATGAGCTTATAACAAATATGCCTTTTGACAATAAGTCCGCCACCCATAACAAATATGCGGAGCTTTATAGTGAATTTGCAAAAAAAATTCCTAGCCTTGTAGTCTCAGGTGGAATGGCCTTTGTTTATACAATAGAAAAACAATTATTTAGGGAAGTTCTAGTAGATAATGAAGAGCTTGAACTTCTTCAAGAGATAAAAATTGAAAGTGGTAGACTTACACCACATATATTCGTATTAAAAGTAAAATAAATAACAGTTCAAAAAAATCATAAAAGAAATAGGTCACCTAGCTATTAGGTGACCTATTTCTTTTATAAATTTATTCAAACCACCAGGCATCTTTTGGTGTCACTGGTGAATGTCTTTTATGTTCAGACCTTGTATACAAATCCACTATTTCATTCTCGTATTCTTCTGAAATGTCATCTCCCCTTAAATACATGCAAACCTGGTGATTTATTTCTGTTACTTCTTTTTGATTGGCTTCATTATCCCAGGTACCAGTGGTAGACATTTTATCAATTATAGATTGAGGCGCACCAAATATTTTCGCCATTTCGTAAATTATGCCTTTTGACAATCCAGCAATTGGTTGTATATCTGATGCATCGTCACCATATTTAGTTACCATTCCAAGGGTTAGCTCAGACACATTTGTTGCTCCAGCAACTAAAACATCATATACTTCAGCTACTCTATATACTACAGTCATTCTTATTCTAGCTTTTGTATTTCCTATATCTACCTTCGAAGGTGGTAAATCACGAAGTAGCTCAATGGATTCAATTACAGGACCCATTATATCATAAGTTTTAAATACATCTGGTTTTATAATATTTTTTGCAAGTTGTACATCAGCCATATCTGGTTTAATCCCAAAAGGAAGAGATAAATTTATTAAATATAGTCCTGCTTTTTTAATAAGCATACTTGTAACAAAGGTATCTACCCCCCCTGAAAGATGACAAACATAACCCTTTTTGCCAGTATGCTTTGCATAGTTTTTTAAGAAAGTGCAAGCTTCTTCTATCATTCTAATTGCATACTTCTGATCTGATTCATTTTCAAGAGGACAGGGTATACCAATTTCATTCATTATTTGTTGTTGTTTAATTTTGTTCATATCGTGCCTCCTTAAATTTGTTTGTAAGTATATTGTAACACACAATATGCTATTTCTCCCATAAATTTAACATAGGTCACTGACTAAATTTTGAAATTGCTCCCGTTGGGCATTTATGTAAGCAAGTTGATTCACTACACTTTGAAACACAAATCTTACTATCTACTATAGCTATATTATTCTCAATTTTTATTGCACCATGTTGGCAATTCTTAACACAAATTCCACACCCAATACAGCCTACGCTGCAGACTTTACGTACTATAGCACCTTTGTCTTTTGAATTACAATTCACAGCTATAGGAACTCCAATGGGAACCAATTCAATAACTTTTTTCGGGCAAACTATTTCACATTTTCCACAACCTGTACATTTTTTACTGTTAATAATTGGTAGGCCATCTTCACTCATTGTCATTGCATCAAATGGACAACTTCTGACACAGGTTCCAAAACCAAGGCAACCATATTGACATCCCTTATGTCCTCCCTGTAGTAGCGTTGCAGCAACACACTCTTGTATGCCCTCGTATTTATAAGCTTTAATAGCTTTATCTTGATTACCAGCACATTTTACAAAAGCCACTCTTGGTTCCATTTCTAATGCTGCTTTACCAGTTAATTCCCCTACCATTTTTGCAACAGCCGATTTACCTGGAATGCAAAGATTTGGCTGCACATCTGGATTTATAACCACAGCTTCTGCATAGGCCATACAACCAGCATATCCACAGGCTCCGCATTGACCTTTTGGTAATATATCTTCAACAATATGAATCAAGGGATTTACTTCAATGGCGAATTTTTTATTGGCAACCGCCAAAATCAAACCAAACACTAGTCCAACTGATGTCATTACAACTAAAACCGCAATTGCAATACTCATATTACTCATATTAATTTCTCAGCTCCTTTCTATACTGGTATCATACCAGAAAACCCCAAGAAGGCTAAAGCGAGCATTCCAGCTAAAATAAATGCAATACCGAGCCCCTCTAGTGGTTTAGGTACATCTGCGAGTCTTAATTTTTCTCTTAAACTTGCCATGAGGATAATTGCCAACGCAAATCCTAATCCAGAACCAATGGCAGAAACCGCACTTTTCATAAATGAAAAATTAGACTCTGCATTTAATAATGGAACCCCAAGCACAACACAATTTGTAGCAATTAGTAATAAATAAATACCCCACATATTATATAGTGTAGGAGCGTATTTTTTAATAATCATCTCTAAAAGCTGCACAAAGCTAGCAATCAAAAGTACAAATACTGCTGTCGTTAAAAATGTTAAATGAAGTGGAGCTAGCACAAAATGGAATACCGCCCATGCCAGCATTGAACTAAGAGTCATAACAGAAGTTACAGCCATGCCCATACCAATAGAGGCATTTAAACTATTAGAAACTCCGAAGAAAATACAAAGTCCTAGAAACCTTGTTAAAACGAAGTTATTTACAACTACCGCAGAGACAAACAGAGTTAAATATTCACCCATTATACTTCACCTCTCTCAAGTTTAACTTTTTCCATATGCTGAGTCAGCATCTTGAAACCAGCCACCATATAACCAATTAATATAAATGCACCTGGGGGTAAAATCATTATAAGTGCAGGGTTATACCAAGAACCAAGCACTTGTATGCCAAATATAGCTCCTGTACCTAAAAGTTCACGAATTATTCCAATTGATAAGAGTGCAAGTGCAAAACCACACCCCATTCCCAGTCCATCGAAAAATGATGGTAGCACTGAATTTTTCGAAGCAAAAACCTCTGCTCTAGCTAAAATAATTGCAAAAACAACAATCAATGCTAAATATATACCTAATGCCTTATAGAGCAGTGGCGCATATGCCTGTAATACCAGCTGTACTACTGTAACAATTGTTGCTACAGATGTAATATACACCGGTACACGAACCTTAGGATTTACTACTTTTCTAGAAATAGATACAATAGTATTATTTACAGTAATAACAAACATTACTGCAAGACCCATAGTTAATGAATTTATGGAGTTACTGGTTACCGCCAGTGCTGGGCAAAGACTAAGTGCAAGAACAAAAATCGGATTTTCTGCAATAATCCCTTTTTTAAATATATTCCATAACTCTCTCATATTATTTTCCCCCTACAAACTGTGTAACTTGTTGCACAGCTTCTTTGATACCTTTGGTTACAGCCTTTGAAGAAATGGTAGCTCCAGTCATAGCTTGAATATTATTTTCTTTTGATTTATCCTTTACCACTTCTAAATCCTCACTTTTTTTACCCTTAAATTCACTTCTAAAAGCGTCTTTACCCGCATTATCTCCAAGCCCTGGTGTCTCATTACTGGATAATATAGCAAAGTCAATAATTTTACCTTGAGGTGTAACGGACACAAGCATTTTTATAGCTCCACCATATCCTTTACTCTCTGCTGGAACTACATAAGCAATTACTTTCCCATTCTTTTCTGCTGTAAACCAATCTTTTTTTCCATTCAAGGGCTTAAAAGTTTCTGCATCTTTAACCAATGCTTTCATTGCATCATTCTTCATAGTAATCGCATTTTTTGCTGCAACTGGTGCTGTTATGAAATAGGTTCCAGCAATAATCGCACCTGATATGAAACAAGCAACTGTTAAATTTATAGCAATTTGAAAAATACTATATTCTTTATTATGCAAAACCTTATGTTCAACATTATTCTCATCCGACATTTTTCACTACCTCCTTGCTCCAAATTTAACTGGCCTTACTAATTTATCAATAAGCGGCGTAACTGCATTCATTAATAAAATAGAGTAACAAACCCCTTCTGGATATCCACCTTTAAGCCTAATTAAGACAGTAAGCGCACCAGCTCCTATAGCAAAAATCACCTGTCCTTTTTTTGTAATTGGAATGGTAACCATATCTGTTGCCATAAAGAATGCTCCAATAATCAAGCCTCCAGCCATCATATGGAAAACCGGATCTCCAGTAAATAGACCTACTGGTCCAAATACCCAAGTTAAAATACCTACTGTTCCAATCATAAATACAGGAACATGCCAATTTACATACCCTTTATAAATTAAATAGATGCCTCCAAGAAGTAATAAAACCGTAGAGGTTTCACCAATACTCCCATTCCGAGTACCAATGAACATTGCCTTATACATTTGAGGTACGCTTCCAAATGTATCGATAAGCTTTCCATATCCTTGTTGTTTTAAAATATTTAAAGGTGTTGCAGTAGTTACTACATCTACACTTGTACTAAGTTTTGACCAGGTTGTCATTGCCACAGGCCATGACACCATAATAGCAGCCCTACCAATGTGAGCTGGATTAAAAATATTATACCCAAGTCCTCCCATAGAATGCTTTGCTATAACTATAGCAATAAATGAACCAACTATTGCCATATACGGTGGAATGGTAGGCGGTAAACACATTGCAAGCAATAGTCCTGTTAAAAAAGCACTTCCGTCAGAAATAGTTATTGGCTTTTTTCTAAGTTTTTGTACTATATACTCTAGTCCTACTGCTGATAAACTTCCCACAAGCAATGTAATTAGTGCAGGAATCCCAAAATTATAAATTGCAAAAAGCGCAGCTGGCGCTAGAGCCAAATTCACAGTCCACATTATTTTAGAAATAGATTCTTTTCCACGTATATGTGGAGATGTTGAAATTGTAAAGAGATTATCTTCTAATTTTACTTCACTATTCATATAAATTGCACCCCTATTTTTTTGCTGCATACGCTGCATTTAGTTTTGCAGTCTGCGCTGCATTTTGCATCTTACAATATCTAATGTATTGTACGATATTTCGTTTAGCAGGGCATACATAAACACAGCTCCCACATTCCGCACAGTCTAAAAGATTTTGTTCTTCCTTTGCTTCTTGATAAAGGTTTTTCTGCCCCAAAATACTGAGCATACCTGGATTAAGTCCACAAGGACAAACGCTTACGCATTTTCCACAACGAATGCAAGGCGATTCAGTGCCGTTATTCACATCTTTTTTAGTTAAACCTAAAATTCCAGAAACTCCTTTAATAATAGAAACCTTTAAATTTGATTGAGCAAATCCCATCATAGGACCACCCATAATAACTTTAGCTGGCTTTTCTATAAATCCACCACAATTATCAATAGCCTCTTCGAATGTTGTTCCAATTCTAAGCAAAAGATTTTTAGGTTCTTTTACAGCACTTCCACTTATAGTTGTTACTCTTTGGATAAGTGGAATTCCTCTTACCACTGCATCATAAATTGCAATAACCGTGCCTACATTTTGAACTACTACTCCTACATCCATTGGCAAATTACCAGAAGGAACCTCGCGATCTGCCAAGACTTTAATAAGCATTTTTTCCGAACCTTGTGGATATTTAGTTGGGATTTCCTTCACCTGCACTGTAGTTCCTTCAAATGCTCTTTTCATTGCAATTACTGCATCAGGTTTATTATCTTCAATTCCCACATATGCTTTTTGAACCCCAAGAACCTTCATCACTATTTTTACACCAGTGCAAATTTGCTGCGAATATTCTAGCATCATTCTATGATCTGCTGTTAAATAAGGCTCACATTCTGCTGCATTCAAAATAAAAGTATCAATTTTCTTTTCTTTTGGTGGGGATAATTTTACATGAGTAGGAAAAGTGGCGCCTCCCATTCCGACGATACCTGCATCTTTAATGATATTTCCTATTTCATTGCCCTTTAACTTCTCCCAATCTCTTTCACAGGGAATTCCTTCTACCCACTCGTCTTTGCCATCATTTTCAATTACAATAGAAAGACACTTTCCGAATACTACATGAGGGTATTCTGCCACCTCTTTAACCATTCCGGATATTGATGCATGGACAGGACTGGAAACAAAAGCATCGCTACTTGCTATAACTTGTCCCTTCTTTACAAAATCCCCCTTAGCTACAATTGGTAAGCAAGGAGCACCTATATGCTGTCTCACCGGAATAATAACCACACTTGGAAGTGGTGCTATTTCTATAAGCTTATCGGCGGTATAACTTTTATTACCATTTGGATGTATTCCTCCACGAAAACTTTTTATCAATTTTTTACACCTCTTTTAACATATTTAAAGTATATTTAGTTATATATACATACTAACTCTTAAAAAAATCAAGATAAGCTCCGAGTAATAACAGGTTGCATTTTCTTATTATTATGAGCAAATTTATCGAAAATTTTTATATTTAATATTGACAATATAAATGTTAGTGTTCCGCCTACAATTTGAAAACCTCTCACAGAATAACCAAATTTCATTGCTATTGCCTTACCAGCAATAACTCCTAATAAAATAGCAATAAGAGGTACTATATATACAACAAAGGCCGCCATTAGCATATTTGTCTCTTTCACTTCGAATGCAACTCTTTGTCCAGCTTTAGCCCCAATTAAATTTTGAGCTTCTATGATAAGTGCACTATCACCCGGGCATGCACCACAATTTTTACATTCACCATGCCTACCTACTTTGACTTTAGCCATATTGCCTTCCAATATTTCAATTATAATTCCTTCTTCTTCTTTTACCACAGATACATTTACCCCCTATTACTGCAATATTAATTATGTTTATAATGCTACTCAATTCTCGTGCCTACCTTCTGTCGAATTATGCATTTGTTGAACTTCCATTACTTAAGATAGTTTTAAATGGAATGAAAGTCAATAATAATTATATTTTTAACATATACTTCTATAATGTTATAAATATTTGAAATAAAAAAATATGTCTTTGAAAATGTATACAGCATATTTTGTATTTATATTTTCTATTCAACTTACTAATGTTTTCAACAGTATTTTAAAATATTAATCTCTTATCACTTTTATTCGTTAGTGCATTCTGTAGCATTCCTTTTTATCAGTACTATAACAGTTTGTACTAAAAATAAAAAAAATATTTCATGTTTTTTAAATATTATTGATATAATCGTTAAAATAATAACTATTCGACAACTGCCTATGTTCATGGTGTTAAGCTTGTGTTTTAGCCATGTAAAGGCTATCGGTTATCATGTAATCCACCCTTAAAAACCTCATTTAAATATGTAATATGAAATCAAAAAAAATCCAATAGAATATCATTCTACTGGATTTTTTTGTTTATAGTTTTGTATCATCAACACTATCAAGCCAATTTTTAATATCACCTATAACTGATTTAATACAACCATCATCAAATGGTGACTTTAAATTAGCAAGTTCTACTAATCCCAAGAATGATTTGCTACCACCAGCCGCGCAGAGGTTCATATAATCTGCCATAGCATTTTCTCTATTATCATTAGCCTTTTTAAAGAATTGAAATGCACAAACTTGAGCTAGTGTATAATCTATATAATAGAAAGGTGAACCAAAAATATGTCCTTGTTGATACCAAAAGCCCCCTCTTTCTAAATAATCATTTCCAGCGTAATCTCTATGTGGTAAATATTTCTTTTCAATTTTTCTCCAGGCTAATTTTCTTTCAGTTGGCGATGCTTCGGGATTATTATAAACAAAGTGTTGGAACTCATCAACCGTTACTCCATAAGGTAAGAATAAGAGTGCTTCACTTAAATGATTGAATTTATATTTTAATTCTTCTTCTTCAAAAAACAAATTCATCCATGGCCAAGTTAATAATTCCATGCTCATAGAGTGAATTTCAGCAGCTTCATTAGTTGGAAAATTATACTCAGGCACTTCATATTTCCTACTACAATAAGCTTGGAAAGCGTGTCCTGCTTCATGGGTTAACACATCTACATCACCAGACGTACCATTGAAGTTTGAGAATATAAATGGTGATTTGTACTTCCCTATAAATGTACAATAACCACCGCCAGCTTTACCTTTTTTACTCTCTAAGTTCATAAGCTCATTATTAATCATGAAATTAAAAAATTCTCCAGTTTCCTTAGACAATTCTTCATACATTTTTTTACCATTGTTAACTATCCACCCAGGATTACCCTGTGGTTTTGCATTTCCACTTTTAAAACTTATTCCCTCATCATAATAATACAAATGAGCAAGGTCTAGACGTTTACATTGTCTTTCTCTTAATTTAGTAGCCATAGGAACGATAACTTCTTCAACTTGTTTTCTGTAATTTGCAACCATTTCAGCATTATAATCTGAACGAAGCATACGATCGTATCCAAGTTGCACGAAATTTTCATATCCTAATTTTTTAGCAATTTTAGTTCTTACTTTTACTAGACCATCATAAATTTCATCTAATTTTATTTCATTTTCAGAAAAGAAATTATATTTAGCTTCATTTGCTCTTTTTCTCATATCCCTATCAGTGGATAATCTGAAGGGTGTTAATTGAGATAGTGTTCTTTCTTCACCTTCAAACATTATTTTGGCAGAAGCAATTAATTTAGTATATTCACTAGATAACTTATTTTCCATCTGTAAATCTTCAATTATCTCTGGGGAAAAAGTTTTAATATTTAAAGTTGCCATATTAAAAAGTTGCTTGCCCCATTTTTCTTCGAGTTCAGGTCTAAATTTCGAATTAATAAGCGCTTCATAATACTTGGCAACTAGGCCTTGGTATATAGGCATGTTTTCGTCAATGAAATCCTGTTCTCCTTCATAAAAAGCATCAGTTGTGTCAATAGTATGACGTATTCCCACAAGCTCTGCCATTGATTCTAAATCACCTCTTAAGTCATTGATTTTAACCATAATTGAATTTGCATCATCAAAACTAGCACAAGTATTAAATTCAGTTAATAACTGCGTGAACCCTACGACTAGCTCTTTCATATCCGGTCTTTTATACTGCATTTCTGTAAATTTCATAATATTCCCCTTCCTGAGTTAAAATGGTATATTTTTATAGTATTTATATTATATTCTCTAAAAACTAGTTATTTCCTTCAAAAACAAAAAAATAACTATAAAACATAAAAATTTACCAATATTATTGTAACATTAATAAAAGCTGAGTCGTCTATATTGTAACGAGAAACTATTTTCGTTTAAAGGGGGAGTACTAAATTATGAACAGAAAAAAAATATTTTCATTACTACTATGTTCAGTATTTATATTTACATCATTTTCAACCGCATTAGCAGTACAAGTACAGCCTAAACTTGAAAAAATCATGTATAAAACTGAGGTTAATCCTCAAAATCAAGATTTAACCTATGTTACTAATGTATCGCCAGAAATCGAGAAAAAAGTTAAAATTTCTAAGCAGGAAGCGCTAGATATAGGGAGAGCTACCTTCAAAAAATATTTTAATACTAATATTTACGACTCTAAGTTTTCAGTTAGAATAAGTCTTGATAATTATAACAATGGTGGAGCCGAAGATTACATTTGGAATATATCTTGGAGCAAAAATAATGTTTTAAAAAATGTAAATTATAGTGTTTCCGTAATTGCAAATACCGGAAAAATAAAGTCCATTGACAATTCAGAATATAATAGTGATGACAATAATTCTATACCAACTATTTCCTTAAAAGAGGCCAGCGAAGTTGCAGATAATTTTGTTAAAAAGATTGATGCAGACAAATTTTCTCAAGTAACTAGAGTAGATAATGACTTTTCTCAATATTACAGAAATGGTTCAGGTTCTTATTCTTTTTCTTATATAAGGAAAGTTAATGGCGTTGAATTTACTGACAATAAAATAGAAGTAAATGTAGATGGAACTCGTGGAAACGTAACTTATTATGATATAAATTGGGATGATAAATACACATTTCAAGATATAAAGAGTGTTATTAGCAATGAAAAAGCACAGGATATTTTGAAAAATAATATAAGCATGGACTTAAAATATGTAAATTATTATGATAGATATGACGATACTCACAAGAAAAAAGAAATTAAAGTTGTATATTCACCATCATTTAAAAAAGGAAATACTATAGATGCTAGTAGCGGTATTTTTATGGAGGATAATTTAAATAATTCTTCTAATTTAATCCTTAAAGATTTAAATGAAAAAGAAAAAATTGATTTCTATAAAAAATATAGTGAAGTTAATGTGGCTAAAGAACCTATAAGCGAGGAAAAAGCCAAATCTACAATTAAAGATATCATTAAAGATCTTTATGGTGATGGCTATAAATTAGATCCACTTGCTTACGATGAAAGTTCTAACTTAAATGGTGAAAACGAAAAAACTTGGTCAGTACAATTTTATAAAGATGAAAATAAAAAATATGAAGAAGGCGGTTCAATAAGAATAGATGCTTTAACCCAGGGTGTAATATCCTGCTCCAAAAATAATAAATACGAAGAAGAAAAAGATTTTAAAGCAAATTTAACTTGGGATGAAGCTTATAATAAAGCAATTAATACTCTAGCTAAATATTATCCTTCTCAAATAAAAAATATTAAAACTCAGCAAACTCATTTTGATAAGTCAAATGAACCTAAAGAAAATAACAATAAAGAAAGACAGATTTATTTTAATTTTGCAAGAACCGAAAATGGCATAGCATATTATGAAAATAATATAAATTTAGTAGTAGATTTAAAAACTGGAGAAATAAACACTATAAATTACAGATGGGAAGATGGATTAAATTTTCCATCCTTAGATAAGAAAATCTCGGAAAAGGATGCTTTAAGTAAGTTTTCACAGAAATATAAGACAAAACTAGCCTATAATTTAGTAAATACAAGTAAAGACCTTAAAAACCCAAAACTTGAAGCAAAACTTATATATGCTATAGATTATTATAAAGCTAAGCAAGTATTAGATGTGGATGCTTTTACTGGTAATTTCGTAAGCTATGATGGTGAAGAAGTTAATGAAAATATTCAAACCTTTATGAATGATATAAAAAATAGTAAATACGAAAAGGAATTAAGTATATTAGCATATAAAGGACTGTTAAACACAAAAGATTTTAAGTTAAATAAAGAAGTAACTCAAATAGACCTAATTAAATCACTAGTAGATGCTAAAGGTTTTAGACCTTATGTAATGGTGAGTGAATCATCAAAAGATTCGAATGTTAAAGCTAATAATTCAGCACCAGTTGAAGAATTAAAAATAAAAGGAGTCACTAAAGGCACTCAGGACTATAAATATCTTCAAATGGCAGTTTCTTATGGAATAATAGATAATGAAGAAGTGGAATTTAAGGGATATACAAAGGTTACAAGAGAAGAAATGGCAAAAATCCTTGTACGATTTATAAACTACCACAAAGTAGTGGAATGTGGTGATATATTTAAAGCTAATTTTAAGGATACAGACAAATTGTCTAAAGGCTATTTAGGTTACGCTGCCCTTGCTGAAGGTTTTGGCTTAGTACAACTAGACAATGGCAATTTTAATCCTAAAAACATTTCAACTATGGAAGAATTAACACTTGGTATATACAAATCACTTAATAAAATCAGATTTAATAATTATCCTATATATCGTTAATATAAGAATAACTAACCTAGGTACAAACCCAAGTCCCATATCTTTTCCGTAAACACAAAGATCCAGCAGAATATTATTCTACTGGATCTTTGTTATTTATACCTACATTTAAATGACTTTTAATTTTTAAAATTTCCATATCATAGTGAGGTACAATATACTTAAAGTATAATATTTATTTTATAACCACATTTCGGACATATACTATGGCTAATATTAACATTAATATGATTTCTTTCTCTTTCAATAATCTTATAGTCGCACTTTGGACAATATGTGGAGTTATCAATATCCGCTATATTACCTAAATATACGTAGTTAAGATATTTCTTTGCTATATCCCTATCTTTAAACATTACCTCAACTTTTGTAGCAGGGTTATTCATCTTATAGTTTGGAAAATATCTTGATAAATGAAGTGGAATATCTTTATTTAATGAGGCAATAAATCCTGCAACTGCCTCAATTTCTTCTTCAGAATCATTTTCTTCATTTACCAGTAGAGTAGTTACCTCTACATGACACTGCTTGGATGCTATTTTAATAGTATCCATAACAGGTGTCACACTCCCTCCACATATATCCTTATAATACTTATTATTTAAAGCTTTTAAATCAATATTCATAGCATCCACATAGGGAAGAAGTATCTTTAGAGGTTCTTCTTTAATATAGCCATTTGTAACCACCACTATATTTATATCCTTAATGCTTTCTTTTAATAGTTTTGATGAATTGTATACATATTCATACCAAATAGAAGGTTCATTATATGTAAATGCTATCCCAATATTACCTTCCAGGCTTTTGCATATTTCCACTAATTTTTCTGGTGGTACATATTCGCTCTTTGCTCTCCCTTGGGAAATGGAGTAATTTTGGCAAAAACCACAGCTAAAATTGCACCCAAAGCTTCCTACAGAAAGTATGTTACTTCCTGGTTTAAAATGATATAGTGGTTTTTTTTCTATGGGATCTTGGGCCATAGAAGTTATTTCTCCATAATTTATCGTATAAAGTTTTCCTTTGCTATTTACCCGTACATTACATATGCCATGAGCGCCTGATGGAATATGGCAATTATGAGGGCAAAGTTTGCAACTAATTACATCTCCTTGTTTTTCATAAAACAAAGCTTCTTTTTCCATAATTACCACTCCTATTTATGCCTTATAACCTCAAACTTTTCTATAGAATATTTTTCATTTGGAGAAATTGATGCTTTATTTAATACTATACTTATCTGCTCCTCTATGGTATTAACACCGGCAAGATCTGGTAATAGTAGTCCACTCTTTCTACCACTTCTTACAATAATTCCGTATTTTTTAGGATCTAGTTCTTCTTTTAAAGCTGGTACAGGCTCCGTTAAAACATCTACGGAAAATACAATATCCTCAAGCTCTCCCTCCAATACGTGACTAAACCTTGGGTCCCCTTCTCCTGCTTCAATGGAATTTCGCATTATTTCACTTGCTACACTCTCTGTTACAGGAAAGATTGTACCTATACATCCCCTTAACTGCCCAAATTTTTTAAGAGACACAAATACCCCTCTTTTATTATTTATCATTTCCTCTGTTACATAGTTTGGCTGATCCATGAAATTACCCTCTATTAGATAATGAGTAAGACTTTCTCTGGCAAGCCTAACATAAACATCTTCCTTTTTTACTCTTTCCTTATATTTTTTTCTTTTTTCATTAGTAATTTCTGATAATATATCTCTATCACTGTTTTTAAGATCAAATTTCATTACCGCATAGCCCACTCCGAAGGTGCCTTCATAGGAAAGGAGTTCTCCCTTTATTTCATTACCTTCCATTGCTCCAATCATTATATAATAAGACCTTAAGCCACATTCACCAGCATTTTCAACCATTTCTGGATTTATATTAAATACTCCTGCTACATCACCCTTTGTTAATAGACTTATTATTTCGGCATCAAACACTTCTCCATAGGGATTATAATCATAAGGTCCTTCATCTTTAAGATGATGAGAAAGATCACCACTTCCAATAAACACAGCATTTTCATTACTCTCTTCTATTGCCTCTTTGATAAGTTTACCAAATTTATATAACTGCATAGGACTAAGTCCCCCATAGGTAATATGAACAAGCTTAAAAGACTTATATTTATCAACAACAAAATAAAGTGGAACTATGCTACCATGATCCAATTCATATTCTCTACCGTATTTTTTAAGAAAACTTGTGCTTACCTCTACCGTTGGAATATTATTTTCGCGTGCCTTAATCATAATCTTTCCTGTCAAATCCATGTCTATTTCAAAATTCATAGAAACTTTTGAAGCCCCAAATTGCTTTAAATTTCCTGAAATAGAACTTTCAAAAGAAAGAGCTATTGCATCTGAAAACATAGTTCCATGTGGCGTGACTACTATTATTACCTCTGGTTTTAACTCTGCTATTTCCCCTCCAATGCGCGCGCAAGCATCGTATGTGTTTTTTATCTTTTTTTCCTCTCCACGTCCCACCTCTGGAATTATTATAGGTGGATGTGGCATTGTATAAAAGGCTATTATCTTACCCATCATAATCACCGCTCCTATTAATTACTTTAAATTTCAGTTAAACAAATAACAATTCCCTAGGATAATCTATTTTAATATACCTAAATATTTTACCCACTACCTATACTTCATATCCATAAGACTTCTGTAATATTAGCTTTAAGTAAGTCACTTTATAATAAGAAAATAAAAAAGAGATGCCATTGCATCTCTTTAACCTTTGTTAATTTATTATTCTTATATTTATATTGCTACCGTTGCTTGCTTTAAGTACTCTAGTTCTTCGCCCTTTAAATAGGTAGAAAGTTTTTCAAATACAGTTTTATGATAATTATTTAGCCAAGTCTTTTCTTCAACTGTTAATAGTGAAACATCTATAGCTTCTAAGTCTATAGGGCATAGTGTTAAAGTCTCAAACTTCATAAATTGTCCACCATATAAAGTGTTTTCAATTTCCTCCACAACGACTAAATTTTCTATTCTTATACCATGCTTTCCTGCCTTATAAACTCCTGGTTCGTTGGATACTATCATTCCTTTTTCAAGTTTAACAGTATTCGGAGCCACGGATATTCTATGTGGACCTTCATGAACATTTAAGAAGAAACCTACTCCATGTCCTGTTCCATGTTTATAATCCATACCTGCATTCCAAAGTGGAATTCTAGCTATAATATCTAAATTTGAACCTGTAGTTCCATATAAAAATCTTTGCATAGTTAAGTTAATCATCCCTCTTAATACTAAGGTGAAATCTGTTTTTTCTTCGATAGTTAAGGGGCCTACAGCTAGCGTTCTTGTAATATCTGTTGTTCCATCCAAGTATTGAGCCCCTGAATCCAATAAGTAAAAACTCTCTTGCACAATAGTGGCCTGATCTTTTTGCGTAGCAGAGTAGTGAGGCATAGATGCATTTGCTCTGTAGGCTGAAATAGATGCAAAGCTTAAATCATAGTAATTTTCTCCTAAACTTCTTATTGCTTCAATTTTATCTGATGCTTCTATTTCTGTAATATTACGCGTCTTTATGGTTTTCTTTAGCCAGCTAATAAATTTAACCATAGCCACACCATCACGTACCATTGCATTTCTAGTGTTCTCAATTTGAATATCATTCTTTATAGCCTTAAATTTTGTAGTTATATCCATGGCCTCTATAACTTTAACCTTTATGGCGCTATATATCCAAGTACTAGTTCTTGCTGCGTCAAGTAATATTGTTCCCACTTTAATTTTCTCTAAAAATTCTCCTATACTATCATAAGGCATTATTTCTACATTAGCCTTTTCAAGTTCGGCACGAACAACAGAATCAATTTTTCTATCATCTATAAATAGATAATATTTTTCCTCTGAAAGCACTGCATAAGCTATAGTTAGTGGATTACATTTTACATCTCTTGCTCTAATGTTTAATAGCCATGCTATGTCATCAAGACCTGATATAACATAGTATTCTGCTCCCATAGTTTTCATTTCAAGAACTACCTTGGCAAGTTTTGATTCCCTTGACTCTCCTGCATAGGCTACATCATGCAAAACTACCTTACTACAAGGTCTTTGAGGTCTATTTTTCCATATTTTATCTATTAAATCTTCACTAACTTCATAGGAAAATTCATTACTTTCTAGAGATTTTTTAAGTCCTCTAAAATACTCAACTGAAATAACCTTGCCATCAAAAGCAATTTTTGCTCCCTTATTAAGGTTTTGTTTCAAAAATCCCTCAACAGTTGGAACTCCAGTCTCTCCCATTCTAAATAAGGTTACACCTGTATCTTTCAGCTGACTTTCTGCTTGTATGAAATATCTTCCATCTGTCCATAAACCTGCATCTGTTAAAGTTATAATTGCAGTTCCAGCAGAACCGGTGAATCCTGTTATAAATGTTCTAGCAGTATAGTGCTCTGCTACATATTCACTTTGATGTGGATCTGAACTAGGTACTATGTATGCCTCTATGCCTCTTTCTCTCATCTCATGCCTTAACTCTTCAATTCTTTCTTTTACGTTCATTACATTCACCCCATTAAATTGCAATCTTTACTTGCAAAATTTTGTATTGCAAGCGTTACTTGCAATGTCTTATGTTGCAAGCGTTTACTTGCAATGTTTTATATTACAGATATTATTATAACATGAAAGATATGGTTATTACATTAAGTTTTTTATTAAAACTACCCTAGCCGGAGCACCATCTACACCTTTTATTTTAAGTGGCAATGCACACATAAAATATTCATCCTCTTTTATTTCTTTTAGTCTAACACCCTCTATTATAGTTATTCCCCTATTGAAAAGAATCTTATGAGTTTCATGTTCTGGTTGAGCTCTCTCTATACCAAAGGAATCTATTGCTATTCCAATTATACCTTTTTCAGCTAGATACTCCGCTCCACTTTTTTCAACAAAGACAAAATTAGGTTCAAATTCTTCAGTGAATGAATTTCTAGTTTTTAGCAATAAGAATTCACCCTGTTGAATATTTTTATCCATAAGGTCCTCTTTTGTTATACCATCTACTATCTTTGTTAAGTCAATTACTCTACACTTTGTAATTAATTTATTTAAATCAATAGATTCAATGGTTTCACCCATATCATCTACATGATATGGGGCATCAATATGAGTTCCAGTATGCAAGTTCATATACATGCTGGATTCATTAATGCTATCCTTTGGAATTTTTCTTTCGAATTTAATTATAGGCCTTTTTTCCTCTATATTCTTGTACACTCCCATGGTTTTTTCAATAGTCATAGAAATATCATATATAATCATATTTTCTCTCCTTAATCAGACGCAGTATTCCACCACTGTCTGCCATCATTTTCAATTAAATCTATTGCTTCCTTAGGGCCCGATGTCCCTGCTGAATAATTAGGACATGTAGGTATATTATTCTCATATTGCTTTTCAATACTCTCAACAAATTGCCAAGAATATTGGAGTTCATCCCATCTAGTAAATAATGATGAGTTATTCCTAATTGCTTCAAGTATTAACCTTTCGTAAGCCTCAGGTGAATCATTTAAAGCCCTACAACTTTGACAATAATCTAGTTGAACCTTTTCCATTTTAAATTCACTACCAGGCTGTTTTGCATTTATCTGAAAGAAAAACCCCTCTTCTGGCTGAATTTTTAAAACTAAAAGATTATGAGAAATATTATCGAACTCCTTATAATAATTAATTCCAGGAAGTTTTTTAAACTGAATAACTATCTCAGTACTTTTATTATTCATCCTTTTTCCTGCTCTTATGTAGATGGGTACTCCTCCCCATCTAAAATTATCTATATAGGTCTTAAGTGCTATAAATGTATCCGTATTTGACGCTTTGGATACTCTATTTTCTTCTCTATAAGCAATCACTTTCGCATCTTCAATTTCTCCCGCACCGTATTGGCCACGAACAATGTTTTCTTTAAAAGTCTCCGCGGTGAAAGGTCTGAGTGAGCGTAATACCTTCACTTTTTCATCCCTTATAGATTCAGGTTCAAAGTCTATTGGAGGTTCCATTGCAATCATAGTTAGCATTTGTAATATATGATTTTGAAGCATATCTTTTAATATACCAGCATTCTCATAATATGCACCTCTACTCTCTACGCCCAAAAGTTCATTGGAGGTAATTTGAATATTATCTATATGATTTGCATTCCATAATGGTTCAAATAATGAGTTTCCAAATCTAATGGCCAATATATTTTGAATCATTTCTTTTCCCAAATAATGATCTATTCTAAATAAATCTTCTTCTGGTACAAGTTTTGATATATTATGATTTAATATCCTAGCTGTTTCAAGACTTGATCCAAAAGGCTTTTCAATCATTATTCGCTGCCAGCCAATAGCTCTTGACACCATACCATTATTTTTTAAATTTCTAATTATACCTTCAAAAAATTCTGGCGCAACGGCTAAATAATATAACCTTTTGCCACCTGTTAAATATCTTATCTCCATTTTTTCCAAAAACAAATCCAAATCCGCATAGCCTTGATTATCAGAAGTAAAATCAAAGTTTTTATAAAAAATTCTCTTACTGAATTTAAGCCATAAATAATCATTTAGTGAAAATCTAGAGAATTTTTCTACAGATGAACGCATTTCTTCTCTATATTCCTCATTTGTCTTTTCACGTCTTCCTATAGCTACAATTGTAAAATTTTCGGGCAGTTTTTCTTCGTACATCAAACTAAAAATAGCTGGAATAAGCTTTCTTTTTGTCAAATCACCAGTTCCACCAAAAATTACAAATATACTAGAAAGTTCTTTATCCATATTTGTCTCCATTAAAAGTGCCCCTTCCTAATATTCTTTTCTTAACACTGTATTTAGTAAGCTTTAATCATATGATTAATATAACATAAACTAATGAATATTAGCAAATATAAATTGTCCATTATCTTATTAATTTCAATTTTATTTAATTTATATTCTACCGTAATAAAATTCATAGGATTATTAAAAATATAATATTAACATCTCCAATTGAGAACTTTATCTTAGTAAATTAATAATATTCCATTTTTATCATTATTGCAATTTTCTACAGATATTTTGCTGTTTTTAGCTAAAATAAGGAAAATAATAGGATATCCTATTCACAAACAAAGTAATATGCTATAATTTAATGAATTTAGTAAATAAAGGAGGTCATTTTCTATGAGATTTGGTTTTATAATTTCTTTGCTTTTTGCTATTTTAGTAGCCTTATTCGGAATCCAAAATTCTTCAGTAATATCTATTAATTTCTTTTTCACAAAATTTAATATCTCCTTGGCTCTTATAATTTTTGTCTCTGCAATTACAGGTGCTATAATTGTTACTTTATTAGGGCTACAAAAAGAAATCACCCTAAGGCGTGGTAATAAAAGACTAACAAAAAAAGCTAAAAATTTTGAAATTCAAAATGAAACTTTTAAAAATAAAATAGAAACCCTGGAAACTCAAATAGTAACTTTAGAAACTACAATAGCTTTAAACGCTAAAAGTAACATACTCAATGATGAAATAAATACGCAAAATATTGAAATTAAACATCTTAATAATATTTCTTCAAATAAAACTGATACTTTAACGTAAGGTAATTAAACATAATGAGCATTAGTAGCTATTTTTGTAGCCACTAATGCTCATTTAAATTCTTCCAAACAATACTACTCTTCTACAGATGATTTTTTAATTAGCACTTTGCTTATTCTTTTACTGTCACATTCCAATATGATAAACTCATAATCCTCATATAAAATTTTATCATTAACTTGTGGGTATGACTTTAACTGTGAATAAATCCAACCTCCAATGGTATCAATATTTTCAACTTCAAAGTCTTTATCTAACAGTTCAATGATATCTTCAATAAGAACTTTTCCATCTACAAGATAATTACCATCTTCAGTTTTAATAATCTCGTTTCCTTCTTCATCAAACTCATCTTGAATTTCCCCAACAATTTCTTCTAAAATATCCTGGATAGTTACTAATCCAAATGTTCCCCCATATTCATCAATAATTATAGCCATTTGTACCTTTTGTTTCTTAAATACTTTTAATAATTCACTTATTGACAATGATTCTGGAACAAATTTAATCTCACGAATAATGTCTTCTATATTTTGATTATTACCCTGAATTTTCTGCTTATATAAATCCTTGATGTGTACAAAACCAATAATATTATCTTTATTATCCCTGCAGATTGGATATCTAGTATGCTGTTCATCTAAAGCAGATGCTATAATATCCTCAAAAGAATCCTCAATGTAAATACATGCCATATCAGTGCGAGGTATCATTATTTCTTTTACGGTTTTCTCAGTAAAATCAAATATATTATCTATAAAGGTTAATTCAGTTTTATCTATTAATCCATGATTATAGCTCTCTTCAACCAATAATTTTATTTCCTCATCAGTATGCGCTGCTTCATGTTCATCTATAAGGGTCACACCAAAAGCCTTTAAAACTATACTAGTACTATGATTAAAAGCCCACATTATAGGATAAGTTACGTTATAAAACATTATGAGTGGCAGTGCGGTGTACATCGCTATCTTTTCTGCACTTATAATTGCCAATGATTTAGGAACTAACTCTCCTAGTACAATATGAAAGCCCGTTATAATTGAAAACCCCAAGATAAATGAAATTGAGTGTACAGCACTTTCTTGCAAATGAAACAAATTAAATATCGGAGTTAGCATATCTGCAACAGCAGGTTCTCCTATCCATCCGAGTCCGAGCGATGCTAAAGTTATTCCTAGCTGACATGCAGATAAGTATGAATTTAAATTATTAACAACCTTTGAAGTATATTTTGCATTTCTAGCTCCTTCAAGTACTAAAGTTTCTATTCTAGATTTTCTAACTTTTACCATAGCAAATTCCGTAGCAACGAAAAAACCATTCATAAATACAAGCAAAAATACAATAAGAATATTTATAAAAATAATCAATTTTGATAGCCCCTTCCAAGACAGTACATATGTTTTTTTATTATCATAACATACTTTTCTAATTTATATAATATCAGATTTAATATTGATTCATTTAATGAGGACTCGCTTAAATTGATTGCTAGGACATGTAATGGTAAAAAGCATGAAGATAACAAAAAAATACCGGCAAAAGTGTTTACCCTCGAAAACAAACACTTGCTACCAGTACCTCAGTTATTTGAATATAAATGAGTATTACCATTATCATACAGTTTTTATTCCATTTTCTTTTTTCTATATTCAGATGCTGAATATCCCATGTGCTTTCGAAACATTCTACCAAAATGAGTTATATCGTTAAAACCCACTCTATAGGCTATTTCTGATACAGATAACATAGTATCTCTTAACATTATAGCAGCCATCTTAACTCTTAATCTAATTAAATATCCCATAACAGACATCCCAGTAGACCTAGTAAATCTATCTGTAAGTGTTGTTCTGTTAATATGAAATTCTTCTGTTAACTCTTCAATAGAAATTTTTCTTTCATAATGTGTATGCAAATATAAAATAATTTCATTAATTTCATCTGAACACTTTATCATTTCAAATTTAGTGGTATTTTCCATATCAGTATATATATACTGAATCAAAAATAGAATCTCTAAAAAGAAAGATCTACTGCGACATCTCCAAAAATTATTATTTAATAATGTTAATTCCGCTTCTAAAGAATCAAATAATTTTGCTATTCGATTAGCAGTTGCAGGCCCAACTTCAAACTGTCCAAAACTCAACTCTTCCCTATAAACAAATGGTAACATAGAACAATAATCACGGTATTCTGATTCAGATATATCTGCCTCTAAATTATTCATTTTTTCTAAGGTTAAAACATTATTTACCAAGGTAGGACTAAAATAAATTGCTCTTGCACTTAAATTACTACACTTATCAAGATTAATCCTATCATTAGCATTTAAGCAAAAAATTGTAGGTGCTGTAAAGACAATAGTGTTTTCATTAACACTTACAATTCCTCCCCCTTTTTCAACAAGGATTAACCTAAACATAAAATAATTTTCTGAAGAAAATGGCTCCTTAGTTTCAATATATACTGGTAACTTTATCTCCCTGCTCTCATCAATGGTGAATAATTCCATAATTAAAAACTCCAATCATCTAGAACTCAATTACTAATTACTATATTCTAGGTGATTGGAAATTAACCTTTAACTTTGTAATTTTTTTTACTTATTGAAGTTTAATACAACTATTTTTTTCTCCTTTGATTTTGTTATTTCTGATTTGTTAAAAGTAAAGGTGTCTACTTTAACTACTTGCCAATTATTCATTTTCTCTATAAAGTTATCTACCTTTGATAATTTTCCAAATTCAGGAACAAGCACTTCCGTTTGATAATGCATTGGTATAACAACCTTAGGATTTAATTGACTAACAACTTTAGCAGCTACTTCCCCATCTATTGTATATAATCCTCCTACTGGAATCATTAATATATCTACTTTGCCAATACTTTCAATTTGCTCCTTTGATAATTCATGTCCTAAATCACCTAAATGACATAGGTTTACTCCATCAATATTATAGGTATATACTGTATTCTCACCTCTTTGAGATCCACTTTCAGTATCATGATATGTCTTTGTCCCTTTAATTTTTATACCATTAATTTTAAATTTTCCTCTTTCTCTTATCGCTGTAAAATTGCTTTTAATGGATTCTAAATAATTATGATCAAAATGATCATGACTAACAGTGGCTATTTCAGCATATAACTCTTGAACCTTATATCCAATACCATCTCCAAAAGGATCTGTTACAATTCTAGTTCCTTTCCCATTAGTAATTGTAAAAGAAGCATGCCCATTCCATTTAATAGAAGAAGATTTTTTTTCTAAAGGACTATTTATGTCTCCTGCAAATGCTACCCCACTCATCATGAAAATAGTTAATATAAAGCTTAAAACGTATACATACCCTCTCTTATAATTTTTTTTCATTTTAACTCCTCCTTTACTTAAGCCCTTGGCTTTACTTTATAATTTTATTTTATCAATGATTTACCATTTAAAACATAGAGTATCTACAATGATTATCTGCGTATTGTCAATAAATATAATAAGTTGCAATACAATGGATACATAGAAATAGAAGCAGGAAGCCCTAATAATTTAGAGTCCCCTGCTTCTATTTGATATTTAATTATTAACTATCAGTTTTTTTCTTACCTTCTGTTGCTGCCTTATAAGCCTCCAGCTCTTTTGCGTAAGTCTTTGGAATTATAGTCTCCCATAACTCAGCACCCTTAATACCTAAATTTGATGGTATAAATACAGGGTCAATGCCAAGCTTCTTTTGAGCTTCATAGTCCTTAAGTGTAGCAATCCCTGGCTTATATAGTAATAATATTGCAATTACATTAAACCAAGCCATGGCACCAACACCTGCTGAACCGAAGTTCCACATCATATCTGCTTGTGCTATAGCACCAACAAATACACCAGCAGCTAGTATAGCTCTGAAGACGTTAAGAGTTATCTTATAAGCCTTAACATTTTTGCTGTCCTTAAATAGATAACCTACGTTGGAGTCTGTATAGAATGCATATGCAAAAACAGTTGTAAGAGTGAAGAAGAATAACGCTATTGCAACGAAAGCTCCACCGAATCCAGGAATAAATGAACTTACAGCTGTTTGTGTAAAGTTACCCTTGTCTATTCCAGGAACTAGTTCAGTTATAAATCCACCGCTAGCAGATATAACGTTATATGAACCTGTTACAAGGATCATTATAGCTGTTGCAGTACATACGAATAATGTGTCAACATACACTGAGAAGGCTTGAACAAGACCTTGCTTCGCTGGGTGTGAAACTTCAGCCGCACCTGCAGCTTGAGCTCCAGTACCTTGCCCTGCTTCGTTGGAGAATATCCCTCTCTTAACACCCCATGCTACTGCGCTACCAAAAACACCACCAAATATAGCATTAGCACCGAATGCTGAGCTAAATATCAAACCGAATACATCACCTATTTTTGAGAAATTAACACCAAGAATTACTAGTGCTAATAGGATGTAAGCTATAGCCATAAATGGAACTACAAATTCAGCAGTTTTTGCAATTCTCTTACCACCGCCAAAAATTACTGCTACAGTTATTACTGTATAAACTATGCCCCAAACCAACGGTGATACAGGAAATGCTGTACCAGCAGCTACAACGAATGAGTTGGATTGTATACCTGGAAGCAATACTCCACAGGCAAGAATTGCAAGTATAGCAAATGCCCTACCAAAGAACTTGCTGTGTAACCCTTTTTCGATATAGTATGCAGGACCACCACGATACTCACCGTGAACCTCTTCCTTCCATACCTGAGCTAAAGATGATTCGATGAAAGCTGAACCTGCACCCAAGAATGCGATTGCCCACATCCAGAAAACCGCACCAGGACCACCAAAGTAAATTGCACTAGCAACACCAGTGATGTTACCAGTACCAACACGTCCTCCCAAAGCCATTGCAAAACCTTGGAAAGAAGATACTCCAGTTTCTGAGCTTTTACCACCAATTAATTGACCAACCATGTCTTTTATTAGTCTTACTTGTGGGAATTTCATAATAACCGAAAAGAAAATACCAGCACCGATACATAGGAAAATAATTACTTTTCCCCAGAAGAAGTTGTCTAAACTACTTGATAGTTTTAATAAATCCATAATGTCCCCCTTTGTATAAATATTTTCAGGTTAAAATAACATAAACCAATGTTATCACTTTTTTCGTCATATTTCAATGTTTTTTTGCAAGATTATTCTTTATTTCATTCTATTATTACAATTTTCCATTAAATATGTCATTATATTTAAATCTAATTAAAGTTTAACTTTATCAATAAACTTTCCCTTCTAGAGTGTTTTTATAATAAATAAAAAAAAAGAATGGTATGAATAAAACATTCAAAACCCATTCATTGTATTTATTATTGCGAATATTGCGAATATTTATCTATAATACGGTCCACCGTGCAATATTCTATTTTTTTCATCTCCTAGCTCATTCTCCCTCTTCTTAGTTGTGTTTTGTTTGTTTAAGCTATTAATGACCTTTCTATCTAATACTCTATCACTTGGAGTTCACTTCAAGTCAATGTCTTTTTAAAAAAAATTTGCAAAGTACCCTAAAAAATAGTACCTTCACAATTTTCTAAAATTACGTAAGAGTTGTAACTACCCCAAATTGATTTAATAATGGTTTCCTATCTGAACTATGTCGAGCGGTTCTTACACCTCTGATTTTGATTTTGATTTTGTTTTTGTTTTTGTTTTGTTTACCTTAATACGGGAAAGATAGGAGTGTTTAACTGAAACTCCCACACATAATTGAATGGGGTTCTTGAATACTAAATAACTTCTTTTATACTCTCATTTATAATAAAAACTATAAATTACAACATATAAAAACTAATTATTTTCTTCAAGAATTTCACTATCAAGCATCACAATTGACACATTAACGATAGTATATGGCTCGTTTCAAAACCTAAGTATATTATATCGTACTAAAATAACCATGTCTAATGGTATATTTTAGTAGCGCTATCCATCCCACACCTTAAAAGAGTGGGCTTTACGCACAAATTCTTTGTAATCATGAACAAAATAAAGGATATTTTAATCGGCATAGTTGTAAGTACGTTCGTACTAATAATATATAGTTTTTACACAAGAAAAACCATATATACACTAATGAATACGATATTGTTGTTAATACCACTGTTTCTATGGTTTATGTCTATGCAACAGTCATTAATATACCACTATCACAAATATGATACTTTGGTTAGTATTCTAGGTTTTTCTATTACTTTGGTTTCATTTTTACAACTTATTTATAGGAAAGTGAAAATAAAGGTTAAGACCTAATGTTCTTAAATGTAGCAGCGACCCCTTTCGTCAAATAGTGAAAGGGGGTCACTTATACCCATATCACTTATATAATATTTACTATAAAAGTTTTTTTAATTACTCGCTAATAAATATTATTAATCCTTGTAAAAACAACGTCCCATTTAAGTTTGCAACATAGAATTTCATTGCATTGATGACTGTCACCATAATGGAGCATTGGCTATTTGTATAAAACATGTATAGTCTCTAAATAGTTAAATTTATATCCAACCCATTTACTAATATTAATGGCAGGTTTGTTTTCAGGATGATGGCTTACAAGCACTCTATCAAAAGCAACATTTTCAAATAACCCTTTATACATAGATGCATAAAGCAATTTTCCTAAGTTTCTCCCTCTATAGGATCTTTTAACTCCAATCATAAATTGGTAAGGAAAACGAGGGTCATTATTATTTACAGATACATTTGATTTAGCTATCATTTCATTACTTGAATTGAAAATCATATAGCAATTATGAGTGATATTTCTTTTCTTAAAAGAATCATTGATTTGTCTTTGTTTTTCAGGGGTTATAATATATTCAACATAACCATCTTCCTTTGAATCTGTCATATCAGCCATAGTTTCCATAAATAAATCACAATATTGTTTAATATACTCCTCTGAAATAATATCAGTATATTTAATAGAAAGATCGTGATTTTTTGTTTCATATTCTTTTATAGATTTATTAAGCATGTCTATATCGATGTCTTCTTTTTTCAAAGTATAATAGTTACCTCTTAAACTTACCTTGCTAGTATATCTTTCTATTAACCTTTCTAATTCATTATTATACGTAACTACTGCAAGTTCACCATGTTGATCTAACTTATCTTCAATTAATTGATTTATAGATTTAAGCATAGCTTCATCAATAATTGAATCAGAGAAAGAGATACTTAATTTATATTGTTCTTTTCCACTCCAATCAGCAGACTTAGTGTAATTTAATATTCCACATATTAAAGAATCCTTCTCAAGTATAAATAGCTCATTATCAATTCCAATAAAGGTTGATAAAAATAAATCTTTATAGTTATTAGTGTCCTTAAACCGATCTAAAAGGTTATATTTTTTTACTATATTCTTATTGATTAAATATAAATTTTCAATTTCATTTGTTGTCAAATTATTAGGATCGATTTTATAAATTTTGTACATTACTTTGCCCCCCATTTTTTTGTGTTTTGCTTAATTAACAAACATTATAACATTTTTTATATACTTATATATTACAAGTATATACTTATTAACGAATATATTTAAGAGTCTACGTTATACCCGTTACGGTGAACCGTACCACAAATGACGTGGGCTTTTTCATTATCATAATCTACATTTATTTTTTTTGTTTTGAAAGCAATCTTTTTGATATTGGAAAAGTATATTTTCGTCTACTTTCGTTTAACCTTCCCTATTTTGTCGTGAAAGGGGCGCCACAATACCCATTTCCACTAATAAATCCTATTAAAAAAAGGCTCTAGCATAATTGCTAAAGCCTTTTATATTGGCGGAGAGAGAGAGATTCGAACTCTCGGAACGGTATAACCCGTTCGCCTGTTTTCGAGGCAGGTACCTTCGACCACTCGGACATCTCTCCATATAATAAGTTACCTTTTACAGTATAACATATTTAAATTTTATTTAAAGTATATTTTTTAAATTATAGCTAAGGATATCCATTTTGAAAACAAGAACCATAATGACTAGTGTTTACTTTTCTTGTTTCTAATTGCTTTAATAAAAAAGTATAGAGCAATAATTAAAATTGCTATGTAAGTTATGAATTGCCCAAATCCTGTTACTATAGGAATTATAGTTTCAAATGAATCCCCAAACCAATATCCTAGTCCCAAGTATATACAAGTCCAAAACAATTCGCCTAAAGCGACAAACAAACTAAATGTCCAGAATTTATATCGCGAAAGACCTGCTGTAGCATTTATAAAAGGTCCCATAGCTGATATTATAAATCTGCTAAAAAAAACTGAGCTTCTTCCGTGTTTACTTAAATAATTTTTAGCTTTAAATATTTTGGGTTGAATGTAGAATTTTATTTTAGAATGCCTATTTAAAACTTTATCCCCAATAAATCTCCACATAATATAAGCAATATTATCCCCAACCCATGAAAAAAACCAAATTTCTAGCAAAAGACTCACCGCATTAAATTCACCAGCATAAGCGAACGCTCCAGATGCCATTACAAGTAAGGATGCTCCTGTTGGAATTCCTATACACTGAAGTACAATGATAATACTCAAAAACCAAATGTTATAGTTTCGAAAACATTCTATTAGTAAATTACTAAATTCACTCATGTTTTTTACCTTCTATATCTCTATTACCTTGTATGTTTTTATCGTTTTCTATTATTTTCTTTAAATTATCCTTCATATCTTTTAAAGGCTTATTATATTTTTTGCCCAAGTCTTTGATATATAAATTTTCATCACCCTTCTGCGGAACAATCTCAAGAGTTTTAAAGATTCTTTCTTCACTTATATTATATTTTTTAGACATTTTTTTTACTGTTATCCATTTATGAGTACTCATATCTCCAATTTGTCTACTTGCTTTGGTAGGTAAGTCAATATTTTTAAATTCCAAATGTAGTACCGTAAACCGTCTTATTATTATAAATGTAGTTATAATAATTAAAACTGATAATAAAGCCGTTTTTACATCTTTTCCCATCAAATCCCCTCGCTCTAATAATACTGTATTATATATATAATAATAGAATATACCACTAGATTCAATAAATGATAACTAAGTCGTTAATATTGCAACACTGCAGGTGATGATTTAACCTTAAGGTTATAATAACCATAAATTATAAATAAGTAGATTGGTATTCCGGGTTACCTTATGAACGTAGCAAACTTACTAACATATTTTACAAAGTAAATTTACCTACAATTTTATCTAATACAACTACTAATTCTTTTAATTGTTCTACGGTTTCTGATACAGTTTTAATTGCAACTTCTTCTTGTTCCATACTTGCGGCTACTTCCTGCGTTGATGCTGCAGCTTGTTCGGTTATTGCAGTTATTCCTTTAATAGCGCGAACTATATCCTCTTTTCCACTATCTACGGTATTGATGCTCGATGCTATGCTTTGTATTTTTGACTTTGTATTATATATTGCCTCCCCGATGACCTCAAAGGCATCTGTAGATGTTACCATTACAAAATTTGCTTCTTTAACAGTATTTTTAGCTTCATCCATATTGCATTTTCCTAAACTTATTTCATCTTGAATTTGTTTTACTATGTTATCTATTTCATGTGTAGATGTGGCTGTTTTTTCTGCAAGCTTTCTAATTTCCTCTGCTACCACTGCAAACCCTTTCCCGCTCTCGCCTGCCCTTGCTGATTCAATTGCCGCATTTAAAGCTAATAGATTTGTCTGACTTGCAATAGCTTGAATGGTACTTATAATTTCCCCTATCAAGCTTGATTTATTTGATAATCCATCTATATTACTCGCAACCTTTTCAGTGGCTTGTACATTTAATCCGAGCTTTACATTAAGTTCTTTAATCGCTTTACTACCCTTCTCTTGCATTTTTTCCATTTCTATTGAATATTCTTTAAGACTAGTAATGCTAAACACAACTTCGTCTATCTCACCGGCAAGTACATTTAATTTATATGAACCATCCTGAGCCTGTCTTGCTTGGTTAACAGCTCCCCTAGCTAACGCTTCAACAGTTTGCGCCACAACAGTAATAGAAGATGTTGTTTCCTCCGCGCTTACAGAAATAGTATTTGAATATTGTAATACATCAGCAGAATCCTTCTTTAGTTCATCAATAACCTTTATTAATTCTTCCCTTAGTTTCATTAAGCTATTTGCCATAACACCTATTTCATCTTTGCTTGATAGCATTTGATTAAGATTCTTGTCATTATAGGTTAAGTCCAGCTTAGCTAATTTACCTATAAAACTTGTTGCAACTTCTATTGGTCTAGATATTCTTCTTCCAATAAATAATGCAATAATTATTGAAATTATAATTCCTAGAGCTATAATTAAAATAATAAGACCTATTAAATTTTTTAAATTTTTGAACACTTCCGAGCTAGGAACTTTCACTCCCATAATTTGGCCATTATTCAAAGTGTAATAACCCATCATCTGTTTACGTCCTTCAAAGGTTGTCTCTAACGCCATTGATTTCTTATTACTTAATTCAGCAGTTATAAATTTATATTTTCCATTTTCTAAGGTATCTAATTTATCAGTAGCTTTTTTGCTTACATCAACTATAAAACTATAATCCTTATCTAACAAAAATGCAGAACCTGTGTCATATATCTTTGTATTTAAAATCATCTTTCTCAAACTTTCAAAAGAAATATCAATACCTACAACTCCAACTAATTCATTATTAGCATATACAGGCATGGTATAGGATATCATATTTATCTTACTTATTGAGTCTATATAAGATTTTGACCATACTCCTAGTTTAGCCTTAATTGGGCTGTAATACCAATCCATATCCACATTGCTTTCCTTAAAGTCATCTAAACTCTCATCATCAATAGCCATCTCGCTTTGTTTTTTCTGCTCGTCATATTCATAAAATACCTCGTAAATTTTACTTCCATCTGTAAATTTAGAATCAAAAGTCATATACATCCCTACAAGCCCATTATTGCTATCCCCTAAACTCTTCATTAAACGACTTAACTGTTTTTCATATGTATTCATGTAGCTTGGGTCTTTAACCTTAGAAACTTCTATTGTGCCTAAAACTAGTCCAGATAACTCCTTTACAGTGTTTTCTACCTTTGTAGTTTGTATTGTATATTCATTTCCTTTACTAGAAGCTATGTCTAATAGTTTCTCTGTGGCTTCATGTTTAATTATGCTTGTGGATTTAAAAATACTTGTAATTCCCACAATTGCTGATACTAAAATTGAACAACTCACTATTGCAATAACTATTTTAGTGCTAATTCTATTTTTCACTAAAATCCCCTCCTTAAAATAATTAAATTATCCTTTGAATATAGTTCGACAAAATACAATGCTTGATTATATTACGTGTTTCAAACTACCCTTACAAAATAATGTAAAAGAATAAAACCATTTCGCCGATATAGTTCTATGGATAAAAATATACGGAGAGGGAATGATTCTATGTCATGTAAAAATTATACTACATCGGAGGATAAAAATGAAATAAAAATTTTAGCGAAATCAATAAAAAAAAAGGAATTTATAGGTAAAATTAGCGAATCATAAATTAAGCTAGTAATAGAGGTTGAAAATCTAGCATTAGAATTTACATACGTTGAACTAAAAAGAGCTAGGGGCAAATTGGTTTTATATCCAATTTGCCCCTAGCTCTTTACCTGATTATTAGTCTTTAATGTATTTATTAATTGTAGCTGCGCCTTCTTCGTTTGCATGATAGTAAACTCTTAAGACATCCGCCTTATCCATATTAAATCTCGTTTCTTCAAGAAGACCATTAGCTTCAGCTGTCATTAAAGCTGCGATTACATCATCTCTATTAAACGCTTTGAAATTAGCATATTCGCCTTTTAAAGCTTCAATAACGTCTTCAGCGCAAGCTTCTTTAACTTTTGTGAAATGTTTTAAAATAGCATAGTTAAGAGCTTTCATACTAATTTACCTCCTTTTTTCTAAGCAAGTCCATTGGATTCATAGAGATTACTAAGATACCAACCATCATTAATACAGCAGCCATCCAAGCGATAGGAGGTAACGACCAACCTTTCATACCGCTAAATACGCCAAGTATAATCCAGCAACAGAACGGTCCCCAGAATGAGTATGTACCATTACACGCCATACCGAGAGCGGCACCACACATACTGTTACCCCTATACCAACTCATATACGAAACGAATGCGCAAAGACCACTTACAGCAAACCAAATCATAGCAGGACCACTTGTAAACGCCTGAACAACAAGGCCATTTGAAATCTTAACGCCACCTGCCATTATACCAAAAATAGGAATTAAAATAATTAAGTTTGAAAGACCTGATATTGTCTGACGGATAGTAATACCAATCTCAGAGTCAATCATAGATGTACCGTAACCAGCTACGCAACCCTCAAAGCCCCAACCAAGAGCAGCTATGAAAGCAATACAAACACCCAGGAACCTACCTTTTGGTGCATCTCCACCAATACTTGTGCTACCAATCATAAAACTAGCAAGAACACAAATACCAATGCCTACCATCATACGCTTGTTTAATTTTTGTTTGAATAATATTTTACCTAAAATAGCACCAATAGCTGGACAAAGGGCAGTAATAGGAATAACTATTGAACCAGCCATCTGAAGTCCAACAACATAAGCTGTGCTGGAAATAGGACCTCCTATAAGAGCCGCTAAGATCATCACTCGACCTGGAGTAGTATTAATACATCTAAAGAAATCTCCAAGTTTACCTTTAACCCCTGCATAAAGTAATGCCCAAACAGCACTACAAGTATCATTTACCGCACTACCAAGTGCACCTAGTAAATATGTAATAACAAAAGCTGATAAACCGGCCGTGTTAGTACCATACCACTCACCCCAAACCCCCTTAGACATACCTAATGTCAAAAATGCTGAATAAAATCCATACATAAGACCTGAGAATAAAGCGATTGATATACCCTTTTTGTAAAATTGTGATGATAGCTTCTTTTTAGCAGCAATTGCCGATGCACTAACTGTTCCTGTCACTTCGCTCATAAACAAAACCCCCTTCTTCTAAATATTTTTAGTATATTATGATTAAATTGTAATTTATAATTTATAATGACCCCTTTTCTTAACACAGTCATTAGAAATTTCTTGCAGAGTTTTATGCAACTTTAATCTCCTTAAAATTTAACCTTACTTAGGGGGAATTTAGAAACCGTTTTCCCTAACAACGAATGCCGGCCCCAGCTTACACGCCCCCTACTAATATAACTTAATAAGAGATTTTTTCATGGCATAAAGTGCAATTTTTTACTGCATTATATCCGCCAGTTTTTTGAAGTTTTTGTACTATCGTTACTTTATTGCACTAATAGTTTAAATCAAGCCATCATAAGAGAAAATTATGGTTTATTTACCATAAAAACACCCCCTAAATTGAATGGACACAACTCTTTTTTAGTTGTGTCCATTCAATTTAGGGGGTGCACTTCAAACATCAAAAACGCTTACTCTACCAACCGTTATGGCTTCCTAATTCTTTACCATATCGGCAATAGAGCAATCTCCTGAAACCGTAATTGCCTTGACATTCTTCTGAAAGCGTTCATATCTCGCACAGCAGTAGTCAAGAAAATCGTCGCCACTGTAGTGTCTAATCATGGCCCATACCATCCAAAGCAAATCCTGCGCTACCATGTAGCATTTTATTTTTAATATTTCTCCTGGCGTCAGAAATTGGCCATAGTAGTCCAAAAGAAAATATTGAATTGCCTCTTCGGTAAGTCTAGATTCAAGGATATAAGCCGCCACATCCCAGCTTGGATCATTCATTCCAGAATATTCCCAATCTACAAGGTAAGTTCTGCCATTTTCATCCACAACAAAGTTTTCAGGCACTGTGTCATTATGACAAGGTACAGAAATTGTATTTTTAATATTTTTTTCCATAAAATCAACCAATTCTTTTTTAAGTGCAGCGTAGTCAAAGAAAAAACCGCCGTTAAGGTCTTGGATAATCTGTTCATATTTATTAAGCTCCGTTTGCCAATCAAAGGAATTAGGAAAATGCTTTGGGCTGGAGTGGGTTTTTTTCAGCAGACCAGAAACAGCTCTCAAGTTCGCAATGCAGCATGGATCAATAAGGGCAATATTTTTGCTGTTCTTAATGCATACGCTGATTTTAATACCGCTTTCATCATCAAAATAAACACACTCGCAATTCAGACCAAACTCCGAGGCCATGCGATTGTTGATCTTTTCAATTTTTCGGTCGATCATCTTATTGGTCATGCCACCCGGTTGCCGTACAACATATTCAGTTCCCTTGATATTCATAAAGTAGTTGTAATTGGTAAGTCCGCCCGCAAAACGGGATTTATCGAATATAATGCTATCGTCATTAAAGACGAGACGCAGTTTTTTTTGTACTAATTCTTCCATTTCCATTAATAATCCCACCACACATATATTAATTTATTATTTTATAAATATTGAATATATTATTATTATAGCACATTTCTATATCAAAAAAGAAGAAATGAAAAAATCACAGCTTTAAAGTAGCCATTGTTCAAGAAAAGCAATATTGTACAATGTTTCCTTTTAACTGGATACAATAGTGCTAAAACTATATATTGAATCTGCAATAAACTAATTGTTTTGTATGCTATCATATATTATCAGTCATTTTAGTTACTGGAAATAAGTCTTACTGTAGTAGCAAAGATATAGGAGGTAAAAATCATGGAAGACACGTTTAAACTGAAATCCAAGGTTTATTTTAATAAGCAATCCATACAGGTTTTAGAACAAATTACTGGCTCCCGAGCATTTATTGTCTCGGATTCCATAATGGAAAAGTTAGGATATCTTCAAAATGTCGTAGATTACCTAAGCAAGGCGGGAATAAGCTCCGTTGTTTTTTCAGGGGTGCGCCCTGATCCGGATGTCAATGTAATTGCAGAGGGGCTTAAGTTATACGAAGAAAGTGATGCAGATGTACTAGTTGCAATGGGCGGAGGCTCTGCCATTGATACTGCCAAGGGAATTCTGTATTTTTCCTGGAAGCTTAAAAGCGCAGCTGGTGGTGAAATGAAAAAACCGCTGTTTATTGCAATTCCCTCCACAAGTGGAACGGGCTCAGAAGTAACGGACTTTGCCGTTATTACTTCCGGTAAGGAAAAGGTATGCATAGTAGATGAGTTTATCGCACCAGATATCGCCATACTTGACTCTACCTGTATTCAGCATGTTCCACAGCGTGTGGTTGTGGATACTGGCATAGATGTCCTGGTTCATGCCATCGAAGCCTATGTTTCCACAAACGCAACTGACTTTACAGACGCTCTTGCAGAAAAAGCAGTAAAACTGATCTTCGAGAACATTGAGAAGCTTTACAAGGACGTGAAGGATTCCGATGCGAGAGATCGTGTTCAAAACGCTTCCTGCATGGCAGGAATGGCATTTACAAATTCGAATCTTGGCATAAATCACAGTTTAGCCCACGCAATTGGAGCTACTTTTCACATTGCTCACGGTCGATCCAATGCGCTCCTGCTTAATGCGGTGATGGAATATAACGCCGACTTAAGGGGAAGTGCCAACGGTTATGCTACCGAAAGGTATGCAAAACTAGCAATGGTTCTGCAGCTTCCAGCCAGAACGCACCGTGAAGGCGCTGTGAATTTCATTCAGGCTGTAGGTAGACTAAAAAAAGCTCTGGGGGTCGAAGATAATCTTCGTGCGCTTGGAGTTGATCAAAGTGAGTTTGAAAAATCGCTTTCGCATATGGCCGAAACAGCCATGCTCGATCGTTGTACACCAACTAATCCAAGGCAGCCTTCTAAGGAAGATCTTATTAATATCTATCAAAAATGCTATTAATAAGTTTCCAAAATCATAAAGAATGAAATAGAATAAAAAAAGGCTAAAACCTGAGTTTTAGCCTCTTTTTTTGACGAAATTCGTCGAAAAAACATATCGCTGATTGTTTACTTTTATACTATTGTACATTATAATAATTAATAAGCCATAATCAGATTCGAAAGAGACTTTTAAGCCCATAGAACTTCAACATTTTTTTCTTTTGAATATAAATTACATGGCAGAAAAGGAGTGCTATAAGCATGAATAAAACTAATAATCTGCTGAAAAAATTAATAGCCTCCAATATTTTATATACCCGCTACATGAGTATTTTATCTCTCTCAGATCTCTCCCTATTTTTAGTAGATACAAATGGAGATATTTTGTTTGAGTTTATTCCATCCCCGGATTTTTGTACCTATATATGCCAGGAAAATAAAGGTGGGGTATGCCCAGACTACAAATGCCGCCTAAAGCCCAGCGGTGAGGATAGATTTGTCTGCCGATACGGGCTTGAAAACATTCTCTTTCCCATAAAGGTGCAGGATAAAATTGTGGGTTATATAGGCGGTGTACAAACATATTTGGAGGGTAATGAATATCAAAAACTCATGATTGATGTCCAGTCCCTCCAAAGGGATAAAACTCCTGAATTGGAGTTTATAGCCAAATCAATTCTCTCGCTGAAAACCGTGGAATCAAATAAAATTAAAGTACATGAGCAATTGTGTGGCCACATTGCCAAAAATATTTCTCTTGACTTATCCGAAAGCGTCAGTCATGCCGATCTAGATGCGGTAAGGCTGTCCATTGAAAAGGACATACTGGAGAAAAAGATCATCGATTTAGAAGCTAAAAACATGTCCCTGATGGTGAATCCCCATTTTTTGTTTAATACCTTGAACTGTATCGCCCGCATTGCATATTTTGAGCATTCTAAAACGGAGGAACTTATCTATTGCCTTTCCGATTTACTGCGGTACAATTTAAAACAAGATGACCAGCTTCACACCATTGGTGCCGAAATTGACAACATTAAGAAATATCTGTATATCCAGAAGGTAAGATTTAAAAATCGTCTGGTATATGACAGCGATATCCCTGAGAATATTAAGTCTTACAGAATCCCCAACATGGTTATCCAACCTATTGTTGAAAATGCTCTTATCCACGGTATCACTCCAAAGCGGGACGGAGGTAAAATCAGTATTTATGCTGAAGAATATAAAAACGAAATCGTTATTTCCATTATGGATAATGGAAACGGTTTTCCAAAGGATGTTTTGCAGAACATACAACAGTCTGAAAATAAATCAGGTCTAGGGTTCTGGAATACAGACAAACGTCTAAAACGATATTACGGAGAACAATACGGACTTACAATAGTAAAATCTGACTATAGCGGAAGTACCGTTACCATAACTATTCCTACCCACCCTATTGGGGGTGTATCGCTATGATTGTAGTCTTAATTGTGGAAGATGAAATGCTTGAACAAGAGTTCCTCAAAACAGTTGTACTGGAGGATCTTTCCACCGAAGATAGGCTACTGACCTGCGAAAGCGGGGTTCAGGCCGTCAAACTAGCAAAGCAGTATCGACCGAACATTATCATAATGGATGTAATGATTCCTGAAATGGATGGTCTGAGTGCCATTGCGGAGATCAGAAAATTTCTGCCTAACGTGTGTATCACCGTTTTGTCCGCCTACTCCGACTTTCCCTATGCACAGAAAGCTATTAGACTTAGGGTTTTCGAATACCAATTAAAGCCCATCAAGCCCAACGCCTTCAAACATATTTTTCACAAAATGCTGGACTCGGTAGCCGAATCTCCTGTGCTAGTGGAGGCTGTGCCTGAGGAAAAAAGCACAGAGCCCAAGGAATACCTTCATAACTTTATCGAAGAATCCATAAAATATATTAAAGAGCATTTCAGAGAAAGATTGACTTTAGAAATAGTTGCATCTAAGGCGTTTATGAATCCCAAATATTTCAGCCATGTTTTTAAAAAAGAAATGGGTGTTGCATTTACAGAATATGTAATTAATTTAAAAATTCAATATGCTTGCAGGTTGCTCGAGACAACTAATTATCCCGCTTACCGGATTTCAATTGAATGTGGCTTCTCGGATCCGTCTTACTTTAACAGAGTATTCTGTGCGAAAATGAACATGACTCCCAATAAGTATAGAAAACATATATGTGCGTCAAAACCGTCGGATTAAACTTGCGGTGTTAATATATTTAAAATCCACAACCAAGGTTTGTATAGGCCTTAGTTGTGGATTTTAAACATATTTTTTAAACTGTGCTACACTTTAGTATATTTATGTCTACCTCATGCATTCCAGTCACATATCTTTACAATTATTTAAATTTTTAATGTGCCTCAATAAAGGCTTCCATTTGTTTGTGCCAACTCTGAGTTTCATAATTATCTGTTAGTGTATCTTCTCTAAACAACAAATCAATAATAAATCGTGGTTTTTTTCCCCCAATGTACATGGATTTGATGCAGGAAACACAAGAGACCACAACTTCCTCACAAGGCATTTGCTGTGCACGTTTTTTCATCAGCTCATTGACTTGTTCTACAGGTAGCTTTCCATAAAAATGGTCCCCACAACAAATTGCTTTGGACCCTGCTAATTTAGGCTCAATAACTTTTATATTCATTCTCGCTAACAATTTACGAATGGCGTTCAGGTATCTTTCCTCTTTGCGACTGTAACAAGTATCTTGTATAGCCATTTCTACGCCTTTATAGTCAGGGAAATTGAAAGTCACACTATCAGCCAGTACCTCCCAAAATAATACCGCTCTGATTCCTTCATATAATTCTCTATAACTTTTGTCACAAGCTGAACATACAGTAATTACTCGTGTACCTTGATCCAATTTAGGATCGTGAAAGCAGCAAGTCAAAAGTGTGGGCATCTCGCCAAACTCTGAGACTATAATCATTTTAAGTTTATCTACAAGCTTCGGTTTGTATAACATCAAAGTGCAGCCTGGTGCAAATACTTGATTCATAATTTTGCCCTCCTTTAGTGTTGACTTATGTCGGTAGTTTGGAAAGCCGCATTTTAGTTTTAACAAAAAAATTAGGGCTGTTACACCCTAAATATTTTTTAGTTGTGCAACAGCCCTACATTTAATAATCAACCATTATTTGTTTAAATGGCAACATGCAATCTATTTTGCTTCTTCTTCTATCTTTAGAGTTTTAGGAAGAATAGCTTCAACTTCAGCATGTGGACGAGGGATAACATGAACAGAAATCAATTCTCCAACACGTTGTGCAGCAGCCGCTCCTGCATCAGTTGCTGCCTTTACAGCACCAACGTCACCTCTTACCATTACTGTTACTAGACCACCACC
>NZ_BHYK01000002.1:94801-195840 GCF_003865095.1 Clostridium tagluense | reverse complement strand
TGTGGACGAGGGATAACATGAACAGAAATCAATTCTCCAACACGTTGTGCAGCAGCCGCTCCTGCATCAGTTGCTGCCTTTACAGCACCAACGTCACCTCTTACCATTACTGTTACTAGACCACCACCAACAAATTCTTTACCAACTAGATAAACATTTGCTGCTTTAACCATTGCATCTGCAGCTTCAATAGCCCCAACTAAACCCTTTGTTTCGATCATTCCTAATGCATCATATTTCATTTTTATTTCCTCCTAATTTTTTATTTTTTATTTTTTATTTTTGAAATTATTATCTATAATTTATATGAATTATTCTCATGCCGACTAATCTATTTTATATCTTCTTCCCTCTTTAACATTTTAGGAAGAATACCTTCAACTTCAACGTGTGGACGAGGGATAACATGAACAGAAATCAATTCTCCAACACGTTGTGCAGCAGCCGCTCCTGCATCAGTTGCTGCCTTTACAGCACCAACGTCACCTCTTACCATTACTGTTACTAGACCACCACCAACAAATTCTTTACCAACTAGATAAACATTTGCTGCTTTAACCATTGCATCTGCAGCTTCAATAGCCCCAACTAAACCCTTTGTTTCGATCATTCCTAATGCATCATATTTCATTTTTATTTCCTCCTAATTTTTTATTTTTTATTTTACAATTTTAATTTTTGATAAGGAATTAAGATTCATAGCATTTGCTTCTTCTGTGTCAATATGACATTCTAAAGCCGAAGCGTCATTTGCTCTAACGGCAACATTATTGTAAATGCCCCCGCGCGGACCACTAATTTCAATACTCACTGACTGTCCGTCATGCACGCCGAAACGCTTCGCATCTTCAGGAGTCATATGAATATGCCTCTGTGCAACAATCAGACCTTCTGTAGTCTGAATAGATCCCTTCGGACCAATTAGCGTAATTCCAGGTGTTCCTTGTAAATCACCTGATAGCCTTGCTTGTGAAACTACACCAAGCTTGAAGGAATCTCCTGTAAGAACTTCTATCTGCGATTTACTACGCACTGGACCAAGAATTCTAACTTTCTCAATGGCACCCTTTGGACCGCATATTGTTACTGTTTCCTTGCATGCATACTGTCCGAGTTGTGACAAATCTTTACTCTTAGTAAGTTGATAACCTTCCCCGAAGAGACTGTTCAAATCAGCTTGAGAGATGTGAATATGGCGATTAGAAACTCCTACTGGAATTTCATACATATCCCCTTTCACGTCACTAGAAGACATATTAGATTGAACAGCCTCTAGCAAAAGCTTCAGGGCAGTTTCATAGTTATCCATTTTAGTTAGCTCCCTTCATTGCATTTACTAGATCGCTTACCAACTTCAAAAGTTTTTCATTATCAGTAGAAGCGTCATTGGATGCATATGAGGCAGGACTTGTACCGCATCCTACGCCTTGCTTAACATAACTGGAAGATAGTTCAGGATGGTTGAATGCAGGATCTTCAGAAGCTAATGTACTACAATCTTTAATGCCATATGCGACTCTCTTGATATTAATCAAATGCATCGGACCAACATTTTCAGAAACAGAACTTCCTCCCCATGTACCGCAACCTAGTGTAAATGCAGGTAAAAGTCCTGTGCTTAAACCAGTACCTCCTTGAGTTCCACCAGTATTAACCAAAATACGAGCTGCTGGTTTTTTAGCAAACTTCATTACAATACCTTTATCCTCTGTATGAATGCTCATAGTGTGTCCTATACCATTTTGAAGCAGTTTGATACTGAGGTCACATGCCTCGTGCCAATCTCTAACTGTATAGAAAGCAAGTACAGTTGTCAATTTTTCGAAGGATAGTGGATAAGCATCACCAACACCTTGCTGCTCACCTATTAGAACCTTTGTTCCTTCTGGAATTGAAATTCCAGCAGCTGTTGCAATAACCTGAGGAGATTTGCCTACGAACTTGGCACTCATGCTATGACCACCATTCTTAAACAGTAGTCCACAAACTTTTGCAGTTTCTTCTGACGTCATAAAATAGCCGCCCTGCTTCTTAAATTCAGATACTACCTGATCATGATTGCATTCTTCAACAATAATAGACTGTTCGGATGCACAAATGGTACCATAGTCAAAAGTCTTACTTGCAATAATATTTTTAACTGCTTGTTGAACATTAGCACTTCTCTCAATATAAGCTGGTGAGTTTCCAGCACCAACACCCAATGCAGGCTTGCCCGCACTATAAGCGGCCTTTACCATTCCAGGGCCTCCAGTTGCGATAATCATAGAAACCTCACTACATTTCATTAACTCATTTGTAGCCCCTACAGATAGCGTAGACATACCGCTAATAATATTGGCAGGAGCTCCTGCAGCTACTGCAGCATCATTCATAAGAGTTATAGCCTTCAGTGTACATTTTAATGCAGCAGGATGTGGTGAAAATACAATTGCATTACGTGATTTAATTGCAATTATTGCTTTGTAAATAGCAGTTGATGTTGGATTTGTAGAAGGTACAATACCCATAATTAGTCCAACTGGCTCTGCAATATCAGTTACCCTATCAGCCACATTTTCACTAATCACACCAATAGTCTTCATATCTTTGATAGCATTATACACAATAGTGGAAGCCATATGGTTTTTATAAGCCTTATCCTCAACTTTTCCAAAACCAGTTTCTTCCACGGCCATCTTAGCTAAACAAACCACATTTTCTTCTGCTACTCTAACCATATTGCACAAAATCTTATCTATTTGTTCCTGAGTATAATCAGCTATCTGTTCTGTCGCTATTTTTCCGAGTCTTGCAAGATTTCTTGCTTCTTGTATAGATCGTAAATCCTTATCGAAATTTTCCATCTTATAATTCCTCCATTCGTTTTCTTGTAAAATTTTCATGATATATTTTTATAATTGTTATAACTGCTTTAATTATTTCCGTAATGTTCTCTGAATTTTGTAAGTAGCAACCTCTTATTTGCCTTAGAAACCGACCTTCCCGCAATACCAAAGTTCTTATATTCACGAGCTAGATTTCGAAGTTCTATAACCTTAAACTTGCTCAAAACCTCAATTGTTTCTTCCAAACCGTATTCAAGTACCATCTTATCTACAGCTTCCTTATTAGGTATCTCACTTAAATCCCTTTGCAAAGAAGCAGTTGTTTTTTCTGCATCGAATTCCGTAATTTTTGAATCTTTCACTACTAAATTTTCAACTTCAACCTCTGCAGTGTATTCTTCAATTATTTCAGCTTCGGATTCAGTTTTTGTTGCCTCTACAGTTGACATTTCTCTATCTTTCAGCGGTGCCTCTGGTATAATTATGTTTTCCAAATCCTCATGTGGGCGAGGAATCACATGCTCTGAAACCAGGGATGCGCTGTTTATTTTTCTAACTGCAGCGCAGCCAGCCTCTACAGCTGCTTTCACCGCGCCCACATCTCCAGTTACAACAATGGTAACAAGACCTCCGCCTACATATGTCTTTTCCAAGAGGTTCACATTTGCTGCCTTAAGCATAGCATCTGCACTCTCAATAGCTGCAACGAGTCCTATTGTTTCAATTAACCCAAGTGCCTGCATTTCCTAACCCTCCTTAACTTTAGTCAAGCCTTCTAATATGTAGCATAGAATGCTTTCATCTTGTCAGGTGAACCAAATGCTAATTTAGCTCCCTTAGGGAAGAATACTGAATCACCTGAATGTGCAGTGTAAATCTTTCCATCCACTGTTACTGTCAATGTACCTTCTATAACATAGTATAGCTCTTGGCAAGCGGTTTCCCAGTCGAAGGTGCAACCTTCAATTGTAATAACCCCTGCATTCATTTTGCAACCGTCATCCCCATTAATAATTTCCTGATAAAATACTTTATCGCTAGGGTTTCCAGTATCAAGAACTTCCATCTTTACCGAACTACCACGAACTACCTTTAAACCACAAGGATCAATCTCAGCAATATATGGCTTATTAGAAAAAGAATCAAGGATTCCATTTAAAAGCCCTTTATCCATCATAGCTTTGAATACCTTATAAATCATATCTGTGTCGATTCCACCATCACTGGCTTTTGCCAGTGATGAGGCTATTTCTTCACAAGAATTTTTTGCTGCACAAGCCTGCGGCTGGGAACTCTTTACCTCACAAACATTAGCTTCGGAACTCTTTACCGCGCATACAGGAGTCTCCGTAGAAAACTCTATTCCACAAGCTTTCGCTGCGTCTTTGGCTGATGGCGTAATAATTGTATTACTATCAATATAAAATACTTTTTGACCCTTCTTTTCCACATTCTCAACATCTTTTACACAAATCAATTTTTTCATTCCTTCACATCCTTTCATAAATATAAGTTCTCATATATTAGAACAAAGATGACAACAGTCTGCCTGAAGGCGAAGCTATAACTTCTGCATTTACAAGCAGTCCTTTTTCTTTTGCAATAGCCTTTCCTGTTTCAATACCGGTTTCAACCGCAGCCACATCGCCGGTGAAAGTAAAGAATGACTTACCGCCTAGTCCATTTCCCAACCGGAGCTCTATAGGCTGTAATTCCGCTGCTTTCAAGATTGCATCAGCAGCGATAACCATGGTTGAAAGAGAGAAAGACTCCATAATTCCTAGTGCCTGAATTTCATCTGGCATAGTTGCACCTGTGATTGCTGGGAATACTAACGGGCTGACATTTGGTATAACAATAGAATCAACCAAAAATTCTTCTGCTAACCGCTCACCAATACTTACGGAATCTTGAACTGATGCAACATCGCCCTCAACAATAACTATATACTTACCGGGGCAAACAGAACTAGCTGTTACTATTTCCACATCAGAAATTTTCAGCATCTGATCTGCTACATATATACCTCGTGCAATACTTGTAAATTCAACCATACCTATTGCTTTCGACATATCAGTCCCTCCTTATCGTAATAAAATCATTTCCACACTCTACAACCGTTCCTGAAATGCTAGCATGAATTGTAGCCCCCAAATTATCTTCAGGAATTTTGCCGATTAGCTGTCCCAGCTGCACATGATCGCCAGTAGAAACAACGGTCACCGCAGGTGCCCCTACATGCTGCCTTGTTGCAATACGTACCAATTCAGGTTTTATTTCAACTTTCGTCATAAGCGCTGGCTTGTCAAAATCATGTAGTCCCAGTCTAGCGACAATACGCTTACTTGGAACCAAACGATACTCACGGCTTTTGCGAGAAGCGAATTCTGATTGCATGGGCTTGTACCTTATATTCTGCTGGGCCAATTTTTCTTTAAAATAAACATTTGCAGATTTCGGATATAATCCTACCGGGCATGAGAATAATTCACATAAATTACACTGACAACATAACTGTGAAACCTTCTGGCCTTCAACATCCGTTAATGCATAATTTAAAGCTCTCATCATCTTATGTGGCTGTACATTATGTCCAAGAAGATAGCGAGGACACATATCCGTACACATACGGCACTGCTCACAAGAAGCCCTATTCACTCTTCTTGCCTGCTCTAAGTTCATAGATTTCTTGCGAATCAGAGAATGCTGCTTTTTCAAAATTACAAATCCCTTATTCTTCTTTGTAACATATCCATCTATATTACTCATGACAGGCCCCATCATAGGACCACCATCAATAACTGCATAATCATCAAAATTTTCTATACCACTCAGCTTTAGCACATCTATAATAGGTGTGCCTACTGGCACTTTTACAGTCAAGCTTTTAGGTATATCTCCTGCAACTGTGATATATTTTTCTGTAACTGACTGTCCCAGGGAAGCATTGTAAATATTTAATGCCGTTTCTGTATTGACTACTACACATCCAACCTGAATTGGGATACCCATTTCAGGAACAACTCTACCTGTCAATTCATAAACCAAAACTTGCTCATCACCTACAGGATAAACATCTGGAAGCTCTTTGACCTCAACGAAATCACCTACCTGCAATGCCTTAATTCTCTCTCGCAGAATAGAAATCCCGTCTTTATGCTTTCCTTTAATACCTATAATAGCTTTGCTTGCAGAAACCAATCTTCCTGCTGCTTCAAATCCTTTAATTACCTCATCGGGAAATAGTTTCATCAACTGCTGATCCACCCGAAGCAGAGGTTCACATTCAGCTCCGTTAAGAAGTATATATTCCGATTTTGATGCTAGTTTTACATGGGTAGGGAACCCTGCACCCCCTGCACCAATAACACCGGCTTCTCTCACCATATCAAGAAGACTCATTCTTACCCCTCCTGTTATTCTCTGGGGCACATAACAATTATCAATTGTTATGCCTCCTGTAATTGTCTGAGGCACATAAGAATTATTAATTCTTTTGCCTCCTGAATTTATCTGAAATTGCAATCATCATCAATAATTCCCACAACAACCGCATCTACTGGGATATCGTCATTACCTAGCATTCGGCGAGCCGATGAGCCAGTGCTTACAATAACCCTATCTCCAATACCGGCACCGATAATATCTACAACAATCAAACGCTCACCGGCACTACTACCGCCAATTACTTCTGCCAGCATAAACTTTAGTCCATTAAGTGATTCTGCTTTTCTTGTTGCCCATATGCTATCAATCAGTTTTGCTGTTAACATAAATCTTTCTCCTTTTTAAGCTGCTGCTTAATCTCTTGGATTGCAGATTCAACAGATGCAGTATCGCCAAAAATCGCAATCATTATCATGTTCTGCGGACAACTTCCTCTGATATCTTCTACTGTGACACCAACCGCCTTTTCAGCAATGTCCGCTGCGCAAATCATCTCTATCATTCTTCCCTGCACAAGACCAACTGCATCAACACAAATCCTGTTTTTGTCCACACCCGGCCCCATTCGCCGCATAAGAATATCTACAGTACCAACTGTCGGTGATTTAATAATTCGAAACTCCATATCTAAAATCGCCCCCTTTACCTTATACTTTGCTGCGTGCAGCTAAGTGCTATTCCTAGTGGGGTTACAAACATAGGATTTTGCGGCTTATGAGTGAAAATACCTGTCTGCTTTTCTATGATTTTTTCAATACCAGTTAGGCAGCATGTTCCGCCAACCAAACATATTTCCTTTACATCATAACCTTTGATATGCTGATTAATAATAGATGCAATTTTTTCAACTACAGGCCTCAGTACTGGTAACAGTTCCTTGTGATTTTTAGGATCACGCTTATACAATTCGCCTTCCGGAAAAGACATTTTATATGCACCTGAAACAACTAAGGAAAAATGTGTACCTCCTGTTGGCTCATCCTCAATGCAAACAACTTCTCCATCCTTTAAAATCGAAATTCCGGTTGTTCCACCACCAACATCTACAACTGCACCATCCTTAATTTTAAGGACATTATTGGCAGCTGTACATTCATCAAGCACATTTGTCACTTCAAAACCAGCAGCCTCAACCACATTCTTAACTGCTCCTGAATCCAAAGCATCTGTCCCCGGCGGAATGGCAGCCGCTGCATAAATAAGTTCTGTACCAATCTTCTCCTCAATCTCCTGCTTCAGTTCTCTTACAATTTTAATTGCACCCATATAATCTACAACCATACCATCTCGAACTACATCTGCATACCTATAAGCACCTGCCACGGGTTTGTAATTTTCATCCAAAACCGCTAAAACAACACATGCCGTTCCCAAATCAACTCCTGTATAATAAACAGAAGATTTACCCACAATGGGATGTTCCACTACATATTCAAAATCCCGGACAAGCTGATCACAGTATTCAAAATTTAACTTTTTTTCTGACATTTTCCACCTCCTAAAACCGAACAAATAATTTGGGACAAGGTATTAACAATCTGATTAACCTTCCCGATAATTTCTATGCACAGCTCATTATCCTCATTACTTCCCTCATATACTTCTAAAACAACTGGTTCAATTTCGCGAAGATTACAACGTAACCTATGCAAAATTATGATTTCTCTTCCCTTTGCAAGCTGCATATGGAACTCTGTAATTTCAAAACAGTCATCCAAATCATCAGAAAATTTATCTGCATTAACCCCTGTGCATTCAGCGCTACTGAGGTTCTCGGCAGAACCTTTCCCCTCCGCAGCATTTTTAATGCAGGTGAATTGTTTGCCTAAATTAATAACTCTCTGTGCCAAGAAAACATCCTCACTCAAAAGTTCTTGTTCAGATAAAAGAAACAATGCCTCCATGGACTTCATCTTGCTACTAAGTTTCTTCTTTTTCCAATTATTCTTCTTCTCAGGTACTTCAGGTGGCTGTTTTTCTTTTACATTTACAGTACTTTTCTTTGTAAAAGGATCATTTTCATACATATTGATCCGATGGTCCGACAGAAACTGACGTGCTCCAGGCGTAAGTCTTGCTCCTGGTTCTAACTCATAAGTTGTAAAAGGTTCTATTTTATTGAAATCCCGCAAATCACTTTCGGTAATAAATTTCATTTTATTCCCCCTTTACTTTTTTTTCAAAAGTAAATAAATATTCTTTTAAAGCAACCATGCCTACACCACTAGAAGCACTAATCTTATAATAAGGCTCAGGTATTCCTATTTGCTTTAGCTGCTGGAAACACAAATCCTCATTTTCCGCCATTAAATCACTTTTCGTTATTACACCAATTACAGGGCATCTAAACGCCTTTACAAAACCAGGTGGATAAACGTTACTGACTCTTGACTGATCAACTAAAATCAAAACATGTGATGCATCTTGCGCGGTTGCAATTAAATGTTTGTACATCCAGGGGCTTTCAATATAAGCACCTGGAGCATCTATAGTATTCTTTCCATAAATAATATCCTGTGTTTTCCTGAGTGGTCCATCATAATCATTAAGCGAATTAACCAATGTGGTCTTTCCGCAATTCATCGGTCCTATCACCATTACTCGCTTCTTTCTCATGTTCTTGTAATAGGAGCTGTCATAAAGTCTAGCAAATTTTTCAATGTATCATTTACCGCATTAAGTGCTGTTTCAACGCTCTGAACATCACCGGTGATAATTACAGACCCAGTAAAACGATCCAGAAAACCAATTTCAACATCCGCTGCCTTTGTTGCAACATCTGCTGCAATAATAGCTGCTTCGTAGGGTGTTATAGTTAAAATTCCAATTGACCCTTTATTGTCTATCCCCAAGCGCTCATAAATATCCGGCATAGGTGAGGCAATAACATGAGCAATTGTAACCTGCTTTCCTGGTACCGATTCTTCTATGACACGTTGTATAGATTTTTCACCAACTGTTCCCATAAAAGCTACCTCTCAATCTATTTTCTATTCTAACAATCATTTATCAGTGTTTGATAACCGCAACTGGGAAATCATATTTTTTAATCCAGCTCTCAATCATGTCAAGATCTTCACTGCTTAAGCTTGGATCTCCCTCTATTGGATAGTCCATTTCTAATTGTGTGTACTTATTTACACCCATTTTATGATAAGGAAGCAAATCTATTCCCTTAAAGTTTTTGTATTCACGGAAAGGCATCAAAAATTCAATTACACTCTCAATCTCATCCCGTCTATCATTTATACCTTTAAGCAAGGGCATTCTCACCTTAACATTATACCTACGTTTTAAAAGTTCCTTTAAGTTTTCTAGTATTCTCTCATTGTGAACTCCCGTAAGTTCATAGTGACGCTGGGCATCAACATGCTTTATATCAAAAAGGAATAAGTCTGTAAACTGTGCAACATTAAGTATTGATTCCAGTTTTGCATAGCCTGATGTTTCAATAGCAGTATTGATTCCTTCTTGCTTACATGCCATAAGTAAATTTGTTGCGAATTCAGGTTGCATAAGTACCTCTCCGCCACCTAATGTAACGCCACCACCTGATACATCATAAAACATAACGTCTTCTTGAATGATTTCCATAAGTTCGGAAACAGTTTTTACCTGCCCTACAATAGATAATGCAGATTCAGTACAAATTTCCTCACATTTTCGACAACCTATACAATCAATGCTATGGTTCACCTCATGTTTTAACTCTTTTGACATAGTATGTATAGAAACCGGACAAACACTAACACAGGCACCACAATCAATACAGGCATCTCTTTTAAACATAACTTGATATTTTCGTTCAAGTCCTTCAGGGTTAGCACACCATTTGCAACGCAATGGGCATCCTTTAAAAAACACAAGTGTCCTTATTCCCGGACCATCATACATATTATATTTTTGAACATTGAAAATCATTGCTTTTCTTTCTATTACAGCTACTTTTGTATTGCTCATAATATCTAATCTCCCGTTCAAATAAATAATTCAACTGCGCCCAATCCTGCATAACCTGCATCATAAAATAATTGGGCGTCAGTTAAGTCACTTTAAAGTCAATGGAATACCCTAATTAAAAATGTGTTAGCATAGTTCTGCTGATAATATCATCTTGAACACTCTTTTCCAGTTCGACAAAGAATGCACTGTACCCTGCCACTCTAACAATCAAGTCACGATAATTCTCTGGATTCTTTTGTGCTGCAATCAATGTTTCATTATCAATATAAAGGAACTGCATCTCTCCATTGCCAAAGGCACAAGCACTACGAAGTAATGTAATCATACCCTCTTCGCCTTCAGGTGTATCCAGTAATCCCGCCATAATCTTAAAGTTGTGAACCATTCCTATGTTCATAGTGTCACAAGCCATCTTGGAAACAGATTTAATAATAGCAGTCGGTCCCTTGAAATCTGCACCTTGAGTCGGACTAATACCATCAGATAACGGTGTCCAAGCTGCACGTCCGTTAGCAGATGCACCAAGCATCTGACCAAAAGGTGTATTGTTTGAGATAGACAAAGTGCCATGGCTTAGTACTGAATAAAGCGTCTTATACTTTCTATGTTCCCTCTCTGTGAAATTAATCAAATCGGAAGCAATCAAATCTGCATAATCATCATCATTACCGTACTTAGGAGCTTTCAGGCAATCACTTTTCATTTGTTCATATCCCACAAATTCAGCTTTTAATCCTTCATTTAGTTGCTTCAAAGTATACTTCTTCTCATCGAATACTAACTTCTTGATAGCAGCCATAGAGTCTGTATGAGTAGCCAGCCCAGACCATATAACACCAGGTCCAAAGTTGTACATAGCTCCACCAGCAGAAACATCCTTGCCACTCTCCATGGTGCCCTCAAACATAATGGACATTAAAGGTTTTGGAGCAAGTTCTCTGTGTACACGTTGAGTAATAACAGTAGCAACACTTGACCACTTTGTAATATATTTAATTTGTTCCTTAACAGCATTGTCGAACTGTTCATAAGTTTTGAAATTATCCAAGTCTCCCATATCAGGACAAACCTGCTTCTTATACCATAGAGGAACACCGTGGTTTAGAACTAGTTCAATACATATTGGCCACTGGGTATAAGCAGTTGAAGTCCACTGATACAAACGACCTGATTTTTGAGGTTCAACACAACCCATAAGGCAATAGTCACGGGCATCTTCCATAGAAACACCTTTTGATAGCATCATCTTAATATGAGCATCATCAAAATGGCAAGCTGGGAATCCCATACCAGCACGAATAACATCAACAATTTTCTTCATATACTTCTTAGGTGACTTAGCGTGAATACGTGTAGCTAGTGATGGTTGATAAATTTTAACATGACGAACAGCATCCATAAGTAGGTAAGTTAGGTCATTTGTTGCATCAAGACCCTCACGAGTAACTCCGCCAACACACATATTTACAAATGGCTGATACCCTGCAAAGAACTTAGAACCGCCTTCACTTGTAATCCACATCATCTCAGACATTTTAATAAGCATACTACCAGCTAGTTCAAATGCTTCAAACTCACTCATACGACCCGCTTCTATATCTGCCTTGTAGAATGGATACATATATTGGTCAACACGACCGATAGACATTCCAGTTTGATTTTCTTCAACTACAAGCAACGATTCAATAGTCCAAACAGACTGAATTGCTTCCCAGAAAGTACGAGGCTTATGTGCAGGAACATGTGCATTTATTTCAGAAATCTTCATTAATTCTGCTTTACGCTTAGGATTTGTTTCCTTTGCAGCGAGCTGCGCCGCATGATCGGATAAACGCTTAGCATAAATCATAACTCCTTCAGTAGTATCAATAACAGATTTATAGTAATAAATTTTTTCAATATCATCAGGGTTTTCGTAATTCAGTTTTTCCAAATGATCTTTTGCTTCCTGCTGAATATCTAGCATTCCCTTCTTCATAAGGATTATATCGTATCCAGGGTTTGAATCACCACCACCATTTATTGCATGGTAAGAGCAATCTGAAACGTAAGATTCCCCAGATAGTTCCCAAAGACCTGCCTCACGGAACTGATCTTCACAGTATTCATCAATGGATTTTCCTTTCCAGAAAGGGAAAAGTTCTTCACGCATAAACTTTTTATCCTCATCAGAGATATAAAACGGATCTTGACCACGTGTACCAATGGTATCAATTTCATCTTCCATCCATCTCCATGCAATATCAGGAGAACATGCTCCTGAACGAGGTGCACCACAAGGAGCTCCTACAATAAGTTCATCCTCTTGAATTAACAAAGGTGCTGTTTCACAAGAATACTTGAAACTTTTACCACGGAATATGCTTTTAGGCATACCAGGATTTTCCTTTGCAATCTTAGTAATTGCACGAGCACGATGAGTAGTGATAGTAGGCGTCCATTTTAAATAGCTTTCTTTCAGTCTTTTAAGACGCTGCGTAATTCCATCTGGAACTTTTCCATCATTCTCGTTAGATGCCACATAACTTACAGTATCCACTTTTGTAATTTCCTTTGAAACCCCTTCAAACATCTTCATTAAAGATGCTCGTTCTTCTGCAGACATATTTTTAGTTGCTTCTGCAAATTTATTTGTAAATTCACGAATATCCATATTTTTACCCCTCATTCTTTCATAATTATTTCAGATTTTGCATCTGATCTTTTTTAGTGTTTACTTCTTATTTTAATTCTCCATATACATCTGTACCGCTATTTAATCTCTTCGAGAGCTTTTTTTAAGATATTCTGCAACATCTTTATATTCTCTGGATTATACTCAGGCATCTTTGCAATGCTATCCACGGGAGTTTTTTCCTCTGCATGCATTCCATCAATAATATCCTCTATATTTCGCACACCATATCCTACTTTGCGGATATAAATAAGATTCATTGGTGAAACATTATCGGAGGTCATACCTAGTCCCGCAGAGCCACTGCCCAGAGTCAAAGCAGGAACCAAATTAGTTGTAGCACCCATGCTACCAAGGGAAGCAGGTGTATTAACAAGTACCCTGCCCACAGGTTTTTTTAATGCAAACTGGCGAATCACTTCTTCGTTTTTTGAATGTATAACAAGAGTGTGTCCATGCCTCTCACTTAAGAGTAACTCAATGCACTTCTCGCAAGCATGCATCCAATCGTCTTCGATGTAATAAGCTAGTACCGGGCAAAGTTTTTCCTTCGAATAAGGATTAGTCTCAGAAACATATTTCTGCTCGGAAATCAAAAGTTTTACACTCTCCATAACAGAAAAGCCTGCTCTCTTAGCCAAGTCCTGTGCCGATTTTCCCACCATTTCTGAATGCAAACTCCCATCAGAATGGTAAAAGAGAGAACCAAGTTTTTGTGCTTCTTCCTCTGTCATAAAATGCGCACCGTTACTTTGAAGTTCGCGTTTTACCTCAGCTGCAATACAGCTATCTACAACAATAGATTGTTCCGCACCTGATACAATTCCGTTATCAAAGGTTTTACTAGCAATAATATCATGCACAGCTTGTTTGATGTCAGCTGTGCGTTCAATAAATGCCGGTCCATTGCCAGTTCCTCCATAAATGACAGGTTTTGCAGACTCATAGGCTGCTTTAAGCATTCCAGGAACACCTGTATTCATAATAAGAGACGTTGCTTTATGATTCATTAGCTGGATTGTGCCACTAGTCGTCACAGTATGTAAATACGCAAGAGCTCCTACAGGAAGTCCAAACCCTTCTGCTGCTCGAATCATAATATCAAGTGCCTTGCAAATTGTCTTCTTCGCCCTAGGATGCGGTGAAAAAATAATCGCATTGCCGGACTTGATTGCAATTAAAGCCTTGTAGATGGTTGTAGAAACCGGACTGGTTGCAGGACATAAAGCAATAATTACACCCATAGGTACGCCTATATCCATGGTCTTGTTTTGAAGGTCCTCATCAATGATACCTACACAACGCATTCCGCGAAGTTTAACTAGCAAATACTCGGAGGCAAATCTATTCTTGATATATTTATCCTGCCATTTGCCATAATCAGTTTCATCTCGGGACATCATAGCAAGTTCGCAGGCATACTTTCCGATTTCCTCCGCCATACGTTCAACAATTTCATCCAATTTTTCCTGTGGAAAAGTTGCTAGCAGTTTTTGTGCTTCATCTGCATTTTCGGCAAGAATTCGAGCTTCTTGGATGGAGAGTAAATCATTGTCAATAATATTCATTTCTGACTCTCCTTTTCATTTCATTAACTAAGTATTGTACTTTTGCATTTTATGCATTGCTACCATATCAGCCAAATATTAAGGATTCAGTGTTTCAAGTGAATAAAGTGCAATAATTTTTTCAAGGTCCGGGTGTGGACTTGCAATAACAACTGAGCTATAAACTTCAGCACTCATATCTAATACAGCTTTTACGCCAGTATCTACAGCTGATCTACATGCACCTACGTCTCCACGAACTAACACCGAAATATAACCAGAAGCTACATTTTCAAAACCAATCAATTCAACATTTGCAGCTTTACACATTGCATCTGCAGCCTCTAAAGCAAAAACTATACCAAATGTTTCTATTAAACCTAAAGCTCTGTAACTACTCGCCTGTGGTATTTCCTTTGCATCGATGTCATATACTGAAACAATATCTCCAATATCTTTAATCGGTCTTGGCATAACATTTTGTGCTGTTAATGTACCTATTGCTGTAGCTGCCTCAGCTCCTGCTTCTACAGACGCCTTAACGGCAGCAATATCACCCTTTACCATAATTGTAACCAGAGTGGAACCTATATTTTCATATGCTACCAATTCAACATTGGCAGCCTTAAGCATTTTGTCTGCCGCCTCAATTGCAGGTACCATCCCTAATGTTTCAACAAGGCCTAATGCTTCTTCTCCATAATACCTCACTAAATATTCCTCCTTTTATATTATATTTTCTGGAATCTTTTAGACACTTACTTATTAAGGGTCTTGACTCCCTCAGAATTTAACTTTACTAAGCAAGACATTCTAAAACGTTTTCTTTATCACACTATTACCAACTCAACTACCATTTCACTTTATGTTAATAATAACTGAACAAGGCATTTTTTCATGGCATAAAGTGCGCTATTTTACCGCATTATATCCACCAGTTTTTTTGAAGTTTTTGTACTATCGTTACATTCTTGCACTAATAGTATTATTTTTTATTTTTACTCAAGATATTAAAGGAGATTTAGCCTCCCACTTACATAAGTAGGAGACTTTCTTTCTTAAATGTGATTAAAATAATACAAATACAAAAATTATTAGTCCTTAATGTAGTTATTAATTGTAGCTGCGCCTTCATCATTTGCATGATAGTAAATCCTTAAATTACCGGACTTATCCATACCAAAACTTTTTTCTTCAAGAAGACCATTCGCTTCAGCTGTCATTAAAGCTGCAGTAACAGCATCTTTATTAAAAGCTTTGAAGTTACCATATTGACCTTTTAAAGCTTCAATAACGTCGTCTGCACATGCTCCTTCAATTTTTGTAAAATGTTTTAAAATAGCATAATTAAGTGGTTTCATAGAATTACGCCTCCTTTTTCTTAAGTAAATCCATTGGATTTACTGCGATTATCAAAATACCAATTGCCATTAATACAGCACAAATCCAAGATATAGGAGAGAGTGACCAACCTTTTATCCCGAACCCCACACCAAGTATTATCCAGCAGCAGAATGGTCCGAAGAAAGAATAAGTACCATTAGTTGCCATACCAAGCGCAACACCAGTCATACTAGAGCCCTTATACCAACTCATAAATGAAAGATAAGCACAAAGACCACTAACTGCAAACCAAATCATAGCAGGACCGCTTGTAAATGCTTGACCAATAACATGGAATGAAAGACCTGCATTTCCTCCTACTATAGCTATGATAGGAATAAATATAATTAAATTTGCAAGGCCTGATGTTGTCTGACGAATAGCAATACCAATCTCTGAATCTACCATTGCTGTACTATAACCAGCTATACAGCCTTCAATACCCCAGCCAAGCGCAGCTATAATAGCAGCTATAATACCTATCCCTACACCCTTTTGTGCACCTCCAGTAATACTTGAGATACCAATCAAAGCACTTGCAGAAACACAGATACCAATTCCTAAAATCATACGTTTTGTTAATGGTTGTTTGTATAAAACTCTACCTAAAATAGCGCCAATAGCTGGGCAAAGGGCAGAAATCGGAACAATAATTGAACCAGCTGATGCAAGACCAATAACATAAGCTGAATTAGCAATAGGGCCTCCCATAAGTGCAGCTAACATAATCATGCGACCCGGTTTAGTATTAAGAGTTCTAAAGAAATCTCCAAGTTTGCCGCGAATTCCTGCCATACCTAATGCCCAAACTGCACTACAAGTATCATTTACGCCACAACCAAGTGCACCAAGCATATATACAAGAGCAAATGAAGATAAACCAGCTGTATTTGCTCCAAACCAATCGCTCCAAACCCCCTGCGTCATAGCATATGCCAAAAATGCTGAGAATAATCCATATGAAAATCCTGAGAACAAACCAATTGTAACTCCTTTTCTAAAAAATCCTGATAATAACTTTTTTTTAGCAACGACTGCAGTCGAATTAGCTACTGCTTCTGACATAATATTACCTCCAATATTTTGTTGTTTTTCCAAAAAACCTCATTTTAATAAAGTCTTTCAGACCTTTACGTGTATTCTAGAACAGACATAATAAGTTCCAATATTCATTGATGCACAAATCATCTTACCTACGGATTTAATAATAGCTACAGGGCCTTTAGTACTTAATCCCTGAATGGGGCTTAAAAAATCAAAAGGAATATTATTCGCACCCGTGATTACTGCTACCTCCCCCTTTTTTCTTTACATAGTAAATTACAAATTTCTTTGAAGCGTTTTCATTAACAATATGTTGCGGTCTGGAAGTACTATTTCACTTTATGTTAATAATAACTGAACAAGACATCTTTCTATGGCATAATTTTAAATATTTTACTGCATTATATCCCCGAGTTTTTTGAAACTTTTGTACTATAGTTATTTTCTTGCACTAATAGTATCTATTTTTATGTTTAATTCGACATCATAATCCATTTTTTCTTATAATTCCATTTATTTATTCCAAACTTTTTTATTTTATAATTTATTTGCCAATTAAACCTTTTTATAACAAAAATATAACCCCCATGATTATAAAACTATAATCACGGGGGTTATATTTAGTTGTTATGTTCCTCCAATATTCCTACATTTCTAATAATTAACAGTATTTAAAAGGTATTTTTTTAATTTTTAGTAATAAAGTCCTATTTCTATGTTAATAATTTTAATTTAAGTTATGTTGTCTTTCCAATAAAGCTGCATGCCCTTCGGTATAACTTGGTTTCATAAGCACTACAAAATATTAGAATTTAAAGCTTCAGCTGCATTATAGGAACTTCTAACTAATGGCGATGATGCAATATACCTAAATCCCATCCTCATTCCTATATCCTTATATTTTTTAAACATATCTGGATGAACGTATTCTACAAGTTCAATATGATCTTTTGACGGCTGAAGATATTGACCAATTGTAACTATATCACATTGATATTCTCTTAAATCCTTTAATAATTCTATAACCTCTTCCTCTTTTTCCCCTAGACCTACCATAAATCCTGATTTAGTAAATATACTCCTATCAATCTCTTTTACTTTCCTCAAAAGTTCTAATGAACGAGTATATATGCCTTGCGGTTTTACCCTTTTATATAAATTTGATATTGTCTCAATATTATGGTTCAATATCTCTGGTTTTTCATCTAAAATCACCTTTAAGGCCTCCCAATTACCTTTTAAATCTGGAATAAGAACTTCTATTGTTGTATCTGGTGTTATTTTTCTAATCTCTCTTATTACTGCTGCAAATTGACTTGCTCCGCCATCCTCTAAATCATCACGTGTAACAGAGGTTATAACTGCATGCTTAAGCTCTAATTGCTTTACAGCTTGTGCTACACGAATTGGTTCTCCAATATCTACATATTCACCTTTACCCGTTTTCACATTACAGAAGCCACAATTCCTTGTACACACACGACCAAGTATCATAAATGTTGCAGTTCCTTTACTGTGACACTCTAATTTATTAGGACAATTAGCCTCATCACAAACTGTATTTAAATTTAAAGTTCTTTTAATTACATTAACCTTTTTTGTATTATCATTAGATTGAAGTTTTATCTTTAACCATTCCGGTTTTCTTTTATACATATGCCACCCCTAAATTAATTATTTGTTAAAACATAAGGCTTAAAATCTCTTCATTTTTTATCCCATTTATATATTCATTAATATCAATATTGTCTAAAATCTCTTTTATATTTTCTTCGCTATGCTTAATTTCTTTAAATTTATCTTCCAATGACTTTATATCTTTCTTAAAAAAGAAGTCTCCGTAAAGTTTCATTTTTTTTATGTATCCCTTTTCAACGTTGAAATTAACTTGGATAGTACTTCCACCACACCTTGCTTGTTTTGAATAACTATATTTAGGCGAATTCCCAAAATTCCACTGCCAAGTAGAAAATCTATTCTTTGCTATTTCATCTATTTCTTTTAATTCTTTTCCGGAAAATTCGTACAATTCTTTTTCAGCAAAAGACTTCATTACATAATCTACTATATATTTTTTAAAATCCATCACATTCATATTATTATTTAAATGCTCACTTATATTTGTTACCCTAGATTCCACGGATTTAACAGATTTTTCTTTAAATTTTAATGGATTTACCTTAAGTGCTTTTGATAACTCTGTCATAGAAGTTAAAAACAGTAATGTTCCATGGTGTAAAACCTTATTTTTATAATAATACTGAGCATTACCTGAAAATTTTTTCCCCTCTATAACCAAATCATTCCTACCTGAAAATTCAGCTTTTACACCTAAAGCAATTAAAGCTTCTAATATAGGTTTTGTGAATTTTCTGAAATTCTCAACAACATTTTCGGAAGATTTGCCTATAAATGTGAAATTTATATTACCTAAATCATTATAGACAGCTCCACCTCCAGTTAATCTTCTCACTATTTTTATGCCCTTTTCTTTTACATATTCTGTGTTTATTTCTGCCATAGTGTTTTGATTTCTTCCTATTAATATGCTTGGCTCATTTCTCCATAGCATAAAACATTCATCCTCAATATTTTCTAATACATATTGCTCAGCAGCATGATTAAAATATATATTGGTATTATTATGATTTATAAATATCATAACTCTCCCCCTATCTTATTATGAGAATAATAATATAATGTGACTTCAAAATTAATTATAACAACCTTTTTTACATATTTGTTGATTTTATGAAAATTTAATTAGTAATATACAAATAACCATCCCTGGGGACTTAAATCCGTTATATTGCTCCCAGGTTTGGGTGCACAACAAAACCCCATGATTATAAAACATAATCATGAGGTTTATAAAATTTAACTATTATCCTCTTCCTATTCAAAAAATTGAACTTTCTCCATAATTCCTTACCTTCTATCACCTTAGTATTAAATAAATTTCCAGGTTTTAACTCCATTTTATTGCATCTATACTGCGTGCATCCATAATACTATGCCTCCACTACAATATCATCTCCAGCTTTGATATATCCCTCTGTAAGCACTCTCGCAAATATGCCTTCTCTAGGCATTATGCAATCGCCAACTAATTTCATGATTTCACAGCCTTTATGACATTCCTTTCCTATTTGTGTTACCTCTAAAACTACTTCTCCTATTTTAAGTTTAGTTCCCACAGGAAGCTCGTACAAAACTATTCCCTCTGTAGTAATATTTTCAGCGAACTTTCCGGAAGATAAGCCTTCTACTCCAGCAGCTCTCATTTTATCAATGCTCTCTTCTCCAAGAAAACTAACCTGTCTATGCCAATTTCCAGCATGTGCATCTCCAACAATCCCATGATCAATTTTTAAAAATCCACTTTCTATAGGATGTTTTACTACACCTTTTTTCTCACTTATATTTACAGCAGTAACCTTTGCCATTACAATCCCTTCCTTTCGAATATTCCTGATTTCCCCCCACTTTTTCGCGCGAGCATAATATTATTTATAACCATTTCCCTATCAATTGCCTTGCACATATCATAAATTGTTAGCGCTGCAACAGATACCGCAGTTAGTGCTTCCATTTCAATTCCTGTTTTTCCTACAGTTTTAGTTGTAGCAGTTATTTCAATCTTATTATTTTCAAAGTCTATTTTAAAACTAATATCGCAGCCAGATATCATTATAGCATGGCACATTGGTATTATTTGCGAAGTACTTTTCGCACCCATAATTCCTCCAACCTGTGCTACAGCTAGTACATCTCCCTTTGAAATAGACCCTTCACTTATTCTTTCTAGGGTTTCTCTTTTCATAGATATTGACCCAACTGCTATAGCTTCCCGGATAGTATCGCACTTTGCAGATACATCCACCATCTTTGCTCTTCCTTCTTCATTTATATGGGTAAGTTCCATTTTCTACCTCCTTTTTATTTAGCCCCCTATTTGGGACATTCCCTTAACACTTCTACTAGCACTTTCCTCTCGCAGATGATGTTCAAGTGGTTTACTCTCAATTGCCGATTTTATTGCATTTGTAAGCATCTTTTCATTATTGAGATATTTCCTAAGGTTTATCTCTTCCTTTGAATGAAGACAAGGCTTAATTGTTCCTGTGGAAGTAAGTCTTATTTTATTACAATCCCCACAAAATTTACAACTTACTGGACTAATGAACCCAATCTTTCCTTTTGCACCAGTTAGCTTGTACAACTCCGCAGTGCTACTTTTTTCAGTTCCAATTTTAGTGAGCTCTGGATGAAGTCCTAGCATCTCCATAAAGCTTAAATTGTTTTTTTCATAGATCTTAATACCTTCCCCTATAGGCATAAGCTCTATAAACCTTATTTCTACTGGTAATTCACGAGTTAAATTTAAAAAATTCTCAAACTCTACATCGTTTATGCCTCGCATTAATACCGTATTTATTTTAACAGGTTTTAATCCAAGTGATAAACACTTATCTATACTTTCCATTACTTTATCTAAATTTCCTACTCTTGTTATGCTTTTATACTTTTCACTATTAAGGGTATCAAGGCTAATATTAACTCTTTTAAGCCCTGCCTTTTTTAAATCCCCTGCCATATCAGATAGTAAAATACCATTTGTAGTTATGGCAATGTCATTTATTCCTGGTAGTTTAGAAGTTTCATATATTAGTTTGTCTATATCCTTCATAACTAGTGGTTCTCCACCAGTATATCTTATTTTATTAATACCTAGTGCCGTGGCTGCCCTTACAATTTTTAAAGTATCTTCAAAACGCAAAATATCTTCATGTTTTAAACTCTTGATGCCCTCTTCTGGCATACAATACACACACCTTAAATTACATCTATCAGTTACCGATACCCTTAAATAATTTATGTTTCTTCCATAAGTATCTCTCATAAAAACCCCTCCTAAACTTCAATAATTTCCCCCAAGCACTTTAGTTCAGTATTTTATCTTAAGTTGCAGCCCACTGGTTAGGTTCTAGCGCATTCACTAGCCTCTCCTTTAAGTATTTCAATCCCATGTGGAATTGCAGGCAATATAAATCCTAGATTTTCCACCGCAGCTTTTGGGCTGCCGGGAAGATTAATAATTAAGGTTTTTTTGCGAATCCCTGCAATACTTCTTGAAAGCATGGCCTTTGGTGTAATAGCAAGGGATTTCATTCTCATAGCTTCACCAATACCTGGTACATATTTCTCAATTACATTTTGAGTTGCCTCTGGAGTGACATCTCTTTGTGAAAACCCCGTTCCTCCATTAGTTAAAATTAAATCCACCTTAAGCTCATCACATAAATAAATAAGTTCACTTTCTATTTCCTGTTTTTCATCAGGAATCATTTTATAGTAGCTTATAATAAATCCCTTATCTTCTAATTCTCTTCTAAGTGCAGGCCCTGTTCCATCAATTCTTTCTCCTCTAGAACCTTTATCACTCATAGTTAATATTGCAGTTTTTATCATTTTCATCACTCCTAAATATATCTTTCTTAACAATTTGTGCGCTGGAAACTTAAGAACCTTGTTTTTTTCTCCTTGTTCAATAATTCTTCCCTTAAATACTATTTATAAAAAAAGAACTCCATTATTGGAATTCTTCTTTTGACTTTGTCATATGGTTTTATTAGCCTGTTCTACCAATCTAATTCCTTCAAAATCTATGTGTATTTTATCCTCACAAACTTTTTTTACATTATTATCATATTTTATGCTATGGCTGCCACCTTTTAAAAAAGCTTCCGCTTCTTCATATTTTATAAAGCCTAACCTTTTTAATTTTCTTAAATGGAAAGCAAACTCTTGTTTCTTGTCATGGGGATCTTTCTCTTCTAATTTATAATTTTGAATTTCAAATGGCATTCCTGGTAGCATATCAGCATCATAAATATCAATTATTATCTGATTTTCTAGTTTACTCAATTCCATATGATACTCTCCTCTATAATATAATATAATATAATATAATATAATATAATATAATATAATATAATATAATATGTATATTCTCTATGTCTTTGCAAATTCCTTCTAATTATTACATATTTAATTTGTTTATATTTATATTATGAGGTAGTACCCTTTAAATTAAAAAGTGTCTACTCTAACTCCGCCCAATTAGCAGGATATGTTACATACATAAACTTTGCATAATTTGGAACACTGAATTGAATTTTAGAGTTTTTAGGAATTAAAATTATTTCACCCTTATTGGCTACAACTTTTCTTCCATCAATGTTTACTTCTAAAGTTCCATCTATAACATAATCTATTTCATCATATTTTAATGTCCAATCAAAGCAAGTCTCTTTCATTTCCATAAGTCCACATCCAAGTCTTGGACTTTCTTCTAGTGTTAAAACATCCTTTAAAAGTACGTCATCTCCCTCTTTGCCAGTATCAAACTTATCCAGTTTTACAGTGTTTAATTTTACTGACATTATACCACTAGGATCTATGTGCTTTTCAAATTCACATTTTTCCTTTGATAAAGTTTCTATTATTATTTTTCTAACCATGTCTTCAATTAATTTTGCATCTATATTTTCCATTTTAACTCCTCCATTTAAGCACCTTCAAATAATTAGAAATCGAAATACTATTATATTTATTTGAGTGTGCTTTATTATTATATAATATTATGCTTTAACAGACCTATCTCTTTTACTATTTGAAGATATATTTTTTGAAAGTATAAAACAAGCTAAAGCAACTGCTGTAACTCCACCAACTAATTTTGCAACTATCATAGGGAATATCATTCCTTTCTCTACTCCAGCAACAAAACCTAAATGATCTCCAAATACGAAAGCTGCACTAACTGCAAATGCAACGTTTATTATCTTACCTCTATCATCCATGTCCTTCATCATTCCAAACATTGGTATACTATTTGCAAGACTTGCCACCATACCTGCTGCTGCAATATCATTCATACCTAGTAATGAACCAAGCTTCATAAGAGGTTTTTTAAATACTTTTGTTATAACAAAAACCATTGGGAAGGCTCCTGCAAGTACTATTGCAATAGATCCTACTATAGCTATACCATCAGATAATGGTGCCATACCAGGAATAAGAACTACTCCTGTTAGAGTTTTTATTATTATTGCCGCGAGACCTATTGTTATAACCACAACTACCCCTTTTCCAAAAACAGTAAAGCCTTTTATCATTTTTTCAGGAATTCTCCATAATCCTATAGCAAGAAGTGCTGCAACTATTATTATTGGTACAAGGTTTTTAAGTACCATTATTACTCCAAAGCCAGCTATAAGTCCTCCTATAAATGCTCCTATAGGAATTGTTATTATTCCTGCAAGTACGCCTGTTGCTAAAAACTTATGGTCTTCTTTTCTAATTATTCCAAGAGCAACTGGTATAGTAAATACAATAGTTGGTCCCATCATAGACCCTATAATTACACCTGAGAAACTTGCCGCCTGAGCTGTTTGTGCAAGTTCTTTTGCAAGAGGATATCCTCCCATATCGCAAGCAAGTAAAGTAGTAGCAAACATTGATGGATCTGCACCGAGTGCAGTGTAAATTGGAACTATTACAGGTTTTAATACACTAGCAAGTACTGGTGCTAAACAAACTACACCCACCATGGCTATAGTTAATGAACCCATTGCCATAAAACCCTCTTCAAATTGTTGCCCTAACCCAAATTTATTTCCTATGCACTTATCGATCGCACCTAAAACCATAAAAACAACCATTATATAAATAATAATTTCATTTATTCCCATATTTTTGTCCCCCTTACCATAAATGTTTTTTTAAAGATAAATATTATTTTTATAATTTTTCCATTTTATTATTTTAGAAATTCTTCATCAACTTCTAAACTATCTATTATACCCACTATAACAGCATCCACAGGTGCATCTTTTATATGTAGTGATGCCCTTGCAGCGCTACCTTTAGTTACTAATACATTATCCCCAATTCCAGCACCTACTATATCTGCGGCAACAAAAATTGTGCTTTCCTTACCAGTTGCAGATTTAGATGGTTCTATCACCAAGAATTTTAATCCATTTAATTTTTCATCTTTTCTTGTAGCCCAAACACTTCCTATAACTTTACCAATGATCATTAACTGTCCCCCTTCATTGTATTTGCAAGCTATTCTGATTAATCATTCATCTACTAAACTATTTTAAAATAATCCTATACTCTATTTATTTTTAATTGGTTTATTCTTATAAAGTCTTGAGCCAGTGGGGTTAATATAGCCTTCTTAATTAAGTTTACTTCCTTTATCCCATTCATATATAATTTTCTAAGGTCTGATTCTGTAATAAGTCTTTTGTTACTTATTTCTACTACTTGATGAGATTGCACACTATTTTCTAAAAGCAAGGATTTAGATGGCACTTCACTTTTACTATGAATATCACTGCCTGATTCTACTAAGCAATCTTTTTGCACTGACTTCTCATTGCAATCTGCACCTATTTCCATGCTTTTCAATAAATCTTTTTCATTTACTATAATCGCTCCATAGGACATGATTTTGCATTCATATTGACTATATAAATTATATAGTGCTTCATTAGCCTTTGTTGAATATTTTCTATATTGTATTCCCTCTTTTAATACATAAACCCTCTTACCCTTAAAAAGAGCCTCTACTATCAGTTCTTGTGACTTATCATTGCATAAACCAAGTGCCATTGATGATAAGCCTTTGTTACATAAATTTGTAACTATTATACTTTCATAGTTTTTCAAATTTATATCTTCCCCATCATAAACAATAACCTCATATTTATATTCTAAAAGCTCTTTAACTTCTCTTAATTCTTCTTCACATGAACTTATTACTAATACCTTTTTCTTTTGGGTTACCATGCTATTTGCACTGCTGGTAATTCTCTTCATAACTTCTCTCGTGATCATTTCCACTAATTTTTCCATCTCCACTTAAATCACTTCCTTTATATAAGAATAATAATTTTTAAAACAAGAATTCTATTTTACAATTTTTGCAGTAGAGCCCTTAATATATCCACAAGCATTTGCTTCATCATAATCTATGTGCATAGTACTCTTATATTCACTACTTACCCTGATTACAACATCATCAAAAATTAATGGTCTTTCTCCAGATACCTCAGCCTTTACTATTTCTTTATCACCTACCTTAAATAGCTTTGCATCTTCTGGTGATAGATGTATATGGCGCTTTGCAACAATTAAACCTTCTTTAATTGTTAAAGAAGCTTTTTCTGTAGTTATGGTTATACCTGAAGTACCTTCTAGTTTTCCAGATTCGCGAATTGGGGCTTTTACCCCTAAAATAAGACCATCAGTTTTAGATATTTCTACCTGGGTTTGACTTCTTTCTGGTCCAAGTATAACCACATTTTTAATTGTTCCTTTAGGTCCAGTTATACTAACTCTTTCGCTGCAGCTATATTGTCCTGGTTGTGATAATTCCTTTGCCTTTGTTAATTTATAATCCGTTCCAAATAATAGATCAATACTTTCTCTTGAAAGGTGAACATGTCTTCCCGAAGCCTCTACGATAACTCGCAGCTTTTCACTTACTCTTTTTATTACTTGTTCTACAATATATTCAATGTTCATATCTGTCATAAAAGCATCTCCTCTATTTATATTTTCCTGATAAAAACTTAAACATCATTATATATAAACAGCTACTTAATCTATTTAAATATTTCATAATATCATTTCTTGTTATCTCCCCATCAATATCTTTAAACGCCTTAAATCCATATACTTCAACTTCCCTTGTATTACTTCTTATGGAGTTAAGTGCAATAACTATTTCACCCATTTTATAACTAGGCATAAAATGATCCATATTAAAGTACTTTTTAGGATTATGTGATATTTCGCGAAGGTCATTCTCACTCATTCCCAGTAGCGAGAATTCAGGAAGCTTTTCTTCTAATACTTCTGCCCTTAATATATTCCGTACAAAATTTAGAATTTGTTCTAAATCTTTTACTACCCCTTCATTTTGAAGCTTTGAAGCTAGAACTTGAGTTTCTAAAATATTAGATTCAAGACTATCGAGTCTCCCTCTAAACTCTATCCTCCTATGATCTTTAGGTACTAATTTGTTTCCATATAACTGTGTCATATGCTCTGGTTTTTCCTCTAAATAACCACCCTGAATGCAAATATATTTCCGAAAAGTCTTTCCTTCGTCTTCTTTTTCACTTTTAGAATCATCTTGTTTACTGGCACCTAAGGTATCCACAATTACCAATTTAATATTTTTATCTTGCAGATATTGTTTTGCAGATGGTGTAATAATAACCCCCTTTGCTACTTCAAATTCTTTAATATCCGTATTTTTAAGTTGTTTTCTTAGTTCACTTTCGGTTATCAAACTCATATAACTCACATCCCCTTAATCATCACCTGCGGTGCTGCAATATTAACGACTTGGCGGAGACTTCCCTCCTACAATGTCGCTAAGAATGTTGTATATAAACATACTACCCACCATAGCTCTTTGAGCTGTAGGGATAGTATATTTCAAAATATTAGGCTTCTACTTCTGCTTTTACTTTTGGAAGTATTGCATCTACTTCAGCATGTGGTCTTGGAATTACATGAACAGAAATTAATTCTCCTACCCTCTCTGCGGCTGCAGCTCCTGCATCAGTTGCCGCTTTAACAGCTCCAACGTCTCCTCTAACCATTACAGTTACTAGTCCTGCACCAATATGTTCTTTCCCTACTAATGTAACATTTGCAGCTTTAACCATAGCATCTGCCGCCTCTATTGCACCTATTAATCCTCTTGTTTCAATCATTCCTAATGCATTTGTACTTGCCATTTTATATTCCTCCTAAAATTTATTTTTTATTTATATCAATTATTTTTATAATTGGCTTCTTAATTTTTCCATGATTTTTTCTACTATTAGATTTATAGAGTCTTCATTTAAACTTTCACTTTTGATACTGGAGCTCGCAGTATTATTTCTATCTACTATATCCTCTATTTCTCCTGTTCCATAAGCCATTCTTCTTATATTAATCAAATTCATAGGCCCGATATTATCAGAAGTTGCACTTCCCCCAACTGCTCCACAGCCTAATGTTAACGCTGGTACGAGACTTGTAGTAGCTCCGATTCCACCAAGGGACCCTGGTGTATTAACCAATAGTCTTGATACAGGCTTTTTAAGCGCAAACTCTCTAATTATAGCTTCATTATTTGAATGAATTATGAGAGTATGTCCTGCTCCCTCATTGTTTAATATTTCAATACATTTTTCGCAAGCCTTTTCCCAAGTTTCTTCACAATAGAACCCTAAAATTGGAGCTAATTTTTCTCTTGAATATGGATAATCATGCCCTACATTTGTTTCCTGGGCTATAAGTACTCTAGCTCCAGTTGAAACATTTAAGTTGGCCATTTTAGCTATAGCTTCTACACTTTTTCCTACTATTTGAGGATTCATTGACCCATTACTTCTAAGTATAAATCCTGCTAGTCTATCAGCCTCTTCTTTATTTAAGAAATAAGCTCCCTGCGCTTTTAATTCAGAAATTACTTTATCTTTAGTGCAAGATTCAACTACAATAGATTGCTCTGAGGCACATATAGTTCCGTTATCAAAAGTCTTACTGTCCAATATTCTCTTTACTGCTAGTGCAATATCTGCAGATTTTTCTATGAAAGCTGGTCCATTTCCTGGGCCTACACCTATAGCTGGGTTACCTGAACTATAAGCTGCTTTAACCATAGGAGTGCCACCGGTTGCGAGTATTAATGAAATATCATTATGCTTCATTAATTGATCTGTACCTTGCATTGTAGGTATTGACATACATGCAATAGCACCTTCTGGTGCTCCTGCGGCCACAGCTGCCTGCGATATTATTCGCACAGTTTCCAATATACATTTTGTAGCCATTGGATGTGGTGAGAAAACTATTGAATTTCCTGCTTTTATAGCTATCATTGCTTTATATATAGCTGTAGATGTAGGATTAGTTGACGGAATAAGTCCTGCAATAACTCCTACCGGGACTGCTACCTCAATTAATTTCTTATCTTTATCTTCATTTATTATTCCTACAGTTTTTAAATCTTTTATATATTCATAAACTGATTTGCTAGCAAAGGTGTTTTTCACAATCTTATCTTGCCATTTTCCAAATCCAGTTTCTTCTTCTGCCATTTTAGCTAATTTCTCAGCATTATTGTAAGCTGAATCACAAATAGCTTTAACTATTTTGTCTATTTCATTTTGACTCATTTGACCTAATTTCTTTTGTGCTAGCTTTGCGTTAGCTATAAGATTTCTAACTTCTTGAATTGACACTAAATCCTTATCCACTACTTCGTCCTCCTTTGATAGAACAATATAATCTCTTCCACAAGCCTATCTTTTTTAGCAAATTTTATCTGTTTCTTAGTCATATTATCTAAGCTAAGACTTCTTGCTAATGTTCTGAGATCATTTACTTTTTTATTCTCTAACTCTTCTCTTAGGCTTGTACTGTTTTCTAGTGAATTATCTTTAAACTCTATCTCTTTAATCCTTTGTATTTTTTCTTCTTGATTTACATTCTCGTTTTTTTTAAATTCATCCTCAATGCTTTCACTTTCAATAAGTAGTAAATCTTCATTATTTTTTTTGTGTTCATAAATTTTATCATCAGTATTTACATTTTTCTCAATCATATCCCAAACTGATGTATCTGGTCTTGCAATTACATGAACTCCTACTAAAAAATCTAACTTTATCATACCAATTTCAACAGCCTCTACAGCTGCTTTTACTGAAGAAACATCACCTTCTAGCTTTACAGTAACCAAACCACCTTTAACTATTTCACAACCTATGAGACTTACATTAGCCGCCTTAAGTGCTATATCTGCAGCTTCTATGGCACCAAGGTAGCCTTTTACCTCAATTAAACCTAAGGCTCTCCTATTCATATAACTTTCCTACTTTAAAAGCTTGTAGGATTTTCAGCTACAAATTGAACTGCTGCTGCAAATGCATCACAAGCAGCTTTACAAGCTGATTGGCTTCCTGTAAGCAATGCTCCACCAAAGTTAGTTTCTGATGGTGGTCCGTAGAAAGTCACGAGCTTAACATCTGCTGCTTTCAGAGCTGCATCTAATGCATACATAGCTTCAAGTGGAGGTGCTATTAAGTAAGCTAAAGGCTCTCCTTCTTTAATATTTGCTGATTTGGATAAAAAACTTCCTGTCCTTGATACGCAGTGAGCAAAATATGGCACTGAATTATCATCATTAGCACTTACAAAATTCGCTCCATTTCCAATGAAATCTATAGCACAATTAAGTCCACTGCTAACCTCTGCTGGACTTGGACCAGCCATTATTCCTATAACTTCACCTGCAAGTTTTGTACTTGCATTTGCAGAACCTGCATACATTGATTTAGCATACACTATTTCTACCTCTGCTGATTTAGTGGCTTCATCTAAAGCAGTATACGTAACATCATCTATATCTGCTGTTATAATTCCTAAACTCTTATGATGTGGAGATAAATTAAAAGCCTCTACCAAATCTTGGCTAACATTTGATATTATTTTTACACCTAATACCGTTGCACGAATAGCTTCATTTTTCATATATTTGCCCTCCTACTTATAATTTCTTTACTATAATTTTAAATCTACTCCACTTGCTTTCTTTTCAAGCATTAATTTTATTATATCGGCTAGGTGAGCACCTGCTTCTACTGGAGGCGTACCGCCTTTATGGATATTAGATACAACGGTTCTTCTAGCTTCTGGCATATTTACAGTAGCTTTGTATGCTATATAAGCACTCATACTTTCTGCTGTAACTAGACCTGGTCTTTCTCCTATAAGTACACAAGTAACTTCAGCTTCTGTAGTTTCAGATACTACATCCATAGCCCCTACTCTTCCATTTTTAAGAAAGAAGGGGGTTCCTACAGAAATTCTGTAACCCTCAAGACCTTGCACAATAGCTGGAAGTACGTCACGAACATTAGCTTCTATAGCTGCTGAGCTTAATCCATCTGATACATATATTTGTACCTGCGGTCTCATTTTGCAGTTACCTTTTATAGCTTTTATACCCTCGGAAGTTATTTTTTTCCCTAAATCTGGTCTTGTTATATATTCATTCTTATCTTTGCACTCTGTTTTAATCGAAAATAAATTCATTTCCTTTAAGAATTCCTCTGAAACATATGAAAAAACTGAATCTTGAGCTGCCGCATGGTCTGCTCTAACTCTTAAAGCTGTTTCTGTTTTATACCTAGGACCCGCTCTCCAAATCCCTAATCTTGCTGGAGTAGATTGTTTCATTTTTAAATATCCTTTAGCATCTGCTGGATTTGGAACTAAAAGTTGTTTTTTTATGTCAACAGTTGTAATATCCTCAATAAATCCATCTTCAACCTCAGCATTAATAACATTTTCAGCCTTCGCTACCACTGGCTTAGATTTAGATGTCATATCTAATAACACCTGCTCAACCAATTTTTTTAATTCGTTTTCTGATACCATTATTTATTCCTCCTCTCATTATTTAAGAAATACAGATGCGTCTCCTGCTTTTTCAGTTAATTTTCCATCTTTTGTGAATCCCATTTTTTCCATCCAATCATCAAACTCTTTTATTGGTCTTAAATTTAATAGATCTCTTAGTGTTGCTGTTTCATGATATCCAGTAGATTGATAGTTAAGCATTATATCATCCCCATGAGGTAATCCCATAAAGTAGTTACATCCTGCTGCTGTAAGAAGTACAGATAAATTTTCTATATCATTTTGATCTGCTTTCATATGATTTGTATAACAAGCATCAACACCCATTGGTATTCCAGTTAATTTACCCATGAAGTGATCTTCAAGACCTGCTCTTATAACTTCTTTGCTATCATATAAATACTCAGGTCCGATAAATCCAACAACAGTATTTACTAAGAATGGGCTATATCTTTTAGCAAATCCATAACATCTTGCTTCCATAGTTAATTGGTCAACACCATAATGACTATCTGAAGATAATTCAGATCCTTGTCCTGTCTCAAAATACATTACATTAGGACCAGAACCTGTTCCTTCTTTAAGTGCTAATTGTCTTGCCTCTTCCAACATATCTGCTGTTATTCCAAAAGCTTCATTTCCTTTTTGAGAACCTGCTATACTTTGGAAAATTAAATCTGCAGGAGCTCCACGTCTTATAGCTTCCATTTGTGTTGTTACATGAGCCAGTACACAGTTTTGAGTTGGAATTTCCCATTCATTCTTAAAGTCCTCAAAGGTTTTAAGAATTCTCATTACACTTTCAACGGAATCATCTACTGGATTTAATCCTATAACCGCATCCCCAACACCATAAGTTAATCCTTCCATAAGAGATGCTAAAATCCCCTGTGGATTATCTGTGGTATGGTTAGGCTGAAGTCTTGCAGACAAGGTTCCCTCAAGTCCTATTGTTGTATTACAATGTGCAGTAATCCTTATCTTTTTTGCTGCATAAATCAAATCTAAATTTGACATTAACTTAGTTACGGCAGCTACCATCTCACTAGTAATACCGCGACTAGCCCTCTTAATATTTTCTCCTGTGGTATTTTCATCTAGAATCCACTCTCTAAAATCAGATACTGTTAAGTTTTTAATTTCAGCGTATATCTTTTCATTAACATCATCTTGAATTATTCTAGTTACCTCATCTATTTCGTAAGGTACTGCCGGGCAATTTCTTAAATCTTCTAAAGTTAAATGACTTAAAACTACCTTAGCCGCTACTCGCTCCTCTGAAGATTCTGCTGCAATCCCAGCAAGCTTATCTCCTGATTTTTCTTCATTTGCCTTTGCCATAACTTCCATTATTGATTTAAAATCATACACTTTTCCAAATAACTTTGTTTTTAATTTCAAGATAATTCACCCCTCTTATTTTTTATGAACTAAATATCAGCGTTTTGATTATTACTGGTAAAACTCTACCATTTGCTAGAGGTTTACCTATGTCTATGTAGTCACCATTTTCAACCTTTATAGTGTCAATACAGATAACTTGTTTTTTAAAGTCAAGCTGCCTATATAAAGTTTGTCCCAAAACCTTGGCTATATCATTTTCTATTACTAAAATAGTTGGAAAATCCGATTTTAAAATATCTTCCATACCTGCCATTAAAGTTTCACCTAATTTTTGTATTTCTACAAAGCTAGGATTTAATTTCCCTTTTATAGCTATAGCAACAGGTTGAAGCTCATTTTCAAGTGTAAACCACTTAAGTTTTTCCTTTATAACTTTTACCATGTTTTCATAACCGGAATTTTCTTCTTCCTCTGAAAGCTTTAGTATTGGAAGGTTTTTAATCGGAAACTTATCCTCTGTATATGTTATTGTACTTCCGCTAATATTTGTGGTGTGTGAACCAGCTCCTACCACTGTAGCCCTTATGGTTTCTATAGATCTTTTAACCACAAGTTTAGTACATAAGTTTGACTTACTAATAGCCACTCCAAGTAATACACCTATATCTCCATACTTAAACATATCCTCAGTGTCCATTTTGTAAACATAATCAGCAACTCCTCCAGAGAAAGTAATATACTCTACTTCTATATCCTTCTTAATTCCCTTATTGGTAAGTATCCTTTCATAGAAATTGCTTTTGGATCTTATATTCACACTTTCCTCTAAAAGTTTAACCATTTCATCCACTATGATATTCAAAGCTTCAAGTGAAGGCTTTACACCTTCTTCTATATGGATATGCTTTAACTCTGCCAGTTCCTTTATCTTCTCAGCAATATATATAATGACACCTGACTCCTTATCAATTTTAATAAGTCTTCCACCTATATCTAAACATCCTGTATCTAAAAGCTTTCCCTCTTTAAAAACTGCTATATTAGTAGTTCCTCCACCAACATCCAAGTTAACTACAGTAGAGTCGTAATCCTCTGAAATTTTATCTGCTCCTGCACCCTTTGCAGAGATTATTGATTCTAAATCAGGTCCAGCAGTGGCAACAACAAAATCTCCTGCTAATCCACTTAAATTTTGCAGCACCTCATTTGCATTTTGCTTTCTAGCAGTTTCCCCGGTTATTATAACAGCCCCAGTTATAACATCTGATGTAGCTATTCCCGCACTGTTATATTCTCTTTCTACTATTTCCCGAACCTTTTCCCCATCTATCTCCTTTTGAGATTTAAGTGGGGTGAAGTATATTTCACTTCTATATATAACTTCTTTATCCACAATGGATATTCTAGGTATGGCAAAACTTGAGGCTAAATTTTCTATAGTTAACTTGCTAAATACAAGTTGTGTTGTGGAAGTACCAATATCTATACCAACACTTAGAATTTCTTCTCTCATATTAATTCCTCTTTTCAAATGTTTATATAGATTTTTAGAAACACAATTTTGGTAACAAAAAAGGCTTAAAGTTATTTATCAAAAATAACTTTAAGCCTCATCGCTTACCCCAAAAACACATCATTGTGTTTCGGTTATCCATATTAATTTATAAAAAATCTAATCTTTTATGTAACACTTAATTCTTAAAATCAAATAAAACTTTAGTTCCTTCTGAATCTGAAGCTATATTAATATTCCCATTTAGCTTATCCACAACTATACTATTTACTACGCTAAGTCCTAGGCTATTTTTTCTAACATTATTTATATCAAAACCTGTGCCATTGTCAACTACAGTAATAGTAGAATATATTCTACTTTTTTCAATTATAAGATCTATATTCCCAGAATCTTTATCTATAAAAGCATATTGCAATGAATTCTGAAGTAATTCATTTACTACAAGGGCTATTGAGGTTGCTTTATCAGAACTTACTTTAAAATTATCTCCAATTAAATTTACTTCAATATTTTTATTAGCTGCATTAAAATATCTAATAGCGTTATTTTTGATATTAATAATAACTTCTTGTATATTTACTTCATCCAAACCCTCTTGAGATAATAATTCATGGGTAGCTGCTATGCTTAAAATTCTATTCATACTTTCATTTAATGAATCTTTAGTCTGCTGGTTATCACTTCTTCTTGCTTGAAGTCTAAGTAGACTTGCTATAGTCTGTAGATTGTTTTTCACTCTATGGTGAATTTCTTTAATAGCTACAGATTTTAAAATTAATTCCTTGTCTTTTTCCTTCATCATTGTTATGTCCCTAATCATAGTAACCAGTTTTAAATTTTTATCAGTTAATATTATTCTCTTAACTTTAAAAAACAATTTTCCTAAATGCACTTCACATTCATTAGAACTGGTGGAACGCATTACTTGCTCAAAATTAGTATCATCTAAAGCTAAATTGTCATAATCCATACCTATTAAGGTTTCTTTATAGCCAAGCTTTTTGTATAATAACTCCGCAATAGGATTTTTAAACCTAACTACACCTTCTTCATCAAAGATAATAATAGCTTCTTCTAAGTGATCTGCTATGTTATTTTCATTTTCTGTAGACGATACTAAGGTATTTGCTAGCTGCTCATAGCCTTCTGCTAACATTTCCATATGCTTATTTTTATTTATTTTTTCTGTTATGTCCTTTTCTACTATTAGAACCCCTATAACTTTGCTATTATTCTCTATAGGTGACACCGTTTGCCTCACATTTATATGTTCTTGAGTCAGAGCCTTCAAGTCTTTTGTTGCTATGCCAAGATCTAAGGTTCTAAGCACAGCAGGCTCATTATCTCTTAATGCTAGTTCCCCTACTACAGTGTTTTGATACAATGAAGGTCTGTTAATAGGTTTTGCCTGGGCTACAACTATTGCTTCATCAGCTTCTCTAGTTGGACAATCTATAAAAACATCTGCATTTAGAATATCCGCAAAAGATTTAATACAAGATGACATTTGTTCTATTTTTAAAATATCATCCTCATTTAAATTAGTGTACATTTTGCATAGTTCATATATATTTCCACTATTCATAACTCATTATTATAGCCTGGGCTATATCTCCCATTGAACATCTCTTCTTCATACTAAGTGTTCTAATATTGTCATAAGCATCTTGCTCAATGATTTTATCTCTTTGCATCAACAAGCCTTTGGCTTTTTCAACAATTTTTCTTTCCTCTAACTTACTCGAAACTTTTTCAATTTCTATTTTTATCTTTTTTATTTCTGCACTCTTGGATATAGCTACCTCTAAAGTTGGAATAAGTGATTTTTCATCTATAGGCTTAACTATATATCCTATAGCACCTACCTTAGTAGCTTTTTCTACGAACTCTTTGCCACTATAAGCAGTGATTAATACTACTCCACTACCTAAATTTTCATTTTGAATTATTTTAGCTGCATTTAGTCCATCAAGAAGAGGCATCTTTATATCCATAAGCACTAAGTCAGGTGAATGTTTTCTACACAATTCTACTGCATCAAATCCATCTGAAGCTTCTCCTACAACATCGTATCCTTCAGCTTCTAATATTTCTTTTAAATCCATTCTTGTAATAGGCTCATCATCGGCTATTACTATTCTTTTATTCATATTTCACCTCATAAAATAAAAATAGATTTTTGAAAAGTTTAATCAATAAGATAATCCTTTAAGTTTTCTAAACCAATTTTACCAAAAGCACTTACTTTAAAAATTCTTTCTACACCTGAGCTTATTAGAACCTCTTCTGCTGCTTTTATCTTGTTTTCATCACAGCACAAATCAGTTTTTGTAATAATTCCAATAACTGGCTTTGCAAATATACTAGCAAAGCTTGGAGGAAAAATATTAGCTTCCTCGCTGCAATCCTGAATCAAAGCGATTACATCGCTTTCTACAGAACTAACTATAAGTGCCCTATAATAAGATCTGTTTTCAATGTACTCACCGGGAGTATCTATAATGCCATCAATAACTTCAACTGTCTGGGTTTTTTTATACTGTAATTCTTCTTGGTTTAAAGCTTGAGTCAAAGTAGTTTTTCCACAACTTGTTTTTCCAATTAACATTAACGTTTTCATATTGCACCTCTAAGATCTAGTTATTTTACATTCGGAAAAATCAAGCACATTAGTAAGAACCTTTATAACTTCAGTAAGTGCTGACTCTACGCTACCTACATCACCAACTATAACCACTGAGCCACTAAATCTGTCTACAAAACCAATAGATACATCTGCTGACTTTGTCGCCACATCTGCTGCTATAATAGAAGCCTCACTAGGTGTTATAGTAAGTATTCCTAAGGCATCCTTATGGTCTGATGTAAGTCCTAATTTTTTATATAGATCTTTGTTGGGATTCGCAATTAAATGGGCTAATGTAACTTGCTTTCCAGGAACATATTCCTGTATTACTCTTTGTTTTTCTTCCATAGTATCACCACAAATCCTTTAAATTTTATAAAAATATAGGCTTCTTAAAAATATAATTATATTTTTAAGAAGCCACATTGCTTTCTTTAAGACTTGCACGCCATTGTGCACCCATATTTAGATTCTATACCCCTTGGTTTAATTTGTCAATATTAAAATTCAATCAATAGGAAATATTTTTAATATTGTGAATTTTTCAGTGTGATTTATTTTAATGTGCCTTATTAATTTTCATAAAAAACCCTTTCAAATAAATCTTTTATTTCCCCTTGGCAAGGTATTCTTGGGTTTGTTTCAGTGCATCTATCCGCTATAGCTATATTAGACATTTCTAAAATTTCCTTTTGAAAATCTTCTTCCCTTATTCCTGCTTCTTTTAGTGATTTAGGCATATTTAATTCCTTTAAAAGCTTATTTATAGCTCCTATTAGATTTTTTACCCCTTGTCTAACATTTGAAGATGGCAAGCCTAATATTTTAGCTATTTCACAATATCTTTTAGCTGCCTCTGTATAATCACTTGAATTAAAACCTTTTATATGTGCATTGTATTCTATTACATGTGGCAGTACTATAGCATTAGATCTTCCATGAGACACATGAAATTTCCCACCAATAATATGTGCCATTCCATGATTTAGTCCAAGTGATGCATTATTAAACGCTATACCTGCTATACATGAAGCATTATGCATTTTCTTTCTTGCTTCAATATCATTACCATTCTTATAAACCCTCATTAAATTTTGAAAAACCAGTTTTATAGCTTTTTCGGCTAAGGCATCCGTATAGTCTGTTGCCTTTGTAGAAACATAGGCTTCTATAGCATGGGTTAATACATCCATACCTGTATCTGCTGTTATAAAATTTGGTACAGGTATAACAAGCTGTGCATCTAATATAGCCTCATCAGGAATTAATTCATCTGATACTAGTGGATATTTTATATTTTTACTTGCATCTGTAATCACAGAAAAACTTGTGACCTCTGAACCTGTACCACTAGTTGTAGGTATAGCTATAAATTTAATTTTATTAGTATTTTTAACTCCACATCCTATACGCTCTTGCACTTTAGAACTAAAAGAACATATTGCCTTTGCTGCATCTATAGCAGAACCACCACCTAGAGCTATAACTACCTCTGGATTAAATCTCATCATAACCTCTATACCTTTTACTACAACTTCAATGGGCGGATCTGGCAAAATATCTGAAAATATTAGATACTTAGCACCTCCCTTTAAAACTTCATCAGTAATTTTATTTATAGCACCTGACTTTACCATAAAGGGATCCGTAACTATAAATACCTTATGACAATTAAGCTTACTTAATCTTTCTAATGAATCGTCCCCAAAATATATCTGTGTTTTAATGTTAAAACTTTCCATTAATATTCTCCTTTCACAATACAATAAAAAAAGCCCCATAGGAATTATTTCCCATGGGGCATCTTTGCTCATTTAATACACTTCATTGTGCATAATTTAAAATATGAAATTATACTATAGTTGAATTTTATATTTTATATTATGATATGTCAAGAATTAATAAGTTAAATTCGAAAATCCTATGTGCATATTAATGTTACTTTTCAGTTTTTAAATTTCTCATATACATTCTAAAAACAAACTCTTCTAAAAAATTAAACACACTTGTAGTTATCAAATATATACCCACTGCAATTGGCGCTGCCTTAGCAACAAATAAACCACCTACTGCCATTACTATAATACTACTCTTACTAATTTTAGCCTGACCTTCAATTTTTAATAAAGTTACATATGAAAGCAAGCTTGGAGTTAATGATACAATCACATATATTAGTGGAACAACAAAATAACTGTCGGATATCTTAATGCATATATTGGAAAATTATTATACATACTCTTATAATTTTAAATTATCCCACTTATAAACAAACTATGTTATTATTTCCTATATGAATATCAATTATGATTTGATAATTTGAAACTTACAATAAATATTTAAGGTTTTATCTATAATATCTGCTGTTATATCCCCGTTCATCTTCTGAACTAATCCTTTTACAATTGCAAGTCCCAAACCAGTTCCCTTATCACTCCTTGTTTTATCTGCCATATAAAATCTATCAAAAATATGTTTTGCATCATCTAAAGTCAAATCTTTATCAATGTTACTAATTCTCAGTAGTACCATATTATTCTCTATTTTCAAACAAATATCAACAGTATCTTTTGCATATTTAACGGTATTACTTAATAAATTTTCTATTACACGCTCTAAGGATTTTTCTTCAGCTACTATATATATGTTTTCTTTAGGTATTTCTATATTTACCCTTATGTCTCTATTCATAAAATCAGCATATTTGCTTAGCATAACTTCTTGCAGTATTTTATTAATATTTATTTTTTGTAAATACAACTCATAATCTAATGATTCTATTAAAGACAACTCATAAAAATCATTTAACAAACACTCTAGTGATTTTGCTCTTTGCTCAGCTATATCCAAATATTCTTTTTTTTCATCTTCACTTATATTATCTAGTTTTAAAAATTGAATATACCCTATAATCGATGTTAAAGGTGTTCTAAGATCGTGAGACATATTTGCAATTGTTTGTCTTAAATCATTTTCACTCTTGATTTTATTTGCCTTACTTTGTTTCTTCACCTGTATAATCCTATTTATTTCTTCAGCTAATGCTTCAATCCGTTTACTTAATAATCCTATTGTTAACTTTTTATCTCTTTTATTTTCATTAATATCTATAAGCTGCTTTGTTATACTTTCTACTCCTCTTTCCACATAAAACAAACGAGTTATTAAAAATGTTACTATAATTAATAAGACTGCAATTATATATATCATTTTCCTCCCCGCCTTTCGTTAGTTACCCTCTACTTTAGAAGTGTGAGCTTTCTTTAAGTCATCACCTTTGGTACTGTTACATTAACGACTTCAACTTATGTCGGCTTTTTTGAAAGCATACCCACCTATTGTTGTAGCTATACATATAGTTATTATAGATATAATAGCCGCCTGTAGAGCTGACCAGGATGTGAGACTATTTGATGCTACTATACTTGGCTGAACAAATATTGATTTCTTACAAATTGACATTAATGCTGGTTTTTGAATAGCTAATATCATAAATATTCTATTGATAAAATCCAATGATACAATTAACGCCATAGTAACAATAAGATTTCTAGATGTAAATGCTATTAAAACATTAATACTCCCTATAGCAGCATATATAAGTAGCATTAGCAGAAATAACCCTACTACAAACAATAAAGAATTAACCGTAATTGATTCTCCATATCCATTAATTACCGTATTTATACCTGTCATTAATAATGGTGGTATAAAACTAATAATTACAATACCTACATAATAGGCTATACTTTTTGCTGTGAAAATACTTATTCTTTTATGTCCATAGGAAATTGTGTTTTTGATACATCCAGAAGTAAACTCAGTTACTATATAATCCGAAGCAAATATTCCTATTAATATTATTAATGCTAAGGAACTTTGCATATTAAATATAAATGCTAGTGATTTTTTGCCATTCATAACTCTTAAATTGTCTGAAAAAATATAAATTACAACAGCTTGGAGTAAATTAACAAATATTATGAAATAAAATAACTTAGAAGTTTTTAATTTATAGAATTCAACTTTTATTAAATTAAGCATTTTGGAGTCCTCCTATGACTTTAGCAAAATATGTTTCCAAATTTTCTCTCATAGGCATAATTTGTTCCACTATAATTCCTTCTTTTACAAGTACCTCTGTTACTTTTCCTGAATCATCTATATAATCATATAGTTTTATAATATTATCAGATAAAATATTAAAATTTGAAGTTTTTAGCTTTTTTTCTATTATAACGGCTACTTTAGATGCATTATCAACTTTAATATGAATAAATTTTTTACATCTTTCATTTAACTCATCTGCAGTTATTTCTTCTATTAATCTGCCTTTATGAATTATTCCATAGTAATTCGCAATATGATAAAGTTCTTCTAATATATGACTAGAAATGAGAATTGTCATTCCATATTCTACATTTAATTTTTTCAATAATTCACGTATCTCAATTATACCTATTGGATCCAACCCATTAATTGGTTCATCTAAAATTAAAAATTCTGGTTCACCAAGTAGTGCCATTGCTATACCTAATCTTTGCTTACTTCCTAAGGACAGTGTTTTCACCTTTTTATATTGTACATCCATTAGGCCTACTATGCACAACCACTTTTCTATACACGCTTTTCCTGGAATGCCTTTTTGAATTCTATCCATATGCATATTCTCATAAACGGTTCTATTTTCATAAAGTGCTGGCGACTCTATAATGGCACCTATTCGCCTCCGACTATTTTCTATTTTCAAAGCTTCATGCTCACAAAACAACTCCATACTTCCACTGTTTTTTTCTATAAGCCCTGTTATAATTTTTATTAAAGTACTTTTTCCCGCTCCATTTAGACCAATAAGTCCATATATTTGTCCTTTTTTTACTGTCATACTAATATTGTTAAGCACACTTATATTTTTATATTTTTTTGTAAGCTTATTTATTTTTAATACAAAGCTATCCATTTCATAAATATCCTCCATAATCAACTAATAAAAGTTTTTAATTAAATATTCCAGGCTGCTTTCACATATTAATAAAAATTCCATCTAGCTTGTTATAATAACCATCCTACATGTTTTTTCTGTAAATTATAACACAAGCTGATCCTAAAAATAGTATTCCACAGCTTATCATAATAATGGACTGGTGCAGAGTATAATTACCTATATAAAATCCAGTATTAGCTATATAGAATGGCAAATTTAGTATAACATGTTTTAACATTTCATTTCTGCTAGATTCTAATGCTTGATTTAAAAGTGCTAGAATCAAATCAAAGTACATTACATAACCAATAATTCCTGTAAGTATAGCATTAGGCGTAATAACTGAAACTAATAATATAAAAGAACCCAAAGTAAAAGCATAAATAAGAAATACATGTAATTCATTAAAAAATGTTGCTCCATTAAAAGTATTGCATATAATTGACATGATTTCATAAAATATAAAGCATATTATAGATGTAACTATACAACTAATTATTTTAGAAACCATTATTTCATTTCTACTAAATATACCTGTAAATATGATTTTATCTGTTTTATTTTCAAACTCCTGTGTTAATGAGACACTGTAAATAACTAAAATTATATATGGAACCAGTTGTAATAACATTGATGGTATTCTTGTCATTCCACCTTTTACACAAACTAAAAATAAAATACAAGTCAAAGCAAATAAAGAAATTATTAAATTCTTTAAAAATCTTTTTTTCTTTATCTCTAAGGTTATAACCTTTAAAATTCTTTCCAAAACAAATCATCTCCTATTCTATTTAATTTCTCTTTTATTAATAATAAAAACAGATAAAACACAAAAGAACACTGCCCACTCTATATTTATTAATACTGATTCCATGTTAAACTGACCTTGCATTAAGAGCACTGTATTATAAAAAGGTGTTTTCATATAAGTAGAAAAATTCTTTGCAATTTCTGGACGCCTACCAATAAGAGTTGTAATAGCCGCAGTATAAAAATTCACCATGCTAAGTATTACTATAAAAAATAAAATAGATTTTTTTTCGCTAAACATTATAGAAACAATAAGCACCATAAGACTGCCCATACAAAATGTTATAACAATATAAGTAATAAATAGGTGCAAATGATTTAACTCTAAAAATCCAGTGATTCCTATTTTTTCATGCAAGATGCAAGATACTAATACATTATTTATCTCAACTATTACAGAAAAAATAATTCCCCATATAATTAAACCTATCCCTTTTGAAATCATTATTTCTATTCTGCTAAAGACTCCTGTAAAAATAGTTTTTGTGGTGTTAAACCTTATATCATTTCTAATAATTGAAACAGCTGCATATAGTATTATTACATATAAAAAACGTCCAAATTCAAAATCGTAGGCCTCCAGTCCATACTGCGCAGGGTGAACAAGAAAAACCCATAACATAGAATAAGAAAAAGCTGCAATTATTCCTAATAAAAACTCCTTGGAACATGCTGCATTTTTAACATTAAGCCAAGATATCTTTAGTAACTTATGCATTTTTATCATCTCCCATAGTTTTTAAGTATTTTTGTTCTAAGCTTTCTTTTACCTCGTATACGCTTCTAATTGGTATGTTCTTTTTGCTTATACTTAAAACTAAATTTTCTAATTCATTAGGATTTAATGCAACATGCAATTTATCTTCACCTAATATTTTATAATTCAGCTTTTTATCATTAAAAAAGCTCTTTAATTCTTCTAATTTACTTGTTACAAAAGCAATGACAGCAGTATCTTTTTCACTTTTCTTTAAACTTTCAATTTTAATTATTTTTCCTTCTTGTATAAATGCAACTTTGTCACACATTAGTTCTATCTCAGAAAGAATATGACTTGATATAAGTACTGCCGTTTTCTTTTCCTTTGCTATATACTTTATGAATTTCCTAAGCTCTGGCACTATGGCAGGATCTAATCCATTAGTAGGTTCATCTAATATTAATATAGGTGGATACGTTAAAACTGCCTGAGCTACTCCCAGTCTTTGTTTCATTCCTAAAGAATATTTTTTTGCTTTTTTATTCACATAACTTTCAATGCCTAATTTTTTAACTATTTCATTGATTTCATTTTTATCTTTTAATCCAGATATTTCAGCGAAAAATAATAAATTTTCATAGCCTGTTAAGTCTGGATAAAAGCCAGGTGTTTCTATTACACAACCTATTTGCTTTGTATTATGTTTTTTCTTGTTTTTTATATCTTCATCTTTTATATAAACATCCCCATCATATTTTTTAATAAGTCCTGTAATGATTTTCATAAGGGTAGTCTTTCCTGCACCATTAGGTCCTACCAGCCCCATAATTTCACCTTGCTTTAAGGATAAATTAACATTATCAAGTACCGTTTGTTTTCCGTAAACTTTAGTTACATCATTAACTTTTAAAACTTCATTCATAAATAATCTCCCCCTAAATCTAAAAAATTCAGATTTAATTTAATCTGTTAAGATTATTCTATAGCCCAAAACATAAAAAAACTTAAAGGATTCCTTAAGAAAATCTTAAGTTTGTCCTTTAAGTTTATACCCCATTCCCCATAAAGTTTCTATATACTCTTCTTTTGGATTAGCTTTTTGTAATTTGTTTCTTAAATTACTCATATGAACATTTATCGTATTATCATCGCCTAAATATTCTTCTTTCCATACACTTTCAAATAAATTTGCCTTTGAAAATACCTTTTTCGGATAACTCAAAAATAACTGGAGTATATTAAATTCTCTTGCTGTGAAATTAATTTCCTTATTGTTTACATAAACCTCTTTGGTTTCTTTATTCAAGGTTATATTTTTATAAACTAAATTTTGGTTTTCATCATTGTTATTATTAAACTTCATGTACCTTCTAAGATTTGAATAAACTCTAGCTGATACTTCCTCTATATCAAAAGGCTTAGTAATATAGTCATCTGCGCCTAGATTAAGTAGCTCCACCTTATCTTTTTTATCAACTTTAGCTGAGATTACAATTACAGGCATTTCTTTAGTTTTTCTTATATTTTTAATTAATTCATCCCCTGCTATTCCAGGCAACATCAAATCCAAAATTATTAATTGAAAATCCTTAGCTTCAATACATAACATAGCCTCTGTACCTGAATAAGCTTGAACTACATTATATCCCTTTTTCTCCATAAGCCTAGCGAGTAAAGTATTTATGGTATTATCATCTTCTACTATTAGTATATTAATATTTTTATTCATATTCTCTCCTCAGAGCACAGGTGCCACTACCCGGCAAGTTTATTAGTTATTCCTGTGAATCCATTTTACTGGAATATTCTATATTTTTAATACCATTATAAATTCTCCACTAATATCTAATTCTCCATTAAACCTAAAATTAAATTCTTCATATAATCTTTGTGCATTAACATTGTCTTTTAAAATACTTAAATAAATTTCATCACATTTATACTCTGATATAATGTGATTTATTAATAACTTTAGTACAATCTTACCGTAACCTTTCCCTTGATGATTCTTATCAATCATAAGTCTATCAAGCCACACACGTTTTTCACAATGAAAATACCCATACATTGCAAATCCAATAATATCATTATCATTGTATATAGCAACCGGCCTCCAATGATCTCCTGTTTTTGATTCTTCCAAAGAAACTTCATTACTTTCAATAAAGTTTCTCTGACTTTCTTCTACTGATAGTAATATTACCTTTTTATAATTTTCACTTGTTACTTTTTTAAAATATATATTCATACATTATTCCCTCCAGGGTTTCAGACAAATTCTCTTAAGCTACTCAGCACTTAAGAGATGAAATCTTCTCTATCTATTTATTCTTGTATATTAAATTCATTCTTATCAGCCTTATATTCTTTAGTAAATATGAAAGGTAAATAAACTATAGCAAACAATAAAATTGAAATAGCCACATCTTTTAAGGTCAATATTGCTCCATAACCCGCTCCAGCTGACAAGGAAGAATTGTTAATTATATGAATAATTATAACGGACCAAAGGTTGCCTGTTTTCATATAAACATATCCTAAAAACACTCCAATTATAGTACAATAAAAAACATGAGAAATAACGCAGAGTATAGGTGTAGCTGGACTGTATAACATAAAACATAATGGAAAATGCCAAAATCCCCAAATAAACCCTAAAATTATCACTCCTAGCTTTTTACCAAACATAACCTGAAGTCTTGGTTGTAAATATCCTCTCCATGCAAATTCTTCACCAAAAAACATAATCCAAATTAGTACAATGTTAATTGGAATTGTAATTATTGATAAGATAGTTTTTGAAATATCATTACCAGATATTGAAAATACTTGCCCCGGTAAGATTGCATATACAAGTGAAACAACTAATTTCAGTATAAAAAATATTACTGCTAATATAATTACCATTTTAAAATTCTTACCAAAAACCATATTTATTTTTTCGAAACAATTTTCTTTATTTTTTATAACCAAACTAAAAGTTACTATGCTAAATATGCTAAGCACTATTGCTTGTATAATCTCTAATTTATGCGGAAAAAGAAAGACTCCTAGTATTTGAATAGCAAATGAAATTATAAATAACCCTATATAAATTTTGTAAAATATCAATATGTTATTGTTTATTTCTTCTTTATAGTAAAACATCTTTAAAGCAATAACAACAAAAGCTGGATAAAACATTTGCACCTCTGCAAATGTTGCTAAGTTAACATTTATCATGGTTTTATGAACATAGAGCATAAAACCGCCCATAAGAAAAGTGATTAAAAATGTTATAAATAAAAATAGTGAGACTTCATCTTTTGTTTGTTTTAAATTTTCGCCCATAAAAATTCCTCCAATTTTTCTAAAACATACTATATACTATATTCTACATTAAGTATATAATTCCTTTTCATGTAAATGTACACCTAAGTATCAATAAATTTATAAACTAAAATAAGGAGATAACTTAAAGTTACCTCCTTTCCAAAATTTTTAAGAGAATGCTACTTCGTCACTTATAAAATCCACAGAACTTTTATTGTTAAATAATTCTAATAGTTTAGGTATAGTCAAATTTTTCTTTTCCTCACCACTAATATCTAGTAGTATTTCTCCAGCATGGAGCATTATTAACCTATTTCCTATATCTATAGCATAATTTAAATTGTGAGTTATCATCACTGTAGTTATATTTTTTTCACTAACAGTACTTTTAGTTAATTTTATTATATTTTCAGAAGTTTTAGGATCTAAGGCTGCTGTATGTTCATCCAGCAGCAATAAGTCTGGATTAGATATGGTTGATATAAGTAGCGACAAAGCTTGTCTTTGACCCCCAGATAACAAACCAACCTTTTTACTTAAATTATTTTCAAGGCCTAAAGATAGTCCTGATAATGATTCCTTAAATAGAGCTATTTTTTTCTTGTTAATGCCAGGAGTTAATCCAAACTTACGTCCTTTATTAGAAGCCATGGATAAGTTTTCTAATATAGACATAGAAGGGGATGTACCTAAAGTTGGATTTTGGAATACCCTACCTATAAATTTTGTTCTTTTATGTTCAGGAAGGGCTGATATATCTCTTCCATTTAAAGAAATAGATCCTCCAGTCGGTAATATTGAACCAGATATTAAATTTAAAAGGGTTGATTTTCCGGCACCGTTGCTACCTATTACAGTAATGAAATCCCCTTTATTTATATGAAGGTTAAAATTGTTGAATATTACTTTTTCATTTATTGTGCCTTTATTGAAAACTTTTTTAAGATTATTTATTTGGAGCAATTGGCACACCTCCCAAATTAACTCTTTTTAACATTTTAAAATTCAAATTAAATTTTCGCCCGTTTAAAGCCAAAGCAAATATAACAATTATACAAGTTACAAGTTTTAAATCTGTTGGTGGTAAACCTAATTTTAAAGCGAAAGATATACTACCTTTGTATAATATTGAGCCTAAAATTGCCGTAGTTGTTGGAACCCACCATGAAGCTTTTTTGAAAATAGCTTCTCCTAATATAACAGAAGCTAGCCCCATAACTATAATTCCAGTTCCCATACCTACATCAGAAAATTTTTGGTATTGGGCCATCATAGAACCTGAAACTGCTACAAGACCATTTGAAATCATAAGACCAAGTATTTTAATAGTTCCTATATCAACGCCTAGTGAAGTTACCATTTGAGGATTATCCCCTGTAGCTCTTAATATAAAACCAAGTTTTGTTTTTAAAAACAAATCTAAAGCTATCTTAACTAAAATAGCAAATAGTGCAATTATGATTACCGGGGAAATATCATTAGAAAAAATAGTGTTTTGTGAAAATAGTGGTATATTAGCTTTGCCCATTATTCTAAGATTTATAGAGTAAAGTCCAATCATAACTAGAATACCCGAAAGTAAATTTGTTATTTTAAGCTTTACATGAAGTATCCCAGTAACCCCTCCAGCCATCATACCTGAAATAAAAGCTAAAAGTAGTGATATATAAGGATTTACACCTTTTATTAGTGCAGCTGCTGTAACTGCAGCACCTAATGCAAAGGTTCCATCTACAGATAAATCAGGAAAATCTAATATTCTATAAGTTATATAAACACCTATAGCCATTATTGCAAATATAAATCCTTGTTCTAATATATTTATAATTAAGCCATCCATTACTTAGCACCACCCTTAACTAGCACTGCTTTTGACTTTAAATCACTAGGTATAGTAATCTTAAGTTTGCTTGCAACGACTTCATTTATGGTAAGTGTTGTTTCCTTTAACGTCTGCACTGGCATATCTTTTGGCTTTTTACCATTTATGATATCAACTGCCATAAGACCTGTTTGAAAACCAAGTTTGTAGTAGTCTATACCCTCTGTAGCTAGTGCACCAGCCTCAACGTGGGCTTTTTCAGCGCCTATTACAGGAATTCCTTTTTCAATGGCTTTAGAACTAATGAGAGGCATTGAAGATGCTACCAAATTATCCGTTAGTGTATATAAAGCATCAATTTTAGGAATCAATGAATTTAATGCTTGTGATATCTCATTAGAACTTGAAATCCCCACAGCTATTATTTCTAAATTCATCTTTAACCCTTTTTCTTTTGCCATATTTACTTGGATTTCTGAATTTGCTTCACTAGTATTATACAATATACCTACCTTTTTGCAGTTAGGTATTAATTTTTTCATTAACTGAAATTGTTTATCCATAGGCAATATATCACTAGTGCCTGTAACATTTGTACCTGGTTTATTTAGAGATTTTACAAGACCGGATTTTACAGGATCAGTTACAGCAGTTATAAGTATAGGAATATTTTTAGTACCGCTATATGCTGCCTGCGCGCTAGGTGTTGCTATAGCAAATATTAAATCCTTCTTTTCGGAAATGAAGTTGCTTGCAATAGTTTGAGCTGTTGGTATGTCCCCTTGGGCATTTTGAAAGTCTATCTTGATTTTTTCGCCATCTTTAAACCCCTTAGAGCTAAGGGCATCTATAAATCCTTTGCGAGTTTTGTCTAATGCTGGATGTTCTACGAGTTGACTTATTCCGATATTTATCACCTTATCAGAATTACTTTGATTTTTTGTTTTAGCAGATAAACACCCTGTTAAAACAAAGGCACCTAAAAAAGACATGCCTATTACACCTAATAATAATTTTTTTGCTACCATACTACCATCCTCCTAAAATATTTAGTTATAAAAATAAAAGCTACTATTTAATTTATAGCCAGCTTTATTTACGTATTAATTCCTACCATTTAATGCCTACCATGCTACGCTACCATTCTACATTATCTACATTACCTACATTACCTACATTACCTACATTATGTTCTTCCTCAAATTTGTTACTACTACCTCTTTAAAACTTTATAGATATAGTATAACAATATATTTGAAATGTCAATATATTTTAAAATACGAAACTTTTAAATGCTAAATCCTAATTAATAAATATCAGGTATAGAACGATGTGCAAGTCCTATTACAACTTCATTCAAATGGAGTAGTCCTATACTTAAAAATATACACACACTTATATGTTCACCAGATCTAGCTATTCCTATTTTACCGCCCACATTTAAGCCGTTTGCTTTAGATGCAATCTGCGATAAGGCTTCTTTAGTAGCACCCGCTACAGCACCCTCATGAACGTGACAATCCTTTATAAGTCCACCTCTTTTAGATGCTACAATAGCACTTTCAATTACCTTTGTAGTAAATCCCGAAAAATTACCTCCAATATCTATTGCAGTAACTATTACTCCTTTTTCTTTGTAAGCTATTATGAGCTTTTCTTCACTAGCTCTTGAACATAGGGACATTTTTACAGAAACTTTAGCAATGTCTGTACTTTTATGATCCATAAGTATCACCTCTACCTTAATATTTTTTACTTGTATTATAACATATATTATAGTAGCATCCAAAATTTAAAAACAACAAATAATTAATCTAATATAATAATTAATATTTGTTCACAATCACTGATATAATTTAGATTTAGGGTTATAGTATAGTAAATAAGCTAATACTATTAAAAAAGGAGAGGATTACAAATGACAGATAAAGAAATACAACCTAAAAATTTGAGCCCAGAGGAATCAGTAAAAATAGAAAAAGCTAAACTTGAAAAAGCAAAAAAAGAGGCAAATTTTGTGCCAGAACCATCAGATTCCGAGTTTGACATATGTGGGCCTTTAGATTGTGACAAACAACTTTAAACAATCTAAAAAAAGCAATCTCTTTACCTTAAATTTATTTCAGGTAAAGAGATTGCTTTTTTTTAAGCTTAAGTTCAATGCAACACTTTTGACACATATATCTAGCTCTATTAAATCATCATATGCGATGCTACTACATTGACAATTTTACGCACTAACCTACAACACTGCCTAGGGTTAACTACAAGAACCAACCATATACAATATAGGTGGACCTCAAGATGCACTTGACTGGAAGGCAAAACTTCAAGATTTTTCAAAAGAGCCTTGGGTAGCACAAGCTTACCCTGGAACCTTAGACGCTGTGAAAATGGATGGCAAACTTGTGGGTATGCCATTTAACCAGGAAGGATATGGACTTATTTACAATAAAGAAATATTCACAAAAGCAGGAATTGATGCTTCAAAAATTAAAACCTATGCAGATTTAGAAGCTGCATCAAAAACATTGGATTCAAAGAAAAAAGACTTAAAACTAGATGCGGTATTTGCTTTGCCTGGCAAGGAAACTTGGGTAACTGGACTCCACTTATCTAACATTGCTTTTGCAAATGAATTTCCAACAGTTTTAGATGCATTTAATGCAAAAACAACAACATTTAAACAAAATCAACCATTAAAAAAACTATTAGATCTTCAAATTAAATATGCATATAAACCAGATGGTTCTAATAAATCAATTAATAGCTTAGATTATTCAACGCAAGTTGAAAAAATGTTCTCTATGGGTAAAGTAGCAATTATTCAACAAGGAAACTGGGCTTTTGGATCAATCGATGGTATCGACCCAGAATTATCTAAAAATATTGGTATATTACCAACGCCTTTAGATGGTGTTAAAGAAGGTTGGATTTACAAATTATGTAACCGCTTTTAATGATCCAACTTTTCTTGATTCATTCAAATTTACAGCTTTATTTACTGTAGTTTCAGTAGTAGTAATAAATTGTATCGGATTTGGGCTTGCTTTACTTGTAACAACTGGAATGAAAGGTAACAATCTACTTAGAACTATATTTTTTATGCCTAACTTAATTGGTGGACTTATACTTGGATTTATTTGGCAGTTTATTTTCACACAAGTTTTTGCCGGACTTGGAAATGTCCTTCATCAGAGACACAAACATTACCACTGCGAACTTTCTTCTTCTTCTTTGGTGAATATACCAAGCAATGGCATTTAGCTCTTGCTGGGTTAACTCTCGCAATTATTCCCTATTGTTTCGTGCAAACGCGTGCACAAACTACTGAAAAATAAAAGACAAGGATTTCAAAGTAATTATACTTGAAATCCTTGCTTCCTTTACTCCTCAGATAAAGTCCATAATTCTTGTTTTGTTGTTGAAATTGCCATGGCTCCTGCACTAATTGATTCCATTATATCCTTTTTAGTTTGAATTAAGCCCCCTGCTATAATTGGTACTCGAACTTGATTTTCCATACTTTTAATAATCTTGCTTGCAACTCCTGGCATAACTTCTACAGCATCTGGCAGCACAGATTGTATATTATGTATTCCTGTTTTAAGGGAAAGTGAATCCACCACAAATATTCTCTGTATAACACAAAAATTTAATTTTTTTCCATTTTTTATATTTGTTGCTTTTGTAGTTATAATACCGTAGGGCTCTCCGCATTGCTTTATAAAAAGCAGTCCAGTATAATCCCCTTTTAATCCTTCTATCAAATCCACATGAACAAATACTACTTTGCCTGCCTCTTTAAGCCTCACACATATTTTCTTTAGACTTATTATGCTTCCATACAATACAAACACAATAAGAACACCACTATGAATTACTTTTTCTAAATCTTCTTCATTTCTTATTGCTGCAATAACCGGGTTTTCTATTAGTAATTGATCTAAGTTTTCCAATAATATATCCCCCAAAAATTTATTTTAGTTTCCATAATATAACCTAATATAATAAAACAAAATATCAAGAATACGCTACCTTAAATTATAGTTCCCTTATCTTCAACCTTATATTAATAAAATTAATTTTATCACACTGCTATTTTTCTTTCAAGTTTATTTATTTGTTATGCTTTTATACCAAATACACAAATATAATCTTTAGGTTTTAATCATAACATTCTAATTAAATCATCTATGGGAATTATATTTATATATACATTATTTGGTTTTATAATTATTTGCTCTTGCAATTGTTTAATTATTATGCTAGTATTAAATTAAATAATTTAGAGGCGAAGAGAAGAGAGCCTTGATCTATAGGTATTTTATACCTATTTTTCAAGGTTCTCTTTTTGTTTGCGTTTAGGAGGTAATATGATGTTTGATGTAACTATTATTGGTGCTGGTATTGTGGGATGCTCCATTTCAAGAGAGCTATCTAAATATAATTTGAAAACATGTGTGCTTGATAAATCTAGTGATGTGGGTTCTGGAACCTCAAAGGCAAATAGTGCTATTGTTCATGCAGGGCATGATGCAGATCCAAGTACTCTGAAGGGGAAATTAAACGCCCTAGGTAATGCAATGTATACAGACCTTGCCAAGGAATTAGATTTCCCATTTAAGAGAAATGGATCATTGGTTTTATGTTTTGACAAACAGCACCTAGGAGATCTAGAAAATTTACTTCATCAAGGACAAAAAAACGGAGTACCTGGTTTAGTTATTCTTACTGGCGATCAGGTTCGCGAAATGGAACCTAATATAACTAAAAAATGTGTTGCTGCATTATATGCTCCAACAGGTGGAATAGTTTGTCCATATGAAATGACTATTGCTATGGCAGAGAACGCATATAACAACGGTGTCAAATTTGAATTTGAAACTGGAGTCACTTCCATAGAAAAAAAATCAAATAATTATATTATAAAAACTAATAAAGGTCCCATTGAAACAAAAATAATCATAAACGCAGCTGGTTTGTTCTCGGATGAAATTAATAATATGGTAAGCGATCACAAATTTAAAATACTTCCCAAACGAGGAGAGTACGTTTTATTTGATAAAGCTGTAGGAGATTTAGTTACAAAAACAATTTTCCAACTTCCAACTAAACTTGGAAAAGGCGTTTTAGTTACACCTACTGTGGATGGCAATCTGCTCGTTGGTCCTGATGCTGTAGATGTAGAAAGCAAAGATAATCTTTGTACAACTAAGGAAGGTATTGATGATATTTTATTGAACGCAGGACTAAGCATTCAAGAGCCACTTCCTATGAATATGGTAATAACCTCTTTTGCAGGCAATAGAGCAAAAAATAGTGGAAATGATTTTATAATTGGGGAGGCAATTGATGCTAAAAACTTTATTAATGTAGCATCAATTGATTCACCAGGTTTAACTAGTGCTCCAAGCATTGCTGTAATGGTAGCTGATATAGTAATAGGAAAATTAGCACCTGAAAAAAATTCAGAATTTAATCCTATACGACAAGGTATAAGAAAATTTAGAGAAATGTCAAATGAAGAGCGAAAAGAAATAATTAAAGAAATACCTGAATACGGTAAAATTATTTGCAGGTGTGAAACCGTAACTGAAGGCGAAATTATAGATTCAATAAGAAGACCCCTTGGAGCAACAACACTTGATGGCGTTAAAAGACGTACAAGAGCTGGAATGGGGAGATGCCAATCAGGCTTTTGTGCTACAAGAGTTGTAGACATACTATCAAAAGAACTTAATATACCTCGCGACCAGGTTACAAAATCAGGTGGGAATTCTATTTTAATAACTGGCAAAAATAAAGACTTACTATAAATTGGAGGAATAAATATGCAAGAATATGATTTAGTCATAATAGGTGGCGGTCCAGCAGGACTTGCAGCTGCGGTTTCTGCAAAGGATCAAGGCATAAATAGCATTTTAATTATAGAAAGAGATGACCAATTAGGTGGTATTCTCAATCAATGTATTCATAATGGTTTCGGTCTTCATACCTTTAAAGAAGAATTAACTGGTCCTGAATATTCAAAACGATTTATTGACAAGGTTGTTAGTCTTGGCATTGAGTATAAGCTGGATACTATGGTTTTGGATGTAAATGATAATAAACAAGTTACTGCAGTAAATGCGAAAGACGGTATTCTTGAGATTAAGGCAAAAGCAATAATACTTGCAATGGGCTGTCGTGAAAGACCAAGGGGAGCTTTAAACATACCAGGCTCAAGATGTTCAGGTATTTATACAGCAGGAACAGCTCAAAAATATGTTAATGTGGAAGGCTTAATGCCAGGCAAAGAAGTAGTAATCCTTGGTTCCGGAGATATCGGACTTATAATGGCAAGAAGAATGACCCTAGAAGGAGCAAAAGTAAAAGCTTGTATAGAACTTATGCCACATTCAAGTGGACTTAAGAGGAATATTGTACAGTGCTTAGACGATTTTGATATTCCACTAAAATTAAGCCACACTATAATAAATATACATGGTGGAGATAGACTTTCTGGAGTTACAATAGCCGCAGTTGATGATAAGAGAAAGGTAATTGCTGGCACTGAGGAATATATTCCTTGCGATACATTACTCTTATCTGTTGGACTTCTACCTGAAAATGAACTTTCTAGAAAAGCAAATGTTAAACTTTCTAGAGTTACTGGAGGACCTGAGGTTGATGAAAGTATGCAGACAAGTATCTCTGGTATATTTACCTGTGGTAATGTGCTTCATGTTCACGATTTGGTAGACAATGTAACCACTGAAAGCTACACTGCCGGTAGAAATGCCGCAGATTATATAAATGGAATTCACCATGAGGGAGCTTCGATTCCAATTTTCGCAACAGGTGGTGTTAGATATACAGTACCAACGACTATCAATGCTGAAAATATCGGTAATGGAATAGATGTTAGATTTAGAGTAGGCGAGGTCTATAAAAATTCTTATATATCTGTATACTTTGATGATGCTTTAGAAATGCATTTGAAAAAGAAGATTTTGACCCCTGGCGAAATGGAAAGTGTTAAATTAACTAAAGCAGTTTTTGATAAATATAGTGAATGTACGAAGATTACTATAAAAGTAGAAAAGGAGTAGTATATTATGAGTACTAGAGAATTGACTTGCATAGGCTGTCCAGTGGGTTGTGCTCTTACAGTAGAGCTTTCTGGCAATGAAGTTATAAGTGTATCCGGCAATACCTGTAAAATCGGTGAAAACTATGGTAAGAAGGAATGTACAAATCCAACAAGAGTTGTTACATCATCTGTTTTAGTAACAAACGGAAAAAGTGCGATACTTCCTGTAAAGACTGAGAAGGATATTCCAAAGAATTTGATTTATGACTGTGTAGGAGCATTAAAAAATCTTTCAGTGAAAGCTCCCATCCATATAGGTGATGTAGTACTTAAAAACGTACTTAACACAGGCGTAAATATTATAGCAACTAAGGATATTGAAGAGGCATAATGTTCTTTATAGCATAGTACCATCAAGGTGGCAAATGGCATGTGTCAAGTTCCACCTTGGTGGCAAATTAATTATTGTTAAATTCACGGTATTAATGAGTATAATACCGTGTTTCTACAAACTTCAAGTAAACGTTTTCCAATAAATTCAAGAAGGAGTGTAAAAATTTATGGCTAAGTATGTAATGGCATTAGACCAAGGAACAACAAGTTCAAGATGCATTTTGTTTAACAAAGAAGGACTAATTGCAAGTGTAGCACAAAAAGAATTTACACAGATATTTCCAAGTGCAGGTTGGGTTGAGCATGATCCTATGGAAATTTGGGCTACTCAACTAGGTGTGGCACAAGAAGCTATGGCTAAAATCAATGTAACAGCAGAAGATATCGCCTCTATCGGTATCACAAACCAAAGAGAAACTACAGTAGTTTGGAATAAACACACTGGAGTTCCTGTATACAACGCAATAGTTTGGCAGTGCAGAAGAACAGCTGGTACTTGTGATGAATTAAAAGCAACTGGTTTTGATAAAGTGGTAAGAGAGAAAACCGGCCTTATACTTGATGCTTATTTTTCTGGAACAAAGATAAAATGGATACTTGATAACGTTAATGGTGCTAGAGACGAAGCTGAAAAAGGCAATTTAATATTTGGTACTATAGATACTTGGTTAATTTGGAAATTAACCAGAGGAGAGGTTCATGTAACAGATTATACAAACGCTTCCAGAACAATGCTATATAACATTCATAAACTTACATGGGACGATGAACTACTTAGTACTTTAGATATCCCTAAATCAATGCTTGCGCAGGTAAAACCATCAAGTTGTGTTTATGGATATACTGATAATTCAATATTTGGTTCTCCTATAGCAATAGCAGGAGCCGCAGGAGATCAACAAGCTGCTTTATTTGGACAAACCTGTTATCAAGCAGGAACAGCTAAAAACACCTATGGTACTGGTTGCTTCTTATTAATGAACACTGGTGAAAAAGCAGTTGATTCCCACAACGGTTTGCTTACAACTATAGCCTATGGTATTAATGGCAAAGTTAACTACGCTCTTGAAGGAAGTGTATTTGTTGCAGGAGCAACTATTCAATGGTTAAGAGATGAACTTCGAATGATAAAGACCGCACCTGAATCAGAAGAATATGCTACCGCTGTTGAAGATACAAACGGTGTATACATGGTTCCGGCCTTCGTCGGACTTGGCGCACCTTATTGGGATCCATATGCAAGAGGAGCCGTAGTCGGGTTAACTCGCGGCACTAAGAAAGAACACTTCATAAGAGCCGCTCTTGAATCCTTAGCTTATCAGACAAATGATGTATTAAAAGCTATGCAAGAAGATTCAGGTATTACACTTAAGGCTTTAAAAGTTGATGGTGGTGCCTGTGCTAATAACTTCTTAATGCAGTTCCAGTCAGATATATTAGATGTTCAAGTTGACAGACCAGAAGTTATTGAAACAACAGCCCTTGGTGCTGCATATTTGGCAGGACTTGCAGTTGGCTATTGGAAAGATCAAGAAGAAATCGCAAAAAACTGGGCACTTTCAAAATCCTTTGAATCAAAAATGGGAGAAGAAAAAAGAGTGGAACTTTTAAAAGGTTGGCACAAAGCTGTTGGAAGATCAATGGACTGGGAAGAAAAATAAGTTTATCATAGGGAATGTATTAATAATACTTAATATAAATATTGATAAACTAAGGGGGAAATAAGATGTCAACAAAATTATTAGCTGAATTTTTCGGTACTATGATACTTATTCTTTTAGGCGACGGTGTAGTTGCAGGAGTTGTACTAGGCAAAAGTAAATCTCAAAATGCTGGCTGGATGGTAGTTGCATCTGGTTGGGCAATGGCAGTTATGTTACCAGCCTTCATTTTTGGTGCAATAAGTGGTGCCCATTTTAACCCAGCACTTACTATAGCACTAGCGGTTGTTCATAAATTCTCATGGGCACAGGTGCCTGGTTATGTTATAGCTCAACTACTAGGCGCAATGGTTGGTGCTGTGCTAGTATGGCTTGCATACTTAGACCACTGGAAGGCAACAGATGATAAAGCAGGAAAGCTTGCAGTATTCTGTACAGGACCAGCAATTAGAAATTATTCTTCAAACTTTATAACTGAAGTTATTGGAACATTTGTATTGGTTTTTGTTATATTAGGTATAGGCGGAGTTAAAGCCGCTGATGGAATACCAACATTTGTTGTTGGTGGATTAATTTTAGGTTTAGGTCTTTCTTTAGGTGGCCCAACTGGCTATGCAATTAATCCAGCAAGGGACCTGGGACCAAGAATTGCTCATGCTCTATTACCAATAGCTGGTAAAGGAGATTCTGATTGGTCATATTCATGGGTTCCAGTAATTGCACCCATAGTTGGTGCAATCCTTGCGGCATTAGTTTGGGTAGCAGTATTTTAAAATAATAAATATAATTTAACAAAAGCTGAAGCCTCTATCAGATTGGAGGCTTCAGCTTTAATATTGTAGTATTTAGGATTGTGAATAGCTGTGGATGCAATTATTTAATGTTCATTTATAAAATCATTAATCTGCCCATGCCACTCATCTGGTTCAAAAGTACCAGGGATTGTATCCTCTCCAAATAAAAGGTCTACTAAATATCTAGGTTTCTTACCTCCTATATATATTGATTTAGAGCATGAAACACAATAAACAACAACATCAGTAGCTGGCATCTCTCCAGCACGCTTTTTCATTTTATCTTTAACTTGCTCCAGAGGAAGAACACCGTAAAAACTATCTCCACAGCAAGTACCCTTTGTTCTTGTTTTTTCTGGCTCTAACACAATGATATTCATCCTTTTCAATAACACTCTTACTGCATTATGAACCCTTTCCTGATGCCTTGTAGGACATGCATCCAGAATTGCCATTTCTTTTCCTTTATAATCTGGAAATGAAAATGTTTTACTCTCAGCTAATACCTCCCAAAGTGAAATTGTTGTTACCCCTTCATATAGTTCTCTATACCGCTTATCACAACCGGCACAAGTATTTATTATTTGTGTCCTCTTGTCCAAAGTTGGTTCATGTCTACAGCAAACTAGATATTCATCTATCTTTCCTAAATCACTATTTAAAAAATCCAGCACTTTTCTCCCTAGCTCTGGTTTGTAAATCATTAAAGCACACCCTGGTGCAAATACTTTTTTCATAATAATCTCCTAACAATCTTCTTAAATTTTTAATCCCCAAGGTTGGTTTTCATAGCAAACTTTAACTTTTCCTGAAACATCATTATTATACACATAGACATAAGCTTCTTGAGTCTCATTCTTATAATTGACTACATTAATTAATTTTTTTATATATAAACTGCCTTCTTCCTCAAGTATATCTAGTTCTCTCAATATTCTACTATCGATAATATAAAGCTGGCCTTTAACATTATCATTCTCACTGTGAATTATTCCAGGATAACTACCTAAATCGTATAGTGCAAATCCTTCTGCTATAGCATCTCCTACAAATCTAGCCTTTGACAGGTATCTTTCATGATTACTATTTCCACTCATAAGTGTTCCATAGACAAAAACCACTATTGATTCAGATAATTCATCTACAGCTTCTTTGATTTTACTAATGTATTCCTCTAAACTACTTCCTGATTGAATATTTTCTCCCCCTGTTTGAAATTCACCTACCATATTATACCCCTCCATAAATTGTTATTTTTAATTGCGTTATATAGATTATATCACTTTAAATAATCCAGTTGTGAGCAAAAAATTATAGTAGGTGTGTTGATATATGCAGTTCCTAGTTATTTTATAATAAATTATGATTTAAAAAGATATATTAACTCTAAAAAAACAATATGAATACCTCACTCTCGTGCTAATACCAAATGAAACAACTTGATAATTTATTAACATAATGATATTATTCTTATGTAATTAAAACAATTTACCTGGAGTAATATATATATATTTATGAAAACAGTAAATATACTTTGCTCCCTGTTTGAATTTTAGAATTTAGTATTTATATCACAATATTGTAAAAATAGGAGCGGCGATAAATATGAAAACTTTCGATAATGATATACAGCTTATAAAATATGAGGTAATAAGAGAAGTAGTTAAGCTTTCTATTAAAGGAACTCTAAAAAAAGAAGGTAAAAATCTATTTAAGGTACTTGTTCCAGGACCCAAAGCAAGAACCCGTTGTTGCATTCATAAAGAAAGAGCAATTATTGGTGAGAGAATAAAGCTTGTAATGGGTGGAGATAAAAAAAATAAAAATGTTGTTGAAGTAATAAATATTGCTTGTGATGAATGCCCCATACAACGATTTACTGTTACTGAAGCTTGCAGAGGTTGTCTAACCCACAAATGTGTTCAAGTATGCCCAGTTGGTGCAATTCACTCCATAAATAGACGTTCTTATATTGACACCAACAAATGTATTGAATGCGGTAAATGCAGAGATGTTTGTCCATACAATGCAATCTCTGATGTTAAAAGGCCTTGTATTAGGGCTTGTAATGCAGGTGCTTTAAGCATTGATGAAGATAAAAAAGCGGTAATTAATAATGAGAAATGTATACAATGCGGTGCTTGCGTTTATCAATGCCCTTTTGGTGCAATTATGGATAAATCTTCAGTAGTAGAGATTACTAATTTATTGCTAGCAGCAAAAGAAGATAAAAATAAACATGTATATGCCATAGTTGCACCTGCAATTTCTAGCCAATTTACTTATGCTAAAATTGGTCAAGTAGTCTCAGGAATAAAGAAAATGGGTTTTCAAGATGTCATAGAGGTAGCCCTTGGTGCAGATATGGTAGCACAAAATGAAACAAGCGAATTTTTAGAAAATATTGAGCAGCTCAAAGCTATGACAAGCTCTTGTTGCCCAGCTTTTGTGTCTTACATTAAGAAAAATTACCCAGAACTCGGTAAATATGTTTCAAACACAGTTTCACCAATGATAGCAATTTCTAAACTAATTAGAAATACAGACCCACTAGCTAAAATTGTATTTATGGGACCTTGTACGGCTAAAAAAATGGAAATAAATGAGGCCGATATAAAAGGCATTACTGATTATGCAATGACTTTTGAAGAGCTTCAGGCAATGCTTGATGCTTTTGACATAGATCTTCTAGAATGCGAAGAACTTCCCTTGAACAATGCTTCTTTCTATGGAAGAATTTTTGCTAAATCAGGTGGTCTTACAGAAGCTGTAAAACATTTAGTAGAAGCTGAAAATACTTCACTTGAGTTTACACCTATAAGTTGTGATGGCCTTATTGAATGCGATAAAGCACTAAAATTATTGAAATTCAACAGATTAAATGGTAATTTCATAGAAGGAATGGCTTGTAGTGGTGGATGTATAGGTGGGCCAGCCTCCCTTAATCATGGTCCAAAGGATAAAAAAGAAGTAGATAAATATGGGCAGTTAGCCTTAGAAAAAGATGTCAGTGATTCATTAAGAGTAATTAAATTAGATGAAATTGATTTACATCGTGGCAAAGACTTTATGTCTAAATAATAATTTATCTTTAAAATTAATATTCTATCCAATTATAAAATAATCTTTATAAAAGAGCATAAACTAAAAATAGTTTATGCTCTTTTATACATTATTTCATTAATTCCCTTTAAAAATCTAGATACTATAACTTCAGATTCTATTTTATATAAAAAACAATAGCTTCATATGGTCTTAAAGTTAGTTTTTCAATATTATTTTCAGTATCTTTATAATTTGATATTAAAATAGTGGATTTGCCCTTAAATTTTAAACCTTCTGGCAATATAAAATTAACTTCTTTCCCATAAAAATTATTTATAACTAAAAGTCTTTCCTTCTTCATTGAACGAACATAAGCAAATATCTGAGAATCCTCTTCTAATATAATCTCAAAATCGCCATAAGCAATTATATCATATTTTTTTCTAAGCTCTATAAGCTTCTTGTAGTGATAAAAAATAGAATCTTCGTCCTGTAATGCATTCTCAGCATTTATTCTCTTATAATTACTACTTATTGATATAAGCGGTGTCCCTGTAGTAAAACCAGCATTTACATTATCATTCCATTGAACTGGAGTACGGGAATTATCTCTTGATTTTGATTGCAAGATTTTAATTATTTCTTTATTATCCATACCCTCATCTTTTAAAGTATTATAACAATTAATCGATTCTACATCTTTATATAACTCAATTTTATCAAAATATGGATTTGTCATACCAAACTCTTCACCTTGATAAATATAAGGTGTTCCTCTTAACATATGTAGCGTTGTTGCCAGCATTTTTGCAGATTCACTATGGTATTTTTTATCATCTCCAAAACGAGACACAATCCGAGGCTGATCATGGTTGCACCAAAATAGTGCATTCCAACCATTACTTTCCTCCATACCAACCTGCCAGTCATTAAGAATTTGTTTTAACCCTAAAAAATCAAAATCCATCAAACTCCACTTATCACCATTTTTATAATCCACTTTAAGATGATGAAAATTAAATACCATAGACAATTCTTTTTCCTTAGGATTTGAATATTTGCCACAATTTTCTATAGTTGTTGAAGACATTTCTCCAACTGTAATAATATCTTCATTTTTTCCAAAACTCTCCTTATTAAGTTGTTTTAAATATTCATGAATTTTAGGACCATCTGTATAAAAACGGCGACCATCGCCTGTATAATCATCTTCATATTTTTCAGGTTTTGAAATTAAGTTAATTACATCAAAGCGAAATCCCTTTACACCTTTTTCCATCCAAAAATTAACCACTTGAAATACTTCTTGTTTCAATTCTTGATTTTCCCAATTAAGGTCTGCTTGTGTTTTGTCAAATAAATGCAAATAGTATTCATTGAATTCTTCTGTATATTCCCAAGCAGAACCTCCAAACTTAGAAATCCAATTAGTTGGTTGTTTCCCATCCACAGCTTGTTTAAATATATAGTAATTTTTATATTTTTCATCACCCTTTATAGCCTTTTGAAACCATTTATGCTTTGTAGATGTATGGTTAAATACCATATCTAGCATAACATCTATGCCTAATCTTTCAGCTGCTATAACCATTTCATCAAAATCTTCCATAGTTCCAAAACTACTATCAATACTACAATAATCCGCTACATCATAACCATTGTCCTTTTGAGGTGAATTATAAAATGGTGTTAACCATATATAATCTACTCCCAATTCTTTCAAGTAATTTAATTTTTCAGTAACACCTTTTAAATCACCAATTCCATCTCCATTTGAATCCTTAAAGGATCTAGGATAAATTTGATAAACCACACTTTTTTTAAAATCTTTCATAAACTCTGATACTCCTTTAAATGAATGCATATAAAAGGATTTACATGAAATATTCCTTTTATATACATTATAAATTTATAGTTACTTAACTACTAATTTTATTAGTAATTAATCCTCTGGCGCAAACTTTGCTGCAAATTTTGTTTTAGAAAGAAGAAGAGTTAATATAAAGGGAACCACTATTGCAACCAGCATTGCCAATGAGAAAACCAACATATATTTAGGTTGAATAGATAATATACCAGGAAGTCCACCAACACCAATGGAGTTTGCCATAACTCCTGAGGCTACAGATATTACCCCTGCAATTGCTGATCCTACCATAGCTGCTAGGAATGGATATACGTATTTTAAATTAATACCAAACATAGCTGGCTCAGTTACTCCTAGGTAACATGAAATAGCAGCTGGAATTGACACTTGTTCTTCTTCTGGTTTAGTTTTTTTGTTTATAAATATCATTGCTACAACTGCAGATCCTTGAGCTATGTTTGACAATGCAATCATTGGCCATAAATTTGTTCCGCCAAACTCAGCCATAAGTTGCAGATCAATAGCATTTGACATATGATGTAGCCCAGTAATTACTAATGGGGCATAAAAGAATCCAAAAACCGCTGCAAATAGCCATCCAAAAGCAGAAGTTAAACTGCTGTACACTACCCCTGATATAGCTGAACCTATTGCCCAACCTATTGGGCCTAAAACAGTATGTGCTATTATTACAGTTGGCACCAATGCTAGGAAAGGTACTACTATCATAGATATATATTCTGGAACGATCTTGCGCACATTCTTTTCTAATATTGCTAAAACAAAACCTGCAAGGATGGCTGGGATAACTTGCGCCTGATACCCTATCATTTGAATGTGGAAAGTCCCAAAATCCCAAAAGGGAATTTTATCTGCAGCAGTCTTTGCTACATCATAGGCATTTAAAAGCTGAGGAGATACTAAAGTAAGACCTAATACAATTCCTAGTATTTGAGTTGTGCCCATCTTTTTAGAAATAGACCAAGTTATTCCTACTGGTAAGTAGAAAAATATAGCTTCACCAATTAACCACAAGAAGGAATGAACTCCAGCCCAAAATGGATACAACTGAGTTATTGTTTTAGTTCCACCTTCAAGTAATTTGATATCTCCAATTACGTTACGAAAACCTAATATCAAACCTCCAACTATTAGTGCTGGAATAAGTGGTGTAAATATTTCTGCTAAATTAGCAAGCATTCGTTGAATAAAATTCATGTTACCTTTTGCTGCATCCTTTGCCTTATCCTTACTAACCCCATCTACTCCTGACACTCCCACAAACTCATTGTAAAAATCAGGAACTTCATTCCCTATAATAACTTGAAATTGTCCAGCCTGTGCAAATGTTCCTTTTACAGATTTAATATTTTTGATTTTTTTAATATCTGCTTTTTTATCCTCCTTTAAAACAAATCTCATACGGGTGGCACAATGGGATACTGCTACAATGTTTTCACTACCACCAATGTGTTCTAGTAATTGTTTCGAATCTTCTGTGAATTTACTCATAAAAATTCCCCCTATATAATTTTTTTATCTTTAATGCACTTCAATGCTGAAATTCCGCTAAAACTTATATGCACAGCTTGTCTGTACAAGTTCTTTATATTTTTATATTAACTCATATATACAAGTTAGTCAATAGATTTAACTGAAAAAATGTAAACGATACAAAAATGTTTAGTTTATATATTAAAGCATAAAAAAAATCGCCTTATCGGCGACGAGCAAAATCAGAAAACACAAAACGATCTGGGCGATGGCGTGATTCAGTATATTCAAATTGTGTTCCATCACTTAAGTATACATAATTTTTAACCACCACAACAAAATTATAAGATTTCATATCTAAATTTAATTTATCTCTTGAAGTAGCAGTTTCAACTTGAATAACTTTACTAGCAAAACCTATTTTTACATTTAAACTCTCTTCAATATATTCATAAATAGATTTTTCTCCAATTTCCACTGTTAATCCTTGTACTACATCCTTCAAAAAATAATTAATATCAAAAATTATTTTTTCATCTTCTAAACTGCGCACTCTATATAATTTATAAGCTTCTTTTCCAATAGTTAAATTACTTTTTTTGCTTATTGCTCCATCTATAATAACTTCCTCAAATTTAGGTACCATGGTACTAAATTTTTGCTTGCTACTTTCACTGGCTTCCTTAAAACTTACGAGCCCACCAAAAGAGAAATTAATAAAATCATTTTCTAAAACAAATACGCCTTTTCCATGAAGACTATTAACAAGGCCTTCCTCTGCAAGCATCTCAAGTGCTTTTCTAACAGTTCCACGACTTGCTCCAAACTCTTTACAAAAATCATTTTCTGAAGGTAGCTTTTCTCCTGGTGTATAAATTCCCTTAACAATATTTTTTTTTATATTATCATATATATCTGTGTATAGTTTTTTCATTTCAATCCTCCATAAAGTAAAATCATATAAAATTAATTATATCATAAAACCCCTCAAAATTAAGAGTGTTTTAATTTTCACTGGGTTGTTTAATACTGTGTTATAATTTTAATAAGCTTAATATTACACAGGAGATGATAAAACATGGATACAAACATGCTAATAAAACTACTACTACTATTAGTTCCAGCTGGTCTATTTATTTACTTTGATAAAAAACTATTAATTAGCAATAAAGTGCAAACAAAGCTTAAGATAACTAATTTTTTAGGATTATTTGCTTTTATAACAATATCTTTAGTACTTAGTGCAATAGTAGTCGGAACATTATCAATGATTTTGCGCATATCTAACACTTTTACCTATGGGATTCAATCCATTCTAATGGGAGTTCTTTTGGGGTTATTCTCAAATATACAAAAGATAATACGAAAAAAAACTAAAATTTAGAATATTTTTCTTAAGCAGAATGATTTAATTTTTGATAATTCGAATACAAAATTGAGTATAAGCAAAAAAAATATAGAAAAATCTATTTATTTGCAATAAAACCCTTTAGAAATATATAATTAACACGATAATATATACATAAATGTCATATATTCAATAATGATAATAATATGAAATAATTTAATATGTTATGCTAAAAAACCAAATATGAGGTGAATTTATGTTATCGTTCAAAAAAACATTACCAATTAATGAACTACAGGTAGGAATGATTTCTGCCAACGATATAACCATTCAAGGTAATATATTGCTAGGTAGTGGTATCGCTATTACAGAATCAATACTAATCAATCTAAAAAAGAACTATGCTATTGATGAGCTAGAGGTTTATTTAGAAGATAATTCAAGCAAGTCTTTGAAACTTAAAACCGTAAAAGAACTTGAAAGTACCTTTAATGAATTTTCTTCTAATTTAGAAAATATATTTGATAATATATCTACCTTAGATGTTCCTCAAATGAACGAACTAAGAACTTTCTCACAAAATATTCAGCAGGAATTCACAGCAACGGGGATAGTTATTAGAAATATAATCTTCTATGGTAGTGGAAATGATTCAATTTATAGGCATAGCGTAAATGTAGCCGCTATTAGTTTTATACTAGGCAAATGGTTAGGGCTTGATGAAAAAGAACTAGGTTTATTAACCTATTCGGCAATATTGCATGATTTTGGTAAACTAGAACTAAGTAAGGATATTCTAAACAAAAAAGAGAATCTAACCTCTGATGAATCTGATACTTTAAAGACACACCCCGTGGTAGGGTATCACTTTGTTAAACAAATTCCATATCTAGATCCTTCTGTGGGCCTTACAGTGCTGATGCACCATGAAAGAATGGACGGATCTGGGTACCCTCTACATGTTAGCAATGATAAAATACCAAAATTCGCTAAAATAATAGCAATTGCGGATGTGTTTGACGAACTTAACTCTAACAGATATGCTAAAAAAATCAAAGGCCCACTGGAAGCTCTAAAAGTGATTCAAGATGAGAGTATTACAGAACTTGATCCCATATATTGCAATATGTTTTTAAACCAGATAATAACTTACTATATGGGTGAAAATGTACTACTGAGCGATAAGCGTTCCTGCAAGATTATCCAAATTCAAATAAATGACTTAACAAATCCTATTATGCTTGATGATAATGGATTCATAGACTTAAAAAAAGAAAAAGATTTGTATGTTGAAAAATTGCTAATCTGATAATCACTTTAATGCTAAAGATGTAGGGCATTCATACATCTTTAGCATTTAACAAATGTAATAATAAATCTGGTTCCTACCTCCATCTTACTTCGCACTTCAATCATTCCATTATGCGCTTCAACTATTGATTTTGAAAGGGCAAGCCCTATTCCAATAGAATCGCTTTTCTTTGAGGTCTTTGCTTTATAAAACCGCTTAAATATATTAGGTAAATCAGCCTCATTTATCCCTTCTCCTGTATCTTCTATTGTAATTCTTGTATACAAAGGGTTTTCAAAAAGTTCCAAATCAATGGTTCCACCGCAAGGCGTATGTTCTATACCATTCTTAATAATATTAATAAGTGCCTCTTCAAGCCACAATCTATCATGCTTAAAAGCTATCTCTTCTTTTTCTTTAAAATCAATCACAACCTGTGCATCATATGCCTTGCTCTCCAGTGCATCTATTGCATCTTGCAATGTTTCATTTAAGCTTTGTTTTTCTTTCACTATTTCTATAGCTTTAGCATCTAATTTAGCAAGCTTAAGTATGTTTTTTATGAGCCAGTTCATCTTTTCTAGTTGATTTTGATTGTTTAATAAAAAGTCCTCCCTTTGCTTTGATGGCAACTGCTTTGTAAGCATAATATCATTATATAAAATTACAGATGAAAGTGGAGTTTTTAGCTGATGAGATATATCTGATAACAACTCTACTAGAAATTGTTTTTCTCGCCTAAGATCACTTAAATTACTCCTAATAATTCCTCTCATAGAGTTAAAAGAAATTGCTAGCTTTGAAAAATCTCCTTCTTTATTTTCATTTATAGCTATGTCATAATCACCCTCAACTACCTTCTTTGCAGCAAAGGTTAAACTTCTTATCCTTTTATAGAAAAAACCATATTGAAAATAATTAAGTGTGAATAATATAGCAGCCATAATAATAAAAATTAAAATAATTGAATAGTTGTTTTTTACAATCGCCCTATTTACATAGGGGAATAGCTCATCTTCCACACTTTCTGTTAACCCATATTGCTTTAAAAAAACACTTCCACGTGTAGCTTCTTCCTTAGAAACCTCCTTTGTAATAAGTGGTATAATCTCCTTTTCCATTTCAGGGTTCTTTTCAACTACCCTTGCGCTAATTGCTCCTAAACTTTTTATATAGTCAGCCTTTAAATTATCATTATGGGTTTTTAAACACAAGCAAGTAATTAGTAAAAATAGTGTCATTAACAACAAAAGAACAGCCGTGCTTATTTTCAGTCCAGAATTAATAAAATATCTCTTCATAGTAATTTGCTCCTTAATTATCTTCTTCTAAATTGTTTATCACCTAGGTTGCCACAACATTTTTATTCCATTTATACCCTAGTCCACGTTTATTAACTATATACTGAGGATCCTTAGGATTGTCTTCTATTTTCTCTCTTAATCTCTTAATATAAACAGATAGTGTGTTTTCATCAAAAAAAGGATCTTGTCCTTCTAATAATTCACACAATATCTCATCCCTCTTCATTAAAACATTAGGTTTATTCATAAATATTAATAAAAGCTTATATTCTTGTGCTGTTAGATTTATAATATCGCCATTTTTCCTTACTGCTCCTTTTATATTATCAATAAATATACTTTCGCTTTTCAATATATTTTCTAATGATCTATTTTCTAAGTTCATATTTTTAGAGTTGCGCCTTATTAAAACCTTTATTCTTGATAAAAGTTCTCTTACGCGAAAAGGCTTTGTTATATAATCATCTCCACCTATTTCTAGCCCCTGCACTATATTAACCTCATCATCACAGGCGGTTAAAAATATTATGAGCACATCACTTTTGCTCCTTATGTATTTACATAATTCATATCCATTTCCATCAGGCAGGTTAACATCTAATAAAATCAAATCAAACTTCTCTAAATGGAATAATTCTTTTCCACCTTCTACCGTTGAAGCTCTGGAAACCTCGTATCCACCATCTTCTAGTGAAAATTCTATGCCAATGGCCAAGGATTCATCATCTTCTACTAATAATAATCTATTCATACTTCTCACCTCATTTTAAAATATTGTAAAGTACTAGCACCTTAATAATACCTCAATTATGTCTTAAGTTAAATCTAACATATAGTTTTAAATTAGAAAAGAGAAGATTATTAATAATCTTCTCTAACTGCTTAAATCAAATTTTCTTTTCCCTTATTCCTTATATTGAATCTTAAACTTAGCTTGTGCATTACCTAAAAATACGATTGTTCCATCTTTAGGTAATTTAACTTTTTTAATCCCTGTAATTAAAGAATCATTCACTAAAACTCCCTTGCTGTCATAAACTGCAAAGGCTGCTTTTTCAGGTATATCTACAGTAATCTCCTTATCAGCTGATTCCTTACTTATTTTATACCAGCTACCATATCCATCTTTATTAATTGTACATTCGAATTTATTCTTTGTTGAAAAAGTTTCAATTGCATCTTCTTCTACAAAAATATAACCACCTGCACTTAGGTATTCAAACTTATCCTTTTTATAAAATGTGTAGTCGGCTATATCACGTGACAATACACCTGGCCCATCTAATATAGCAACAGCCGAATTATTATCCACAATTTTATTTGATTTAAAATATCCTTCAAGCCCTTTTGTAAAGCTAACTTGCAAATCGGGATATGCCATATATTGTAATGAGGAGTATTTCTCGTTTAATAAGAAGTATTTCTTGCCCTCTCTTTTTGACCAAGCTTGTGAAACACTTTCTGTTAATTTATTTACATTCTCCTTTTGTGCTATATATAAACTTGATATTGTTTGACCTAGGAATGGTATACTTGAACAGCTTGTTTCTTTTATATAAATTTTCCCATTTGTCTCTTCTACGAATTTTAAGCTTGTGCCTCCTTCGCTAGATACAAAAGTTCCGTCCTTTGTATAAACAAAAGTTTGCGAAGCATTTTGTGGTGCCTCAGGAGATGATAAACTTAATATACCTGTTTTATCAATTTTGATATCAATAAATCCTGATATTGATGCATATAAGCCCTCATATTTTTTTATCTCTGTCGGAACAGTTATTTTTTCTGGTGTAGTAAATGTCTTATCTGGTTTGATTTCACTAATTACACCTTTTTCTTTTAATGCAGCAAGAAGTATTTCTTGAGCCATTACTTGATCATAAATACTGCTTCCGCTAGAGCTTATTACAGCCACCGCCATATTTTGTTCTGGTAAAACAGTCAAATTACCGTGATAAAGAAAACTATCTCCGCCTTTTGATAAGGCTTTAATATTATACTGATTGAATGGATAAGCATTTACACTATCCCATCCTAGTCCGTAGCCCAATATATTATCAGTATCATCTGGCCAAATTCCATTTAGATATTCCTTATTCTCCATTGCCTTTATGGATTTTTGTGAAAGGATTCCATTTGAATTTTTAGTAAAAGTTGTTGCAAAAGTACATAAATCTTCTGCACTTGAATAAATCCCTCCAGCACCAATAGCATTTAAGTTTTCTACTGGTAACTCACTAGAAATTCCGTTAAAATATGTCTTTGCTAATCTAGCTCTATCAAATTTACTAACTGGTGTTTTAGTATCCTCCATTTTCAGAGGACTCACAAATGTATTTGTTACATAGCTTGTATAATCAATTCCTGACACATACTCTACTAGTATTTGAGCAAGCGTAAAACCATCATTACAGTATACGCAGTAAGCACCAGGATCTGCTTTGAGCCGTTGCGACTTTAATTGCTCTAAAAAAGTATCATGAGCATATGTGTCATTATCTCCGAAAAGCATTGTACTTAAAAAACTAGTTCCCATTAAGCCTGATGAATGATTTAACAACATTCTGGCTGTGATCTTCTTGTATCTGTCATCTGCCATTTTAAAATCTTTAATATATTCTATAATCGGTGTATCCAATTTAATTTTACCGTCATCTACCAATTTCATTACAGCAGCTGTTGTAAACATTTTACTGATTGAGGCTATACCATACATATTATCAGCCGTTAGCGCTGTAGTATTTTCTTTTGAATATACACCTGAATTACCAGATAACACAATCTTTCCATTATCTATTAAGGCATATTGTAAACTTATACTTCCGTAAGTAGTAGTCGTACACGAAGCTTTTTTCTCTGCAACAGCTTTCGTATCGGCGTAATAACTGGTTTGAACCCTTTTATCCTTCTTCCTTCTTTCTTTCTTTACTTTTACTTCACCGCTAGTTTTAATTTTCAAATCTGTTGCAATTGAATCAAATGTCGATTTTGTTGTCAAAGTTCCTATTGATGTATTACTTACAGCGAAAGCTGTCATTGATGATGATGTACACATTAGCACCATCAATAAAAATGTAAATATACGTCTCTTCATCTTCATTTTAATATCTTCCCCCTTTTGCTTATGAATGTCGTCTGACAATATCATATTACCACAAAATAATGGGATAAAAAGAAATATATTGAAAAAAGTTTAATATACCGCATTATATATCCCGACATAACACTTAAGGGACATTACTAAATTCAGATTAGAAAGTTATTAATAATCTTCTCTAACTGCTTCAATTAAATTTTCTTTTTTAATTCTTGAAAGTGGCGCTAATACTGAAATATAGCTTATTGCTATAGATGCAGCTCCCGCAATAGCTATTGCCTCAAAGGGTACCATCCATCCGAACTCTCTAAATGAGCCCATTGATAATCCTAGGAGGTAAGATACTCCGCAACCTATTATCGATCCGTATATAGACCCAACGATGCCATAGAGAAGTCCTTCTAGTACAATCATTTTCTTTAAACCCTTCTGAGTTAGCCCTATAGACTTTAATGTAGCAAACTCACTTTTTCTAAGAATAATATTTGTTGTTAATGTATTTATAATATTAACACTACCTATTAAGGTCACTACTAGTATAAATCCATAAAGTAATATTTGGACCATTAACATTGTGGATTTTTTAGTTCTATTATGATCTATATTATTTATTAACATTAAAGCGGGGTTTGATTTTATGGCATTTTCTATTCCTATTTTTCCTGCCTGTTCATTTTTTACATCTTTAAGAACTATATTTAAAATTAAAGGTTTAATGGCCTTGCCGCCTATCAATTTCTTTCCCATTTCTTCTGTTGTGATTATTTCAAGTCCATTAGAGTTTCCAAAATAATCAAAAGGCTCACCCTCAAGAATTGCCATAACCTTTACTTTATTAACTTTGCCTTTACCAAATACAGTCTTTGCCTTAGCATAATCATAATATTGAAGATCTATTTCATCTCCTACTTTTATATTTGCTATTGGTCCGAAATAATCTTTCTTTGTAGCTTCGTCATGTATTCTATTTTTGTTAATCAATATTACTCCATTTTCACTATTTAGTTTTTCTATATCAATATTACCAGACTCTAAATATTTTTTAGAAACTTCAAGTGAATCCTTATCATAAATTGCAATAGAACTTTCTATAAGGGTTTTCTCTACTCCACCTAAATTTGTTTTTTTGTATACACTTCCCATATCCTGAATTTCTTTTGCTTGACTATTTTTATTTATTGCCATATCGAAATCATATCGATCATAGACTCCATACACCTTATCCACGGACTTCAGTGATTTAATATCATCTTCTATTTTATTACTTATAGTTGCATTGTCTGCGCCACCTGGAACTCCTCCGAAAACTTGGAAGTGAATGTTTTTAGACTCATTAAGCTCATCTGATATCTTGAGTGACATATCCATGAAAGATTTAAAAGCAACAAATAACACCACACTTATTACTATAGAAAAAATAGTTAATCTATATCTTTTTCTATTTCGCTTAATATTTTTAGCTGCCAATGCTCCCTCAAACCCAAATATTTTTTGAATAACTTTATTCTTTCTTCTTTTTATTTTCTCCTTTGTTATAGATGTTCTACCACTTATAGCATTCAGCGGTGAAATTCTTCCTGCAAAATATGCTGGCACTAGTGCTGATATGTATATTGCTATAAGACCTACTGCTGCGCTTATGCATAAAACCATAGGTGATATAGAGATTTTCATATTCATAACTGAATCTGCACCAATTAATTTAAATGCAATATTTATTCCATATATAGCTATAATGCTGCATATGAGGCCTAATGGAATAGCTATTGCCGCCAGGATTGTTGCCTCTCTTAGGACAATTTTTCTAATTTGAAGTGGAGTAGTTCCCACTGCTCTTAAAAGTCCAAACTGTTTAATCCGCTCTACAACGCTTATTTGAAATGAATTATATATTACGGCTATTGTTGCTATTAAAACTATTCCAATTATTATTGCTAGGGCTACATATAATCCTTTAAGACCTGAACCAGAATCTCCTGCTCCCTGCATTTGTAGCAACCGACTGTTTTCCTCAACGGTATCTTTCTTACCTAACTGCTTTAATTCTTTTACAGCAGTTTTTAAGTTTGTTTTTGAGCTTATTTCTATCAGTAACGCTGCATTTTGTTTATTAATATTATTATTTTTGGATAAAATTACTCCGCTACCAGCCATTTGACCTGCTAAACTATCCTCGAGTATTCCTACAAGAGTATACTCCTTATTACTAACTTTAATTTTATTCCCTACTTTAGCGTTTTTATCAATAGCTGGTAATATCCACTTTTCCACCGCTACTTCATTTTCTTTTTCCGACAATCTCCCTATCTTTGCTTTATATGGCAAAAGTTCTAAAGCTTTGTCTGTTGCTGTTATTACGTTAACAGCAACTTTATCCCCTAACTTTATCTCCTTACTTACATCATAAAATCCACTCCTAGACACTTTAGGATTATTAACTATTTTAGATATTAACCTTTCATTGGTTTTTTGAAATGCTAAATGATACGAACCACCACTACTTTTAGCATCTTGTATCTGTGCATCCTGCATTCCTTTAAAGAAAAGTCCTGTTGTTGATATAAGTGCAACTGATAACATTATTCCAATAATCGTAAGTACGGTTCTTTTCTTGTTTTTCTTTAAATATTTTCCTGTGAGCTGTTTATAACTAGTTATCATCTCTTTCACCTCCTATTTTACTTTTAAATTTTTGTCCGAAGTTATTTCACCATCGTAAATGGTGATAACTCTATCTGCCATAGCTGCTATATTAACGTCATGTGTTATAAGTATTAGTGTTTGATTATATTTTTTAGCAGTAAATTTTAAAAATTCCATAACATCTTTTGAATTTTTAGTATCAAGATTTCCTGTTGGTTCATCTGCAAGTATTATTGACGGCTTATTAAATACCGCTCTACCGATTGATACCCTTTGCTGTTGCCCCCCTGATAATTCTGATGGAAGATGATTTCTCCGCTCGCTAAGTCCGAGTACCTTAATAAGCTCTTCTAAATAGATTTTATCCACCTTATCATTATCAAGAAGTGCTGGAAGTGCTATATTTTCTTCTACATCTAAAATAGGTAGTAAGTTAAAAAATTGAAATATAAAACCTATCTTTCTTCTTCTAAACACTGCAAGTTTTTCTTCCTTATAATCATAAATACTTTCTCCATCAATAACTACATTTCCAGATGTTGGCCTATCGAGTCCACCCAGTAAATGAAGAAGCGTACTTTTCCCAGAACCTGATGCTCCTACAATTGCTACAAACTCTCCCTTATGTACTGATAAATTTATATTTTTAAGTGCCTCCACCTCATTTTCACCTTTGCCATAAGTTTTAGTTAAATTTTCAACCTTTAAAACTTCCATTTATATCTCTCCCCTTTTCTTATTTCTCATTTTCTCATCACTATATACATACTATACTTCATACATTGCATGCACTCCATGTCTCTCCACTTACAAATAAAAAGGTTATCTTACAGTTTTGTAAGATAACCTAAAAACACACTAACAAATATTGTCGTGTACTTATAAAGTTTACAACTATATTACAATTTATTTATAGCCAAAATGAATAATTTGTAATAAACTTAACCTAATATATATAATTATAAACTATAATGGGTTAATATTATATTTTTTAGAATTAATAACTTATAAAAACTAATATTATGGAGGGTTTATATGGATAATAACTTAGAAACGCAAGAAAATAGAAGAATTGGAATCAGAACTAAGAAAAAATCGAAAAAAATATTTAGCAAGATACTTTTGGGTGTCATGATTATATGTATCTCGCTTATAGCCATAAATTATTTTACTAAAGATGATTATATTACTCTAAGTAAATCACAAATAAATCTTTATATTAATGCAGCTGATGCTGTAAGTAAAGGTAAACTTCAAGTTGATTGGAAAAACTTAGCTGCTATTGATGGAGTTAGATATAAAAAAGATTTTTCAAAAGCTAATAAAGAAAACTTAAAAGAACTAGGCGAACTATTTTTAATGAAAAATAGTACCAGCAGTAAAAAAGTTAATTACAAACTTATAAGTATAGATGATGTGTTAAATAACTTATCTTTTAATAATAAAAATAAAGATAAAATTCATAAATACTTAGCACAACTAGAATTTATAGGTTTAGTAAATGGCAATTTAAAGAAAGATTCTTCATATAGAATTTTTATTGAGGAACTTTCACCAAAATCTATTGAACTATATAATAAATATAAAATCCTTCCTTCTATCACAATAGCTCAATGTATATTAGAATCTGCTTGGGGTAAATCAGATTTAAGTGTTAAAGCAAATAATTTATTTGGAATAAAATCTGATAGTAGTTGGCATGGTAAAAGTGTAAATATGACTACCTCAGAATATAATGATACAATTATAAAAGCTAATTTTAGACGATATGAAAACAAAGTAAATTCTCTAGATGATTATGGAAAATTTCTTTTTGACAATATTAGATATAAAAAAAATGGAGTTTTTGAGGCTTCTCAGTATATACAGCAAGCTCAAGCACTTGAAAATGCTGGATATAGTACTAAGCAAGATAATAATGGAAATAACGTATATGCCGATTTATTGGTTTCCATAATAAAAGAAAATGATTTACAGCTTATTGATAATAGAGCACAGAGTCAAAAGTAAAAGGTGCCACCCAGGTGGCACTATTTTCCCATAATTTCTGAAGTCTCTTTTATCTTATATTGACAAGCTCCATCCTTAGTGAGCTCAATAACTTTTTCAGCGATTTTATTAATAAAGTATCTATCATGAGAAATACAAATTATCGTACCTTCAAAATTCATTAAAGATTTTTCTATCATTTCTCTTGAGTTAATATCGAAGTGGTTGGTAGGTTCATCTAAAATTAATAAATTGATATCTTGCTGCATAAGCTTGCATAGCCTAAGCCTACTTCTTTCTCCACCAGACAAGGTTCCTATGGTTTTAAATACATCATCTTTAGTAAATAGAAACTTTGCCAAGGCACTTCTTGCTTTCTGCTGTGAAATAGCTAAATCCTCTCTAAAGGCTTCTAACACTGTTTGTTCATTACTTGTAAATGTAACATTTTGTGCAAGATAACCTATTTTAACCTCTTCGCCATATCTTATAATCCCTTCATCAGCTTTACATTCTTTTACAAGCATTTTGGCTAGTGTACTTTTTCCTGTTCCATTTCTCCCTACAATGGCAAGCCTGTCCCCATACTCAACCTTTAAATTTAAATTTTCAAAGAGCATCTTATTATGGAAGGATTTAGAAAGTCCTACAATCTCTAATACCTCATTAACCTCTTTATCCCTTAAAGCAAAATCTATATTAATCTTCTTATTTTCCAAAGATGGCTTTTCCATTTTAACAATCTTATCTAGTCTTTTCTGCATACTTGCAGCTTTGATATAGAACTTACCGCTACCCCCTCTCATTTCCCATCTTCTTAATCTATCAATAGAATTTTTAATGGTCATCATTTTTTTATTTTGTATGTTATATAAACTCAACTTTCTATTATACCTGTTTCTTTTATCTTTAATATAATAAGAATAATTCCCATGATATATTGTTGATTTCCCCTTTTCTATCTCAACAATTTTTTTAACCACTCTATCCATGAAATATCTATCATGGGATATGATAAGAACTGCTCCTTCATATTCTTTTAAGTATCCTTCAAGCCATTCTATTGCTTGTATATCAAGATGATTGCTAGGTTCATCTAAAAGAAGTATATCTGCCTTTTGAAGAAGAATCTTCCCAAGGAGAATTGTAGTTTTTTCTCCTCCACTTAAAGTATTAAAGATTCTCGCCTTCATATCATCATCAATCTTTAATCCCATACAAACATATTTTATGTTTGTATCAATATCATATCCACCCATATGTTCAAACTTTCCTTGAAGTACACCATATTTACTTATAGCATTTTCTAAGCTTTTCCCTTGAAGTATTTGCATCTTATTTTCAAGATTCACTATTTTACTCCGAACATCTAATACTTCCTCAAAGGCTAAACGCAAAATATCAATAACTTTATATTTTTCTAAAGTTTCAGGCATCTGCTCCAAATAGCCTATAGTTGCATTTTTTCTTATATCAATCTTTCCATTTTCATACTTTTCAGTGCCGCAAATCACTTTAAATAATGTGGTTTTTCCGCTGCCATTTAACCCAACTATTCCTATTTTTTGACCTGTTTTAACATTAAAAGTTATGTCCTCGAGTACCCTAGTTGCACCATAATATTTTTCTATATTTCTTAATGATAATTCAATCATTTTAACACCTTCCTTAATTTGTAGACAATTATCAATTAATAAAAATAAGCTGTAAATGAACTAATGTCCATTTACAGCTAATAAATATGCATAAATATTCTTAACTCATTTTTCTAAAAGAAAACTTTACCTCTCTTAGATCCGTATTCAATTAATACATTTAGTTAAGACTGACTAACTTCATGATTTTACCTTCTTATTAATTTGTATTTTTATAAGTTAGAATTCATTGTTAATAAATAAAATTTAACATTAATTGATACAATTGTCAATATCTTTTAGTTATTATGTATTAATGATCATGAAAGTAATGACAAGCTAATAATTAATAAAGTTAGGAAAGTTTTCTTATAAAAATTCTTTCCATTGTATGATATATACCCCACGTGTGATAATAATATTGGCTAGTTTATATATAACTATGAATTGATCTTAGATTGTCTCCACAGAGGAAAATATCCTAGCTATGATGCGGCTAACCTTGAATCTGTGGCTTTAGCCCAAAAGCTTGGCTATGTGCTAGACGAGCCTTATGACACATACTATATTCATTCCAAAGAGAACTAAAATAATTATATTTTAACTTTAATTGTAATTGTTTACATGGTATAATTATGAAATATATTTCAAAAAATGGTAAGGCTATTTATGGATATCTTTGCTAATCAATAAACAAGGAGGCTAAGTAAATGAAAGACGTAAATCAATTAAAACAGCAGTTAATAGATATTAGAGACAATAACTGGAGTATTCCAAGTGATATTGATAAGTATGAACTAGCTCTAGAGATGCTAGAAAATATAGGTTCAATAGATCCCGACCTTAGAGATGGGCTTATTTTAGAACTTCTTTCAGACATGATTGTAGAAAACTATTTAACAAATGAAGAGGTAAAAAATATATTGGAATTATCATTAAGTGAAAAACATTTATTTTACAATATGGGTAAAACTGAAGATGATTCTGTTTTTAATAGAACCTTTACATTATTAATTATAGATGCAATTCTTTATCGTCATAACCAAAGTGAGGATCCCCTTTTTACAGAAGAAGAAATAAAAATGATTTATGCAGAGGTAATAAGATATTCAAGGCAAGAAAAAGATGCAAGAGGGTACGTAGAAATTAAGGGTTGGGCACATTCAACTGCTCATACAGCTGATGTACTTAGTGAAATTGCACAATGCCTAGAAATTAAAAAACCAGAATTAATAGAGACATTAAAAGCAATAAAAGAGAAGGTATGTATAAACCATTATGCATATACAAATTGTGAGGACGAAAGGCTCATAAGTGCTGTTACCAAAATAATTGAGAGAGCAATTCTTAATGATGAAGAATTTATAAATTGGATAAAAAGCTTTGAAAATATTAAACTTACTGGCAAGTATCCAGAGGACCACAATATAACAAGTAACCGCAAAAACTTTCTATCAGCACTATATTTTAGACTTAAAAGGAGAAATGCGAAAAAATCATTTATGGATACAATAGAGCAGGTATTAAATAATACAACTCCAAATCATTTTAAATAGTTGCATAGTAGAATTTTTAACCCAAAGTGCCACCCACGTGGCAAGTTACAAAAAAAATAGTGCCCCAATGGCACTATTTTTCTAAGTTACATCATCCCCTTCTTAAATCGTTAATAATGCACATTCTCTCATAATTTCATGGCCTTTTTCTGTTAGATGAATCCCGTCAATGTACAATTGTTTAGGATTTAAAGTTTTTTTAGCAGTTTCTAAAGCATTATAAAAATCTATAAACAAAACTTGTTCTTCATTACAATAATTTAATACCCACTGCCTATACAATTTGATCTTTTCATTTACTTTTAAATAATCCACATCAAAACTCCAATGTTCAAGTGCTAAATCTTTGTCTGTTAGAGTTTGTATGCCTATAATAGGTATTATTCCATATTCTTTTGCTTCCTTAATTAGGCGGCTTATTTTCGCTTCAACACTACTCACCGTATATCCCTTTAAAAAATCATTACTACCACCCATTATAATTACATGACTTGGAGTTTTTTCTACTATATCAACATAATACCTAGAAATCATATCAGCAGTTGTTTCGCCATTAACACCTTGATTTATAACTTCTACATCTAACTTTTTTCTAATTAAATCTACCCAACATTTCCCTCTCATAATCCCATATCCATAGGTTAAGCTATCACCAAAACATACCAATTTCATAAATTTTGTTCAGTCCTTTCTAATTATAATATATAAAACCATATTTCATAAAAAAACTCTTCGTCTTTTCAATGAAAACAAACCATAATTTATGATTTGGTTATATTTATATATATAAGTATAACATTAAATTCATTGACAATAAGTTCAAAATGCGATATCGTATATATATGGTATATACGATATCGCATTTTATATACGCTAGCTAAAAAGAGGTGAATTAATGAATATTACTATAGATTATACAAGTGACTTACCTATGTATGAACAAATAAAGGCTTGTATCAAATCAAATATACTTTGTGGAAAACTTCAATCAAACGACACCCTTCCCTCAGTTAGGCAGCTAGCGAAGGAATTGAACGTCAGCACTATTACCACAAAAAGGTCATATACAGATTTAGAACATGAAGGCCTAATATATACGGTATCTGGCAAGGGTACTTTTGTAAATACTGTGGATGTGTCAAAGTTATTATTAGAAAGAAAAGATAAATTAATTAAAGAATTTAAGAATATGACTCGTGAAATAATAGAAGCTGGGGTAACTAAAGAAACGCTTATGGAAATAATTCAGACTATCTAGGGGGCAATAAAAATGGAGAATATATTAGAAGTTTTAAATTTAAATAAAGATTTTAGTGGTTTTAGCTTGGATAATGTAAGCTTTACCCTTGAAAAAGGATGCATTATGGGATTTATAGGACAAAACGGAGCAGGGAAAACTACTACCATTAAATTAATATTAAACGCAATAGGGAAATCCTCAGGACAAATTAAAATTTTCGGAAAAGATAATGTTAAAGAAGAGATATTTGTAAAATCCCATATTGGCTATGTACCAGATGAAGATTATTTTATAAGTACCTCTACTGTGCACAATCATGCAAAAGCACTTAGCTTATTTTATGATAATTGGAGTAATGATATTTTTAATAACTATGTTTCCAAATGGCGAATTCCCTTAGATCAAAAAATAGGTGAGTTTTCTAAGGGTATGAAAACAAAAGCAATGTTTGCTCTTGCCTTTGCACATCAGCCAAATCTATTAATTCTTGATGAGCCCACCGCAGGACTTGACGCAGTTGCAAGAATTGAGATTTTAGATATACTTCGTGAGTTTGTGTCTGATGGAGAAAAATCAGTATTCTTTTCAACACATATTACCTCAGATTTAGATAAAATAGCGGATTATATAACTTTAATTCATGGTGGTAAAATAATAGAAAGCCTTTCAATTGATAAACTTGAAGAAAAATATATTGTATTAACTGGAGGCATGGAAGAACTAAATGGGCTCGAGAATCAATTTATTGGAATTAGAAAAGGTGAGATTGCTTTTGAGGGTTTGATTTTAAGAGAAAAGGCTAATGAATTTTTTAGGGACATCAAAGGTACTAATCCTAGTGTTGAAAATCTATTAACTTTTAATATTTGGGGATGTGATAATCATGAAAAGAACTATTAAGATATTTAAAGCCTTTTGGTTTATGTATCCAAGCAATACTGAGTGGTTATTACGATTTTGTATATTTTTCACTGGACTAATATCAATAACGATAGGTTATGATACAACAAGACTCGTACAGAGTTATGTAAATATAGGAACAATGGTAAATTTCAAAGGTATAGTTCTTCAGTTACTTAATTTAATCAACTTATCTTATATATTCATTTTAAGCACTAAAGGTGCTAATGGATTAACAACAAAAGTCACCAGTAATCTCAATAATTTTCTAATGCAGGCACCAGTATTAAAAAAAGATATATATAATGTGAAATTCGGAATTTTTCAAATGGTAAGTATTCCGTATTTTATCGTAGTAATATATTTTATAGGATTAAATATTTTTGTTAGCACAAGTGAGCTTATATCAGCATATTCAGGATTCTTTGTATTTATCTATTGTATATGGACTATGACTGTAAATATATCAATAGGATTTTCATCTTTATCCTCTAATAAATATAAGCCTTTTAGGTACTTGTTTCCTGCACTCTTATTGATAATGCTTGTATTTATGTTTTATTTGATATCTCTTCCCAAGCTACAACCAGGTATTTTAATAAACCAACAAAATATGTTCAGTGGTTTAGGAACAAGGTTCATTCCTATATTAAAGGCTTGCAGACATATCGGTGGAGTTTCAGGGTTAATTGTTATTCTTATTTCAACTATAATCAGTTATCTTATAGGCTGCAAATTACCTTTGAAAATCTCTGAGAAGGTGGGTAATTGAAATGAAGAAACTACTATTCAACTATGTTAAAATGCTTAAAATTGGATTTTTTTATAAAACCTTTTTATATGCATTACTTTTGATTAGCCCTTCAGTAGTAAAAGCCTTTGCCACTGTGCAAAGCAACTTTTATGAAACATTTTTTGTAATAATAGTAGGCTTTCTCATTTTACCCTTGGGTATGAATGAAATATCGAAAAAAAGATATATTTTCTGCTTAACTCTTCCTATAAGAACTAAAGATATTATAAAGATTGCTTATCTTCATACCTATGTAATTTATATTTTAGGTTTCATTGGTACTATTTTTGTATCAATTTTTAGTCATCAGGAATTGCCTCGGTTGTACCTATTCTTTATTGTGCTTTATCTTTTATGTACAAATTTGCTTTATCCAACTTTGGCTTCCTGTGAACTTAAGCTAATCAATGATCAAGAGTCATATGCGTCATATGCATCTACTATATTACTTGTGGGTATGGGTTTTATAGCCTTATGTTCCCAGATTGTTGGACCTACTAATGTTTTATGTTGGGACTTCCTAGCAATTATAATTGTTAGTTTCCTAGTAGCATTTACACTTAAGAAGTCTTATAAACTAACATTAAAAAAAGTGATGGGATTTTAAGAATCAGGTGACCTAATTATTAGGTCGCTTTTTATTTTCAATTCACTAGTTCAAATTTTTATTATATATCAAAAATAGGTTGTAATTTTTAATACAAAATAATATAATAGAATCAAATGTAAATGCAAATGGTTTGCATCTACACAATTCAATAAAAAAATTATTTTTGGAGGCATAGAAAATGAAAACAAAAATCGACATAATTTCAGGGTTTTTAGGGTCTGGTAAAACTACTTTAATAAAAAAACTACTTAAGGAAAAACTACATAGTGAAAATATAGTTATAATTGAAAATGAATTTGGTGAAATTGGTATTGATGGAAGCATACTTGAAAAATCAAATGTTGAAGTAAAAGAAATTAATTCTGGGTGTATATGTTGTACGCTTGTTGGTGAGTTTGAAAAAGCTATCCAAGAGATTGTAACAAAGTATAATCCAGATAGAATAATCATAGAACCATCTGGAGTAGCAAAACTTTCAGATATAATCAAAGCCTGTGAAACAACTAAATTAAAAAATCTAATAAAAATTAATATGATTATAACTCTTGTAGACATATTAAAATATGAACTATACATAGATAACTTTGGTGAGTTTTTCGAAAATCAAATAGAGAATGCAAAAACAATCATCTTAAGTAGAACTGAAAAATCTGATAGAGAAAATCTAGAGTCTGTAGTTGATTCTATACGTAAGTTAAATAATAAGTGTAATATAATAACTACAGCATTAGAGTGCCTAACTTCAGATATTATAATAGATGTTGCAGAGCAAAATGATTCAGCATCCTTAGAAAAGCAAATAATGAGTGCAAAAAACTTTTCTATAAAAGGTCACACCTACACTAAAGAGACTGAAAATGTAAATTCTCACCCCCATAACCATGCTGCGAATGAAGTTTTTCAAGTTTGGGGCGTAGAAACTTCAAATATATACAAGGAAGATGAATTAAATAAAATTCTCAGCAATTTATCCAATGATAAAACTTATGGATTTATTTTAAGAGGAAAAGGCATTGTACAAAGTGATAAAAACAAATGGTTACAATTTGATTATGTGCCTGGCGAATTTGAAGTGAAAAATATAGACCCTAACTACACAGGGAGATTATGTATAATTGGTGAAAACTTAAATAAGAATAAACTTTGTAATTTATTTAATGTAACAGAATAGATGGGGTTTTAGATAATGAAAATAAAAGTAGATATAATTACTGGTTTCTTGGGTTCTGGTAAGACTAAATTCATAAATGATAAGCTTATAACTGAAGATTTGATAAAAAATAAAATAGTTATAATACAATGCGAAAAAGGACAGACAACCATAGATTATGTGCGTATAGATAACGAAAATTTATTTATTGAAAATGTAAGCAAACAAGACCCTATAAATCTAGAGTATATGAATAAAATCATTGAAAAATATAAACCAAATAAAATCATTATAGAAGCCAACGGAATAGAAAAAATCCATGACTTATTAGAAATCTTTGACTATTTTAGTATAAGTAGAAAATGCACTACGCCTAAAATTGTACATCTTATTGATGCCACAACCTTTGATCTTTTTATGAATAATCTGGGGGAAATACTTATAAACCAAATTTCAAATAGTGATTTTATCATTCTAAAGAATACAACTGCTTTAAATAATGAAAAAATAAAGAATATAAAAGGAACTTTAAAAGGGATAAACAAGTCAGCTAAAATAAGTGAAGAAATTTTAATTGAGACTAAACCAAATTTTTTTAATAATGAACTTTTACTTCTCATGACAATCTTTTTTCTAACTGTAGCCTATTTTTTGTATTCTATTATAAAACCAATAGGCTTTGACATTACTAATACAATTCTACCTTGGCTACAAAGATTCAATACAATATTTCTAAGTATTTTAATCCAAGCCTTTCCCTTTATATTATTTGGTGTATTTTTTTCTTCTATAATACAGGTATTTGTATCAACAGAAAAAATAACAAAGATTTTCCCAAAGAATACTGCACTACAATTTATTGTGGCTATATCGGCAGGATTTTTCTTTCCGGTATGTGATTGTGCCATTGTACCTGTAGGCGCACGACTTGTAAAAAAAGGCGTACCTCTACCTGCAGCTATAACATTTATGCTGGCTGCGCCTATAGTAAATCCAATTGTTATCGCTTCTACTTTGTATGCATTTCCAAACCAACCACTTATAGCGGTATACAGGACATGCTTAGGCATTATAGTAGCGTTTTTTGTTGGTTTAGTATTTCTTCTTTCTCCCGAAAAAAATCCTATGCTATTAGACAATAACAATAAATCATTTTGTAATTGTGGATTCTGTAGTGATGATTATAACAATATAGATGGATTTAGGCAAAGGATAGATGCTATATTCAAACATGCAGGGTCTGAATTTTTTGGAGTAGGAAAATTCTTAATTATTGGTTCATTTCTTTCTAGCATAATGCAGACTATAATCCCAAAAGATCTATTTCCAACCTTAGGTGGCGGAATTATAATTTCAATTTTAATCATGATGTTATTTGCATTTATACTTTCAGTATGCTCAACATCCGATGCTTTTATAGCAAGACCTTTTATAAATCAATTTCCTCTGGGATCCGTAATGGGGTTTTTAGTACTTGGTCCTATGTTAGATATAAAGAACTTGCTTATGCTTTTGGGAAACTTTGAAAAAAGGGTTGTTATTAAACTTGTAATTCTAATAACTGTGATTTCCTTCGTGGTATTAATTTTTTTCTCTATGCTATTCTAATGGAGGTATAACTTATGCAATTAATGAGACTAAAAAAAATAAACATAGAAGTATTATTAAAACTAATTATATTAATTGGATTCGCATTTTTCTTTTATTACATAATAAAAACAGATAAAGTGCTACTTTACGTTAGCCCTAGGATTATCCCCTATATGAAATTTGGAATTGTAGCAATGATTTTACTTTCACTATTCATTGCAGGCGAATTATTTAAACCAAAGAGAAAAGTAAATATAAAGCCTTATTTATTTTTTATTATTCCTCTGTTTATGACCTTCCTAATACCAACAGCATCAGTTTCTTCAAAGTCAATGTCACGCACAACTCCTAAAAACGTTGAAAAAATTGTTGTTACAAATCAGAATAACATTTCAGACAATAATATAATAGATACTACTAAAACTACAGATACTGCAAAAATAAATTCTAGTAAAATAGATAAAGCTTTAAAAATGGAGGATAACACCATCTTTATTAATGATAATAATTTTGTGAAATGGGTACAAGAGATTTCTTATAATATGAATAAATACGAAGGTAAGAAAATTGAACTAACAGGTTTCGTATTTAAAGATAAGGCATTTAAAAGAAATGAGTTTGTTCCAGCTAGATTTATGATGTCCTGTTGCGCTGCAGACCTACAGCCAGTGGGCCTTTTGTGTCATTATGATAAAGCTAAGGATTTAAAACAAGATACATGGATACTTGTTAAAGGCAAAGTAGAAATAATAGATTATAAGGGTGAAAGAATTGCTATAATTGTAGCACAAAGTATAGCCAATGCGGAAAAGCCAAAAAACGAATACGTCTATCCTTTTTAACAAATAAATTAATACAATTTATCTCATTACTAATTTAATAACCCTATCTATTTAAGTTCATAAAAAAAAGGAGCCACAGCTCCTTTTTTTATGAGTAAATTTTCATTTTCATAAAAAATGTAATTCCAAAAAACATTGATGAAATCAGCACCATAGTAGCACCCGAAGCAGAACCTAAAAAATAAGATAAAATAAGTCCTGCTACTCCTGAAATAAGGGCAATTGCTATAGAATATATATGGTACTGCCTCATATTGCTAGAAATATTTCTTGCAGCAGCGGCAGGTAGCACCAGCATGGAACTTATAATTAGAACTCCTACCCATTGGATGGACATTGTTACAATAATTGCAACAGTAGTTGTAAATAAATACTCATAAAAATTAATGTTAATACCTCTGCTTCTTGCCAATAAAGGATTTACACTTACTAATAAAAGCTTATTAAAGGCAATTACCCAGATAATAACCACAATTACAAATATAATTGGAAGTATTAACAAATCAATTTGACTAATGCTTAATAAATCACCTATAAGATAAACCGAATATTTTGTAAAGCCGCCTCCAAATGATAACATTACGACTCCAAGGGCAACTGCTGTAGATGAAAAAACACCTATTATAGTATCCGTTGAAGAAGTATTTACATTCTTAACTTTAGTTATTACTACAGCGAGCATAAGTGAAAATGCTAGCATAGACCATATTGGATTTTTAATACCTAAAATTACCCCAATTGCTATTCCCGTGAGAGCTGAATGTCCCAGTGCATCTGAAAAAAAAGCCATTTTATTATTTACAACCATGGTACCAAGTAAACCAAACATAGGAGTAACCAATAAAACCCCCAATAATGCATTTTTCATAAATGTATAATGAGCCCAATCAAAGGGAAGTAAAAAATCTACCATACTATACCATAAAGACATTAGTCATCCTCCCCATCGTTTCTATCTACCAAAACCTTATTCCAATCTACACCAAACACATCAATTACTTTTTCATTGCTAAATACTTCCTCTGCCGTACCACAGCATTCAATGGTTTTATTATTGATAAATGCAATGCGATCCGCATATTTTGATACTAAATGTAGATCATGAGAAACTAAAATAATAGATAAATCATATTCTTTTCTTAAATTTGATACAGTTTTATAGAATAATTTTAGCCCATTCTGATCAATTCCTGATACTGGCTCATCTAATAATAATATATCTGGTATAGGCTCTAGTGCTAAGGCTAAAAGCACTCTTTGCAATTCTCCACCAGATAGTACTCCTAAACGCTTATCTATAAGATATTCTCCATCGACCAAAGATAAACTCTTAAGAGCTTTTCGCCTTATATCTTTTGAAATAGAAAACCAAATCGGTCTACTACTTAATGTAGCCGCAAAAATATCCATAACACTTACAGGTGAGCTATTATCAAAATCAAGTTTTTGAGGTACATAGCCCATTTTAGGGTTATTTATAACCTTTTTATTTCCGCCAGCAAAAGTAATATGCCCTGAATGTGGTATTCCTCCCAATAAGGCTTTTATGAGCGTACTCTTTCCTGCACCATTTGCTCCTATTATAGCAGTCAAATCTCCGCAATGAATATGGAGATTGACATCTTTTAATATTTCTGTTTTTCCAATAGTTACACCAAAATCTTTTATTTTTGTGCAACATAACCCACAGCTACATTTCTTACAATTTATATTTTTATTACTATTTATTATCTTGTTACTATTTGTCATTTTATTACCACTTATTAATTTATTATTATTTATCATTTTAATGCCTCTTCCAATATTTTTAAATTACTGTTCATTATATTAATATACGCGTCTGCATCCATAGGTCCTGTAACACCTGGATCCAGGGTATAAACCTTGGAGCCTGATTCTTTTGCAATAGTTTCAACAGCCTTAAGAGGATATTGTGGTTCTGCAAACAATGCTTTTACTTTTAGTTTTTTCACCTGTTCAACAGTCTCTTGCAACTCTTTTGCACTTGGAGCAGAACCAGGTTCACGTTCAATAACCCCTACTATGTTAAGATTAAATTCCTTGGCAAAATAGGGAAATGCCTCGTGGAAAGTAACTATGTCACGGTTTTTAATATTATCTAATGACTTGTGCATTTTATCTCTTTGAGCCTCAAGTTTCACTACATATGCATCAGTATTTTCTTTGTACTTTTGTGCATTAGTAGGATCTATTGTAGCTAACTGCTGTCCTATATTTTTCACTTGAGTTATACCATTAGAAATACTTACCCATAAATGTGGGTTGTATCCCTCGTCCCCCTCACCTTTAATCAATTTTATTCCTTTGCTTGAATCAATAACTTTAAGCTTAGGCATTTGCTTTGTTACCTTATCCATAAATGATTCCATATCTGCACCATTAGTTACAAACACCTGGGAATCATCTAGTGTTTTCATATCATCAGTAGTAATTGAATAATCATGAAGACATCCTGTAGTTGGTTTTGTCATATTTATAACTTTTACATTTGGAATATCCTTAGCAACATTTAGTGAAAATATGTACATAGGATAAAAGGAGGTTGCAACCGTCAATGTTTTTTTATTATTTGCACCAGCACCAGCTGATACCTCATTGTTTTTTTGCGTGGTACATCCACTAAAAAGTATTACAGATACAATCATTAGTGATGTTAGTTTAACCCTTATATTTTTCATTTTTTTATTCACCCTTTCGTTAAATGCAAATCATTTGCATCTAAGCATCTTTTATATTATAGTATTACTCATAATAATTTGCAACTTTAATTTTAATTAACTACTATCTAAAATTCAAAAAAATTTTTCCTTATTTCTAGGCAAGTTATTATGAAGTTTAAAATCTACATTTCACTTTTTACATATCGATTAATTACTCTGAATTCTTTTAATAACTTATAAAATAATTCGTTGCAAATGATTTGCATTCGCATTTATATGATACATATAAATCCAATCTTTGTCAATAATATAAACTGCCTATTTATTATAAAATACATATTTTTTGTATAAAGTAAAAATCACACATAATAGTTTGTGTATTCTTAGTGATTATATTATACTATATGCAGTTGAGCTTATTTTTAAAATAGCACAATTTTATAAAAGGTACTAGGGAGGGTTAACTGTGGATATCGTAGATGTACTAAATCAAATAAATAAGATAGGTGAAGATACAAAAGATAAAATTGCTCCTTTTCAAGTATTAAAAAAGTTTAAAAGCGGAAGGTCTGCTGCGGGAGTATATATGGTTGAATACGGCAGTGCTAATAGAGTAGGTATTTTAAAGGTAACTAAAAATAATGAAGGAAAAGTATTTCAAAAAGCTTACGCACTAGCTGTAGAAAACAATATGCAAAAGTATATAGCTAAACTCATATCTAGTTATAAAATTCAAGACAAAAGCAAAGCTACATTTTATGTCAACTTATATGATTTAGCTGGGGATGATATATACAATAGTATGACATTTTTGGATAAGGTTCTAAATGAAGATGAGCTTAAAGATACTATAATATCAACAATAACTAAGTTTTTATTTACTTGGAACAAAGAGCATGTTAAACAGAACATGTCTCCAATGGATATAGTTAAAAATGAACTTTCATATAGATATATGGACAGTAAATATATAAAATCTTTTGAATCAATGGGGATAGACAAAAATATAAAATGGATATCTTTAGATGGAACGGACATATTACTACCTAATCCATATTATTATTTTAATAATGAAAATGTTTGGAATAATTTAAAAGTAATTTGTCTTACCTCCTATGCACACGGAGATTTCCAAGGAGATAATATTATAATTACTGAAAATAAGCCTATTATAATTGATTTTTGTGATCTTCTAGAAGATTGCAATGTTTTCCACGATTTAAGATATCTTGAGTCCATAACCATTGGCGATTGTTTAGAAATTGATAAAGAGTCAGATAGAGAATTATGGACTAAGGTATGTGAGAGCTTAAGTGCTGAAATAACAGACGTAGAGCTTCCTCAAGGAAAAGGGATGACTCTTTTAAGACAACTTGTAAGCAAGCTTCGAGAAAACGTTAAGTTAATAGTTTGCGATAGTCGTAATAGCTTATATGATCCATCCTTCCATCTAGCAGGCATGGCTTGTGGATTAATTAATATGAGAAAATACCCAACTGTGAACAAGAAAAAGGCAGCTTTTATATATGCAGCCTTTAACTTAAAAAACTTTCTCAAAGATGAAGCTGTTAATATGTATGACCCTAAATTAGATTCATGTATGGTTTTTAATTGGAAGAATCAAAAAATTGGAAATCAGCTAGTAGTTTTAGAGCCAACTAAATAACATAAAATGAGTAACCGAAATTTGAAATAATTTCTGGGGCATGTGGCTAGATTTGTGTGAATAAATCTAGCTACATTCCCCTTTTTCTATAATTTTTCTTTCCCCATCCACTTTCTTAATACTTCGGGGATAATAATGCTTCCATCCTCTTGCTGCATTTGTTCTACTATCGCAGGAAGTAATCTACTTGTAGCTAGACCAGATGCATTTAGAGTATGAACATACTCTGTATTTTTGCTTCCATTTCTTTTAAACCGAATCATTCCCCGTCTTGCTTGATAATCCCGAGCATTTGATGCTGAACTTACTTCTTTATACTCATTCATGCTGGGGATCCATATTTCAATATCATAAGTCCTTGCCATAGATGCACTGCAATCTTTTGCAGCTAATTTACTCACGCGATAATGAAGTCCTAATCCTTGAACAAGCCTCTCTGCCTTACCCAAAAGTTCTTCGAAAGCAGCATCCGAATCTTCTGGCCTTGTATATTGAAACATTTCTACCTTGTTAAATTGATGTCCTCTAATCATTCCTCTTTCTGATGCCCTGTAACTTCCTGCTTCCACCCGATAACAAGGGGTATATGAAAAATATTTTTTCGGAAGTTCCTCTTCCTTTAGAATTTCATCTCTATGCAAATTAATTAATGCAGTTTCAGAGGTTGGAAGTAAAAATTGACTATTTTCATTGTTTTTATTATCAGTAACTTTAAAAACTTCATCCTGAAATTTAGGAAACTGACCTGCTGTTAATCCACACTGGTATGATAAAATATGTGGAGGTAAAATAAATTCATACCCATCCTTTATATGTTCTTCTATAAAATAATTAAGAAGTGCCCATTCAAGCATAGCACCATCACCCTTATAAATCCAAAAACCATTTCCTGCAAGCTTTACGCCTCTTTCATAATCTATTAAATTATGCATTGTTACAAGCTCTACATGATCTCTCGGAATAAATTTAAAATCAGGTTTTTTACCCCACTCTCTTATCACCTTATTATTTTCCTTTCCTCCAGCTACTACATCATTATCTGGTAAATTAGGTAAGGCCTCTAAGAAGGTATTTATTTTTTCTCCAAGTGGCGTCAATCTATCCTCGAGCATCTTTATATTACTTGAAACCTCTTTCATTTCCAAATAATAAATTTCAATATTTTCACCCTTTCTTTTAAGTTCCGGTATTTCTTTAGACACTTTATTTTTTTTATTTTTTAAGATATCAATGTCAAATATTAATTTTCTTCTTTCTGCATCCCATTGAAGTAGCTCATCAAAATCAATATTATCCATGCGCTTAGAAAGTGCCTCTTTAACCATTTGGGTGTTTTCTCTAATTAAATTCAAATCTAACATAATATAATACCTCCTTAATATATTTTCAATAGCTTAGACATTGTAGTTAATATTTTTTTAAAACAAAAAACTCCCATCTCTATAAACCTATAGAGACGGGAGCTAAACTCTCGCGGTGCCACTCAATTTGTCATATGTAAATATGACCACTTTATTGTGAGATAAAGGACACAAACCTTTCACGCTTTAGCTTGTTGCTATGGAATCGGAGGGATTATATTGCACACTGATTTTCACCAACCACCAGCTCTCTTAATTGCTATAATAATCTTAATTTCCATAATTGCTAAAATATATTAACATATTTTAAATCTGCAAAGCTATTCTTTACGATATAATATCATTAAATGTAAAAAAAGTAAAGAATCTAAATTAGATATCTAATATTTATATAAATCTTTATATATTTTCTTAATATCCTCTAGGGTCATTTCAACATAATTATTTTGAAGTAATCTTCCTTGAGTTTCTATAACACTTTGACTAAATATTTCTATTTCTTCTTCCTTCATGCCATACTCATTTAGGCTCTTCCTTACTATTAGGTTATTTAATAGCTCTTCCAATGCTTCATAAGCTTTTTTCTCTGGCACATTAAGAATATCAGCTATAAATTGATTAACTCTCTTGATTTTACCATTTGGATTACTTTTATTGTAAAATTTAAACACTTCTATAAAGAATGCATAATTTGCTTCACCATGAGGCACATGATACTTTCCTCCTAAGGGATAGGATAGTGCATGTACAGCACCAACTCCTGCATTTCCAAAGGCTATGCCAGCATAGTTACTCCCTATAAGAAAGTCTTCTATTATCTCTTTTCTATAATCCACACCTTTTTCTATTATAGCCTTATAACCATTTATTATTATCTTAATAGCCTCAAAGCTAAACATTTCGGTGTAAGTATTTGCTTTTGGGGATACTAATGACTCTATAGCATGTATAAGCGCATCTATTGAGCTATATACAAAGAATTCATAAGGAAGTTCCTCTGCAAGTTCAGGTATTAAAACTGCGTAATCAGCATATAGCTCGTCGCAAGCAAGACCCATTTTTGTACCTTTTGATTTTATTTCTGTAATTGATATATTTGTAACTTCACTCCCTGTTCCACAGGTTGTAGGAACTATTATAAGCTTCTTTTCCTTTATTACAGGTATCTTTCTTTCAAAAAGCTCTTTAGTTGTTGTTACGTCCTTTAGTATTAATATTTTAGCAATATCTATTATAGAACCCCCACCTATTGCAATAACTCTATCTATTTTCTTATACTTTATTTCTCCTATTATTTTATCTATTATATCATCTGACGGTTCTTGGATATTGTAGTCCCCTTTAAATATATAGTTACAATTTATATTTAATTTTTTAAGGAATTTTTCATATAAAAATTTGTTAGTGAATATTAAGTCCTTCTTTCCCAGTTTAAATTCATTAGCAAACTCTAAGCAATTACTGAATTTATATATTTGTGGTTTTAATTCTAAAAGTTTCATTGTTACCTCCCCGTGTTTCTTAATCATATTTTAAACTTTTGCACCATTTCATTAAGCTTCTGAGCAAGTCCCGCTTGACTTTGTGCAATCATCGCTACCTGTTTTGTAGCTTTCGTAGTATCATCCATACTCTCTTTTATTGTTTCAGCATGTTCATTGGATTCTTGTGAGGATTGTGCCATATTCTGCACTGCTTCACTTACTTGACCTACTGTAGCTGTAATTTCTTCTGACATAGCCGCAATTTCCTCAGCCATTCTGCTTGCAAAATCAGAGTCATTATAATACTGATTTCCTGTTTCACCATATGCATCAAATTGTACCTGTATATCCTTGTTAATAAATTCTAATATATCACTGCCAGTACTAGTACTACTTTTAAATGCACCCTGAACTCTTATAATTGTATCTTGAATACTTGTTACTGCCTGGGATGATTTTTCTGCAAGTTTTCTAACCTCATCAGCAACCACTGCAAAGCCTCTTCCCTGTTCGCCAGCTCTCGCTGCTTCTATAGCGGCATTTAATGCAAGTAAGTTAGTCTGTTCCGCAATAGTTGCTATGGTATCTGCCATAACCTTGATACTATCTACTACCTTACCATCCTCAATAGCTATTAGCATCTTATCTTGCTTTTCGGCATACAATTTCTGAGTATCTTCTATGGCTTTTTCACTGCTTTTTTTAACCTCTGTAGCCCTTTCTTTTGCTACATTTGCATTATTACTTCCATCCATAGCCTTTTGAGAAAGCTCGTTAATGCTTGAATCTACTTCTTCTATGGATGCACTTATTTCCTCAGTTGCTGCACTTGAGTCTTGCATTCCATTTACAATATTCTTAACAGCATTGTCTACTGTTACAATTGTTGATGTTAATTCCTCCATGGTTGTTGAAAGTTCCTCTGAGGATGTTGTGAGAGTCTGGGAATTATCCATAATCCCCTTTATCAAATGAGAAACTCCATTTCGCATATCAGATAATGAATTTGCTATTTTGCCTATTTCATCTTGCCTTTTTGTAAGTTCATTGATTTCCTGGCTATCAGTAAAATCAAATTTACCGATTTTATCAATTCCCGTTACCATCTTGTTAAGTGGTGCAAGTGCTCTGCCAAAAATAAACATAAGCAAGATACTAATTATTATAAGTGAAACAATAGATATTATAGATTGAATAAGCAATGTTTTATTTGCAACCTCTGTTATACCTGCTTCTGGTATACCAATATCAAGTGTTCCCATTAATTTTTCATTTTTGTATACCGGTACCATAATGTCATATGTCCAATTTTTTTGAACATCGGCATAAAATCTGGAGGTTTTTATATTTCCATTCTTTGCTCCATCTATAGTATAATCATCATCATAAACTTTTCCTATTTTCATACTATCACTGTGAGCTATAGCTTTGGCATTGGTATCTAATATAGCTACGTAAGTAATATTGCTTTGCTTTGACTTGTTAACAACAAAGCTTTGTAAATCTTGAATATTACTGTCTTTTGTGTCTAATATGTTTTTCACCTGATAAGAAATCTCCTTTGCAGTTTCCAATGATTTACTTAGTAAAACAGTTTTCATCTCATTTTTTATGAGAAGACTTACAACAAATGTACTTAGTAATAATACCGCAAAAAAAAATAGCTAAAGTTATAAAAACTAACTTCCCCTTTAATGTCTTTGATTTTTCATTTTTCATTTGTATCACTCCTCGTATAATATAAAAAAATTGAATCCCAAGCTTAACAGTTACATTCTTAAAACGAAACAGTCTTGTTAAAAATCCATTATTCTACTATGGCATTACAATCCATAACTACCTATTCTATCATAAACTATTGGAAATTTAAACTATCGGAAAGATTGACCACAGGTAACCATATTTTTTTAGCGTCTTAACATATATTTCCAACCAAGGTTACGTAAAGAGTGAATCTGGTGCTGTTAAAATCGTCATAATTTCATTAAAAGATATACCTGGAACAAGTCCTGCAGTATTTAAATACATCTAATGTTAAGGTTCAACACAACAATTCCAAGCCCAAGCAACTCAATTACAACAATTTAAATACAAGGAGCTTAGTGTCTTTAGGAATTAAAAGCTGGTGAGCTTGATGGCGAAAGTATTCCAAGTTTCAATCTCCAATGGAGCTTAATGTCTTTAGGAATCAAAGACACATAAATATAGTATGTCACCAAAATATGGGTTTCAATCTCCAATGGAGCTTAATGTCTTTAGAAATGAACAGGTACAAATTCGTTTGCATAAACTATTCGAGGGTTTCAATCTCCAATGGAGCTTAATGTCTTTAGAAATGTACCTCTGCCTCAATCGCACCATTTATTATTTTTATGTTTCAATCTCCAATGGAGCTTAATGTCTTTAGAAATTAAATCTAAGTACCCAGTTTATGCAAAACCATAAAGTTTCAATCTCCAATGGAGCTTAATGTCTTTAGAAATTTTAACAAATTTTTCAGCTGTAGAACCTATATCAGGTTTCAATCTCCAATGGAGCTTAATGTCTTTAGAAATTAGGTAATGCTAATGGTATGACTAAACTCACAGGAGGTTTCAATCTCCAATGGAGCTTAATGTCTTTAGAAATTAGGTAATGCTAATGGTATGACTAAACTCACAGGAGGTTTCAATCTCCAATGGAGCTTAATGTCTTTAGAAATTAATATACCGGCATTTGTCTTTGCTGCCGCTAACGCTGTTTCAATCTCCAATGGAGCTTAATGTCTTTAGAAATATACCATAGATAAAATGATTGAAGTAGCTACTGTAGAGTTTCAATCTCCAATGGAGATTAATGTCTTTAGAAATTTCTGTGGAATGTAAGGATGAAATATTATCAGCCGAGTTTCAATCTCCAATGGAGCTTAATGTCTTTAGAAATATTTACTATGTGTAAATTATATAATATAATGTATGCAGTTTCAATCTCCAATGGAGCTTAATGTCTTTAGAAATTTATACCCGTGATAGGTATTCCCATGCTAATAATAAGTTTCAATCTCCAATGGAGCTTAATGTCTTTAGAAATATAATAAGTTAAAGCTCCAAAACATATAATTTCAGCTGTTTCAATCTCCAATGGAGCTTAATGTCTTTAGAAATTTTATTATTTTTTTATGTTTAACCGCTCTAGCTTTGTTTCAATCTCCAATGGAGCTTAATGTCTTTAGAAATGTATCGCTGATTCCATGCCAACCCTCCCTTTTATCTTGTTTCAATCTCCAATGGAGCTTAATGTCTTTAGAAATCTTTAACAATTAACCTTAATATCGCCACTGAACTTGTTTCAATCTCCAATGGAGCTTAATGTCTTTAGAAATCTATAGTATCTTTCTGAAGTCTAGTAACTTTAAAATTGTTTCAATCTCCAATGGAGCTTAATGTCTTTAGAAATTTTTAAAACATTTAAATGATAGGATGAAAGTTTTAAGTTTCAATCTCCAATGGAGCTTAATGTCTTTAGAAATCATACTCCAATCATTTTTTTGAACATTAATTTCTAGTTTCAATCTCCAATGGAGCTTAATGTCTTTAGAAATCACAAACAATATAATAATATTTCTCGTTGTTCTTTAGTTTCAATCTCCAATGGAGCTTAATGTCTTTAGAAATTAAAAAATTATTTGATGACAAGATAAAATATATAAGTTTCAATCTCCAATGGAGCTTAATGTCTTTAGAAATTTTCATCCCATATTTGTGATGGAGATTGAACAATGTTGTTTCAATCTCCAATGGAGCTTAATGTCTTTAGAAATGCACCTAATTGTAAGCATGTTGTTAACTTTACTAATGTTTCAATCTCCAATGGAGCTTAATGTCTTTAGAAATACGTTAATAGATTTTATGTAGATAGTCAAGATGCGTTAAGTTTCAATCTCCAATGGAGCTTAATGTCTTTAGAAATAATATACATAGCGTTCATGTTAATTCCTTTAAACGTGTTTCAATCTCCAATGGAGCTTAATGTCTTTAGAAATGGTTGCGTTTGCTCTATATTGAATAGGTAAAGAATAAGTTTCAATCTCCAATGGAGCTTAATGTCTTTAGAAATGGAAGATACATTAATTGGGGAACGAGATTGGACTAGTTTCAATCTCCAATGGAGCTTAATGTCTTTAGAAATGAAATTAAGGATAAAAGAACATTTTTGCTGAATAAAGTTTCAATCTCCAATGGAGCTTAATGTCTTTAGAAATGAAGTATTTTTCACACTGTAGCAAGAACTGCACCTGTTTCAATCTCCAATGGAGCTTAATGTCTTTAGAAATAAAGATTTAGTAAATGTAATTTATCCAATATTATTGTTTCAATCTCCAATGGAGCTTAATGTCTTTAGAAATCACTGTCCGCTATTTCTTCACAAACATTATGTTCTAGTTTCAATCTCCAATGGAGCTTAATGTCTTTAGAAATAAGATAGATAAAAATGGTGAGCCTATAATGTTACCTGTTTCAATCTCCAATGGAGCTTAATGTCTTTAGAAATAATGCACCACCCAGTGATTCTCCATCTTCTAGTTTCTGGTTTCAATCTCCAATGGAGCTTAATGTCTTTAGAAATATTTTAAAACATCATCTAGTATTTCTTTATCGCCTAAGTTTCAATCTCCAATGGAGCTTAATGTCTTTAGAAATTGAACAATTTTTCATTTTAACTTTAAAATCACTTGGTTTCAATCTCCAATGGAGCTTAATGTCTTTAGAAATAAATTATATGTTCCATCCCATACTTGATGCTGTTGCCAGTTTCAATCTCCAATGGAGCTTAATGTCTTTAGAAATTCGCAACTAACAGAAATGCTCTGTCTGGCACCAGTGTTTCAATCTCCAATGGAGCTTAATGTCTTTAGAAATCACCACCACTTGCACCTATTACACCAACAGACGCCCCGTTTCAATCTCCAATGGAGCTTAATGTCTTTAGAAATTGATAAGAGAAATATAAAGGGGGTGATTTATATTGTGTTTCAATCTCCAATGGAGCTTAATGTCTTTAGAAATGGATTATATTAATACTAATAACATAACCGTTGAAAGGGTTTCAATCTCCAATGGAGCTTAATGTCTTTAGAAATCAAAGAAAAAGTAGATGCCATTGTATTAAAGGAACTGGTTTCAATCTCCAATGGAGCTTAATGTCTTTAGAAATAAATTGCCAGTAGTATTATATTAGAGAACCTATCTAAGTTTCAATCTCCAATGGAGCTTAATGTCTTTAGAAATCAATTCTAACTATAATAATTAACATTAACTGCGCCCAGTTTCAATCTCCAATGGAGCTTAATGTCTTTAGAAATTGTAGCAGAAGAAGTTGAAGTTGAAGAAGGTGAAAGTTTCAATCTCCAATGGAGCTTAATGTCTTTAGAAATAAAAGAAAAATACCAAGAAGCTTACAAAGCAGTAAGGTTTCAATCTCCAATGGAGCTTAATGTCTTTAGAAATACTGCAACGCTACATAGATATAGCACTTGCAGATATGTTTCAATCTCCAATGGAGCTTAATGTCTTTAGAAATTTGAGTTATTTTTAGTGGTTTAGCATCATTTCGCATGTTTCAATCTCCAATGGAGCTTAATGTCTTTAGAAATTTGAGTTATTAAATACTCTGGTGAACCAATACCACCGTTTCAATCTCCAATGGAGCTTAATGTCTTTAGAAATCCCAATGCTCCAATGGCTTTATTTGCCATTGATTTTAGTTTCAATCTCCAATGGAGCTTAATGTCTTTAGAAATGGGCGGTGAAATGATGAAATATGAATTAAGTGTACTGTTTCAATCTCCAATGGAGCTTAATGTCTTTAGAAATCTTTTTCTTGCATATTTATTTCAAGCCAACTTTTAATGTTTCAATCTCCAATGGAGCTTAATGTCTTTAGAAATTTTAGCTGATGGTACTGTTGTGCTTGGGAATACCGCGTTTCAATCTCCAATGGAGCTTAATGTCTTTAGAAATACATTTGAATTTGAGTGGGAAGATGCAATTACTAAAGTTTCAATCTCCAATGGAGCTTAATGTCTTTAGAAATATTCACAGTATACTAACTCTGCTCCTATATCTTCTGCTGTTTCAATCTCCAATGGAGCTTAATGTCTTTAGAAATACGAAAGTTGAGGGAGAATGGGGCCATATTTATGAAGTTTCAATCTCCAATGGAGCTTAATGTCTTTAGAAATCATTATTAGATATGATCACCGCGATGCTAGGCGAGCAAGTTTCAATCTCCAATGGAGCTTAATGTCTTTAGAAATGGACAAAACCGAAACACCATTACAAAAAGGCTTGAGTTTCAATCTCCAATGGAGCTTAATGTCTTTAGAAATAAACAAAAGTTGAATGGAGTTAGTACGCAATCCAAAGTTTCAATCTCCAATGGAGCTTAATGTCTTTAGAAATGGCATAGCAGGGTTAAAAGGCGGTGCAGAGTTTGGGTTTCAATCTCCAATGGAGCTTAATGTCTTTAGAAATCATACTGCGTTCTTAGGTATATATACGTTCTTTGCTTCTGTTTCAATCTCCAATGGAGCTTAATGTCTTTAGAAATACATAGATTACAATACGCAAGTTGTTAGGCGCAGGGTTTCAATCTCCAATGGAGCTTAATGTCTTTAGAAATCTAAACAAATTTCCAACGAATTAATTGTAGCTCAAGTTTCAATCTCCAATGGAGCTTAATGTCTTTAGAAATCAGCAACTTCTTTTAACCTGTCTGTTATAATTCCAAAGTTTCAATCTCCAATGGAGCTTAATGTCTTTAGAAATGTTTACTATGTGTAAATTATATAATATAATGTATGCAGTTTCAATCTCCAATGGAGCTTAATGTCTTTAGAAATTTATACCCGTGATAGGTATTCCCATGCTAATAATAAGTTTCAATCTCCAATGGAGCTTAATGTCTTTAGAAATATAATAAGTTAAAGCTCCAAAACATATAATTTCAGCTGTTTCAATCTCCAATGGAGCTTAATGTCTTTAGAAATCC
>NZ_BHYK01000002.1:0-94704 GCF_003865095.1 Clostridium tagluense | reverse complement strand
TCCCATGCTAATAATAAGTTTCAATCTCCAATGGAGCTTAATGTCTTTAGAAATATAATAAGTTAAAGCTCCAAAACATATAATTTCAGCTGTTTCAATCTCCAATGGAGCTTAATGTCTTTAGAAATCCATCTTGGAGTAATTGCATAGCCATTCTCTCAGCCTGGTTTCAATCTCCAATGGAGCTTAATGTCTTTAGAAATCCATACTTTTTCGGCCTCCCATCTAATCCACCTATGTTTCAATCTCCAATGGAGCTTAATGTCTTTAGAAATGGATCCTGTATAATTAAATCGTAGTGCTTAGTTTCTGTTTCAATCTCCAATGGAGCTTAATGTCTTTAGAAATTTTAGTTCTTCTAAATTATCTGGGATACCTGTATAAGTTTCAATCTCCAATGGAGCTTAATGTCTTTAGAAATAAATCTAACTGAAATTTAACCGCATATTTCAGTTGTGTTTCAATCTCCAATGGAGCTTAATGTCTTTAGAAATTATACTCAACTGCTGGCAAGCCATCATATGCCGGATGTTTCAATCTCCAATGGAGCTTAATGTCTTTAGAAATCAATGATAATCAAGGGAGCTTCAATAATCCAAGACAGAAGTTTCAATCTCCAATGGAGCTTAATGTCTTTAGAAATTAAAACCTGCTAACTTTTTGATTGAAGGTGCCAAGTTTCAATCTCCAATGGAGCTTAATGTCTTTAGAAATAGATTAATTACAGAATATGAGAATACCAGGTCTTGTTTCAATCTCCAATGGAGCTTAATGTCTTTAGAAATCTTTTCTTCGTCTAAATCTAAAGCGTATTCATTTGTTTCAATCTCCAATGGAGCTTAATGTCTTTAGAAATTTAGGTACACCAAATGGGCTTTCTACTCCTAATGGTGTTTCAATCTCCAATGGAGCTTAATGTCTTTAGAAATGCTTCACTATAATCATTTGTAGTTAAACTTATATTCCGTTTCAATCTCCAATGGAGCTTAATGTCTTTAGAAATTTTTGTCATGGATAGGTTTCCAAAAGAACCACGGTAGGTTTCAATCTCCAATGGAGCTTAATGTCTTTAGAAATACACTCAATACCTTGTTTGTATTGTCTACACTTATGTTTCAATCTCCAATGGAGCTTAATGTCTTTAGAAATAGCATCACAAGTATCAATAACCTTTAACATAAAAGTTTCAATCTCCAATGGAGCTTAATGTCTTTAGAAATTAAAGTTATGTTAAGTAAATAAAAATGGAAATTAAGTTTCAATCTCCAATGGAGCTTAATGTCTTTAGAAATAGGAAATATGTCCTTATAAACTATCTCAGTAGAAGGTTTCAATCTCCAATGGAGCTTAATGTCTTTAGAAATATTGACTTAGCCTTAGCACGTACTATGGCGTTCTATAGTTTCAATCTCCAATGGAGCTTAATGTCTTTAGAAATATTCGCAAGAATGCTTAGAATGCCTCTGGCAACAGTGTTTCAATCTCCAATGGAGCTTAATGTCTTTAGAAATAATTGCTCTGTCTTATTTATTATCCGCATGATACTTTGTTTCAATCTCCAATGGAGCTTAATGTCTTTAGAAATAAAATTTTATAAGTGTAAGAAATGTAAAATTGTATCGTTTCAATCTCCAATGGAGCTTAATGTCTTTAGAAATATGCAAAAAGATATTAAAACGCGTGGGCGTTCTTATAAGTTTCAATCTCCAATGGAGCTTAATGTCTTTAGAAATCTACAATGCAGTTAAAGTGGTGTATGCAAAACCCATGTTTCAATCTCCAATGGAGCTTAATGTCTTTAGAAATTATGTAGATTTAAAAGATAGCTCCGAAATAGACGGGTTTCAATCTCCAATGGAGCTTAATGTCTTTAGAAATACTCTGTATTTACTTTATATAGTTTAAATTCTAATGTTTCAATCTCCAATGGAGCTTAATGTCTTTAGAAATATAAGAAAAAAGAGTAGCGAATAGCTGCTCTTTTAAGTTTCAATCTCCAATGGAGCTTAATGTCTTTAGAAATATTTCTTTAAAAGTAATAATAAATAATAATATGTTTTGTTTCAATCTCCAATGGAGCTTAATGTCTTTAGAAATAGAGATTTAGCAGCTGAAACTGATATTCCTTACGAGTTTCAATCTCCAATGGAGCTTAATGTCTTTAGAAATCATACAAAAATATAAGGTTGGAATTGTATTTTCAGGTTTCAATCTCCAATGGAGCTTAATGTCTTTAGAAATCAGTTATTTCTACTTCCTAAAATCACTAAGTTCCACGTTTCAATCTCCAATGGAGCTTAATGTCTTTAGAAATCGCTCGCGTTTTACCCCTTGAAACCACTGGTTTCAGACCCCATTATTCGCAAAGTATCATTTTTTCATAAAAACATAGAACAAATATTATAGTAAATCCCGCCAAAATGTCTATTTACAAGCATCGCCAGGGTCCCGTGTTTTTCGTTACACATAAGCTTGCGATTTAATAAATCATGTTTTTAACATCAATTGGTGCAAATATGCCTTTTCTTATAATTTTAGATTCACAAGATGAGCATATAGGGTACACCATAATACTGTCACCTAGCTCTATCTTAATTTTTTTAATTTTATATTCAAGTTCAACATATTTTTTACCATCTAAATCACATTCAAAAACGCTATATTGGTTTCTAGCACCATAATTTTTCAACATTTTATGAAGTCTAGTTCTTTTTTTATCATTAACTATATCATAACTAACTAAATATATCATACCACATTCCCTTCCTTTTATCTAATTAAAAATGGTACATATTCAATCTCTTCCATCAACGCCTTACTGAATAATCTTGCTTGCATATGAAAGCATTGCTGATATGTAGTTTTATATTTAAATAAAGGATGATATATTTCATCATATTTTTTTCCTTCATATGCTTCAAGAAATTTTTTAATAGCTTTTTTACTCATTTTCACTTCGCCCAAAACCGTTTCGAAATCATCCTCTTTAAGTATTTTATTATTAACTATGCTAAGCACTAACCTATCCACGAACAAAGATCTAAATTCCTCCATTAGATCAAGCGCTAGTGACGGTCTTCCATATCTCAATCTATGGAGATATCCTATATTTGGGTCAAGACCTACACTTGATACTGCTGAAGAAATTTCATTTGCAAGCAATACATATCCAAAACTTAACATAGCATTTATAGGATCTTTAGGTGGTCTTTTATTACGGGTTTCAAAAGTGAAATCGCCCTTTATCATTTCCGAAAAAACAGAAAAATATACTGCTGCTGCTCTGCCTTCTATCCCCCTTATAGAATCTACATTATCTTGGTCTTCAAGACGTTTTTCAAGTCTATTCAGTTCATCTATAGCTCCCCTAAAAGCTTCACTTTTTTCTTCACCACGATTACTTTTCATAAGTGTAGTTCTACTATTTTTAATTTTCCCAGATACAAATACTCTAGCGAACTTCACAGAACCATTGTCTATATCTATATGATTTTCATACTGCTTTAATCTCACGATAACATTTTTTGATACATCACCTTCCATTCGTGCTATAAATTTCCCCCACTCTGTTAAATAGCATAAGGTTATTTTATTTTCAGCAAATAGCCTTATAGTTGAAGCTGTAACCGTTACTTGTCCAAATATAACAACTTGCTTTATTTTAAATATAGGTACATCAATTAAAAGCTCTTTGGCCTTATATAGCTTTAATCTTTCATCCTCTTTTCTCAATGTAGTGTATTGCTGAGTTACATAAAGAGTACTCAATTCATCATCTCCTACTAATGTATTATCTATCAAATATTTTACTCCTCTCGTGAATTTTTCATAGCCTTAAGTATATTTCGCTCCTTTGGCAAACATATATTATTTATGCTACAATATTTACATCTATTGTCATCCACGCCCTCAGGTATCTTCATTGAATTATATAATCTTCTTATATCCTCAATGGTGTTAATAATTTCTTCTTTAAGTTTATCAGTTATCTTAAATTCCACTCTTTCCTTTGAACCAACATAATAAATATAGCCTTTAGTTACAGGTCTCTTAAGCTTTTCTTCTAATAGCATAGCTTGTAGTGCCATTTGATACTTATCGTTTTTCCACAGGACCTTTTTACCCTTCTTATATTCAACTGGATAGATTTCATCACCATTCTCTTCTACTGTATCAACCTTAAGCACCACACCATACATATCCGAAATAAGCTTAGCACTTTTATATATAACCTTGCCGCGTCTTTCTTCTTCACCAAATTCATCCACATTTTCATGAACTTGATCACCAAGTATGGTATGCACATTACTTTCAAATTCATTTTGAATATATTCATAATAACAACGCCTCGGACAATAAAGATACGTATTAACAGCACTAGCTTCTATATAAAAAGAATCTTTATCTATTTCTTCGACACTATACATTGCCCCATCCCCATTCCTGTTTTATAACCTATACCTACATATGATGCCAAAGCAAACAGTTTTTCTAGACTTTTCTGAACTTCTTCATCTGGAAATTTCAAATTTAAATTAACCTTTCCTTTAAAGCCTGTTATATCAAATTTCTTATATTTTGCTACTTCAGTATTAATGTTAAGCCCTTCTACTACAACGTATTTTTCAAGTTGCTCAATAATCTCATCATTCAAAAGTTCCCCATTAAAAATCTCATTATAGCTCTTATTTAAGCTTTTAAATATCCGCTTAGGGCTTGGAAGTGGTGAGTTTACTGGATTTATTCTAAAAGCTGTTGGACTTATAAAGTTCATTGTTCCTCTCTTAACTCTACCTTGTTCTAAAACTTCTTCATCTATAATCTTAAAGTGTACTTCCTCTATTAAAAGCTCTGCCTCTCCATAATTAACACTTTTATTTTTCCTAATAAATTCAAACAATCCCTTATGAATTTCATCAGTAAATAAAGCTATATTGACTTTTAATAAAGAATTTTTACTAAAATATTTATCATTAGAATTTCCCACGCAAAATACAGGTGATATAGAAAAGGATTGCTTGCTTGGCTGCTCATGATATTGTGTTGAAATTTCCTCATTATATTCCTTTAATATCTTGAAAAATATACCGTGCCATATTCTAGCTGTATCAATTGTATTTTCTATTTTTTCCGTATTTCTAAAACATATAGTATAATAATTTAACATTTTACCCTCCAATTAGGCACATGAAAATAAATAACAAGTCAAATATACTATCCTAGCTACTTATTTATTTTAATGTGCTTTATATTAATCATACTGAACTACCATTACCATATAAAAGAATCTTCTTTTACAGCATTATTCCTAATTTTTACAACCTCACTATCCACAATGATACTATTAGTCCCTGTTATTACTAAATATTCCTTCTCACTTTCCGAAAACTGAACATTTAATTTCTGAAGAAATATAGGCTGATTTTTTATTATTTTTCTGATTTTGTACTCTTCCTTTGACTCCTGTGATATCGTGTATATTGGTATATAACTTTCTTTGAATGCTTTGGTTATTTTTTCTGGAAAAACTACTCTTTCTCTTCCTATCGTTGTATATTCATATCCAATTAAAATGAGACTATTTATAGCTTCAACTTTACTTGTATATTTTTCCTCAAAATCACTTTGTTCACCATAAAATCCATATTCCCAAGTGATTTCTATGGCATTTTCTCTAATTCCATTAACTATTATAAAAACGTCTATATTATCTACTCCATTTATTTCTTGTTCATAATCACTAAGTTTTATTTTGGCTGCTTTCTCAAAGGTTCCCTTACTTTCATACCATTCAATATCATAATATCGCATCAAATGAAATATATCATATACAAATATTCGATGTTCCTGCCCAAATTTATAATACTTATCAAAAACTAGAGCAGGCTTACAGATATCAGACCCTCTAAAATTAAGTAAAGACTTTGTTTTAGTTATTTCTGAATTTATATAATGAATCATATCTTTTTCCGCACCTAATTTTAAAACTTTTATATCTTCTTCTGAAAAATCATCAAGCATTGAGTCATCTATAAATTCTTCATCTTCTTCATCTGGACAATAATTTTTATAAAAATCAATAAATAGCTTATTATCGATGTTTTCTACTACTTCTTTTTTTTCACTTGACTTTTCATATTCATTTATAAATATACATTGCTTTTGATACTTGTTTATTTTTGCTGACAAGCTTTTAAAACTTGCCTTGCTCTTTGGTGCAAATACTGATATCACCATATTAAATATATTTTCTACAATATGTTTGCTCTGCTGTGCCATCTTTCTATATATTTCCTTCATTGGAAAACACAATTCCAATATACCATTACTCTCTATGTATTTTTTCATTATATTTCGCTCTGGCATAGCTTCTTTTATAAGTTTTTTAAGTTCTAATCTTGATATCTCTCCATTTCCTTCTTTAAAAGCTTCATATATAGCATCAGTAACACATAATACAACCTTACTTCTCTCATTTTGATTTTTTTTACCAAGTATTCTTCCTGCTCTACCTAGTCTCTGTAGTGCTTGATCACAGGTACTCGCCTCTGTTATTACTTCATCGATATTTTGTCCTTCCTTATTTTCTTTTTTAAAATTGTACCCTATATCAACTGTTGGTGTTGCCAATATAAGATGTTTTTCTACAGCTTTTTTCCTCTCTTTTGACTTTATAGCCCCCGTAATAACCCCTATATTATCCTTGTTAATCCCACTGTTAATAAGCTGTTCCTTTATCTTATTAACTATATATATTGACTGACTTATAACCACAACATCATCCTTAAATGTATTGTCTTTATATAGTTCACTAACAATTTCCTCTAAACTCTGGTTCGTAACATATAAATCTAGTTCTGAAAGAGTTTTTAATTTTTCATAATCTTCACTTTCTAAATTTTCATTTTCATTAGATATTATTTTATATTCGATACCTCCACGTTTTAAATATTGCTCTACCAACTCATCTGGAGTAGCCGTTAATATGCACATTTTCCTTCCATATTTAAAATAATTAAATTCCTTAGATAAAAGCATAAAAAATAAGAAATTAGCTAACTGCTTAGAATTGTAATAATGAAACTCATCAATAATTATATAATTAAATTTTCTAATTATAATATCCATTAAGTTACCCTTATCTGATTTCCCATAGAGTGAATAAAAACAATAATAAAAAATATCCGGATTGACCACTACTATTATAGGTCTTTTACCATCATACTCTATATCTTCTATATAAAGCTCCTCTCTAAATTGTAGTGGATTACTAAGTACTTCATATAGGGTGGCTCCCTTTCTATGGCCCTCACGCAACTTTTCTATGACAGCCGCATCAATCTTTACAACTATATGTGGTAAATTGTTTTTTGTAACAAATTCTTTTATATCCTCTGAATGTTGTCTTAAAAGTTCATTGGTAGGTGCTATGAACAATGTATCTACATCTGGATTTTCCTTTATATATAACAAAGATGCTATAGTTTTTCCAGCACCTGTTGGATAAGTATTGAATACAACTGAATTACTCATGAGCTCATCAAGTGTTCTTTTTTGATGGTATAAATAAGGAGATGAGGGAGCTTTTTTCAAAGACTCCCCTTTTACAGTATAATGCTTCATATATTACCTCCAAGTTTTACATTACAAGGGTAAAATATTTCACCCGCATTTGTTTTTATCTGATACATTTTACCTTCCCCCCTCAAATTTTTGAGGAGAGAAACAGGATGCATGTTTATAAGGTCAAACCCTTTAACGTTAAAATCTTCACTTAAATCCACCGAATTAACCAATCCATAGCACTGTTTATCACTGCTATCAATAGCAAATTCGCATTTTTCATAACTAACCTTAACTTTACCAAGAAATTTTCCAAGGCGAATATAACTAATTTTTTTAAGCGCGTCATTAGAAAATATCAAACCCTCAGCCTTATTACCTACAGATAAAGCTTTTATTTTCCCAACTTGAGGATAATTAGACAAAGCTCTTTCCATCTTGTGATAATATTGATCCGATAAAGCATTAAATGTAAATATACTGTATTTAGGTTCTTTTATATAAGCTGGTGTAATATACAATCCGCTATTATTGACTAATTTGAAGTCTTCTTCATAACTGATATAGTTTTGATTATATTTAGACCTACACCACCCCATAGCATAAGTAAGCGCATAGTTACCAATAAAGGGCTTAGTTGAGAATAACGTATCTATTTCCTGACTTGAAAAAAACACTTCTTCCATAAATTCTAGGGTGTATTTATAAATTTCCATTACTATTCACCATACTGCTTTGATTGTTCTTTAAATAAATCTGCTGCTTTTTCCTCTCCATCCTCTTGGTAAACACTTTTTATGTATTCTAGTAAAGTGCTTAGTTCTACCTCATTAAGCTCTGTAACATTACCAAATACACCTTTTTTCAAGTCTTCAAATGATTGTTTTGCATATTCCTTAACTTTGCTTGTTTCAAGAGGAAACTCTATTTCCGAAGCTACAGCTAACTTATCATACACACTTTGAGTTAATTCAAGGTTTGAAAAAAGCTCACAATCTGAAAAAGCTACCTTTAATATTGTATTATTCATCTTACCTATTCTACTAGAAATAGCACCATATCTCTTACTTCTAAGTACATTAGATAAACCATATATAAATTCAATAAAAGTTACATCTTTAAAAGTTATCATATCCATAAATACTGTTCCTGGCTTAATATATTCATCCTCATTTATTGATGATGAAGCATTACCTTTTTCATCCCTCATAGTTCCATTATCATAAAGAGCATTAAAAGTTTTAACACCAGTTACCATATTGAAAGGTAGTATAGAATAAGCATTATCATATATCATTCTTGATTTTTGTGCACCACCATCTCCTACTGCATATCCATTAGTTTTGCAATCTAAACATTTTCCACAAGGAGTATTCTTATTTAACGCACATAAACTCTTATCCTTAGTAGTAAATAACAAATCATTAAGCCTTAAATACTCTCTACCTGTCCTTCTTTCCACTGCACATTGCTTTCTTTTACTTATAATTGCTCTAAAATCCTTTACCTTATTTTCCATTCCCAGTGAAACTCTTTCCTTATTTAAGCCTTCTCCAGAACCTTCTGTCCTAAAAATACACTCCGATTGAGCTTCTCTTAATACAGCTATTGTAATATATTTTCCCTCTGGAAAATGTGTATATTTCTCCATGAAATTATTTTCTTTGCCCTTAATTATATCTTCTCTTTTCATAATTATTCTTCACTCCCATTTTTATTTGATTTAGTCATTGCTAGTCTATAGTAATAGCTATAGGTAGATAATATTCTTTTCTTTTCATTTTCAAGGTTATATATCTTACCACCTAGTTCCTCACCTAGAATTTTATTCATAAATAAATCTACATACTTTTCTATTTCTTCATTCCTTTTATTTTTATATTTCTTATAAGAAGAGTCAATTCTTTCAAAATATTTTTGGATTTCTCTTTTACAAAAGGCTGTTATATCTTCTTCACTTGCATCTGTATCTATGTTCTTGTTCGATCTACATAATATATCAATAATTATATTAAGAGGTTTGTTTATAGAATTATCCTTTATATCCCCTCCAGTTGTATTTCCCCTTATATGATTTTCATTAGCAAATAGGGCTAAATCTTTAATATTTGACACTAATTTTTCACCATCCTCCACATAACTTAAAATTCCATCTACAAATTTATCAATATCTTTTATCTTAGAATTAAGATTATATTTTTTTTGACTTTTCTTTTGTAAACTCTGTAGCTTTTTATATATACAATATATAAAGCTTATTCGCCCCTTCGCCACAGCTTTTAATGAATCATAAACTATATCCGATTTCTCTCCCAAGGTCTTAGCCATTGTGAATAAATTTATAAATAATTTTATTGTACCTAGGCACTCATACTTAGTCCAACTTTTTTCAAATATATTCTTAAAAGGTACTGGAACATCTCCCACATATATTTCTTCCATTTCACTTTGATTTAATATGGGTACTGGAAATTCACTTATAACTATTTTGGAATCAAAATATATATTGAAAGTTAATGCATAAAGCAAGGTTGAAATCCATTTTGAGGTTTCATTATCGCTTTTAACTAAATGTATAGGCAAAATGAAATAATTTGTTAACGTTTCTGTATAATTTGGTATAGCTATTCCATTTACCTTTGCTTCTGTAAAAAGTGGTTCTATTTCATCTGCATTTTCAGTAGCTCCTGCTAGAAATGTACTATATTCATTAAAATAAATTGAACCTATATCCTTGCTTCTAAATTCATTAATACTCTCTCTAAATGCCTTAATATATGCCTTAGTATTAAATCCCCTAGGAAATATGCTTAAATACCTTCGACTTACTTCCATATTTGATTTATAAGTAACTTTATGAAGTAGGTACTCTATGTTGCATATAGAGCAGATATTCCTTTTAGGCTCTCTAGCACCCGCATTTATTTTATTAGAAAAGTTCTGTATTTTTAGCTTGTATGGCACATTAACTGCCATCCAATTGCTTGTTTGATACTCACTGCTACATAAACAGCATTTGCTACTTTTTTTCTCCGCATAGCTCTTTAATGCATTTTCTTTTTTAAATACAATATTATTATCAAAAGACATTATTATATTTTTACCAATATAATCTTTTAAATCAGTCCACATAACATCTTCTTCTTTATTTTCTTGATTTAAAAGCTTATCTTCCAGATATTTTATTATCCTGTTTGTTAATTCTTCGTCACGCCCTTTATATTCAGCATATATCACCTGACCTAAAACATAAGGTCTTATATATAAGCCTTCAAACACATCTAGATAATCTCTATCTGCTTCTGAAATATTAAAAAACTCGTATAACTCAGCCCAACTTAGTAAGGGGCTACTGCAAACATGTTCCTTTAAAAAATTATAAAATGATCTTATAAATTCTGAGAATCTGAGCTTGTCCTCATTGGTTTCTATAAAATACTCTTCCGTAACCTTTCTATCTAAAATATCTTTCCCTATTTTTTGTTCCTTTAGGTCGCACTCCTTTTCTTTTAAAGCCTTATTGAATTTACTTAAAATCTTCTTATCCGTTGTAGCCTCAATATCTACTTTTAGTTTTGCAACAAGATCCTCAAGCTCTTCTAATTTTTCACCTGAATATAGCTCTGTATAATTCTCAACGAGCGCCTTAATAATCTTATTTTTCTTATCAACATCTGGAAGCTTTGATTTCTCACACCTATTTTTAATTTCATAAATTATATCTTCTATCGATGCAATTCCTAAACATTTTTCATCAACCTTTATACCTGATTGAGCATTTTTTATATATACTTTAAAATCACTGAAAATTTTACTTTTAATAGACTTAACACAGTTAAAAGCTAGAATATCTTTGTCTTTTTCACCGAAAACGATTTCTTTATCCGGAGCTAAATAAAGAACTCCCTCTTTATAATAAGCAACATCAACAAATCCTTTTTCTTGCAAAAATTTAACCACAGTATTGTGACATATATTGGTAAGTATTCCTCTGTCTTCACTTATAATATGAGTGATTAGTTTATATTGTTTACCCTTGTATTTTGTTGCATTATTAACATTGTTTAAAAATTGTCTTTTTTTCTCTTTTTCCTCCATAGTCTTAGATAAATCTAATACATCCAAAGCTCTAATTATAGATTTTAAAATTTTAATTTTTTCATCTCCAAGTTTGTATCTTTCTGGATTACAAATTAGATTTTCAGCAAAAGAACTAAGATGTGCTGAATGCTCACCTATTATAGCTCGAATGTCCTCGATATATTCCATATATTGGGGTAAGAAATCTTCAATATTTAATGCCTCACATTCTTTTAATATATTGGCATACTCTCCCTTATTATTTTGCTCTGAAATAATTCTTAAATATGACTTTTCACTGTGCTCTTCTAATTTATTAAGATCATGTATTGTTACAGCAACAATTAATACTCTTAATTCTAATTCATTTATTGGCAAAATACTTTTAATACTATCTAGAATCCCTATCATATCAAGAACATGACTGTACAATGTTTGATTTTTTTTCATTCCATATTGAACTATTTTTTTATACTTGCTTAATTTCTTGTTTACTATTTTTTCATAATATTCATTAAAGATACCTGTCTCTTTCAATGAAGCTAATCTTAATTTAAAGAACTCTTTCAATTTACTACTAATACTCTCACCCTCTTTCTTTAATTTGTCACAAAGCTTTATATATATACTAGAATATTTTACACACTTTTCATTTTTAACCATATTAACATTTATTTTCTATATTTGCTTCGTTAATTACATTATACTCCTACTTAATTATAAATTGCAATATAAAAAATAAAAGTTATAAAGAACCATCACGACAGTATGTCTGTCGCTATGCTTTTTATAACTTTTAAATTTCAATCATATAACCTCATTGCCTTATTTAATTCATCTTTTATTTCATCCTTTAACCACATTGGTTTAATAACCTTAGCTTCACTTCCAAAGCTTAAAATCCACTTTTTAAATTCTATTTGTGAGGATGTTGTCCCTTTAAATATAATAGTACCTTCCTTATACTCAACTATCTCTTGATTCTCGCAGCATTTTCTTTCCCTAACATTATGAACTGCCCTACCAGAAAATAAAATCTCAAAATCAAAGGGTTCTTTCGAATTTTCAACTTCCCAAGTATATTTATAATATTCTTTTAAATCAAATTCATCTGGAATACTATAATATCCATCCTCTAGTGAACATTCTGTCATCCTATCTATTCTAAGCATTAAAACTTTATCTACTTTATGACAATAAGCATTAATGTAATAGGTTTCCTTTGCTAAACAAAAACCATAAACATCTATTACCCTATAATCATGATTCTTCTTAGCCTTATACTTAATTCTAATACTACGTCTTTTAGTAAACGCTTCAAGTAATAACATAAATATTTCATAGCTACTATAACTATAATCACTTATAATTTCGTATCTTCTTTTAACCACAAGATTTTCCTTTATACTATCTAATAAATCCTTATCTCTTGGTGATACTAACTGTTCTATCTTTTCAAGCACCTCATTTATAAGCTTTAAATCTCTACCAAATGCACTAAAAGATATTAGAGAAATATAAATCATATTTATTTTTTCCTTTGGTAAATAAAAAGGTAAATATCCATCATCTGTATTTAAATAATATTTCGCTCCATCTCTCCTTATAGGCAAATCACTTTCTTCTATGTCTTTTACATATCTTTCACAAGTTCTTTGATTTTTTCCAACTAGCTCTGCCATTTCTTTTGTTGAGATCTTTGTTCCTTTTAATAATTCGTATATAATATAAGTCATTGCATTTCTTTTTTCTGTTTTACTAGATATATTTTTATTGTTCATCTTTACTAACATATTCCCCCCAGTACAGTTTTTAAATCTGCATCGTTTTCTCATATATATTTTTTTTCTTCTCGTGTTTTTATATATTTAACTGTCACACAAATTATAATTTAGAAATCAAACTTTAATATCCATGATACTCGTTCCATCACTTTATAACAACCCACCGCATGTTCTCTACTAACCATTACTTCATCATAAATTCTATTGCCAATCTCCTGTAAACTTTTTTGCTTCTTCTAAAGTAATTTTTCCTTTTACATTGTGAATCTCTACTATAATCATACAAAATACATTTTCTAAATCACAAGAAAAAAAACCCCCAATAGGGGCTTATACTAATATTTTTTTAAATTTTCTCTACTTCTTCTATTGATAATCCAGTACTTTCTACGATTATATCAATAGGTATCCCGTTTTGCAAAAGATTTTTAGCTATTCCTATTTTTGCTTTTATTTCTCCCTTTTCTTCTGCAGTTCGTATTTCTTCTATTCTGTTCATTCTAACTTTTTTTTCACTTTCATAAACTTCTTTTTCTTCTTTGCTCATATACATTATATCTAATTGTTCTACCGCTTTTTTTACTGCATCATCTACAGCTAATTCTTGTGGGATATTATCCTTATCAATTTGATAAGCTCTATTTAGAAACGCCGTCCATCTATCAATAGCTGTTTTTATTTCTTTGTAGTCCTTTTTAAATTTATTAAGTTCTATAAAGTGTAACTCAAATAAATCTGAAAACTGCTTTTTACTATTTTGAATATATGGTTTTACAGTATTATGATAGTCTGCTTCGCCTTCTAATTGCCCAAGGTTGAAATCAAGGATATGAATTCCTATAGTTTTCTTTAATTCTGCATACTCTTCTCCACTCTCAATTTGATCTGAAAATACTTTTGCCCAGTAATAAAAAGCTCTTTTATCATAAGATCCTTGTTCTGCTATTTGCATCTCTATATCATACCATTTACCATTTTCATCTACTGCTTTTATATCTAGTATAGACATTTTTCCTTTTAAATAATTTGCTATATTATAAGGATTTTTAAATTTTACATTAACTATTTGTTGGTCTTCAGATAATACTGAATTAATGAAAGCTATTAGTATATCTTTATTTTCTTCTGAGCCAAATAACTTCTTAAAAACAAGATCTATTTTCGGATTCAATCTACACATGCAATCACTCCCTTTAACTAATATAATTATACCACAACTATATTATAAGCTTCATCATGCATTTGTTTTTTAAGTGGAATTCACACCCTAGAATTCATCGCCTTGCCACAATCTTCGTTTCAATCTCCAATGGAGCTTAATGTCTTTAGGAATGATTGATATGTCACATCTTCATAATAATGGGTGCGACAAAAAGTCAAACAGCTCAAAGTATCATCAGAGCTGAAGCATGATTTTTCCTTTATAGATGACGATTTCATTTATGATTTATTTCCTGAATACAATTGTTATAATAAATATAAATTTGGAATCATATACACTACATCCATATTACCCTTTTGCTTGTACTCATTTAACACACAAATCTCTTCTAACATTTTTATCACTTCTTGTGGCAGTAAATTCTGCAATAACGAGTTTTCAGTGCCTATTTATATGAAAAAGTCAGAAAGCTACTATTTCTTTAGGGTAGTAGCTGAACGGCTTAATGCTTATCCTTGATTCTGAATATATTTCTCTATTGTTTCTTTTGACCTTCCTTGTTATATTTTTAGCCAATTAGTCAAATCATTATTAAATTCGTTTGATAGCATATCTAAAACATATTCTTGACTCTCTGACCATAATTTAGATGAATCCATTCTCAATAAATCATACGTATGTGCAGTCATAAATTTAACTAAAGCTTCTTCTAAATAAGGCCAGATTATACCCCTTTAAGATTAGTATTGTTTTTTAGGCAATAAAAAAGAACCGATTAAATTACACCGGTTCTTTTAAGTGTTTATATTAAATCTATACTTAATTAAAGGGGGACTCTAATTAAAGTTTAATTACTTGCTATGTACTTATAATAACTATTCTCTGTGTCATTATAATGGCAAAAACAAAAATTAATTGTAAATTACATTATTTATGATTCAATTATTTTATATCTAAATGAACTAGCTACTTTAAAATCCCAGGAATGCTAAATCATCTTCCACAATATATATTTTGTATTTCATATTTGTTTCTCCCTAATTTAGATTTTTAATGATTAAGAGCATGCTTTTCAATTACTACCTTAGCAAAAAAATGGCACCAACTTATCAATGAATATTTTTTCCAAATAAGTATAAAGTAAGCTAGATATTATTTCATCGCTTAATACATCTAATAGATTTCTAGCTATTTCTACCTTTTGATTTTCTAATACAGTCCTAATTTCTTCCTTATAATTCATTCTAGCTTTTCTCTCATATTCATAAACTTCTCGTTCTTCTTTGCTCATATACATTATATCTAATTGTTCTACTGCCTTTTTTACAGCCTTGTCTTCTGCTAGTTCTTTTGGTATATGTTCTTTATCAAATTGATGAGCTTTGCTTAAAAAAGCCGTCCATCTATCCATAGCTGTCTTTATCTCATTATAATCTTTTTTGAACTTATTAAGTTCTATAAAGTGCAATTCAAATAAGTCGGAAAACTGATTTTTACTTTTTTCAATATACGGTTTTATAGTACTATGATAGTCTTCTTCGCATTCTAACTGCTCAAGGTTGAAATCAAGAATATGAATTCCTATAGTTTTCTTTGGTTCTGCATATTGTTCTCCACTCTCAATTTGTTCTGAAAATGCTTTCGACCAATCATAAAAAGCTCTCTTATCGTAAGCGCCCTGTTCTGCTATCTGCATCTCTATATCGTACCATTTGCCATCTTCATCTACTGCTTTTATATCTAGTATAGACATTTTTCCTTTAAAGTAACTTGATATATTATAAGGATTTCTTAACTCAACATTAACTATCTGTTGGTCTTCAGATAATACTGAATTAATAAAAGCTATTAGTATATCTTTATTTTCTTCTGAGCCAAATAGCTTTTTAAAAACAAGATCTATTTTCTGATTCAACCTACACATATAATCACTCCTCTTTATATTTAAAATACTATAAATACCATCTATTTAGTTAAACTAGATTACTTATTAATTATACCCCAACCATATAAAATCTTATTTATATGTTTATTAACATATTACCAAAATATTGTTATATTTCTTCTTTCATATCCACTTTCTCTATTACAAAATATTTATTCAGATAATATACAAAAATGTGCTTTTTTCTCTATTTCTCTTTTAACCTTATTTGCATGTCGTTCATCAATTTCAAATGCATGTGGAAGCTGATTTTCTATGTACTTATTTACTCCCTTATAACTCCTTAACTCTTCAAGAAGATATTTATCCTCAGTTTCTACTATAGTTACTGTTCTAATCTTTATCTTACTGCTATCTTGTTTCCACTTTTCCAGGGTAATTAATACATTACCTGGTATATTGTTTTTTGAATTTTCCAAAAGGTACTCAATTATCCACTCAATGGAAATATAACTATCAAGCGCTCTTATCATGGATTTAAAATTCAATTCATATATATTCATTAGATCTTCGCATTTTTTCTCTGCAAATCTATCCAGCTTAAGACAATAGCTTTCTTTTTTACTACCCTGTGGAACCATTATTTCAAAATTAGGCTGAATAATCATTCCTGCATCTTGAAGGACTATATTATTTTTGTATTCACTATTTACGCCTAGTACATGCGCTCCAAGTGCTGTTAGTTTAAAATTTTTTACCGCAATATATGAAACATCATAATCGTTATTTCTTGTTTTAACTATTAAATCTACTATTCCAATAGTAGATAGATATTCAATGAGAACAACGTCTAAGAATCTTTCAGATACTTCCCAGCTATCAATATCATAATAATATCTATGATATTCATCATATTTTGTTATTGCTCCTACTGCTTTTACTAAAAAATTTCTATTTGTTTTTTTAATTAGCCCAGCAAGTTGCTTCATGTCAATCCACTCATCTATAGGGGCTTTCTTAATATAATTTAAAATTGTTTTTCTGCATCGTTCCAGATTCTCTGTTTCTTCACTCATTAGCTTCATTTCATTTATTCTTGCTAATTCATCTACCTCACAATTTAAATATATATCTAATAAATATTTGCATTTCCCCAGCATATTTAACTCTAGAAAATCTTCTGTATCTTCAGTTAGTATAAGGCTTTTATTCTCAACTTGTACTATTTCTCCAATCATTAGCAAATAAAATATACCATACAGTCTAGTGGATTTTTCTATTGACTTTATTTCATCCATTCTAGAAATTTCTTTGTTTTTTAAAGCTTCATTCATTTTTACCAAAGCTGTTTTATTAGGTAATCCTAATGAGTCTGTTACTTTTAAGTTACTAGAATTAATAAGCTTTATTATAGACAAAAAATCTTTTTCAAAATCCTCTCTTATTGAAATATATTTAATATTTTCATCATCTACATAATTTTCTATATTTATTGGGGCAGCTTCAAACTTTATTTCTATTTCTTTTAACTGAGCTTTTAATAGCTTAAATACATTAATGGGAATACTACCATTAATAAAAAATAGATTTGCTTTTGAATTCTCTGATAATATATGTCTTCTATAATTTCTATTCCTAGAACCTTCCTGTGAGTTCGCATGGTGCTTTTCATATATACTATCTATTTCATCTGTGTCCAGTAAACCTTCTCCTCTGATAAATGCTTCCATTAGTTCTTTGTCTAAGTCACTTAGATTTTTCCATATTTTTAATATTTGAATTTCATCAGTGATTATTTTCTCTATAGCATTTACCATATCAGCTTTTCTTTTAGGTAGTGGTCTTATATCTGAAACTTTTAAATAAGCAGTTAAGTCGTATATGGTTAACTGCTCTATTTGATTTCTAATTATTATATTCATGATTTACCGCCTTTCCTTACGCATCACCTTAGGTGCTGGAATATTGTTAATTTACTTTTAATCACTAAAAAAATTATCTATTTTCAATAATATATCTATATCCTTGCTCTGTTAAAAAAAGCTGCCTTTTACTTGCAAATTCTTGTTCGCGACTATCCGCTGTAACTACAGAATAGAAATATGCCTTGTTATCTCCACCTTTAGGCCTTAATATCCTTCCCAGTCTTTGAGCTTCTTCCTGCCTTGAGCCAAAGGTACCAGATACTTGAACAGCCACATTAGCATCAGGTAAATCAATAGCATAATTTGCAACCTTTGAAACTACAAGAATTTTAACCTCTCCATTTTTAAATTTATGGTACAACTCTTCCCTATCCACGTTCTTTGTTTTTCCGGTTATAAGAGGAAGATTAAACTCCTTCGCTATTATGTTAAGCTGCTGTACATACTGACCAATTATAAGTATGCTATCATTTTTATGCACATTTATAAGATCCTTTAATACATCTATTTTACTATAGTTTTCTGAAGCTATCCTAAATTTCTTTGCACTTTCCCCTACAGCATATTCCATTTTAAGATTTTCTGGCATCGCCACTCTGATTTCTCTACATTCAGCTGTTGCTATCCACCCTTGCTTTTCTAGCACTTTCCAAGGCACATCATACTTTTTAGGTCCTATTAACGTAAATACATCATCTTCTTTTTTATCTTCCCGAACAAGAGTCGCAGTTAATCCCAGTCTTCTAGTTGCTTGAATATCTGCTACTGCTCTAAAAATTGGCGCTGGCAATGTATGGACTTCGTCATATATAATAAATCCCCATTTTTTATCATTAAACAATTTCATATGGGCAAACTCTGATACGGAACTTTTTCTATAGGTAAGTATTTGATAGGTAGTTATAGTTATAGGCTTTATTTCCTTTATTTCACCGCTATATTCTCCTATATCTTTCTCTTTTATATTCATTTTATCAATTATTTCAGACTTCCATTGTCTTAATGCTGTTATATTTGTAGTTAAAATTAAAGTTTCTGTATTAATTTTATCCATTGTGGCCATGGCTGTTATTGTTTTACCAGCACCACAAGGAAGAACAATTACTCCACTTCCACCCTTAGCCGTTCCATTAGCATAAAATATATCTGCTGCTTCTTTCTGATAATCTCTTATTGTAAGCGAGCCCCCCTGTAGCGTCTTTTTTCTAAGTGTGGTTTCGAACTTTGCACCTTCAATGTAACCTGCTAAATCTTCTACTGGGTAACCAAGTTTAATTAAAAACTGCTTTATTGAACCTCTCATTAGAGAATTTATAATCACTTTGCTCTCATCTATTTTTTCCAATATATATTTATCCATAGACTTATAATTTAAAATTTCAGTCATTATGTACTTATCATCACATATTAATATTAGCCTATTATCTTCTTTTATTAACTTTATTTTTCCATATTTCTCTATATTATGTTCTATATCCTTTATTACATTCTGCGGCACTTCATATTTACTGTAGTTTTCTAAGATTTCTAATATTTTTTGTGAAGACATACCACTAGAAGCTGCATTCCATAAGGAAAGTGGTGAGATTTTATATGTATGTATATATTCTGGACTTTTTTCAAGTTCTGCAAATCTTGATATTTGATCTCTTACTTCCTCATATAAATCATTATTTACTTCTAAAAGTAAAGTTTTATCACTCTGAATTATTATTGGATTATTAATATTATAACTCATAAATTCCCTCCTTAGGATTGCTAACAGGTGGCTAGTGCCTTCCATTAGGTGGCAAGTTGCATCTTATTATATTATACTATTTTATTGAGAGAAATCAATTTTGCTTAAGTCCAAGCCTTTCATTCATATATTTCATAGTAAAAACTATTAATATAATCATAGCCATTCCAAGTACCATATATGATTACCCATAGTAGAAAAATTGACTAATTACTTTATGGAGTTGCCCTACTAGGATTTATAAAACATTGCTTAAAAAAAAGTAACAAATATTTAACAAAAGTGTTGAATTGTATTTCTATATATGTTAATATTTAACATATATAGAAGATTTATTATAAACAACCTTCGATAAAGATCCATAAAAAAACAGCACCTTGCTGAGCTTTTTGTAACCTCACATAAGCAGTGTTATTTACTTCAACTCAATTCATAATCCAAAACACACCAGGTAAATCAGAATCCCTAATTATCCTACTTAATTTATTATAATTGTTTTGAGAATCAATTAAGAGCTTGCTTTTAGTCTGCATAGATTTTATTTGTGCAACTAAATTTGTATAACTATAGTTTCAAATATACGGCCATCCATATGTTCAAAAAAAAATGAAAGGGAGTATGCCTATGGTAATATAGTACATTAGTTCTTACATCAATGACAGAATCAAAACCTAAATTAAAATTAAAAGGAGGATTATTAATTGAAAAAGACAGTTGCTTTTTTATTGGTATTTGTGTTTACATTTGGCATAACGGCTCAAGGAGCTACTTATCCTGGCGTGAAAAAGGATGATAGAATTGATAAAAAGAATAAGCAGATAAGCATTTTAGATACATTCACAAAAAATTCGGGAAAATCAAAAAAAGAATTAAAAATCATCTGGAACGAAAAGAAGGGAATTCCTACATTTGTTACTGGTAATTTGTCAGAAAAGCCCGTTCAGAATGAAACTGATGCATTAAATTTCTTAAATGATAATAAGGCTCTATTTAATTTAGAGTATGGCAACTTTGAAATTGAAAGGGTTGATTCAGATAAATTAGGAACAAAACATTACAGATATAAATTATTTGTAGACGGTATCCCTGTATATGGAACAGAATTAATAGTTCATACAGATAATAACGGCAATGTGTATTCAATTAATGGGCAGGCTGATCAAAGTATCCCAACTGATATATGGAATAACAAAATAAAGATTTCAGCTAGCAAAGCTATTAAAGTTGCAGAAGCTTATTTACACTTAGAATCAGATAAACTTGATTATACAACTAATAAAGTTGATGCTACAACTAATGAAGTTGTAAAAGATAATTTAGCCGTGAAGTCAAATAAGGTCATCTACAACTCTGAACCAATATCAGTACCTTATTTATATAATTATAAAGGACAGTGGCAAGCAGTACAATTAGTTACTTTACAATTTATGGGATCTAAGCCAGGCAACTGGAAAATATTTGTTAATGCAGAAACCGGAAATGTAATTGATTCCTTTAATGCTATTGATAATTCCGCTGCAACCGGAACCGGTGTGGGTGTAAATGGGCAGACAAGAAATTTAAACCTAGATTATACTAACAACAAATATAGTTTAACTGATTTAACAAAGGGCGCAAGTATATATACTTATAGCATGAATAATAGCACTAATGATGCAAATCTTCCTGGAACACTTGCTACAGATACAGATAACAATTTTGACTCAGCTGTTCAGGGTGCTGCAGTAGATGCTCACTATAATATTGGTTTAGTTTATGATTTCTATAAAAATAACTTCAATAGAAATAGCTTTGATAATGCGGGTGCAACAATAAAGTCTTCAGTACATTATGGTTCAAATTACAATAATGCTTATTGGAATGGTGTTCAAATGGTATATGGAGATGGGGATGGTAGTAGATTTAAGGCTTTATCAGCAGCTCTTGATGTTGTAGGGCATGAATTTACTCATGCAGTAACTGAAAAGACAGCTAATTTAGAATATAGAAGCCAATCTGGCGCATTAAATGAATCTGTGTCTGATGTATTTGGGTATTTAATTGAAGGAGATGTATCGGATTGGCAAATGGGCGAAGATTGCTTTACTCCAAATACACCTGGAGATGCATTAAGAGATTTAAAGACCCCTACATTATACGGCCAACCAGATAATATGAGTGCTTATGTTACTAAGCCTGAAACACAAGCTGGTGATTGGGGTGGAGTTCATACAAATAGTGGTATTCCTAATAAAGCATTTTATCTTTTAGCTAGTACAATAAATGACAATTCCAAAACATCAAAAATCTATTATCGTGCATTATCAACCTATTTAACTGCTACATCACAGTTTGACGATGCTAGAACCGCATTATTACAAGCAGCAACAGATTTATATGGAGCAAACGGGGCTGAATATACTGCAATTGCAAATGCTTTTACACAGGTTGGAATTGGTGGAACAGTTGTTGGCAATGACACATATGAACCAAATAATTCTACTGCTACTGCATACGGCCCAATAACAAGTGACACAGTTTACAATTCTTATATTTATTCATCAACAGATACTGATTATTACTATTTTAATACAACAGCACCAGGAGCAATAGCAGTTAGTTTAACTAACATACCAAAGGATTATGACGTTTATCTACTTGATTCAAGTGGAACAACTGTTGCTAAATCAGAAACTGGAGGCACCTCTAATGAGAGTATCGCATATTCATCACCCGCTGCTGGTAAATACTATGTTAAAGTAATTGGTTACAGTGGCGCTTACAGTACATCTGCCCCATATACTCTTAAGGCTAACTATCCAACTGGCACTAGTGCTAACCAATGGTACTATGAAACAAAGACAGTTGAGTCACCTCACAACTATGCAAACAAGTATAACAATACCTACACCTATACAAAGGCAGGAGCGCAAAAGGTTTCTGTACATTTCTCAAGACTTGAAACCGAAGCTGGATATGACTTTGTAAATATCAAAGATAAAAACAATAATGTTATATCAAAATATGATGGAACAAAGAGTGGATTCTGGGCACAAGTTGATGGTGATACAATTAATGTTAATTTAGTAACTGATGCCAGTGTCACTGCCTATGGTTATACAATAGATCAAGTTGGATATTATTCAGATAAGCAATTATCCCTTGATAAACCAGCTAATATAATGAAGGAACTTTTAGAACCAATGAGTATTACTAATAAATAAATAGATTTAAAGCCGCTATCTGAATTTATGATAGCGGCTTTTAAAATAACAGAGAATGATTAATTCATCTCTGCTCTTTTTCACCTAGTATATATGTTTGTATATCTTGTTTATTTGAAATGATTTACAATAAGCTTTTCTTAATCTCCAATAAATAGTTTTTTCTTATAACAACTGCACCCTCTCCTCTGATAAAGGCTTCCATTAGTTCTTTGTCTAAATCACTTAGATTTTTCCATATTTTTAATATTTGAATTTCATCAGTGATTATTTTCTCTATAGCATCTACCATATCAGCTTTTCTTTTAGGTAGTGGTCTTATATCCGAAACTTTTAAATAATCAGTTAAGTTGTATATGGTTAACTGCTCTATTTGATTTCTAATTATTATATTCATGATTTACCGCCTTTTCTTACTCATCACCTTAGGTGCTGGAATATTGTTAAATTACTTTTAATCACTAAAAAAATTATCTATTTTCAATAATATATCTATATCCTTGCTCTGTTAAAAAAAGCTGCCTTTTACTTGCAAATTCTTGTTCGCGACTATCCGCTGTAACTACAGAATAGAAATATGCCTTGTTATCCCCACCTTTTAGGCCTTAATATTCTTCCCAGTCTTTGAGCTTCTTCCTGCCTTGAACCAAAGGTACCAGATACTTGAACCGCCACATTAGCATCTGGTAAATCAATAGCATAATTTGCAACCTTTGAAACTACAAGAATTTTAACCTCTCCATTTTTAAATTTATGGTACAACTCTTCCCTATCCACGTTCTTTGTTTTTCCGGTTATAAGAGGAAGATTAAGCTCTTTCGCTATTATGTTAAGCTGCTTTACATACTGACCAATTATAAGTATGCTATCATTTTTATGCATATTTATAAGATCCTTTAATACATCTATTTTACTATAATTTTCTGAAGCTATCCTAAATTTCTTTGCACTTTCCCCTACAGCATATTCCATTTTAAGATTTTCTGGCATCGCCACTCTGATTTCAGCTGTTGCTATCCACCCTTGCTTTTCTAACACCTTCCAAGGCACATCATACTTTTTAGGTCCTATTAATGTAAATACATCATCTTCTTTTTTATCTTCCCGAACAAGGGTCGCAGTTAAGCCTAGTCTTCTAGTTGCCTGAATATCTGCTACTGCTCTAAAAATTGGCGCTGGCAATGTATGGACTTCATCATATATAATAAAACCCCATTTTTTATCATTAAACAATTTCATATGGGCAAACTCTGATACGGAACTTTTCCTATAGGTAAGTATTTGATAGGTAGTTATGGTTATAGGCTTTATTTCCTTTATTTCACCGCTATATTCTCCTATATCTTCCTCTTTTATATTCATTTTATCAATTATTTCAGACTTCCATTGTCTTAACGCTGTTATATTGGTAGTTAAAATTAAAGTTTCTGTATTAATTTTATCCATTGTGGCCATGGCTGTTATTGTTTTACCAGCACCACAAGGAAGAACAATTACTCCACTTCCACCCTTAGCCGTTCCATTAGCATAAAATATATCTGCTACTTCTTTCTGATAATCTCTTATTGTAAGATCCTGACCCTGCAGCGTCTTTTCTCTAAGCGTGGTATCAAACTTCGCACCCTCAATGTACCCAGCTAAATCTTCTACTGGGTAACCAAGTTTAATTAAAAACTGCTTTATTGAACCTCACATTAAAGAATTTATAATTATTTTGCGCTCATCTATTTTTTCTAATATGTATTTATCATCGCTACACCCGATTTTTTTTCTTCTCCATATTCTAGATACCTATGGAATCTTTCAAGCAGTTTATTTTTGCCTTCTCTATGAAAATAAGCTATTCTAACAAATTTTTTTCGTAATTTTCGATACTTGCTTCTGTATAAACTGTTTGTATCATTATTTCTGAGTATCTATAACCTTTTATAAGCAGTTCTATAATTTTTTCTTTATGAGTTATCCCCGGTCCAATGTCCTCTATTTGAGCCCTGGTCGGAACAACTATATCTTTTTCTAGCTTTTCTTCACCATTAAAATACATTGTTAAATTTACTGGAACAAGCTTACAATCTATTATTCTTTTACCTGCCAGTTCACCAAATGCAACCACTTTCTTGACTATCTGTCCGTTATCCCTAGCTCCGCTTTGTTGCTCTTCTTTAAACTGCGCTACCCGCTTAACTAAAGCCTTTGCTTCTATGGGACTTAACCCATACTCTTCGAGTAATTCATTCATTAACCCTTGGTAGGGATTCTTTACTTTCATTCTTTCTACTGCCATTATTCCCATCAAGTAACCCTCCAATTCATTAGCTTTTCACTAATTTCATTATATCTTACCAGGGGTCACATGACCTAATAGTATTATACTATTTTATTGAAAGAAATCAATTTTGCTTAAGTCCAAGCCTTCCGTTAATATAATCATAGCTATTCCAAGCACCATATGAGTTGTAAAAATGTTTTCATGATCCTTTAATCCCCCCCATCAGAGGAAATGCAATGGCTACTGACAAATTGCAAGCTAAACTTTGAAAGGATAAAACCGTCATAGATTGTAATTTAAAATTTCCTTTAGATTTAAATCAAGGATATTAGTAGGGTGGAATCTACCTTAAAGCATCTACTTTTTAAAGGTGTAATTACGGTGCTTTCTATAGTTATATGAACATCTGGCTTATTAGAATAACAAATCCCCTTTGGTAGAACTAAAGAGCTTGAAAATCCACTAATAAACTTTTTACAACAAATTCGAGAAAACTTTCTATCAATATAGTGTATATTATATTCCACAACCCCTATAATCAAAATTTTGTACCCTGTTAAGTAGACGCCTTCTTCTGAAATCCCATTAGGTGTAGCTAAAATTTTTGTTTTCATTGTTTTTACTTTAGTAGAAATGTTAATTATATTTTTATTGTGAATGCAGGGATTACACATTTTAAATTCATTGGAAATATTAATTTGTTTGAAGAGTCTATTTTCAACAGTTGTTAAGGTTACATTTGTTTTTATTGTAACTCTTATTGGGGGTTTTTCTAAATTATAGATATAATCATAAGTTATATTAGCATGATTTTTAATTGTCATGCATATTGTATGTTGTAAAACCAACACCTTAAATGTTATAAGGCATGTAGAAAATGATTCTAAAGTACCTACATAAAATCCACAGTTTGGATCTAGTTTCTTATTCCTAATCCTGTTCACTTCTACAGAACTACATATAAATTTTTCTCCACTAGGAACTAGGTCTTTTAAAAAAACATTGTTAACACTATACATGCTTTTGTTTATTATAAAAATGCTATAAGTAAGAATATCGAATATGCAGGCAGTGGGTTTATCAACTTTCTTTACTGCCACAACCGATTTTTCCATTATTACTGTTTTAACAATATTACTGAAGATAGTATTACATATTATAGGTCCCGAGGGTGATACCCTATAGTGAAAATCCACTCTACTTTGATTAATTACTTCCATATATTAATTCCACCGTTAAGAATTTTCTGAATATTGCATAAAAATGGAAGCATTAAAAAACAACATATTGTCGCTAAGGAGAATGGCTGTAACATCTTCAATCATATATTTCAATTTAAGTATTCCATCTTCACGTGTACCTTCAGGTACTATTATGAACACTGAGAAGGGCGCCTCTTCATCAACATCAAATAAATAGTCAGGTATATAGGGAATATAAAAGTAAACCGTAAATGTTACAGTTCCCATAATTAAAAGTTTTTTGCTAGATAGATGCTGCCCCTCTAGTGAGGTTCCTTTTATTGTATCTACTACTTTGCAATCACTTATATTGATACAAGCAATGGAATCACAGATAATAAATGCCTTACCATTATTTGTAGGAACACAAATACTTTTTTCCACGTTAAAATCAGTAAAAAATTGTGCTTTTTTACTATAATCCAATTCACTATAATTCAATAGTTTAATGGGCTCTAAAAATATATTATCTTTGCTAATCATCTTGATAAAACCTCCTCTTTAAAGTGATTTTAAAATAGTATCTCATATTATTTTATTCTATAGGTTTATAATTGTTCTAGTGATTAATGAATAAAATGGTTAGCATTGAATATAACAATGCTAGCCATAATGATTTTATATTATTTTATTACTTGTACTTTATAAACTACTGTTATTATCTCACCAGGTTTCATTGTATTAAGAGGGAATCCTGCTGCAGGATTGTAGGTTGGCTGTGCTGTTCCATTTATGGTTACTGAACCAAGTACAAATACTGCATTTGCAGGTGTGGGATCAAGGAAAATAACATTAGTAGCATCTACATTACCTATATTTGTAATAACAATGGTATAAGTGAGATATTCACCTATTGTAGCATAGGCCTTATCAACTGCTTTAGTTACGCTTAAATTACCAACAGCAATACTAGTGGTAGTGGTGTTTGAGAATATGGTTTTACTATAAGGAGGTTCTTTAGGATCTACAACATACTTAAAGGTTAAAGTGGCTTGGTTGGTGACTTTACCTGTTGCAGGCACTGAGGTTACAGTTGCAGTAAATACAACAGTTACCACATTACCAATTCCAATATCACCTAGACTAAAGCCCACAGTTGGGTCAAAATTAATTTCTGGCACCTTGTTTACAACTACGGAACCAGGATTAAATATTGCACCTATAGAAGGTGTATCATAGAACATTACATTGCTGGCAATATCATTACCAGAATTAAGAATACTAATTGTAAAGGTCAAAACATCACCTATGGTAGCCACTGATTTATCTGCTAATTTGCTTGCTGTAAGTTGACCTAAAACCACATTGGTAGTTACAGTATTGGAAAAATTAGTTTTTGTTATTATAGAACCACTAGGATCAATCTTGTAGCTAAACTCCGCTTGTGAAGTGTTTTGAATCTGTGGTGGCACTGGTAGCAAATTAATCTTTACGTCAAATTGAACTATTACTACTTGATTTGGTCCTAAATCATTTAGTGGAATTCCCTTTGTGGGATCAAGTAAAGGACTCACCACACCATTAATCCTTACAGTTCCTCCTATAAATGATATTTCCTTTTGTAGATTATCTGTAAATATTACATTAGATGAAGTAACATTACCAGTATTGGTTATTATATTAGTATAGGTTAAATCGTCTAATACATTAGCATATAATTTATTTACTGATTTAACTATAGATACATTTCCTACTTTTATTTCTGTAGAAACAGTATTAGAGGTAGCACTCACTTGATAATTAGGTCCTGCTGGGTCAATTTTATAAACACCGTTAGCAAAAGCATAATTTGTAACTATAGGTGGTACTGGAAGCAATGTTACTTTTGCATTGAAACTAATTGTGGCTGTATTTCCTGATAAGAGGTCAGGTAATGTGAAACCTACTATAGGGTCAAAAGTTGGCTGAGGAATATCATTAACAATTACTGAACCTGCGTTAAAAGATGCTCCATTGGAAAGTGTGTCAATAAAGAATAGTTCCTTTACACCAGTATTCCCAGTATTAGTAACAACCACAGCATAGTTTAAGTTATCTCCTATGGTAGCATATGCTTTGTCAACTGTTTTTGTTGCTAGTAAACTGCCAAATCTAATATAGGTTAAGACTGTATTGGAGGTTGTAGACTTAGTATAATCTTGACCATTTGGATCTATTTTGTAGTTGAAGGTTACCACGGCATTATTTAATACTGTAACCTGTGTAGGAACTTTTGTTACCGTTGCACTAAAGGATACTATTAAATTGTCTAAAGTATGAATTGTTCCTAAGCTGAAACCTATATTAGGATTATAGTCGGGATAGCTTTGACCATTTATAGTTACAGAACCAAGGTTAAAGGTTATATCTGATTGTAAACTATCTATAAATACTGCATTTAAAGCATCTACATTTCCAGTATTAGCTATAGCAACAGTGTAGGATAGTATATCATTTAATGTGGCATAGGCCTTATCTACAGATTTAGTAAGCGTCAATTGCCCTAAATTTATCTGAGTTGTTACAGTATTACTATTGGTTTCATTAATAATATCTGGTCCAGATGGATTTATTCTATAAGTGAAGGTCACATTTGCAGTATTTGCAATTAAAGACGGTGTCTCCACTGAAGTCACAATAGCTCTAAATTTTATTTCTACAGAATCACCAGCATTTATGGTACCTAAAGTAAAACTTGCAAATGGATCTAAACCTGGCTGGATAACTCCATTTATTGTAACAGAGTTTGGTACAAAGGTTAAACCAGTAGGAATAACATCTCTGAAGTTCACAGAAGTTGCAGGCACATTTCCAGAATTTGTTACAATAACAGTATAAGTCAAGGTATCATTTATAGTTGCATAAACCAAACTTACCTCTTTAGTAACGGTGAGTTTACCTAAATTGATTTGGGTTGAAACGGTATTACTTTTGGCTGATGCATTTATTATTGGATTATTTGGATTAACAAAGTAGCTATAATTTGCAGTTGCAACGTTATAAATAATCGAGTTAGGTGGTACAGCTTTTACTGTTACAGTGAAGGAAATAGTAGTTACTATTGTTGGTGGAATATCTGGTAAATTAAATCCAGTATTAGGATTCAAAGTCGGACTACTTACACCATTTATAACCACAGACCCGCTATTAAATAACGCTTCTGCTTGAATAATATCTTGGAAGAATATATTTGAAGTTGTTACACTTCCCACATTTTGAATACTAATATTATACGTCAATATATCCTGTAAGGTAGCATAAGCTTTATCAACGGTTTTAGTAAGAACAAGCTTTCCTAAATTAATGAAGGTGGTTACACTATTAGAGTTTGTAGTAATAGTTACTGTTGGGTCTGTTGGAGTAAGCTTATAACTAAAGGTTACTTCAGCCGTGTTAATAGCCTTCCCACTTACAGGTAATGAATCTACATGAATAGCAAAACTAATTGTGGTTACTGCAGTAGGAATTAAATCAGGCAATGCGAACCCAATATTTGGATCAAAACTAGTTTGTATTACTCCATTTACCGATACTGATCCAGCTATAAATGAGGTACTTCCAAGAACTAAATCTTTGAAGCTCATATTTGTGTCATTAACAGAACCTGTATTCTTTACATTTACTGTATAATTTATAGTGTCGCCAACAGTAGCGTAAATTTTATCTACAGATTTTGTGACAGTAATTTCACCAGCAGCGATATAGGTTATAACAGTATTTGTAGTTATAGCTACAGGGATAAATGGTTGCTGTGGATCAATCTTGTATTCATAATTGATATTGGCAAAGTTAGTTACAATATTATTTATTGGTCTAGTTAGTACCTTAGCAGTAAAGGAAACAGTATTAGTTCCAAGAGCCGCTAAATCGGGTAATGAAAATCCTAGATTTGGATCAGCTAGTGGAGTAGGAGTTCCATTAATAATTACTGAACCTATATTAAAGAAAATATTACTGTTTAACACATCTTCAAACAACATACTTACAGCAGGTGTATTGCCTTCATTTTTAATAATAAAGGAATAAGCTAGGTTATCTCCAATTTTAGCAGTAGCTTTATCTACTGCCTTTGTTGCAGAAACAATAGTATCATTAACAGTAACTGAAGTCTGATTAGAGGTTATAGTTTTTGTTGTTACTGGACCTAATGGATCAACATAATAGGAGAATGTTACAGTACCTGTATTTAAGAGTTTCCCACTAAGGGGTATAGAGTTTACTGTAACCGTAAATTCTATAGTTGTGAATTGGCCAACACCTATATCACTTAATAAAAAACCTGAATCAGGGTTAAGTGTAGGTTGATTAATTCCATTTACATATACAGAGCCTCCATTAAAGGATGAATCAGCTTGAATAAGATCAATAAAGGATATATTTCGTAATATTGTGTTTCCTGTATTGGTTATTAAGAAACTATATTTTACAATGTCTGTTCTTCTTGCAAAATTTCTGTCAGCAGCTTTAGTAATGGTTAAATTTCCTAGGTTAATATAGGTGTTTACAGTATTACTGTTTATATTACCCATGATTGGTGTTCCTAATGGGTCTATACTATACTGATAAGCTAGAGAAGAATAGTTTGTTACGAATCCATCAGGTGGTACATTACTTACGGTAACCTTAAATTCCACAGAAATTGATTGAGCAGGAATTATTGTTCCTAGTGTGAAACCTGTAACCGGATTTAAATTTGCCTGAGTCTGCCCATTAATCTTTACAGATCCTGTCTGGAAAGTAATACTTGGAAAGATTAAATCTGTAAAGAGTGTATTTGTCAAATTAACATTTCCATTATTTACTATAACTGAAGTATAGGTTAGGATATCACCTACAGTGGCATATAATTTATCAACAGATTTGGTATTTGTAACAGAAACGTTATTTATTGTTGTGGTTACAGTATTACTTGTAATAGTTCCTGCAAATTCTGTTCCACTTGGATTAATCTTATAATTGTAGGCTAGTGTACCACTATTAATTATAGTGTTAGGAGTTGGAACACTTACTACAGTAGCTTTAAAGGTTATAACTCTGCTTCCGCTGGTCGGTATATCAACTATGCTAAACCCAATATTAGGATTAAGGCCAGGTTGCGCAACATTATCTATTACTACTGAGTTTGCATTAAAGGTAGCAGCTACAGGAATAATATCTTTAAATATAACATTATATAGATCCACAGTACCTGTATTAGTAGCTTTCAGAGTATAGGTTAGCACATCGCCTATAGTGCCATAAGCCCTATCAACCTCTTTCGTTAAAGTAGTTGTAGCTATATTAATTACAGTAGTTACATTATTACTAGTTATTGTCTTATTTATTGCTGGAGCAGATGGATTAAACAGATATTCAAACGATACAGAACCATTATTTATAATTGAATTAGGTGATGGCACAAAATTAACTCTTGCGTTAAAGCTTAAAGAAATCACTTGACCTGCAATTAAAGAACCTAAAGGGAATCCAAGCCCTGGATCATAGGTTGGTTTCGACATTCCATTAATTACAACAGAACCCGTCATAAAACTGGCACCCACAGGAATAGTATCAAACAAGCTTGCATTTATAGCTGTCACATTACCTATATTTGATACATTAAAGGAATAGTTTAATATATCACCTATGGTAGCATAGGCTTTGTTTACAGACTTAGTTACGCTTAAATTGCCATCAACTATTATTGTTTTAACTTCATTTGAATTCTTAGTGTCTGTTATTACTTCAGTACTTGAATTTAACTGATAGGTGTATATCATTGTTGCTGTATTTGGTATAAAACCTGCAGGAGGAACTGCATTTACGCTGACGCCAAAGGATATTCTAAAAGTATCTCCTGGATTTAAATCACCAACAATAAAACCAGTTCTAACGTCATAACCCGGATAGTTAATTCCGTTTATAAAAACTGTCTCTGGATAGAATTTTAAATAAAAGGATAGTTCGTCTCCAAATTTAACATTTCTTAAGGCTACATTCCCCGTGTTTACAATAAAGGTGGAGTAAGTCATGAAATCTCCCACCACTGCATAAGCTTTGTTTACTGTTTTTGTAAAGGTAAAGCTCATAATGTTTATTACGGTTTGTACAGAATTGCTGGTGGCTGTAGTAGTGATACTACTACCATTTGGGTCTGGTAAATAAGAATAAATAAGCTCAGAATAATTAATGATAATATTAGGGGTAGGCACGTTAATAACTCTTGCTTGGTAGGTTACAACAACGGTGTTATTAGGACAAATTGTTCCTACACTAAAACCAGTATTTGGATTTAAACCAGTTTGGATAACTCCATTTATAGCAACTGTATTGGGAATAAAAGTGCTTCCATTTTGTATTGTAGATAGAAAAATAGTATTAGTAGCATCTATATTTCCTGCATTAGTTAATTCTACTGAGTAATAGAGGATATCACCTACGGTGGCATAAGGTTTATCCACTGTTTCTGAAATGTTTATTTGAACGAAATTGCTAATTGTAATTACTTTATTAGAATCTTTTTCCGAAGTTATCTCCGGTGATCCTGGTTGAACTTGATACTTAAAGGGTATTTGAGCAATATTTTCTATAACTTTATTTGGATTTATAGCATTTACTAGCATATCATACTCGATATCATCTGATTGCATTGGGAGGATTGAATCTATTACAAAGCCCGTGAACGGATTTAGTGCAGGCTTTGGAATACCATTTATCTTAACTGTGCCAGTTACAAAGGTTTGACCATATACAGGAGGTTCAACTACTTCTACATTTGTAGCTGGTATATTTCCTATATTGGTTAAATTTAAGTTGTAGCTAACAGTATCGCCTATATTGGGATAATCATTACTATTGCATCTTTTACCAACAATATCTATAAATTGAATTTGAATTGGCAATATATTACTTAATATAGTTTTTGTTATAAGAAAATCATTAGCATAATTACCAAAATCAAAAGTAACTTTAGTTTCATTATTAACTACTGTTGATGGAGGTAAGGATATAATATCTACTGAAAACATTATATTTATAGAACCATTAACAGGCATATCAGGAAGTGTGAATCCACTGCTAGGATCTAAGGTTGGATTTAAAATTCCATCTATAGATACTGTGCCTATAACAAAAGAGCAGTATTTGCTGACAACGTCTTGAAATATAACTTTTGATGCAAGAACAGTACCAATATTTTTTATATCTACAGTATAATTTATTCTTCCTCCCACTAAAGAAGTTTGAGAAGAAGCAGTTTTTATTACAGACAGTAGGGCTGTATTTGCATTTATAGTTATAATTTTTGAGGTTCCATAATTTGTTGTGGAAGGTGAACCAGAGCCAGAGACAAATGAATATTGATAGTCTATAAACCCATTTATAGTTTTACTTAGTGGTAGTGAATTTACTCTTACTGAAAAAAGAACATTTGCAACTCCAGTTGGTTCAATAGTGCCTAGATTAACACCAAGTGTTACATTAGCTCCAGGAATTTCTACTCCATTCACTGTGAGTGAGTTTGGAATATAAGAGCAACTAGGGTCTAATATTGTTGAAAAAATGAAGTTATCTGCAGCAATCTTACCACTATTTTTAATCTTAGCTGAATATACTAGTTGCTCTCCAACTAAAACTTTATTGGAGGTATGGTCATCGGGATCAAAAACATTAAAATCAACGGTAATATCAGGAGCTACTGCATTAACAGATGTGCCCGCCTCAAGAATCATAACACCATCAATAGTTCCACTTTCCGATAATTGAATTGCTAACTGATTCTGATTTGTAACTAATGAATTACTAAAGTTTATATTTGTTAAATCCCACTTATTTCTTGCTCCTGTTACTTGGGTTGGAACAAATCCATCATGATTTACAGTACCATTCGTACCACTAATATTTATGAGTCCCACATTGGGATCTAGTGGATTACAGACATTAATTTGTCCTGGAAAAAAGCTATTATAAGGATTATTTGGAGCAGTTCCCGGATTAGGATTTGGTACGCCAACAAGATTTCCCTCTATTGTTAAATTGGCGAAGGATGGACCTATTTTCAAAATTTCTACTCCATTAAGTGGCTGTCCATTAGCACAAGCAAAAATTATATTACCCTTGAGGTCACTTTCATCGCTAGAAGTGCTAAATCCTGTAATGGTTGTTTGAAGGGGAGTACTGTTAGTAGCAGGTCCTATACCAGATAAAAAAAGTATTTTCTTAGGATTAAAAACATCATTTCGGTAAATGACCGTTAATGTCCAACCGGCCCTAGTAGAGGATAAACCTGTAGCTGGAATACTAGTTGGAACAGCTGAAACAGTATAGATTCCACCTAAAGAAGTTTTAATTATATTTGTTACATCTGTACTTCTAAATCTATCTATATTACCCGATGCATCTGTAAAGCTATCTGTGTTTTGTGGAGAAATCTGATTTACCCCCAGTGGAGTAATAAAGGTTATAGGGTTATCTTGTATACTTCTCAAATCTAAAGAGCCTGGAACATCAGATTTTACAGTAGAATACCATATTAATTCTGCATAAAGTATGGTGCTATTTTCAAGTATACTTATATTCGAAGAACTACCTGCAGAAGCCCAATTTCTTGTAGTGGTACCAGCAACAGTTATCATATCTGAGGTATTATCATCTATAGTTGATGAGTCACCGCAAATTACTAAGCTATTACCAGTAGCATTTATAATGGCCTTATCAATGGCTGAGAAACGGTTGATTAGTGACAATTTGGTTAGCCTCCTCTATTATCATTGCAATAAAATCATGATAAATAATATTGAATAGTTTCTATTTACTCAATACTATTTTATGAAGACTTGTTTAAATAGTTACATGAAAGAAAAATCTTGAACAGTAACTAACATCTCAGAATATATTATATGTAAGCTAAGAGTATTATACAATTAAGGAGAGATATTATGACTTCAGACATTTTAAATGTTTCTATAGATAAAACAGAAAATGTTCCACTTATTTTAGGTGGGACAACCAATTTTATAATAAGTATTAAGAATCTCAGCTCAAGTATAAAATTATATAATTTAAGTATATTTATAACTACACCAGATGGAATGACTGTAAGTACTGCCACCCAAAGCATAACATCCTCAGTAAAAAATTCTGACGGTGGTTATTCTTATTCCTGGATAAATTTAAAGGACTTAGCTCCTTTAGAGATTAGTTATTCTTTTAATGTTACTGTAAAGGCAGGCACAAAATTTAAAAGTGGAACAACCATTCCCTTTGGATATATTTTCAATGGATTTACTGTAACTTGTCAGGTAGACACAATGCCTAGGGGAAATTACGATATTGGAAATCAGAGGATTACTAATGGAGTTATCATGAGTTTTAAGGCCGTAAGATTTTCATGCTCAATTGGGACTTCTGGGAAAGTATTAAAAGGAGCAGGAACTACAGTCTTATTAAATGACTATTCTAAAGTTTATACAGCAAATAACACTTTCGTTAATAACACTATTAGTTCGTCTCTTGTAAATATAAATATACTTATTCCAGATGGAATAAGATATATAGGTAATATATCTAGTTCTGGCACAGATGCTAATCTTTTAAAAAATCCCACTATTAGTACAGTTCTTATTAATGACAAATTATATACTCAAATTTATTTTGGTGCAATAGCATTGTCAGTAGGTAGTAATACTTCAGTGAGCTTTAATTATGCAGCATGGAATAAATATAATAATAATACCGGAAATCTAATTTATCATGGTACTGCCTTTAAGCTTATTGTCAATATGGCTTCATCAGAAGATATTGTAGAGAATAGTGTAACTTTTTATGCAATGGATCTAATTATTACTACAACAGTTAATAAAGTTACCACCGATGTACTTCAAAGTATTCAATATAGTTATGTATACTCTGTATGTCAATATTATGATATTCAAAATATTTCTGTTAAATATATACTACCAGATGGAATTAGCTTTGTTTCAAGTTCTGTAACTCCTACATCTGTAATTGATAATCCAACCCTAAAAGGTTATGAATTAATTTATAATTTTCCATTGGCTATGAGAAACTCTCAAAATACTGTGACCATAAATGCTAAAGTGGATAGTTATTATAGATATAAGTTGATTGGTTCTATCCCATTACCAGTGGTAGCTTTTGATAGCTTTGTGTCTATTGCAAGTATTTCTGGAACATTGATTCAACTTTTAATTATAGTTACAGATAGTGCCTCTGCAAGCTCTAGTATTGGCCTTGGGAAAATAACAAAAACTTTTTTAAAAGGATACTATGAAAATGGCACTGCAAAAACTTTTAATGCTCTGGCTCCCGGTGATTTTGCAGAATATAAATTAACTTACGATGCCAGCACCTTATCTGCAATTCAAAAACAAGTCTATTTAGATGATTTTTTCCCGCTTTCTGCGGACCCTATTGATGGACTTATATATACCTATACTGGATATAAACCTTATGGACTTTCCCCACAATTAATTGAGCCCCATGGGGTGGACTTTAATTACGGAGATATTCCTGGAAAATCTTTGAGTACAATTACTTTTAAAGTTCCAATATTCATACTTGGGTCATCAAGTCAAAATAATAATTTATTTAAGCTTAGTGGAAGTAATACAGATGGATTTGGCTATAGCGCAAGAACACAAGTTTTGATAAATATAGGGATTCCAAATATACAACTTACAAAATCTATCACCGGAATAAATTCATCTGGGGTAAAGGCTGGAGAGATTTATTCATACACTGTTAAGATAACAAATACTAATACTTTAGGAACAGAAACTGACGCCTTTAATTTTCAGCTAAGCGACAGCTTATCTGAGTGGTTTACCGTTAATCAAAGTTCTATTAATGTTACTGGAACAGGGAGCTATAGAAATCCCTATATTGATGAAAAAGGAATACAATTAAATATAGATAAATTGGCTCCTGGACAAATCTTAACATTAAATTATAGTGTAACTATAAATAATACTCTTGCACCAGGCCTTACTATCCTAACTACAGCAGCAAATACCAATCCCTATTCTCAGCTAGATAATCCATTGAGCTATCAATATACCAATCAGAATAAAAGTGCTTCAGTTACAATATATTCTCCCAATATTATCTTAACAAAATCAAATAATTCCTCTCTATTTAAGGTTAATTCTACTATTACCTATACTATTACAGTGACCATTCCACAAGGAACTGTAGTTTATGATGCTTACGTAAAAGATATCTTGCCAAGCGGTGGGCAGATTTATACAGGACCCGCCTACAGAAATGGTATAGTGATAACACCCACTGTATCAGGAAATTCAGTGACCTTTCCTAGCGAAGGATTTATAGATGCACTAAAAGATGCAAAAACATTAACCTATATTTTAAATTGTAAAATCACAAATTCTAATAAATCCATTGGAGTTACAACCTCAGTGCAGACAAACAATTATCAAGTTCTATATAAACAAAAGTTAAGTGGATCTTACCTTACCATAAGTAAAAATCTTTCTGTGACAATAAATCACCCTAATATAGTTCTAAATTTAAGTGCCAAGGATCTTACTACCTCTATAATATATAACCAAAGTGGACCAATAAATACTAATTCCATTATTCAATTTACTTTAGTATTTTCTAATAATAGCTCTATTGCTTTAGTGAATGGTAAAGTTGATATACCGTTAAGCAGCAATTTTCCCTTTACTTCTATTAATACCACACTGCTATGCACAGCAAGCTATGATAGTGTGAATAAAAAAATAGTTATGTTAATACCAAGTTTAGATAAGGGTGTTTCAGGACTAATTTCTTTTACAGTAGCTCCATTATCCAATCTTAAATCAGGCATTGCCATAACAACTCAGGCAGCGGCGGTGCAATATTATAATGATATTTCTACAAAACTATATAGCGGTGAGAAGAGCAATGCAATTGCCCTTAGTTTATCTCCTGGAGTATCCCTTTTACCGATGTCTTATAATAAGATAGACGATTCAACCTCTTTTCAGGTAACCAAACCAGGATATATAGCAACAATAATAAATGTTTTTCAAAATACTGGTGGAGGATATGATGATTATACTTTAGAAATTAAGCCAGTAGCCCTTCCCTATACACTTAGCATAAACAATACTAAAATTGCAGATATTCTAGCTAACACTGCTTATTCTGCTGACTTAGAAATACTGAAAAATGTGGCCCCAGAAACTATTAAAACAATAACAATTACTGCAACTATACCAATAAAATCACAACTGGGAACACGGTACGACTTTGTTATAACTACCCGTTCTAAAACTTCTCCTTTTCCTCAAAAAACTGTGTTAAATATTGACCCTATTTAAAAAGATGCCATCCACGTGGCAAGTGGCATCTTATTATTACAAGAAATCAATTTACTCATATTTGATGATGCATATTAAACTATCACCTGCTGTGCTGCAATAGTATATTCAAAAATCCCCTACACCAAAAAATGATGCTGGGGATTTATACTTTGAATAAGAACTTGCTTAAAATCAAATGAAGTAGGTAAATTGTTCTTCCTTATCAACATTCATTTCCTTCCTGTACATTTTGTTTAAGCCCTAGCCTCGCCTTCATATACTTCATAGTAAACACAGTTAATATGATCATAGCTACTCCCATTAGCGGAAAGGCTATGGCTACTGACAAATTACAAGCTAAACTTTGGAAGGAAAGCACCGTTGCTCTTTTGTCAGAGGGTATGTGTTTATTCAAATATTTAGTGGTAACCGGCCTATATATCCCCCTTGCAACCTGTTGAAATAATATTGCAAAAACGCCAAACCACACTTTTACTGCACCCATAAGTACAAAGGATATTATCATTAAAAGAGCCATAAAAGTTAAGGTTTTAGGTTTAGTTTTATCCATAATCCAGTGACTTCGCTTTGAAGCAAAGGCTGCAGTTATATTAAATAGGAAAAATATTATCCCAAAATATCTTACAGGTATCTTCACTGCCTCCATGTATGGTTGGTAGTAAAAAAACGCTGTTCTATAAAAAATAAAAAAAACCCGCAAAGAATCACTTAGAAGTGACTCCGCAAGGCTTAACTTATAGCTATACGTGTAGGATAACTTTCCCCTGTGCCGCTAGGTGTACATAGGCACACTCACCATTTGAAACATTTTACCATATTAGGTTCAGTTTGCATAGTCTTGCAATAAATTTATTATTTATATTTGTACTATAAATGAGCGAATTTACTAACATATTATTCCATTTAAAATCAATGTCAACTATCCTAAGCTATCTTTAATGTTTTAAAGATAGCTTCAAGAGGAGTTCCTAATTCGGCTTGTTTAAAAATCCAAGACACTCGTTCCTTCTGAGATTGGTTCCTTGCGCTTTTAATTCCAACGTTGAAATTCAACGTACCATTACTTACCTCTAATTCACAGTATACGTAAGTAATCATTAGTAACAAGAAGTATCTATTAATACTACGATTACTTCTTACTTGATAATGATTTAAACCAAGATGTTTTTTAGTTTCTCTGAAGAAGGTTTCAATTGGCCATCTATGTTTATAGTGATTTAGAAGTTCTTCAGTTGTAATAATTGTATCTAGACTTATGAATGCTCTTAAACAACCAGGCTTGAAAAGAGCTTCCTTAGGCCAACAAAGGGCTATCAAAGAATCCTTGGCGTCATTAAGTTTGCCCCTATATGTGTAGACATAATATTCATTATTGCCGACTTTGACTAGGTCAACATCATCCTTAGTTAATATCTCGCACATATGGTTAAGCTTAATTCCAAGTTTTTCACGACCTTTTGGATATATTACTCTATTTGTTCTTAGGCCACCAATATAGGCGTAGCCTGACTCTTTGGAAACAGCAAACAATTTTTTATTACTATACCAACTATCACATAAAACATAACCTTTACTTACTGGTTGGGGTAAGGATTTTATAAACTGAATTGCCATTTGGATTTTACTCATATTTTCTTTGTTGTATATCGCCATAGTATATGGCAGCACAAGAGTATCGCACAATAACATAACTGTAACTAATTGATGACCATAAACTGTTTTACCTTTTAAATGAGAATGGTGGAATCCACATTTTTCAGTAGGTTTCTTTGCCTTTGACGAGGGCACAGTCTTCTCTGAAATAGTGTCATCTATTACAATATAAATAGGACTTCCAGTTGTTTTAGACATCTCCCATATTCTCATAAGCACACGTTTTTTTAGAGCTTTTTCAACGAAGTCTTCGTCCCATGGACTCTCCGATAAAAACTTTCCAATATTAGTCCTATGCCTAACCGGCATAAAATCTGAAACGTCAGTTACTTTTCCACAGTAGCCTTTTGTCACCATAGAATTTATAAATAATATCAGATGATGAATTTGAGGCGTTGTGAGATAAAGAGTTATTTTTAATTCAATTAAAAATTTGTATATTGCCGATGATTTTGTTACAATTGAGTTGTTAAACATTTATGTTTTCTCCTTAGTTATGTTTTGTGTAGTGACTTAATTATAACAGGAGAATGCATATATGTTTTTCTTTTTTTGTTTTATGGGAATTAATGGAGACGTTTTCGCTCATTTATAGTTTGTATAACTATAGTTTCAAATACACAGCCAGCCATATGTTCGAATAAAAATGATGGGGAGTATACCTATGCTAATATAGTACATTAGTCGACTACAATTACTTTAATACTTCATTTGCATGTTTAGTTATATCTTCTCCACCATTTTCATACCACTGCGTTACAAACTTATCAAAATCACTTATAGGACGTTTTCCTGTAATTATATCTGCTGAATATTCTTTATATAAGTTATTTATAGAATCCCATTTAACAGAAAGTTCTTCTGGGATTATAAAATTAATATCTTCAGTATAAAGCTTATTAACATCTTCTAGTGACTTAGTTCCTGCAGCTCCAAGTAGCGGTTTTGCAAGTTCTTTTCCTAGTGAAATTTTTGAAGGCTCCCAAAATTTCGCATACCATTCTTGTGATTTTTCAGTTAACTGGATTTTATTATCTTTAATTACATAATGCTCACCTTCAAAACCTAAACGATCTATCATTTGACCTTTTTCACTAGCTAAAAAATCTAGAATTTTAAAGGAAATATCTTTATTTTTAGATGTAGAAGAAATAGCTATACCTCTATTTTCTTTAGAAACATCTATAGGTAAATATCCTTGAGCTTTTCCCTTTGCCGGTGGTAAAACTGTAAGTCCTGTAGCATTTCCATTAGCCTTTTTGATTTTACCCTCATAAATATCTATAACTTTTCCTGCTGTTCCAGCTATTATAGCAGCTTGATTTTCATAAAAAGCCTTTTCCTTTGTGTCCCATTTTTTAGTTAAGAATTCTGGATCTAGTATTCCTTCTTTATAAAGTTTATTATAAAAAGTTAACTTTTCTTTTTCATTGTTAGAAACTTTATTAAAAATATATTTACCATTTTTATCTTTAATCCAAGTGGATTTATTTCCAAAAGCTTGGTCAAATATTTCATCAATCTCTAAAGTATTCCCAGCAGCTGTTAATGCATAGGCTGGCGATCCTTTCCCACCTAAATTAGAATCTTTTAATTGTTTTAAAAATGCATAATAATTATCTATAGTAGGATCTTCCATGAGCTTTTTAGATGTACTTAATTTATTGAACCAATCACTTCTCATTACTGGCACCTTTGATGCAAGAGGTTTAATCCATAATAAGTAAGGATAGTTTGCGAGTCTCTTTTTATTTTGTTGTTCTAAATTAGCTTTTATATACTTAGATTTTTTTATATATGGTGTTAAGTCCTCCAGTAATCCTTGCTGAGATATCTGTTGGTCTCCTCCTTGGAAGTATATGATATCAGGAATATCTTTACCAAGTAACTTTAAGTTTAATTTTTCAGCGTAGTTACCTGAAGGCATTTCTTCAAGTTTAATCTGAACTTTTGTTCCCTCCTGCGCTAAGCCTTTTTCTATAAGTCCTATATATTTTTGAGCTATAGGATCTTTGGGACTTACATCTTTCATCACCATTCTCACCACTATTGGCTCAATCAAGTTATTTTTACCCACCTCATCATCGGTTTTTGGTTTGCATGATACTAAACTCAGCGTACTTATAATTACAAGCATCAAAGCTATTGACTTTTTCATAATATCACCCCTAAGATTATTTTTTAAAAATACTATTTATTAAAACAGCTACTCCTTAACTCCTCCTTCCATTGTTCCCTTGGTGTAATTTTTAAGTATAAATGGATATATTAAAAGTATAGGAACTATTGCAATCATTATAGTTCCTGCTTGTAATGCCTTATAACTTAGCTGAGATGCCTTATCAAAAGATAGTAGACTATTGGCCCCCAGCATTGATGTGGTATCATTTAACACCACAAACTGCCGAAGCACTAATTGCAATGGCCATTTAGCCGAATCATTTAAGTATATTGATGCTCTAAAATATTCATTCCAGTGAAAAACCCCATAAAACAAACCTATAGTTGCAATGGAAGACTTCGAAAGCGGAATTAATATTTTAAATAGAACAGTTAAATGTCCTGCACCATCTACCCTTGCTGCATCAATAAGTGCTTCTGGCACCTCTTCAAAAAATCTCATAAGTATAATTAAATAATATACATTTAGTGCCTTATATAAAATTACTGAAGAGTAAGTATCTAAAAGTCCTATGCTTTTAATTAGTAGATATTCTGGAATTAATCCTGGTTCAAATACCATAACAATTATTAAAATCACCATAAAGAATTTTTTCCCCACAAGACCTGGCCTTGTAAGTGCATAAGCTGCCATTATTGTTAAAGCTAAATTTAACGCAGTGCCTATTACAGTTATAAATACTGAGTTAAAAAGACTTTTCATAATCTGAGGATTAGAAAATAAAACTCTATAATTATCAAAAGAAAATCCCTTAGGAATAATGGTAAGCCCTGTAACTTCTTTTACGCGAGCAGGATCTGTTAATGATAGTGCTAGTAAATTCACAATTGGTATAAGCATAGTTAAAGTAACAATAAACAGTAATATATAAAAGATGAAGCGACCTAAATTTTTTTTATTTTTCATATCATTCACCCTACCATAACCCTTTCCCAGATATTTTTTTAGCCAAAAAGTGTGTGGTAAAGATCAACATAATTCCAATTACACCTTTAAATAAACTTGCAGCTGTAGCGAAAGCATACTGACCATTTATTAATCCTATCCTATAAACATAGGTATCAAGTATATCAATTACACTTATAACCGAATCATTCATAAAATTAAAAACTTGATCAAAGCCTGCATTCATAAAAAATCCTAAATTTAAAATAAATACTGTAACTATTGTTGTTGTAAGTTCTGGTATTGTAATATGTATCATCTCGTCAAACCTAGATGCACCATCTATTCTTGCAGATTCATATAAGGCAGGACTTATCCTCATTATAGCAGCTAAATATATTATTGAATCCCATCCCGCACTTCTCCACATTTCTGAAAAAACCAGGACCCATCTTATATATCCTTTGCTTGTCATAAAATCAATAGAGGGTACATTAAATATGTTCAAGATATTATTTACTCCCCCATTTGTTTGCGATAATAACTTAATCCATATACCTGTAATTACCACCCAAGAAAGAAAGTGTGGTAAATATACTACTGATTGTACATATTTTCTAAACTTTATTGATTTTACTTCACTTATAAGTAAAGAGAAAATTATTGGTATTGGAAAGAAAAATACTATTTTCATAGTGCTTATTATTATAGTATTTTTAAGAACATGAAAAAAACTAGCAGAACTGAATAGTGTTTTAAAATGCTTTAAGCCTACAAAAACATTATCTCCTATGATTCTATAATCTTGAAATGCCAGGGACATACCCGCTAAAGGTATTAAATGAAATATTATAAAATATATAAGTGGTAGTAAAAGCATTAGATATAGTACTCTATCTTCTTTTATTTTTTTCCACTTTGCTTTTAATTTATGTTTATCCTTTATTTTCGCCTTCTCCAATTGATTCCTCCCCTACTCTTTACACTTCTACTTTACTTTGTCGTTAAGCCTCTAATTTAGCATATCTATCCATATTTTATCATTGACCTCAATATATTACCAACCTTTTTTATAAACATCCCTTAATTTAACAAAAAAACCTATAGAACATTTTATTGTCCTATAGGTTTGCATTTATGTACCTATTATTAAAGTTTAAAATCTGCTGGATTCACACCAAGGTTTGAGCACATTTCTCTAACCAAAGCAATTTCATCTTTGTCAAAAGTTCCATCTGCAGCGCCTATTGAGCAACATACTGCTACTAATGTTTTTGCTGCATCCGGTTTACTTTTCATTTTAGTAATTGCCTTCATGGCTTCTGCCTTTCCAACATTATAATCAAATGCAAACATATCTGCATAATGATTAAATCTGGTTAATACATCATTTAATTTAAAAACTTTTAATGACTCATTAAGATTAATGTACCCTACCATCTTTTGTTTTTCGTCTGAGCTTATATCTCCATCAGCACTTGCAATAAGTGCACAACCTGCTGCTATCGCTTCCATAAAATCTTTGTTTGCAAATTGCTTAATTCCTGCTTGTGTTTTATCCTTCTGCTCTCTTAACCAATCACCAATTCCCATAATTAACACTCCTTAAACTTTTTTATATTAATAAATTTTACTCAATCTTTATTTTACAAGTGTCTTGAATATAATTCACCTACACTTCTTATATTCTCCATTTATTAGAATTCTCCTGTAAATTTCAAAGATTTAATAAATTCTTCACAAATATAATTTTGTTAATTTTTTTTAACTTAACTTTTTAGCTGCATTTTTACCTGCTATTCTTCCAAATACAAGACATTCTGTTATTGCACAACTTCCTAGGCGACTAGCACCATGAATCCCACCAGTAATCTCGCCAGCTGCATATAATCCCTCTAGAACTTTACCCTCTAAATCTATTACCTGTCCCAATACATTTATCCTTATACCTCCCATAGTATAATGTACTTTTGGCCATAAGCGGATTCCATAAAAAGGTGTTTGCATTATTGGCTTCGCATTGTCAATTATGGGTTTGCCAAAACATTTATCCCTTCCTTCTTCAAAACTCTTATTAAAAACGTTAAGAGATTCTTCAAGATTTTCATATGAAACATTATAAAAAACTGCAAACTCTTTAATTGTATTGAATTTTTTTACAACACCTTTTTTAAGACATTTCTCTATGCTCCAGCCAGATTCACTAACTGCCTTTGAATCTGCAATCCCTACACAGGGATGACCTACTGAAAGAATTTTATCTGAAAGTGTTTTACGATCTGCAAGTTCGTTTATAAAACGTCCACCTGTAACAGGATCAACAATAATGCCATATTGAAATAATATATACTCCGAAAATTCTGGTCCATGCCCATAACCTTTTTCATCAGGCGAGGCCCATGGTCCAAGCTGAACATGAGACAATTGCACAGGAGTGGCACCTATCCTCAGTGCTTCCTTAAGTGCCTGTGCAGTTGCAAAGGGCTTATTTGTAGTATCAATTTTTTCTGTAAGCCGTGGATCTTGTGCCATTCTAAATTCAATATCACTAGAAAAACCACCTGCTGCAAGAATTACCCCTTTTTCTGCTTTTATATATATATCCCGTCCACTATCAGGGTTTTTATAATCATAGTTTTCTCTAACAATAACACCACATACTCTTCCCTCTGAGTCTTGAATAAAACTTTTAAAGTACATCTGTAGTCTAACCGACGTGCCTAACTCTTCTACTTTTTCTTTTAATTTTTTAATGATAGTTGCACCAGAAATGTTTTTGGCAGTATAACAACGTGGCACGCAGTGCCCTCCGAACTGATCAACCCTATCAAGATATTCAACACCTAAATATTCCTGTGACCATTCAAAAGCATCATTTGCATTATCCACCACAACTCGTACAAGTTCAGGGTAATTGATTAAATCACCAGCATTGAGCATATCTGCATACATCATGTCTTTAGAATCATTTATATTGAATTTTTTTTGAAGCTTAGTTTCAGAAGCAGCAATTCCTCCATCACTTATAATTGAATTACCACCAATTGCCTTCATTTTTTCAAGAATAATAACAGATGTGCCAGCATTACGAGCTTCTATAGCTGCAGTTAACCCAGCAAACCCACTTCCTATTACAACGATATCAGTTACTTCATCCCAACTGTTTGATTTATCAGGAAAAGATAGAGTGTTTTTATTTTTGTTCATAATTTTAAAAATCTCCTTTATTTGTAACCCTTAGTTATTAATAAAATTGAGTATAATCTTTTAAACAGATTATACTCAACTTTATTGTTAACACCATATATCTAAATTAATCATTAAATTTCAATTTTTTAAAATAGTATTTCTTATCTTCCTCTGTAACTTCTCCTATTACTTTACAAGGATTACCAACAGCTATAGAATTAGGCGGAATATCTTTAGTTACAACACTACCAGAACCAATAACTACATTATCACCAATTGTAACTCCTGGATTCACTATAACACCGCCACCTAACCAAACATTATTCCCTATATTAATTGGAAAGGCATATTCAAGTCCTGCATTTCGTGGTTCAAAATGAATAGGATGGCCTGCTGTAAAAAGGCTTACGTTTGGTGCAAACATAACATTATCACCAATTGTAACCTTAGCACAATCTAAAATAGTGCAATTGTAATTGCTATAAAAATTTTCTCCGATAGAAATATTATACCCATAATCACATCGAAATGGCGGTTCTATATAAAAATCATTTCGGACTACACCTAGTAATTTTTTTAGAATTTCATTTCGCTTATTCCCTTCGCTTGGGCGTAGGGTGTTATAGTCAAATATCATTTCTTTTGCAGCTTGGCGTTCAGATGATAATTCTTCTCCAGATGCTTTATATGGCTTTCCACTTATCATTTTTTCTTTTTCTGTCATAAACTAATACCTTCCTCTCTATATTATAAATTACCCTCCACATTATATAATGACTCCTTGTGATTTTATAAAATTTTCAATTAACTTTAATAATAGTATACCATCAAATTAGATATTGGAAACGCTGAAAGAACTGAGACTTTTTTAAAATTAGCATTTATGGACAACATTTCTACTTATACCTCATATAATATATCGATAACAAGCACAAAAGATATTAAATAATTAATTTATTTTTAAAAAGGAGATTTTGTTATGGCTACAACAAATATTATTTATGATAATAGAGATGCTTTTATTTCTGCAGCTGTAGGTTCTACTACCTTAAATTTCGGTAAAGATTCTGCTTTATTTACTGGTAAGGTTGGCACAGCTGCTCATAAAGCTTTGCTTTATTTTGACCTTTCAACAATACCAGCAAATGCTACAATTACTTCTGCTAAATTATATCTTTATGTATTTAGAAATGATAATACTGCTGATGCAACTGCTGATATTAAACAGCTTACTAGTAATTTCTATGAATATAAAGTAACAAACGCTAATGCACCAACTTCATCCGTTCTAGTCTCAGGAGATACTACCCAAAAAACTATTGCAACTACAGACGTTGGAACAGTTATTTCTTTTGACAATTTAACCAAAACCGTTGCAGCTTGGTATGCTGACGAAAGCACAAATCATGGCTTTGAAATTTCCGGTCCAAGTGCTGATAATTCCACTATCGGTTTTTGGAGTAGAGAATATAGTGAAACTGAACTATGTCCAAACCTCGAAATTGAATATACTGTAACTGCTGATATACCTGGTATTGAAACCATAGTAATCCCACAACAAATTCAACCACTCCAATCAGGTGCTGAAACAACTATATATGGTATATCAAATGATATCTTCTTCAATTATTTAGTTGACAATGATGAAGCAGACTTTGTGTATGTAACAGTTAAAGCTTGTGATACTAGAACTGGAACTTTTGAAAATATAGGTAGTGAAATATCCGTTGCTTCTGGTACAAAAAGCGCCGTTGAAGTATCACCAATTAAAAAATATGTAAAATTATCAGTTAGAGGAACTGGCTTTGGTACAACTAACACAATAAATGCAACTGCTGTTTATAAGACTTTTGCTAATATGGTACCCTCCAGAGTAAATAGTGGAGCAGTTCCTTCAACTGGTGTTACAATGATATTAACAATGACTAAATTATTGAGTGGAACAACTGCAGCTACTGGTGCATTTGCTATTACTAGCTCAGGAACAGCTCCTACTGTAACTGCTGCTACAGTTTCAGGGACAACTGTAACACTCACATTAAGTGCAGCTATAAAAACTGGTGAAACAATATCTCTCACCTATACAGCAACAGGAACCAATGATCTAACAGGTTTAAATGGTGAAGTAAATAACTTTGCTAAACAAACAATAACAAATAGCAGCTCACAACCATAGTTAAACCAAATGTTTAACTAACTATTGTTCTCTCTTTTAATGATTTAAAACTCAGTGAAAGCAATAAGCTTTCACTGAGATTTTATAATGTATTACATATAATAAATATTAAAATCATATTAAATATAACAACCCTATTTTATAAAATTCATATTTTTGTTTTTTCACAAAATACTCTAGCATAATTAAAACATAAAACTAGGAGGACAGGTATGAGTACTGAAGTAATATTAATTGCAGCTGCAGATACCTGCATTTGTAAATATTATAACAATTGTAATTTTGGGCATTCTGAAGAGCTCTTTATAGGCAATTTTTCTAATAATTGTTGTCTATATAGATCTCTATTAAGGTTTGACCTATCTTCTCTTTCAAAAAACATGATTATTTCTAGGGCTATTTTAAAGTTATTTTTATATGAAAAAAATTATTGTGGCACTCAAAAAATCATTGCTTATCCTCTAAAAAATAGTTTTAATGAAGATTCCGTGGATTGGAATACAGAATTAAAAACTCAGCCTATCTCAACCTCTGAATATATAATGGATACTCAAATAAATAATTATATTGAAATTGATATGACTACTTTTGTTTTTTCATGGTATAAAAATATTTTTCCTAACTACGGTATTGAGTTATTAGCTACTGAAGATTCGCCATCACTTATTAGATTTAGAAGCAGAGAATATTTTAATTTGTCACAATGTCCCCAATTAGTAATAACATACGATAATATTAGTTCTCATGTAATAGATCTTCCAAGTGTTAGGGCTAGCGAAATTGGAACCCCTTCTTTTTTTGTAAATACCAATTTTCAGTCAGGTATAACTTTTTATATTACTAATAATGATAAATATTTCATAGTAGCTCAATTACAGATAAGTAATGATGGATTTATTTGGTTTAATGAAGGCGCCTCTTTAATTGTTGATGGTGGCTATGGTGAATCTCTTACAACTCATGCTATAAGTGAAAAGGTGCGTGTAGTTTTAAAAGGAGTTGGGATTATTGAAGCTGCATCTGTATATGCTACTGTTTAAATCATCTTTGAAAAAAATATATTATGAACGAAATAAAAATACTTATATTATCCTAACAACAGGATAATATAGGTATTTTTCATTATAAAATAATAGGTATAGTCTATACATTCTCTAGCCAAATAAAACCATTGTGAGTTCTTTGCTAAAAAACAATTTACCTTATTTGCAATTCATAGGTGTTCATATTAAATGTAAAACAATTGTAATTTTATTAACAATAATCACTAAATCAAATTTGTTTCATATGATATTACTACAAGTATACATACATATTACATTTTAGTGTGTAATTGTACCTTTTAATCTTATTGAGGAAGTGATTACTTGTGAGCAGTATATTTTATGATTTAATGATTTCATGGTTAACTAAGGAAGGTCTCCATTCAACTAAATCCTTGATAAAATGGATAGATGAAGAAAATTCTAGCCTTGAAGTTAAAATAAAAAGAATATATTTAGATGAAAGTAAATTTTGGTTTTATGATAAAGGTTATGGTAAAATAATTAACAAAAACAAAAGCTTTTTTTCAATATCTGGAATTCAGCAATATCAGAACGGTTCTCTGTTTATAGAGCAACCCATTATCATACAACAAGAAATAGGCTTTCTAGGTATTATTTGCAAACAAATTAATGGAGTGTTACATTTTTTAATGCAAGCTAAAATCGAACCAGGGAATATCAATAAAGTACAGTTGTCACCAACTATACAAGCAACAAAGAGTAATTTCATGCAAAAACATGGTGGTGAGAAACCTGCTTTTCTTGAATATTTTATAAAAGCAACACCACATCAAACACTTGTAGATCAATTACAATCTGAACAGTCTTCTCGATTTTTAAAAAAAAGAAATCGAAATGTTATTTTAATTGTGGATGCACCTATTATTGAACCACTTACTCATAGATGGATGACGCTAGGACAAATTAAACAATTTATGCGTCAGGATAATATAGTAAATATGGATACACGTACCGTTCTTTCTTGCATTCCTTTTTCACTAATGGATACGGATAACAACGAACTAAAAGAAATCGAAAACAAATGTAAGGATATAACTCTTTTACGTTCACTTACTGGCGTTGCCAATCAGCATATATTAACTGAAATATTTCACACTTTTAATAATCATAAGATGTTTAGCGACATAGAAACCATGTTAACAGATCTTTACAGTTTAAAACATTGGCATATGGAAGATAAAGCATTTGTCTGTGACAAACCATTTCCTTTCCATGTGATTTTCTGTGACATATGCATACAAGGACGTGAAGTTAGCAACTGGACACAACCACTTTTCGAGGCAACAGGCATTTCCACTTTTGGTTTAATATACTGTGTTGAAGATGGAATTAAGAAATTTTTGGTAAATGCAAAGTCGGAAATTGGTTGCTTTGATGGAGTAGAATTAGGCGCCACTATACAAGATGAAGGTATTGATGAAAGAGGTAAAGATGAGATTTCCATCTTGTTTTATAAAAAACTTTTTGCAAAGGAAGGTATTGCAGTTGATATATTGCTTTCTGAAGAGGGCGGACGCTTTTATCATGAACAAAACCGAAATGTAATTATAGAAATTCAAAAAAGTGAAATTTCATTGGATTTACCACATGGATATTTTTGGTGTGATTATAAAACACTTAATACACTTGTACAAATAAATAATTGCTTAAATATACAATTGCGAAATCTACTTTCATTGCTGGAGGTTTAAAATGAATAAATTAAGAATAGGTATATTAGGACCATCAGATATTGCTCTTCGTAGGTTTTTACCAGCACTAAAATCAAGTAGATGCTTTGTGTATGAAGGTGTGGCAATTGCAAAACCTCATGAACGAAATCAATTTTTTGATGACCAAGACTTAAGCATGGTGCTCAAAAAATCACAAGCAAGGGCAGAGAATTTCAGAAGAGAATTTGAAGGTAGAATTTTTAATAGTTATCAAGACCTGCTATCTTCAGATAACATTGAAGCGGTATATATTCCCTTGCCCCCAGCTTTACATTATGTTTGGGCTAAAAAAGCTTTGGAGTATGGAAAGCATGTATTGTTGGAAAAACCTTTTACAACGAATTTAGAAGATACAAAGAAGTTGCTTAGAATAGCAGATCAAAAACAATTAGCCCTACATGAAAACTACGCATTTTGTTATCATACGCAGATAAATAAAATTTTTGAATTGATTGATAATAGAGAAATCGGAGAAATTAGGCAAATTAGAGTTGCTTTTGGATTCCCCTATAGAGGCGCTACAGATTTTAGATATGACAAAAATCTCGGTGGAGGAGCTTTACTCGATTGCGGTGGTTATCCTATAAAATTGTCTACATTGCTTCTAGGTAAAACAACACGAATAATGACAGCTACTTTAAATATGGCAAAAGAACAAAATATAGATGTATTTGGAAGTGCAACTTTAGAAAATGATGCGCATATTACCGCTCAAGTTTCATTTGGGATGGATAATTCATATAAATGTGAAATGGAAATATGGGGAAGTGAGGGTTGCATTTATGCTCCAAGAATTTTTACTACACCTGCAAACTTTAAACCTACAGTATTACTGAAAAAGCAAGAAGATAGAGTATTTAAGATTGATATGAATGACCAATTTTTAGGATCTATTAATCATTTCTATGATTGTATAGTAGACAATGTTGTACGCATAGAATCATACGGTAAAATAGAAATGCAAGGTAGGCAAATTGATGATATTTTTAAAATAGCTAGAAATAGGGGGGTGAATATATGAATTTAAAATCAATACCAGTTGTTAAGCCATCAATGCCACCTTATCAAGAGTATATTAGTGAGATAAAAGATATGTGGGATACTAGATGGCTAACTCATACCGGACCAAAACACCAAGCTTTAGAGAAGCGATTAGGTGAATATCTACAAGTAGCTAATATTGCATTATTTGCCAATGGACATCTCGCACTTGAACTTGCTATTCAAGCACTAGATTTGTCTGGCGAAATAATAACTACACCCTTTACCTTCGCTTCTACTACTCAGGCTATTGTGCATAATAGATTAACTCCTGTATTTTGTGATATAAATGAAGATGACTATACAATTGATGTGAGCAAAATTGAGGCACTTATAACTGAAAAAACCTCAGCGATAATGCCTGTTCATGTTTATGGTAATATTTGTGATGTTTATGCAATTGATGCAATAGCAAAAAAATATAATCTAAAGGTTATATATGATGCTGCACATGCCTTTGGTATAAAGCTAAACGGTACTGCAATTGGAAATTTTGGGGACATGTCAATGTTTAGTTTTCATGCTACGAAGGTTTTTCATACAGTTGAAGGTGGTGGCTTGACATACAGTGATTCAAAGTACTCTTCTATATTTGCAAAACTCCGTCAGTTTGGAATGGATGGTCAAGAATTCGTACCTATCATTGGAACCAATGCTAAAATGACTGAAATGCATGCGGCTATGGGGCTTTGCAATATTAATCATATTAATGAGGAAATTGCAAAACGGAATTTAGTAATGAATAGATATCGCGAATTGCTGTCTTACGTGAAAGGCTTGAAGTTATGCGATTCGCAAAAGAATGTCACTCAAAATTATAGTTACTTTCCAGTGCTATTTGATAAAAAAGAATTTGGTAAGAATAGGGATGAGATTGCTGATTTGCTCCAACAGAATAATATATTTGCACGAAAATATTTTTACCCAATCACTAGTGACTTTGAAGCATATAATGGAATGTTTGAAATTCAAAAAACACCTGTTGCAAAAAGAATATCTGATAATATATTAACATTACCATTATATGCCGATTTAGATTTAGAAGATGTTAATATGATTTGTAATATTATTCTAAAAGGATAAACTATGTAGTATTCTATAGTTGAAAATTAGCTATTATGGCATGAATAATATAATTTTAGCTGGTTGAAATCTACACGTCTTTCCCCAATGATACTAACCACGTACTAAATTCAGTCAATTAATTACAGCTAAAACTTCTAATGTCGAAGTGCGCTAATAATTCAAATGCAACCAACAGCGCCTTCAACATTGAGTTTATATTATTAACCTCCCAATAATATAGTTATAAATTTAGTATAACATTTTATATATTCATCCCTAAGTTTCATTATCTCTTCATTATCTTTTAAGCTATGGTTATAGAGATTACTAAACATAATTAAATCTCCAGCATACTCCTTATACCAAGCCATAAGGCTTTCTAAAAGTTCTTTTCTATTTTTAATAAATACTTTATTTTCATAGGAAGAAATAATCATATTGAAAAAATCAATTGAAGCCCAACAAACTAAAATCTTATCATAGGAATTCTGAGAGTTATGAATTCTAAAATTGCTTAATTGTTCAGAAATATAAATCATGTTTCCTCTTCTTAATAAATTCAACCATAAAGCTATATCACTTAAACAATATATTTTATATTCATCATAATCAATGATGGTATTGTAAGTGTCATAAAAATCCACCACATTTCTCCTAAACATGGCAGTCGTTTCTTCACCAATATAGTTAATCATAGAAAAAAGGATCTTTCTTCCCGCCTCTTCTCCAGTTAAACGAGTATCATTAGAATATTGACATAGGGTTCTAAAACTATCGCTGAAATATTCACCATTTTCATTAATCATTCTTCTGTAGCTTGTTATAAGAGAGAGTGTATCGTCATAAAGGAAGTAATTAATCATCCTATCTATTTTATTTGAGTTGTAAAGGTCATCATGTAACAAATAGCTTATATACTCTCCTGATGATGCTTCAAAGCACTTTTGTTTATTAATCTTCCCTCTAAACCCACATGGTTCGCCATTATTAATATACTTAATTTTATTACTCTTAAGCATATATTTCTCTACTAACTCTTTTACATAACTCGTCGTACTGTCATCACATATAATAATTTCAATATTTCTATAACTTTGATTCAATGCAGAATCAAGAGCTTGTTTAAGATAGCAAGTTTGATTGTAAGTAGGTATCAATATACTAACTAATGGTAATATGTCTTTGGAATAATTGTCTAAAAATTTATTTCTATATTCTTCAAATCCATTTGTATTTACATATCCACAATCATGAATACACCATGCAACTTGCTGTTTGGGAACAACTACCTTAAATCCTTTGCGTATGAATTCAACACTTTGTGAAATATCATAAAAATGCCATCCATCAAATATGTCTTCTCTCCAAGGTAAATCATATTGTGTTATCATTATCAGTCCATCTATTCCTTTTAATTCAGTATACAAGTCTTTACCTTCATCAAATTTAAGTAATTCCATAGCTCCGCTATGACTGCTATAAACTTTTCCTACTCTACAATTATCTTCCCACCAAATTCCTGATACTGGAATAATTTTTGCACCTATCATACCTATAAGACCTATTTTTACATCTCTTTTGAACACATTTAATATATCAAAAATGAAATTTGTATTTTGTATATAAACATCCTGATGAAGGTAAACTTTATATTTAGAATCATTTTTCAACATAGCCAAATTATAAGCCGAGGTCATGCTTTTAGCATCTCTTATTGCTATTATTTCAATTTCCATACATTCAGGCACTTGAAGTTTTTTAATATATGATAAGCATTTCTGATATAAATCTTCATCATTTACGCAGGTAATAAACACCATCTTATTTTCTTTCATTTTACTTACCTTCCTCTCGTATAAATTTACTACCCTTAAATGAATATCACTAATCTTTTCTGCATATTCTTAGGACGAAAAATGTTATCCCATTTATTGTATGCAATAAGTTAAAAAGTGTACCTGCATAATTTTCAGTATGGAATAAGTCTGCCGCAATGCTAATATTAAAAATGAAAGACCCTCTGCATTAAAGCAGAAGGCCTTTCTTATAATCTACAATTAATCCTGAGCTTAGTTTATATCTGGAAGATTTATTTGTAATTCTAATACACCCTTTTGCTCAGAGTGAAATTTAATTGGTTTTGCAGGTATTCCCACCGCTGTACAATAATCTGGTATATCTTTCGTTACAACTGAACCAGCACCAATAATTGAATTTGTTCCTATACTTTTTCCTTGAATAATATTAGTACCTGTTCCAACTTCAACCATAGAATTAATATATACGTTACCCGATATATTTACACTTGGATTAATAGTACAATAATCAAGAATAATAGCATCATGGCCCAATGTACAATCTAGATTTATAATTACATGATTTCCAATTCTGATGTTAACAGTTGCAATTGTTCCTGCACATATAATGGTGCCCTCACCAATTTGTACTACATTAGAAATATTGACACTCGGATCAATAAGTGTAGCAAATTGTATATTTTTATTCTTACTAAGTCTTTCAATCCAACTTCTTTTCCCTATACTACTCCCAACAGCACAAACTGTATAAATTGGGTACCCAATACCATCAAACCAGCTCTCATCTCCAAGGACAGGATACTTATTAATAATTTTTTCTTTTAACTCAGGAGTGTTGTCAATAAATCCCATTATATTCCATTCTTTTTTCACCTTATTAATATTTTCAATCAACCATGCAACTTCACGTCCAAAGCCACCTGCTCCACATATAACGATGTTCTTCATTATTACACCAACTTTCATACTATAGAATTTTTATCTTGTATCTTAATTCCAGACTTCGGGAGAACTAATAACACCTTCAAAAATGTAGAAATGACTTTTCTATTTCATCTTTTAATATCTTAATCCTTGGAGCAATTTGGTATTCATAACCAAACAAGTAAAGCAACTTTTCCTGACAATTATCACCTATGTCTTTTATCAGCTTTGGATTTTTATAGTAATATTCTATAATTTCGCTTGCTTTTTTAGCATCATAGGGTATAATAACAATCTCTTTACCATTTACTATTCTGTCACCATTTAAATTTAATGAATCAGTACAAAATATTGCTGTTTTTCTAAGTCCCGCCTCCACACAAGAGCCTGTAGGAAATCCGTCAAAATTACCATAACTTAACTTTCCATGCATATTAGGCGAAAGAATAATATCTTTGTCTTTAAAAAAAGAATCAAAATTATCTATATTAAGTTTTCCGTAAAATGTTATGTGATTTTTTATATTTGATATATCAATATCATTTTCATCAAATCCACCCACCACATGAAAATGTATATTTACATACATACCGCAAAGAACTTTTGCTATGTCAATAAATACATCATATCCCTTGTGTTCGCCTTTTTTTCTGTACTTCTGTGCAACAAAGCATATATCAAAATTTTCCTTTTCGAATCCATACCTTATTTTGTTATATGATTTTGCTTTATTATATTCCATAAGAGGCATAACTCCACCAAAAATAAATTCAATTTTTTCAAGTGAACAAAATTTATTATTTATTAAATAATCATATGTAACCTGTTGGGTTACGATAACTTTTTTAAAGTAAGGAGATTCCATAAGTCTCTTAAGCCTTATGTCAGATTCAGAATTATTTAATGCAAAACCTCCGCCTGGATAAAGTGTAAAAACAAATGGGATATAATAATGCTCCATAATAGGCAATGCATTATATGCATTTGTTGGAAAAACAAAGTACATAAGCTTACATCCTATGGGCCTCCAGTAATCATACCTACACACTTTTCCTGAAAATCCAGGATAACTACGCTTATATTGAATAATCACCTCATCCACATTTAAATGTAGAAATTGCTCAATTGTTTGACCCGTTATCATTATTTTTGTATTCTCTATTTCTTCAAGATAGCTTGTAAACTCTTGATAACGAAATCCACTCATATCACAGGGAAAAATATCATCTATTATTACAAGATCAAGATTTTCAGAAAAATCACCATTGTTTTCTACAATGCAATTATTACGTTGTTTTGTATACTCTTTGTCATATATAAATTCCATATATCTGTTATATTCATCGATGTTCTTAATTATATCTTTCAACTGCTGCATACCACTCAAACTAGTCCATATACCACCAGAATGCTTTCTACAGATGGTCATTACATCAGGTATATAGCCAATATCTCCAAAGGTAGCACAAAACATATTAAGCATCCAATCACCTATGAACACTTCAAACAGCGAGTCAGGTAAAAGATCAATTATACGTCCATCGAAAAATGCACAACCTTGATTTCCAATAATGTTTACTTTTAAAACATCCTCAATATTATATACTCGTCTATTCAGATTACAATGAATTACTGATTCTTCAAAAAACCCCGTATTTTGCCAAAACACATAAGCCTGATTAAATGACATACAACATTCAGGATTATTTTTTAAAAAATCGATGTGATTTTTTACTCTACTTGGATTTATCCAATAATCATCTCCCTCACAGAATGAAACATAATCAAAGCCTTTAGTCATATTCACAAGTGAATGAAATGTTTTTACTACACCTTTATTTAGATCATTTCTTACACTTCTAATATTAAAATCTTTTAGCTTATTTCCATTTCGCTTAAGGTAATTACATATTTTATCATATGTACTATCTGTTGAACAATCATCAACTATAAAAACATTTTTGTTGAATTTTCCTTTTTGAAAAAAAATTCCATCAAGACATTTTTCAATATATTTTTCATGATTATATGTTAAAACCCCAATAGCTACGTTAGGAATTTTGGTATCAATGATTCCCTCATCTATTTCTTTGTTCATGTACAATAATTTCTTATATAAATAACTAAATTTTTTCTCCATTACTCTTGCTTTATCTAGATTTGTCTGAGTTCTTTCTGCTTTAAGCAGTATCGCAAAGCTATCACATTCAAATATTGGTATTAGCTCCGCTTTATATTTTTGATACACGACATTAACACTGTCCCAATTAATAACATCAAATACAACAACGCCAAAATCACTGACCATCGGAACATACTTTTCTGCATCCATAACCACATACTTTGTGTCATGGTTTCCATCTATATGAAGCATATTTATTACAGTTCTCTTTGACATCAGATCTTCCCAAGCACTTTCTGATGTCTTATTAATAATTTCACAATTTGAAGATAAACCCATAGCTTCTTTTTTTGCTAAAACCTCTTTATATATCATATTAAAATCAAGCTTATCAATAAACTCATTTATAGCAATGCGTTTTTCTTCTTCAACATCATACTCCCTTGCACACATATTATTGTATGGATCTATTCCAATGGCAACCCCTTTATTTTGCTTAATGATATATGCCAAAGGTAGCAGACATTTCCCTTTGTAAACACCAATTTCAACAAATGTTTTCATATCTTGATATTTAATAAGATATGCCATAAGAAATGTTTTATAAAAAGGACTCCCTCCTCCAAAATCCGAATCTATCTGTGAATAAATATCATAGTAATCCCAGAAAAATTCCTTATCTTCTTTAGGAATCATAATAAATTAAACCTCCTTCTTTCTCCTACCCTTAATTATCCTATCTTCATATTCGTAAGAAGAAAAATGTTCTCGCATTTATTATATTCAATCAATTTAAAAGTGTACCTCCATATAATCAAAAATATTAAATAGTTAAATTTTATAATTGGGTAAACTTAGTATTAATATTATTTATTAATATTAGCCCATCACCTTTTAGATGTTTTTTTATAAATATTGGAATTTTAAAGGATTCATTTAAATCTACTTCTATACTTGAAAAAATCATATAATCAAAAAATCTATCTTCATAAGCTAATTCACAATTATCAATGTTTCCAATAATAACCTTTGCAAAGGTTTTCGCTATTTCTCCAGCATTTTTATTTGATTCTATACCATATACATTAGCATTTTTAAAAATATTTTTTATTTCTAGTAAATTTGCACCACAGCCACAACCAATTTCTAATACGTTAAATTCTTCTGTCTTAGGTCTATTAATTAATTTAATTATTTCATAATTTATAGATTTACAATTTTCCCAACTAAATCCCCACTTTTTTTCAAACTTTTTTTGATTTATTTTTAGAATTTTAGAATACTCATATGGATTTTCACCAAAGGTAACATTACCATAATGATGTATAAAGGTATCCCTGCAAAGCATTAATCTATATTTAGCTTTTCTTATTCTTAAAGAATAATCGTCATCCTCAAAATTTCCTGGAGTAAATTCTTCATCAAGTAGCCCAATTTTTTCTATCACTTCTCTTTTAATAGCTATACAAAACCCAATTAACTTTAACCGTTCCTCCCATTTATTTTCATCAGAGATATTATATTTTTCTGCAAAACATATCATTTCTTCTAGGGTATTATATTCTACACTTATTTGCTGATAATAAGGACACCTATTAGCAACTGCTCCAACTGCACCTATATCTTCGAAGCTATATAAGCACTTATTTAAATTCATAAGCCAATTTGGAGTAACCACCACATCGTTATTTAAAAGTAGAATATTATCTCCATCAGCAATATTTATTCCTTGATTACACCCTTTTGGAAAACCAACATTTTCTTCATTAAGTATTGTTTTTATGTCTCGCTGATTATTTAGCCAATCAACGGTTCCATCAGTAGAATGGTTATCTACTACAATAATTTCATAATTATTTTTATCCGTATATTTTCTTATGCTTTCAATACAAAGTTTTATATATTTAAGTTTATTGTAAGTTAAAACTACTATACTTGTAATCATACTGTTCCTCCAACCTAAAGATTATTCTTAATGGATGTATTATATAAAAAGTCATAGATTGCAATCACTCCTTAGCTTTCTGTTAATATTAGTTAAATCATCTTAGATGCTACAAAAGCTATTTATATTTTATCTTTGTTATATTATGTGTCCCCTACCTATAGAAGTAAGGGACTTTGATTTTGAAATGTCATTAATTTTTTTAATTTACAGTTAATCTTGATTTTTCACAAACAAAAATTATATTTATATTATTTATCCTCTACCTTGAAATCTCTACTCAATATATAATCTAAATCTATATCTTTAGCTAATATATTAGCATTCATCAAAGAACTAAATGTCCCAGCATCTGTCCACCAACCCTTCATAATATCGTAGGTAAGAGAACCCTCTTTTATATACCAATTATTCACATCTGTGATTTCAAGTTCTCCTCTGTTAGATGGTTTTAATTCTTTAATAACATCAAACACTCTATTGTCATACATATATATCCCAGTAACACAGTAATTGCCTTTAGGATTCTTAGGTTTTTCCTCTATTGAAATTATTCTACCGTTCTCAATTTCTGCTATCCCATATCTTTCAGGATCTGCTACTTTTTTTAACAATACTTCTGCACCTTCCCACCTTTTTTCAAAGTTTTTTGCATATTCGTATATATCATCTTCAAATATATTGTCTCCAAGTAGAACGATGCAACTATCTTTTCCTACAAACTCCTCACATAATCCCAATGCTTCTGCTATTCCTCCTGGTTGGTCTTGAATCCTAAAGGTATATTTAACTCCATATTCATATCCACTACCTAATAAATTTACTATAGCGCCCATATGCTCTTTTCCTGAAATAATCATAATATCAGTAATATCTGCTTGTTTCATTTTAGCAATTAAATAATATATCATTGGATATTTTCCCACAGGAAGTAAGTGCTTATTTGTTGCTTTTACTAAAGAAGAAAGTCTTGAGCCCGTTCCCCCTGCTAGAATTATACCTTTCATAAATACCACGCCTCTTTATACAAAATTTTGTAATTAAACCTATAACTATATATCAATTCCTATTTATACATAGTTTTAAAGTTCAATATATTATATTAATCTTCTACCTGCTTTTGTTACATAAATAAAAAAGATTACTACATTAATTTAATGCAGTAATCTTTAATAAATGTTTAAACTTATTCATATATCATAATATTTCTAGTTAGATTGCTATCTATTATTAAATATTCGTTTTAAGAAGGATTCATTAATTTTTGAGTTAGATATAGTTAATTTTGAGTTTAAATCATCCAACTTACTTTTTAAAACTTCAACTTCTTCAATAAAGGAGAAAATTTTACTTTCATTTTCCATATTAACCCTATCTTGCTGGGAGTTTTTCTCTTGTAATTTTATAATTTGCTTTTCTTTTTCCTCAACATGCTCTTTAAAAATTAATACTTCTTTTTCTTGCTCCATACTAGCCTTTTCTAATTCATTAATTTTCTTTTCTTTACTTATTAAACTCTCTTGAAGATAGTCTATATTTTCATTTAATAAATTTTTATCCTCTTGAAATTTTATACATTGTGTATTTATATCTTTCAATTTATTTTCATATATTTGAATTCTAATAGCATATTCTTGTATACTATTATTAAATAGAGTAATTAACTCATCTTTCTGTCTCAATTGTTTTTCATATATAAGCATTTTATTATAAGCAACATTTAAATAAGATTTAGCCTCTAATAAACATTGGTCACATTCTTTATAAATTTCATCTTTATTAGCCGTACCACTATCTAAAGTATTATACTCATTTGGAATTATTAAAACTTCCACCTCATCATCATCCATTACATACATTTCATTAATAATTAAATTCCTTATAGTTCTAGTTAAATTAGACTTATATATTGATTTTATAACATCCAATGAAGCTAATAATTCAATGTAATATGGGAAGCTAAAGGTTTTCCCCTTGTCTTTTGTGAAACAGTTATAAATTTCAGTATTATTTATCCATGAACAATATAAATGACCTTCTATGGCAAAAAAAGAACAAGATTTTATATCCGAGCCCTCAAATAATCTATTGTGACCTTCTCTAATGGCTCCATTCTGTGAATAAATTAAGACATTTTTATCCTTTTCCTTTTTTATATATAAAGAATGTATAGTATTGTTAATTGACAATAGTGAATAATCTATAAATGGATTATCACTTTCATCTATTATATGAAAATCTGACCAGCTATCTAATTCAGTATTTAAAATCTTATATCCAAGTTTATAGTCCTTTTGTAATCTTTCATACATAATTAACAGCTTGTTATTGTCATCTTCAACAATAGTGAAAGAATGATTATATTTATCACTGCTTTTATCTATTATTTTAGGTGATGCTAGATTAAAGTTTTCATCTACTACTTGATTAAATAATGTTCTAATTTTAGTTCTTTTATTTAGTACATTATAAAATAAATAAATTTCATTTTTATTAAATATAGCCTTAAAAGAGATGTCATATATTTCAGTAGTCTTTTTAAGAATAACTATATCCTCACTCCATTTATTACCCTTTAAAATTCGGAGCTTTATGTTTCCCTTTAAATCTTCATATAAGAAATATATATCATCATTAGGAAGCAATAACACAGAAAAATTTCCGCTGCTTTCTTTTTCTAGCTCATTATAATTAGATTCTTTATCTTCTTTTAATATTCTATATAAAATTCCCTTGTTTTTATCATATGTAAAATTCCATGTAGTATAGTCTGATTGTTTTAAAACATAAAAAGTCTTTTCAGGCAAAAACATTAGTTTATCCCTTCTTTTAAATTATTCTTTATATAAAATATGCTAACCATATTACTAATTATAACTTTAATTTTTTTTCATAAATTAGCACACATTCTATGCCACTTCATATTATGGTAGTGTAGATATAAGATTAGAAATATTTATATTTGTTTAAAGGGGAGGTAAGTATTGTGAAAGAATGTACTACAAAAAAAGAAATTAAGGACATAATGCTAGAAATGGAAAGTCTATCAGAAAAACAGATAGCAACTACATTAACTGAAGAGACTCTTAAAGAGCTTATGGAATCAAATGGATTCAATGCTACTAAGGCTGGATTTAAAGCTATTCCTACATGTACTCCTGACTGTTCAGACTGTGTAAAGACAATAGATTTTTGCTGTAAAACATCCATTTCAAAAGGTTTTACTGTAAATGTTAACAATACTCTTACAACGGTGCAATATAACAGTGGCTTGTTCTGTTTTACAGATCCTTGTCCTTGTAATGTTGTCTGCTCACCTGGAGCAGGCTGCCCTGATTTTTGCATAGCATTATATCCTTTAAGGGTAGTTGGATGCATTCAATATAGAGCCTTTACAGGCAATGCTGTAGGTGAACAATGTACTGGTGGCCTTTGCACAGAAACTCTTAATGGTCCTATATGCTGTGAAGGATCACTATGTATAAATAATATTGTAAGTTATCAACAATGTCCACCAACAATAAGTGAAACACAACCTAGATTTATACCTGCTAGTAGTCTTGTTGCTACTATAAATGCTTCTCAAGAGCAATGTGAAGATTGTTCTACAGTAGCTGGTAATTCTTGTGACAATACTGTTGTAAAATTCATTGGTTCCTTTAGACTACCAGACGTATATCCTACTCCTTCTTGCCCTAACACACCATGTCCAACACCAGTTTGCCCAACAATATGTCCACCATCACCAAGCTGTTCTCCATGCTGCAGATAATTAAGATTATATTTAAGGATATCCTCACAAATGTGAGGATATCCTTCTTTAAGTGATATTCTTAAATCATCACCTGTGGTGCTGTAATATTATAGGCTTCCATGATTAAATATTAAAATAAAATATTAAATTTTTCAAAGAAATACTCATCATCATATACTCGTTCTATTGCGTATTTATTTCTCTGACTTACTATTAAACCTGAATTTCTATCTATCTCACCTGCTGCATTAAAAAAATAATAATCCCTTCTCGCTACATCAATAACCTTTTTAAGTCTCTCCATTTTAAAATGTGAGCAAGCAAGACATATAGTATTATAGGTAACATTTGCAACAGTTACTTTATATGGGTGACTTTTTCTGAAAAGATGTTCTACTATTACATCAGGATTGATAACCATTCTATATCCATAGAGCCATGCTTTAAGGCATATCTCTTCATCCTCCCTACCCCATACCTGAAAAAGATGATCAAATCCACCTATTTTATCAAATGCCTCTCTGGTTATTCCAAGTGCTGCACCACCCGCTAGTGGAATCTCATCTCCCTCCTTTGGTTTTTTCGAAAACCAAGTAATTTTAAATTCATCATTCCACGTCTGTCCATAACCTGCTAATGATATATTGGTAATATCTGCAATACATGGTGCCACGAGTGAAGCTTTAGCCTTTTCTAAAGTATAAATTAAATTATCTGCCCACATATCAGGCACTTTTACATGGGCATCAAAGAAAAATAAGTATTTTCCTTTAGCAACTTTTGCCCCCATATTTCTGGCTGCTGCAGCTCCTATATTATTAGTCATAATTAAAACAATATCTCTATATTTTTCTTCATTTATATAAGATTTTAGAAATTCTGTACTTCCATCTGTTGAACCATCATCTACTACTATAATTTCACACTTAAGATGATTTTTAGACTCCAGTAATGAATCTATTGTCCATTTTATATTGTTAACCTCATTTTTACAGGGAATAATTATTGAAATATCTACGTTACTTTCATCATCAATTTCATATAATTCATTAATATAATCTATCAAAATTAATACCCCTCCCACAATTTATCCATTTAATATTTATTATATTTATGTATATGGAATAATGTACTTATTTTTTATTTCTGTAATTAGATACACAAATAATTAACAATAATTGTATATAGGAATAATCTATACTAACCCGTTAATTTTTTTTGATTTAATTGTGGAGGTAAATTATGATCGAAGAATTCAATAGAGAAAAGATATTAATTGCACAGTTTAGAGAAAAACTAAAACAAGATTCTAAGCCTGGGGTATCTATAATCGCATGTACCAACAAGCCTAATTATATCCATAATATTTTTATAAACTATGAAAGGTCTAATTACCCTGAAAAAGAGTTACTATTAATTATAAATAATAATAAAATTAGTTTAAATGAATGTAAGCTTAAAGCTACAAAGTTTAATCATGTTAAAATATTTCAATTAGATGAAACTTGTACCCTTGGTGAATGTTTGAATTTCGGAGTTGAAAAATCAAAATATGATTACATTTCTAAAATGGATGATGATGATTATTATGGCTCTGACTATTTAGAAGATACTATGAATGTATTTAAATATACTGATGCCGATATAACAGGCAAGTTAACTTACTTTGTATATTTTGAGGATAAGAATACTTTAGGGATTATGTGCAGAAATTGGGAGTATAGATATGTTTTCGCAGTCGCTGGTGGCACTATTACAGCTAAGAAGGAAGTTTTTAATAGTGTTAAATTTCAAAATATAACTTTTGGAGAAGACAAATTATTCCTTGAAAATTGTCATGAATCAGGATTTAAAATTTTTTCTAGTGATAAATACAACTATGTTCTAATGAGACATAAAAATTTAGAAGAACATACTTGGAAAATACACTCTGAAGATTTTATTAAACACGTTAATATAGTTTCAGTTATACCTGATTTTGCATCTATTATATCAGTATAAGAAAACAGTGAATGGGATAGTTTTAGGTCTTAAAACAAAGACAACTTAAAGGGCATATTGCTAAGCCCTTTAAGTTTATAAAATATACTAAACTGGTACATAACTAATGCTATTATTTTCATTTACTATTCTATAAATTCCTTTAACAATTATTTTATTATTTTTTATTTCCTGTACTACAATAGCTGTATCACTTTCATTAAATCTAATAGCTTTAGCACATCCTCTTGAAATATTACTGGGGGCTGATATTAAATCAATTTCACACCCCTTACGGAGCAGATTTTTATATAATAATGTTGAATGATTATTAGAAACTAAAACTACAAGGTACTTAAATTTCATGAGCTTCAACTCCTATTTACTACAAATAAGAAAAGTATTTCACTTAGAATTTCAATAAATATTAAATTGTCCATTTATTGAATACCTCTTCCTTCTATCATTATATTCACATGTTGGTGAAAGGTTTTTATATTTCAAAAATAACCCCTATGAGAGGCAAAAATATGTACTTAAATTTTCTAATTTATAAATGTACATAAAAAAAAGCCTCTTTTAAAGAGACTTTTTTTCACCTATATCTTTTAAAGCTTCAATAAGTTTTTCGATATCTTCTAAATTATTAAAATACCCTGGACTTATTCTAACTGTGCCTTTGCGATTCGTACCAATTATTTCATGTATTAAAGGTGCGCAGTGAAACCCTGTTCTCACCGCTATCCCTTTCTTATTTAATAACTCTCCTACTTCCGAGCTATCTATATTGTCAAGATTTAAAGAAACTACTGCTCCTCTATTTTTATAATCAGTTCCTCCATAAATTTTAACATAAGGCAATTTACTTAATTCTTTTACTAAATATTCTACGAGCATTATTTCATGTTTTCTTATATTTTCTATTCCTATTTTTCTAATAAACCTTATCCCCGCGCATAGTCCTGCTATTCCTGGCGTATTTAAGGTTCCACTTTCGAATCTATCAGGTAAAAAGTCAGGTTGCTTCATAGAAAAGGACTCACTTCCCGTTCCCCCTTGCTTAAACGAATACACTTCTAATCCTTCTCTTATATATAACCCTCCTGTTCCTTGGGGACCATATAATCCTTTATGTCCTGGAAAAGCTAATAAATCAATATTATCTTGTGATACATCTATAGATATAACTCCCGCACTCTGCGAAGCGTCAACCATGAAAATTATTCCTGATTTTTTGGCAAGTTCACCTATTGCTCTTATATCTTGAACCGTTCCTAGTACATTGGAAGTATGGTTTACTATTATTACTTTGGTATTTCTACGGATCTCATTTTTAAGATTATTAATATTCAAATATCCATTTTCATCTACAGGAAGAAGCGTAAATGTTATTCCTTTCTCACTTAGATAATTTAATGGTCTCAGAACTGAGTTGTGCTCAATTACTGTGCTAATAACATGATCCCCTGGCTTTAATATTCCTTTTATTCCTATATTCAGGGATTCAGTAGCATTACTTGTAAAAACAATGTTAAACATATTAGGAATGTTGAAAAGTTCACTAAGCTCTTGTCTTGTATCCATAATTTTAGCTGAAGCCTCAATTGCCATATCATGAGAACTTCTGCCAGGATTTGCAGCATAATTCTCCATGCACCTTAATACTTGGTCATAAACTTCCACGGGCTTTGGAAAACTAGTGGCAGCATTATCAAAATATATCATAAAATCCTCCTATTTTGCATATAGCGTTTTATTATTATATAACATAAATATTTTCATATATATAATAATATGCTAAATAAAAAAAATAGTGCCACCCACTTGGCAAGTGGCAAAAGGGTGGCATACGATAAGTTTGCTACCCTTTTTAATAGTCCCTATTCTTTAGCATAAAAGACACCCTTTCAAGTGTCTTTTATAGTATTATTAAATTTAAAGTTAGTTCATAATTTGTTCCCAGTGGTTTAATGGCTTGTCTACCTAAATCTATTACAACGGTCACACCTATTGCGCCTATTGCAACGGTTATGCCTATTACAACCGTTAATATTATCAAACCGATCATCATCTTCATCATCATCATCATTAAAGCTATTGCAAAAGCTTTGATTAGAACAACCAGGACACCAATCGTTATTATTAAATCTATCATCGCGCCTATTATTACGTTTGCTCCTATTTTGTTATAATATATATTATGAGGGCTTGTCTAAATACGTGCATAATAATTATTTAATTGGGAACACTTTCTCTCTGCTACAACCTTTTTATACTTTAATCTCCTAACTGAGTGACACATACACCTAACTTGTTTTCAAGCTAGTTTTATTACATTATCATCATATGTTCTTATTTGAAGATTATAAAAAAAATCAATACTGGAAGTTGCGGAGATCATGATGATGAGCCATTGCTGCAAAAACGTGAGGATATCAATTTGGAGAGAAATGCTTATGGGCAAGCTTATTCTCATGTAACCTTAAAAATGAAAAATGATACTGTAAATATTCTTGAAAATATATTTGCCACCCAAAATAATAAGGGTGGCAAAAGGGTGGCATATAGACCAAATCAAAGGATTGGTTACTTGTAAAACCTAGTTATTTCAAAGTTAGTCTGCAATTTTACTCCACTTGCGTTATAAGTTTCTTCATAATATCTCTTAATTTAACTTCATAAAGATCTTCCGGCGCTATAATTATAATTAATTTTATAGCATTATCTGATTTATCCCATTTATAAGATTTAATATCCATAATCGCACCCTCTGGAACGTATTCTTCAATATCCATTGCAATTTCTTCTGCCAGAGACAGGTATTCCTCAAATAAATCATCTTCTGTTAATTCATTTAAATCAACTTCTTCTTCCATTAAGTCATTTAAGGTATTTATATCTACACTTAAATTAAAAGCTAATATATCCTCTCTTTTTGACCCTTTGCTCATGTCTTTAAGCACTTTAAATTCTGTATTTTTCTCAATTATATTTTTTATATCCTCGCTAACTACGATTTTATTATTAAATTCTACGTACATTTTTTATTCCTCCATTCGCGCCACCCACATGGCAAGTGGCATCTTATTATATTATACTAACTAGCGCTACAGCTTACAACATATATTGTTTAAATGCATACGTATCAGTGTTTTTATTGAAAATACACGAAGCTTATATTTATAAAGTTTGTGTTTAATTTTTGAGGAAAGTCAATTAATGACTACAGCACTTCATTAAAATCTAAAAAGATCCACCAATTCTTCCTTTGTAAGCTTCCCTAGAACATCACTACTAGTAAGTTCCCCTGTAATTACACTGTCTATTAAATCCTTTTTATTTTCTTGAAGTAGAATGATTTTTTCTTCTATGGTTCCCTTAGCAACTAATTTAATTACTTCTACCACATTTCTTTGGCCAATCCTATGGGCCCTATCAGTTGCTTGATCCTCTACTGCTGGATTCCACCAAGGGTCAAAATGAATAACCAGATTTGCGGAGGCTAAGTTCAGGCCTGTTCCTCCTGCTTTTAGTGAGATTAAAAATACTAATGTATCACTACTGTTATTAAATTCATCTACCAATTTAATTCTATCCTTGGGTTTTGTTTTTCCATCTAAATAAAGGTATGGAATTCCTTTTCTCTTTAAATTCTCTCCTATATTTTTAAGTGCAGAGGTAAATTGAGAAAATAGTAGTACCTTCCCCTGTGAATCTATATGTTTTTCAATAAGTTCTGTTGCGACTTTTAGTTTCCCACTTCCACCTTTGTATTCATCTATTACAAGTGATGGGTCTAAGCAAATTTGTCTTAGCCTAGTTAAATAAGAAAAAACCTCTATCCTGCCATCACTGTTATTTTTCATTTTTTCCCTGACTGCTTTAATATAAGATTTATATACAGCCTTTTGAGCTGTTGTCATCTCAACTATAAATTTCTTTTCTATTTTATCTGGCAATTCTTTCATTACTTCACCCTTTGTTCTTCTTAAGAGAAAAGGCTTAATTAACAATTTAAGTTCTTCTAAATCCCCTTGTCTTCCTATGACAAATTTCGATTCAAAAATTTCTTTGGAATATAAATAATCCGGCATTATAAAATCAAATATAGACCAGAGTTCTGTTAAATTATTTTCCATAGGAGTGCCTGTTAAAGCAAACCTAACCTTGGCTTTAACTTCTTTAATGATTCTTGTGTTTTGGGCTAGATGGTTTTTTATATTTTGAGCTTCATCTATAATACAAGCATCAAAAATAATATCTTCATATTGCTCTATGTCCATTCTTAAAGTTCCATAGGTTGTCAATATTACATCATAATCTAGTAAATTATGAATTAATTTATGTCTTTCACTTTTTTCTCCATGTACAATGCCAACCTTTAAACTAGGCGCAAATTTTTCTAGCTCTGCCTTCCAATTATAAACAAGAGATGTGGGACTAATTATAATAGATTTCTTGTTTTCTTCCGATAAAAGGAAAGCTATGGTTTGAATAGTTTTACCAAGTCCCATTTCATCCGCGAGTATTCCTCCAAAACCTAAGGTACTTAAGCTTTTAAGCCATTTAAAACCATTAATTTGGTATTCTCTAAGTGTAGCTTTTAGATTCTCTGGCACCCTTATATCCAAGTTATTTATGTCTGATAAAATATTTTCTATATTCTCTAACAGCTCAATACCTTTAATAAATTGAAGGTTCTTGTTTTTTATTTTTTCATTTAAATATAATGCCTTATTTTTTTCTATTTGTATTAAACCCTCTTTTATGTTTTCCTTTTTATTTAATACTATTACTAAATCAAGAAAATACTTAACTCCTGCATCTTCAAAGTCTAAAAAATTATTATTCACAGTTTTGTAAAATCTATTCTTTTGCTTAAAAGATGCAATCACACTATTTAATTCCCTATTTTCAATGTCATGAATAGCATAAGAAAAATCATAGCAGCCTTCCATTTCCTTAATTTCGGCTTTAATAAATCTTGAATCCAATATTCTTCTTTGCTTAAGCCCTTTTCCAAAGGTAACATTTCCTAGGCAATGTAGATTATTTTCACTTTTACTTAAGATATCAAATAATTCTTCATCTCCACCTATAAAAAGTAACTTATCATTTCTTTTTATAAATCTATATTTCTCTAGTTCCATAAGAATTTTGCCTTCTTTTTTAAAGTCACGCAAAATTTTATCCGCAGGATTATTTCCCTTTAATATGTTGATTTTCTCATTGCCATAAATCACACTTATATCGCAATAAATACTGTTTTCCATTTCATATATGTGAAATTCAGGTTTTATGAAATTTGCTGCAAAGGTTTTTACCTCTTCATTAATATTAATATCACTTGAAATACTACCTAAGAAGGAAATAAGTTTGTTATAATTTTCTATATCCCTTCGGTATATGATTTCACCATTTCTTTTTAATTTTTCGCATAGAATCATATACTTTGCAATTTGATTTGCTGATGGTAGATAAAGCTTCCAATTAAATAAATATACATTATTCTTATCATTTAAAGACACTGGAAACTGCTTATGGGTTGTTAAAACAAAATATTCCTTTCTTATCTTTAATGTAAAGGTTAATGGTAAATCACTATTTAAGATTGGAGCTTCAAACTCAAAGCTGTCATAATTAAACTTGACTTTTTTATCACTAACACCTTCTAAAAAAGCTCTTAAATCTTCAGGGTCAAGCACTGTTTTCTCCTTGCCTATTGCATGTTGCACTTCATAATAAGTAGGACCTTTTGAAACCCTGCGAGCTAATTTTATAGTGCTATGAGTTCTATTATTACTAATAGTACCTTGCTTATTGTGGTTGTTTTCTTTGTGCTTTTCATTTGTTTCTACTTTTGGGGTTATTCCATTATTTTGATTTTTCTCAGAATTGTTTTTTGTAGCCCTGCTAAAAAAGCTATAGGCTGTAGCCGTTAAATGGCTACACATAAATAAATAGCCCGTAGTAGAACTTTCTTTGAAATCTTCACAAGAACATTTTACTCCATCTAATTTTTTCTTTAATATGTCTATTGCTATATGAGTGTTTAATTCACTGGTCTTAGTACTGTTTCTCACACATCCATAAATATGATATATATTGTCAATTTTTTTCCCTTTGATCCTAGTAACGAGTCCACTATTAAAAAACTTCTCGCCCTCACTTCTCATTAAAATAGAAGATGATTTAAATACTATATTCTCTAATTCTATTAACTTCAAAAATTCACCTCCACATTAATGTTTGGTATCCATGAAAAATCTACTGCAATACTTCTCTGATAAAAATATTGGAAATTTATGTACTGAACTTTTACAAATCATAATAATTATAACACTTTTAAGAAAAGTTGAGATAAAGAAAGTGAGATAACAAAGAGAAAACTTCAGTAGGAGTATAAATCTCCCACTGAAGTTTTCTCTTTGTTATATAGAATGGCACTTTTTTATTTTACAACAACCGAAACTCCATCTGGTATTACTGTTATTTTTGCATTTTTTCCTTTTATCTCAAAAGCCATTTGGAGTGCTTCTTCAAATGTAGCTGCATGCTTCATATGCATTTTCACTATCATTTCAGGGTCGCACATATCTGTAACAAGAATCACAGTATGCGTGTCAAGTATACGGGCAAGAATTTGAAATTCCCATTGATCTGGCACCGTATCATTTCTTCCTACTTTAAGCACCCTATCAAGGACGGCCCTTGGGCCACTTGCATTTGCTATATTGTCATAGAAGGACTGTCCACCATGTCCATCATTACAAGCAGACACCATGATTATAACTCCACCCTCTCTGCAAGTTGCCTCGGCTGCTGTCATACCTTTTACAGATTGATATATATTTTGATCAAGAGGATATCCTCCATTAGTGGATACCACAATATCTGCTTTAACAGCTTTCACAGATGCAAGTTCCATTACAAATTTACATCCATCAATGTGGGCAAGCTCACTATCTCCCGCAAATGCATTTATAACCTTCTTATTACTATCAATAACAACATTTAATATGAAGGCCAGTTTTGCTTGCTTTGCAGCATAAATCATATCCCTATGAATTGGATTATTTACAATAACTCCGGACCGTGCATATTCACTTGCTATAAATTCTGAGCAATGATTTGCCATAACTGTCTTTGCTGATGCCACTCCGGGAAGAACACTCTTACGTCCTCCGGAAAATCCTGCAAAGAAGTGTGGCTCTATAAAGCCTTCTGAAATTAAAAGTTCTGCTTCCATTGCTATTTTATTTAGCCATAGTTCGCCACCAGAAGGAAGCGTTCCAACGCGAACAACGCTGTTATAATCCTCTGATACATGATTTATTATAACCTCATTCTCTACAATTTCAGCTCCAAACTTATCGATCATTTCCTGCCTTGTGGTAGGTCTGTGAAAACCAGTAGCAATTAATATTGTTATTTTAATTTTAGGGTTTGCACTTCTGATTCTGGAAAGAAGTATCGGCATTGTTACTTTACTTGGTACAGGTCTTGTGTGATCACTAGTTATTAATACTAAATTTTTCACAGATTTAACTAAGTCTTCTAGTTTTGCACTTCCAATAGGATTATCAAGTGCCTTACTTACAATTTCCTGCTGAGTTTGTTCAACTTTGTATGCATGAGCTTTTGATTCTAATATTGCTACCAAATTATTGTCTGGTATTTCAATTTCTAAAAACTGTTTTGAATATGGTATTTTAATTTTAGTCATTTATATTCCCCCTACATTGTAAAAAAATTTGCTCTGTAGTACGTAATTAATCCTAAGTAGAGGTATCACTACCAGCCTTTTTTATTGACAAACTTTTCCTGGATTTAATATGTTTTTAGGATCAAATGCGAATTTTATATTTTTCATAAGATTTACATATACAGGTCCAAGTTGTTCTAGCATATATTCTTTCTTAGCAAAACCAATTCCATGTTCTCCAGATACTAGGCCCTCTAATTCTCTTGATTTTTTATACATTGCTTCAAATACTTCAGCAATCTTCTTTTCCCATTCACTATCTGAGAGCTCATCCTTTAATACATACACATGTAAATTACCATCACCTGCATGTCCAAAGCTTCTTATTCTTATATTAAATTGCTTTTGAAGTTCATTAGTATACTTAATAAACTCAGCAACCTTATTTCTTGGAACAACAACATCACATTCATCCATATCAGTTGTTGTTGCTTTAACAGCTTCAAGAAATGCTCCCCTTGCAGACCAAACAGCTTCTTTTCTTTCATCTGTATCCGTTATAAATACATCAAGAGCACCTTCCTCAAGACAAATATTAGCTACCTTCTCATAAGCTTTTTCTATATCTTCTATGCTATTACCATCAAAAGTTAATAAAAGGTATGCATCTGAGGAATTATCAGGGAATTTTTTCCCGAGGAACTCTTCAGCAGCTATAATAACTTCTCTTTGCATAAATTCTATAGCAGTTGGCGCAGACTTTGATTTAACTATCTTTGGAACTGTGCCTATTGCCATATCTAAATTTGGGAAAGGTACTAAAAGTGATACCGCTTTTTTAGGTAGTGGTATAAGCTTTAGTATAGCTTTTGTAACTATTCCTAGTGTTCCTTCAGACCCACAAATTAAGTCTTTTATACTATAGCCAGTAGAATTTTTAACTACTTTCCCTCCCACATTAAGTATTTCTCCGCTTGGGAGAACTACTTCAAGTCCTCTTATATAATCTCTAGTAACTCCGTACTTAACAGCTCTCATTCCACCTGCATTTGTACTTATGTTACCAGCAATAGTAGCGGACTTTTCACCTGGATCTGGTGGATAAAATAAATCAAACTCTTCAACATATTTACTTATCTCCATTAAAAGTACCCCAGGTTCAAGCGTTAATGTTAAGTTTTCCTCATCAATTTCAAGTATTTTATTCATTCGGGACATATTTATCATAATCCCACCGAAAATTGGAACTGATGCTCCAACAAGTCCTGTTCCTGAGCCTCTTGCTACAACAGGAATCATGTTTTCATATGCATATTTCATAATCTTTGATACTTCATCTGTAGTCAGAACTTCAACTAATACCTCTGGCATTTTGCTTATTCCACCCAGTTCATCGTGGCTGAAATCATCATTTATTGCATCACCTATAAACACTCTATCTTTATCTAATATTGAAACTAAAAACTCTATATCCTTAGCATCAAGTTTTTTATAATCCATAAAAGTTACCTCCTCGGTTCATATGATAGTGTTAACTCTAACTTACTTATTACCTTTAAATCCAGTATAAATTATTACCTATGCAGCCATAATATTAAAGCAAACAATGCTCTACTCCTGAGTTTTTAATATTTTCGATCAATTGAGGAACTATTTCATATATATCTCCCACTATGCCATAATGAGCTACATTGAATATAGAAGCATTTGCGTCCTTATTTACTGCAAATATACGTTCTGAACTATTCATCCCAGCTGTAAACTGAACCGCTCCAGAAATTCCAAGAGCTATTATTAACTTTGGTTTAACTGTTCTACCTGAAAGACCAATTTGCTTTTTAGCATCAATAAAGCCAGCTTCAATTGTAGGTCTTGTCCCAGCTATTTGAGCATGTAGAAGATCTGCCAGTTCCTCAATCATAACCATATCCTTTTCAGACTTTAAAGCTCTACCAACTGCAACAATTACCTCTGCATCTGAAATATTTTCTTCGGCTTCTTTTTTTGTGACTTTTAGCACTTCAATATTAGACGCAAGTTTTGCTTTATCTATTTCACATATTGTAATTTTACCTTTTGCATCACATTGTTTTTTAGGGGCATCCATAACCTTATATCTTACTGTTGACATCTGAGGCCTAGTATTCGGGCATAAAATTTGAGCCATAATATTACCACCAAAAGCAGGTCTTATCTGCACAAGGTCTGTATTTTCTTTCATTTTAAGCATTGTACAGTCAGCTGTGAGTCCTGTTCTAAACCTTGCAGCTACTCTAGGGGCAAGAGATCTACCAATAGTTGTAGCTCCAACTAGCAATGAGGATGGCTTTACCTTATTTACAAAGTCTTCAAAAGCAGCAGTATAAGGTTCTATCCTAAAATCCTTAAGTTCTTCGTAGTCGTATACAAAAACCTCATCAACACCATAATAAAGTAATTCTTTAGCTTTTTCCCTTATATTATGACCAATAAATACACAATATACTGGGAAATTTACAACGCAAGCAAGCTCTCTAGCTTTTCCAATAAGTTCCATTGTTACAGGGTGTATAACGCCTTCTACATGATCCACATATACTCCTATACCCCTCCATAAACTCTTGTCAACTTGAGCGACCTCTGTTTCAATAAATTCCATTACTCCCGTAGGACCTTTTTTAACGCAAACCTTACACATTTTACACCCTGCATTAATTTCAATTTTTCCGTCAACATATTCAATAGCACCAAAAGGGCAAACCTTTATTAATTCTTGAACATTTGATTCATTTAGTTTCTCTCCGTTACAAATTAACTTACTCATGAAAATTCCGCCCTTCTTTATACAAATTTTAACTCTTTAAGTTTTGCAGCTATTTTAAGGCTAAGCTCTTCAGCACTGCCTGTCCATGTTTCTCTATCATTATTTATAGATGGTGGAAATATTTTTTCAACCTGAGTTGGCGAGCCATTAAGTCCATATTTCTTTTCATCTTTATCTTCAAAGTCATTTAGTGTTATCATTTTTATTTCTCTATCTTTTGTAACTATTTTTTTCTTATAAGATGGAAGTCTTGGTTGAAATATATCTTTATCTACAGTTAAAAGGCAAGGATATTGAATTTCAGCTACTTCAATAGTATTTGCCATATCCATTTCTACAACAACTGATTTTTCTTTTAATTCTATTATCTTTAAAACATTTGCAATATGTGGAATACCTAAGTATTCCGCCATTTCTGGCCCTACTTGAGCAGTATCTCCGTCTGTAGTCTGCTTTCCACATAATATAAGATCAAATTTCCCCATTTGTCTTACGCCTTGCGAAATTGTATAAGATGTAGCAAGAACATCTGCTCCTGCAAACTTTCTATCAGATATTAATGCTCCCTCATCTGCGCCCATCATGTATGCCTCTCGAATTACATCCTTTGCTTGTGGTGGTCCCATAGTTATAACTTTAATTATTCCACCCTTTTGTTCCTTAATTTTAAGTGCTGTTTCTAATGCATATAAATCAAAGGGATTCATTTTTGAATCTACCCCATCCCTTTTTAAAACACCTGTAACTGGATCTACTTCAACTTTTGAAGTTCCTGGAACTTGTTTGATACAAACTAAAATTTCCATATATTTTCCTCCAATCATTCTTATAGAAAATTCAAAATCTCATTTTTGGTAGTATGGTCTGACCACCTTTAAATTATAATAACACACTATTTAAAATATTTCTATAATAGTTAAATAGTTAACGGTAAGATTTATTTTATGCAAAAAACATAAAAAAATAAGAGTAACATTTAATATTACTCTCATTTTTGGTTTTGCATAAAACCATATATTTCAAAATTAGTTTTCTTTTTTCATATACTTATTTGCAAAATCTAAATGTTCTCGCATTGCCTTTCGAGCACCTGCTGAACTATGTTTTTCCATAGATAAATATATCTCATTATGTTGATTAAAAAGTATTTCCTTATTCTCCTTATGAGCTAATATTAATTTTCTTGCATCCACAATAAAGTGATCTACAAGGGTTGAAACTGTTTTAAGAATATTAAATATTAAAACATTTCCTGAGCATTCTGAAATCTTATAATGAAATTGTTTGTCAATTTCAGCATTAATATTTTCATCCCCACAATTCATGAATTTTTCAGTAATCTCCTTTAGCTGACTTAGTTGTTCACAGGTTATCCTCTTGGAAGCCAGACCTGCAGCCTCCACCTCCATGATTTTCCTAAGTTCCCAGATTGCTTCTGGATCACTTCCCTCTAACATAAACATAATTGATAGTGGCTCAAATAAATTATCTTGAAAACTTGTTTTTATGTAATTACCTTCTCCTTGTCTACACTCGATAAGTCCAATGACTTCTAATGCTCTAAGCGCCTCCCTAATAGAAGCCCTACTTACCATTAATTGCTGCACTAAATTTCTCTCTGAAGGAAGTTTGTCTCCCTTTTTAAGGATACCTTTATCGATCATATCTTTTATTTGAGCTATTACCTGTTCGTAAACTTTTGTATTCTTTATAGGACTAAACATGTTGTGCCTCCCTTATAATATTCAAAATCCATACATTATATACACTATACCATAATATTTACAGTTTAATAGCTTGTTAAATAAAAGACAAATATTTGGTGCCACCCGTGGCAAATCGCATGTTTAAATAAATAAATAAATTTATATACTGCTTCCTAAATTGTACCATACTTTTTTAGTGCATCATAAAATTTCTACTTAAAATGCCTTAATTACTGAGTTTCTATAAATATATTTAATTTAGCTGAAAAAAAAATAATAATTCCCATGCACTTACAACTGTGCTATACTACTATTACGATAAATAATCATACATATAATGGTATAGACATACATAAATCCCCTATCTCATGCATCTTTTCAGATTACTCTTAAGCATCAAATATAAAAAAAGTTGCACTTTTAGACTTACCACATAGATAATTATACCCAAATTTATAATAGGAGATGATTGTTATAGTTAAATTCATAAAATATAAACGAGGAAATATTGTAATTAATTTTATACTGGTGACAATAATTTCAACCTTAACTATTTTCATGTGCTTCATAAAAGAGGATAGTACGGTAGTTGTAGATGGTAAACAACTTGAACCAGTAACTTACCAAAAAACATTTAGCAGCACTTTAGCTAGCAATGCTATTACGCCTGTAGATCTTAAAGTCTTTGTAGATAATAGGGAGCTTAATATAAAATCTACTGAAAAAAATATTGACCAAATGCTAAAAGCACAAAGGATAGCTTTTGGTGCTACGGATAAGATTTCGCCATCATTAGAAACCCAGATATCAAGCGATATGAAAATTATAATAACAAGGTTTAAAACGGTAACAGAAACCAAAAAAAAGCCTATTGATTTTAAAACAGTTATTAAAGCTGATAATAATACACTAACATCTCAAAGCAAGGTTTCACAAGTAGGAAAACCAGGCGAAAAAAGTGTTACTTCAAATGTAACTTATGAGAACGGGAAAGAAATTGCTAGAGAACTTATTAAAGAAACGGTAATTAAAGCGCCACAGAGTAAAATTATAGTTCAAGGCACTTTAAAAGCCATAACCTTCTCAAGAGGAGGCTCTTCAACCAATGCAGGAAAAATTATTAATGTAAAGGCCACTGCTTATTCTGCAGCTGATGGAATAAACAGCGCTTATACCTCTTCTGGAAAAAAAGCTGTTCGAAATCCAAACGGTTATAGCACCATAGCTGTAGACCCTAGAATCATTCCTATGGGAACAAAGCTATATGTTGAAGGTTACGGCTATGCTGTAGCGGCTGATACAGGTTCTGGTATAAAAGGAAATTTTATAGATGTATTTTTCAATACAAATGCAGAAGTTTCTAATTGGGGTGTTAAATACATAAAAGTACAATTACTAAATTAGTTTATAGAACATAATAAGAACTGCCACAGATAATATCTCTGTGGCAGTTCTTTGCATTTAAACCATAAAAGTTTATCCGTTAACTACTTTGTAATTGGATGATTTTTCAAATACAGTAGATAATCCTCATTCCATTGTTCATAGCTTTTATCATTTCTGTGGTCCGTTAAATCATACTTTGCCTTCAATAATTCACCTAAATAATTTGTAACTTTATTAGATCCCCAAATATTTAAATGACCATTATTAAACATATCAGACTTAAAATCAAATCCAATTTCTTTATACTTATTGTTATAATTAATGAACTCAATATTATTTTCTTTACATATTTGTTCTATTTTATTAAACATTTCCCCTGGATTTTGAGTCCAATTTTTCATACCCGTTGTACTTGTTTCATCGTATGGCATATTAGTAAATATAAGCTTAAATCCCTGCTCTTTAGATAAATTAATCATTTTGTATAAATACTCTTCTGATTTGGGTGGAAGTTGTCCTCCCCCCTTGGTAGAAACATTAGCTTTATTTTCTTTACCATACTTTTCTTCTCCAGCACTAAAGCCTTTTTCATAATAATTATCTAAATTTTTAAATTGAATATCCAATTTAGATACTTCTTTCCATCTGTTGTGATACCTTATAAATGGAATAAAATAATTTGCTCTTTCATCTTTAGGCGTAGTGGCTAAAATTGCTTCAGTTTTGTTTTTAGACAATTTCATGTTATCAAGCACATAACTAATGTACCCTTCTTCTCCATATTCCTCGGTTAAGCCTAAATAATATAAATCTACTACAACAATAGGTTTCTCCTGTTTTTTTAATATTTCTTTTAATAGATAATATGTAACATCAATAGGTTCCCCAGCTGTTGCATAATTAAAACTAGTTACTCCATAATCTTTCCATAATAAATTCGGACTAATAGCTGAGTGCATATGACTAGATCCTAATAATACTACATCATATTTATCCCCTGTATTCGCATATAACCCTTGATACAAATTATTACGATAGCCTGTTTTTAATATGAATACCCAATTTAAACCTAATAAAATAAACATTAATATAATAGTAAAAACACTTATTTTTAAAATTCTTTTTTTACTCACTGGAGCGCCTCCTATAGTTACAACCATAATCCTAAAATGTCATTAAATCATCTCCTGCGGAGCTGCAATTAATGACTTCAGAAGGAAATTTAGATTCCCGCTGAAGTTTTTTTTGTTGTAGTATCTGACCCCCACTCATAGAAATGGGATACCTTCCTTCTGAAATGTCATTAAAATTGAAAATATATAAATTTTTGAACATCAAATGTTGGACCATACATTCCAAATACCAATATTGATGTTATAGTAACTAGATACAAACTCCATTTGAATATTAGATTTTGCTTTGCTAATTCTAATCGCAAGCTTTTACATGACTGAATAGCATTTATAGCTAAAACAATAACTATGCCAATTACTGATATTAAAAAATCTTTTTCATCTAAGCCTAACTTAAATATAGAACCATCAGTAAACACCCAAGGGTTAAAGGTCATCATATTTTTAATTGTTATTTTAGCATAGGTAAATGAGCCTGATCTAAAAAATATCCATGCAAAATCAACAAGTATAAATGTAGTTAAAGCCTGAAAAACCTTATATGCCAAAACATCGGTTTTAATCTTAAATATACTTATTAGTTTTTCTTTTACTGGTTTAAATAAGTCTCCTAATACTTGGTATATTCCATGTAATCCTCCCCAAATAACAAAATTTATTGCTGCGCCATGCCACAATCCACTGGCTATAAATACAACCATGATATTGAAATAATTTCTTAGTTTACTACATCTGTTTCCTCCTAATGGAAAATACAAATAGTCCTTAAACCACCCACTTAAAGTAATATGCCAACGTCTCCAAAACTCTTTTATAGATTTCGAAAAGTAAGGATTTTCAAAATTTTTGGATAGTCTAAAACCCATAACTTCTGCTGAGCCCCTTGCTATATCAGAATAGGATGAAAAATCACAATATATTTGAAAAGCAAAAAAAACAGTAGCAATTATAATTTCAAAACCTTTATAATTCTTTGGATTATCATATACTGTATTAACTAATAGTGCTAACCTATCTGCAATTAAAACTTTTTGAACAAATCCCCACAGCATTAGTAATAAACCATTTTTTACTCTATCATAATCAAAATAATGTTTTTCATTAAATTGATATAATAAATCCTTGGATTTTTCTATAGGTCCCGCTACTAATTGTGGAAAAAAAGATACAAATAAAGCATATTTCCCTAAATTTTTTACTGGTTTAATATCTCCCCTATAAACATCCATAGTATAGCTTAAAGCTTGGAATGTGTAAAAGGAAATACCTGCTGGCAACAAAAAATCAAAGGTTGGTATTGTTAGCAAAATATGAAATTTTAATAGCACAGTATTTAAACTTGAAAGAAAGAAATTTAAATATTTAAATGTGAACAAAATTCCTAAATTACTAGCAAAACTTGCAAAAACAATGATTTTCTTTAGTCTAGTAGCCCTATGTACATTTTTAATTATATTTACTTTTCCTATTAATAATCCACTTATATATGTAATTATAGTTGATATACCAAGTAATATTGCATATTTGGGATTCCAACACATATAGAAATAGTAACTAGTTATTAGTAGCCATACCCATCTAAACTTGTGAGGTATTAAAAAATATAGAATTGTAACTAGTGGAAAAAATATCAAAAACCCAATGGAATTAAATAACAAATTAACACCCCTTTTATACACCTTTATACATTTTGTGCGTTTGCGATTCTACTTTTTTACATATTTTTGAATATTTTTAAACGATTTTAAATATTTAATTAAAAAAATACTATTAATTAATTTATACTATATCACAGGTTAAAGCAACGAAACGTGAAGTTTTTGCAATATTAAATAAAACTTTACATTTTATTAACAAAATTTTAATATTTATAGTATGCAAATTGAAGCTTCTCTATTATATTTAATAATAAATAATATAATTTATCTTATCTTATCATACTTCATTAATGTGGCAACAACATGTCAATTTAAATATCGCAATGTATAAAGCAGACTTGCCACGTGGGTGCCACCTTCTATTTGACATACTGCTCAGCATATAGTAAACTTTATAAGTATAAAACTTAAATAAGACAGTTCTAAACCATCCTGTCTATAAACAAAACTAGGACGTAACTACTGTTTTTAGGTAGTTTTTTGTTTAAGGGCGGTTTACGCCCTTTTTTATTTGCTTAATTTTGCATAGAAAAAATAGATGACACTCGCTGTCCACCATCAATTACCAACTAGGAGGATTTATAATGAAAAAAATAGGCTTAACAACTACCGTACCAGTAGAGGTTCTTATTGCAGCAGGCTATACCCCAGTAGATTTAAATAATGTTTTTATAACCTCTAAGGACTATTTGAAATATATAGATATTGCAGAAAGAGATGGATTTCCTAAAAGCCTCTGCACTTGGACAAAGGGAATTTATGGTGCGTGCCTCGAAAACAACATCACAGAAATAGTTGGAGTTGTGGAGGGTGATTGTTCTAATACAAAAGCTCTTATTGACGTACTTGAGTTAAAAGGAATTAAAGTTTTTCCCTTTTCCTTTCCACATAGTCATAAAACAGAGGATGTAAAACGTGAAATAAATGAATTTATGAGCACCTTTAATGTAACAATTGACGAGGTTGAAGTGGTTAGAAAAAGACTAAATGAAATTAGATGTTTAGCTAAAGAAATTGATGAATTGACCTATATTCATAATAAAGCCACAGGATTTGAAAACCATCTACACCAGGTGTGCACAAGCGATTTTAATGGAGATATAGATGTATTTGAAGCTGACCTTAAAAAAGTTATTTGTGATATGAAAAATAGAAAACAAGTAAATAAAAAACTGCGACTTGGATATATAGGGGTTCCTCCTATGACTGCAGATATATATGAATTTGTAGAGAAGTTTGATGCCAATTTTGTGTACAATGAGGTTCAAAGAGAATTTGCTTTTCCAAGAGCAGATAGTGCATTAGATATATTTCAGCAATATTACGACTACACTTATCCTTATGATACAAACTTTAGGATTAAAGAATTACAAAAGCAAATCCATGAAAGAAAATTAGATGGTATAATTCATTACACTCAAGCCTTTTGCTATAGAGCCGTAGAACATATTGTATTAAAAGAAAAATTGGATATTCCCATATTAAATATCGAAGGTGATAAGTTAAATGTCTTAGATGCAAGAACAAAACTTAGGTTAGAAGCTTTTCTTGATATGCTACTAGATTTAAAGGAGGGTAAAAAATGCGAGTGTTAGGTATAGACCTTGGAAGTCGCGAGGTTAAAATTGTCTTAATGGAAGACAATAAAATAATACAGAAGATGAAAGTAAGTACCATGAACTTTTACAAAAATTACTGCGACTTTGATGGTAAGATTATTGTTAATTTAGAAAAGCTTCATATTGGGCAAATTGATAAGGCGGTGTCTACAGGCTATGGAAAAAACAACACAGATTTATTGCTGTTCACCCCAATAAATGAGCTAAAAGCACATGTATATGGAGGTTTCTATCAAACTGGATTAAAGGATTTTATACTTCTAGATGTAGGTGGCCAAGATGTTAAGGTTGTAAAAGTGGAAAAAGGCCTCATTACAGACCTCGAGCTTAACGAAAAATGTGCTGCATCCTGTGGTAGGTATCTAGAGAATATGGCAAATGTACTTGAAATATCCCTCCAGGACATGAGTGTGCATCATGAAAATCCTGTGGAACTTAATTCAACCTGTGCTGTGTTTTCTGAGTCAGAATTAATTGGAAAAATAGCTGAAGGTGTGAGTATAGAGTGCTTGTGTTCTAGTGTTAATTACTCTCTATACAAAAGGCTTAAACCACTTTTAAGTAAATTTAAAGGTAAAAAATTAATTTTAACTGGCGGTGTTGCTAGTAATTCTGCAATAAAGAGATATTTAAAAGATGATTATGAAGAGATAGTATCTATTGAGGAGCCACAATTTAATGGAGCCATTGGTTGCTGTTATTATGGAAGTAAATTTTTATAGCACTGGCTGCTTGTTTATTATAAAAATCCCACTGTATCCTTTGATATCAGTGGGATTTTATTATTTACTTATTCAACTTGACCTGTAGATTGCATATTATGCTGCAATTGTTTCTTCTTCAACCATTTTATTCCTTTTATTTCTAAGATGAAGAGTTATAGTAGAACCAACAAGTCCACCAATAATTCCACCACATATAGCAAATAATACAGCAAAAATAACTGATTTAGGTTCATTGAAACCAAATGGTGCAAGTAATCCCGGAATAGGTGATGCTGTACCTGGTGCATTATTTATTATTTTAAAATAAGCAGCACTTAACCCAGCGAGTCCTCCACCTATAAAGTTTGAACAATATATAGGAAGTGCGTTTGCAGTTACTATATCAGCTTGCGTTAGTGGTTCAAGCATCACAGCTACTACATTGCTTCTATCACCAAGTTTAAGCCTTTTGAACATTATACCATTTGTAAAAGATCCACCAACACAGGCGATGGATGCTATACCCATTGCAAGACCTTGTAATCCAAGCATTGCTGTTAGTGCCATCGAACTTAAAGGTGATGTACATATCATTTTCATAATTCCGCCTAATAAGAAACCCATTATATAAGGAGATTGCACTGCAGCAACTGCAATCATACCTCCAATACTAAGTAATGTTGAATTTACTATTGGATCTACCCCAAAAGCAATTCCTCTTGCAAGCGGTGCAATCAAAAGAGCACCAACTATTATATCTAATCCTTTTGGAAGTTTTTTCTCTAAAATAGGTCCGATAAATGAAATTATATATCCAGCTACAAATCCTGGCAGAATACCATATCCCAATACCGCAGCACCAGCCGTTACTGCATATACAGGATTTAATCCCATATTTAAACCAACTAGTATTACAGCAGCAACACCGCCCATGTTTCCAGACGCAGCACCCACTTCACCTAAAAATTTAATGTGTAATAAATTTCCGCTTATGTATTTATGTATTGCTTCAACTAAAAATGTTGCTACAGCAGCATTTGCAAGTCCAGACATAGCCTTTTGACCTTTAGGCATTTTTAAACTAAAAAGTGAAAACAGGAATAATGTGAAAAGTAATAATCCAATACCTTTAATTAATATAAACATATCTTCCTCCTTTGTACTTTAAAATAATTACAATGAATTTTCAATATTGCGATTTGTCATACAATTATTATAATTGCAAAGTTTCAAAAAACTTCGCAGGACTTCAAAATGCAATAAAAAAAATTTTAATAATTATTTTTCGCAGTAGGAAATAAGTCCATCAACAAATTTTTTTATGGTTACTTTCCCTCTATCAGAGCTCTTTTTTCTAATATAGTCCATTTCCTTTTTTACTTGTTCAAAATTAAAAAGTCCAGTTGAGTATTCTACAAAAACATCGTTCATATAATCTTCTATTCCTAAACTGGCAATATTGCTCATAGCCGTGGAAATGGTTCTTCTAATCCTTTGCTCCATAGATTTAGGATTATCAGTAAATTTGTTACATAATTCTTTTAATGTATAGTTGTCCATGTATTCATTATTTTTCATTAAAAATACAGTAATATCAATTAAATCTTTACTGCCCACTTCACCTATTATTCCTATTCTAAGCATTATATTTTTTATTGTTTGTATTTCATCTTCTGATCTTAAACAATTACTATCTAGAATGCTAGTATCTTTATTAAAAAGTTTCTGAATCTGATTTAAAGTTCGGTTGGTTTCTAAATTTTCAGATACTTTTTTTATAATAGTTTCAATCTCAATTGCATTTATTGGTTTTTGTATATAAAATTCTATTCCATTTTTATAGGCTTTTTCAATCATATTTTTAGCTGATACCTGAGAAATCATTATAAATTGCATTTCAGGACGCGTAGGTTTTACATTCTTAACTATGGATAATCCATCAACGCCAGGGATGAAAAGATCCACTAAAACTATATCTGGATTCAGACACTGAATCTCCTCTAGGCCTTCTCAACCTTTAAGAGAATATCCTAGAACGGTACCCAAATCTCTATCACATATTATCTTTTCTAAAATCTTAACAATATTAATATCATCTTCGATTATAAATATATTCATTCTGAGTCCTCCAGTTCTGATTTATTAATAGTTATGTAAAAAGTAGTTCCAGAATTTTCTATAGATTTCACTTTAATAGTACCCTTCAAACCCTCTTCAACAATATTTTTAACAATACTTAATCCAAGCCCACGGTTTATTTCACCTGTACTATAATTGATTTTAGTTGAGAATCCTGGTGAGAATATGTACATTAAATCGCATTCTTTTATTCCGGAGCCTGTATCACTTATCACAAAAATAAATTTTTCCTCTATTGACTTTTCTACAAATGAAATACAAACATTATGAGTTGTAGTGCTTAGTGCATCTAGTGAATTCATAATTAAATTTCTAAAAATAGACATAAGATAATAATGTTTAGTTGTATAAAAATTTTTATTTATTTTAAAAACTAAAGCTACATTAAGTTCTCTAAATTTCACTTCATTTTTCATGCTATCTTCTAATATATTAATAATATCCTTAAAATACATACCTTTGTCCTTAGTCTTATCTTCTGTTATTTCTTCAATACCCCTTACAACAAGTCCGTATTCTTTCTTTATTTCGTGAACATCTTTAGCAATATTTAAAGACCGCTTAGCCCATGTGTCTGGCTCTTCTTCTATAGATATTTTTTCAAATAATTCATAAGCGTTACTCATAATTTTTTCTATGCCACTCATGTTTTTTTTCATCCAATACATTTCTGTTTTTAAATCAGAAGTTAATAGTAGAAGTTTTTTATATCTTTTTTCATGTTCCTCTTTTAGAAGAAGTAACTTATAAAACTTTAGACTATTTAAGATTATTAAACTTATAATAGAACGTATAACTGCAACATAAAATAATGTGGTAACTGCATTTAATTTTAGCATAGTAAAGTTCTCAAAGTTTCTTATTATTATTTCTACAAAATTTCCTAGGTAATCACTTAATATCAATGTTATTAATAATCTTTTTAAATCAATTGTGGTTATTGTTTTATTAAAGATTTTAAAAAATATACTATAAAAAGCATAAAAGAATATCTCTGGAAAATAAGCTAATAAAATTTCAATAAAACTCCCATTTTCAATAAAATAAATACCTACTCTTAAAAGATAAACAGAAATAGCACACATAACCCCTGTTTTTATAGTATCTAGTTCATTAAAAAAGTATAGAAATACAGGAAATACTATTATTGCCACTGAAACTCTAAAATCAGATATAAGCAAATTCATATTTATTTGTGAAGTAATTGCAATAATTATAGATATTACAATCATTCTTTTTAATTTGTTATTCTTTATAATCACCATATTTATTTATCCCCGCAACAAAATTTAAAATATAATAATGAAATCCGTTATAGAATTTAAGGATTTGCAGTTTAATAGTACCATTTTAATATAAATGTTACAATTTTATTTGTTATTTTGTTGTGTTTTTGTAGTAATGTAATAATAGAATCTTAAATGGGACAGTTAATAATTTATAAAAATTATTAACTGTCCCTCCTCTTACTTGCCACTTGCAACGTTTGTGGCACCATCACAATAATACTTCATTGCCTCATTTAAGAACTTAGCTAAACCTTCTTTATGCTTATCAATATTAGCTGTAAATCGTTTATCATTAACGTATAAATCTGCAAGGCCTCTAAATATTTCTATAGTACAATTATAGAAACTATTTGTAATTTCCTGTCTTAGCTCAGCTACTGCATTTTGAACTTCTTTGTCCGCTATTCCCTTATGCATATTAGCTACAATTTTACTGTAGATTTTTTCATTTGTTATATTTATTTTATCCCAATCCGCTTTTGTGTATTTCGAGGTTTTTTTAGCGCTTTCCTTGTAGGCCTCAGAGTCACCATATTTTTGCTTTGCCTCCTCTGCGTATTTTTCTTTAGCTACTTCTATCTCAGTCATATCAAAGCCTTCAAACATTTCCTTATTATTCATATCTTTTCCTCCTTCAATGGAATCTATAGTTTTATCTACAGATTTTATTATCTTACTTAGTCTCTTCTTTTTTTCTATCAGTAGTTCTCTGTGAGCTCTTAATGCATGTTTTCTATCAAAGTCTGGATTATCTAAAATTTCTTTTATTTCTTCCAAATTGAAATCCAGTTCTTTAAAAAACAAAACTTGCTGTAACCTTTCAAGGTCAGCATCAGTGTAAAGTCTGTATCCCGCCGCTGTTACAGAATCCGGCTTTAAGATACCAATTTGATCATAATGATGAAGAGTACGTATGCTTACCCCAACCATATCAGCTACTTCTTTTATTTTATAAGGCATAAAATCAACTCCACTATTCTTAATTAGTAATCACCTTCCAAGCTTCTCATGATTTTTTATGATACATGCACTAAAGTGTCAAACTAGAAATGCATTTACTATTATCCTCCTACAAATTTATAATAAACTATAACGCTACGTTAGAGTCAAGATGAATTTTTAATATTAAATAACTTCTTTGAATACAGCTTTTTTATATTTTGAATTCACCATAATATAACCAATACTCTGAATCATTAGAAATGCTGCAGAACACTCCAGTGCAACTGTAAAATATGATTCACCTGAATTGTTACTTGTATATCCTATGCCTATAAAGAGCAATATTAGCGCTACTAAGAATGGAACAAACATCAATATAAAATTCTGTGTGGATATAATCCTCGAAAGCTCTTTTTTTGAAAGGCCAAGCTTTACTATTCCTTTGAACTTAACACATTCTTTTTCAAGTTCTGTAATAAGTCTAAAATAAATCATACTTGAAGCTGCAATAACAAAAATTAGACTTATAGAAAAGCCTACATAAAGCATAAGATTTTTAGAGTTTTTTTCAGTTTCTAAAAGTTCATTGGCACTAAAAAAGCCAAACTTATATTCTTTCTCCATTATTATCTTTGATTGCAATTCCTTTGTAATATTACCTTCTTCTTTCCAGCTATTTGTATTATACCCGTAAATTTTCACAACATTATAAGTTTCTTTTCTATCTAATTCCCTTAATATTTCATCATTAAATATGGTGATTGTGTCAAAAAAGCCTGATGGTGTTATATTTTGTTTACTTATGCCTACTACACTGGGCGTAACCCCTTCTTTTTCTAAACTTCTTTTTATCTGATTGCTTATGTAATTAGGTGGCATAATTTTTGGTGAACCACTCACTATATAAACCTCATTCTTTTTAAGTGAAATTGATTTACCATAAGTACCCTTTAAAGCTAAATTATATTCACTCTCAGACATTATGACATTTCTATTATCTTCACCTTTATACTTTACTTTATATTTATATTCTTCATACCCACTTTTTTTGCTTAAAGCATCCTGAAGCAGTTTTACATGCTCCTTTTCATGATTATTGTTGCTTTGTGATACATAAGTATAGTTAAGTGGAAAATTAGCCTTTGTATTTTTTTCTACATCTATATTTTGAGCATAAAGCATAACAATTGTATAAAATGCTACTGTAAATAAAATTGTAATAAGATACATCATTTTTACATTTTCACGAAGTTTTGATTTAATATCAGCTATTATAATCATATTGGTTCTTCTATGATACATTTTTCTTTTTTTCATACTTCCTATTATTAAAATTGATATTTGTACATATAAAATATATATTGCAACTAGGAGAACTCCAAACATCAACCAAGTACCCATTCCAGTATCCATAAAAGCCTTCAATGCATCAACTTTACTATAAAATAGAAAGATAAAAATACAAGATAAAATTATTAATACTCCAATTATCATAAATAAAAGTGAGAATACCATCTCCTTTTCATCTGTTTTATCTGATTTCAACATTTTTATAACCTTTTCTTTGCCAATAAAAATTGGAGAAATAAGTGATATTATTAAAAATAATATAAAGAACATACCAAAAGTCAAAAGTATGGCTTTAATTGGAACATACATTGCAAAACCTTCAACAACCATTATTTTTTTTGCAAGCATTAAAAAAAGTGGTGAAAACACAAGTCCAAATATAATTGCCGTTATTATTGCTGCAACACCGATGAGCATATTTTCTTTAAATATCATTTTATTAAGTTGCTTCTTGGATGCACCCATTATTGTGAAAAGTCCTAAAGTTTTTTTCCGAGATTTCATAAAAGCTCTTACAGAATAAGAGATAAACATAAATGAAAAAACATATACAAGCGTAGCTCCAGCCGCCATAGCCATGGATAATGCAGAGCCATTTTGGATAATGCTTAAATCAGGATGAAACATTGAAACTGAAAAAGAAAAGAATATAAAAACCGAAAACATACTGCTTAAAAAGTATGCAAAATATGTCCACTTATCCCTTACCACATTATTTAAAGCAAGTTTATTTAAGGTCATTTCTTTCCCCTCCCAAAAAGCTTAGCATATCAATAATTTTTCCATAAAATTCACTTTTATTATGTCCGCAATGAATTTCGTTATATAATTTCCCATCTTTAATAAAAATTACTCTACTACAAAAACTGGCCACATAAGCATCATGGGTAACCATTAAAATTGTGGTATGAAGACTTTTATTTATTGATGCAAAAAGATCCATTACGTCTTTTACAGCTTTTGAATCTAGGTTACCTGTGGGTTCATCTGCAAGAAGTAAAGAAGGTTCATGAATTATTGCTCTAGCAATTGCCACTCTCTGAGCTTGACCACCAGAGATTTCAAAGGTGCGCTTCTTAAGTAGATCTTCAATACTGAGTAGCTCTGTTGCACTTTTCAATCGCTTATTCATAGCTTTTTCTGGAATGCTATCAAGAGTAAGAGGCAAAATTATATTTTCCTCTACAGTCAAGGTGTTTACCAAATTAAAATCTTGGAAAACAAAACCAAGTTCCTGCCTTCTAAATTTCGCAAGCTTATCATTATTTAATTCATGAGGTTCCTTACCATTTACTATAATTTGACCACCAGTAGGGCTGTCAATTGTAGATACACAATTAAGCAAAGTAGTCTTTCCACTACCTGAAGGTCCCATTATAGCAACAAATTCACCCTCTTCCAAGTCAAAACTCACACCATTTAAAGCTGTATAGTTTACTTTGCCACAATATATTTTTTCAAGCTGTTTTACTTCTAATATACTCATAATAAATCCTCCTTAAATTTTTTTAAGTTATTATTTGCTAGTCACTATTAAGCAATATGATATTTTTTTCATATCATGAACAAGCCTTTTGTTCCTCTTATTACATTAATAATACCTCAATGTTCTAATCCCAACAATTTATTAACATCTCACTTTCATTACATTTTTGTAATAAAAAAAGCCCCAAATATCAAGGCTTAAGGTGCATATAAAATGTTGTTTGTTCTCCAGGTTGTGACTCCACATAAATTTTATGTTGCAGCAAATCCATTATTTTTTTTACAATATATAATCCTACTCCAGTTGATTCACCAAAAGTACGACCATTGTCACCAGTAAAAAACAAATCAAAAACTCTGTTAATATCGCTTTTTTTTATACCTACACCTTCATTTCTAATTTTAAGAATAATCATATCATTTTCCATATATGAGCTTATATTAACAATTTTATTTTTTGCACTGTATTTTATAGCATTGTTTACTATTTGATAAATGGCACATTTTATCCACTTTTTATCTGTATTTATAGTTACCTCAGTAGGTATTGATACTTTTGGAAACACAGATTTGATAATAAAAAATTCTTTCAGCTCATTTACTACCTCTAAAACGGTTTGTTTAAGATTTATATTTTCGATTTTCATGTCTTTTGCAAAATCATCCATCCTAATAAAAGTTAGTATTTGTAAGAGATTATAATCAAGTCTTTGAGTTTGCAATATCACCTTTTGAAAATCTGTATTATCCATATTATTCTCAGCAATCAGATTTATAACGGAAATAGGGGTTTTCATCTGGTGTACCCATTGATTTAGCATTATTTTATACTCTTTTTGATCATTTTTCAAACTATTTATTTCACTGTTGAATATTTTCATATATTCCTGCAGATTCTTTGAAAAAGCTTTTTCTAATTCTGAATGAGGATTTTGAGTTAACATATCTTCAATGTGTTTTGGTTTTTCTGAAAGCTTTCTATAAAACTGTTTATTTGAAATATACCTGTATATTAAAAAACAGAAAAGCAAAAATGAGCTTAAGAATATAAAATAACCCATATTTTGCTCAAAACCCTCTAATTCCTTATAAAAAAATACTAACGCTATAAAACTAACCATATAAAGTATTACGAATCCCATAATATCCTTTAAAAATAATTTCATATTATACCTCAATTAGACGATAGCCTAGTCCACGTACTGCTTCAATTTCTACTTTGGCATGGATTTCTTCAAATTTTTTACGAAGTCTAGCAACGTTCACATTTAGTGTATTCTCTTCAACAAAGCTTTCATCATCCCAAAGCTTTGCAAGTAATTTTTCACGACTTAAAACCTTTGGAGAGTTTTCTATCAAAACTGCTGCAAGGGTTCCTTCCTTCTTTGTAAGCATTACTTTTTTATCATCATTCTCAAGAATAAGACTTTCAAAATAGAGTATTAAACTTCCCTTTATCAGTGTTCGTTCTTGTTGCTCTTTTGCATAATCTCCATATACCCTTCGTAAATTTGCATTTATTTTTGCTAGAACAATGTCAAATGAGAATGGCTTTGTAATATAATCATCAGCACCATTTTCCATAGCATATACCTGATCTATATCACCAAGTCTTGCTGAAATAAATATAATTGGGCATTTTGATATTTGTCTTAATTTTCTGCACCAGTAGAATCCATCGTATTTTGGCAAATTAACATCCATTAATACGAGATGAGGATGAAATTTTATAAATTCCTCAGTAACATTATCAAAATCAGTGCATACTAAACATTCAATACCATATTTCTCTATATGATTTGCCAACAATTCAGAAATTGAACTATCATCTTCAATTAATAATACTTTATACATATAATTTATCTCCTTTCAACACAAGTTAATATTAATCATACTATTTTTTTTGCTATTAATCATCTCATTACCAATAATAAGTCTACTCTATCTGTTTTTGGCAAGCTAAAAACCATGCATTGCGGAACTTAATTTTTCCAGCACCCTATTTCCATTATTGGGTATTCATGGTTGAGTGTGTTAAGCGGTAGCTTGGGCCACTAAAAACTAATAAATAGATCGGAAGAGCGTCGTGTAGGGACAGAGTGTAGATCTCGGTGG
>NZ_BHYK01000001.1 GCF_003865095.1 Clostridium tagluense | reverse complement strand
TTTGTAAGAACAAAAACATTAAATTCCATAAGTTTAAGGCTAAAAAGACAACGACCTTATTTCTTAAAGTTGTAATTGACATACAAATATTCCTATGTGCTTTTTTCATAAGTCAGTTAACACTATCTCTAATTATATAAATTAATTTTAGATATCCATCAGGGGTTCGCGTATGCCCTATCAGATATTTCAATATTGTATCTCTTACAATTTATATTATATAATCATATTATAGCTTGTCATGAAACTTAATAAATTCTTTATAATTATAATACAAAAAAGTGTTTATGATATTTCTTAATTTAAGAAATATCATAAGCACTTTTTTAAATTATGTTATCTACGTATTGATTATACTTAGTCAATTTTATTCTACTCCTGTAAAAATAATAGCCAATCACTGATTAGTATATTTTTTAAAAAGGATATCACCTTACAAATAAATATTTAATTAATAATATCTACCACTTTTTCTTTTTTCCACCTAATAGCTATAAGTATCAATCCAATAGAGACTAAAATGAAATAAGCTAAAGGTAAAAAATATTTAGGAAACCAAGTAATTGTTAGATTGTTCATAAGATATTTAGAAGATACATATATTATAATAAAAGTTATTGGTACTTGTACTCCTATAAGGGTTATATAATTTGGTGCTATCCTTGAAATAAAGGTTACTATTAAAGTAACAGCAAAACCTAAAACATATATTGCTATTATTGTAAGTTGTATATACTGTATGAAATTAATATTATACCAGTATAAATGAATATTAAAAACTGAATTTATGCTAGAATTTAAAAACATTCCTACTTTATTATGTGAATATAATATGAAAAAACAAGCAAGGTGTATGCTTATTATTATAAAGCTTGATATTAACGCTGAAACTAGCTTATTTCTAAATATTTTTCTTCCTGTCTTAGATGTATATTGAAGGTAATTTACCTTATTTATACTATCCTTTATATAAATAGGTGAAATCATAAATATTATACTTAAGACTATAAGCATTGCTACATTTTTTATTAAGTTGTTATAATTTTCAAAAACAAAATATGGAAGGATAGATGTTATAGAATCATTTTTAACTACTTCATTATATCTTTCCAATTGATTTTCGTTTAAATTTCTATCTATATTTCCATCAATTTCTCCGTACCGTTCTATAATATTCTCTCGAGCCTGCAATTCCCAGAATATATCTACATTATCCTCAAAAACAACTTTATCGCGTAATTTACCTAACTTCTCATTATTCCTATCTATTCCTTTGAACTTTTTATAGGTAGTTATTCCTGCAGATGCAAACTCTGGCCTAGCCTTAAGATACTTGTTAGCTTCCTGAATCTGGTTATTGTATAGTTCCTTAAAGTTTATAAATTCCTTTTTATCCATAGAAGTCCCATAATCCTTTAACATTTGAATACTTATTTTATAATTGTCCTTTTCTGGTCTTCCATTAGGAAAATATTTAAAATCAAAACTTATGAATAGATAATACATTATTAAGCTAATAAACATAATCATAATAACCATCTTAAAATTAAAAATTTTCTTTATCTCATTAAAAACTATCCTCATGATATACTTCCTTTCCCTAATATATATTTTGTTTTTTAAACCTTCTTATGCATATGCCACATATAGTTATGAGAATCACTGACCATACAGCTATTGTAATAACTTCATAATACTTAAAAGTAGCAAAAGGACCTTTTTCCATAAACCACAAAAACGGATTTGAGATAAGTGCAAAAGGGGTGACGTAAGCATTGTTAGTAACTCAAAAGCATAAAAAAAGATTCAGCCTAAGCCAAACCACTTTATATAATAATTACTAATTGTGGAATATCTATTCTTATATATTATTCTTTATATTTCTCAATATATTCTAGAAGTGCCATGCTAACTAAATCCATGCTTTTATAGTCTTTATATGTCTGGGTAAAATCCTTAAACTGCTCCCAAACTTCTGAATACAATCTAATAGTAGTTGTGGTCTTAAATTCCCCATTAAGCATATCTTCATCAATTTTTAGTTCTTGTTTTTGTGGTACATCCATTATAATTTTGTAATCTGTTATTTTCTCTTCTGTTTCAGTTTTATTTGCTACTTTTTTCTTTTCTTTTACAAAATCATAAGCTGAATCAATAGCTTCCTCTATGCTATCCGAATTAAAGCTCATACAAGGTGTTTCATCATCTAAAGTTAAACAAAATTTAGAACTTGATTGGATTTTTACCTTATATCCATCATCTATTAGCTTTTCTAATTTATTCATTTTTCACACACCCTTCAAATATATATTTGTTTTTAAATACTTTTTAAATACATTCTTCAGTTTGCTACCTAATATTTATGTATTTATTATGCCATACTTTAATATATATTATGTTTTATAATCATCTTCTTATAAATAGTTTTATTCCTCATAACAAACAATCGGAGTTCCCTCTTCTATATTTTCAAAAATTTCTTTAGCTAAATATATTGGAGCATTTATGCATCCATGGCTTCCTCTTCTCTTATATATCTCTCCTCCAAAAGAATATCTCCAACTTGCATCATGTATTCCTATATTCCCGAAAAAAGGCATCCAATAAGTTACTGGAGCTTCATAACCAGGTCCAGTTAATGTTGCCCCCTTTTGTTTATAATTAAGCATATAAGTTCCAAGGACAGTAGAATGTCCTCTATTTGGATTCCCCGATACTACAGAACCTTGTGTTATAAGCTCTCCATTTTTATAAAACCATAAATGCTGCCTTGTTATATTAACTTCTACATAAGTGTTGCCTATTTCATTTTCCGCCCTATATAAAGCCTTATTAGCATATATAGGTTCTTTTTTAAATACATTACCAAGTTTTATATTTTCTAATAATGCTTCTGTTTCAGCCTCACGATTAATTTCCCATCCATAAAGTCCACCGCTAACTTCTACTATTTTCCCCATAGAGGTTTTAAATTTTCTTGCGATTCCAACGGTATCATATTTTTCACTCAATTTTTTAACATATTTCATAACTGCTATTTTGCTTATAACAGTTTCTAAATTTTTATCAATACTAAGCCACTCATTTATTATATTTCCATCTAATATTTCCTTTTCATTCCCAAATTTATAAGTGATTTTTGCTTTCACATACTCATTTAGTAAATTCTTAGTTTCAAGTGCTTTATAAGAACTTAAAGTGTACCTTGGATTTTCATAACAAAGGGTTTCATTTAAATCTAATTTTCTTACTCCTTTTAATATGCCCATTTCTATATTTTCATAAAATCGATCTTTAATTATCTTATTTCCATATACTTCTTCAATGACTTTATAGGAACCATTTATATACTTAAAGCTTACATTCTGAGGTTCTATAATATCTGTAGTTAAACAATTTAATCCATTTATCTTATTTTTTAAATTATCTTTATTGTAAATAAATAAATCTTCAACATAATATTTTTGATCCTTTAGTAATGAAATTATCCATTTAAAAGAGTTTCGCCCTGGATAAACTTTATCAATACTATTTTTTTCATTGTACTCCATTCCTATATCTCTTCCTATTATCTCTTCTATTTCCCCATTTCTTTCTGCTAACTGTAACCTATAATCTATAACATAGCCTCTAATTGTATCCTCTGTATCTTCATGTGCTTTTAATGACACATCTACACCATTTATTACCGTATTAAAAAAGAAATGCTTAGAAAAGTATAAGGAAATAATTAAATATATTAGTAAAATTGAAGCTATGAAAATAATAACATTTCCTGTCCCCTTGCTTCTAAAAAGCTTTTTTATATCAACATTCTTCATACCGATTTATACCTTTCATCTAAAATTTAAATATTATAACTAGTTTATAATATGTTTGTATTTTTGATTTTAAAACTAAATATCTAGATACTAAGTCTGAAATTTGTTTTTATATATTACTTCAAACATAGATTTAATTTGGAACCAGTACCAAAACATTTCTTTAGCATAATATATTGTAATATTATATTTTTTGGAGGTTTTATATGTATACCAGGTATCCTTATTTCTATAACATGCTGAAATTAAATAAATATGTGCAGATGAACAATGAAATTATGTTTGCCAATATGATAAGGTGTTGGGATAAAACCATATCTCCTAGAGAAATAAAAACTGGAATGAACCAGGCTTCTGAAGTACCCTTAGATGACAAAAATATAAATCTTGTTTCAGATTCTCAAAATTATAATGACATGCCAAAACATTTTCGTAAATCTTCTGATTTAATAAATACGCAAAACAATAAAGAATTAAATCTAAGTGGATTAAACACATTAAACATTTCTGGTAGTCAACAATTTTCTGAGTTCAATTTACCTCTTATAATAGATAGCATAGGGGCTTCATTACCTATAGCAGTTATTGACTTAAGACAAGAATCACATGGATTTATTAATGGAACTCCTGTTAGTTGGGCTAATGCAAGAAATGATGCTAACATAGGTTTAACAATGGGTCAAGTTTTATTAAATGAATTTATTAAACTAAGTAGTATTAAATTAGGTGTGCCTATTACCTATTATAATCATCCCAATATAACTATAGTTCCAACAAAAGTTTCAGATGAAGATTATCTTGTTAATTCTAAATCACTATCATATATTCGCATCCCCGTTACTGATGGGAAGATACCTACAGATGACATGGTCGATTACTTTGTTGCGTTAGTAAAGATACAACCTAAAAATACCTGGCTTCATTTTCACTGCAAACAAGGAATAGGAAGGACTACTACCTTCATGATTATGTATGATATGCTTAAAAACTCCCACCAAGTTGCAGCTGATGATATTATAAATAGGCAACTATTATTAGCAAATTTTGATGAGAGTCATATTAAATCTTTTAAGAATAATGAAAGAATTAATTTTTTGCAAAACTTTTATAAATACTGTAAGGAGAGTAGTGATGATTAATATTACATGGCGCGACTTTAAAAAAACTCTCGATACTAATAATTATATAAAAAATCCTACAATTCCAACTTATTTATATGTTATTTCTCAAAACTCAATGACGCCTAGTGAAAAAGCAATGATAGCTACTCTTCAAGGCTTGGTTAATAGTCATTCCTCATCTCAAATATATACACTTAACTCCTCACAACCAGATTATCAAATATGGCTAGATGATTTAAAAAACAGATATGGAATTTCATATGAAAATGTCTCAGAGCCGTGGAGATTATTAGATATATTTAAAGATTATATAGACGGATATGTACTTTATAATAATAATTCTCTAAAAGATCCTTCAATAAATAATGCTTGTTCACTTGCTGCGTTAAATAATTGCATTGCAGTTGATGAAGTTATCCAAGATAAAGTACGCACCTATGGTATCACAAATATTAAAGGTGACTGTAGGAACACAGATGAAGCCTGGGCTTTCAATAATTTATGGAATTCTGGGCTCAACCATTCCATAGTAATTCAGTTATCTCCAGGCAAAGCTTCCGCGTTAAGAGATTATGCCATAATGACCAAATCACTAGTATTTTATGAGGATAAAATTAGCGATACATCTCTTCGCGATAAAATATTTTCTTCCATGGAAAATGACTCCATCTGCCTCGGTTGGGGACCAGATGAATTTATTAATGTTAGTACAACCTCAAAATATGGTGTTAGTATGGTTGCTGCAGATTGGTCTTATAATCTAACTGTTTTAAGTTCATTTCCTTCATTACCAATGACTCAAAAAACGTTAATGAATGTTCTAAGTAAAGAAAATGTTCATAATGTAACATTTATTATGTCTGATGGGGATAATGAGCAGTGGAACCTTGGAACTAATTATGGTTCTCACAAATGGTATGGCTCGCCTTATAAGGGTAGATTCAATTTGGGTTGGTCCTTGAGCCCATCCTTATATTACCTAGCACCTACTGTATTTAACTTATATTATGAGAGTGCAGCTCATGGATCTACTGATGATTATTTTATAGTACCACCATCTGGAAATGGCTATATGTACCCAAGTAAATTTGATAAGAATACGCTTGGAATGTATATTAATAGATTAAATGATTATATGGAAAAGGTAGATGAGAATTATATAGCAATTATTGATGACTCCTCTTTTCGCAATAATGAACTTTGGAGTAAATTTACTGTTAAGCCTAATATTTGCGGACTGTTTTATCTTGATTATCATAAGCATGACAACTATCATGGAGAAATTATTTGGTCAAATAATAAGCCTATAGTCTCCTGTAGAGATTTACTTTGGGATAGTCTGGAAAGTGAAAATGAGTTAGTGGAAAATATTAATAAACGGATTAACTCTGGGCAAGTAGATATTAATAATGCTAATAGTTATACCTTTGTTTATGTTCATGTTTGGAGCAAAAACCTTAGTAATATTGAAAGGGTTGTAAATAAGCTAAAGGAAAATTCTAAAGTGAGAGTAGTCACACCTAAAACATTTATGGAACTTATAAAGAAGAATGTTAAGCAGTAGTATTATAATACTCCTAGCTACACCCAAATCTATCAAGCAATTTAATTATTTAAAAAAAGTATCTATGACATCTCTTTTTATAGAAAATACCATAGATACTTTTTTTTATAACATTTTATTGATATTGCTAGGTTTATGATTCCTTATCTTATTCCCACTCAATAGTTGAAGGTGGCTTAGATGTTACGTCATAAACAATTCTGTTTACCCCTTTAACTTCGTTAACAATCCTTCTAGATACCTTATCTAATACTTCATATGGTATCCTAGCCCAATCTGATGTCATTCCATCTGAGCTAGTTACAGCCCTTAGAGCAACTGTATGACAATATGTTCTCTCATCTCCCATAACTCCAACGGACTTAATGTTAGGCAGACATGCAAAGTATTGCCATATTTCACTTTCTAGTCCCGCTTTAGCTACTTCATCTCTGAATATTGCATCAGCTTCTCTAGTTATAAATAATTTTTCATCTGTTATTTCTCCAAGTACTCTTATAGATAAACCCGGTCCTGGGAATGGCTGTCTCCATACTAGGTAATGAGGAATTCCAATTTCTTCTCCAACTGCTCTAACCTCATCTTTAAATAATTCACGCAGTGGCTCTATTAGTTCAAAATGCATATCTTCTGGAAGTCCTCCAACATTATGATGACTCTTTATAGTAGCTGAAGTCGAAGTACCACTTTCAACTACATCCGGATATATTGTTCCTTGCACAAGAAAGTCTAATTGTCCGAGTTTATTAGATTCTTCTTCAAAAACTCTTATAAATTCTTCTCCAATTATCTTTCTCTTTTGCTCTGGATCACTTATACCTTTAAGCTTACCTAAGAATCTATCTTGAGCATTAACTCTTATTATATTCATATCAAATTCGCCCTTGAATATTGTTTCAACTTGGTCTCCTTCATCTTTTCTGAGTAGACCGTGATCTACAAATACGCAAGTTAACTGCTTTCCTATGGCTTTATGTACAAGCATTGCAGCAACTGATGAATCCACTCCTCCAGAAAGAGCACAAAGCACCTTTTTATCTCCAACTAGTTCTTTTATAGCCTTTATTTTTTCCTGCGCAAAAGATGACATTGACCAATCACCCTTAACTTCGCATACATTATATAAGAACTTTCTAATCATTTCTTCACCAAAAAGAGTATGTTTTACTTCTGGGTGAAATTGAACTCCATAAAGCTTTTTAGAAACATTAGCCATAGCAGCTACAGGACAATCTTTAGTAGTTGCTATTATATCAAAGCCTTCTGGTACTGTGGATATGTGATCTGTATGACTCATCCAGCATTGGTTTTCGTCTATTCCTGCAAAAATAATAGAATCCTTGCTTAGTTCAACTTCTATTTTGCCATATTCACGAACATCAGGTGTTATAACTTTCCCACCAAAAGTTTGTGCCATTAATTGAGCACCATAGCATATTCCTAAAATAGGAATACCCATCTCAAATATTTCACTTTCCACTTTTGGAGCACCGCTGGCGTATACACTATTAGGACCGCCAGTGAATATTATTCCTTTTGGATTCATATTTTTTATTTTTTCCGCAGAAAATGTGTATGGTATTATCTCGCAGTAAACATTGTTTTCTCTAACTCTTCTTGCAATAAGTTGGTTATATTGACCACCAAAGTCAACTACTAAAATTAATTCTCTATTATTCAATATTTTTTCCTCCTTGTAGGCTTAAGGTTTTTCATTAGTTATTTACGCTATAATTTGGTGCTTCTTTTGTAATGTGTACGTCATGTGGATGACTTTCTCTTAGTCCTGCTGAGCTTTGAATAACAAAGGTTGAAGTCTCAAATAATTGTTCTAGAGTTGCTGATCCTAAATATCCCATTCCTGAACGTATACCACCAATCACCTGATATATAGTTTCTACAACGTCTCCTTTAAATGGTATTCTTCCTTCTACTCCTTCTGGCACTAACTTTTTATTTCCTTCTTGGAAATATCTATCCTTGCTTCCGCAAGCCATAGCAGCTAATGAACCCATGCCTCTATATACCTTATAGCTTCTTCCTTGATAGATTTCCATTTCACCTGGTGCTTCAGTGCATCCTGCAAACATAGATCCCATCATAACTACTTTTGCTCCCGCGGCTAGTGCCTTAACTATGTCTCCTGAATATTTTATGCCACCATCTGCAATTACAGGTACTCCGTATTTATTTGCCTCTTCTACGCAGTCCATAACTGCTGTGAGTTGTGGAACTCCTACTCCAGCCACAATCCTTGTAGTACAAATTGATCCAGGACCTATGCCTACTTTTATACAGTCAGCTCCTGCCTCAATTAAATCTCGGGTTGCCTGCGCCGTAGCAATGTTTCCTGCTATTATTTGAAGTTCTGGGTAAACAGATTTTATTTTCCTTACTGCATCCATTACTCCTAAAGAATGACCATGAGCTGTATCTAGGGTTACTACATCTACTCCAGCCTTTACTAAGGCTGTTACTCTCTCCATCATATCTGAAGTTACACCAACAGCTGCCCCACATAATAACCTTCCCCTAGAATCCTTTGCAGCAATAGGGAATTTTATAGTTTTCTCTATATCTTTTATTGTGATAAGTCCTCTTAAATTGTTTTCACTATCTACTAAAGGTAATTTTTCTATTTTATGTTTTTTAAGAAGTTGTTTAGCCTCTTCCATACTTGTTCCTTCTGATGCAGTAATTAAATTTTCACTTGTCATTATATCTTTAATTTTTTTACTATAATCAGTCTCAAAAACTATATCTCTATTAGTAATTATTCCAACCAATTTACCCTTTGTTGTAATTGGAACTCCTGATATTCTATATTTACTCATTAATGCTAGTGCATCTTCTAGAAGATTATCTGGTGATAGAAAGAAAGGGTCTGTAATTACGCCATTTTCTTGTCTTTTTACTCTGTCAACTTCAACGGCTTGTCTTTCAATACTCATGTTCTTATGTATAATTCCTATTCCGCCTTCTCTAGCCATAGCAATAGCCATTCTAGACTCAGTAACAGTGTCCATACCTGCACTAATTAGAGGTATGTTAAGTTTTATTTTTTTTGTAAGGTAAGTAACTAAGCTAACATCTCTAGGTAGTACCTCTGACTTATTTGGAACTAGCAATACATCATCAAATGTATATGCTTGTTTTAGTATCTTTGCCATTTAATCAACATCCTTTCAGAATTCTATTTTAAATTTATAAAATTAGGTGTAAGACTCATATCCATTTGGGATATTTATAATTCACCTTTATAATTAGCATAAAAATACTTATATATACCGAATTTTTAAAATATGATAGCTTCAAACTCTTAAAATATGGGGTAAATTAAAAGTTTAAAGCTATCTAGCAAGAGCTGCTAAGCTATAGAGAGCTACTAATATTCTCTCTTTGTATAGTTTTGTGACTGCAAAATAAAATTTTGCACTCACAACTCTACATAAGATGCAAAGCATAAAAAGGCATACCAATCCTACTTTGACTAAAGTAAAATTAGCATGCCTAAAGTAAGCTCATACTAAAATTACTCATAGTAGTCAATTTGCGGCTGACCGTAGATACTCCTTGCCATATTCAAGGGATATATGAGTGACGCTATTGTTTTTAAAGTTATTATTAATAATAGTAAATGTTTAAGAATTTGTCAATGACTATTTCTTACTAATTCTTAAAACTATTAGAAACATAGTTTTAATATTTAAAGGAATAAAAGAATTAACTAGGTTAAGTCCTAGTTAATTCTTTTATTTCAATATATTTTCATTTGAAATTATTATTATTTAAATTACTTTTAGTACATTCCTTCCATTCCCATTCCTGGTCCGCCACCCATTGGAGCTGGATTTTTTTCTGGAATGTCTGCTACTGCAACCTCTGTTGTTAAGAATGTTGCTGCAACAGATGCCGCGTTTTGTAGTGCTGATCTTACAACTTTTGTTGGATCTACAATTCCCGCTTTTATCATGTTTACCATTTCTCCACGTAATGCATCATATCCAACTTCTCCAGCGCTTTCTCTTACTTTTTCTATTATAACTGAAGCTTCTGCGCCAGCATTTGTAACTATTTGTCTTAATGGTTCTTCTAATGCTCTTTTAATTATGTTGATACCCACTTGAACATCTGCTATATCTGATGTTAATTTGGCAATCTCTAAAATAGCATTAATATAAACTGTTCCACCACCAGGTACGATTCCCTCTTCAACTGCTGCTTTTGTAGCTGCAAGAGCATCTTCTATACGGAGTTTCTTTTCTTTAAGTTCTGTTTCAGTAGCAGCTCCAACTTTTATTACAGCTACTCCACCTGCAAGTTTAGCAAGTCTTTCTTGCAATTTTTCTCTATCAAAATCTGATGTAGTTTCTTCAATTTGTCTCTTAATTTGAGAAACTCTATCATGTATTGAATCTTTTTCACCTTTTCCGTTTACTATTGTAGTGTTTTCTTTAGATATCTTAACACTTTCAGCTCTTCCAAGCATATCAACAGTAACATCTTTTAGTTCTCTTCCGAGTTCTTCACATATAACTTCTCCACCAGTTAAGATTGCTATATCTTGAAGCATTTCTTTTCTTCTATCACCAAAACCTGGAGCTTTAACAGCTACGCAAGTAAATGTTCCTCTTAATTTATTAACAACTAGTGTAGCTAATGCTTCACCTTCGATATCTTCAGCTATTATAAGTAGCTTTCTTCCTTGTTGAACAATTTGCTCAAGTATTGGAAGTATATCTTGTATGTTAGTAATTTTCTTGTCTGTTATTAAAATATAAGCTTCTTCAAGGTTTGCTTCCATTTTTTCAGGATCTGTAACCATATATGGACTTAAATATCCTCTATCAAACTGCATTCCTTCAACTACATCTAGCTCAGTTCCCATAGATTTTGATTCTTCTACAGTTATAACGCCTTCATTACCTACTTTTTCCATAGCATTAGCTATTAGAGTTCCAATTTCTTCATCACTAGCTGATATTGCAGCAACTCTAGCTATATCTTCTTTACCGTTAACTGGTTTAGAAGATTTTTTGATTTCTTCAACTGCTTTGTCCACAGCCATTTTTATACCAGTTCTTATTAGCATAGGATTGGCACCAGCTGTAACATTTTTCAAACCTTCTCTTATTATAGCTTGAGCAAGAAGTGTAGCTGTAGTTGTTCCATCTCCTGCTACATCATTTGTCTTTGTAGCAACTTCTTTAACAAGTTGTGCTCCCATATTTTCATAAGGATCTTCTAGTTCTATTTCTCTAGCTATAGTAACACCATCATTTGTTATTAATGGTGAACCAAATTTTTTATCTAAAATAACATTTCTTCCTTTGGGTCCTAGTGTAATTTTAACTGTATCCGCAAGCTTATCTACACCTCTTTGCATAGCTCTTCTTGCGTCTTCTCCAAATAATATATTTTTAGCCATTTTAAACCCTCCTATACGCTAATAATTAAATAATAATCTATCAACAATTAAACAATAATTTAATATTATTGTTTAATTGTTTAATTGTTGAATTATCACTTAATCATTATTGCGTTTAATTAAATTATTTTTCAATTATAGCTAGTAATTCTTCTTGTTTTAATATGATATATTCAATACCATCATATTTTATTTCGCTTCCTGAATATTTAGAGAATAATATTGTATCCCCTACTGTAACTTCCATTTTAATTAGTTTTCCATCCTCAACTTTTCCTGGTCCTACAGCCACTACCTCAGCTTCTTGTGGTTTTTCCTTTGAAGCCCCTGCAAGAAGTATTCCACTTTTAGTAGTTTCTTCTGCTTCTAATCTTTTAATTAATACTCTATCACTAAGTGGTCTAATGTTCATTTTAAACCCCTCCTTATATATTTTTTTGTTTTTGTTAGCACTCCGCACATCTGAGTGCTAATGTAACCTGTAACTAATATACTAATTAATAATGGATATAATATCAAATTCGTCTATTCTATATATTATACCATTTATAACGAAATATTCAAACTATGTTTGTTTATCATGGAATTCTATAGTTTATCTCTCATTTACTTTATTTTTCTATAATTTGTATTCCTATTGCATTTTGACACCATTTAATATGCCTTATTTATAATTATAATCATTGAATATGCTTTAATATATTGTTAAAATTAATAACCAGAGGTGATTTTATGAATATAAAAACTTTTTTTGAATTTTGCTTAAAAACATTTTTTATTTTGTGTTTTACTTTTTCTTTTATAACCTTAAGCGTTTATTTCACTTTGCTTTTTAAGCCCTTATATTATATGGATATTAATGTTTTAAATATTGAAGATTCCACCAATTTAAATAAAGGGGAACTAAAAGCTAATTATGACTATCTAATTACATATTTAACCCAAAATACAAGTGAAGAATTCAATCTTCCAACACTTCCTTCATCTGATCATGGCAAAATTCACTTTAAAGAAGTTAAAGTAATATTTGATAAACTTAAGATAATGCTGCTTTTCTCCATATTAATAAGCATTTTAGGTGTACTAGTAAACAAGAGGCATAAAAAAATAAGATACTTGCTCCGCAGCTCCATAGTTTTAATAATAATACCAATAATGTTACTTATACCTTTTATAATTAATTTCGATAAAAGTTTCACTGTTTTTCATCAAATCTTCTTCAACAATGATTACTGGCTATTTGACATTACAACTGACCCAATAATAACAATCCTTCCACAGAATTTTTTCTTTCATTGCTCACTATTAATAATTTTCTCCATTATTATAATAAGCATAGCCTTAAGATGTATATATAAATCACAATACAAAAAACAGCATTCTTTATAAGATTATATTATCAAATGCAATCTCCTTAATTTTTCAATAAGTTTTTTTCTTTTTAATGATAGCCTTGATTATTGCATTCCCTTTAAATATTCCTATTAGGGATAAAATAATCATGGTTATGCCTATAGTTATTAAACTTGTAACATCCCATGCATATATTTTTTGTCCAAAGTAAGAGGATATAAAAATGCCTGGAATTCTACCTAAGGTTGAATATATAAAGAAATCTTTAAAAGAAATATCTGATACTCCACATATATATGCTAGGGCATCTTTTGGTATTCCTGGGATTAAATAAAATATAAATACAACAAATTTTTTACTTCCTGCTTTTAATATTTTTCTAAAAAATTTTACCTTCTTATTTAGTATCAATTTTTCTACAAGAAGCTTACCATAGTTATTAGATATAAAATATACTACTATACTTCCTAAGGTAATACCCATTAAAGATATTATTCCACCTAAGAAAGTACCAAAAATGTATCCTCCAGCCACTTGTATAAATTCACCTGGAATAAAGAAAACGACAACTTGTATAACCTGCATCAGAATAAAAACTAAAATGCTGAAATTCCCATAAGAACGAATAACTTCTTTTAATATATTGGGGTTCTTAAACATATATGAATACTTGAAATAATATTCATATCCAATATATATGAATAGCAGCAAAACTGATGATAGTACTATATATTGTTTATATTTTGATAGCTTTATTGTGATAGAATTCCATATTGTTTTCATTGTTTTTTATCCTCATCATTCTTATAAAATTCAACATTATTCCCTATACTTATCTACTATTAGTATTTTGCTTAATTTTTGCTATTTTATTCGATTTTAATGTTATTTTCCCTTGCATAATAAAATAAATACTGTTGTGCGAACCCTGCCGTGTTTTCAAATTTATCTCTAGCAAAAATCCTTATTTTTGGTAGAGACACATCTGGTGCTAAGTAAAAAAATTGCATAGCTCTCTTTACCCATACATCCACTGGAAAAGCAGAATATTTTTGCATAGAAAATAACATGATACAATCAGAAACCTTTGGGCCAATACCACTAAGTTTTTTTAATTCTTCATGACAAACATTATCTTCCTGAGATTTAATAGATTCCAAATTCACTTCACCAGTATATACCCTATGCACTGTGTCTTTTACGTACTTAGACCTAAATCCTAGACCACAACTCTGAATGTCTTCTAATGACGCTCCTTCTAAATCTGCAGCGGTTGGAAAGGTGTAGTAGGTTTCGCCTTTATATTCTACTTTTTTCCCCCATTTTCTGCTCAAATTGTCTATTGCTCTTTTTATCATGGGGATTCTATTATTTGAAGAAATTATAAATGACATGGTAAGTTCAAAAGGCTCCTGTTGCAATAGTCTGATGCCATAGCCAAAATCAACGGATTTTTTAAGAAGAGGATCTTTCTGAAATTCATCTTTGATAACTGTATAATCTCTTTTAAGGTCAAAATAATCACACCAAAGTAGATTAAATTCTTCTTCATTTATATTATATATTTTTACCTGCGTATTTTTCTTTTCTACTTCTATTACCTTGCCATATGCCACCCCTATGTAGTTACCACTTGCTTGTTTGTTCCATCTAAAACATTGGCCGCACTCGAATATATGGTCTAATTCGAAATTCTCTACATCTTTTATAATGATACCTTCATTAAATGATTCAATATTTTTGTAATCCATAATTTTCCCTTTCCTTAGTTCAGTTATTTATTTTTAATTCTCGCGCAACAATTTCATCTAATATCTCAGTAGCTGTTTCAATCATAACCCTGCAACCACTATCTTGCTTTTTATATTTTGCTTTAAGTGACCCACAATTATCTGTCCCTAACTTTGCTTCAAACTTTTGGAAGAACTCCTGACATAGCTTCTTAACTCGCTCTCCTTCATGTGCTTTTTCTTTAGTGAATAATATACCTATAACTGAAAGCGAACCTGTTATAGCCCCACAAACGCTTTCAACACCCATTCCACCACCAAAGGATGACATAGCTTTAAATGTTTCACTTTTCAAATTCATATTATATTCATCACTAGCAGCATAAATCATCACCTCAGAACAACTTAAATCATATTCTTTAGTATAATATTTGTTTATTTTATCAATTAACATAAATATCGCCCCCCAATTGTTTAACCTTATTATATCAAATTATTATCACTTAGTTATGAATTTTTTGTGTTTTTTAATCCTTTTAGTCCTTTAATGTCAAATAGTTGTTAACCGACCCTTATGTTTTGCCCATTTTCCACTTAAGCAACTCCATAATTCACTGTTTAAAACTAAAGAAGGACGGTTAACAATTATTAACTAATAAACTAGTTAATAATTGTTAACCGTCCCCGTTTCTCCTACAAAAATCATTCCTTCATTTTAGATACTAATCCTTAGCACCTATATTACCATTTTCATATTTTTTGTATTACTTATTTTACTTGCTACAAGATTTACTAAATCTACTGTTCTAGATGAATATCCCCATTCATTATCATACCATGCTAGAACCTTTAAAATGTTTTTGCCTATGACCATGGTTGAAAGTCCATCAACTATAGATGATCTATCATCACCCTTATAATCTATAGATACTAATGGTTTTTCTGAATAACCTAATATACCTTTAAGCTCATGTTGCGATGCATATTGGAATGCACTATTTACTTGCTGCACAGTTACTTCCCTCGACATTTCACATATAAGCTCTGTTATAGACACGGCTGCGGTAGGTACCCTTAAAGATGAACCATTGATTTTGCCTTCAAGACTAGGAATTACCTTTGCAAGCGCTTTCGCAGCACCAGTAGTTGTAGGAATTATCGATTCCCCTGCTGCTCTAGCACGCCTTAGATCTTTATGAGTTTTGTCTAGTATTTTTTGATCATTAGTATATGAGTGTATTGTTGTCATACACCCATTAACTATACCAAATTGTTCATCCAATACTTTAGTAAAAGGTGCAAGGCAATTGGTAGTACAAGAAGCATTGGAAATAATATGGTGTTTTTGAGGATTATATTTTTCGTCATTAACTCCCATAACTATTGTTATATCCTCATTTTTTGCCGGTGCGGTAATTACTACCTTTTTAGCTCCTGCTTCAATGTGTTGCATAGCCTGCTCTCTCTTTGTATATATCCCTGTTGATTCTATAACAACATCTACGCCTAGTTGCTTCCAAGGCAAATTCTTAGCTTCTTTTTCGTTAAACACTTTAATTTCTTTACCATTTATTATTAATGAGTTACCTTGCGTTTCTACTTTGCCTTTAAATGTTCCATAACAAGAATCATAGGTAAAAAGATGTGCAAGAGTTTCTACATCTGCTCTTGCATTTATAGCTACTATTTCTGCTCCCTCATGTAAATTATCTTGTGCAATTCTTAATACAACCCTTCCTATTCTTCCAAACCCATTTATAGCAATTTTTACACACATATTTACTCCTCCAATATACATCTTATTTTATGTATTGTGATACATTATTTCTTTATAAAATTTAAAATACGCACATATTTTCAGTATTTAATATAGTTTTATATAATATATTAAACCGTTTACAATCAAATGTAATATATATAATTTTATGTGCTATACTATTTATATCAATGTACTACACTTTTGTCAATAGTAAATTTGTGAATATTTTTCTAAATATGTAATTATATATTCTATTAGCTACTTATTGCTTATGTTTGCTTTGATTATCTAAAAAAAATAAATATTAAAAAAAACTCCATAAACTAAAGTTTATGGAGCTTTTTTTAATATTTATTTTTTTATTAGTTTGCTAGCATTTCATTTATAGCTTTAGCAGCTTTTTTGCCTGCTTCCATTGCCAAAATAACTGTAGCAGCTCCTGAAACAGCGTCTCCACCAGCATATACATTCTTTTTAGAAGTTAAACCAGTTTCATCTTCTGCAACTATACACTTCCATTTATTAATCTCTAAACCTTCTGTTGTTGATGCAATTAATGGATTTGGTGATGTTCCTAGTGACATTATAACTGTATCTACATCAATTACAAATTCTGAACCTTTAATAGCTATAGGTCTTCTTCTACCTGAAGCATCTGGCTCGCCAAGTTCCATTTTTATACAGTTCATTCCTATAACATTTCCCGCATCATCTCCTAGGATTTCAATTGGATTCACAAGTAAATCCATTATAACTCCTTCTTCTTTTGCATGATGCACTTCTTCAGCTCTTGCTGGAAGTTCTGATTCTGATCTTCTGTATACTATATGACCTTCTGCACCTAGTCTTACTGCTGTACGTACAGCATCCATTGCAACATTACCTCCACCTACAACAGCAACCTTGCTGCCTGTTCTAATAGGGGTACGGTAACCCTCTTTATATGCTTTCATCAAATTGTTTCTAGTTAAATATTCATTAGCAGAGAATACTCCATTTAAATTTTCTCCCGGTATTCCCATGAACATTGGGAGTCCTGCACCTGAACCAATAAACACAGCAACAAAATCTTCTTCTTCCATTAACTGATTTATTGTTACAGTTCTTCCCACAATAACATTTGTTTCTATTTTAACTCCTAATTTTATAACATTTTCTACTTCATGTTTAACAACTGTTCCTTTTGGTAATCTAAATTCTGGAATTCCATACACCAAAACTCCACCAGCTTCATGAAGTGCTTCAAAAATAGTTACATCATATCCATCTTTAGCTAAATCCCCTGCACATGTAAGTCCAGCAGGACCACTTCCTATTACAGCAACTTTCTTACCATTTTTAGACTTTGTTTGTGAAATATCAACATTATGTACTCTTGAATAGTCACCTACAAATCTTTCAAGTTTACCTATAGCTACAGCTTCTCCCTTTATTCCAAGTATACATTTGCTTTCGCATTGAGTTTCTTGTGGACAGACTCTTCCACAAACAGCTGGTAATGCACTATATTTTGCTATTACTTTAACCGCCTCTTCAAATTCTCTATTCTTAACATGTTGAATAAACCCAGGAATATCTATGGCTACAGGACATTTAGTAACGCACTTTGGATTTTTACAGTTTAAGCATCTTGCAGCTTCTTCAACTGCCTCATCTTCTGTATAACCTAGACATACTTCTTCGAAATTAGTTGCTCTTATTTTCGGTTCTTGTTCTGCTATTTTCACTCTATTCATTTTACTCATTATTTAGTACCTCCTAATCCACAGCCTGGTTTAATGCCTTCATTTTTAGAAACTTCTTGCGTTTTATACATTGTTTGTCTTCTCATTGCTTCTTCAAAATTAACCTTGTGACCATCAAATTCTGGTCCGTCAACACAGGCAAACTTAGTCTCTCCGTCTACAGTAAGTCTACAAGCTCCACACATTCCTGTACCATCTACCATAATAGGGTTCATACTTACAATAGTTGTTATTCCAAGTTCTTCAGTTAATTTACAAACAAATTTCATCATTATCATTGGTCCAATGGCAATAACTAAATCGTATTTTTTGCCTTCATTTTGAACTAAATCTTTTAATTTATTTGTAACAAGTCCCTTATATCCATAAGAACCATCATCAGTACATGGATAAACGTTGCCTGCTACACTCTTCATTTCTTCTTCCATAATCACATATTCTTCAGCCTTTGCGCCTATTATTACATCTGCTTTTACACCTTGCTCATTTAGCCATTTAACTTGAGGATAAACTGGAGCTGTTCCAAGTCCACCTGCTATAAAAATAATTTTCTTATTCTTTAGTTCTTCAATGCTTTCACTCATTAATTCTGATGCTTGTCCAAGTGGTCCTACAAAATCTAAAAACGAGTCACCAACTTCATAGTTTTCCATTTCTTTTGTTGAACAGCCTATTGTTTGAACTACAATAGTAACTGTACCTCTTTTAGTGTCATAGTCAGAGATTGTAAGTGGTATTCTTTCACCTTTTTCGTCCATTTTGATAATTACAAATTGACCTGGTTTTGCTGATTTAGCTACTCTTGGCGCCTCAATATCCATTAAAAATATTTGTGGTGCTAATGCTCTTTTCTCAATTATTTTATACATTTTTATTCCTCCATATTCATCTATGATTTTATATTTAATTTTTTTGCAACATATTTATTAGTAAAACGATTGCAAGGCATCTTTATTTAGATACCTAAAGTAAATAGACAGGCAGTAAAGAGCATAGAAATACTAATGCTATTCACTACCTGTCCTTTTATCTGAAAGTTTCCTCAAAATAGTAAACTATTTGAGTTTCTTCTTCGATGCCCATACTAAATGGATCTCTCCAGGGACATGTCCAATTATTGTACTCTACCTGAAAGCTTCCGAGTGATTTTTAGCAAAATTTACTCGTTTCTTCTTCGGTTACCCCAAAATATATGGGATATCTCCAACAATTATCATCCACCCATATTAAATTACATTTATAGTTTAAGTCTTTCTACGTATATAGTCAACATAAACTAGCTTATCTCCTATTTGTTTTTTCTATAAGTAGCATAAAAATAGCATAAATTTGCAACTTAAAATCATCTTTTAAAATTGCAAATTTATTTTATATTACTTTATTCTAATCATTTAAGTCTAAAAATTAACTTTTTCTCCTGTAAATGTGCACGTAAATATTTTTTTCATTTCATCCACATTTATTGATCTTGGGTTAGATCCTGTGCATGCATCTTTTATAGCATTTTCAGCCATAAAATCTACATTTGCTTCAAATTCTTTTTTAGTTATACCATATTCAGCTAAAGAACATGGTATATTCATAACTTTATTTAAATCTCTTATCATATTAGTTAATGAATCTATTAATTCATCTTGCGTATTTCCACTTAAATTTAAGTTTCTTGCAATAGCCGCATATCTATCTCCACAAGCTTTTTTGTTGAAATCTATAACATATGGAAGAAATATTGCATTTGCACAGCCATGAGGGATATGTAATACAGCACCTGTTTTGTGTGCCATACTATGAGCAATTCCTAGTAGTGCATTTGAGAATGCCATTCCAGCTAAGCATTGCGCAATGTGCATTTCATTTCTCGCCTCTTCATTTCCTTCAAAGGACTTTAATAAATTTTCTTTAATCATAGTTATAGCTTGCATTGCCATTGGGTCTGAAAAGCTTGAATGAAGTCCTGCTACATAAGCTTCAATTGCATGAGTTAATGCATCCATGCCCGTATGCGCTACTAATTTAGGTGGCATTGTTTGAGCCAGTGCAGGATCAACTATTGCTATATCTGGTGTTAAATTGAAATCCGCTAGTGGATACTTTATTTTTGCTTTATAGTCGGTAATTACTGAAAATGCTGTAACCTCAGTTGCTGTTCCACTAGTTGATGGTATAGCTATAAATTTAGCTTTTTGTCTTAGTTCTGGAAGACCAAAGGGTATAACCGCTTGTTCAAAAGTAAATTCTGGATATTCATAGAAAATCCACATTGCTTTTGCTGCATCAATTGGTGAGCCCCCACCAATTGATACTATTAAGTCTGGCTCAAACTCTCTCATTACTTTTGCACCATTCATAACTGTTTCTACTGATGGATCTGGTTCTACTCCAGTAATATGCTTAACTTCAATTCCTGCTTCTTTTAAGTAATCTTCAACCTTATCTAAAAATCCAAATTTTTTCATAGAGCTTCCACCAGTAACTATTACTGCTTTTTTACCCTTTATAGTTTTTAAAACTTCTAATGAATTTTCTCCAAAATAAATGTCTCTTGGTAGTGTAAATCTATTCATTATATTTCCCCCCTATTTATATATAGAATCATATGTTTTTATACTTATATATTTTTATACTTATATGTTTGTCAACACTTATGCCAACTTTGTTATTTGTTTAACTACATTGTTAATTATATAACGTCAGCAATTTAAAGTCAACCTTCAAGCGACAAAATTTGATATATTTGGTAAAATAGTTTTAAATACTAACTTTTTTTTACTTAAACCTTACATGTTTTAGATATAGATAATTTTCATTTTTAACAAGTACGAAAAACAAGAGCATTATAACTTGCTATAAGTTATAATACCCTCTAGATTCATTTCTCATATTAAAATATTATATTATCTTGTATAATTAAAGAATCCTTTTTTAGTTTTTCTTCCTAATAATCCGCCTCTAACATATTTTCTTAAAAGACTATGAGCTCTGTATTTAGAGTCCCCAGTTTCTTTATATAAAACATCCATTATAGCAAGACATACGTCTAGTCCTATAAGGTCACCTAGTGCTAGTGGTCCCATTGGGTGATTAGCTCCTAGCATCATTGCTTTATCGATATCTTCTGCTGATGCAATACCTTCTGCAAATATTCCTATTGCTTCATTGACCATTGGTATTAATATTCTGTTTACCACAAATCCTGGTGCTTCTGCAATTTCTACAGGATCTTTTCCAATAGATATAGCAACTTCCTTTACAATGTTAAAAGTCTCTTCTGATGTTGCCATTCCTTTTATTACTTCTACAAGCTTCATCATTGGTGCTGGATTAAAGAAATGCATTCCTATAACCTTATCAGGTCTATTTGTAGCAGCTGCTACTTCTGTTATAGAAAGTGAAGATGTATTTGATGATAAAATAGTTTCTGGTTTGCAAATTTTATCGAGTTCTGCAAAAATTTGTTTCTTGATTTCCATGTTTTCTACAGCAGCTTCAACTACTAAATCACAATCTGCTGCTAAACTCATATCAGTAGTTCCTGTGATTCTTGAAAGTATTTCTTCCATATTTTCTACTGTTATTTTTTCCTTGCTAACTAATCTTTCTAGATTCTTTTTGATTCCAGCAAGTCCTTTATCTACAAATTCATCTTTTATATCTCTTATTATTACTTCATATCCTTTAGCTGCAAATGCCTGAACAATTCCAGCTCCCATAGTTCCAGCTCCAAGTACAAAAATCTTTTCCATAAATAACACGCTCCTCAAATTTCATTTTATTTAAAACTAAAAATAGTAACTATTTTTAAAACTTACTCTAATACTAAATTCTAGCATTAGAGCAAGTTCACTTTAATTAAACCTATTTAATTATATTATTTTTCATCATTTAATGCATTGATCTGAGCTACCATTTCAGGTAGAACTTTTGTATAATCTGCAGCTATTGCAATATCTGCAACTTTCATGATAGGTGCAGATGCATCCTTGTTTATAGCTATTATAAAATCAGAATCTTGCATACCAGCTAAATGCTGAATTGCTCCTGATATACCACAAGCTATATACACAGTTGGTCTAACAGTTTTTCCTGTTTGTCCTACTTGAAGTGATTTATCTACCCAACCATTCTCAACTGCTGCTCTCGATCCTCCAACAACTCCGCCTAGGCTAGTTGCTAGTGTTTCCAGTATTGCAAAGTTTTCTTTAGATCCAACGCCACGACCACCAGATACAATGATATTCGCTTCTCCAATATCTGCTATATCTTTAGCAAGCTTTACAACTTCTAAAGTTTTAGTTCTGATATCAGCCTCTGTTAGATTTACAGTAACTTTTTCGATCTTGCAAGTTCTATTTTTATCTTTAGCTAATTTTTCAAAAACTCCTGGTCTAATAGTAGCCATTTGTGGTCTATGATCGGAGCAAACTATTGTAGCCATAAGATTTCCTCCGAATGCTGGTCTTGTCATAAGTAAATTTTTAGTTTCTGTATCTACATCCAAGGAAGTACAGTCAGCTGTAAGTCCTGTTGAAAGTCTTGCTGCTACCCTTGGTCCTAAATCTCTTCCTAAATAACTTGCTCCAATAAATATGACTTCTGGCTTTCTTTCGATAGCAAGTTCACAAATAACTTTTGCATAGGCATCAGTTGAAAAGTGGGCAAGTAGTGGGTGCTCAGCTACTATAACTTTATCTGCTCCAAATGCTATGAGTTCAGACGTCATAGCATCTGTATTATCTCCAAGTACTACCGCTGTTAATTCTACTTTTAATTTATCTGCTATTTCCCGTCCCTTACCTAAAATCTCAAGTGATACTTTTTGAAGTTCTCCATCTCTTTGCTCAGCAAAGACCCAGATTCCTTTATAATCTTCTATATTCATGCTAAATCCCTCCTTAAATAAAGTGGTTTTCTTTTAATTTTGAAACTACATACTGAGCTGCTTCTTTAGGTGGTAACTTTACAAGTTCTCCGTTTCCCTTAGGTTCTTTAGTCATAGACTTCTTAACCTTTGTTGGCGAACCGCTTAGTCCAAGAAGAGCTTTATCTGCTCCAATAATATCTGCATTCCAAACTTTAACTTCTTTATTTTGATACATATCAAAAATGTTTTTTATATTCATGTATCTTGGCTGATTTAACTCTTTTATAGCTGTTAAAAGAACCGGTGTTTTAACTTCTATGTTTTCATATCCATCTTCCCAAGCTTTTCTAACTTTTAATCCGCCTTTAATTATCTCAACTTTTTCAACGTATGTTATTTGAGCAAGACCTAAGTGTTCTGCTATTTCTGGACCAACTTGCGCTGTATCTCCATCAATTGCTTGTCTACCTGCAAAAACTACATCGTAGTCCAATTTTCTCAAAGTTGCTGCCAATGCATGTGATGTAGCTAATGTATCTGCTCCTGCAAATGCTCTATCAGATACTAAAATTGCGTCATCCGCTCCCATAGCTAGTGCTTCTCTTAATGCTTTTTCCGCTTGTGGTGGTCCCATACTTATAACGGTTACATGAGCACCATCGCTATCTCTTAATCTTAGTGCTTCCTCTAGCGCATTTTTATCATCTGGATTTATGATTGATGGAACTCCTTCTCTTATAAGGGTTCCTGTCTTTGGATCTATTTTAACTTCATTTGTATCTGGAACTTGTTTTAAACATACAACTATATTCACTTTTAATCCCCTCCTACTTTAATAAGTTTGCAGCGATAACCATTTTTTGTACTTGTGAAGTTCCTTCGTAAATCTCAGTTATCTTAGCATCTCTCATCATTCTTTCTACTGGATATTCTTTTGTATATCCATATCCTCCGAAGATTTGAACAGCTTTAGTTGTAACTTCCATAGCCGTTTCTGATGCGTATAATTTTGCTCTAGCAGCTTCTAAACTGTATGGAAGGCCATTATCTTTATTCCATGCTGCCTTATATACTAAAAGTTTTGAAGCTTCAACTTTAACATCTAGTTCAGCCATCATCCATTGAAGTCCTTGGAATGCTGATAGAGGTTTTCCAAATTGTTTTCTTTCTTTCATGTATTTAGCTGCTGCTTCTAGTGCTCCTTCTGCAATTCCTAGTGCTTGAGCTGCTATACCAATTCTTCCTCCGTCAAGAGTTTTCATTGCTATACCAAATCCTTTTCCTTCTTTTCCAAGCATGTTTTCTTTTGGAACTATGCAATTTTCAAATACAAGTTCAGTAGTTGAAGAGGCTCTTATTCCTAATTTATCTTCGTGTTTACCAATTGAAAATCCAGGAAACTCTTTTTCAACTATGAAAGCAGTAATTCCTTTTGTTCCTTTGCTCTTATCAGTCATAGCAAAGACTATAAATGTATCCGCTACTCCGCCATTCGTGATAAATATTTTCGAACCATTTAATATATAATTATCGCCCTCTAAAACCGCTGTAGTTTGTTGCTCAGACGCGTCTGTTCCTGCATTGGGCTCAGTTAATCCGAAAGCACCTAATTTTTCACCTTTTGCAAGTGGAATTAGATATTTTTTCTTTTGCTCTAATGTACCAAACATGTCTATTGGGCCCGCGCACAATGAAGTATGGGCTGAAAGTATAACGCCTGTAGTTCCACATGCTTTTGATAATTCTTCAACAGCTATAACGTAAGATAAATTATCGCCACCCGCTCCACCAAATTCAGTTGAAATTGGAATACCAAGCATATGATATCTAGCCATTTTCTCTACAGTTTCCATAGGAAATCTTTCTGTTCTATCTATTTCTGCGGCTATTGGTTCAACTTCATTTATTGTGAATTCCCTTACCATTTGTTTTACAAATTCTTGTTGTTTTGTCAATGAAAAATCCATAACACTTCCTCCTCACTATTCTCTGATAAAAATAATAATTATTATCTTTATCTTATTTTTTTAAATTTTATGTTTATTTATTTTTAAAGCATTTTTCTGATTTTTCAAGAAATGCTGTCATTCCACTTTTTTGATCTTCTGTGGCAAAGCACGCGCCAAAAATTTCAGCTTCATAAATTAAAGCTGTATCTATATCCATTTGCATACCTCTATTGATTGCTGTTTTACATAACTTAACAGCTATAGGTGCATTGCTAACAATTTTTTTAGCTAATAGTTTTGCTTCTTCAATTAAATTTTCAGGTTCTACTACCTTATTAACAAGCCCTATCCTTAAGGCTTCTTCTGCATTAATAATTTCTGCAGTAAATAATAATTGTTTAGCCATACCTGTGCCCACAAGTCTAGCAAGTCTTTGTGTACCTCCAAATCCAGGTGTTATTCCAAGGCCTGCCTCTGGTTGTCCAAATTTTGCTTTTGATGAAGCTATTCTGATATCACAAGCCATAGAAAGCTCACAACCTCCACCTAGCGCAAAACCGTTTACTGCCGCTATTACAGGTTTTTCTAAAGTCTCTAGTTTTCTAAATACACTGTTTCCTAAATTACCAAATTTTCTACCACCCATTGCATCTAGATCCTTCATTTCTGAGATATCAGCTCCTGCGACAAAAGCTTTCCCCGCTCCTGTTATAATAACTGCGTAAATCTGGTCATCATTTGCAATTTCATCAATTGCGAGTTCCAGCTCTTTTAATGTTTCTGTGTTTAATGCATTTAGAGCTTTGGGTCTACTAATTGTAATAACTGCAACTTTGTCTTCTTTTTGAAAAAAAACATTTTTGTATTCCACAACAATTCACTCCTTACGAATTAATCCATTATTAACAATTCGTTAATAATATAACAATTAAGATTGAAAAAATAGTTGAGGTACTTTGCCCCAATCACATTATATCTCTTTACGGCACTTATTTCAACAAAAAAAACACCTTTTTATTTAAAAACAGTGTTTTCCAACTTTTAATTATGATAAGTGTTCCACCACTATTTTATGGATATGTCCTGTCATTCATTAAACAACTGAGGGTTAAAAGACTTTCACTTAAATGGACATTCTCTACTATTATTTCTTCCGGTACCTCTAAATCTACAGGTGCGAAATTCCATATACCCTTAACCCCATTTGTTACCATCATATCAGCCACTGTTTGAGCATTGTTTTTGGACACACAGATTACACCAATGTCTATGGGTGTTTCTTTTAAAAACGCCACTAATCCATCTATATCTATTACTTCAACATCTCTAATTTTCAGGCCTATAAGCTTTGGATTAATATCAAAAATACCCGCTAAGTTAAATGCTAGCTTTTCAAAATTAGTGTAATTTGCAATAGCTTGCCCAATATTGCCTGCACCTACTATTATCATCTTATATTCTTTTGATAATCCTAGTATTCCGCTGATTTCATTTAATAATTCTTTTACGTTATACCCGTACCCTTGTTGTCCAAAATCTCCGAAGCAATTCAAATCTTGTCTAATTTGAGATGCTGTAAACCCAATTTTCTCCCCTAATTCTTTTGAGGATATTCTATCTACATCATTTTTTAAAAGTTCTCTTAAGTATCTATGGTATTTAGGCAATCTTTTAATAACTGCCATTGATATATTCTTTTTTCTTTCCACAGTTTACATCCCTCCACCAACATCATAAATTTCATATTATTTATTTTACCACACTATTATAAGTTAACACTACTTTTTATTACAAATTTAATAGTTCTTATTGTATTTTCCCCATTTTACTTCCTTTCTACACTGTTTTTTAAAATTAATCCACATATATTTGTTTTTCACTACAAAAGTTTCAATATAAATAGTACAATAATATATGAATGAACTTTAATTGTTATTTATAATTAGTAGAGTCTCATATTTTTAGCAATTCAACTACATTAATTGCTTCAAATAACATTGCATTTTATTATTGTAATAATATTTTAATACTACAGAGTAGGAAGGTGAACATAATAATAGTTCTAAGTTGCAAAGATATTCACAAAAGTTATGGTATAGATGTTATTTTAGACAAAATAACTTTTAGTATAAATGAAGGTGAAAAGGTCGGTTTTATTGGTGCTAATGGAGCTGGTAAATCTACACTTTTCAAAATACTTACAAATCAATTGGATTCTGATAATGGTGAGCTATTTATAGATAAAAACAAAAGAATTGGTTATCTATCTCAGGATTTAAGATTAAATTCCAATAATACTATATACGAAGAAACACTTTTAGTATTCGATAATCTATTAGCCTTAGAAAAAAACCTTAAAGATTTAGAATCAAAAATGAATGAACCTTATGATGCTTCAAAAGAAGAATACACTAACAGAATAATAAAAGAGTATACATTAACCTATGACCTTTACAATAATCGCGGAGGATACACCTATAAAGGAGAAATTAGTAGGGTTCTTAAAGGACTTGGCTTTATGGAAGAAGATTACAATAAGCCAATTAACATATTAAGCGGTGGTCAAAAAACTAGAGTTGCACTATGCAAGTTATTACTTAAAAATCCAGATGTACTTTTATTGGATGAACCTACTAACCACCTAGACTTAGATGCAATAGAATGGTTAGAAGATTATTTGAAATCCTATAAAGGAACTATGTTTATAATATCCCATGATAGATTCTTTTTAGATGCTATTTCTAATAAAACCTTTGAACTGCTTAACGGTCATGTAGATTGTTATAATGGGAACTATACAACTTTTATTGACTTAAAGAAGAAAAATTATGAGATTCAGTTAAAAGCCTACAATTTGCAGCAATCAGAAATAAAAAGGCAAGAGGATATTATAACTAAGTATAGATCCTTTAATAGAGAAAAAAGTGTAAGAGCTGCAGACAGCAGACAAAAATCTTTAAACAAAATGGAAAAGATTGATCTACCCGATAGGGATCCTAAAGAAACCAGGATGAATTTCGAAACAGAAATTAAAAGTGGAAATGACGTTCTGCATATAGAAAATTTATCAAAATCATTTGGAGATAATCTTTTGTTCCAGAATTTAAATTTAGATATGAAAAGATCAGATAAGATTGCTCTTATTGGTGAAAATGGTCGCGGTAAAACCACTCTTTTTAAAATTATTATGGATAAAATGGCCAGTGATACAGGCATAAAAATATTAGGAAAAAATATTTTTGTAGGATATTATGACCAAGAACAATCAAATTTGAATGATGGAAAAACTATAATAGACGAGGTTTGGGATGAATTCCCTAAACTTACTACCACAGAAGTGCGCAGTGCCCTGGCTGCATTTTTATTCATAGGAGAAGATGTATTTAAAAGTATATCCGCATTAAGTGGTGGAGAAAGATGTAGGATTAATCTTCTGAAAATCATGCTATCTAAATCCAATTTCTTACTATTAGATGAACCAACAAATCACTTGGATATTATGTCCCGTGAAGCCTTAGAAGACTCAATCCTAGGATATGACGGCACAGTTATTGTAATATCTCATGATAGATATTTCTTAAACAAGGTAATTACTAAAATACTTGAATTAAATCAAGATGGCCTCAAAGAGTATTTAGGTAATTATAATTATTATATAGAAAAAAAGAAAAACCCTCTTAGGTTCCAAGTGGAAGAAGCCCAGGCCGGGATGTCAAAAACTCAAATTAATTTTGATAAAAAGAAGAAAAGAGAAGAGTCAAAGTTAGAAAAACAAAAGAAAACGGACCTAAAAGACCTGGAAGATAAAATTTCCTCATTGGAACAAGAATCGGAAAAATTGAATAACGATTTATGCCTTGAAGAGGTTTATTCAAACCCTACTCGAAGTTCTGACGTAAATAATCAACTTTCAAATGTTAAAAAGGAACTTCAAGATCTTTATGCAGCTTGGGAAGCCTTTTTAGATGACTCAGAATAAAAAAGTATGAAATTTATCCTGCGTGCCTTGCAAACGAGCTCGAAACTGGAAATTCCATTTAAAATTCTAATCTTTTGCCATATAAAATTTCCTATCGCTCACATTCGCCATCCTGGCTCAGGTTCGCTAGCCTGTCGTCCTGACAGGCTTACGGAAATTTTATATCGCAAAAGAAGAATTTTTAAATGGAATTTCAATGTTTCTTCGCTTCTTATTGCAATTCACTACGGATAAATTTCATACTTCCCAATATATTACTATTTTAACAGCCATCAAAAATATATAATAAGTTACAGACTCTTAGTTTATTTAGTGAACCTTAGGGTTTTTTACTATGAAAAATAATATGTATTGGTATTTTTTCTCAGATTATGCTAACAAAAGTATATATTGCGCAGAATGCATTTGAATAAGCCTTAGTAATTCAAAATTCATTTTATTTGTAGCTGCGTTAAGAAAAAAGCATGTTTGAGCGACAGCGAGTTTGCTTTTTTTAGCAGATGCAGATAAAATAAATTTTAGAATTACTTGGCGAAGTGAAAGCATTTTAGCAATATATACTTGACCTTATAGCATAATCTAAGAAAAAATTTCATGCCTTTTAGCATTTATAAAAGTTAAACCAATGCTCCTTCTAATAAGACTTTGATATTGTCTTTATAAATTTTATTAAATTGACTTATTGGAAGAGGATTTTCTCCAAGTCCAACCTCAATGGTATATCCAGGTTTTCTATATTTATCTATAAACCAATCCTTATATCCTGCAAAACTTGTAATTCCATAAGTTTCCGCGAGTTCATAACCACTTAATTTTGAAAATGTTTCCCCTATTTTTCTAGCTTCAAGCCTCGCCAAATTTTGAAAATCCCAGTATATCACTTCCCCTTGACTGTGATAGGCTATTACTAATCTAAAATTATTTTTTCTTGTAAAATTCGCTAGAGCTTTAGACTCCGATTCTGATTCTGGCGACGTACCTGAATATCTTGTAGGCCCTGGTCCATACACCCCATAGCTTTTTTCTGCCTCCTTTGACTCTAACCATAGAGCATCATAATTATGATTAAGGTCTACCCCCCTTATATTTGCGCTCCAAGTTTTAGAAAAATCCGTACTTCCATTATTCCACTTAATTAAATCATTGTAGTATGGATTACTCCTATCTAGCCCATTAAGCACTAAATCAACGCCATCTGGATTCACCATAGGCATCACATATATACTGCTCTTATTCCATATATCCTGGACATCGTACCCCTCTAAATTTTGTCCTGTAGCATAGGCTTTAGAAAAATTTTCAATAAACTTCATTAAAAGTACAGTAGTTATCCATTCAATAGCATGATGAGACCCATTATAAAAAACTTTATTAGGTCCGTTCCCCAGTTTTACATAATAAAGTTCTTTTCCTAGCTCACTCTTGCCTGCACTGGCAACTTCAATAAATGGGTACCTAGCCTTTAGTCCTTCTAAATCTTTTTTCATAATATCATAAGTGTAGTCAATATTTGTATAAACAACCTCCAATGAATAAGGAACTATAATCTCACTTCCAACTTTCAGATTATTAGGATTTATTTGAGGATTAGCAGTAATTATACTTAGAGGTGTAGTGTAATACCTCCTTGCTATAAGATATAGTGTATCTCCGGGTCTAATTCTGTAGGTATCATAACCCATTAAAAATCTATTCATGAGTTTATAAGTGTCGTCATTTACTACTCCGGTAGGTGATAGCCCAAAATATCTTTGGAACATCGATACTGCTGCTGCAGTTTTAGGTCCATAAATTCCATCTATTCCGTCCACACTGTAACCTAATTTATTAAGTAGTGCTTGTATTTCCATTACCTCGGTTCCTCTTGAGCCTATCTTTAGGATTTGCAAATTCCCCCTCCTAAAATTTCTTATAGTACTATCTTATGATATTTAATGAAAAGTGTTACAGATTTAAATGAATATATCGAAAATAAGCTTAAATTTACAATCACATCACCATATTTAAACCAACAAAAAAGCACGTAAGAATTTTTACGTGCTTTCTTGTTGATTAATGAATATCATTCTTGAAATATCAAGGACCACACACTAGAATTAAAACTGATTATAAATATAAGTAACTTTTGCATCAGGCTGAAATAAAAAAATATAACCGCAACCTAAGATGGCAATTGTATAAATAGCTATTATAAAAATTATATTATTTTTTAATTTCATTATAATATTTATCAATGGCTTCATTAACATACACCCAACCTTTCCATCCTAAATGGGAAGCATCTTTTAAAAAATAATTTTCATTTTCATGCATTGAAAAATCAGCAACTTCAAAGTCATAAGAATTAACCATATTATCTATCTTTTTATAATAAGCTTGCCTATCACTTTTATTAAAACCGGCATAATCATACCATTTGCCGTTTACAGGTATATTTAAAATTAATGGTTTAATTCCTTGTTCCTTGCAAACATCTAACAGTAATTTAAAATCCTCATATTCTGGAGATACCTTATAGGTATCTTTTTTCATTGATCCCTTTTGTTTTTCAAAGGTTCCTTTAATTCTGGAATTATAGATATGATTTTCCATGCCAAATTTATTATTATTTGACTTTGGTTTAGCAGTTTCCACAGCTTTTTTTAATTCATCATTCCAATTAATATTTGTATGCTGTGGTTGTTGATATTTTACAAGTTCAGGATTAGACTTAAGATATTTATTGCTATTTATATCATCCTTTAATGTTAACAGCTCATATTTTATCCAATAATATGGTGTCATTAAATATCTATTAGTTGTACTTATTAAGTCCTTATTACCATAAAGAGTGCAATATGTCCTCATAATCTGAAAATCTTTATTAGGTTTTTTTGAAGTAATTGATATTATTCTTTTTGCGAACTCTTCTTTTGTAGTTAAACTTATATCATTATTAAACAAAAAACCATATACCTGCAGCTCAGAAGAATTAGCTTCGAAAGTATTTTCATCAATACCTGCCTTTGTAAACCATTGAGGGGAGAGCACAAAAACAACCTTTTGTCCTTTTAAATTCTTACCAAGTGCTCCAAAATCAGCAACATGCACTAAACATTTATAACCTGATGTTCCTATAAGATTGATTTGGAAACCATCTTTTTTGCCATTAAAAAATTTAAAGGGATGAGTAGAATACCCATTGCTAGCTACAAATTCAGAGGAACCAAACATCAAAAGATTATCGCCTTCTCTTGCTCCCATTTTTTGAAGCATTACACCTTTAAATTTATTAGCAGTTAAATTTTCTCCAAACTTGTCATAATATTTTTTTGAAATAATACCTTCATAATAGTTTTGATAATAAAATAAAAAACCAATACTAATAACAATAGAGCAAACAAAAGCTATGACCTTTTTCATTATATTCTACTTTTAGAGAGGGTTTGAAGATACTCAGTAATTTTGTTTGGTGTTTCTATATCTTTTCTTTCAACAACAGCAGGGTCAAGTATGATATTAGTTTTTTCCTCTACTGCTACAATCAGTTCAATAACTCCTAATGAATCCAATCTTCCGCTGTCAAATAAATTCACATCACCTTCTTCATGTAAATCCTCCCCAGTAATTTCTTCTAATATATTAAAAACTAATTCTTGCATATAAATGCCTCCTTCTATTTAAATAAATATCCTGAAAATATTAAAAAACTAAAACATATCAAATTAAAGGTTACAACAGTTGAAGCAATTTTAAAATAAACCTTTCCTTTGATTTTTTTGTAGAGTACTTTTCTCTGAAAATAATCTGTAACTATGAGCAAAACCCCATGAAAGGCACCGTAAACGACATAATTCAACTGAATTCCATGCCATAGTCCCATGGTTATCATGTTTATCATGAAACCAATATATGAAGCTGTATATCTACTCTTGAACCACTTTTTCTTAATGGCACTCATTACGAATCTATTATAAATAAAATCTCTAAACCAAAAAGATAAGCTCATGTGCCACCTATTCCAAAAATCTTTTATATCCTTACTTATAAATGGAAGATTAAAGTTTTCAGGTGTTTTTATTCCCATTATATAGCTTACACCTATTGCAATTAAACTGTAACCGGCAAAATCAAAAAACAAATAAAAGCTATAAGAATACATATATTTAATTGCATTTAATAAAGTATGTGGTCTTAATGAGATTATATTAATGAAATATTTTTGTATATAATATCCTATTAGGAATTTATATCCTACGCCCTGTAAAATTTTAAATATTCCATCACCTAAATATTCAACATATTGTCTAGGTTTAATAGCCTTATTGCTTTCCTCCATAAATCTAATTGAACGATCCACGGGTCCAGAGCTTAAGGTTGGGAAAAATAATATAAAATAAGCAAGATCAAAAATATTTATTTTGGTTATATACCCATCAAAAATTTGTATTAGCATCTGAATAACTTTGAAAGTCAAATAAGAAATTCCTAAAAACCCAAGCTCTTTGTGTATAAATATATTGCTGAACTTTGAGTATATTAAAGGTGATAGACCAATTACTATTATAATCCAAAGTAACCATCTTTGTTTAAACTTTCTTACCATAAAGCTATAAATTATAATTAATAAAAATTCCATTACAAAAAATACAATTAAATATTCAACTTGTTGTCTTGAATTACCAAAAATCAAATAAATCATAAATAAGCTCGCCGGTAGTCCATACCACTTTATCCTTTTACCAAGCAAACCAACGACAATTGCGGGAATCAGTACCAAAATCATTAAATAAAAATACAAAAAATCTCCATAAGGAAGCATCTAAAATTCCTCCATTATCTTTTTTCTATCGATTTTTCCATTTCTATTTATAGGTAAAGCTTCTATTACCTTTACTTTGCGAGGTATCATATATGAAGGCAATAAATTCTTCAAGGAATTTTTAACTAAGATAATTATGTTTCCTTCAAACTTATCATTTAGCACTACAACTGTTGCCAAATATTTAATTTTATTTTTTTCCTTAATAGGTACTACAACGGCATTTTTTATGAAAGGAAGTTTTTTTATATTATTTTCGATGTCTTCAATTTCCACTCTATAACCATTAAGTTTAATTTGATTATCTATTCGTCCCTCATAATATAGTAGCCCATTATCAATATACCCCGTATCTCCTGTCCTATAACCCCTCTTTTCAACATCTGAAATTTCTCTTTTAAAAAAGGTTTTTTTTGTTAAAATAGGATCAGCAAAATATCCTATGCTTACACTGTCACCTACTATTAATATTTCATTTGTATTTTCTTCTATGATTATTTCACAGTCTTTTTTTACGTACCCAACTGGAAGACTTTCTTTACTTAAAAGCATTTCTTGTTTTATTTCAATTGCAGTTACTGCCACTGTTGCCTCTGTTGGACCATAGAAATTTATTATTTTAATCTTAGGAAATCTTTCCAATAATTTTTTTACACATTCCTTGGAAAGTGTTTCTCCACAGAATAACAACTGCCTCAATTCAGGTAATAATTTTTCATTAAATTGCTCACTTTGCAAACACATTTCTGCAAAGGAAGGAGTAGAAACCCAAGTTGTAATTCCTGAAGACTTGAAATTTATAAAAAGCTCAAGTAAATTAGCTATCATCTCTTTATCAATACTATATAGTATTGAACCAGAAACCAATGATAAATAAGTATCCATAACAGATAAATCAAAAGAAAAAGGCGCTTGATTCATAAATATTTTATCTTTTTTATCAATTAAATCCATACTCCAATCAATGAAACTTTGAATACAATTTTGGGTTATCTGTACTCCCTTTGGTTTACCAGTACTTCCTGAAGTATATATAATGTAATAAACCTCTTCCCCCTTAATTCTATAACTAATATTTGGAATTTTATTTTTATATTGTAATACATTTTTTTCTATTTCATTCTTATTTAATATTGTATCTGCAGGAATATCAATTAAATTATCTGATATGTTTATAATTAGTTTAGCACCAGAAGTAAATAAAATATCCTTAAGCCTTGTACTTGGAGTTGAGCTATCTACTGGAATATATGCATGTCCACTTTTTACACAAGCTAAAAAACTTATAAGCATTAAGTGATCTTTATGTCCAAAAACTATTATTGGAGTTTTGTCTTTTCCAAATAACTCTATAATATTTACAGCAAGTGAATCAGATTTTGTTTTTAACTCTCTATAAGTTAAGTTGCTATTCTTATAGATATGAGCTATTTTATTAGTATTACAATAACTCTCAATTATATCAATAAAATTCATAAATTCGCCTTCCTTCCTCCATATAAATTTATATCTCTTACATTTCCTTTCTTTTAATTTTAAAATTATCAATTCAAAATAACATTATTACTCCAATTAAACCCCACAATTCTACTTAATTCCTATTTCACTAAAATTTATTATATCAGTACTTTGCATAAATTCATATTTTAATATTTTTTTTCATAAAAATTTATCTTGTTTTGATAATTCATTTTATTTTAATGAACTAAATTATTCTCTTACATGTTTATATAAAGATAGTGCAAAATAATATTGGAATATATTATTTTGCACTATAAAAATGATGTCTTTTAAATTATAAGGAATGTAACACCATAGCAATTACAGTTACGTTCAAAAAACATAATAACCTTAATAAGTCTCCATTCCTTCAATTTATTTTAAAGGAGTGGAGACTTAAATAGTGACTTCTTACGTTCAATGTATTATAAATAAGATAATTATATTAAAATATTTCAAGCTGAACCCATTAAAATTTCTCTCTAAGTTTATTTTTTAAACAAGTCCTCTCTCAACCATTTCTGTAATTGCGAAACTTGCTATGTCCCCAGCAAATTTTCCTGGTCCGAAACCTGCATCGTATCCAAGTTCTTTAGCAAGTTCATGTGTTATTCTTGGACCTCCACAAATTAATACAACTTTATCTCTGATTCCTTCTGCTTCTAATAATTCTACTAGGTTAGTAAGGTTTTGAATGTGTACATCCTTTTGAGTTACAGTCTGAGAAACTAGAAGAACATCCGCTTTAAGTTCTATAGCTTTTTTAATAAATTCTTCATTCTCAACTTGACTTCCTAAGTTCAAAGCTTCTATCATAGGGTATCTCTCAAGACCATAGTGTCCTGCAAAACCCTTCATATTCATTACAGCATCTATACCAACTGTATGAGCATCTGTACCTGTACTAGCGCCAATTATTATAACTTCACGTTTAATGTTTTCTTTTATATACTCTCCAACTTCTTTCATATCCATTACTTCACATTCTACAGTTTGAACATGGATTTCTTCATAGTTTACAGTATGTGTTAATGAACCGTAAATCACATAGAAAGCAAATTCTTTATCTAAAGAACCATGATGAGCACAGATTGGATCTTTAAGTCCCATAGATCTAGCAAGCTGAAGTGCCGCTTCTACTCCTCTTTCATTATCCTCTACTGGAAGTGTAAAGCTCATTTGAACCTTACCATCATTCATCGTATCTCCATAAGGTTTAAGCTTTTTTAAATCTAAACTTTTATCATACTCTTTAACTTCTAATGAATATTGTCCTTCGCTCATTACTTTTTCCCTCCTAACATTAAATCTATAAATGGGTTGAAATAAGCTTTTTCTTTTTGAACAACTCCTGCAAGGCCTTTTCCACCTGTTAAAGGTCTTTTGATTCCTGCAAATTTTCCTTGCTCAAGGGTTCTGAATAACCCTTCTTTTTCAATTTCGCAAATTAAGTCTGTTGCTTTGTTTAATACCTCATCAACTCTTGTTTCCATCATGCCACCTTTTTTGAAGGTTATTTCTGATCCTAAATCCTTCATAGTTCTAAATATATACTGAGCATTGTCTATTGATATCGCTCTATCTGCCATAAATGGAGTGTGTATTGCTTCTGTAAGCATTCCAAGAAGATGTAATTTTTGTCCTGTCATAATAGTAACCATGTTGAATAATGCATCTTGCACTTGTCCTTTAAATATATCTCCAGTCTTAAACTTAGTTGGAGGCATATATTTGAGTGGAGCTTTAGGAAAGATTTCTCTTGCCATTTGCGCTTGTGCAAGTTCAAATAAAAATCCATTTTCAACATCTGGACTTATTTCAAAAGCATGACCAAGTCCCATTTGCTCTTCTGGAAGTCCAGCAACTAATGCAAATTGTTCATTTATAAATTGAGATGCAAGTACAGTATGAGCTTCTTCTACCGCATCTGCTGTAGTTAAGTAGTTATCTTCTCCAGTGTTTATTATAACTCCAGCGAATCCATTGATTATTCTTGAGAAATATTGATCAACTATAGTTCTTTGCATATTGATGTCGCGGAATAGAATTCCGTATAGAGCATCATTGAGCATAACGTCCAATCTTTCTATAGCTCCCATAGCAGCTATTTCAGGCATACATAATCCAGAACAATAGTTACAAAGTCTTATGTATCTTCCAACCTCTTCTCCAACTTCATCAAGAGCTGCTCTCATAAGTCTGAAGTTTTCTTGGGTTGCAACTGTTCCTCCGAAGCCTTCTGTTGTAGCTCCGTAGGGAACAAAGTCAAGTAAACTTTGTCCTGTAGTTCTTATAACCGCTATTACATCTGCGCCTTGCTTTGCAGCTGCTCTTGCTTGAATTATATCCTCATATATATTACCTGTAGCAACTATTACATAAAGATATGGACCACTTTTATCACCGAACTTTTCAAGGTATGATTCTCTCTTACCTCTATTTTCACTGATTTTAGCAACCATTTCTTTAGCAACTTTATCTACAGCCATTTTGATTTCGAATGCATCATGCATAGGAAGTTTAGTTAAGTCTATTTCACCTTTTGCTACTTTTTCTGAAATTTCTTGTGTTGAAAGGCCAGTTTCAATCATAGCATTTCCAATAAACATTGCAGCACCAAGTCCTAATCCATTGCCATTTTTAATGTTGTCTACTACGATATTGGGAATAGGTACTCCTACTTCATCTACCCCATCAATGCCTAAAAGTCTACAAACAGTTCTTTCTACTGTTACTGTAGTATGTATATCAATAAATTCTTGAGTATCTCTTGCTATATTTTTAGCTGATTGTCTAGCTTTATCGACTACAGCCCAATTTAAATTCAACTTGCTTTCCATATTATTCCTCCTCATTATAAAAACCTTTTGCTATATCTACTATTTCCTTTTGAAGGCCTAGTAATAATGCTATATTAAGTGCATCTTTTGGTACTTTATTTTCTTTTGAAACCTTCTCTAACTTATACTCCATATGCTCTTGTATTAATTCAACAGAGTGAGTTTTATTATTATTTATTTTATATTTTAAATCATCAAAATCTACATTTTTAAGTCCCATTACTTGATAATGCTCCATACTACCTTCAACCACTCCGTCATAATGAGTCGATATAAGGCTTGCAGAATTAAATTTAGTCAAGTATCTAGCAAGAGATTTTACAAGAAAGTACCCTTCTTTTGGGTTAGTGCCTCTTGCAAACTCATCTAGAGCTATAAATCCATCTTCTCTTTTTGCACACTCTACCACTTCTTTTAATTTTATTATCTCTGCTCCAAATGTGCTTAAACCTTTGGAGATAGACTGCATGTCATCTGAAACAAAATGAATAAACCCAAGAATCGGAAATTCAGCATCTTTTGCAAATACAAAAAAACCCATTTGGCCCAGCAATAGATTCAGAACAATAGTTTTTAGAGTAACACTTTTACCTCCCATATTCGCACCAGTTATAATAGTTGTTCCTGCAAATAGATCTATACTAACGGGGGTAAATCGTTTTTTATCTTTTTCTAATATTTCTTTAATTTCAGGACTAAAGGCGCTAGCAAGGTGAATCTTCATTTCGTTACAAATTTTTGGCCGTATCCCCCCATAAGCTATGGATAAATTGGCTTTAGCAATTAAAAAATCTAATCTACCTACGGCTTTTATATTCTGGTTTAGGGCCTTAGTATCTTTAGAAATATCTAATGTTAGCTCTTTTCTAATCCTTAGTTCTTCCGCTTCTTCCTCTATAACTAAGTCTAGCCGTTGCTGCTTTAACTCACTTATTTCTTCATCATTTTTTGCAGTAAAAATCTCTTTTTCCTTTTGTTTTTTCTTTTCACGAATGGATTTCAAGGTTTTAGAATACTCATCATAAACATAAAAAGTAGGTATTCCTGCCCCCTGTGGGTCCAGAGTATAAATAATTCCCTGTAATGATTCTAGATGAAGGTCTTCTATATTAAGATCTAAGCCCTCCAACACATTTTTTAATTCTGTTACCAGCATTGAAAAATATTTGATTTCGTATAATTCAACCTCATCTAATATTTTGTCTTCGCTACATCTTTTAATAGAATTTCTAACATCTTTAAGTTTACAAAATATTCTTCCTATTGCGTTATACTCTTCCACATGAGAATTCATAGAATTAATTATACTTTCTAGACTATTTAATTCATTGTTCAATTTATCTATTTCTGAATCTTTAAAAGGCACAATATTTTTTTTTTCTTGGAGTCCATAGGTGGTAGTTATTCCTAGTTTATCCATAACAAAAGAAAACCCAACTTGCTCCCTCTGCTGCTTATCTAAAAATTTCATTTTACGCCCCTCCAATTACATCAAATACAGGTACATTTAAATTATTCCTAAGTCCATCTAAAAACTTATACTTATCAAATTCATACCCATAAGGTGATTTTGGATTAGATGTAACACATACTATATTAATTGGATTTATTGTTTTTATGATTCCACCTTGAACTTTAAATTTATAAAGGGTATCCCTAGTTAAAAACAACTTTGTTCCATCTTCAACTAGGAAAGTTACTCCTCTATACATTTTTGTGGTGCTCATAATATCTTCTAAAAGGTTGTCTGAAACTACACCCTTAATAACTACATAAGAAGTAGTTTCGTCCAAAGCCTGAGCAATTTCCTTAGAAGATCCGAGTGCTGTAAGTGCATCTAGAATTTTCATATTATTGCCGCGGCTAATAATACCTATTCTTCCTTTGCACAAAACTTCACTGGCCAGCTTTAATATTTCATCATCTACTTCATTTTCTGTGGATAATAATTTAACAGCATGACTAGTTTCTTCTATAACCGCAGCCATACTTTTTGAAAGTGAGGCTCCAGTTGATAAAATTGTAGCATTTGTAATTGCTGGAGACGCAAAAGTTTTTCTACTAAGAGCCCCATCCACAATTGTAAGCTTACTTCCAAACTTCTTAAGATCCTCACATATTAAAGTCATATAAGAATTTACAGATGGACCACCTAAATCCACATATCCGTCGCTTAGCGCTCTGCATATAACTATTTCTCCCATAGGAGTATTGAACCCGGTAGTTTTTAAAATCTCTCGAGTTATATCACTATTTAATAAACATTGCTTGGCAGTAGCAATTAAAGTTCCGCACTCTACATAAATTTTAGGTTTTTCTGTTGCAGTTACTATATCTTGATCTTCTCCGTCTCTTCCTATAGAGGTAAGGCCGAGGGATATCCTCCCTCTGGCCTCTTTTAATATATGATTTAAGGTTGTTGTTTTTCCTACATTTTTATTCATTCCTATTATAGAAATGCTCTCATATTTCTGAACCATTTGGAAAATACTGAGCATTTCTTGATTAAGTTTCATTTTACTCGTGATGCGCTCTTAAATTTCTTTCAAGTCCAACTGGTTCCATTGCCATTCCTTCATGATTTAATAAACCCGCTACTCCTACTTTGTGAACCTTTTTCTTACCTTCGCATACGTCACAATGACAGTCTGATGTATAGCTAGTTGGTTGCTCATAAGAAGTTATAACACCTTCAAAATTTCTAAGTACTACTTTTTCAGGGCTTTGAGATATAAGATAGCTTGGCATTACTGGAATTTTTCCACCGCCACCTGGTGCATCAACAACAAATGTTGGTATACAGAATCCTGAAGTATGCCCTCTTAATGCTTCAATAATTTCTATTCCTTTAGCTACTGGTGTTCTAAAGTGCTCAAGTCCCATAGAAAGGTCACATTGATAGATATAGTATGGTCTAACTCTAATTTTAACAAGATCATGAACGAGTTCCATCATTACATGTGTACAATCATTAACCCCTCTTAAAAGAACTGTTTGGTTCCCTAAAGGTATTCCTGCATCTGCCATTCGAGCACAGGCAAGTTTTGAATCTTCTGTAATTTCATTTGGATGATTAAAATGAGTATTAAGCCAAATTGGGTGATATTTCTTTAACATATCTACAAGTTCTGGCGTAATTCTTTGTGGAAGAACTACTGGCACTCTTGAACCTAATCTTATTATTTCAACGTGTGGAATTTCTCTTAATTTTTTGATTATATATTCTAATTTATCATCTGAAACAAGTAGTGCATCTCCACCTGATAATAATACATCCCTAACTTGTGGCGTATTTCTGATGTACTCTATAGCCTTATCTATTCTATCCATTGGCATAGCACTATCGCTTTGTCCTGCAAATCTTCTTCTTGTACAATGTCTGCAATACATTGAACACATATCAGTTACTAATATTAATGCTCTGTCTGGGTATCTATGAGTTAGTCCTGGCACTGGAGAATCTGCATCTTCATGTAATGGGTCCAATAAATCAGCGTCTGCTTGATGCAATTCTAATGCAGTTGGTATAGCTTGCTTTCTTATTGGATCGTGTGGATCACTAGGGTCTATTAAAGATAGATAGTAAGGAGTTATAGCCATCCTTAATGTTTTAATACATTGTTTGACTCCTTCTTCTTCATCTTCTGTTAGAGGTATATATTTTTTTAACTCCTCTACAGTTTCAATTCTATTTTTAACCTGCCATTTCCAATCATTCCACTGCTCATCTGTTACATCTTTAAATAATTCAAATCTTCTATTAACTTTCATATTAGTACCTCCATCGTATAATAATTTTTATTTCATGATGTGTAGCTGATATATTAATACATTTTAGATCGAATATATTTTATCCTATAAAACAAAATTAAACGTATAATTCTTCGAATACACTTCTTAATGTTTCATTTTCTCTTAACTCTTCAAGGGTTATTTCTGCATGTCCTTTAGTGTATCCATTTCCTACTATCATAGTAACGTCTTTACCTACACCTTCAGCTCCAAGTGCTGCTTTTGTAAAGCTTGTAGCCATTGAGAAGAAGTAAACTATTCCGTCATCTTTTACTGGCAAAATTGTTGACATTTCAGTATTTGGAACGTTAACCATGTTTATTGCTACATCAACTTCGCATCCATTATTATGTGCTAGAGTAGTGTTCATTACATCAAGAGCGTTTCTAGCATCTCCTATAACTATTTGCATTTTAAGGCCTAATCTTGCAAGTCTTGCTGCTTCTTCTTCGTTTCTTACAAGACCTATAACATTGCCTGTTGGTCCTACTCTTTTAACTGCTTCATAGCTACAAAGCATTCCTGATTTTCCTGCTGCACCTAGAAGTAGAACTGATTGACCTGGCCTCACAAGTTTAGCAACTTGAGCTGGTGCTCCTGCAACGTCTAATGCTGCTAATGCTAAATTTTCATCCATATCTTTTGGAAGTTTTGCATATAGTCCGCTTTCAAACAAAATAGCTTTTCCTTTTATTACAACTCTATCAATATCTGGTTTAATATCTATAATTTCATCTATTTTTAAAGGTGTTAATGATAATGAAACTAATGTGGAAATTTTGTCTCCAACTTTAAGATCTGTTTTGCCTTTTAAAGCTCCGCCTATTTTTTCAACTGTTCCAATAAGCATTCCACCTGAACCTGTTACAGGATTTTGCATTTTTCCACTAAGCGTTACGATTTCAATGATTTTAGCTTTTATTTTTTCAATGTCATGTCCCGCTTCTTCCTCTATTTGAGTAAAACTAGCTGAGTCTATATTTAAAGCTTGAACATCAATTAAAATTTCATTATCGAATATATTCATATCATTTGATATTTTAGTTGCTGGTTGTGGTAATACACCTTTTGGTTCAATTGACCTGTGAGTTCCGTATTTACATCCTTTATTCATCATGAGTTCCTCCTCTTATACATCCATTGTTTTTAGATTTTCTGATATTATTAGTTCTGCCCCAGTAAGTGATTTAACTTCTTCAACTGTTGTCTCTTTATGAATTTCAATAAGTACAAGCCCTTTATCCGTAACTTCCATTACTCCAAGTTCTGTAACTATAAGGTTAACTTGTGCTTTTGCGGTTAGTGGTAAGGTGCATTTCTTTAATATTTTAGGAGTTCCTTTAGCTGTATGTTGCATTGCAATAATAACCTTTTTAGCTCCTACTACTAAATCCATTGCTCCACCCATACCTGGAACCATTTTACCTGGTACAATCCAATTAGCTAAATTACCTTCTTGATCTACTTCCAGCGCTCCAAGAACAGTCATATCAACGTGTCCGCCTCTTATTAAAGTGAAAGACATAGCGCTATCAAAGTATGCTCCACCAGGTAGTATTGTAGTAAATTGGCCACCTGCATTAGTTATATCCTTGTTTTCTTCTCCCTTTGGCGGAGTAGCTCCCATGCCAACCATACCATTTTCTGATTGGAAAGTAACATGAACACCTTCAGGAATATAGTTTGTAACTAATGTTGGAAGTCCTATGCCTAAATTAACAAGTTGTCCATCTTTTAATTCTTTACCAATTCTTTTTGCAATAATTTGTTTTGCAAGCTTACTATCTGTAATCATCTTAGCTCTCCTCCCCTATAATATAATCAACCAATACACTTGGAGTAATAATATTGTTTGGATCAAGCATTCCAACTTTCACAATTTTTTCTGCTTCTACTATCACAATTTCCGCTGCAGTAGCTATTAGTGGATTAAAGTTTCTTGTTGTCCCATAATAAACCGCATTTCCAACTTCATCTACAACACTCGCATAAACAAGTGCTAAATCTGCTTTAATTGGAAGTTCTAATAAATATTCTTTTCCCTCGATGGTAAGTTTTTGTTTTCCTTCTTCCACCATAGTACCAACTCCTGTAGGCGTAAGCACTCCACCAAGACCAGCTCCCGCTGCTCTTATTCTTTCAATTAATGTTCCTTGTGGTACAAGTTCTACTTCCATTTTTCCTTCTGTCATAAGTCTTCCTGTTTCGGCATTTGTTCCTATATGAGAAGCTACAACCCTTTTCACTTGACCATTTACTATAAGTTTACCTATACCTCTATCTATAAAACTTGTATCATTTGCTATTATAGTTAAGTCTTTAACCTTTGTCTCTATTAATAAGTCTATCATCTTTTCAGGTGTTCCACAGGCTAAAAACCCACCTATCATTATTGACATTCCATCTTTAAGTAACGGCCTGACTCTTTCTAAAGATACAACTTTATTCATTATTTCTCCCCCTGTAAACCTAATATTTCTCTTGCTTCCTTTGGACTAGCTATTTCTCTGCCTAGCTCTTTTGCAAGTCGAACTACTCTTTCTACTAATTCTGCATTTGATTTAGCTGGTATGCCTTTTTCAATATATACATTATCTTCAAATCCAACTCTTACATGTCCACCCATAATAATAGCCATGGCTGCCATTTGAAATTCGCTTCTACCTATACCTGATACAGTGTATGTACTTCCCGCTGGAATGCTTCCTGCCATAAATACCAAATCTCTTGGCGTTGCAGAAATTCCTCCATTTACACCCATAACAAAATTGAAATGCATTGGAGTTTTTATAAAGCCTTTCTTTTGAAGTCTTATAGCCATGTCTATCATGCCCTTATCAAAAACTTCTATTTCTGGCTTTACGGAAAGTTCCATCATCTTTTGGCCAAATTCTTTAATAGTGTTTTCGGTGTTTACGAAAACGTCATCTCCACCAAAATTACAGGTTCCCGCATCTAAAGTTGCCATTTCAGGTTTTAGATCAACAGGTTGTAATCTTTCTGCGTTACTCATACCAACCGCTCCGCCTGTAGAAGGCTGAACAATAACGTCTGGACATCTTTCCTTAATAGCTTCCATACAGGCTTTAAATCTCTCCCTATCTTGAGTAGGTGTCCCGTCATCTTTCCTTACGTGTAGATGAATAATGCTAGCCCCTGCACTATATGCTTTTTCAGCTTCTACTGCTATTTCCTCAACAGTATATGGTACGTTTGGATTATGTTCTTTTGTAACTTCTGCTCCGCATATAGCTGCAGTAATAATTAATTTTCCCACGTTGTAACCCCCTCTTTAAATATCAATTACTAAATGAAAAAGTTTACATTCGACGTTATTTTCTTTGCTTATCTTTTAGAACAACACAAGTCCCACTGGCCCTACAAACTACTATTGGCTCTTCTAATACATCACAAGCTGAATCATTTATATCCGGTCTTGGTACTATAACTTTTCTTGCTTCAAAAATCATTTTTCTTGATGAATTTCCTACCTTCACTATTTCTCCAACAGCTTCGATAAAGTCTCCTGCATAAACTGGTGCTAAAAATTCTACAGCATCATATGCTTTGAATAATCCTTCATCACCATCATTTAAAATCAAAAGTTCTGTAGCTACATCACCAAATAATTGAAGCATTCTTGCTCCGTCCACTAAATTTCCACCATAATGTGCATCATGCGCACTCATTCTCAATCTGATTAACGATTTCATTTTAATTTCCTCCTCTTTTATTGTAGTTGTCAGGATTGCAATACTTATGCTGCTTTTATTTTAAAAATAAAAAAAGGCGCTGAATTTTCAGTGCCTTAATTAACAGAAGTACTCAACCTATTAATGCAATGAAAAATTACTTTTCATTACATAAATAGCTCTCCATAAAAATCTTTATGGCAGTGATAGAAATACTACTCTCTATCCCCAAGAATATCTTGAAGAACCAAAATACTCTTTCGGCAAATAAATCCTTCGTTTTTGATATTGGATGTCCATATCCTTAGCATTCAAAAACTACCTCTTTTTTTGCACCTCTATTTATGTGAATTTATTAAATTTTAATTTATTGTTCTCAATTGAATTATAATCTGTTAATAATTCAAATACAATACTTTTCTTCAAAAAAATCAATATTTTTTTCAAACCAATAAGAAAATACACTTTCCTCTTCAAATCCTATCCGTTTATACATGTTCACTGCAATATCATTAGATGTAATTACTAAAAGTTTAATTTCATCTAAATTTTTCTCATATAGCTTTTTAATGCATTTTACTATTAATGCACTTCCCAAGCCTTTTTTTTGGTAAATAGGCGCAATCCCTAGGGTATCAACCCATCCTGTATTCCCATCTATAGAAAGCTCATATATACCACATGGATTATTTTGGTCAAAACATATTCCAATCAAATCTTCATTATTAGCATATTGAACTATATAATCCTTTACATCCAGGTCATCAATAGTTCCTCCATTAGGACTATTTCTAAAGGTTTTATTATGAATATTCATATATTCCTGTGAATTTAATATACAAAGAGGCCTAAGGTCTATTTTATTATTTACTTTTAAAACCATATTTTCATCTTTTTTATATTTCATTACTACTGCATCATAAATATGAGTAAATTCCAATTTACGAATATATGGGATGAGATGTACTTCATTTTTACGAATACCAATTTTTATATTTTTGGCAGTGTATGCATTACAACATTTAACTATTCTCTCCATTAAAAAGCATAAATTTTTTTCTGCATTTTCTCTTTCAACACAAATATCTGTAATAAATGCTTCTCCTTTAATACTGATTTCTTTAGTTATTACAGCGCTGCTTCCTTTAATGTGCCCCCTATCAAATAGTATAAAAACAGTGTCTCCCTCATCAAAAGTATCACTTTCATATATTTTAGTCATTTCTATATAGGTTTTATTATAAATTAAATCTGTACTTTTAATGAAATTATATAGTTCCTTCTTTTGCTGAGAAGATATTATTTTAAATTGTTTAATTTCCATTGGCTCATCCCCTTTTAATCATTTATCCAATAAATAATAAACGCAATTTATCTACTGCGCTATAAATTTTTATAGGTTTTATTTCATCACAATCCGAAACCCTTTCGGAATTGTCTGGGTGTTATGCCATGTGTTTTTTTAAATGCCGCTGTAAATTTCGATGGGCTTTCATAACCACACTTTTCTGCGATGTTTTTGATGCTTAGTTCATCAGCGCCTAGAAACATCATTGCCCGCTTCATTGTTTCTGTACGAATATAGTCGAAGATTGTCATATGGTAAAGTTGCTTGAAGGAGCGTCGCAGCTTTGTCTCACTCATCTCTGCAAGTCGGCACATAGCAATCATAGAGGGAGGGTTCAATACGTCCTGGTCTATGTTTACCTTCACCCCGTATGTTTTTTGTTCATTCTCCCATGTCACATGATTGCGACGGTTATCAATCCACGGCCTTTCGCGCTGTGTATTGCACACAATCAACGACAATAACTCACCCATCTTACATTCGAAATTCATCAGTGGCATATCACCGCTTCGTACACCCCACCGTATTTGCTCAAGAACAAGGGTGATATTTGGGGTATTGTAATGAGTTTCCTGTAAACAAGCTAGATTATCCATTGAAAAAGGTGGGTCAAGTGGTCTATCCTTAAGGAATTTTTGAATAAACTCTTCAAAAACCAGAACACAGGTATAGCAAGTGTGAACATTTGCGGGGAAGGTTATTTTTAGTGGCTTTTTAGGATTAACAATCACATGATTTATTGGAGTCAAGTGTTTTGCTGACTTCCCCCTCTGGGTAAATGTAATATCCCCGCAATCCACGCAGAATATCAACATACAAGGCTTTTCTATCTCCATTGTATATGATAGCGTCTTAGTTGGAATGAACCAAGCGCTGCTTACAAACAGCCCTTTGGCTGCATTCATTTCCATAATCCAGCCATTTTCCCAACTGGGTGGGAAGTTGTATTTGATGCCATTACCGTAAGGCCGTTTCTCCAAACCAAAGTTGGCTGCCATAGCTCCAAAACCCAATTGATATTCATTCGTAGTCATATTGACACCCCTCTTTCCTCACAAAGTAAACACAACACTTTATGATACTTTGTATTACAAACTGCTAATTATAGTGTATTATAACATTTCCACAAATATGGGACAAGCATAAAAAATATCCCGAAACGGTACAATCCTGCTCCAAAATGAATAAATTATAAATAGAAAAATAGTTAAAAAATACTGTTGCATACTGTGTTTAAGTCAATTGCCATTGTCTTCTAAGTTCTACTTAGTTACAAGCTGTCCTGTTGACAGACTAAAAAGTGATTGATACAATTGCTAATAGTTAGAACAGCCTAACATTTACCCTCTAGGCTTTATGAAATCGTCCTTATGACGCCCACTAGCCTTGAAAAACTTGTTTTTATCTAAAAGGAGGAATATATAAAATGAAAAACAAATTGATTTCCCTATTATGCGCAGGAGTAATTCTGGCATCTGGACTAGTAGGCTGCAGCACCGCAAGTACTTCCAAATCGCCTGCTACTAAGCCTTTGACTGTGGAAAACTCGTCGGAAAATGTTTCTGCAACTCGCACCATATCAACTAAACTTGGAGATGTAAAAGTTTCTTCAAATCCCAAAAGGGTTATTGTGCAGTATCTCATGGGAGACGTTATATCCCTTGGCATTAAACCCGTTGGTATATCTGAAGTATATACCGGCGCGGCATATCATAATATAACTGCTGGCATTAAAGACTTAGGACACTTTGGAAGCTGGGATGTTGAAGCTGTTATGCTTTTGAAGCCTGATTTGATTATCACCATTGATAAAGAACAGTCTGAAAAGCTTTCTAAAATTGCACCTACGGTTTATGTTCCTTATGGGGATATCTCAACAGAAGAAAGAGTAACACTGATTGGACAGGCATTAAATAAAGAAAAAGAAGCTAAGGAGGTTATTGGGAATTATCACGCAAATATTGAAGCATCAAAAAAGAAATTGCAAAAAGCTGGATTTAACAACCTAACAATCTCAGTATTAGAAGGCGACCAAAAAAGTATGGGTGTGAAAGGCGGAAAATTTGGTACGGGAATGGTAGCATACAATGCCCTTTCACTAAAAGCACCACAAAAAGTTCAAAAAAATATTATAGATAAGGATTCCTTCGCAGAAGAAGTTTCCTTTGAAGTTCTTCCTGAGTATTGTGGCGATTATATCATTCGTAATGTATATGAAGGCATGGACGATTTAACCAAAAATAAAATATGGAACTCACTTCCTGCAATCAAAAATAATCGCCTAATTGAAATGGAATTTGGTTTAAGCTATTACACAGATATTTATTCAGCAAATGCCCAAGTAAATTATATTACAAATGCTTTGCTTAAAGCTCAGAGCAGTAAGGTAATTGGAAAGGATAAACAATGACAGACATAAGCTCTATAGAGCCGAAAAAAAATGGACAGCTCAACTTCACCCTCTATATGATATTAGGAGTAGCACTCCTTTTACTGGCAACTGCAGCTTCAATTTCCTTCGGCGCAGCCGACATGGATTTGTCAATGGCATGGGGCGCAGTTTTCAGTTTTGATTCTAGTCTGACAGAGCACCGTATTATACAAAGCCTACGATTTCCCCGTACGGTGGCAGATATGATTGTGGGAGCCAGTCTGGCAGTAACAGGTGCAATTATGCAGGGAACTACTCGAAACCCACTTGCGGACTCTGGACTTATGGGCATAAGCTCTGGAGCCGCCTTTGCAATGGCACTATGCTTCGCTTTTTTACCTGAACGCAATTATGCTCAAACTATGCTCTTTGCATGCCTTGGTGCTGCAGTGACAACCGGTTTAACTTATTTTATTGCATCTATGAGAAAAAGAGGTATGACATCCCAACGCCTTGTTTTGGCAGGTATGTCTATCTCTATGTTATTCGGGGCCTTTAGCTCTGCCGTTGCAATAAAATACAATATAGGACAAGCATTAAGCTTTTGGACCGCAGGGGGTACAGCTAGTGCGAAATGGATTGAACTTCTAGCCATTAGTCCTCTGTTTTTTATTGGTACAGCGGCTGCAATTATTATTTCCCCCTCCGTCACCGTACTTAGCCTTGGAGAGGAAGTTGCCACGGGACTTGGACTTAACACAACACGTGTCAAGGCAATCTCCACACTTATTGTACTGGTGCTTACTGGACTTTCGGTAGTTACGGTTGGCCCTGTTGGCTTCGTTGGTCTTATAGTCCCCCATATCGTGCGGTATATGGTAGGTGTAGACTACCGCTATATCATTCCTGCATCAGCATTGTACGGAGCTGGATTTTTGGTTGTAGCAGACTTTTTGGGACGACTCATTAACCGCCCTTACGAAACACCCCTGGGTATTATCTTTGCTATTGTAGGCGTTCCGTACTTTCTTTATCTCTCCAGAAAACAAAGGAGGCAATTTGAATGAAGAAGCAAAAGTATACTCTTCAAAAAGGCTTACTTACCCTATTGATTCTCGTTGTACTTGTGCTAGCTATCTCCATTTTCAGTATCAATTCCGGCAAGATGAACCTATCGCCGGTAGAGGTACTAAGTGTAATTTTAGGCAAGGGCACGGATCAGCAGAACCTTATTGTGTTCCAGTTCCGGATGCCTCGCATCCTGCTTTCCATACTTGTAGGCATAGGTATGGGAGTGTCGGGCTGCATCATGCAGAGCCTTCTTAAAAATGATATGGCAAGCCCTGGCACCCTTGGTATCAGCTCTGGATCTGGGCTATTTATGCTGATTTATGTGTCTGTATTTTCCATGAATGGATATTCATCCGCATTCACACTACCTTTGATGTCCTTTGTTGGAGGCATAACCGCTGCTGCACTAATTTTCCTATTATCTTATCATAAAGGTAGGAATATCTCCTCAATAGGTCTGATTCTCACCGGCGTTGCCATGAGTAGTGGCTACGGTGCCCTATCACTAATGCTAACCCTTAAGCTTGACAAAGCACAGTTCGAGTTTGCGCAGCGCTGGCAGGCGGGTGACTTGTGGGGGACTGATTGGAAATATATTGCAGTTTTGCTTCCATGGACACTGCTGCTGTTTTTTTATGTACTTTATAAGTCTCGAATGCTTAATGCCTTGAATTTAGGAAATCAGACGGCCACAGGTCTTGGCGTTAGAGTTAAAAAAGAGTTTTTAGGGCTGTCCCTAGCGGCGGTGGCGCTTTCCTCTGGTAGCGTGGCACTAGGTGGAAATTTCTTCTTTGTTGGGATGATTAGCCCCCACCTAGGGCGCAAACTGATTGGCCCCAATCATAAAGTACTGATACCTGCTTCTGCACTAATTGGATCGCTAGTTGTACTTGTTGCAGACACTATCACTCGTACGGTAAGTTTAGGCGCGAATATTCCAACCGGTATTATCATCACCGTTTTGAGTACTCCATACTTTCTCTACCTACTAGCTAAAGCAAATTAGGAGGCATACATATGAACAGTATTGTAACAAATAACTTAGATATAGCTTATGACGAAACATTGATTGTAAAGTCGCTTAATATGAATATTCCCCATGGACAGATTACCTCAATTATTGGTCCTAACGGATGCGGCAAGTCTACAGTGTTAAAGGCTGTGGGCCGTATTTTAAAACCGAAAAATGGCCTGATTTATTTGAACGGCGAGGATATTCGAAATCTCTCCACAAAAGCGGTTGCTCAGGCAATGGCTGTGCTCCCCCAAACACCAACGGCTCCCAGTGGATTAACTGTGAAGGAACTGGTAGCCTACGGACGTTTCCCCCATCAAAAAGGCTTTGGAAGGCTGACTGCGGAGGATAATAGAATTGTGAAATGGGCTCTTGATATAACAAAGCTTACGGAGCTTGAACACCGAGAGGTGGATACACTTTCAGGAGGTCAACGCCAGAGAGTATGGATAGCCATGGCCCTTGCACAGCAGACAGACCTAATTCTTCTGGATGAACCAACAACATACCTCGACCTTTCACATCAGTTGGAGGTGTTGGAACTTCTCCATTCCCTAAACAAAAATCAAGGCTGTACTATTGTAATGGTGCTACATGATTTAAACCTTGCAGCGCGCTTTTCCGATTATATGATTGCCATACGTGGTGGCGACATAATCAAGCATGGAACACCAAAAGAGGTGATGACTGTCCCTGTGCTAAAAGAGGTATTCACTATCGATGCCAAGATTGTTCATGAACCTAGTACCGGAAGACCAGTATGCATTACCTATAATTTACTCAAATAAAAAAAGAGGTGCTATCATTTGAATATTTGCTTAAGAGTTCTGAAAGGTGCAAAAAAATATTGGATTTATATATTTATTGGAATGATTTCTGTAATTATTTCTACACTACTTCAGCTTTATTCTCCCTGGGTAATTCGGGAGCTCACTGCTCTTGCCATAAATGGCGATCCCGAAATCGCTTCTAAATCCCTTAGCATGGGGCTAATACTGCTTGCAACTTACGTTCTGAGGTGGTTTTGTTCTTTTACCAAGGGATACTTCACTCACTACGGTGCGTATCACTATGTTGCAGATTTACGTACAGCTTTGTATAACAAAATGCAGCATCTTTCCATGGGATATTATAATGATAAGCAAACAGGCCAACTGGCTAGTCGCATCATGAACGACGTGGTTAATACTGAGCTTTTGATTGCCCATGCTGTGCCTGATTTAATAGTTAATGTGTTGACCCTTGCAAGTGTGGCTGTGATGCTTTTTCTCATTAATGTTAAATTGGCCTTTATCAGCCTAATTGCCATTCCATTTTTGATGATTGCTAATGTAGGATATTCCAAATATGTCCGCCCACAATGGCGCCTAAACCAGAAAGCCCTGGGGGAACTGAGCGGTGCCCTTCATGATAATCTTTCGGGAATGAAAGAGATTCAGGTATTCAATCAACAGGATTATGAAACAGAAAAAATTGGCAGTCTTGCACGTCGCCAAACCAATGCCTTCCTTAATGCCACAAAAATGGGCGAACTGTTTCACCCGTCTATTGTGTTTCTTAGTTCAGTAGGTTCTGTAGCCGTTATTATTTACGGTGGCTATCTTAACTCCATAGGGGAGGCTTCTATCGCTGACATAGTAGGATTTATTATGTATCTTACACTGTTTTATGAACCCATAACCAACCTGTCCAACGTTAACGAGAACCTAAATAATGCTATTGCTGGCTGCGAGCGTGTATTTGAGGTTATGGACGAGGTTTCTAGTGTACAGGAAAATCCAAATCCCACAGAATTAAAAAATGTAAAGGGCGCGGTAGAATTTTGCAATCTTACATTTCATTACAATCCAGATTTAACAGTACTTTCTGGCATCAATCTAAAAATTAAGCCAGGTCAAACAGTTGCTTTAGTAGGCACCACCGGAGTGGGAAAATCTACAATTGCCAGCTTACTCAACCGCTTTTATGACCCTACTGAAGGTGAAATACGAGTAGATGGAATCAACATTCGGGACATATCCCTTAAAAGTCTACGTAGCAACGTCAGCATGGTACTTCAAGACACCTTTCTATTCAACGGCACAGTATACGAGAATATCGCTTACAGCTGTAAAAATGCATCACATAAACAGGTGATAGAAGCATCTAGGGCCGCCAATGCCCATGAATTTATAGAAACATTGGAGGATAGCTATAAAACCATTATTGGTGAACGTGGAGTTCGCCTATCCGGAGGACAAAAACAGCGAATCTCTATTGCCCGAGCTTTGCTACGAAACGCGCCTATTCTGATTTTGGACGAAGCAACCTCTTCCTTGGATACTAAAACAGAAAGAGAAATCCAGCATTCCCTAGAATACTTGTTCAAAGGGCGTACCACACTGGTTATTGCCCACAGGTTATCCACAATCCGCTCAGCAGATCAGATTGTGGTTCTAGCTGGAGCAGGTATTGCCGAGCAGGGTACTCATGATGAACTTATGAAAAAAGGAGGTTCCTATGCCAAGTTGTGTTCTATGCAAGCTTCATAACCATTACTCCAACTAGTAAAATATCCTGTCAAGAAGAACCCTCTTCTTGACAGGATATTTTATATTCATGCGATAATACAAATCTATTTCATATACACCTTGCATTTTAGGTTTTATAAATACTCTTTATTTTTATTAAACAACAGGTTATAATTAAAATATTAAAATAGTATAACTTGATTTTTGATATGGAGGGAAACTAATGAAAAACTTGACTTTTACCATGGAAAACTACCTTGAAGCTATATATAACCTATCTACTGAGGGGAAAGGAGCAAGAGTATCCGATATAGCTGAAATTCTTAATGTAACAAAAGCAAGCACCAATAGTGCCATGTCAACTCTCTCAGAAAAAGGATTGATTATAAATGAAAAATACAAGGAGGTATTCCTTACTCCCACAGGCCTTAAACTAGCTGAATTCACATCCAAAAAACATGAAGTGATTCAGAGATTGTTCGTAGAGGTTTTAAAGATTGATGCTCGTATTGCAGATAAAGATGCCTGCGCAATTGAGCACGTTATCAGCAGTGATTCGATTTATGCAATGCAACAATTCCTTTCTAATTTTACAAAAGAAAAATGATATTACCTATCAACATCTTTTAAAACTGCTTTATTAAATATTAACCAATAGGCTAGTCCTACAAAAATCCCGCCTCCAACTATATTCCCCAGTGTTGTAGGAATCAAATTTTGAGCAATATGTACAAAATTAATATTTGCTACTTTTTCTGCACTTTGGTGAGACAATTGTACATAATCAGGATTAACTTTTGCAAATAAACCTAACAAGAGATAGTACATATTTGCGACGCTGTGTTCAAAACCTGCAATAACAAATGCCATTATTGGGAAGAAAGAAATAAACACCTTGGAAACTACATCCTTCGCTGCATAGGATCCCCAAACTGCTAATGATACTACAAAATTACAAAGTATTCCGCTTGTAAAGGCTTGAATAAATGTAAGTCCACATTTATAAGCTGCTACCTTTATTACATATCCACCAAATTTCCCTCCGCTTGTGCTTAATAACCCACTATAATATATTAAAACTACAATAATAAATGCACCAATGAAATTTGCAAAATATACTATTGCCCAATTTTTAAGCATTTTTTTTAGTGTTATTTTCTTTTGAGCATAAGCTACAGTAAGTAAACAATTTCCAGTAAAAAGTTCAGCACCGCAAATTATAACAAGCATAAGTCCTACTGGAAATATTATTCCAGAAACAAGTTTAGCTACTCCTACATTTTCTATACTATGAGATGCCATTGCTGCTGAAAATCCTCCAATAGCTATAAATGCCCCTGCCAATATTCCAAGAATAAGCGTTTGAATAAACTTATTATTTGCCTTTTGTATTCCAAGGGATTCTACATAGTTACATACCTCTTTTGTGCTTAACATTGATTTATCCATATTAAAACTCCTTATAACATTTATTATTCTTTTAACAATATTTTAATGAAAATAAAGGGATAAATAATTAAAATTAATTTGAATTATTTATCCCTAATACCTATATAAGGCATCTTCAAAAAATAACTAGTATATACTAGCCTATATTTTTAAGATGCCTAAATAATAAATCTGAATGGGTTTTATTATTAATTAGCTTTATATATAACTTGTCCTAAATAAGTACATAATATAATTATTATCATGCATAACACCACTTGAATTGTTCCTTTTTTTATTAAAACTGAAAATTTCCTGCTATGTTTTTTGCTTATTCCATTTTTTTTAGTGGTTAATGTATTATCGTGTTGTATTGCTTTAGGATTAGGGTAAATGACCTCATCTTTTAAATAAGCAGCTATACTTATAATTAAAACAAAAGCTGATAAAATTATTGTAATAGAAAAAAAGTTCATATCCATAGCGTAACCTATCAATGCAGCTACTGGTATAATAACGCCCAGTAACATAGCCAATTTGCTACCTATTGATTTTGTTATAGACTTTGGCTTAGATTTTACATGGGCTTTTGTGTTTAGAGACCTATTAGTATTATTCTTTTTCATAATAACCCTTCTTCCATATTTTTTTCCAAAACTCTTACGGTTATTATACCAAATTTTTAAATATTTGTTAACAATATTTTATATCTAAACACAAAATCAAACTATATTGTCATAATTTTTTAAAATTTAAAAAAGTTCTATATTGTATATATCAATATCTTCTAATACTGTTCCTTCTGAAATAGCATCCTCAGGGAATATTTTAGCTAAAACTTTTTTAAATGATGCAATCTGCTCGTTAGAAAGTTCTAGCTTCTTTGCTAAGGTATTCTTCACCTTGATAAGATTATCAGCTTCTAATTTGTATATAAACTCATTACCTATAATTCTTATATTATTTTTATTATCGAATTCCATATCTCCAGTTGTATCAATACTTATGCTTATCTGCTTTAAATTGCTTATTGATTTATTATCACTATTAATTTTAGCTATATTAAGATAGGCACTTACCTTATCCTTTGGATTTTTTTCACTGGCTACCCAACTTCTGAAGGCAATGTTTTTACCATCCTTAGATATTACAGCGTCGAATATTTCTTCTTTATCCTTATTGGACTCAAAGATCTTATTACCATTAAGGAATAGATTAGCTTTTGGTGCTGGGAATATATGCGGTGTATTGCTGTAAAGAATATTTTTTTTGCTTATAGTAACATCTCTTATAGTACCCACACAAGATATTAGCTCTGCTTTACTTTTTATGTTATATACTGCATATCCTGAAACTGAAGGATTAATATGCCCTGTGACTAAAATATTCACATTATCTATCCATTTCATGTCAATAATTTGTTGGACGTTTTTATTATCTATAACAATATCTGTTAGGCTTTCGCTTTTAACATCGTAAATAACTATATGCGGTGGATATGTTGCTTTTTTTTCATTAAAATACCTAAATACTATTTTTGTTTTATCCGGAGAAAGCTTTAATATATCCTTAGATTTTGAATCATCACCTATGGATTTAATTTGCTGCTTTATTTCATCATAAAGATAAACATTGTTATTCTTTTCAAATGCTATCTTTGTTATTTTACTATTAACTACAATTTTTTCGTCATTATTAACTTCAGTCTTTTCACTGGGTATAACTTCTCTATTTTCACTTGTATTTTTAATAATCTTCCATATTTTATTTGGACCTGCCATTAGAGCAATTATGCTTAAAACTAAACACAAAGCAATAATGAATAACTTGAAATTTTTATTTACTTTTTTCCCATGGATATTCATAATTTTGCTCCTCTTACAGACATAAAAATAATTACTATTTTAAATCATTGAAACCTAGACCATTATACCCCACTTATACTAGTGTATCAACTAGAATGTTTTATATTTAACACAATTTCTATATGTTAAAATATTCATATAGGCACTTCTTATATAGCCCTTACATTTCTTCATTTTTTATAAATATTAATAATATATTTATAAGTAAAAAAAGGCATAAGTTTAATTTAACTAATGCCTTTTTCTTTACTTATAAATATTTTTTTTATTTATTAAAAACTTTTTCTATTGCTTTTGAAATAATTGCATCATCTGTTAAGTATGGCAATGTAATATGATCAATGTCAGCATTTTTCTTGTTGTAATCTATGCTTGTCTCTATTGAGTGTGGATTTCTAGCCCAAGCACGCCTGGCCACTCCACCCATAACATCCCAAGCCATAGATGACTTTATAATACTATCTATTCTGTCACTACCATCAAGGACAAGCCCAAAACCACCATTAATAGATTTACCTATACCTACCCCTCCACCATTGTGAAGAGCAATTAAACTCATGCCTCTGGCAGCATTTCCTGCAAAACATTGAACTGCCATGTCTGCCATTACATTACTTCCATCTTTTATATTAGAAGTTTCTCTAAATGGGGAATCAGTTCCACTAACATCATGATGATCACGACCAAGCATTATAGGACCAACTTCACCCAGTCTCACCATATCATTAAACTTCAAGGCAATATCTATTCTACCCTGTGCATCTTGATAAAGTATTCTAGCCTCAGTTCCAACTACCAATTTATTCTTTTCTGCATCTCTTATCCATATATAATTATCTCTGTCCTGTCCCCGTCTATTTGGATCAATACATCCCATAGCTGCCTTATCTGTCTTTACTAAATCCTCATGATTTCCACTTAAGCAAACCCATCTAAATGGTCCGTAACCATAGTCAAAAAGCATCGGTCCCATTATGTCTTCTACATAGGATGGGAATATAAATCCATCTTTCTCATCTACACCATTCTTAGATATTTCTATAGCGCCTGCATCATAAACAGCCTTCATAAATGAATTCCCATAATCAAAGAAATATGTTCCTGTAGCTACCATTTTCTTAATTAACTCAAAGTGTTTAATCAAGGTTTTATCAATTAACTTTGTAAATTTATCTCTATCTTCTTTTAATAACCTGGTTCGCTCATCAAAGGTAACTCCTTGAGGTGCATATCCTCCATCATAGGGTGCATGACAAGAGGTTTGGTCTGATAGTAAATCTATGTTTATATTGTTATCTACTACATATTGGAGTAAATCCACTATATTTCCGTGATAAGCAATAGATATAGACTCTTTTTTCTCTATTTTTTCTTCCACAATTTTAAATATATCTTGAAGGTTATCTGAGGCAATATTTACCCATCCTTGATCCAATCTTGTTTTAATTCTTGAATAATCAACTTCTGCTATAATTCCAATTCCATTTGCAATTTCTATAGCTTTAGGTTGAGCCCCACTCATTCCACCAAGTCCAGAAGTTATAAATGTTTTACCTCTTAAATCACCATCGTCTGGTATTCCAAGTTTCAATCTTCCTGCATTAAGCAAGGTGTTAAATGTACCATGTACTATCCCTTGTGGTCCAATGTACATCCATCCTCCTGCTGTCATTTGGCCATAGTTTGCAACTCCAAGTTGGGTTGCTACATGCCAATCCTTTGGATTATCAAACATTCCTATCATAAGCCCATTAGTTATAATAACTCTTGGTGATTGAGGTGATGATTTGAAAAGTCCAAGTGGATGTCCTGACTCTAGTACAAGTGTTTGATCTTCCGTTAAATTTTCTAAATATTTTTTTATCAGTCTATACTGCATCCAATTTTGACATACCTGTCCTGTTTCACCATAGGTCACTAATTCATAAGGATATAATGCTATATCTGAATCTAGATTATTCTCAATCATTACTTGAAAAGCCTTACCTTCTAAGCAATTACCGCTATATTCATTTATAGGCTTACCATAAATTCTGCCTTGTGGTCTAAAACGGTATCCATATATTCTTCCTTTTGTAATTAATTCCTCCATAAATTCTGGTGCAAGCTTTGCATGATATTTTTCTGGAATATACCTAAGTGCATTCTTAAGAGCAAGCTCAGTCTGATTCTTTGTAAGAGTAAATCCTCTGTCTGGTGCTCTTCTTATCCCCGCTGTAAACTCAGGCATACTTGGTAGTTCGTCATCTATTTTAATAGTCATAGCCTGTTCAATATCAAAATTATTAATCATATATGTGCCCTCCTATATTTTAACACTATTGTGTTATGTAACTACTCTGAATATTATTATTATTATTTTCTTCATGTTTAATATATTCTGCACTTTTTTACATATCCCTTCAATTTTCCACTATAAATAGCCATTAAATATTGTTTACACGTTAATACTTCATTATGCTACACTACTATAAATAATGAGTATAGGAACATTAAGGGGGATAACAATTAATAATTGTTATCCCCCTTAATTATTCATATACTCATTAACTAAAATTTATATTTTTCACCGCAATATTTACAAAATTTCGCAAGTTTCTCGTCATCATCCATTTTTACCCCACAGTATGTACAAAACAATGGCTTCATATGTTTACTGTATTTATTTAATAATGGTTCATTTTCAACCATAACTTTTTCCAATTTTTCTTTAGTTATGGGAGTATGTATAAACCCATCTATTACACTATTATTAAAATCCTCTAATTTAATATCATTACTTGAGGATAAAACACACTTTGTTTCAGGATACATTTCTTTTATTTGTTTCAGTATTTTATCACCTGTTTTTTCTTTCATAATAAAATTTGCTATAATAAAGTTACAGTTTAACTCCCTTGCATCCCTAACTGCATTAAATTCATTACTTATGATAACCTCATAGCCTAAATTTATAAGCATGTCCCTCATAATAAAATTTTCAAATTTACAATCATTAACTAAGAGCACTTTATACATATTTTTTCTCCTATTCAAAATATTTTTTATATGATTTGTTACTCTTTTAATATTTATTTTACTAAATAAAAAAACTCTTATGATTTTATATGAGTTATAAAATCAGTAATAATTTAGAATATATTATACATAATAAAAGTGTACCATTATATTTAAAGCTTTACAATTTCTTTTACATAAAAAATACAGATTACTGATATTTTATATACAAAATTTATGATATAATCGTTTAATGACACTATTACTAAAAATATCATTAATTAAGGAAGTGAATTAAACTTGTTTAACGATAAAAAAATCCCTTATATAAAATTAATTCCTATAATTTTATTATCATTTATTTTATTAAGAGTAGTAAATGATATAGAAATACTTACAACTTCCTTTAGCGTTTTTATATCCTACATAAGTTCCTTTATATGGGCATTCGGTATTGCTTACTTATTAAACCCTATAATGGTTAGTATTGAAAAAAATTCCATACAAAACGTGCTTTAACTTTACTTATTATATATGTATGTGTTTTAGGCATATCATTTTTTAGTATCACCATACTAACCCCCAATATAGGTGTAAGTATTCGTGAATTGACAGATGCCACTCCTGGGTACATAGCTAAAACTCAAATTTGGGTTTCTAATAATATGGATAAGGTTCAATTACTTGATAAATATGGTGTAACCAAATATTTAGAAGAAACTGCCTCAACATTCATGTCTAACTTAACTAGGTACCTAAATACAGGTATTAATTTTGCTTTCCTGACAGCTGTAGGCTTTACCTCTTCTTTTATGAAGTTTTTGCTTGGATTTGTTGTGTCGCTTTATCTTTTAAAGGATAAAGAGATATTAATACTAAATATAAAGAGACTGATTTATGCAATCTTTAAAAAAGAAAATGCAGATAGTTTACTAAAATTTAGTAAAGAAGCAAATTCTATTTTTTCAGGTTTTGTTATAGGTAAATTTATTGACTCTGTTATTATTGGTTTTATATGTTTTGTGGGCCTTAGCATTTTAAAAATGCCTTATGTTGCACTTATAAGCTTAATAGTTGGAGTTACAAATATGATCCCTTATTTTGGACCATTAATTGGAATGGTTCCCGCTTTCTTTATTACTCTACTTGATAGTCCTGTAAAAGCTTTTTGGGTACTTTTATTCATAATTATTCTTCAACAATTTGATGGATTATATTTAGGTCCAAAAATCCTTGGAAAATCTGTTGGTTTAAGTCCCTTGCTTATTATTCTTTCCATACTAATAGGTGGTGGAACCTTTGGAGTTCTTGGTATGTTCCTTGCAGTACCCACCATGGCCATTGTTATACTACTAGCTGAAAGATTCATTAATAGGAGACTAAAAGAAAAGGATATTAAGTTATAATATCCTTTCCTATCTTTCTCCAAGTTTTAAGTTTGGTATTGCATTGAGTTTTAGACCAGAAACTCTTTCTCTAATTAATTCAAAGTAAGCTGCACTTCCAATCATAGCTGCATTATCAGTGCAAAGCACCATTTCTGGAAACAAAACTTTTATATTTTTCTTTTGCCCTTCTTTTATCATAGTTTCTCTAAGGCAAGAATTTGATGCTACCCCACCAGCTATCGTTATCTTATCTACACCCTTTATTTCACATGCCTCTAAGGCATTATGAACCAAAACATTAACCACAGCCTTTTGAAAAGATGCTGCCACATCAGGTACATTAATCTCCTCGTTTTTCATGTTCATTTTATTTAGGTAATTTAGCACCGAAGATTTAACTCCACTAAAGGAAAAATCTAAGCTATTGTCATGAAAATTAGCTCTTGGAAATTTTATAGCATCTGCATTTCCTTGTTTTGCTATTTTATCTATTTTAGGCCCACCGGGATACCCAAGTCCAATAGCACGAGCCACCTTATCAAAGGCTTCTCCCGCTGCATCATCTCTAGTTTGACCCATAACTTCAAACTCACCGTGATCTTTCATATATACAACAAATGTATGCCCACCTGAAGCTACCAAACATACAAATGGTGGCTCTAGCTCCTTATATTGAATGAAATTAGCACTAATATGACCTTCTATATGATTAACTCCAATTAATGGTTTATTAGTTGCATATGCCAGTCCCTTAGCATATTGAACACCTACAAGTAGTGCTCCAACTAGCCCTGGCCCATAAGTTACTCCTATTGCATCTATATCATCTAATGTAACTTTAGCTTCATCTAAAGCCTCTTGAACTACAGCACTTATTACTTCTATATGTTTCCTAGATGCCACTTCTGGAACAACGCCTCCAAATTTTTCATGTATATCTATTTGTGATGCAATAATATTTGATAAAATTTCGCGACCATTAACTACCACAGCTGCCGCTGTCTCATCACAACTCGATTCTATTGCAAGTATTTTAATCTTCTTTTCCATTATTTTTACCCACCTTTAATATAGTTTATATAATTTTCCAGCTGTGTTCATAAGCCTTCTAAAAATGTTCGTATCTATTAATAACACAAATTAATTATACTTTATTGAGTTTAGCTTTTCAAATCTTTATATGCATTTTTAAGTGTCCTTACTGAGTATCTATACTTTATGATATAATTGTGTATGTGATTATATCATAGAAAATTAAGTTAAGACTAATAATTATCATCTATTGGAAATAGATTCTAGGGGGAAAATATGAGTAACACCTATGCAAAGGTCATAATAAAAGGCTCGCCTATTTCAAAATCTAATTTTAAACTATTCAACATGAATGGAAGAGCTATTTTGCCTTATAATTCTGGCAAATACCATGATAGATATGCTTTATATGAAGAAGAAATTGCTTATCAATGTAGAATTCAAAATTCCAATATTTTTTTAACAGAATCTCTTATTGCTGTTCTAAAGGTATATTATAAAAGTATAAAAAGACATCCGGACACAAACAACATAACAAAAAGTATCTTTGATGGTATAGAGAAAAGTGGACTTATAGTAAATGATGCCCAAGTTACAAGACTCATTATTGAGGAGTTTTATGATACAGAAAATCCCAGATTCGAATTAGAGCTTTTTGGTGAAAGTACCTATGCTATGAATTACTCAATAGTTGAAAAGAAAGAGAAGACGCAACCTATTAATTATGATCCACCTTCAAATAAGAAAAAAATAATAGGTTCTAAAGCTAATAAATCAAGTTCTGTGGTGGTTAATAGCTGCTCCTCAAAACTCATATGTGAAATATGTGGAAAATCAGTATTAAAGGATAACTGTATTTCTGCAAACAAAGGTAAAACTTCGCTCTGCAAAACCTGCTTCAAAAAATTATTTTAATAAATTTCAAAATGGAATAAACTGTCCCTCTTCATATATACATAATACCAATAAATATGGCTATGCTATTAATATAAATATCGCAAAATATGAAGGGAGACATCACTCATGAACAGAAATAAAAAAACTAAGAACAAAAAGGTTAATGAGGCTATAAATAACATGGAAAACAGTACGAGTTTTGAATCTTTAAATAATATGCATAATAATAAGTTTCAGGATAAAAAAAATAATCCTGAAGGATTAGAGTAATAATTTATAACAATACAATAAAACAATGACTAAAAATCACAAAATGAATAAAAAGTTGCATTAATGAATTGAAAATTCTATTAATGCAACTTTTTATTCATTTTAAAAATATTCTGAATTTATTTTATTAAATTGCTAATAATAATGTGACATGTCCACATTTTATGTTATAATACTCATATATTACATATATATTAGTTTCAAAAAAAAATTACATAATAGGAGGATTCATATGAAAACAAATGTTAATATCGATTGGAATAATTTAGGTTTTGATTACATGAAGACAGATTTAAGGTATGTTTCAATATGGAAAGATGGCAATTGGGACGCAGGAAATCTAGTTGAAGATAACAATATTACTATAAGTGAGGCTTCAACAGCTATTCATTATGGACAACAATGTTTCGAAGGCTTAAAAGCTTATCGTACAAAGGATGGTAAAATTCAACTGTTTAGACCTGATGAAAATGCTAAACGTATCAATAGAAGTTGTAATCGTATTCTTATGCCTGAAATACCTGTTGAAAAATTTATTGATGCATGTATTCAAGTTGTTAAAGCAAATGAAGCTTACGTTCCACCATATGGAACTGGCGCAACACTTTATCTTAGACCTTACGTAATAGGTATTGGTGATAATCTTGGAGTAAGAACAGCACCTGAATTTTTATTCGGCATATTCTGTTGCCCTGTAGGTGCTTACTTCAAAGGTGGAATGTCTCCAGTAAACTTTATGATTTCAGAAGAATTTGATAGAGCAGCACCACACGGAACTGGCGCTGCAAAAGTTGGAGGAAATTATGCTGCAAGTCTTTTAGCTCATGTACAAGCTGTAGAAAAAGGATTCGCAGACTGTATCTACCTTGATCCTGCAACTCATACTAAAATTGAAGAGGTTGGTGCTGCAAACTTCTTTGGAATTACTAATGATGATGTATTTGTAACTCCAAAATCACCATCAATACTTGCTAGTATAACTAAATACTCACTATTACACGTTGCAAAAGAATATTTAGGATTGAAAACAGAAGAAAGAGATGTTCTAATTAACAATCTTTCTGAATTTAAAGAAGCAGGCGCATGTGGTACTGCTGCTGTAATATCTCCTATCGGTGGTATAGAGTATAAGAATGAACTTCATGTTTTCCACAGTGAGACAGAAGTAGGTCCAGTTACTACAAAACTTTATAATACTCTTTATGGAATCCAATTTGGGGACGTAGAAGCTCCAAAAGGATGGATTGTAGAAGTAAAATAATAATTAGTACAATAAAAGGTTTACCAATTTTTATATTGGTAAACCTTTTATTGTTTATCCTCAAAAACCAATTCATTATTGTAAATATCTCTTGTTTTATATAAAGTTAAGCTCAAAATAAATCTCACCACTAAGTCGAGTCCCATAACTACCCATATAGCATTTATAGTCATATTAAATTTATATGTTAAAAGTAGTGATAAAGGAATTCTTATTACCCAAATTCCAACACCGGCTACAATCATGGGTACCTTTGTATATCCAGCACCTCTTAAAGCTCCATTAAAAACTCCTGCAATATTTTGAGGAAGTTGCACAAGTCCCATTACTATTAAGTATATTACTCCCATTTTTATGATTTTTACATCATTTGTAAGCAGTCTCATAACTGATTCCGGAAAAAATATTAATATAAAAGCACTTACGCTAGTAATCATAGCTGAACCTTTAAGCAATTCTTTCATGTATTTTCTCCCAAGCATAGAATCTTTGGCTCCCACTGCCTGACCAATAAATGCTGTGGCTGCAACTCCAAATCCCGTGGCTGGCATAAAAGAAATTGATTCAGCTTGAAGTCCAAGTTGATAAGATGCCATAGCTACTTCACCATAAGATAATATGACTCTTGTTAAAATTATAGCAGATATTTGCCAAAATATTGACTCTAAGGCTGTAGGCATTCCTACTTTATATACTTTACTAATTTGTACTAAGTCTAACTTAAAGAATTTTCTATTAAGTAATGAATACAATATACCAGATTTATTAAATAACACATAAATACCAAGGATAGCGCCAGTAAACTGTGCAATTATTGTAGCAATGGCAGCTCCTCTAATTCCCAAAGCAGGCATACCAAGCTTACCAAATATAAGTATAAAGCTAAAAACAATATTAGTTAAATTCATTATTAATGCTATTTTCATTGGTGTTTTGGCATTTCCTGTAGCCTGCAGTACTCCTGCCACTACAAGCATTATGGCCATAAAAGGTAGACCCCAGGATACTATCTTTAAATATATTACTGCATTAGCTAACAGGTCTGGTTTCGGATTGAAAATTTCCAGTAATAATGAGGCCTTCCAGTATACAAGTTGCTGGAACATAAAAACTAAGATTATTGAAGATAAGAGCGTTTGTTGAATAACATGCTTAACCTTTTTAGAATTGCCTGAACCATAAGCTTGTGCTACAAATACAACCCCACCTGTTGTTATCCCCTTAAATAAGGCCCATATAATTTGTGTGATTCTTGCACTAAGTCCTAGAGATACTATTGCAATAGCGTCGATACGCCCTATCATTGCCATAGAAACAAATCCGGCTGTCATCTGCAGAATATTTTCAATAGTTATAGGTAAAATCATGGAATAGATTTTTTTACGAACCTGTTTTTTATCGCTGATTTTCTCTTTTTCCCCCAAACTGCTCCCCCTTACTGCCATCATCAACTATTTTTTTATTTCTTTATTGCCATTTTCTGTGTAAGATATTTCGTTAGTTCCATTTTTATTTGTAATTTTTTTTCTTACTAATAGGTCCCTGCCTCCTGCATCTTTTATATGTGACTGGTGATGAATTGTATTATCTATAACCTTATTTACATTATCAATTATGTCTTTGCTAAGCTTAGTATATGAATCACTTTCAAAAATAGTATTTTTCACACTATTTTTGATTACATCAAAATGAGTGAAATTATTGAATTGTAAATTTTCAAACTCATTATTTATATTTTCAATTTCTAAAAGGCTTTCTCCAATTAATTCAAATAACTCTTTTAGAACCTCATTATTTTTAATTATCCCAGGAATTTTAACGCTAATTGTACTTTCAGTCTTGGCAGGAGATTGACATACCTGTTCACTTACTATTTCCAATACTATATCTAATTGAGTGTTTATTAATTCCCTAATAGTGTTATTCTGTAAAAATCTTTTAATAGCCACATCACTGTTACTTCTAACAATAAATTTATCACTTAAATCATCATAATTTACTTTTATATCCTGCATATCAAAAAAGTTAGGAAAATAATTATTAAAATGACCTCCAAACACCTTAAATTTAAAACCAGATTTATTTAAAAACACACAATAAACTCTAGTATATACAGGCTCATTTCTACTATGTGAATTATAAGTATCTAAAACAATAATCCAATCATGAAATTTTTTTATAACTTCGTAATTCTTAAAAACTGAATCTTTAACAATAAATTCAGCTTCTATATCAGCACTTAGCATTTTCCATACCTCTTCATGCGTAGGCCCAAATAACCTCATTGATTTCATCTCCTTTTATGTAGCTATACCTACCTATATAATAACTTATCTCCATTGTAAATTCTAGTATTTCCCATTAAAAACAATAAAAAAACCATGATTTTATCATGGTTTTTTTATTATTTTATATACATCTTGTTATAGTATTCATCTAACATTCTCTCTACTGAGAATTCATAGCTTGTAGTTTTAATGCTTTCTTTCATCATTTCTACCCACTTTTCTCTATTTTCATAATAAGTAGCCATAACTCTATTTATTAAAGTGTCATAAAGAGCCTGCGTATCATGTTTATCTAATTCCACTTCTGGCAAATCATCAAGACCTAGTCCATCTCCAAATTGCCATCCATTTACACCGTCATTGCAAGCTTCCGGCCACCAACCGTCTAGAATAGAACAGTTAAGCACACCATTCATTGCAGCTTTCATTCCTGAAGTTCCACTGGCCTCCAAAGGTCTTCTTGGATTGTTTAACCATATATCCGAACCTCTAGTTAGCATTCTTCCTATATTCATGTCGTAATTTTCTAGGAATACTACACTGTTTGGATACTTCTTCATCATTCTTACAAGCTTTGCCACTATTTCTTTTCCTATATCATCAAGGGGATGAGCTTTTCCTGAAAATACAATTTGAACTTTACCACTTTTTAGTAGTGGAGATATAATCTCTTCTTTTGTAAATATCAAATCGCTTCTCTTATAAGGTGCAGCCCTTCTTGAAAATCCAATAAGTAACTTATCTGCATCTAACTCTGCGCCTGTTCTTTCCTTAATAAATCCTATTAGCTCCTTTTTAACAATTATGTGATTTGCCCATAGGTCTCCATTGTTTTCATAGGCATTAGTAATTCGAGCATCTACCCAAGTTGGTTTATGAATTCCATTAGTTATACCAATAATTTCAGACCTTCCAGCAATAGTTTTCCACATTTTATTTGCAGTTAAGCTGTGAAGCTGTGCTACGGCATTTGCCTTTCTTGATAATCTAAGTCCAGCTACCGTCATATTAAATGGCTCTCCACCAAATCTAATCATTTGCTGCCTAGTTAATCCATTAAATGCGCCCATATACTCTAATTTGGAAACCTCATGAGATTCATTACCTTCAACTATTGGAGTATGAGTTGTAAATACTACCTCTTCGCAGGTTTTATTCCAAGACTCCTCAAAACTAAATCCTGATTGCATTTTTTCTTTTATAAGTTCTGTAGCGGCTAAGGCTGCATGACCTTCATTAAAATGGTATACATCTATAGGAATATCTAGGGCTCTTAAAGCTTTAACTCCCCCAATACCTAGTACTATTTCTTGAGCAATTCTTTCTTCTCCAAACCAGCCATACAACTGTCCAGTTATCCAGTTATCACCATTCTCTGGTATATCAGTATCTAAAAGGTATAGTGGATTATTTCCAAATTCCTCTAATTTCCAAACCTTACACACTACATCTATATCCCTTATCTTAACAGTTACTTTCACCCCTGTATCTTGCATGAAATCATATTCATAATTATGATATGTATCATAAGCTTTTCCATTTTCATCTATAAGTTGATCAGTGTACCCTTGTTTCCACTTAAGCCCTATTCCCACAAGTGGAAGATTTAAATCTTTAGCTCCTTTTAAATGGTCACCTGCAAGTATTCCCAGGCCTCCTGCATAAGCTTTAAAATCTGGATGTAGCCCATACTCCATACAAAAATAAGCAACCCTTGGAAGATTATTATTATCCATTAATTTTCCCCTCCTATAATCCTTTTTAATATTAAATCATCATCTATTTTAATTTTCATGTCTTAATAAATTTTCAGTCTATTTTGATTGTATCTTTTATAATTATTATACATAATTTTTTTAATTAGTGCAACCGTTTGCATCGAAATGTTTTCTATTAATTATTTTTCCCTACTTATACAAGTAATGATCTTTTCTTCTGAAATGCTATTAACTACCATATAATATATTAGCCATATTATATTATCATTTTACTATTATAAGGAGTTGCTTTAGCATGAATTTAAAATCAGCCTTCAAACCTATAAAACGCAAAAATAAACTTATTTTTTTAATTATACTATTATGTATAACTATCTCATCAATAATGATTTATTCTATTATAAACAATTTTAATAAGGATAAAGTTATAAGCACTGCTGTTATTGCAGAAAGGTTATCAAAAATATCAGAGCTATCCACAACAAAATATAGCTATTCTAATATAATAGCTCTAACAGATAGCAAAAAAATCAAAGATTTCCACATTCCCTTTACTGAAAAGTCCTTTTTAATCAAATACAGTGGCTATATTAAAGCAGGGGTAGATTTGAAAAATTTAGATATTGTTGTACTTCAAAAAAATATTACTATAACTTTAAAAAAATCTAAAATTCTTGATCATGTAATAAATAATGAAGATTTTTTTGTTTATGATGAAAAATCCTCAATGTTTAACAAACTTAGTATTCAGGATATGATAAATGAAATCAGCAATCAGAAAAACAAGGTTGAAGGTGATTTAATTAAAACAGGATTTTTAGAGGGCGCTAATACTAATGCTAAATTGCTTTTACAAGGTATTTTATGGGATATGGGTTTTGAAAATGTAACCATAATTTTCAAATAAATCACATTTAAAAAATAAAAAAAATCACCATGAAAATTTATCAAATTTAATAAGTTTTCATAGTGATTAAAAGAATATGGTTAAATCTATAGTTTGTCCAACATTGCCGCCCCAATAATACCAGCATCATTTCCTAGCGTTGCAATCTTTATGTAACAAACGGGTATTTCTTTAAACAATTTGTGTTTTTTAATATCATTTAGTAGCAATTCCATAAAAAATTCCCCAGCTGCTGAAACTCCACCGCCAATGCCTATCATTGTTACATCCAAGATATTTAATATATTACAAATTCCTATAGAAAAATATTTAACAAATCTCTCTACAACTAAATTAGCTAATTTATCTCCTTGTTTTGCAGAATCAAAAATTATTTTAGCATCGATTTGATCCAAACCATTTACTTTTTTAAGTATTAATGTATCCTGTGGATTTTCATTTATCAATTTTTTAGCATACTTAATTATACCTGTGGCTGAAGTAAAGGTTTCAAAGCAACCATTATTACCACAAGCACAATTATAAAAATTTTCTCCTACTGTCATGTGTCCTATTTCTGCTGCCGCTCCATTTTTCCCTCTATATAATTTACCATTTAAAATTATTCCGCCTCCAACACCAGTTCCTAAGGTTAAAAAGACTGAATTTAAATGATTTTTCATTGTTCCAAATAAATACTCACCACCAGCTGCAGCGTTTGCATCATTTTCTATGAATATTCTTTTACCAGTTTTTTCTTTAAGTATTTTGCATATATCTACATTTTTCCATCCTAAATTTACACATTCTTTTATTATTCCGCTCTTATAATCAACCAATCCTGGAACCCCAATACCTATAAGTTCAATGTCATCTATAGAAATATTGGAGACTTCCAAGGTTTTATATATTAAATTAACCATATCCTCGATTATTACTAGTGAGCTTCTTGAAGCTAAAGTTGGTGTGCTTTTTTTAAGGACTATATCCCCTTCATTTGTAACAATACCTACAACTATATTAGTTCCACCTAAATCAATCCCTATGCGCATAATTTTTACCTATCCTCTCATCTTTAATTAGCTTTTCTTTTAAAAAATAACTAGTCAAAGTACTAGTCTATTTTCTGATAATTTGTATAATATAATTTTATAAATGTTTAAAAGCAGAAAGTAAATTGTTTTTCTGCTTTTTAACGTTTAATTCCTCTAGCACGATACTAGAGGCCACATTTTTAATATGCCTATTCATATTATACTTTTAAATTTATAAAATTAACACTGTAATATAATCCAATAATTTAGTTGATTTTTATTATATTCCACTAAATCAATATCTTACCACCCTCCTGAGGAACCTCCACCACTTGATGACCCTCCTCCAAAGCCTCCAGAATCACCTCCTGAACCGCCTCCGAACCCGCCACCATTTCTTCCACCCCGTCTACCTATGGAACTCCAAAATAGTAATGTAATTATAAATCTAGTTATTCTGCCTCTATTAAAAATAAAATCAAGAAACACTAATACAATAACTCCTATTACTAAAATTCCATTGGACTTTTTAGTCATGTTTGGATTTTCTGCACTTTCACTATACCTTGGAACATTAATATTTTTATCTAGCTTCACTTCATATTCTTTAGCTATACTATCACATAAAACTGAATATGCTGCCCTAATTCCCTGTCCATATTGGTTTACCTTGAATTTTGGCACTGCAAAATCATTCATTACCCTTGAGGAGTATATATCTGTAATAGCTCCTTCTAGAGCTGTACCTACTTCTACTCTCCATTTTTTATCTTTTACTGATAATAAAATTAATAATCCATTATTCTTATCCTTTTGCCCTATACCCCAGTTTCTAAAAATACCATTGGCATAAGATTCTATAGTTTCTCCCTGCAGTGAATCTATAACCACAACAGTAGCCTGGGCACCTGTTTTATCTTCTAATTCCTTACCTACTGACAAAATATATTGCATAGAGTCACCATCTATCACTTTAGCGTAATCATTAACATATTTTAACTGTGTAGGTCTTGGAAATTTAATCTCTGCATTTACTGAATTAATCGCCATTATCCCACTTAGTAAAAATATACTTATCATAAGCGCCAAAATGTTTTTCGGTTTAATCTTCTTTCTCGTTAATTTAATTAAATAAGTCTTCATAATTTAACCCCTACTTACTAAAGTTAACTTTTGGCACTTCTTTAGCTGATTCACTAGCTTTATAATATGCTCTTTCTTGAAATCTAAAAATTCCTGCAATGATTGTATTTGGAAATTTTTTAATAGTGGTGTTATAATTATCTACACTTTTATTATAATCCTGTCTTGCTATCCCTATTCTATTTTCAGTACCCTCTAATGCTGCTGTTAAATCCCTAAAATTAGCACTAGATTTTAAATCTGGATACCTTTCTACAACTACTAAAAGCCTTGAAAGTGCACTACCAAGTTCACTATCTGCCTTTGCTTTATCCCCTACAGTTTGTGCACCTCCGAGTTTTGCCCTAGCCTCAGCTATTTTAATAAAAATATCTTTCTCTTGAGAGGCATATCCTTTCACGGTTTCTACTAAATTTGGGATTAAATCCGACCTTCTCTGAAGTTGAGTATCTATGTTTCCTTCTGCCACCTTTACCTTTTGTTCTAAACTCACCATTTTATTGTAGCCTCCAATAATAGGCATTGTTATTACTAGAATAATCGCTACAACAATTGCAATGGTTCTTAAAGTTTTATTCATCTCTATACCACCTTTCTATTTATAGAATTTATAATAGTTGTTAATTATTTAATTATTAAATCAAACTTACCCTTATATAATAAGTTATGAATTGTATAAGGATACTATACTAATTTGCTATTTATTATTAAAAATTATGTATTATTCAAGAAAGATATTTTCTTAATATACCACAAAGCACTCCAAATATTTTGTAATAATAAAAGCAAAAAAAAATAAGCCCCGTTACCATAAAAATAAAATCAGCAACTCCATGGGCTATATTAGAAATTTCAATTGTCAAAATGCTTTATTTTTAATAATATCAAAGGTCTTTTTTATATATTCCTCTGTTTTATGATTTCCCAATCTATTATTCATTTTACTTAAAAGGCCATTTAACTTTAACATATCCTTAGAATTTATATCTTTCAATTCTTCAAATATCAAGAGTGTTTTTTGATTTTTTGTGTAGTCTTCTATTATCAAATTTTCACCAAGCTCCGATATATCTAAATAATGGGCATTTTTTATTAAAGCCTTTTCTTTATGAATAAATTCCTTATTATTTAAATTTTTTACTATCACATGAACTGTAGAGGGTGACCAAAAACTAATTTCACTTAATTCACTTGAATTAATTCCAGGAAAAGCTGCTATTATCCATAAGGCTCTAAGTTGAGGATACGTAACATTAAATTCCTTAAGTGGTTCTCTATGATTACTTTTAACAGTTAAAATGAATGTTCTTAGAAGGTTATATATACTAATTGTCTTTTTTATAATACTAACCGTATTTATATCAAAATCTTTGAAATCAATTTTTAAATTCATTTCATTAATCTTCTTAATATAATCGAAAATAAATTCTTTCTTTTCTTTTATGATAATTTTAGTAAAAATATCTATAATAAAATCTAATTCACTATGTGAAAATATGCCTATTAAGTCAAAAAGGTAAAACTTTTTTTGCTTATCTTGTTTGTTTATATCAATAAACCAATTACCCATTTCTGTTAATTGAAACTTGTATACTTTTTTATTTATAGTTTCTTCTTTAAATATCAACTTTTTATTCATTAAAATCTTAATCATGTTACTAACTGTAGGTGAAGTCCAACATCCAATTCTTGCGATATTACTAAGTGAAGTTCCTGGATACACTTTAATAATCCAAAGAACCCTAAGTTGTGGTAGTGTTATACCAGAAGGTTCCACCATCCTTCCATAATTAGATTCAATTTTCAAAAAAGCGTATCTTGCTAGATTATATAACGAATGTACATTAAACAAATACTCACTTTGTTCCATAATATCCCCTTATGTGACCTAATATGCCAGTTATTATTTGCATAAATCACTATTTTCATTTGCTACCTATTGTTTAATAGATTGTACCAAAGATATTATAGCAAATCAACAAAAGGATTTCATCTTATGATAAAGTGCACATTACTAATTGTTTTTTTTCGCAAAATATGATATTATTATACATGATATGTAGTATTTAATATTGCGTATAGTTAAATATAATTTTATTGTTTTTAAGATTTTTTTCTTAAGAACTAATATATTTATAATAAGATAATATTAGAAATGACTAATTTCAAGTAAAATAATACTTGAATATACTTTATTTCTAATATTCGAATACTAATTAAATAGAGGAGTGAAAATATGTTCGTACCAAAACTGTTTACCTGTTTAAAAACCTATTCAAAGGATCAATTTGTTAAAGATTTTATTGCTGGAATTATTGTTGCCATTATTGCCCTACCTCTAGCTATAGCTCTTGCCATAGCATCTGGAGTCTCTCCTGAAAAAGGAATTTACACTGCTATTGTGGGTGGCTTTATAGTCTCTTTACTAGGAGGAAGTAGAGTTCAAATTGGAGGTCCCACCGGCGCTTTTGTAGTTATTGTATTTGGTATTATTGAGAAATTTGGCATTGACGGCCTAATCGTAGCTACAATAATGGCAGGCTTCTTTCTTATAATAATGGGCTTTTTTAAATTTGGCGGTATGCTAAAATTCATTCCTTACCCTATTACCACTGGATTTACAAGTGGTATTGCTGTTATTATTTTTTCCACTCAAATTAAAGATTTTTTTGGTCTAACCATGAAAACCGTTCCCTCAGACTTTATTCCTAAATGGGGTGCTTATTTTAATAGTTTTAGCACTTTAAATTTACAAAGTATGCTTATGGGTATTTTTTCACTTTTAATAATTATATTTTGGCCTAAAATAAATAAAAAAATTCCAGGAACGCTTATTGCAATAGTATTAACTACTATAATAACTCTTTTATTTAATTTGAATATAGAGACCATTGGAAGTCGTTTTGGTGATATTTCAAGTTCATTGCCTGCTATTTCTCTTCCTCATACTTCTTTTGCTATGATAAAAGAGCTAATGCTTCCAGCTCTAACCATTGCAATTTTAGGTTCAATAGAATCCTTATTATCTGCTGTAGTAGCTGATGGTATGATTGGTGGTTCACACCGTTCTAACATGGAGCTTGTGGCTCAAGGCGTCGCTAATATTTGTTCTGGACTCGTGGGCGGCATTCCTGTAACTGGTGCCATAGCAAGAACTGCGGCAAATGTAAAAAATGGTGGTAGAACACCCATCGCGGGTATTGTTCATTCCCTGGCTCTATTAATGATACTTCTAGTATGTATGCCCTATGTAAAACTTGTACCTATGTCATCTTTAGCCGCAATATTAATTATAGTGTCTTATAATATGGGTGAATGGGAAGCTTTCCAACGAATACTTAAAGCTCCTAAAAGCGATGCTATAGTGCTTTTAGTTACTTTTTCATTAACAATTTTCTTTGATTTAGTAATTGCTATAGGGATAGGTCTACTTCTTGCCTCATTACTATTTATGAAAAGAATGGCCGATGTTTCAGATGTGCGATATATTCTTGATGAATATGAAGATAAAGATCAAATAGAACTTATCGATAGCATAAAAACTCCTGAAAATGTATCTTTATATGAAATTAATGGTCCTTTCTTTTTCGGTGCAGCAGACAAGTTTATGCATGCAATTAGAGAAATAGGTATTCCTACTAAAATATTAATTGTAAAAATGTCCAATGTACCGGCTATGGATGCCACAGGATACCATGCATTAGAAATGCTTTATGGTATTTGCAAAAAACATCACACTCACTTAATAATATTAAATCTTCAATCACAGCCTACTACTGTTCTTGGTAAATACGGATTTATAGACGCTTTAGGAGTAGAAAATATCTGCAATAATATTGATGAAGCTATTGAAAGAGCTAATATCTTATTAGAAAAGCCTAATGCACTACTTAAAATATAAAGTTTTGTAAGTTATTCAAAAGGTGCACTGGCATGAGCCTGTGCACCTTTTTTTTTAACCATATAATTAAATTTTACCTAATTCTACATATAAACATTCATGGAAAACAATATTTAGTTCATTATTTTTGGCCTTATCTAAAACTTCTTGGTTATAAGAACCTGGTTGAAACCATACATTATCTATTCCAAAATCTATAATTTCATCTAGAGCCCTTAAGGCTACATTAGGATTTACTATAACACTAACCGCATCTACAGCTTCTGGTAAATCCTTTAATGAATGATAAATTTTAGTTCCATTTATTTCATCGTATTTAGGATTTATTCCATACACTGTATATCCCTTTTTCTTAAGTAGCATTAATATTTTATATCCAAACTTACTTTCATCTGGCGATGCTCCAATTAATGCCCACTTCTTCATTTTAACCATTTCATCACTTTTAATTTTTATATCTTTCATATATACCTCCTATTTTTTATGCTTTATTAAATAATTATCTAAAGATTATACTTTTGTAGTGTTTTTGTCAACTAATCCATATTAAAATAAAAAATATTTTGTTTTCATAATACAATACTCCATAATAATGTATTATAATATTAAGTGTAGCCTTTATATTAAATAGGCTACACAAATAAAATCATGAAAGTTATAAAGGAGAGTCAAAAATGATATTTTCTAGTGAGACACCAGTTGATACTATAGAAGAAGATTTGAGATACCTTACGTTATTGGCTAGCAAGTATCCTACAATTCCAGATGCTTGTACAGAAATCATAAATTTACAGGCTATTTTAAATCTACCTAAAGGAACTGAGCATTTTCTTACAGATGTTCATGGAGAATATGAATCTTTTACTCATGTTCTTAGGAATGCCTCTGGAGTAATCAAACGAAAGATTAATGATATTTTTGGTAATTCACTTAGAGAAATTGAGAAAAAAGAACTAGCAACCATTATATATTATCCAGAACAAAAATTAGACCTAGCACTTAGAGAAGAACTTGATATAGATGATTGGTACAAAATTACCCTTCATAAGCTTATTAAAATTTGTAGAACCATCTCCTCTAAATATACTAGATCTAAAGTTAGAAAAGCACTGCCTCCAGATTTTGCATACATTATTGAAGAATTACTCCACGAACAACAAAACACCTTTAATAAACAGGAGTATTACAATGGAATTATTCAAACTATAATTAAAATTGGTAGAGCTAAAGAATTTATAGTTGCTATTTCAAACCTAATTCAAAGGCTTACTATAGATAGACTTCATATTTTAGGCGATATTTATGATAGAGGTCCTGGTGCTCATATAATCTTAGATACCCTTATGCACTACCACTCTATTGATATACAATGGGGTAACCACGATATACTTTGGATGGGAGCCGCCGCTGGCTCTGAAAGTTGCATTGCTAATGTTCTTCGTATTTCAACCAGATATGCAAATTTAGATACTGTGGAGGAAGGTTATGGTATAAACTTATTGCCACTAGCAACCTTCGCTTTAGATTTTTATAAAGATGACCCCTGTAAATCCTTTAAGCCTAAACTTTTCCCTGAAAATAATTATAGAGAAAATGACCTTAATTTAATGTCTCAAATGCATAAAGCCATTACTATAATTCAGTTTAAACTTGAAGGCGCTATAATAAAAAGATGCCCTAATTATGAAATGCAAAACAGATTACTTCTCCATAAAATAGACTATGAAAAGGGTACCATAGATATCGACGGAAAAGAATATATACTAAACGATACTAATTTCCCAACTATAGATCCAAAAGACCCTTATAAATTAACCCAGGAGGAAAGAGAACTTGTAGGCAAACTTAAATCTTCTTTCTCAAATAGTGAAAAGCTTCAAAAACATGTACGTTTTCTATATTCTAAAGGAAGTATGTACTTAAAGTACAACTCCAACTTGCTTTATCATGGATGTATTGCACTAAACGCAGATGGTAGCTTTAAGAAAATGAAAATAGACAATGTTACTTATAGCGGAAAATCCTATATAGATCGAACTGAGCGAATAGCAAGAGAAGCTTACTTTGGGAAAGTTGATTCAGAATCTAAGCTTTATGCCTTAGACTCCATATGGTATTTATGGTGCGGTTCAAACTCTCCATTATTTGGTAAAGATAAAATGACTACCTTTGAAAGGTACTTTATAAATGACAAAAGTACTCATAAAGAAATTAAGAACCCATATTATAACTATAGAGACGATGAATCAATATGTAATAATATATTGTCTGAATTTGAATTAAACCCCAATGATTCACATATTATAAATGGTCATGTTCCAGTTAAGACCAAACAAGGTGAAAGTCCTATAAAGGCTAATGGTAAACTTTTAGTTATTGATGGTGGCTTTTCTAAGGCCTATCAACCAGAGACAGGCATAGCTGGATATACTCTTATTTATAATTCCTATGGATTGCTACTGGCATCCCATGCTCCTTTTGAATCTACTCAGAAAGCTATCGATGAAGGGAAGGATATTCTTTCTTCTACTATAGTTTTAGAAAAATCTACGAATCGTATTCGTGTAACAGATACTGATGTAGGCCTGGAAATTAAGGATCAAATTAAAGATTTAGAGCTACTTCTTACAGCATATAGAAAAGGCCTTATTAAAGAACAACGGGTAACTCTATAAATAACTTTCTGCAAAATACAGTATAATCATCACTCACCTACAGAAATAGGTGAGTGACCTTCTAAGAATGCCATTAAAGCCACTTAACGCATATTGCGCTAAGTGGCTTTAATTTAAACAGAAAGTGTTAAATTTACTTTTATTGTTTTACTATCTCTAACTAATTCTACTTTAACTACATCACCAGCCTTATGTGTACCTTTAATCTTATTTAGTTCATCCACAGTTTTAATCTTTTTGCCATCGAACTGTACAATAATATCCCCAGGTGCTATCCCGGCTTTTTCTGCAGCACTAAACTCTTTTATTTGTGAAACATACACGCCTACTGGAATATTGTATTGCTTAGAAATGTCTGCGGTTATGTCTCTACAAGAAATTCCAATATTAAGGATTGGTTTAATTAAAGCATCGATTTTAGGGTTTACTGTATTAATTGGTATTGCAAAACCCAATCCTTCAACACCTTCTTGACCTATTTTAGCAGTATTTATTCCTATAACTTGCCCCTTAGTATTCACAAGTGGACCACCACTATTCCCTGGGTTAATAGCTGCATCTGTTTGGATAAATTTCAAATCTTTATTTTCAATGCTTACTTGCCTATTAACTGCACTAACAATTCCTGTAGTAACAGATCCTAAAAATTCTTTTCCTAAGGGATTCCCAATTGCTACTACTGATTCTCCTACTTCAAGCTTATCTGAATCTCCAAATTCAGCAACACCCGGAACCTTAGTTCCATCTGCTAATTTAATTACAGCCACATCTGCTGCAGCATCATAATTAACTATTTTTGCAGAAACTTCCCGTCCATCACTAAGCATAACTTTAATATTCTGTGCTCCGCTTATAACATGATAATTAGTTAAAATATATCCATCTTCACTAAATATCATACCAGTACCCACACCTTCTGGCTGAGTACCCTGCCCTCTAACCGCGCTACTTACACTCGTACTATTGGTAGAAATTGCAACTACTGCCTTACTTACCTTTTTTACAATTTCAGGTACAGTTAAATTTTCTGTACTACTGGCAGGTATAAGCTTTGCTTTTGAATTACTAGCAACCGTTGTAGCAGTTGTTTGGGGTGTATTAGTAGTGCTTGCATTTTTCATCATATTCATCGTAACAACAGCAGAGCCTACACCTCCAAGTGTAGAGCATATCGCACCTACTATTATATATGATACTATCCTTTTTCTCATGCCGCCTTTATCTTTTTTCACATTTTTATCATTTATTTCAGTATAATTAGTGTCTTCTACTTGTAGACGCAAGGTTTCACTTTGTTTTTCACTAAGCACATCTTTAGTTACATTTACATTTTGCTCAGGATTAATATTTTCCTGTGAGTGATTTATATTCTCACCCCAATTATTATTTTCATTTGTTACATCATTATTATTATTTTCGTTCATATTATTTACCTCCTTATTGGAATTGGTTTCTATAGGTATATAAAAGTTATTATCTCTTATCTAACTTTAAATTATAGTAAATAGGATATTTATATTCCTTTTTGAATTTCTGCTTGTATTTTACCTTTAAGTATATATTAATACTTATATGTTACAGTTTAGTGTCAACTTTATTAACAAACCTTTAATAAATATTGTACATTTTTAAAACACTATTTATTATTTACTCTTTGGTTAGTATACACAATTATTTGTATTTATAAAAAAATAGTGAAATTATTATATAAAATATAATGATTTCACTATTTAACCACAATTCATCATTGAGTTGTTATTGCTTTTCACATGTCTTATTATTTACCAGCATATAGTTCAACTATTTTAAGTATTACCTCAACAGCTTTTTCCATAGCAAATGTAGGTATGAATTCATATTTACCATGGAAATTATGTCCACCTGCAAATATATTTGGTGTAGGCAGTCCCATAAATGAAAGCCTTGCACCATCTGTACCGCCTCTAATAGGTACCATTATAGGATTTACCCCTACCTGCTTCATAGCCAAAAATGCTGTATCTACAATATGTTTAACTGGCTCTATTTTTTCTTTCATATTAAAATACTGGTCCTTTATTTCTATTTCAACAGTTCCAGTACCGTATTTGTCATTTAGCGTCTTTACTATATTTTTGATAAATGTTTTTCTATTTTCATAGCTTTCAGCATCAAAATCTCTTATGATATATTGAAGTTTTGTTCCTTCAACCTCTCCATTAAGAGCTATTAAATGATAAAATCCTTCATACCCTTCTGTAGTACCTGGTGTCTCATTTGATGGCAATGAATTCATAAATTCGTTTGCTATAAGTGTAGAGTGAATCATTTTTCCTTTTGCTGAACCTGGGTGAACATTTCTGCCATGAATAGAAATTTTTGCTCCTGCCGCATTAAAATTTTCAGACTCTAATTCCCCAATAGTACCGCCATCCATAGTATATGCAAAATCTGCAGCAAATTTTTTCACATCGAAAAGATCTGCCCCACGTCCTACTTCTTCATCTGGTGTAAATCCAATACAAACCTTACCATGTTTAAAGCCAGGATTTTCCATTAAATATTCTACAGCAGTCATTATCTCAGAAATTCCAGCCTTATCATCAGCTCCTAGTAGTGTAGTTCCATCTGTAGTTATAAGAGTTTTTCCTATATAATTCTTGAGCTCTGGAAAATCTTTTGGGGATAATACTATATTATTTTCTTTATTTAATATTATGTCTTCTCCGTCATAGTTGTAAACAAATTTAGGATTAACGTTTTTTCCTGACATATCTGGAGCAGTATCCATATGTGCTATAAATCCTATTGTTGGTATATCTTTTTCTACATTTGACGGAATAATCGCCATTACATACCCATTATCATCTATACTTACCTCTTGTATACCCATTTCCTTTAATTCAGCAACTAATTGTTTGCCAAGTATCATTTGACCATTTGTACTTGGAACGGTAGTTGATTCCTCATCAGATTTAGTATCGTAGCTTACATATTTTAAAAATTTTTCTACAACTTTTGACATACACCCATCTCCTTATTTTCATGTACCTAATTGATTTTATTTATTGTATACATTTACATTATACTACAATAAGTCCAAATTTTAAACATTGATAATAAGACATTTTTACATTTCAAAAATAAGATATATAAAATTTATTATTTTTTATTTAAAAAATTATCAATTAATTTTTCTGCCATTCTCTTTTGCATATTAGCTTTATTAATAAGTAACAGTACCATTAATATTAATTCTATTAACTCACCATCCGCTTTTCCCATCTCTTTAATTCTACCCTTTATAAATTCCCTATCTTTATCTATATCACTTACAAAATTTTGATTTTGAACTTCTTTGATATCTAAAAAACTATTGTACAAATTTTCTAATGAAAGACTTGTACCCTTTGGAGCTTTCATATCAATAATAGAATCAAAAATTATATTAATATCATTAATTGATATACTCTGCTTTAAATTATAAATAAGCATTAACAGTATCATATGCTCATTAGTATATTTCTTGTTTTTTGCTGGCATCAATACTTTACCCTTGGTATAATTATTAATCATAGTTTTTGTAAGAATCTTATCATCATCATTTCTTTTAAGACTCCCAAGCTTTTCATTAAAGAAAGTTGTAACTTGATCCATATATAAATCTACGCAAGGTATTTCCATTAAAGTAATATCTTTTGTTCCTATAATCTCTTCTACTAATTTATCTAAGCTTTCCTTGTTATAATCCATTTCTTTCACCTCCTCTTCATTATATAGTATTAATTACTAGTAATCCACAAATAAGCGTAATCTATATGTACTAGTGCTTCTGAATTACTAAAATTACTTTAATATATTTGTAGCATTTTTAAGCTATATGTTGCAATTTAATAACAATTTAAATTATTGCCTAAATTCAGTATAAATATGGATAAAATCATTATTGATATATATCATTTTATATTGTAGTATTAGTATATGTCATACATAGTTATAAAAACCATGTATAGGATCTTTATAACTGGATATCCTATATTTAACCAGTACATATCACAAGGAGTTTTATCTTTGTTTTTTATATTATTACCTATAAATAAAAAATTATAAATTAGAAGGAGTGATCTATTTGTTATCAAAATTTAGAGAACCTGTAAGTAGCATTACACATTTAATCGGAGCCATCTTATCCACAATAGGGTTAATACTTCTTATTAAGTACTCTTTAGACACCACAAATGTTCATAACACTATTATCCTTGCAGTGTTTGGAATAAGCTCAATCCTACTTTACTGCGCAAGTTCAACCTATCATAAATCTACATCTTCAAAAAAGGTTATAAAAATACTTAGAAGGGTAGACCATTCTATGATATACGTTCTAATTGCAGGGACTTATACTCCTATATGCCTAATTGCTTTAAAAGGCACTATGGGAACTGTACTTTTTGTAGTTATTTGGCTACTGGCTCTTATTGGAATTATACTTAAGATAGTTTGGTTTGATGCCCCTAGATGGTTGTACACTGGATTCTATATTTTAATGGGTTGGATTTCTATTTTTGCTGTTGTACCTATTATAAAAGCTGTATCCTTAGGTGGCTTTATGTGGCTTTTAGCTGGTGGGCTCTTTTATACTATAGGAGGTCTTATATATGCAACTAAATGGCCCAAAATAAATATTAAGCTTTTTGGATTTCATGAAATATTTCATATTTTTATAATGCTGGGTAGTCTTTGCCTTTATATACTTATGTTTAAGTACATAATGTACATTAATTAGGTTTGTATTATCTAGTCACATAAAGAGTCAGTAGAAATATCTTTGACTTGTTATTTATTTTCATGTGCACTATTATTAAATAGTACACTTAAAGTTAATAATTTCACTGAAAGTAGGGATGTTAATTATGATAAATTTATCAAAGGGTTTAACTTTTGAAGAGTATTTGGAAAAATCCAAACTAGAAAATGGCGATACACAGCTTATAGCCTATAATTCTACTAGCTTGTCTTCAAGCACCAAAAAATCTCTTAAAAATTTAACTTCCACTATTAATGTAGCAGTTTTTTCTGAAGGATACTGCCCTGATTGTATTGTTACATTACCCTTAATTAAGCGAATGGCACAGGAAAATAAAAGCATAAACTTATATTGTTTTCCCAAAAGCGGTTATGAAAGCTTTTTAGAAGAATACACAGGTGACGTTCGGATTCCGACTATTATAACTTTTGATTCAGAAATGAATCCAAAAGGAGCTTATGTAGAGTTTCCAAAAAAACTACTAGAAAAGATGATGTCCTTAAAAATTGAAGGAAAGAAAAATATGGTTAATGATTATAGGCTTGGGAAATATAATGACCTTATTGAAGAAGAACTTTTAGATATGATTCTATGATTTTTATAAAATCCAAAAGCCCTTTAATGTTTACAAACATTAAAGGGCTTTATCCATCAATTTTAAACACTGGCGCTAAATTCTAGCAAGGCCCATCTCTCTTGCAACTCTCATAACCTCTGTAGCTACAGATTCACAAACTCGAGGATCAAAAACATCTGGAATTATATAATCTGCCGCTAATTTTTCATTACTAATCAAATTAGCAATTCCTCTAGCTGCTCCCAATTTCATTTCATCATTAATTTCTTTTGTTCTAACTGCTAGTGCACCTTTAAATATTCCTGGAAAAACCAGAACATTATTTATTTGATTTGCAAAGTCTGATCTTCCCGTGGCCACTACTGCAGCTCCAGCCTCTTTTGCGACATCTGGCATAATCTCTGGTGTTGGATTAGCCATGGCGAAGACTATACTGTTTTTATTCATAGTTGAAACCATTTGGCTTGTTAATACCCCTGGTGCAGATACTCCTATAAAAACATCCATGCCTACAATTACTTCTTTTAAAGTTCCTCTTTGAATATCTCTATTTGTACTTTTAGCAATCTCAGCTTGAGCTGGATTTAAAATAGTGTCACCTTCTGCTACTGCTCCATGTTTATCACAAAGTACTATATTTTTAGCTCCAGCACTTAATAACAGCTTACATACTGCAATCCCAGCTGATCCCGCTCCATTAATTACTATGTTTACACTTTCTAGTTTCTTATTAACAAATTTTAAAGCATTATAAAGTCCTGCTAAAACCACAATTGCAGTACCATGTTGATCATCATGAAATACAGGTATATCCAATTCTTCTTTTAATCTTTTTTCTATATAAAAACATTCTGGTGCTTTTATATCTTCAAGATTAATCCCTCCAAATACTGGTGATATTAACTTAACAGTTCTTATAATCTCTTCAGGGTCTTCAGTGTCCAGGCATATAGGAAAAGCATCTATTCCTCCAAATTTCTTGAACAATAGAGCCTTACCTTCCATTACAGGCAGTCCTGCCTCTGGCCCAATACTGCCTAGTCCAAGAACCGCTGTACCGTTAGTAACTATTGCCACAGTATTTCCTTTTATAGTGTAATCATAAACTTTATTTTTATCTTTTGCGATTTCTAAACAAGGCTCTGCTACCCCTGGTGTATAAGCAATAGATAGATCATGTTTAGTTTCAAGTTTTATTTTTCCTATTACCTCCAGAACTCCCCTGTTTTCTTTATGCATCTTCAATGATTCTTCTTGTATTGACATATGAAACCCTCCTTATTATTATCTAGCATCTATATTGATTACTAATTTAATATTTATTTTCCATTTAAAAATTCACAATATGGCGCTATAGGGCACATATCACAATTAGGCTTCCTAGCTTTACATATTTTTCGACCATGCCATATAATATAATGATGAGCATCACTCCACATTTTTCTAGGAATGTTTTTCATAAGCTCTTGCTCTACCTCTTCTACATTTTTACCTGAGGCAAGACCAATTCTTTTTGAAACTCTAAAAACGTGTGTATCTACGGCAATGGCTGGAATACCAAATGCATTAGATAATACCACATTGGCTGTCTTTCTACCTACACCGCTCAGCTCTATTAATTCTTCCATAGTGCTTGGTACTAGGCCCCCATGTTTTTCTAATATAATTTTTGTAGCACCTAATATATTTTTACTCTTATTATTATAAAATCCACAGCTTTTAATTTTTTCTCCTAGTTCCTCTTGTGATAAAGTAATCATAGCTGCAGGTGTATTATATTCCTTATACAGCTCTTTTGTAACAATATTTACTCGCTCATCAGTGCATTGTGCTGATAGTATAGTTGAGACTAAAAGTTCATAATGATTGTTGAAATTAAGGCCACACTTTGCGCCTGCGTATGTTTCATTAAGAATTTCAAGCACTGTTTTAATTGTTTTCTTATTCATATAAATCACCTACTTTTTACTAGCAAGAATATTTCCTTAGGATTATTCTATCACATTCTATAGCAAAATAATTTAATTCTAGAATTATTAATAAAAATACGCTGTTTTCCTCATATGTGAGGAAAACAACGTATAAATTATAACTATTACTTAGCGCCAATTCCTTTAGCACGTAATTTTTGAAGCATATCTGTAGTCATTTTTGCTAAATCATATTCAGCTACAAATCCCCACTCATTTTTAGCACAAGTTGAATCCATTGAATTTGGCCATGAATCAGCGATTCCTTGTCTTATTGGATCTACATTATAATCCATAATAAACTCTGGCATATGTTTTTTGATTTCAGCCGCTATTTCTTCTGGTTCAAAACTCATAGCTGCAATATTAAATGCATTTCTATGTATTAATTTTGATGCATCAGCTTCCAATAAATTAATTATTGCACTTATTGCATCTGGCATATACATCATATCCATTTTTGTACCACTCGCAATGAATGAGGTGTACTTACCTGACTTTAACGCCTCATAGTATATATCAACTGCATAATCAGTTGTTCCGCCTCCTGGAAGAACTTCATAAGAAATTAGTCCTGGGAACCTTACTCCTCTTGTATCAACACCAAATTTTTTATAGTAATAATCACATAATAATTCTCCTGCAACTTTATTCACACCATACATAGTTGTTGGTCTTTGAATTGTATCTTGAGGAGTATTATCTTTAGGCGTAGATGGTCCAAATGCGCCTATAGAACTTGGTGTAAAGAACTTGCATTTCACTTCTCTTGCAACTTCTAAAGCGTTTACAAGCCCACCCATATTTATATTCCAAGCTAGAAGTGGTTTTGCTTCTGCTGTTGCTGATAATAAAGCTGCCAAATGAACTAATGTATCTATTTCATATTTTTTAGCAAGGTGAAGCATAGCTTCATGATCAGTTACATCCAATATTTCAAAAGGCCCGGTCGTAACTACGGGACTACCCTCTAGCTTTCTTAAATCTGTAGCTATTACATTTTCACTACCATAAATTCCTCTCATTTTCATTACAAGTTCTGAACCTATTTGCCCTAAGGCTCCTGTTACTAATATTTTTTTCATTACATTCCCTCCATATTTAGCTAACAACGCATAATGTTGCAAACGTTTAATTTAAGCTCATAGGTATAACGCCTAATTATTAGGCGTTATACTCTGTTTTTATTTATTTTATTATTTTCATTTCTCTTCCAACTTTTGCATAAATAATTAATGCTTTATCTAACATTTCTTTTGTATGAGCTGCTGTAGGCATATTCCTTACTCTTCCAGTTCCCTTTCTAACTGTTGGGAATACTATTGATTTTGCGTAAACGCCCTCTTCAAAAAGTTTTTTACTGAATTCTTGAGTTTTAACTTCGTCTCCTATGATACATGGAGTAATTGGGGTTTCACTGTTTCCAATATCAAATCCAAGTTCTTTTAAACCCTTCTTCAAATAATTTGCATTTTCCCAAAGTTTATCATGTAACTCTGTACTTTCTGTAAGAATGTTAATAGCTTCAATAGCAGCGCCTGCTGCTCCTGGAGTTAGTGATGTTGAGAATAGGAATGGTCTAGCACGAACCATAAGCCAATCAATTAAGTCTCTTGTTCCAGCTACATATCCACCTACAGCACCAATAGCCTTTGATAATGTACCAATTTGAAAGTCTATCTTATCGGACAAACCAAAGTGATGTACGGTACCTGTACCTTTTCCCATTACTCCTGAACCGTGAGCATCATCTACGTATGTTATTAAGTCAAACTCTTCTGCTATTTTTACAATTTCAGGAAGTTTAGCAACGTCGCCATCCATAGAGAATACACCGTCAGTAATAACCATTATTTTTTCATATAAGCCTGATTCCACTGCTTCTTTTGCCTTATTTCTTAAATCTACCATATCTGAATGTTCTACTCTTATGATTTTTGCACCAGATAACCTGCACCCATCTATTATTGATGCATGATTTAAGGAATCTGAAAGAATAGCATCTTTTTTATTCATTACTGCTGAAATTGCTCCCATATTACAATTGAATCCTGACTGGAAAGCAATAGCTGCCTCTGTATGTTTAAATTTAGCAAGTTTTTGCTCTAATTTAGTATGGATTTCTAATGTACCATTTATTGTTCTAACGGCACCTGCTCCTGAACCATATTGCTTAGTTGCTTCAATAGTAGCTTCAATCATTCTAGGATTAGTAGCAAGACCTAAATAGTTATTTGAAGATAGGTTAATTAATTCATTATCACCAATTTTAATAACAGGTCCATTTGAACTCTTTAGTACATTTATTACGTTATACAAACCTTTACTTTTTAAATCATCTAAATTATCTTTTAAAAATTTCCCTAATACTTTACTTCCCATGGTAACATGCCTCCAACCTTTTATTTTGTATATTCTTATAAAAACATATAAGAATTTTATATTTAATCACAAGTTCATTATATATCTTTTAGCTCCAAATGCCAAATTAAATTGCAAAAACCTTATCTTAAAAGCAATATTTCTTTTATTTTTTTATATTTATGATTTTTTTCCATCATTGTTAATTAATACTCTGCATTTTCTTATGCTATATAAGACACAATTAAAAACAAGATTTCGGTTTTTAAACACAACTCTTGTTCTTAAGCATTTTCTTATTATTACCTATTTTAAATTAGAATATACTCCTCTATATTTCTCTGGAAGTAACATAGCTATCCCCCACATTATTTCATGCATAGCCCTATCATGATACTGATTTTTATCTTCATCCACATTTTTAATAGGAAGCATAATAGGTTCACCAACACTAATGTTTACATCTGCATAATTAAATTTTTCTGAGGCCATGTTATTTTCATTAATAGGTAATAATTTTTCTGTTCCCCAAATGCCCATTGGAACAATTGTTGCCTTTGATAATTTAGCCATTAATAAAAGGCCCTTCTTAGCTTCTGCCATTTGCCCACTTCTACTCCTGGTTCCTTCTGGAAAAATCATAATATTATTTCCTTGTTTTAACGTATTAACAATTTTAGATATAGCTTCCTTATCTGCAGAATTAGGTTTTATATTTATAGTCTTAGCCACGTGAAACCCTAGTTTAGTAAGCTTGTTATCTGTTAGCTTTACACCAGCAACAAAGGTTACATTGTTATCCTTTAATAGCCTATTCATAACTATACCATCAGCATTACTTAAATGATTGCATATAAAAATTATAGGAGATTTAGCTCCAACAATTTTCTCCATTCCAGAAGTTTTTATATTTGCGTATTTATTAATGTATGAATCAATTAATTTATTTGCTATAAATGATACAACTTTATCCGGCAAAAAATCTATTATCCTTAGCACTACTGGAGAAACCATTAAAATTCCACCTTTCATAAAAAGTATTTATAAAATTATTATAATTTGAAAAACTTTAAAAGTCTATAATAATAATCCCTTATATAAGGTGATGTATCCTTCTCTACAGTTATAAACTTAACCCTTTCACTGTGAATCGCATTAATAATTGCATTCCTTTTAAGTATATTTTTACCTCTCCACCCACAAGAAGTCATTTTATACTTATCTTTAAATAAATCATTATCCATATTGATTAAAGTCTTTACATCCATGTTTTTCATATATTCATATGGTTTAAATCCACTAATATCACTAAATTGGATTCCACTATTGTATGGGCAAGCTCTCTGACAGGTATCGCACCCAAATAGTCTACCATTTAATTTTTCAAACCAGGAATCCTCTATATGTTTTTTTTGAGTTATGTAAGAAAGACATACATTTGCATCATTATTTATTCCTGCTTTACCTTTCACTATAGCATTTGTAGGACATGCTTCTAGACATCTCTCACAATTACCACATTTTTGAACAATTGGTTTGTCTGGTAGGATTATTAAATCTGTTATAATTTCACCTAAAAAAACATATGATCCGTATTTTTCTGTTATCAAGGTATTATTTTTCCCTATAAACCCTATTCCACTATTACAGGCGATATATCTCTCTGGAAGCGCATTGCTATCCACAAAAGACATAGCCTTTCCGCCTATACCCTCAATGAATTTGCAAATTTTCTCCATATACTCGGTTGTAACAACATGATAATCCCTTCCAAGCGTGTATTTAGAAAATTGCGTCTTCTTATTGAAATCTAAACTATATAGATAAGGAAATGCAATGGTAATTATTGTTTTTCCTTCTGGCATATATAAAAATGGATTTATCCTCTTATCTACGCTATGTTCCTCAAACTCATTTTCTAGTCCAAGCTTCTTTCTTGTCTCAAAATAAGGATTTAGCTCATGAAAAATTCTACACTCGCTAAATCCTATTGTGTCTATTCCATTTTTTATACAAAACTCTATAATTTCTTCCTTAATGCCCATATTGTCAGTCCTTTTTATATTATCATATCATTATACATCCTTTTAGTCTTCCCTAAATAATCCTTAATCTCTATTATAGGAATAGTTTTCCCAAAAATTATTCTAGCGGGAATACCAACGGCAGTTGCCTTAGCTAATACATCTTTTAAAACTACAGCATTGGCACCAATTTTGCTACCAGATCCTATTTTAATTGGTCCCAAAATTTTCGCACCAGCACCTACAACCACATCATTTCCTAAAGTAGGATGCCTTTTTCCTTTATCCTTACCTGTTCCACCAAGTGTAACCCCTTGGTACAAGGTTACATTGTTCCCTATTTCTGTTGTCTCTCCTATTACTACGCCCATTCCATGATCTATAAATAACCCTTTTCCTATTTTTGCCCCAGGATGAATTTCTATTCCAGTAAAAAACCTAGCTAGTTGTGATAGCGCTCTAGATATAAAATAAGCTTTATGATTATATAGAAAATGAGCTACTCTATATAATATTATAGCATGTGTAGATGGATATAGAAGTATTACTTCCACCCAATTCTTAGCTGCTGGATCCTTTTCTAATACATTTTTAATTTCATATTTCAGCATTTTAAGCATATAACTATTCACTCCCACAAAGCAATATTGTTGATTTAGTCATAAATCCCCATGGAGATATATTTTTCTCCTCCGTCCGGTGCAACAGTAACAACTTTTTTGCCCTTACCTATTCTACTGGCAATTTTTATAGCTGCTGCGATATTAGCCCCTGTTGAAATCCCAACTAATATACCTTCTTCACTGGCCATTAGTTTTGACATTTCAAAAGCCTCCTCATCAGATATTTTTATTATTTCATCAACAACGCCAGTATCATAAATATCTGGTGTAAAACCTGCGCCTATTCCTTGTATTTTATGTGGTCCAGGTTCTCCACCTGATAATACAGGAGATTTTTCTGGTTCAACTGCAACTACTTTAATGTCTTTTCTAATTTCTTTTAATCTTCTTCCTACTCCAGTAATTGTTCCACCAGTTCCCACTCCCGATACAAACGCATCTAAGTCCATCACATCTTCCACTATTTCTTCTGCAGTTGTAGCATAATGTTTTTCTGGATTTGCTAAATTAGTAAATTGCTGAGGTATAAAGAAATTAGGTTTTCCCTCTGCTACTTCCTTAGCCTTGTTTATAGCGCCCTTCATGCCCTTGGTACCATCCGTAAGCACAAGTTGTGCTCCATATGCCTTAATTAAATTCCTTCTTTCAACGCTCATGCTATCTGGCATTACAATAATCACTTCGTACCCTTTAATTCTGCCAATCATGGCCAAAGCTATTCCCATATTTCCACTAGATGGTTCAACTATGGTGAATCCTTCTTTTAATAATCCTAAATTTTCAGCTTTTTCTATCATCCCAAGGGCTGCTCTATCTTTTATGCTTCCAGCCGGATTAAACTTTTCAAGTTTCACATAAATATCAGCCATGTCACCCTTAACTAATTTATTTAATTTCAAAATCGGTGTTGCTCCTATCATATCTAAAACGTTGTTATACATCATAATAATATCCCTCCAAATTTAAAATAATTGATTTACTTTAAGATCTATATATATTTCTAAAATTATAAAATAAAAAATAACAGTTATATACTCATCAGTGAATTATCTGAAAATTTTTGAGTACAAAAAAAACTCCCTCTAATCTAGAGACGAAGTTTTGCTTCGTGGTCCCACTCTAAGTTATAATCACTATAGTGATTATAAAGCCACTTTTTCAAGCACAGCGCTATGCTCTATCCCTATAACGGGGGAACCCCGATGCAGCCTACCATAGGCATATACCTAATTCGGTGCACAACTCCAAAGGGCACTTCATATAAGCTTCCCATAAGAATCTTCTCAGCTTTAGACTCTCTCTCTGTATATTATTCTTATACTACTTTCCTTTTTCTCAGTATTTCCTAGTATTTTAGTATGATTTACTTTTCTTTATTATATTATATTCTTAACATCAAAATATGTCAATACTATTTAGTTATTTTTGTACATTGCTTTTCTGAGTAGTTATGATGGAATGTCATCTTATAATTTTCTACAAAAAAAACTGTTAGAATAAACTAACAGATAATTCCTAAATATTATATTTTTTTAAATATTGCGTAGTAACGATACCTATATTTTGGCTTTGATTTACAACATTCTCAGAAAAATCATAACCAAGAGCAACATTTCCACAAGCAAAAATACCTGCTATATTAGTTTGTGATTTTTCATTTAATAGAATTTGTCCTGTTGATGAGCCAATTTCTATTTTTGCTTGTTTTGCGAGTTCATTATCTGGATATAATTTTACAGATAAAAGTAACGCATCACAAGAAATATATTCCTCGCTCCCTTTAATAACTTCGTTATTCTCATCTAACTTCACTAAAGTAACGCCTTCAATTCTACTTTTGCCTGCAATGGCAATAATCTTTTGCTTTGTTCTTAATGGTATATTAAAATCATTAAGGGAATTACTCAGTTTTTTATCAAGTGCATCAATATAATCTTTACTTTCAACTATGGCTTTAACATTAGCCCCTTCAATAGAAAGTCTACTTGCCATTTTTAATGCAATATCTCCTGTACCTAATATGATAATTTGTTTTCCTGGCATATATCCTTCTATATTTACAAATTTCTGCGCAGACCCTACAGTATATATACCTGCACAGTTGGTACCTGCTAGATTAGAAAATCCTCTTGGTCTTTCTCTACACCCAGTGGCAATTATTATAGCTTTGGCTTTTATTTTAAAAATTCCATCATAAGTATTCACTGCATTAATTTCTTTAGTAGGACTTAAATTTAAAACCGCGGTGTCTAACTTATATGAAATACCCATTTTATTAATTTTATCTATGAATTTCTGTACAAATTCAGGTCCAGTCAAGTCTTCACCAAAAGTGCTCACTCCAAACCCATTGTGGATACATTGATTTATTGTTCCGCCCAATTGATTTTCTCTTTCCAAAATCAGGATTTCACCCTCGTAGTGTTCTTTAGCTGAAATAGCAGCTGCAAGGCCTGCGATGCCTCCCCCGATTACTACTATGTCATATTGCTGCATTACATACCCTCCTATTTTAAGGCACCTAAAAAAATGGCCAGTCCATATGCTAGTCAATTTTTGGAAACACCTAATACTAAAATTTGATAGTGCATTATAAATAAACGTAAAAACCTGTGAAAATAATTTCACAGGTTTTATTTGGCAGGGGTAGTAGGACTCGAACCTACAACCAATGGTTTTGGAGACCACTACTCTACCAATTGAGCCATACCCCTTTATTACGTATAAAATTTTAAAAATGGCAGGGGTAGTAGGACTCGAACCTACAACCAATGGTTTTGGAGACCACTACTCTACCAATTGAGCCATACCCCTAATTTACATTCAAAGTGTATCATGTATCTTTAATAAATGCAAGTGTTTTATATTTAAAGGACATTTCTGAAGGAAAACCTACTACTTCTATAAGTAGGAATTACATACTATAACAAGAAGAAACCTTCTGAAGTCGTTAATATTACAGCTTCCCAGATGGTGATTCAACTTATTAAGAAACACAGGTTAAATACCTCATACACACTCTGCGCTTCTTAATAGTTATTTTATTATTAGCGATTATTCCACTTTAAAACCTGCTGACTTTACTTTTGCAACGATCTCATCAAAATTTTCTGTATCAAGTCTTACAACAATTTCCTTAACCTCTGTAAGACTCTTTGGATCAATAACTACAAAACTAATTATATCACCTTTGTTTTCAGTTATTATTTTTGAAAGCTTAGATATCTGGCCTTGAATGTCATAAGCTATAACAGCTAAACGTTTTCCTTTATTAAGACCAAATAACTCAGTAAATTGATGAAATATAGCATGGTGTGTAACTATACCTTTAAAATCACCATTGTTATCCACTACAGCAACAAAAGAAACACTTCTTGTCTCTAAAAAATGTGCTGCTTCTTCTGCTTGCTCCATTGGATTAATAACAGGTACATCAGTCCTCATTACATTTTCAACCATAAAATCAGATAATAAGCATTTCTTATCAAGACAATTTTCATAATAATAAGTATAAATTCTTTCTTTTGAAATTGATCCAATAAATTTATTACCCTCAGCCACAGGAATTGATAAAAAGTTATTTTGATCCATAACCTCTAAAGCTTTACCTATTGTCACCTTTGGTGTTACCGTAATTAATTTTTCTCTTAATAGCATCAAATTATTAACAAACATTATTTTCCCCTCCTTAATATGGTATATAAGCTATTATACATTATTTTATAATTTATGTGTAAATAATTGTTTTTTATTTTACAAATATAATTAATAAAAATAAATCCATATATTATGGTCAATCTCCTATATTACCTTTTCTTTTTTTATTTTTTAGGATAAAATATCTAGTGAGGTGAAACTTATGGAATTTGTAGTAACTACAGTAGAAGAAACTTATAAAATAGGAGAACTAATAGGTGAACTTGTAAATTCAGGTGATATAATCTGCTTAATTGGTGACCTAGGCACCGGCAAAACTCATTTAACAAAGGGAATTGCAAAAGGCTTAGGTATTGAAGACCATGTAACTAGCCCTACTTTTACAATTGTAAATGAATATACAGGTCGTTTAACCTTATATCATTTTGATGTATATAGGGTAAATGATCCGGACGAAATAGAAGCTATAGGCTTTGATGAATATATATTTAGTGATGCGGTTAGTATTATTGAATGGGCTAATTATATTGAGGAATTGATTCCACGGAATAATTTAACCATTACCATCGAAAAGCTTCCCGAATTTGGAGATAATTGTAGAAAAATCAGCGCATGCTATTCTGATAAAAGATATGATTATATAAAGGAGATAAAAATATGAAGATTTTAAGTATAGATTCCGCTACAGCTGCAGCTACTTGTGCCATTCTTGAGGATCACAACGTACTTGGCGAGATAACTTTTAACTATAAAAAGCAACATTCTTTAATACTTATGCCTATAATCGATGAATTATTTAATAATGTAGGAATGAACATAGGCGATATAGATGCCTTTGTAGGTTCAAAGGGACCTGGGTCCTTTACAGGCCTTAGAATAGGGCTTTCTACCATTAAAGGGCTTAGCCAAGGCACAGGGAAGCCCTTTGTAACCGTATCTACCTTAGATTCCTTAGCATTTAACTTAGCATATACAGATGGTATTGTCTGTCCTATACTAGATGCACTGCGGGATAATGTTTATACAGCCTTATATACTTTTAATAATTGCGAGCTTACCCGCATTACTGACTATATAAATATTTCTATAGATGAATTAATAAATATGCTTAAAGAGAAAAACTGCAATATTTCTTTTGTAGGAGATGCTGTTCCAAAATTCAGAGAAAAACTTATAGAACACTTTCCCATGGCCAGATTTGCGCCAGCTCATTTAAATTTAGCTAGGGCATCATCCCTAGGAGAATTAGGTCTTAAACTAGTATCTAAGGGAACAGCGGATGATTTATACGCGTCAGTACCTATTTACCTTCGAAAACCCCAAGCAGAGCGAGAGTACGAAGAAAAAATGAGGCAAAATAAAAATGAATAGCGATTTTAAAATTTGCCCAATGGATAAGTCGTCTATTAAATCTATCCTCAATATTAGTGAATTAAGCTTTCCTATTTCTTGGAGTTTAGAATCCCTAGAAAGTGAATTAGATAATAAATTTGCTAAATACGTAGTACTCAAGAAGGGTGATTCTATAGTAGGTTATGGAGGCATGTGGTTAATTATAGATGAGTCCCATATTACTAATGTTGCAATTCATCCTGACGCCCGAGGCCACGGTGGTGGAGATTTAATCGTAGAAGCCTTATTTAGAATTTGTAGAAAGCAAAAAGTAACAGCTATAACCTTAGAAGTTAGAAGTTCAAATTTTCTTGCTATAAACTTATATGAAAAACATGGCTTTGAAAAGGTAAGCGTTAGACCTCATTATTATGAAGACAACGGGGAAGATGCAGTAATTATGTGGAATCGTAATCTGTAACATAAATCTTGAAAAATATTAACTAGTAAAGGGGTGCCTATGAAATAGGTACCCCTTTACGTTTATACCATTATTTTCTATATTTTTGACTGATAATTGCCTTGTCTGTTTTTGTATTCTCTCTCTGCGTTTTCTTTATGAAGTATAGGAGAAACACTTTTATATAGAGCTAGGGTTACTGATGATACTACTATTCCTTTAATAAAAGTAAAAGGAATAATTGACCAAATAATGAACGAATTCAAATCCACAATATTGTGATTTATTTTTGATCCCATTGCTACAACAGCAGCTATTGGGAATCCTAATACACTTTCGTATAGCGGTAGAACAACAAAATAGTTTAATATCCCTGCAAAAATTGACATACAAATTACTCCTATTAATAATGCAACAATAGCTCCACCCTTGTTTTTGCGAGCCTTATATATAAATCCAGATACTAATACTAAACTTGAGCCTAATAAAAAATTTGCTAGTTCTCCAACGAAAGCTGTTTTAGTAGCTAGCAATCCATGTAATATATTTTTAATGAGTTCAATAATAACGCCTGCTATTGGCCCTAATGCAAATGCACCTAACAGCGCTGGCAGGTCACTGATATCAAATTTCAAGAATTCCGGAAATATAGGTATTGGTAATTCAATGTACATCAAAAGAAAAGCCATAACAGATAAAAGTGAAATTTTAATAAGTTTAACAAGTTTTTCGTCTCTCATTTTTATACCCCCTAATTAATATGTCTTCTAGGGATGGATATAATAAAAACCCTGACATAGAACTATGTCAGGGCGAATTCGCATATATCACATCTTCTTTTATCCAGACTTTACTGTCGGCTTCGGAGTTAAACCGAATCTGCCTTTCGGCTCGCGGGCTTTACCGCCGGTGGGGAAATTCGCCCCGCCCTGAAGATTATCAAATTTTATTTTATAATTTAATTATATCTAAATTTAATAGAAAAAGCAATATACAAATTATATATTTTTCATAGATAATGATATTCTTTTCCTTTTCTCATCAACTTCTAGCACACTAACTTCTACTATATCTCCAACTGTAACTACATCCAATGGATGCTTTACAAATTTATCTGATAGCTGGCTTATATGTACTAACCCATCCTGGTGAACTCCAATATCAACAAAAGCTCCAAAGTCAGATACATTTCTAACTGTACCCATAAGTTTCATCCCTGGTTTAAGATGAGACATTTGAACTACACCTGTTTTTAATAGTGGCTTAGGTAATTCTTCTCTTGGATCTCTACCTGGCTTTTTAATTTCTTTAATAATATCTCTAAGCGTTGGGACTCCTATTTCTAATTTTTCAGCCAGCTCATTTAGATTAATATTTTTAACTCGCTCATCCATATCTTTAAAATTTAGTGATTTAAGATCTTCTTTTGTATATTGCAGAAAATCTAGCATTTTTTTTGTAGCATTATATGATTCAGGATGAACTGAAGTATTATCTAGGAACTCTTTGCTCTCCATGACTCTTAAAAATCCCGCACATTGCTCATATGCCTTTGCACCTAATCTTTTCACTTTTAATAATTCTTTTCTAGCTATAAATTTACCATTTTCTTCTCTATATGCTACTATATTTTGAGCTATTGTAGCATTTATACCTGATATATAAGACAATAGTGAAGGGGTTGCAATATTAAGATCTACTCCAACGGCATTAACACAGTCTTCAACTACTCCTTTTAAGGATTCATCAAGTTTTTTAGGTGTTACATCATGTTGGTATTGTCCAACTCCAATGGCTTTAGGATCAATTTTCACAAGCTCCACTAAAGGATCTTGAAGTCTTCTTCCTATAGAAATAGCTCCTCTAATAGATACATCTATATCTGGATATTCTTTTGATGCAAGCTCTGAAGCTGAATATACGGATGCACCTGCTTCTGAAACTATAACGTAGTACAAATCTTTTGCGCATTCTTCTTTAAGTTCTTTAATTATCTGGGCTAGAATTTCTTCAGACTCACGACTAGCAGTTCCGTTACCTAATGATATTACTTCTACATTATGCTTATTTACTAATGCTTTAATAATACCTATAGATTTTTGTACACCATCCTTACTGCCCGCAGTAGCATATACCGTAGCCATATCTAAAACCTTTCCCGTATCATCCAGAACTGCTATTTTGCACCCAGTTCTAAACCCAGGGTCAAATCCAAGCACTACCTTCCCTTTTATAGGGGATTGCATTAAAAGAGCTTTTAAATTAGCTTTAAATATTTCAATAGCACCTATTTCACCTTTTTCTGTGAGTTCTGACCTTATTTCCCTTTCAATTGATGGAAATATAAGTCTTTTTACAGAATCAACTATACTTAGTTCTATATACTTATCTGTTTCACTATTTCCCTTTAAACATTTGTCTCTTAAGTACTGGTTAATCTTATCATTATCAGCTTTAATTTTCACAGAAAGTATCTTGCTACTTTCGCCTCTATTTATAGCAAGAATTCTATGTGGTGGAATAGATTTAACTCCTTCTTTATACTCATAGTACATTTCAAAAGGTGTAGTCTCATCCGAAGCACCCTTAGTTTCTACAATGCCTTGATTATGCACCAGTGCCCTAATCCACTTTCGGAAGTCAGCTTCATCTGAAATCATCTCACTGATAATATCACCAGCGCCTTCAAATGCCTCCATGGCTGTAGTAACTCCTTTTTCCTGACTTATAAATTTCTGCGCATACTCATTTATATCACCTTTAAACTCACCACTAAAAATAATTTCAGCAAGAGGCTTTAGTCCCTTTTCTATTGCAATGATGGCTCTTGTTCTTTTCTTAGGCTTAAAAGGTCTATAAATATCCTCTATTTCTGTAAGAGTCTCGCATTTCTTTATGGAATTTTCAATTTCTTCTGTTAGATTTTCTTGTTCTCCAATAATACGTAGTACGTCTGTTTTTCTTCCTTCTAAATTTCTAAGATATATAAGTCTCTCTGTGAAATTTCTAAGTACTATATCATCAAGTCCACCTGTTCTTTCTTTTCTATATCTAGCTATAAAAGGAACTGTATTTCCCTCATCTAATAACTGGATTACACTTTCCGATTGCTCTTTGCTTATTCCAAATTCACTTATTAATCTGCTTTCTATATTTTCCATATTTTCCTAACTATTTTTATAAGGTACATAAGACAAACAACTGGTCAGTATTTTATTATTTATTTTATGCGCCTAAATAGTCAGTCCTCCTCTCGTAATTTATATTTTAAATCTAAGGTCACAAAATTAACATATTTAATCATACCCCAAGTTCTACCTTAATATCTATATAAAGATAAAATTTTTCAGGAGAAATATATGAAATTTTTAATATGCTCTTATTTTTAACCCTTTGTATTTTATTGTTTTTTTATAGTTCACATATATATTATACCCTATATAGATTGAATCCTACAAATGTGTACCAAAATATAAAATATGTCTTCGGTAGAATAATAAAACACCTATATCTCAGTGGATATAGGTGTTTTATTATTTGAATATGCCTTATACCTTAAACTTCGAAACCAACTCCACAAGCTTTTCATTTCTTTCTTTAACATACTCTGAAAGTTCCTTGGCTTCCTGTGATTTTTCTACCACTATAGTAGATTTTTCAGCAATAGTAGAAGTCCCTTCTGCCCCTTCATTCGCAGCGGTCGTTACACCATCTATTACCTCTGACATATTCTTAATTGAATCAAGAATTTGGCTTGAGGCATCATTGAATTCTGAAACCATATTTTTAATAAAATCTGCATCCATACTATATTTATCCGTAGCCTCAAGCATAGTTTTATAATCCTTATTAACGTTATTTGTCATATAATCCATCATACCATTTGCACTCTGTGCCAGATTACTTACGGAACCTGTTACCTTCTGTGTTATTTCCTGAATCTTTGCAACTGCATTTTTAGAATCCTCTGCAAGCTTTCTTATTTCATCTGCAACCACTGCAAACCCTTTACCCGACTCACCAGCTCTAGCTGCTTCTATTGCTGCATTAAGAGCTAGAAGATTAGTTTGTGCAGTTATTTCCATTATGGTATTTGAAAGTGCACCGATTTCTTGAACAGATTTTGATTCTTCTAAAGCACTTTGAAGCTTTTCTCTTGTTTCTTCATAAACTTTTATCCCTTTTTTCTCAGACTCCAAAAAATTTACTCTAAGTCCCTTTGCCCTATCATTAATTTCTTTGGCTGATATTTCACCTTTTTTAGCCTTATCTGCTATAATTTCTACTGCTCTTTCTATTTCACTTGATGTAGCATTCATTTCTTCTGTAGATGCTGCTGTTTCTTCCATGCTTGCCGATAACTCTTCAGTAGTTGATGCCACATCTTCTATATTTAAAGTTAATTCTTGTATCTGCTTTACAGCATCTATAACTGCATTTTCCACATTTGAGGATTCTCCCTTAACTCCTACAACAAGCTCTCTAATAGAGTTTTGCATTTTATCAATTGATTTCCCAAGTCTACCTATTTCATCTTCTTTATTCAAAAACTCTTTTGGTACTTCCATGGTAAAATCGGCATTAGAGAGTGCCTCTAAATGATTGCATGCAAGACTTATAGGGTAAATAGCTTTTTTAATAAGCATAAACATTAACATAACTATAGCTAATGTAGCAATACCCGTCATTACCACTATTGTATAAAATAGTTTATCATATTCAGCATACATTTTTTCATCTGAAATTATTGACATAAATGCCCATTTACTATCTACCCCTTTTAAACTTATAGGCGTACAAGCTTTTAAAGATAAAAATCCTGTACCTACTGCTTTTGCATGCACTTCAAAAGCTTCTCCCTTAGCAATTTTTTCAACTATATCTGTTTGACTATTATCCACATCAAGTATTTTTTTACTAATAAGCTCTGGCTTTGCACCATTTGTAACAAAGGTTCCTTTATCTGTAACTATTGTTGCATATCCTCCCATAGGTTTTGCTTTAACAGTAAGTTCTTGAAGTGTTCTTAATTCAACATCTGCTCCTACAGTCCCCATAAACTTCCCATTTCCATCAATTATAGGTATTGATAAAGTAGTAATCAAAGTATCTTTACCATCCATTTTATACATATAAGGTTCTATTAAACAAGCTTTCCTTGTTTTCTTTGGAAGAAGATAATAATCTCCATCACCCTCTTTATCATATCCTGTACATGGCTCTATCTTTATATTTCCATTATTCAGTACAACATAGGGAACAAACCTACCTGTAGCATCATGTCCTTCTTTATTTATATAAGCACTATCTTTGCCATCAAATGCATTGGGTTCCCACACAGTGTGCACCCCTACTATGTTTTTATTCTTTTCTAGCATAGCTTTTAAAAGTTGGATTACCTGTTCTCTATTTAAGCTTCCTGATTTTTTAGAGAATACAATAGTATCTCTTATTCCCTCAACGGTAGCCTGCACTACTTTAAAGTCTCCCTGCACATCATTAGAAAAAGCATTTGATACCTGTTTCGCCTGTTCACTTGCCTGATTATAAGAACTTTGTTTAACCTTTTTAAGTGTGATTCCCCCAATAAGAACAATTCCTAAAAATACTATAGTACCAAGTATAATACTCAATTTTGTTGCTAACTTTAATTTTCTAAACATCCTAGTTTCTCCTTTGTAATAAATTATATATGTATATATGTAGAATAGTTACTTTAATATAATATACCATTTTATTCTATTATTCTACATTTTTCATCAAATTACTTTGTTTTTAACCTTTTTTTATTCCGTTTTATACTTTTCATATTAATTTACAATAGGCATGCTCAACAATTATATTTTTTAATATACAAAATAACTAAGCTGCTTTAACTTAGGTAGTCCTTATTAGGATTTTAAAATGTTGAAATATATTTTTCATTGTGATAGTATTGTTTCTTGTATACCAAAAGGGGAATGTAAAATGAATAAAAAAAAGATAATATCTAACACTATAATGTTCTTATCAATTATGTTATTTATAAATGTTTTTCAACGTCTGTTCGGAAATGAAAATACACTTGTTGGAGTAACCGTTATAACAGCAGCATTAGTTTTATTAGAGAGAGATTTAACCATATCACCCTTTAGAAATTTAATTAAGTTGCTTGGAATAAATATGCTTACAACCTTTGCTGCATATTATGCAAACAGCAACATGTGGCTTGGAATAATATTAAATTTTACAATATTATTTACCATAGGATATTTATTTAGCTATAATTTACGCAAATCAATCTTTGTACCCTTTGGTCTTCAATATTTGTTTATATTATTTAATCCTGTATATGGTGAAAGTTTTTTAAAAAGAATTTTAGCTCTAATTTTTGGAGCTTTTTTTGTAATGTCACTTCAATTTTTAGCTAACATGAATAAAATTTCTAAAACAGGCAGTAAAATAGTAGATACTATATGTGAAAATATATTATTAAAAATTAATTTATTAGAGAAAAATAAAGATGTAACTGGAGTAAATATCGATATAGTCCAATTTATAAATTCTCTTAAAAAAATAGTATATGACAAAAGAGTTGGAGATTTCTATATTACTAAAGCTGGGAAAATAACAACTAATATTTTATTTTCATTAGAAAGAATAAATATTCTATTAGATAAATTAAAAGAAGATGATTATGAAAAAGAATCTTATGTGCAGTTTTTAGGGACTATATATGAGAAGGTAGCTAGTATAAAGGAAAAACTATTTAATATAAGTGATATAGAAGCTATCTACTTAAATACTGATTTAAATAGAATATATATACATGAAATTATTAATTCAGTTCAAATCTTATATATAGAAATGTCAAAAATGAAAATGTTAGATAAAAAAAATAAGAACTCTATTGAGAATAATCATAAGATACCAATACATTTTAATAAAGTATCAACCCATAAAAAGAATTTTGAGTTTAACTCACTAAGGGTTTCCTATGGAATTAGATTGGGAATAGCTGGCTGTTTTACAGCTTTTATAACAGCTTATTTTCATTTGTCTGAGGGAAGATGGATGGTATATACTATATTTTCATTAATACAACCTTACGCAGAGATTTCTAATATGAAATCAAAACAAAGAATAGAGGGAACCCTGATAGGTGCTTTAATTGTATTTTTTTGTTTTTCTTTAATTACAAATACAACTATTAGATTTTTAATAGTATTATTGGCCGGCTATTTAAATCCATTCACTGTGAACTATAAAGCCTTAATTGCATGTGTTACAGTATCCGCGGTAGCCTCCTCAGCCATGGTAGGTGGTACTACTAAATTCGTTTTAAGCAGAATTGTGTTTGTAGCAATAGGTGCAGCTGTAGCTGCACTAATTAATAAATTTGTATTACCATACAAATTTGAGGATGGGAAAAAAGAATTAGTATCAACATATAATAATCTTGTAAATCAAATGCTTAGTGACATAAAGGATAATAATGATAATATTGAGGATATCGTGAAAAATCTATTCTTAATTCCTGCACTAATAGAGGATAGAATGAATGTTATTGATTTTGGTAAAAATTGCAGTAAAGAAAAAGATTTTATATATACTCAAAGAGTATTAGTAAACAACCTTTATAATTATTACTTATTGCTCAATAAAGATAAATGCATTAGGAAAAATATTTTTACTAATGATAAGATAATTTAATTCACAAAGCTTATTGTAATTCTACAGCTTGGCACACTAAAAAACACACCTTAAATCATGATACTTTAAGGTGTGTTTTTATTTAGTTACATATTTTTATAAATTCTATGCTTTTAATTCAGCTGGTTTTTTAAAAGACTTGAACATCATAGCAGATGTATAAATAATAACCACAATAACAACCCATCTAAGTATGTTAAGCGGTAATGTTTTAACAAGATATGCTGCAATAAATACCCCTAACACTCCAAATACAGTTATTGCCATAGACGCTTTTCTATCATAAGCTCCCTCTTTAACAAATTTAATAGATGCTGCTGGCATTAAAAATGCACAAGACCCCATCATAATTGGAAAAGCAACTGCTGGACTTAATCCTAGTGCATATACAAGTGCCATGCAAGGAGCATAAAGTCCTATTCCAAGCGTCATTAACGCTCCAAGGATAAAGTTAGCTATAACTGCAACTATTAATTTTATTCCAGAAAGACCAATCGCGTCTCCTCCAGCTGGGAAAATTTTCAATTGTTGTAGTATCATAATAACCGCTACAACCATTAATGCAACTCCCATAGCCAATTGAATTTTTTTCACATCAAGTTTAGCAACTACACCAGCTCCAAGAACTGCTCCTATTGCCGCTGCTCCAAGCAGCGCAACAAGTGTAATTGAGTCTACTTTTATAACTGTAATAAAAATAAATGCCTCCACCACTACCGGGATTGTAGCAGATACATTTAATGTTCCTGGTAACGTCCTATCATCTGTAAGTTTGAATTGTTTTAATAGTGCAGTTGTAGGTGCAAAGCTACCAATCCCTAGTGTATCAAAAAAATTGGTGGCAAATCCCACAGCTCCTGTAGCTAAAAAACTTGGCTTTTCAAGTCTGCCTTCCTTTAGTGCTACCATATAATCCCTAATAAAAATTATTGCAAAATAAAGGGTTAAAAGACCTAGTGCTGATAATACTGCAGTTAACATTTTAAATTCCTCCTTGGTTAATTAAATAGTTATTTAATTTTATTTAGACTAGTTAAAAAATAACGCACTTTTTTAATCGTCAAAACTTTATTTTACTACATTTTTCTACAATTGTCTACGAATTATTTAATTATATTTTGAAAAATATTAGTGAGCATGGAGGCTTTCGAGTTAAATGATACTTCTTTTATTAAAATGCAATAAACGTAAAAAAGATGAATTCTGTTCATTGAACAGAATTCATCTTTTAAACTTAGCCTGATTTCTTTAAAAAATTGTTTTAAACAAAGGGTATATTTTACGCTTTTTTTTCAACTGGTTTTGAATAAGATTTAAACATCATAACAGATGTATAAATAATAACCACAACAACAAGCCATTTCAATATATCAAGTGGTAATGATTGAACAATTTTTATTGCAACAATCACGCCTACTATTCCACCTACCGTTATTGCCATGGAAGCTTTTCTATCATAAGCTCCTTCTTTAACAAATTTAACGGAAGCTGCTGGCATTAAGAATGCACAAGAACCCATCATAATTGGAAAAGCAATTGTTGGGCTTAATCCAAGTGCAAATACAAGCGCCATACATGGAGCATAAAGACCTATTCCAAGTGTCATTAAAGCACCAAGAATAAAGTTACCTATAATAGCAATTATTAGTTTTATCCCAGAAAGACCAATTGCGTCTCCCCCAGCTGGAAATATTTTTAATTGTTGGAGTATCATAACAACTGCTACAATTAGTAATGCAACTCCCATTGCCAATTGAATTTTCTTTACATCAAGTTTTGCAACAAATCCAGCTCCAAGAATTGCTCCTACCGTTGCTGCTGCAAGCAGCGCAACAAGTGTAATTGGATCAACTTTTATAACTGTAATAAACATAAATGCTTCCACTACTACTGGAATTGTACAAGATACATTTAATGTTCCTGGTAGTGTTCTATCATTTGTAAGTTTGAATTGTTTTAATAGTGCAGTTGTAGGTGCAAAACTACCAATGCCTAACGCATCAAAGAAATTTGTGGCAAATCCCACAGCTCCCGTAGCAATAAAACTTGGCTTTTCAAGCCTACCTTCCTTTGAAGCTAGCATGTAATCCTTAACAAAAATTATTGCAAAATAAAGGGTTAAAAGACCTAGTGCTGATAATACTGCAGTTAACATTTTGAATTCCCCCTTGTTTAATTAATATATTATTAGCATGCACTCTTTAAAAAAAATTTTAAAGAGTGCATGTTAATCGTTACCACCAAGTATACATTTCTTGTTAAATTTTTAATGATTTAGTTAAAAAAATCACATAAAATTATAATGTTTAGACTTTCATTTTACTACATTCTACTTGTAATGTCTATAAATTATTCATTTAATAGACAATTCAGTTTATTCCACTAATGGTATATACTAATATTTAATACTAAATATTACCTGTTAATTATAGCTTAAATCCATATTTTAAAGGATCTTCATCGTCAATAACAAATTGATTGAATCCAGTAATATAAGCACTGCCTGTTATTTCTGGAATGACGCCTTTAAATTCACCTACTTGCACTTCTTCCAGTACTTTACCTTTAAACATAGTTCCAACAATACTTTCATATACAAATTCTTCATTTTGTTTCAAATGTCCCTTTGCATACAAATATGCAAGTTTAGCACTTGTTCCAGTTCCACAAGGAGATCTATCTACTTGTCCGTCGCCAAATATTACTACATTTTGAAGAGTAGCCTTTGGATTTTTAGCAGGTCCATATATTTCAACCAAATCTACTGTGTTTATATGAGGAAGTAATGGATGCTTAACAGAAACAGATGCGTTAATTGCATGTAAAATTTTGATTCCTACTTCGCATAGTTTTTGTGCATTTTTAGGACAAATATCAATATTTAAGTCAGTAGCTTTAACAAGTGCAAAAAAACTTCCTCCAAAAGAAATATCAAAAGTTATTTTACCCAGTTCAGGAACATCTACTTGTACGTTTTCCTTATAAAGAAAAGAAGGAACATTTTGGATAGAAACTTCTTTTACCTTTTCATTTTCTACTTTAACCTTTGCTTTAACAAGTCCCGCTGGTGCTTCTAAAGTTAGGTATGTATAAGGTTCTACCATAGGGATCATTCCAGTTTCTACAACCACCGTTGCAGCTCCTATAGAACCATGACCGCACATATTTAAATATCCGCCACCATCCATAAAAATAATTCCTAAATCAGCTTCTGGCATTGTTGGAGCAGTAATAATAGATCCAAACATGTCATTATGACCTCTTGGTTCAAGCATTATTGCTGTTCTTAAATAATCTAAATGTTTTTCCAAGTATTCTTTCTTTTCAGGCATAGTATTTCCTGGAATTACAGGCACTCCACCAGTTATAATTCTTGTTGGTTCTCCCATTGTATGTGAATCTACTGCGTTAATCATTCTCATTGCTTTCATAATTTATCCCCTCATCTTCCTATTTATTTTAAGTTTTAAAAGCGCTACTGCTTTTTTTGCATCTAATTCACAAACTGTATTTTCTCCTACTACTTCTGTTTCAATACCTTCTATTGATTTATTGAAATCAACAATTGTATCCATATATTTATTTGTAACTACAAACTGTGCTTGAGTGCCCACAAAGCTAAGCCCAACTACCGGTATGTTTCTCTTTCCAATTTCTTCGATAGTATTGGCATAGTCTACATGGCTATTCCCCCAACCGTCTACAGATATAATAACACCATCAGCTCTCATTGCTTCTGCCCATGCTGCCGCCCTTTGTCCAACGAATAATTTTTCTTCATTAGATTGGGGTGTTCCAACAATAATTATGCCTAACAAGTCAATATCCGCATCCTTAGATATAACATCCAGCAGTGGATCTCTAAAATGATGCAGTGTTGTTTCCTTTGTAGATGGACCAACTCCCATAGTATTCCTCCTCGCCAGAATTATATATTTTAACGAAACATAGGTTACAATGAAACTGGAAGTGACACTTAATGCATAGCCCTCAAAGCACCATCTCTATATTCATTTGGGCTTAGTATTATTGGTACATTTCCTAAATCTATAATGGATCTACCACTTTCAAAGCCACCCGGTTCTTTTCCAAGTAATTGCGTATCATACATTGCGCCTTGACCTGCTACCTGTTTTATAACAACTACCTTCTTTTTACCAAGTTTAATTTTATCGAAATATTCGAACTTTTCATCGTATAATTTTCCATTCATTTTCTTTAAAGACTCTCTTATTTCCTGAACTAATCTATCACAGGCCCTATGTGCTGCTGTAGGTCCTATCCTTACTGAGCCCATTCCATCTTTGAGTATTACATCTACATGAATTATAATATCTGTTTCATTTGGAGTACCTGCACGACCAAACACTACTTGCTCTGATAAAATGCCTTCTGAAGATCCAAATTCTGCAACTTGAATTCCCATTTCATCTATACCCGTGAGCATAACATAGACTCCTGTTAAAGTATGTGTTATTCCATCACCAATTTTCCCTAAAACCTTAGTTGCTATTGGTGAAAAATCCATAATGCTATTAACAAAAAAATCATGTTGTTTTGGATTTACTATTTTCACTTCGATACACTTTATAATATCTATAGATTCTTGTATTAAATCCATCTTTATATCTTCTCTTAAGTACAATATTTTATTTTGGATAAGAGTTTTTTTACCAAACTCTACTTTTTCAATATGGAATGTTTTAATCAATAATTTTCGCATTTCAATTTCATTTTCCATACATCTCACCACAATTCATTTTTTATATAGGAATGCGCCAAAATTAAATTTGGCGACATTCCTAATCTTTATTTAATTATAACCTTCGAAGCTGTTCATCACCTTCGGAGCTATTCATCACCTTCGGTGCTGCAATATCGTTAAACTTTTGCTGCATACTCAAATGGTAATGGAACAATTTTTCCAGCTGATGGTATTGCTACAAGTTGTAACAATGTAGCTTTTAATATACCTGTTTGCATTTCTTTATCGTTTGGTGCTCCAGCATTTGCTCCCATTGGAACAAGTGGTGCAACAGATCTTGGCGTTCCAGCCTGCCTAACTACTGGTGGTAATGCTGCAATAAGTATCGTAGGAATCCCTGATTCCTCTATCGCTCTCTGTACAAGTACAGCGGAGCGGTGACAAGTTCCTCAGCCAGCTGTTAAAACAACTGCGTCTACGCCTTCAGCTTTTAGTAACTTTGCAATAGCAGGACCAGTTTCGTTTTTAAACTTATCTTGGTCTCCGCCGCCGCCCATAAATCCATAATGCATTGGAGCAACTTCTTTTATAAATCCTTCAGCTGCAAGTTCTCTTAATCTATCAATGGGGAACATACAATTTATATCTTTATTTACATCTCCATTATCATATCCACCATGAGATACCATTAAATCACTAGATTTTGCATCACCTGGTACAGCTCTAAATGTAAAATCTCCTGCTAAATTAAATCTCTTGTCTGATTTTAAATGTACTCCTGAAGCTGTTGCAAACGCAACTGTCATTTCATTTAATGGTTTTGTTACAGGTGTCCAAACTGGTGGTGGTGTAATTGGTACAAATATTTCTGATTGTAATCCTTTAACGGTTGTTAAACTCATTATACTTTCCCTTCCTTTCTGTTTCTTGTCTCTATATTGCTAACGTATTTTTCGTTGGGTTCTTCAGAAAGAACCTCAATGAAACTCATTCTAAATCCGACTTCTTGACCTACCTGCACAGGATAATCTGTAATTAACATCCTCATTGGTATCTTCATGAAGCCTAATCTTCCTTTTAGATCAATTGAAACACATCCATCATGTACTTCTACTATAACTCCGTACATTTCTATTATCTTATCTCCGTATTTCATTGTATCTCCTTATTTTCCTGAATATTTTTCTAATCTTTTTTTACTTACTGGAATTGAAGTTTCATTTTCTACTCTTTCAATAGAAACTGCATATGCTTTCTCAACAGATTCAAGATTGCTTTCCTTAACATTCGCATTCCAATGTCTTTCTGCTGCTACTACTTCTTCTCCTGCTATTGCAGTTTTAAGCATTGCAAGTGCACGAATTGCATCTTCTTTGCAAAGTGTATTACATCCTAAAACTTCATTTTCAATTCCTGCTTCTGATTTATTGTTGTCAACCATGTACTTAGTATACTTATTACCAACAACTAGAGCACCTTGAACTCCACAGAAAGACATTCCTACAACGCCAATTCCACGCATACCTATTTGCTCAATATGACTTGCAAAGTCGATATGGTTATTTCCAAATCCTTCTGTTGTAACAATAGCACCTGCAACATCCATTGTCTCAATAGTCATTCCAAGTCTTTCAGATACATAAAACTTTTCACTATTAATTTGTGGGCTTCCTACAAGTACAACTCCACAAAAATCAACTTCTGGATCATTCATTGCTGCTATAACAAGTGGCTCTCTCCAATAATGTCTTGAGCACTCTTTTGATGCTGGTCCTATGCAAGTTAATGCATGAATTCCACCATCTAATACTTCTAGTGGTGAAAGTACGATTGGTAAATTTCCAAGATCAACGTTTGGTTTTCCACCAAGTATGCCAACTGGCTCTACTGGAAGAATTAAGTTATCATGCATTGCTCCTTGGCCCATGATTTCTTTTACTACTACTATTTTCTTTCTACCAGTTCTTCTGTATTGAACAAATTCTTCATTATTTACTACTAAGCTTTCATCTAGTACCTTTAGAGCTTCTCTAATTTCTTGTGTAATCATATCAGTTGCTTTATGAGCAGCAAAAGGACCTGGTCTTTCCATGTTTGTTCCTGCTACTATTGTAACTTGAGTTTTAATGAAAATTTCACCTTTATCTGGTGCGCTTGGTCTTCCCCACATAATATTTTCTTCTAAAATACCTTCTGAAGAACCAAATTCTCCAATTTGAACGCCATTTTCATCTGTTCCAGTAACCATAACGATAACGCCATCTAATACTCTTGTTACCCCTTGACCTAATTTATGATCTCCTTCTTTTGTAGCAATTGGCTGTACATCCATGATTGTTTCACTATATGTGTTGTACTTATCTGGTGTAATTATATCAATTTTTATATCTGTAACAAGTTGGCTTATTTTTACAGCGTCTGTGCAGATATTTTCTCTAATATAAAGTGTAGTTCCTTCAATTTTAGTTTCAGGACCAAACTTAACTTCTTCTATTTTGAAGTGTTTTTTTACAAGCTTTCTTACAATTTTGTCTTCAAGCTTTACTTCTGGAGTCTTACTTTCTTTTATAGTTTCTTTAGCTAAAGGCATTGCAGCAGTTGCTGTTTTTACTGTTTCTACCGCTTGCATTCCATTTTGACTAAATGAATTAAGAGGGATTTCTATATCAATACCCTTACCTTCTGCAATTTTAATTTTTAACATTCCACCACTTATAACAGATGACATTACTGGTGTTTCAGCTTTCATAGAAACTTCCTCCTTAAATCCTTCTAACATGCTTGGAGTTACAGGAGTTAATGCTACTGCATCTATTTTTAAAGTTGCACCAATTACTTCGCTTCTACTTAAAACACTCTCATCTAATTTTAGAAGTAGAGAGTCTTGTAGTTTATCAAAATGCATCGGGTTTTCTAAATCCTCAACTGTAATAACATCTCCTGCACTTTTATTATCTTTTAATACTGCCTTTTCATTACCATCAGTTAATTCTACTACTTTCTTTTCTTCTGTAGTATCAACTGCACCCTCTACTATTTCTGGTGTTAATGGTACTAGTGAATCAACTGTCTTAATAAGTTTCGCCCCAATAACCTGACCTATTTTTAAGCAGTTTCCAGGTATTGTTAATAATCCTGAATCCACTAAATCTGGGAATATTGATGGATCTTCTAAATTAGCTGCAGTAATAATTGTTCCCTCTTCTGTTCTACAACATACAACTGCGACTTCATTTTTAAACTCTGCTGCGTGCTCATCACTCATTGACATGAACATAACCTCCTTATTTTTTTTACTTTTCTTCCATTGCTAATCTTCTTGTAAGTGGATAATCTATTGTTCTAAATACATGATCTGTGTGGTGATATACTGGAATCCCCATTTTAGGAGCACAACACATTACTGTATTTGAGCAGTCACTACAATTTGCTATTAATACTCTTTTTGCACCTTGTTTTTTAAGGTAAAGTATTGCTTCTGCTTGCCCTGGACAATCTCCCGGAGTTAAGCATTTATTTAAACCTCTTACTTTAACTACATTTTTGCATGTTGCAACTCCAACTACTTCTGAATGCATTTTTTCTGCAACATTTCGTAGTCTTGTTTCATCTGCTGCACAAGCACATACAAGGAGTCCTATTGGTCCTTCATATTTTGGAAGTGGTATTGTAACAATTGCACCACCTGATGTTTTTGTAACAACTGCACTTTCTATATCTTCAGATTTTCCTGTGTATGGTCCACCAATAATGATTTCACCATATTCTCCATCTATTCCACCCGCTTTTTCAATTAGGTATTTAACTGGAGTTCCTACAGGTACCTGTAAGAAAACATGGCTTTCATTTCCGCCTTTTAATTTTCCAACTATTGTAACATCTTTATCTATTACTGGTTTACCTTTTTCCATAGCATTTGTTAGATTTTCTAAAGTTTCTCCATTTAGAACTACACATTTTGCTTCAAAAGGCAATTGATCAGGATTAAGCCATATTCCAAATATTTCATGAATCAATGCTCTTTCCTCACCCATCGGATATATATCTCTTAATTCTTTTACTTCTACATCCGTTGCTCCAGAAAGTGCTTTTTTGATTGATGCAATAGCTTTTTTATTTTTTGCTTTTACTGCTATATAACCCTTTGGTGCCCCAGTAGCAGTCATAGCATATCTTATTCCCTTGATAATAGACTCTGGTTTTTTTTCTAAAACCTCTATATTATGATGTAATGCTGGTTCACATTCAACACAATTTGCAATTACATATCCATCAGGCACCTGCGACTTTAATTTAATATGAGTAGGAAATCCAGCTCCACCGGCACCAACAATACCCGCTTCATAAGCAGTATCTTCTATTTTTCCACATTTTTTGATTTTTATGTACTCCGTACTCTGATTGTCGTCCGCTAAAATAAAGATTTCATTTTCCGTAATTTTAGTTACTTTTCCAGTGATACTAGAATGAATTTTAGCTCCTAATCCCTCTGGGTTTGCAATACACTCGCCTCTTTTAACAATTTGTCCTTCTTTTACAATTGTAGTAGAAGGTGCACCTACATGCATTTTAAGAGGAAATTTATAGATCATTGGCATAAAACCACCTCCATATTATTTCACTTAAATATATACGCAATTAGTATGCCAACTTTTGAATGATTTTATGCTTCACCTATAGATGTTGCAAATACTGGTTTATCAGTCTATAGGGTTCTTAAATACTCACTTTTCTTTTTTAATGAAAAAAAATAGCGTCTGTTTTCTGACACTATTTTCACATTTCCCTACTTAAAAGTCGTTTTATAGTGCTTTATAGTGGTATTTGGAGTGTCGAAAAACGGACATACTATTCAGTTTTCTGACACTATTAGCTTTGCTTTTCTAAAAGACCATATTGATTTAATTTGTAATATAAGGTACTTCTTTTTAAATTTAATATTTTTGCAGCTTTCTGTTTATTTCCACCCACAGATAGCAATACTTCTGCTATGGTGTTTTTTTCCACACTCTCTACAATTTTTGCTAAATCATATTTATTTTGCTCTTGTTCCAAAATTTCACTTTCATTAGTATTTAAAGCTAGCTTTTTTTTGTCTTCACTATTCTCTAGAATGTATTCCGGAAGGGTATCTAATGTAATTTTTCCTTCTGTAGAAAGTACAATCATTCTTTGTATTACATTTTTTAGTTCTCTAATATTTCCTTCCCACTTACAATTAACAAGCAGTGGGTATATTCTTTCATCTATGCTATTTATGTCTATATTTTCTTTATTAGCTACTTGATTTATAAATAAATCTGCCAATTCCTTTATATCTTCTTTTCGTTGCCTAAGTGGTGGCAATTCAATTTGAACAACTGCAAATCTATAATATAAATCCTCTCTAAATTTTTTTTCTTTCATTAAATCATTTAGATTCCTATTTGTGGCCGCTATGATGCGTGTATCTGTAACAACGCCCTTTTCACTTCCCACTCTATATACTATACCATCTTGAAGCACCCTTAAAAGCTTTACCTGCATTTCCATGGGCATATCCCCAATTTCATCTAAAAACAAAGTTCCATTACTAGCAAATTCAAATTTCCCCATTTTTCCTTTTCGGATGGCACCAGTAAAAGCGCCTTCTACATATCCAAAAACTTCGCTTTCAATTAAGTTCTCAGGAATTGCACTACAATTCACCGCTACAAAATTCCCCACTCTACCGCTAGCTTCGTGAATCGATCTTGCAAACACCTCTTTTCCTGTACCACTTTCCCCAGTAATTAATATACTAGCGGAACTTTGCGCTACCTTTTGTGACATTGCAATAGCTTCGATTATTTTTTTGTTTTTTCCCACAATTGAAGAAAAAGTATAGTTTGCTGCAATTTCTTTCTTATATGCAATCTGTAATAATTCAACCTTCCTTTTTTCTTTTTCTAATTGTTTTGATAACGTTACCACTTCCGTAACATCTCGGTCTGTAGATACTACCGCCACTAATTTCCCTATATTATTGAATATGGGTACTGTACTTAGAACAACAAATTTACCTTTAACAGGTTCATTCCCCTCATTATCTCTTCGTTTCCCATCTTTTAAAGTCTTCATAATCAATGCGTTAGGAAAAAAAGATCCAATATATTGTCCAAGTATGTTTTCAGCCCTTACACCATATAGTTGTTCTGAACTTTTATTCCAATAGTTCACTATTCCACTATCACTACAAATACATACTGCTTCGTGTAAGTTATCAATAATATTATTTTGAAGATCAAACATTTCATCAATTTTTAAATAAAAAGTGTCTCTTATATTATTGCTAGTAATTACTCCTTTAATTATTTTATTTTCTATTACTGGTAATCTTCCTATTCCATTCTCTATCATTAAATTTCTTGCAACTCTAGCAGAAGCATTCATGTCTATGGTGACTACATTTTTGTTAGTATATTTTATAACTTCTTCCTGAAAGGATATGTTCTTATTTTTTTTAATTTTAGCTATATCTTTTCTTGTAAAAACACCAATAAGCATACCTGCTGAATCTACTACTAGAACCTCATCTTTGTTTGCATCAATCATTTTATTTAAAGCTTCTTTGATGCTTTCACTAGCCTTTACTTTTATGAATTTTTTATTCATAATTTCCTTTACAGTGTAAAACATTTCTGCAATTACCAATTCATCACCTTCTTTATTATTTCCTATTTATTTCATTATACTAACTTTATTTAAAATAACAAAGCAAACCCTTGAATTATATAAAAAATATTAGGATTCTATGCTCTAAGTACTTTGCTCCATTCTTTAATATACATGCACTTCTTCAAGCATATTTCATTAAATTGTATGCAAAATGTTAAAACTCCTAATTTGAGGTAAAAATAGTCTTGACATATTATTATTTTTATTCTATGATTAATTCTAAAGTATAAAATAAACTATCATTAAAAGTGAATATACCCAATACAAAGAAAAGGATTAGTAAAAATGAAATCTTTTCACAGCGAGAAAATCATTGGTGTAAGATTTTTAAAAGATCATTTTGAACCCACCTTGGAGTTCTGTACGAAATGTTTTTTTTGCAGTAAGCTACAGCGGCTTTCTACCGTTATCTAGAATCTGAGTGGATATTTTTTATATCAACTAGGGTGGTACCACCGATAATTCTCGGTCCCTTTTGGGGATGGAGCTTTTTTTGTATTCATTTTTAAATATTTTGTTAAATGAGAGGAGATTAATTATGGAAAAAGAAAAAAAATTTGTAGAATCTATTGCCTCTATGGAAGATGATTTTGCACAATGGTATACAGATATTGTTAAAAAAGCAGAGCTTGCTGATTACGCAAGTGTTAGAGGTTGTATGGTAATTAGACCTTATGGATATGCTATTTGGGAAAATATTCAGAAAATTTTAGATCAAATGTTTAAAGATACCGATCATGAAAATGTATATATGCCAATGTTCATTCCTGAAAGTCTTCTGAAAAAAGAAGCAGATCACGTTAAAGGATTCGCACCAGAGGTTGCTTGGGTAACACATGGTGGTAACGAATTATTAGCAGAGAGACTTTGCGTAAGGCCTACTTCCGAAACATTATTTTGCGATCACTATGCAAAGATAATTCAATCTTACAATGATCTCCCTAAATTATATAATCAATGGTGTTCTGTAGTAAGATGGGAAAAAACCACAAGACCTTTTCTTAGAAGCTCAGAATTTTTATGGCAAGAAGGTCATACAGCTCATGCAACTGCGGAAGAATCAAAAGCAGAAACCCTTAAAATGTTAAATATATACGCAACTTTTTGTGAAGAAACCCTTGCAATTCCAGTTATAAAGGGCCAAAAAACAGAAAAAGAAAAATTTGCAGGAGCAAAAGACACTTACACAATTGAAAGTTTGATGCATGATGGAAAAGCACTGCAATGTGGTACTTCTCATAACTTTGGAGATGGTTTTGCCAAAGCATTTAATATTCAATATACAGATAAAACGGGTAAACTTGCTTACGTTCACCAAACTTCTTGGGGAATGTCTACAAGACTTATCGGTGCTATAATCATGGTTCATGGTGATGAAAGTGGTTTGGTTCTGCCACCAGCAGTAGCTCCAATTCAACTTATAATAGTTCCAGTTGCACTTCATAAAGAAGGCGTAATTGAAAAAGCTACAGAACTTAAAGATATGTTATCAAAAGTAGCTAGAGTAAAAATGGATACCAGCGACAAAATGGCTGGATGGAAATTTAGCCAATACGAAATGAAAGGTGTGCCACTACGACTAGAAGTTGGACCAAAAGATATAGAAAAAAATCAAGTAGTATTAGTTAGACGTGATACAAGAGAAAAAATCATTGTTCCAATTCCTGAACTAGAATCATTAGTACCAGAAATTTTGAAGGATATTCAAAATTCACTACTTGAAAAAGCTAGAAATATACAAAATAAAAGAACCTTTAGTACAACTACAGTAGAAGAGCTAAAAAATCTTCTAGATAAAACTTTAGGATTTGTTGATGCTCCATGGTGTGGAGATTTGGCTTGCGAAGAAAATGTAAAAGAAGTAGCTGGCGCGTCTTCTAGATGCATGCCACTGGATCAACCAGAGAAAAAAGGTGTTTGCTTATGTTGTGGAAAACCAGCTAAAGCTATAGTAACTTGGGGAAGAGCTTACTAAAATTAGACGTCCGCTCTAAGATTAAATTTAAAATATAAATAAAAATCGTATCACTTTATAAAAAAGTGATACGATTTTTTTACATTTTTTAATAAACACTGTACAATTTCCAACTAATTTACTATACAAATATCGGCCATGACAACTCCATTTATTTCACCATTACTATCTTTAAAAGGCACAGAAATAGCAATGCAATAATTATAAGAGACATTAGATATATATGGCTCACTCCTAAATTCTTTTCCTGCTACTGAGGCTCTAAAATAAGGCCTAAAGGAGTAATTATTACTACCTTTAATTATATTCTCTGTTGCAAATTTCACATTACCCTCTGAATCTATAACTCCAATATATTCAAATTGCATATATGAGTTTTTTCTATGTTTCAATAGCTCAGAAGTATGCTCTATTGAATACCCTTTTGAACTTAATTCTATGGCAATTGACTTCAATATCTCTAGCCCTTCTTTTATAATATTATTTTCTTTTTCTCCTAAGGTAATATTATTTGTAAAATTCTTTAACTGACCATCAATTTCATCTGCAGTCTTGTTCATCTTCCCGACTATCACGGACATATTATGCATTGTTGTGGTTTGTTCTTGCGCCGCTGCTGAAACTTCTTCTGTGATAGCTAGTGACTGCTGTGTTATTGAGCTTACTTTATCCATAAGTTCATTTACATATTCTGCTTCGTTGGCAGTTTCTACTGCTAGTATAGAAATTTCATCTACAGCATCATAGGTTAATTTCGTTGAATCAATTACTTTGCCAAAAGATTCCTTTGCTTGCTCTACAAATTCAACATTTTCTTCAATTTTTTTCACTTCCTCTTTAGCTTCTATACTTATTATAGAAATTTTTTCGATAATATTTGTGGTTATTTTACCAATGTCTCCTACTGAACTTGAGGATTGCTCTGCAAGTTTTCGTACTTCATCAGCCACTACTGCAAATCCTTTGCCTTGTTCTCCAGCTCTAGCTGCTTCTATTGCAGCATTTAATGCAAGTAAGTTGGTCCTTTCACTAATATCTGTAACAACTTGAATTATAGTATTAATCTTATGAATCTCATCTTGCAATGTCTGAATTGTATGCGCTAGTTTGGAATTAGATAATGCTGTGTCTTCCATTTTATCAGTGAATTTAGCAAACATCTCAGTATTGATCTGGATTGCCTGAATCATATTTTTCGCAATATTTTTTGCATTTTCTGCAAACCTAGCAATCTTATCCGCATTTTTCCACATCTGCTGCGTGTTTTCTTTTGTGGAAATTGAAGCCTCCGCTTGAGTTGTTGCACCTACTGCTACCTCTAAAATGGCAGTGGATATTTCATTGGCTGTTGTCTCTGTTTGCTCTGCACTACTCTGGAGCGTATCTGCAAGGTCTCTATTCATCTGTGATACTTGCATAACTTCGCACAATACCTTTTTTATATTTCGGACTATTTCATTAATATTTGTAGCAATAACCTCGCCTACTCCATCTGCTTTTACTCTAACTGTAAATTGCCCTTCTGCTATTTTTTTTGTTTGATTATCTATAGTTTTCATTGAGTGATTCATATTTTTAATTAATATTAAAATAATGCAAAATAGCACAATACTAAAAATCAAACTAAGTCCAATATTATATTTTACATAAATACTATTTATACCCAGTGATACAATTTCCAATTCCTTAGTTGGTATATTACCCTGAGAAAGCACTGCCTTGAACGATTTTGATGCTAAATTTAAAAATAACATATTAAAAACCGTTGCAGAAAGCAAAAAAAATAGTAAGCTAAATCCTGCTGTTTTTCTTTTCATTATTAATCCCCCTAAAGTATATTCTTATTTTTATTATTTGTTTTTAAACTATTTTAAAATTATAATTAAAAACAATATCTTCATTGTATTTCTTCTACATAATGGTATAGAATTCCTTCTTATTATAAATAAAACACATATATCCCAGTGGATACTTTCTTAATATTATACCATATATAAAAATTGCTTTTGTTGAATGCTCCTATTCTTTTTGTTATAATACTATTAGTAAAAGTTAATATTATTATCTTTTATTAATACTTATGTTTGTAGGTGGAAATAATGTCAGGATCACAGCTAACAAAAAAAGCTCTTGCCTTATCAATTAAAAAATTAATGGAAACAATCCCATTATCCAAATTATCAATACACGAAATTGTGGATAACTGTGGAATTAACAGACAAACCTTTTATTATCACTTTAAGGATAAATTTGATCTTGTAAATTGGATTTATTATACTGAGGCCATAGAAAATATAGATAATTGTAAAAACTATGCCCATTGGACTGATGGCATGTATAAAACTTTAGTTTATTTTTTGAGTAATAAATCTTTTTATATTAACGCCCTTAATACTCCAGGCCAAAATGCATTTGATGGATATCTTTTTGAAAAAACCTATGATCTTATTATGGGAGTAATAAACGATATATCCTCAAAAATAAAAGTTTCAGACAAAGATAAAAACTTTATTGCAGATTTCTATACCTATGCTTTTGTAGGTATAACCGTCCAATGGATAAAAAATAGCATGAGGGAATCCCCAAAAGCAGTTGTAGATAACCTAAATGAAATAATTGAAGGGAGTATGCTAAGCGCTTTAACTAGATATGCTACTTATCATAAAGAAAATTAAAACAAAAATCCATAAACTCCTCAATAAATTTTTCTTGGTACAGATAAACAAAATTAAATTCTCTTTTGATACGAAACCCCACAATTGCAACTTCTTTTATAGTTCCGATTTTAAGCTCTTTCCTTATACTTTCTCTTGATATAATTGTATACCCAAGATTTAACTCAACTAAAGATTTAATTGCGCTAATACTTCCTATTTCCATATAACCCTTTAAATCATTTAGTTGATAACCAAGTTTAATAAGACTATTTTCTAATATATCTCTAGTTCCTGACCCTTTTTCTCTTAATATAAGATTACCATTAATTACCTCTTCTATGTCAACTTCCTTTATTTTTGCAAAAGCATGATCTTTTGAAACAGCTAGAACTAGTTCATCCTCTTTAAATTTCTTATACTTAAATTTATTTTTATCAAATAATCCTTCAATCATTGCAAAATCGATTTTTCCATTTACTAGTTTTTTCAATATTTCTTCTGTATTATTTACTTGGAGCAAAATATCTATGTTTTCATATAATTTCTTATGCTCGCCTAATAAATAGGGTAAAACATAGCCTCCAATTGTCATACTAGCACCTATATTATAGGTTTTTATGCTTGCTGATTTATTCTTTAAATTCATTTCTAACCTTCTGTATAATACATCTATTTGCTCAGCGTATTTTAATAAGATTAAGCCCTCCTCTGTTAAATTAAAGCCTTTGCCCTGTTTTGCAATAAGACGAACTTCATAGCTTTCCTCTAAAAATTTTATATGCTGCGATACAGCTGGTTGCGTTATATTTAACAGTGCTGCTGATTTTGTAAAACTTTTAGTGCTGGCAAGGGTTATGAATGTTACAAGTCTAATATCTAGCAAATTTATCTCTCCAATCATAATAAATTGTTATATCTTATGATAACATATAACAAATGCTTATACTTGTATAAGCATTTATAATTTGATTTTAATTTAAACTGGTATTATTATTAGTAAGTGACAAGGATAAAAGATGAGGAGACGTTATTATGAATTGGTTTAAACAAAACATTCAAGGAATACTATTTGCATTTGTTATAGCACTTATTTCCACCTGGCTAGGAAGTATTTTACCTATAGTTGGTGGCCCTGTATTTGGTATTGTTATAGGTATTATTATAAATAATGTAATTGGGAAACCCAAAAATACTTTAAAAGGGATAGGCTTCACTTCTAAAAAAATACTTCAATGGGCAATAATTGTGCTCGGTGCCGGATTAAGTTTTACTAAAGTATTACAAACAGGTATGGATTCATTATCTGTTACCTTTTTCACCTTATCAGCAGCCTTTATATCGGCTTATGTCTTCGGGAAATTACTAGGCATTCCTTCAAAGCTAAAATCCCTAATCGGTGTAGGTACTGCCATATGCGGAGGGTCCGCCATTGCTGCAATAGCTCCTATAATAGAAGCTGATGAAATGGAAATAGCCTACTCAATTTCTACTATATTTTTATTTAATATTATTGCAGTTCTTATTTTCCCACCCCTTGGCCATTTACTTCATTTTTCCGATAAAGCCTTTGGACTTTGGGCTGGTACTGCTATTAATGACACTTCCTCAGTGGTTGCTGCGGGTTACGCTTATAGTAATGCAGCCGGAAGCTATGCAACTATAGTTAAACTTACAAGAGCTACTTTAATCATACCCATTTCAATTATATTTAGTATCGTAGTTGCTTTCAAAAAGAAAAAAGAAGCAAAAATCGATAATACTGTTAATTTTAGCATAGGTAAAATATTTCCTTGGTTCATATTATGGTTTTTAGTAGCTTCACTATTAAATACTTTAGGATTATTTAAAGGAAACAGCATATCTTACATAAATACTTTGGGCAAATTTATGATAGTAATGGCTCTTTCAGCTATAGGTTTGTCCTCTGACTTTAAAAAAATGATGAAAAATGGTGTTAAGCCTATCTTTTTAGGTCTTATAGTCTGGTTTACAGTTGCCATTGTTAGTATAGCTGTGCAAGTTATAACAAAACAAATGTAAAAACCTACATTTGTTTTGTTCCACTAATATTTTTAAATTCACCCTTTCTACTTAATTATCACGTATGTCTTAAATAAAATAATCCGGTAGAATAATTAAATATTCTACCGGATTATTTTATTTATTCATTCTAAGGTACTCTTCGATGAAAATATCTATATCCCCATCCATAACTGCATCTACATTTCCCATCTCTGTATTAGTTCTATGGTCTTTAACCAAATTATAGGGATGAAATACATAAGATCTAATTTGACTTCCCCAGCCATTATCTTTCAAATCTCCAGTTAAATCTTCAATTCTATCCTTTTTAGCTCTTTCCTTTAAATCTAAAAGTTTTGCCATAAGCATCTTCATTGCAGTTTGTTTATTACTATGCTGACTTCTTTCATTTTGACACTGAACTACTATGCCCGTAGGTATATGCGTAATCCTTATGGCTGACTCAGTTTTATTTACATGTTGACCTCCAGCACCACCAGACCTGTAAGTGTCTATTCTGAGGTCATCAGGTCTTATATCGATATCTTGACTTTCAGTGAGCTCTGGAAGCACTTCGCAAGAAGCAAAGGAAGTTTGTCTTTTTCCATTTGCATTAAAGGGTGAAATTCTTACAAGTCTATGCACTCCCTTTTCAGCTTTTAGATATCCATAGGCAAACTCACCAGTTATTTTTAATGTAACTGCTTTAATACCTGCCTCATCAGAGGGCTGATAATCTAAAACTTCAATTTTATATCCCTTCTTTTCACACCATCTTGAGTACATCCTATACAGCATTTCCGTCCAATCTTGAGCATCATTTCCACCTGCACCGTTGTGAAGGGTTAAAATAGCATTATTTATATCATATTTTCCAGACAGTAAAATTTCTATTCTAAACCTGTCAATATCATGGGCTACATCTCTTAATTCGCTTTTTATTTCTCCCATAGATGAATCATCTTCTTCCTCTGCACTAAGCTCAATTAGCACATCTAAGTCCTCTATTTTACTGATCAATAGGTTAAATCTATCAATTTTATCTTTAATCGCCTTAGCTTTCTGAGCAATTTCTTGTGCTAGGTCAGTATCATCCCAAAAACTAGTTTCTTGCATTTTAAATTCAAACTCTCTTAATTCTTTTTCCAATGTTGTTATGTCAAAGAGACACCCTGATTTCTTCTACGTTAACTTTTACTACATTTAATTCACTTACTATTTCTTCTATTTGTACTATCAATTATTGCACCCCTTTTTTAATTAAAAATTGACAGTAAACAGTTTAGTTTTCGTTTTTCCACTGGGAAAAATTTTATTAACTGTCAACTGTCATCTGTCAATTTTGAACTATTACTATTCCTTATTTTATCCATAATTACTAACCCTTGCTAAGTTCTCCGAAACAACTAATAATTATTAGCCTCTGCCACAGCAGTTTTTATATTTCTTCCCTGACCCACAAGAACAGTCATCATTTCTTCCTGGTTTAACTTCTTTTTTATTTGGTTCTTTTTTAGCGGAATCATCATGATTGGTTGATGTAATCTTGGCAACCATTTCTCTTTCAGGTGCTTTTTCTATTTGCACGTGGAATAAGTATTTAACTGTTTCTGTCTTTATGTTTTCAATCATTTCAGCAAACATATCGCTACCTTCCATTTGGTAGGCTTGTGATGGATCTTGTTGCTTATAAGCTCTAAGTCCAATACCTTGCTTTAAATGCTCCATATCATCAATATGATCCATCCACTTGCTGTCTACAACCCTTAGAAGAATAACTCTTTCAACTTCTCTCATTTGTTCCTCACCGAAATGTTCTTCTTTCTCAGCATACATTTTCACAGCTATATCTAAAAGAGTAGTCTTAATTTCTTCATTAGATGTTTTACCCAATTCTTCTATTGAAACAATTCCCTTTGGAAGATATATTTGTTCAAGGAAATTAATTAATTTTACTAATTCCTCATCAAAACTTTCCTCTATGCCTGTAATATGAGATTCCACTGCAGTTAAAACAACATCTTTTATCATTTCTTCAACTTGATCTTTTATGTTTTCTCCTTGAAGAACCTCTGTTCTTTGTCTATATATTATTTCTCTTTGCTGATTCATTACATCATCGTATTGAACAACATTTTTTCTTATATCAAAATTATTTCCTTCAACTTTCTTTTGAGCACTTTCTATAGCTCCACTTACCATTTTACTTTCGATAGCATCTTCATCAGTTAAACCTAATTTTTCTACTACTCCCTGAAGTCTTTCTGAACCGAATATTCTCATTAAATCATCTTCTAGTGATATGTAAAATCTTGAGCTTCCTACATCTCCTTGACGACCAGAACGTCCTCTAAGCTGATTATCAATACGTCTAGATTCATGTCTTTCAGTTCCAATTATCTTGAGTCCTCCAACTTCAACAACTCCATCTTCAAGCTTAATATCCGTACCACGACCTGCCATATTAGTTGCTATAGTAACCATGCCAAGTGCTCCTGCATGTGATATTATATCAGCTTCTTTTTCATGATATTTAGCATTAAGTACTTGATGAGGGATTCCACGTCTTTTAAGCATTTCAGATAATAATTCTGATTTCTCTATACTAACAGTACCTACAAGAACAGGTTGCTTAATTTTATATGTCTCAACTATTTCATCTACTATGGCCTTATATTTTCCCTTAACAGTTTTATAAACTAAATCTGCATTATCAACTCTTGCCAGCGGCCTATTAGTAGGTATTACTAATACGTCAAGTCCATATATTTCTCTAAATTCATTTTCTTCTGTAAGTGCAGTACCAGTCATACCCGATAACTTATTATACATTCTAAAATAGTTTTGGAAGGTAATTGTAGCAAGCGTTTTTGACTCTTTTTCAATTTTTACGCCTTCTTTTGCTTCAATAGCTTGGTGAAGTCCATCACTATATCTCCGGCCTTCCATAAGTCTTCCAGTAAACTCATCTACAATTATAACTTCCCCATCTTTATCCATGTAATCTTTATCTTTTCTCATGATATAGTTTGCTTTTAAAGCTTGAACCACATGGTGTTGTACATTCATATTTTCTGCATCAGTATAATTTTCTAAGTGGAAATATTTTTCTGCTTTGTCTATACCAACATCAGACATTATAACTGCACTAGCTTTTTCATCTATAGTATAGTCTTCTTCCTTCACAAGTCCCTTAACAAAATAATCTGCTACTTTATAAAAATCTGTAGATTTTTCCCCTTCTCCAGATATTATAAGTGGGGTTCTAGCTTCATCTATTAATATGGAGTCAACCTCATCCACCACTACAAAATTTAGTTTTCTTTGAACTCTTTCTTCTTTATAAACAACCATATTATCTCTTAAATAATCGAATCCAAACTCATTATTTGTTCCATAAGTTATATCTGAATTATAGGCCTCTTGTCTTTGAGTTTGGTCTAAATCATGAATAATTACTCCTACAGAAAGTCCTAAAAATTCATGTATTCTCCCCATCTCATCTCTATCTCTTTTTGCAAGATAGTCATTGACTGTAACTATGTGGACACCCTTTCCTGTTAGAGCATTTAAATATGATGGGAGTGTAGCCACTAGTGTCTTTCCTTCACCAGTTCTCATTTCAGTTATTCTTCCTTGGTGTAGTATTATACCACCTATTAATTGAACTCTAAAATGCTTCATGTTAAGAACTCTCCATGAAGCTTCTCTTACTGCTGCAAAGGCTTCAGGTAATACATCATCCAAAGTCTCTCCATTATTTAGCCTAGTCTTAAATTCTTCTGTTTTCGCTTTAAGCTCTTCATCAGTTAAGCTAGTCATTTTTGCATCTAATTCCTCTATCTTATCTACTGTTGAAATTATCCTTTTTATTTCTCTATCACTATAACTACCAAATAACTTATTGAAAAATTTCATAATTTTCATCCTCACTATTCATTTTAATAATTCCTATTAATAATTCGTAAATATATTATTTAAATTATACCACTTAATTTGCTCGTATTCAACTTATATGACTTGTTAATTGTAAAATTATTGTTAATACTCTTACATTGTCATATTGTGTAGAATACAGGTTTAATAAATGATTTTGAAAAAACATCATATTTTTTAAATAAAAAAGGACTAAAGTAAGTTTATCCTTACTTTAGTCCTTTTAATAAGCATTAAAATTCTGGCTCTATCAATCCATAGTTCCCATCTTTTCTCTTATACACTACGTGAACTTCTGATGTTTCATCACTCATATATACGAAAAAGCTGTGACCAACGAGCTCCATTTGAAGAACTGCTTCCTCTGCTGACATAGGCTTAAATGCAAATTTCTTTGTCTTTACTATTTTAGGATCCATGTCTTCTTCTTCTTGGCTACTACTATATAATGGTATGCCCTTAAATTTAAGAGAAGTTCCACGATTTCTTTTTTCTAATTTTGTTTTATGTTTTCTAATTTGTCCTTCTAATTTATCAACAACAAGATCTAATGAAGTATACATATCTTCATTTTCCTCTTCTGCTCTTAAAACAACTTCATTAAAAGGAATTGTAACCTCTATAGTATGTCTATTCTTATGAACACCCAAAGTTATCTGAGCTTCAACATCCGGATTAAAATACTTATCGAATCTAGATATTTTCTTTTCCATAATATTTTTCAAGGCCTCTGTTATCTCTATGTTTTTTCCTATTATTCTAACTTTCATACTGTCCAGCCCCTTTCTAATATCTATACAATGCTAGATTGCTAAGCATGTTATATAGTGTATTTCTATAATATTACTTTTAATACTAAATAGCAACCATTAAAATCAGAATTTACATAATATTATTGCAATTTAAAGCATGTTATCACAATATTGCTTATTATTCCCCTGTTTATTTACGTATATTGTACATTGTTTATAGTCTCACCTTATGGTATAGTTAAATTACACGAATTTTGAAAAAACATATTCAATTATATATATATATATATATATCACATATTCTTATATGCTAAAAAAATAAAAACCCCTAATATGATATTAGGAGTTTTTATGTATTAAGTTAGTTGACCTGGTCTTTGACCCCACACTCGCCTGCTGGAGCTTTTGCTACCCGGAATTAACCTCTCACTACTTACACTCTCGTCTACTAAACGGCAGGACTAACCTCTAAGCCGCACCATGCTCGCTAAACTTTGTTTAACTTACGTGGATCGTTTCGCCTGCGACTGGCATCGACTTTCAACCACAAACCTAACTTACTACAATAAGTATTATACCTTACTTTTGGCTATAGTCAATATGCAAACATTATTTATTCCACTTTTTTTTAACCTGTGTGCACAATTAAAGGCTGTAGCCCCAGTAGTCATAACATCATCAACTATTAAAATATTTTTATTTTTTATAATTTTATTTTCTTTAATCTCAAAACATTTTTCCATGTTACTCCAACGCTCTTCACCACTTAGACCTATTTGATCCTTAGTATCCATAGTTTTAATTAAATTACAAAATACAGGAATATTTAAAAACCTTGATAAATAATTTGCCAAAAACTCACTTTGGTTATACCCTCTATTTTTTTGTGCTTTTTTAGTCATGGGTACGTAAGCTATTAAGTCAAACTTTAGTTCATTGCTTTTTACAAGTTCTAGCATATACTTTGCTAAAATCTCTCCACATGCAAAATCACTTTTATATTTTAGCCTGATAATTAACTCTTTTACTATATTTGAATAATAAAACACTGACCAAACAAGATATTTTTCTTCATTATGGCATATATAAAAGCTTTCGGTGCATCGCCTTAATTTTTTCCTACAATGAGTGCATAATGGTTCGCACTCATTGGTATATTCATTGCAGATCACACAATTTTCATCACCTGAATATATAAGCTGAACTAAACAATAAATTAGATTTTTTATATATTTAATAATCCTTTTTCCCACGCTTTCTTATTAAATTTTCTAGCTATATTTTGAGCCTTATCCATTTGCGTAGTTTCAACATTAGCTAAAAATATTGCCTCACCCCTTTGTATATTTTCATACCTTCCAACCTTACTTGATAGATATAACAGTTGCTTATGAGTAAATTTAATATTATCAGCAAAATAGACTATAACATCCACGGCATGGAATTCTAGATAACTTTCTTCAAAGTCATTAGTTACTATTATTCCCTTATCTTTATTCATAAACACTCTGGGAATACTCGCATCACTTTTTTTACTAATATATAAAAATAAATCCTCACTCAACTTTTCTTTCAAATTGCTTAAATACTTAAATAAAGCCTCTGCTTTTTCGGCGTCTGGCGTAAAAATTATTACTTTTCTATTAGATATAATTGACCAATTTAGATATTCATAAACTACCAAAGGTATGTCAATATTAAGATTTATTCTAGTAGTTATGATTCTAGGCTCTATAATCGGAATTTTATTGTTTGTTAACGGGAAGATAATAGTTGTACCTTCACTTAAAATATTCTCTACTGAAAAAGCTATAGCTGTACCTTCTACGCTGCACATCTTCAATAATATTTTTTTTATTTGTTGTTTGTTATATTTAGGAAAATTTCTAATCTCATTATAAATAACCAAATCAAATTTTTCTTGGAGTCCTAATGCACTTTCATGATTGCATATATATAAATGCTCATTGACACTGCTATAATTTGATCCACTGGTATGTACATATTTTCCTAAATTACTAAAATTATTTATAAAGTAAATAATATCAATTTTGCGCACATCTTCATTAGTTATATACAATATATTTTTCTTTTCATTAGCATATGCAATTATAGTTTCAAGCAATATATCAGATGAATTATAAAACATGGACACAACATCAATTCTTTTTTTGCCATTTAATGAACAGTTTAAAATTTCTTTGCTAATTTCATCTTTTTCCTTACTAAGGTTTAAATTTGCGTAGAAATACATGTAAAATCTCCTTTACAGCTAAATATTAATTTAATTGTGCTGATTTTCATCATGGCTTAAATCCGCATCTACTATTTCTCTTATTCTCCATCCTAGAGCAGAATATCTTTCAAAACTTCTATTATTATCCTTCATAAAATTAATAGCTTTTATTTTTCCCACTAAAACAACCATGTTTTTCGCCCTAGTTATTCCTGTATAAAGCAAATTTCTGTTCATTAAAAGTGGTGGTCCCATAAACATAGGCATAATTACAACTTCAAACTCACTACCTTGACTTTTATGTATAGTAATAGCATAAGCTAAAGTTAGTTCATCTAAAAATACTCCCTCATATTCTACCCGCTTATCGTCATCAAAAACTACAATGACATTTTCATTATCTTCATCGATATCGCAAACATACCCTACATCCCCATTAAAAATTCCAACGCCATCTTTTTCATGATTTGCACTCAATTTATTCCATTTCATAGAATAATTATTTTTAACTTGCATGACCTTGTCCCCTACCCTAAATATAGTATTCCTATATTCCTTTTCTTTCTTATATTTAGACTTTGGATTCAATATTGCCTGAAGCTTTTCATTTAAATTTTCTATACCTAGTATTCCTTTTCTCATAGGTGAAAGTATTTGAATATGTTTCATTTTGTCCCACTCTTTGTTGAATTTCGGAAGCCTTGTATTAATTAACGTGATTATACTGTCTAAAATTTTGTCTGGCTCATCATTTTCAATAAAATAAAAGTCCTTATCCTTTTTGTTTAAGATAGGCATTTCACCATTATTAATTTTATGAGCATTTACAATAATCATACTTTCCCTAGCTTGCCTAAAAATCTCCTTAAGCTTAACCACTTTAACGCAGTTGCTGTCAATTATGTCCCTTAATACATTCCCTGGCCCCACAGATGGCAATTGATCCACATCACCCACAATTATAAGTCTAGTTCCTATGCTGATAGCTTTTAATAAACTATTCATAAGCATTATATCTATCATAGAAGCTTCATCGATAATTAGCACATCACAATCTAAAGGTGTCTCCTCGCCTCTAAAAAACTGCGACCCATCATCGCCGCTCATTCCAAGCTCGAGTAACCTATGTATAGTTTTAGCTTCCCTGCCAGTAGCTTCTGTCATTCTTTTAGCTGCCCTCCCAGTAGGCGCAGCCATAAATACTTTCATTCCTGCTTTTTCAAACACATCTATAATACAATTGATTATAGTAGTTTTGCCTGTTCCAGGACCTCCAGTTATAACCTCCATACTATTTGCCGCCGCACCACAAATAGCAGCTTTTTGAGACATTGCAAATTTTATGTTTTTTTCGCTTTCAAATTTTTCAATTTCCTCTTCAATGTCTAAATCTAATTTTTCATATTTTGCTATAGATAAATTTATAACTTTTTTAGTAATACTTAATTCACAATAGTAGAAAGGCATAGTGAATACACATTTTTCTTCATCAATGTTCTCCACTTTCAATCTTCCCTGCACAACATTGTCAAAAATATTCTTCTCAATTTCTTCCTCGGAAACTCCAAGAATGTTTTCAGCTTCCTTATGTAACCTGACCAGTGGCATATAAGTATTTCCCATAGCACAAAATTCATTAACAACATAATTAATTCCACTTTGTATTCTAAAAGGTGATTCTTTGTCAATACCTAAACTTCGAGCTATCTTATCAGCAATTTTAAATCCTACGCCAGCAATAGTTTCCGTTAACACGTATGGATTATCTTGTACTACCTTTATAGAGTCTCCTCCATATTTTTTATAAATCTTAACGCATTGATTAGGTGTTACTCCATAGGTTTGAAGAAATATCATTATGTTTTTAACTTCTCGTTGCTTAGAATAAGATTCCAAAATTAATTTAATCTTTTTTTCTCCTACACCATCAATTTCCCTTAGCCTTTGGATTTCATTATCTAGTATATTCATGGTATTTTCTCCGAAGTGCTTTACAATTTTTTTAGCAGTTACTGGTCCAATTCCTTGAATAACTCCTGAAGCTAAATATTTTTCTATACCTGCAATAGAACTAGGTATTATTTCCTCACAGGAAACTATTCTAAATTGCTTTCCAAATTGAGGATGATTAACCCATTCTCCCGTTAATTTTAAATTTTGACCTTCACTTATGTAGGGTACAATTCCTACAACGGTTATTTGCTGCTTTACAGCATGCAAATGAGCAATAATATACCCATTTTCTTCATTGTGAAATACTATATCTTCTATGATTCCTTGTATTTCTGGCATAAAATCTCCCCTATTTATAAATTTATATAGTAGCAATACTTATATTAATATTAATATAAGTATTGTTCTTATTATATCATATGTACTTTACGTTTTTCACCTTCAGTATACCCCTATCTTAAGTTTTATCAAAATACCATTTAATAATCCAAATAATAAAATAAAATTTGATATATTTATAATTATCTCAATTGCCTTGGAGTAATTTTTTTTATTACTTAGAAAAAAGAGGGATAACAATTAATAATTGTTATCCCTCTTTTCATTGTAAATATTTTCTATTGCATTTTATAAATATTTTTTTATTTGTTCAACCTTGTTTAGTCTTTCCCATGAAAGGTCTAAATCAGTTCTTCCAAAATGTCCATAAGCTGCTGTCTGTTTATAAATAGGTTTTCTAAGGTCTAACTCTCTTATAATAACAGCTGGTCTTAAATCGAATACTTTTCCGATTATTTCAACAATTTTATCGTCTTCAATTTTTCCAGTTCCAAAAGTTTCAACTTCTATAGATACCGGTTTAGCTACACCTATAGCATAAGCTAACTGGATTTCTAATTTATCTGAAACTCCTGCTGCTACTAAGTTTTTAGCAACCCATCTTGCAGCATATGCAGCAGATCTATCAACCTTTGTTGGGTCTTTACCAGAGAATGCGCCACCGCCATGTCTTGCGTATCCACCATAAGTATCTACTATTATTTTTCTTCCTGTTAAACCAGAGTCTCCTTGCGGTCCTCCAATTACAAATCTACCTGTAGGATTTATATAATACTTAGTGTTTTCGTCTAATAATTCACTTGGAACTATAGGCTTTATTACTTGTTCTATTAAATCACTTTCAATTTGATCATGAGTTGCATCTTCTCCATGTTGAGTTGAAATAACAATAGTATCTATTCTTACTGGCTTATTATCTTCATACTCTACAGTAACTTGAGTCTTTCCGTCTGGTCTTAGATAGTTAAGCTTGCCATTCTTTCTTACTTCACTTAATCTTCTTGCCAGTCTATGAGCCATAGCAATTGGAAGTGGCATGTATTCCGGCGTTTCATTAGTTGCAAATCCAAACATCATACCTTGATCTCCAGCGCCTGTAGAGTCTATCTTATCCTGCGTGCCTTTCTTAGACTCTAATCCTTCGTTAACTCCCAAAGCTATATCTGCTGACTGTTCTCCAATAGATGTTAGAACTGAACAAGTACTAGCATCAAATCCATATTTTGCTCTAGTATATCCTATACCTTCAATAGTATTTCTAACAACCTTAGGAACATCTACATAACAACTAGTTGTTATCTCCCCCATAACTAAAACCATCCCTGTAGTAACTGCTGTTTCACAAGCAACTCTAGCATAAGGATCTTGCTCTAAAATAGCATCAAGTATAGCATCTGAGATTTGGTCACAAATTTTATCTGGATGTCCTTCTGTAACTGATTCTGATGTAAATAGTCTTTTCATTATAATTCTCCTTTCTAATACGGAAAAATTTTGTTTTTTAAAAAATAAAACCCCTTCTAATTATAAGAAGAGGTGTTTTAACCATCCTTCTTATCTCGCAGAATAAATCTACAGGAATTGGCACCATGGTACATTGACCGGTTGCCGGGTTTCATAGGGCCTTTTTCCCTCCACCTCTCTTGATAAGAGTTATCAATATTAAGTTTTAATTATAATACCACATAAGCTTTTCAGTGTCAACAATTCCTATTTGCTTTAAAATTAAATAAATAAAAAAGACATCTACAGATGTCTTTTGGTGGAGGAGGACGGATTCGAACCATCGAAACATTACGTAACAGATTTACAGTCTGCCCCCTTTGGCCACTCGGGAACTCCTCCATATATGGAGCTGGCAATAGGAATTGAACCTACAACCTGCTGATTACAAGTCAGCTGCTCTACCGTTGAGCCATGCCAGCATATATTTTATTTTTAAAAAAATTATTATGGTGGGAACAACAGGGTTCGAACCTGTGACCCTCTGCTTGTAAGGCAGATGCTCTCCCAGCTGAGCTATGCTCCCATAATTTATTGTAAAGCTAATGAAAATGGTGGAGGAGGACGGATTCGAACCATCGAAACATTACGTAACAGATTTACAGTCTGCCCCCTTTGGCCACTCGGGAACTCCTCCACTTTTGGAGCTGGCAATAGGAATTGAACCTACAACCTGCTGATTACAAGTCAGCTGCTCTACCGTTGAGCCATGCCAGCATATTTTGTTTTTATCTCTTTACCCTGTCGACAAGAATTATTATATAACTATAATCATTTAATTTCAAGCTCATTTTCTTCCAAATAGCGATTCCTTCTCTACATTGCTATGGCATTCACATATTTACTCTATTTTAAGCATTAATACAACTTATTATTCGTACTAAAAAAAAAGATACCTCTTTCTTATACTAATTACCACAATATAATTTATTTTAGTCTTTCTGCCGCATCCATATCTATAAACTTTCCAGCTATTTTTCTCACTTTTTCATATTCTTTTTTTGATAAATCGTCTTTTAATAACTTAAGGGCTTTAAGAACTCCTTCCTCGGCATCCACTGCATATAAATATTCTTCCATTTTTTTATAATTCTCTTTGCCTAACTGAAGGCTTACATATAGTAATTTTATTTTATCAGAAGTTGTTAGATTTTCTTGTATTTTCCCTGTTGAGACTTTAAATACTGATTGTGCCTGCTTTTTACTATTATAATTTAATTCCCCTAGACTATCCTCTTTCCCAGGTGAATATATGTCATTGAGCATATCTTCATCCGATTTTTTTTCAATATCTTCCCTTAATGGATTTATGCTCAAATTATCACTACCTTTTTCTTCATCGCTTAATTCCTTCTTAGCCAAATCCTCTTTTCCTGATTTTTTTTTTACATTAGAATATTCTTCCTCATCTTCTTTCACCACTTTACCCTGGTTATTATTTGTATTTTTGGGGCAGATATAAACCTTTTTACATTCAGCTACTACCTGTTTTCTTAGGTTGTTTTCTTCATAATACTTCGCCTTAATTGCAACGCTACTGTAATACACCATATTAAATACGCTTACAACAGTAGAAAATATAATAACAAAGAGTAAATTTTTTTTCTTCATGTTAATATCACCTCAAATAATTAATATATATATAGATTATTTTCCAATTTATCGCTTTTTTATTCTTTTTTCATAATAATACACAGAATTTTTTCATATAAATTATTGGTAAGAAAATAATTTATTCACAGCGCAATACAAGGAGGTATATTTCTTGAGTAAAGCTAAAACCCATTATAAAGACCCTTTAGCATACTATACAATTTCTAACTTTCTAAAAGACTATATTGACCAAAACACTTTAGTTGTTTGCATAGGCACTGATAGATGTATAGGTGATTGTCTCGGACCACTGGTGGGTACATTTTTAAAAGATAGCTCCTTCCCACTACCTGTATATGGCACTATAGATAACCCAATCCATGCCTTAAACATCGATAGTAAATTATCTAAAATAAATGCACTACACCCAAATTGCACTATAATAGGTGTAGACGCATGTTTAGGAGACATATCGAATATTGGTGAAATTCAAGCTAGAAACTATCCAATTCATCCTGGTAAAGGTGTAGGAAAAACACTTCCTAAAGTAGGTAATGTTTCATTAATAGGTATAGTAGATTCAAGTGATGATAGTGAATTATTCACTAATCGAAACATAAGACTTAGTTTAGTAATGGAAATTGCTTCTGTTTTGAGCCGTTCACTTTTGCATTCATATTATTTATATTCACTTAATAATGAAGATAAAAATTCAAATCCAATTTAATAATTACTCAGAGTTTTAAATTGAAAGTGCATTATATAACAAAAAAATAAGCAATACAATTATTAGTTTAATTGTATTGCTTATTCATATAGCTTGTTTACACTTTTTAGTCTGCTAAATATTTTTCTCCACCATTAAATGAACTATCTAGGTTATCCATATAATCCAATACTTTACCTGTTCCCAGTGCTACGCATGAAACGGGATCCTCAGCAAGGTATACTGGGACCTTAGTGATCTCTTGTATAAGTTTATCTAGTCCTTTTAACAGTGAACCTCCACCAGTCATAATTATACCCTTGTCAGCTATATCAGCTGAAAGCTCTGGTGGCGTTTTTTCTAACACTGAATGCGTGCATTCTGCTATTGAATTCACAGCCTCTTTTAAAGCTTCTCGCATTTCTTCCGAGGTTACTTGTAAGTTTTTAGGAAGTCCTGTGATTAAATCTCTTCCTCTTATTTCCATTGTAGTCTCTTCATCTTGTTTATAAGCACAGCCTATATTGATTTTTAAATTTTCTGCAGTTCTCTCACCAATCATTAGCTTATGTTTTCGCCTTATATACTTTATAATATCGTCATCAAACTTATCTCCAGCTACTTTAATTGATTCATGTACAACCATGCCGCCTAAAGAAATAACCGCAACATCTGTAGTCCCTCCACCAATATCAATAACCATATTACCACTTGCACGAGTAATATCAAGTCCTGCTCCGATTGCAGCCGCTAGTGGTTCCTCTATAAGATAAACCTTCTTAGCTCCAGCATTTCTACCTGCATCTTGTACCGCTCTTCGTTCTACCTCAGTTGCCTCGCAAGGAACGCATATGACAACTCTTGGAGCTGACAGCTTTCTTTTACCACAAGCCTTACTAATAAAATGCTTCAACATTTTTTCTGTTATATCATAATCTGAAATAACGCCATCCCTCATAGGACGTATGGCCACAATATTGCCTGGTGTCCTTCCTATCATCTGCCTCGCTTCTTCTCCTACTGCCAATACCTTATTGTTATTTCTATCTATGGCAACAACAGATGGCTCTTTTAAGATAACACCCTTTCCCTTGATATATACAAGCACTGTTGCTGTACCTAAATCTATTCCCATGTCTGTACCCATTCTAAAAAAAAACATCTCAAAACTCACTCCTGCTCTTTAGTATATTCATTATTTAAATTATACTAAACTCTATTCTATAAAGCCATAAAAAAACCCTCTTTTTTTAGCTTTAATATTTTTTTGTTTTTGCTTGAAATGTTTTTATCCTTCTACTGCCTTATATTTAAGTCTTGTTGCTCTTCCTCCCCTAATATGCCTTTCAGATTTATTTAAGTCCAAAATTATTTTTGCCTCGCTGGCAATTTGAGGATTTATTGTAGGCAATCTTTCCGTCATATCCTTGTGTATAGTACTTTTGCTAACTCCAAACACTTTGGCAGTTCTTCTTATTGTAGCTTTTGACTCAATAATATACTTAGCAACTTCTAGTACTCGATCTTCAATATAGTCTTTCAAAGTGTTACCTCCTTGACCCTTCTCTATTTATAAATATGCATTAACTCCATTTTAAATTCCATTCCAATTAGTCATTTTGCCATATATTTCGGAAAAATGACTAATTGATATGGCTATTGGTTATTGTTTTATTACTACCGGTTGATATTTCTCATATTTTACATATCTAGCAGGATCAATATTCTTACTACTTTGCAAAACTTCAAAATGTAGATGTGATCCATAGTCTTCTTTATATGAGTTTAAACTAGTGTTTCCTACAGAACCAATTTTCTGTTTTTTGGTGACTTTATCATTTATCTTTACTAATATTTTTTCTTCCAAATTGGAATATTTAGTAATAAAGCCATTTCCATGATCTATTATAACCATCTTACCCTTTTGCTTAGCTAAGTCAGTTCCAACTTCTTTAACTATTCCGTCCATAGCAGCTATTACTGGCTCACCTATATTTGCCTTAATATCAATACCTAAGTTAGTTCTATAGCTTCCATCGGTCTTCCACACAACTGGATCAATATCTTTTGAATATGCTCTTGCTAAGAGTCCATTAGCTACAGGTTTTTCAAATATAGCATTAACTGATTTAGAAACTGGTGCAGTTAAATTTCCAGTTGTAACCTTTTTAATATTAGGTACTGGTTTAAGCCCCTTAGTCTTAGCCAAATTTTCTTTTTTTACTTGAAGAGCGTCTTGATATTGTTTTTCTTGTTCTTTCAGAACGTCCCCTGCATTTGCTTGTTCCTTTTGAATTGCTGCTTGCTTACTTGAAAGTTTTTTATTATTACCTGCCGTTATAGTTGCTACTGTTGCTACTATACATAAACAAATAAATAAAACTACATAGAAGCCTTCTTTCTTAAAAAAATTTAATGTCTTATTGTTTGCTTTGTTATCCATACAAACACCTCCATTTGTATTTTTGTCCATATTGTATTAAAACATACATATTTTATAAATTTTTTTTGCACTTATTTAACATTTTTATTTTATTTCTTCAAATTTACCTTCTATAGGTTGAAATATAGTCTATATTTAACATTTTTTATTTTTTAATATTATAAGTTTCTCCAAAAAAATTAAGCCAGTTATCTTTATAAAAAGGATAACTAACTTATTAGTATAATTTTTATTTGGATATAACCGTTCCAATGTAATAATGATTTAATATTTGAGTATAGTTATTGCCTTCCTTAGCCATAGCATCTGCACCCCATTGGCTCATTCCTACCCCATGGCCATAACCAGTGCAATCTATTTCTACACCTTTTAAATTAAACACTATTTCAAAATTTGATGAATTCAGTCCTAGCATAGTTCTAAATTTACTGCCTGTCATAGTTATATTACCTGTTTTGATATTTTTAACACTTCCGGCCTTGGTTCTATCAATTATTACTATTTGCTTTTTTATGCTAGCCGAAGTCAACTTAGCATTACTATAATTGTTATTTATAATCTGACTTAGCTCATTGTACCCAAAAATTTTACTACTCTTAAACTTTGGTGCTCCTTCTTCACCTCCGCTTTTTACACTCCTTAAATAAGGTATCTTATTGCTAAATACCTCTTCTGAGTTTTCCGTTTTACCACTGCTAGTTGCAAAATAATAAGGCTCCATTACCAAACTATTGTTATAGGTTAGAACTTGCCCTTGTGTACATTCAACCGCCGTTTTAATCTTATCCCAATATTTTCTACCATCCTTAACCCATAACTTTATGCGATCTTCTTTGTTCATATAGGCTTGACAATGGACTGTATCGCATAAATTTGCTCCATTAGCATTTTTACATAGTATTCCACCTAATTCAGTAACATGAGCCAAAGCGTAAGTCCTAGATGCCACTGCTTGAGCTTTTAAAGCTTCCAGCTCAAATTCTGCAGGCATTTCAGATGCAACAACTCCAGTAATGTATTCTTCTAAATCAATTTCTTTTATAGTGTTTTCCTTTGATATGAGTACTTTCATCTTATAATTTTTTGGAATTGAGCTACTTTTAATAATGTTTTTGTATTCTTCTGATTTAATTTTATACTTTTCACCTTTATTTAAGCTTTTATTATCCCCTACTCCCACTATTAACACAGAAGCTATAACTATAAAAGAAATAAATGCAACACTTAATAGAATAAAGTTTTTCAAGTGTACTGTAATAAAAACTCTTCTCATTCTTTTCTCCTCTCGTTATAAAATAAATATCACTTTATACATATTAAATAAATATAAATAATATTACTTTTTTTAAATCGCTAATTCTATAATGAAAAAAAGAATTGAAATATATTAATAACTTATATCTCAATTCTCTAAATTCCATATTAAATTATCACCTTTGAAACTATAATATTAACTGCATATCCCATTATAATTTGGTTTCTCCACTATTTTAAGAACTCACCCTTTCTATATCTGCACCTAACCCCTTTAATTTCTGTTCAATAGAAACATAACCTCTATCAATATGATATATATCACTTATTGTAGTTGCCCCCTCTGCAGTAAGCCCTGCAAGGATTAATGCCGCTCCCGCTCTTAAATCTGTAGCTGTGACCTCTGAACCTGTAAACGTGTCGACACCTTCTATTACTGCACTTCTACCATCTATTTTTATATTTGCTCCCATTCTCTTGAGTTCTACGGCTTGCATAAATCTATTTTCAAATATAGTTTCTGTAATTATACTTGTACCTTTTACAGTACATAATAAACTCATCATCTGAGCTTGCATATCTGTAGGAAATCCAGGGTATGGCATAGTTTTTATATCTACGGGGTTTAGTTTTTTCCTTCCATCGACTATTATGCTATTCTCATTTATTTCTATCGCAACTCCCATTTCTGTAAGCTTTGCTATTATTGGTTTTAAATGGACTCCATCAGCACCATTAATTTTAATGAGACTTTTGGTAATCGCTGCGGTTATCATAAATGTCCCCGCTTCAATTCTGTCATATATAGGCTTATAAACAACTTCTTTAAAATCTTTAACTCCTAGAATCCTTATAGTGTCTGTTCCTTCGCCACTTATCTGTGCTCCCATAGCCCTTAAAAACCTGGCTAAATCTACAATTTCTGGTTCTTCAGCCGCATTTCCTATTACTGTCTCCCCATCTGCAAGTGTTGCTGCCATCATTATATTTTCTGTAGCACCTACTGAAGGATAATCTAAGTATATATTGCTACCTCTTAATTTCTTTGCTTTTGCTTCCACGTACCCGTGTCCTACTGATATCTCTGCTCCCAGTGCAGATAATCCTTTTAAATGAAGGTCAATCGGCCTAGTTCCAATATTGCATCCCCCAGGTAGTGATATTTTGAAATTTCCAAACCTTCCAAGCATTGGACCCATTATTAAAAAAGATGCCCTCATTTTTCTTACTAATTCATCGTTTGCGTCATTATCAAATAGGTTAGCAGTATTAATTTTCACCTTATTATTTATTTTATCTATACTAACATTTGCTTTAAGAGATTTCAGTACTTCACAAATTACAAATACATCTTCAAGCATAGGCGCATTTTCAATGGTACAATTATTACCGTTTAATATGGTTGCTACAAGTATAGGAAGCACTGAATTTTTAGCTGAGCTAATATTCACTTCACCTTGTAATTTTTTCCCACCTTTTATAACTAATTTATCCATTTTTTTCCTCCATTATATTGTTAGTTTTTAATAAGTTGTAATTATTTCAGGTGTGCCTATAATAATGTACCTTCCAGATGAATAATTACATACAGCATAATTAAAATCAATTAGCTTGTTATTGTTTACCATGCTACCGTACTGTTTTGTATATGCTATAGTACTTAGTCCGTTGTTTATATTTACAGTCTCAATATTACAAGTTCCATGAGATTTTAAAATTTTTATTATCCTTTTATTAACAGCATAAGTATCTTCATTGAATTCACTTATACTACTCTCTAGTATTTTCGCCTTCAAGTATTGAAAGTATTTAATGTTTTCGCCTCTACTGGGAATAGCATGACTAATTTTATTTTTAAGAGACTCTAAACCATTTTGATTATCTATCTTGCTTATGCTTATTGTTATAACATTCTCATTATTGTGTTTTAAGGCTTCTATATACCCCTTAAGACTTCCATTTGAGAATTCTATACAATATGAATCTTCATTTTCATAATTGTTTGATTTTATTTCACTATTGTCAAATTGTAAATTTTTAATTAAATAATTACAAACTGTTTTTGGGTCTTCCCCAGTTTTAAAACATGCTTTCAATCCGTATTCTACAGTTTTGCTTTTAGTTTGTACTAATATTTCATCAAACAAATTAACTTTCTCCTGTGCATTGGACGATATAACATTAATCTGTAAAATAATCCGGCACAATACTATACACAAAAGTGCAATGCTTTTTCTTTTCATTTTAATCCCCCTACCCTTCAATTAAATTGTTGACCATAATTTATTATTTTATTCTATAAATAATGGTTTTTAAATATTTTTACTATTAATAAAATCATCCCTCAGCACAAATGTGAAGAGGGTTATTCCATTGATTATATTAGTAGGGGTATTTTACCAATTTGTTTTATTACAAATCTATTCACTATATTACTAATATATAAAATTTCAATGAAAATGTGCTAAAAAAAATTTAACCAGATTTTTAAGCATAAAAAAAAATGGAAATAAATTAATATCTCCATTTTGTAATCTATTATTCTTTTGTCTTCATTCTCATAATTGATCTTAATATAGCATTTTCTGCTCTTTTAAGATCAATTCCATCAGTATGAAGTAATCTTTCTTCTGCTCTTTCCTTGGCCTTTTTTGTTCTTAAAATATCTATATCTTCCGGCCACTCACAGGCACTGCATAATATTTCTACGTTGTCCGTATATACTCTCAATATCCCTGTTGATGTAAAGACTTTTAATTCTTTACCAGCTAAATCTGTAAATATTGTAACTGTTGGTTTTAATGGAGATACCATAGGAACATGACTCGCAAGGATAGTAAATCTCCCATCCTCACCTTCCGTGTTTAGCCTCAGGATTTCGCCACTATAAAACTCTTTTTCAGGAGTAAGTATAGTTAGTTTTATATTTTTTGCCATATAAAAACACTGACCTTTCTAGCTATATATTCTTAAAAGTATCTTATTCACTAGCCATAGTTTTTGCTTTTTCTATTGCTTCTTCTATAGTTCCAACAAACATAAATGCTGCCTCTGGTAACTTGTCATGCTTGCCTTCAAGAATTTCCTTAAATCCTCTTACTGTTTCTTTTACAGGTACAAATTTACCCTGCATTCCCGTAAATTGCTCAGCTACAGTAAATGGTTGTGATAAAAATCTTTGAACTTTTCTTGCTCTTAATACTACTATTTTATCTTCCTCAGATAATTCATCTAGCCCTAATATTGCAATAATGTCTTGAAGTTCTTTATATCTTTCAAGAATATGTCGAACTTTTATTGTAACATCATAATGTTCTCTACCAATTATTCTAGGATCAAGCATAGTTGAAGTAGATTCTAGTGGATCTACTGCTGGATAAATTCCAAGTTCAACTATCCCTCGAGATAGCACTGTAGTAGCATCAAGATGACTGAATGTAGTAGCCGGAGCAGGATCTGTTAAATCATCTGCTGGTACATATACAGCTTGAACTGATGTAATAGAACCTTGTTTTGTTGAAGTAATTCGTTCTTGTAATTCTCCCATTTCTGTCGCAAGTGTTGGTTGATAACCAACGGCACTTGGTATTCTGCCCAGTAGCGCAGATACTTCTGAACCAGCCTGTGTAAATCTAAATATATTGTCTATGAATAACAATACATCTTGCCCATGATCTCTAAAATACTCTGACATTGTAAGACCAGTTAATGCAACTCTCATTCTAGCTCCAGGTGGCTCATTCATCTGACCAAAAACTAAGGCTGTTTTAGATATAACTCCTGATTCTTTCATTTCATTATAAAGATCATTACCTTCACGAGTTCTCTCACCAACTCCGGTAAATACCGAAAGTCCATTATGTTCTTTTGCAATATTATTCATAAGCTCTTGAATAAGGACAGTTTTTCCAACTCCCGCTCCACCAAAAAGACCAATTTTTCCACCTTTTTGATATGGTGCTATTAAGTCTATTACCTTAATCCCTGTTTCAAACACCTCAGGCTCAACAGACTGCTCCTCAAAAGTTGGGGCTAATCTGTGAATAGGCATATATGTATCTACTTTAACGTCTCCCATTTCATCCATAGGCTTTCCAAGAACATTGAACAGCCTTCCCAGTACTACATTTCCAACTGGTACTGTTATTGGATTACCTGTGTCAAGAGCCTCAAGTCCTCTCCTTAAACCTTCAGTACTTTCCATAGCTACTGCTCGTATAATATCGTCACCAATATGTTGCTCAACCTCAGCTACAACTACTCTATCTTCCATCTGAATTTCAATGCTGTTATAAATATTAGGAAGACTATCTGAGTCAAACTTTATGTCTATAACAGGGCCTATTATTTGAACGACTTTTCCTATATGTCCTGGCATTGTCTTCTCTCCTTTTTACCTTTGAGCTTCTGCTCCTCCAACTATTTCTGCAATTTCTTGTGTAATTGCACTTTGTCTAATTCTATTATAACTTAAATTAAGCTTATCAAGTATATCATTAGCGTTGTTAGTAGCTGATCCCATAGACTCCATTCTAGCCCTGTGCTCACTAGCTTTTGAATGTAGCAATGAATTAAGCATTTTGCCACCTAGAAATAAAGAAATAATTTCATAAAATGTTTTTTCATTTATTTCACTAATGTCTACATAGGCTTTATTACTGCTATCTTTGTTATCAAAATTTAGAGGAAGTAGCTTTTCAATTTTAACTTCATTTTTTAGCGCTGAAACAAGCTTTTTATAAACGATGTAAACTTCACCCACTTCACCACTTATATACATACTAAGCGCATGATTAATAATAGTAGCAGCTTCCTTTTCAGAAGGTGGATCAGAAATTTCAACGTATTCAGCCACCGTTTCAATGTTAAGCTTTTTAAATATAATTCGTCCCTTTTGACCTACAATAATTATATTATAATCTTCTTTACTAATTTTTAAGCTATCAATAATTTTATTTGCTACTGACCAATTAAAGCCGCCACAGAGACCTGTGTCTGAGGTCAATACAACATACAGTTTTTTGCTGTTATTATTTCCTCTCATATAGATACTATCTTCTTCATAATTTTCTTTAACTTGGTTAATAGTTTCCTCAAGCGCATAAAGATAATCATTATTAGTATCTACTTTTTCCCTTATTTTTTTATATTTAGATGTGGCGACTAGTCCCATGGCTCTGGTGATCTTAGTAGTGTTTGTTATGGATTTTATTCTTCGTTTAATTGCAAGAAGCCCCATACCTGCCATGTTTCACCTCTCCTCCGCCTCCATAAATATATTATGAAGGCAAATTAATTATCACCTAAAGGTGGTGTATCAAGTATTTCCTTTTGAAATGTAATTAATACTTTTCTATTGAAAATATTTTTTTAAACTCTTCTATAGCATCAATAAGTTGTTGCTTTATTTCATCATTTAGTGCTTTTACATCTCCTATTGCCTTACCTATATCTCTATGATGTGTATCCATGTACTGCAAAAATTCATTTTCGAATCTGGTAACTTGATGTACTGGAATATCCATAAGATAATTATTAGTTCCAGCAAAGAAAATCATAACTTGATTTTCTACTGATACTGGCATATATTGATCTTGCTTTAATATTTCAATTAATCTTTTTCCTTTTTCGAGTCTCATTTTGGCATCGCTATCAAGATCCGTACCAAATTGTGCAAAAGCTGCAAGTTCCCTATATTGAGCAAGTTCTAGCCTTAAAGTTCCTGTAACTTGTTTCATAGCTTTTATTTGAGCATTTCCACCAACTCTTGATACAGATATTCCAGCATTAACAGCGGGTCTTTGTCCTGAATGGAATAGTTCCGCCTCAAGAAATATTTGACCATCTGTTATGGAAATAACATTAGTTGGTATATAAGCCGTAACGTCTCCTGCTAGAGTTTCTATTATAGGAAGAGCAGTTAATGATCCCCCACCCAATTTATCTGAAAGTTTTGCTGCTCTTTCTAATAATTTTGAATGAATATAGAATACATCTCCTGGGTATGCTTCTCTGCCTGGCGGTCTACGAAGTAATAGTGACATAGCTCTATAGGCTACCGCGTGCTTAGATAAATCATCATACACTATTAATACATCTCTACCCTTGTTCATAAAGTATTCTCCCATGCTGCATCCAGCATAAGGTGCCAAATACTGAAGTGGTGCTGAATGAGAAGCTGTTGATGCTACAACTATTGTATAATCTAAGGCTCCCATTTCAGATAACGTATTAACAATATGTGCAACAGTAGATTGTTTTTGACCAATGGCAACATATATACATACAACATCTTTGCCCTTTTGGTTTAAAATAGTGTCTATAGTTAAGGCTGTCTTACCTGTTTGTCTATCCCCAATTATAAGTTCTCTTTGTCCTCGCCCAATTGGTACCATAGAGTCTATTGCTTTTATGCCTGTTTGAAGAGGTACTTTAACGGATTGTCTTTCAATAACTCCAGGGGCTTCTACTTCTACCGGTCTTGTCTCTGTAGTCTTAATCGGACCCTTTCCATCTATTGGAACACCTAGAGAATTTACAACTCTTCCAATTAGTGCTTCCCCAACGGGAACTTCAACTACTTTGCCACTTCTCTTTACTACGTCACCTTCTTTGATACCTTCTCCGCTTCCAAGTAGCACACATCCCACATTGTCTTGTTCTAGATTTAGAGCCATGCCATATACTCCACCTGGGAACTCTAAAAGTTCACCTTCCATGCAATCATCCAAACCATATACTCTAGCAATCCCATCACCTATTTGAATTATGGTTCCTGAGTCAACAGTGTCAATTTTCTTTTCATATCTTTCTATTTCTTTCTTTATTATGGATGTTATCTCTTCTGGTTTTATATTCATAAACTCACCTCTATTCCTATTTAAACATTAATTTTTTCATTTCGTCTAATTTGTTTTTTATTGTACCATCAATAACGTCATCGCCAACCCTAATATATACTCCACCTATAATGTTTTTATCTAGCTTTTCATGAAAGATAATCTTCTTATCATACATTTTAAATAATTTCATTCGTAAGTTTTCTCTTTCAGAATCGTCAAGAGGTATTACTGTTACAACATCCACCAGTAGGGTATTGTTACGCTCTAAGTGGATTTTTTCCATTTCTTTAAGTTTTTCTTCAGTATACATTATTCTATCTTTTTCTATAAGAATAAGTAAAAAAGATAAAAGATCCTCATCAATTCTGCCCTTAAAAATATTTATAAACATTTTCTTTTTTGCAGAAGTACTTATTTGTGGATATTTAATAACTTTAAGAAACTCATCATCGTTCTTCATAAGTGAAACAATTTCCCTGAGGTCATTTAAATATTCTTCTACTTTTCCTTTTTCCTCAGCAACTGTGTATAGTGCTAGTGCATATCTTTTGTCTAAGTATTCATACATTTTAGCTACCTACCTTAAATATAAAGTCCTCAATCAATTTTCTATGTTCTTTTTCATCTATATGTTGCTCTAGAGCTTTTTCAGACAATATTAAAGATAAATCTATAACTTGTTTTTTAATTTCACTTTGTGCTTTTTCTTTTTCTCTTTCAATTTCAACTCTTGATCTTTCCAAAATTAGATTTGCTTCTTTTCTTGCGTCTTCGACAATATCCTGGGAAATATTCTCCGCATTAACTTTGTATTCCTCGACTATTTCTCTTCCTTTTATCTTTGACTCATGCAATAATCTTTCTTTTTCTTTTCTTGAAATTTCTGCTTTTTGTTCATTATCTTTAGCATTCTTAATAGATGTATTTATTCCATTTTGCCTGTCATCCATTATCTTATTTACTGGTTTACTAAAAAAGTACTTTAAGATATATAGCAATAAAATAAAATTTATTATAGTGAATATAATTGTAGAAAAATGTATGCTCAAATTCATAATCTATTAAAGCCCCCTTTAGTCCTAATTTCAAAATTTTTCATTTTGATATGTACCATATTACTTAAATGCTAAAATTAATGCTATTAAGAATGCATAGATAGCTGTAGCTTCTGAGAAAGCAGCACCTATAACTAACGTACTAATTATAGATCCCCTAGCTTCTGGTTGTCTTGCAACGCCCTCTACAGCTTTAGCCGCGGCATTACCTGTTCCTATTCCTCCTCCTATACATCCTATTGCTGCAAGACCTGCGCCTATTGCAGACATCGCTGTGACAAGTACTTTTGGATCGATGTTATTCATATTGAATTCCTCCTTATTTTTTAAAACTAGATTTAATGTTCTGCTATGACTTTTATATTAACCATTGTCAACATAACAAAAATAACCATTTGAATAATTCCATCAAACAAATCAAAATAAAAATGTAAGGGTATTGGGACAATTAATTGGGCAAGCCCATTTAAACTAAATAAACTTTTATATGCCAAATCTATTATTACAACACCTGCAGTCATGTTTCCAAATAATCGAAAACTTAATGATACTGGTAACATAACTCTCTCTATTAGGTTAATAGGTAATATAAATGCATATGGTTCAACATATCCTTTAAAATAGTGTCCTAGGCCTATCTTTTTAATAGCAAACCATTGAACAACAACGAATGTTATTAATGCTAATGCTAATGCTACACTATAATCTACTGTTGCAGGTGTAACACCTATCAATCCCGTGAGATTTACAATACTTAAGAAAATTACTATTGTTGCTACATAAGGTACAAACCCCATATACTCTTCTCCCATATTATCTCTAACAAGATTGTTTATAAAATCCATAATTATTTCTATTATATTCTGCTTCTTATTGGGAATTACTTTTAAGTTTCTTGTAAGGCATATACATAATATAGCTACTATAGCTATTATGCACCACTGAACAAATATACTTTCTACAATTCCAATACTGTACCCAAAGAATTTAATATGAAATAACGGCACTACTTTATCCATTAAATCACTTCCCTCCACTATTCTTATTATTTAACCCGTAACACACTAAAGATATAAATTGTGAACTATATCCGAAGATATATGCAATTATATTGAACATATTGTGTCTGCCTATTGCAAACCCAATAACACTCACCAATAAAACCCTAATGAAAGACCCTATTACTATTATGCCTGTATTTTTTACATTTTTACTATCAAGAGAATACTCCACTGTAATTCCATTAACATAAAAATTTATTACTGCTACTAATAGCCCTAATAAAAAAAATAATACATATGGCTTGGCTGTAAAATAAATCACCGCAGTAAAAATTAAGGAAATAAAAAAATCATACATAAGAATTTTTTTAAACATATTTTTAAAATCACTATTCACTTTTTCCTTCTCCTCGCCACATACTAACAAATTCTATTATAGTCTACTAATTTTCATAAATAAAACCTAGAATTTCTCAATTATTTGATGTATAGGAGCATTTGAGTTTGTTTTTTAAAGAAAATCGCCTCTTTCCTCTGAATATGTCTATATTATGATATATTACGACTTTTCACATAATTTGCAGTTATATTTTTCAATTATTCTATTTCTTTTAACATGCTTAACATTCATAATATTCTTAATATTCAGGCCAAAATTTTCAATACTACTGGGTTTGTCAACATTCAAGAACTTTTTATTATAATTTTTATTCAGTTAAACATTTACAAAAATCTTATAAAAATAAAAATTTTTCGTTAATTTTTTTATTTTTATAAACAATTGCAATATTACATTTTTTATAATTCATTTTTTCACTATATTATTTTTATTATTTATTATATTTTTATCATTCTTCACTAAAAATATGCATTAAATTATTCTTATTTCACTCACTATAGGCTTTTAAATACCGCATATCAGGATAAATAATACTTTTAAGTGCCTCCGTTTGTTGTATTTCGATATGATTTTCTTAACAATGAAAACTTTTACTTTTAAAATTTTCATTTGTGTAAGATACTAAAAAAATAGGTTTAATAATTTAATTTCTAAATTATCAAACCTATTTTAACAATATTTAGTATATCTTAAAATACTTTAATAGTGAATCTACTATTTTAGCAGAAGCATTTCCATCACCATAAGGATTAATTGACCTACTCATGTGATTATACGCCTCTGAATTTCTTAAAAGCTTATTAGCATTTGATACAATTTCCCCCACATCTGTTCCAACTAACTTTACTGTACCAGCATGCTGCGCTTCAACTCTCTCTGTAACATCCCTAAGCACTAAAACCGGTTTACCTAAATGAGGAGCCTCTTCTTGAATTCCTCCTGAATCGGTCATTACTAGGTAACATTTTTTCATTAAATTGTGAATTTCACCCGTGTCAATAGGGCTTAGCAAATGTATTCTGTCTACACCTTTTAAAATACTGCTTACCATATCCTTCACTACTGGATTGGGATGAACTAGATACAATACTTCTACATCTTTATTTTCGCATACAACAATTTTCAATGCATTACATATATTCTCAATTCCACTTCCCCAATTTTCTCTTCTATGAGCCGTAACAATTATAACTTTTTTATTTTTATAATTAATTGCATTTAGCTCATTATTTTCAAAAATATACTTTTCTTTAATTGTATACTTCATAGCATCTATAACTGTATTTCCTGTAACAAAAATAGAACTCTCGTCTACTCCTTCTCTTAATAGATTTTCCTTAGATGTAGTAGTAGGCGCAAAGTGTAAATCTGCTAGTGCTCCAGTTAGCTTCCTATTAATTTCTTCTGGATATGGGAAAAACTTGTTATGCGTTCTAAGACCAGCTTCTACATGCCCAACTGGTATTTTTCTGTAAAAAGCTGCAAGGGATGCAGCAAATGTAGTGGTAGTATCTCCATGTACAAGAACTATATCCGGCTTCTCACTTTCAAAGATTTCCTCTAAACCCTCAAGTACAGAGCAAGTTATCCCTGTTAAGCTTTGTTTTGATTTCATTATGTTTAAGTCATACTGAGGCACTATATTAAAAAGTTCTAAGACTTGGTCTAAGAGTTCTCTATGCTGAGCAGTTACGCATACCACACATTGTATTTGAGGATTTTTTTCTAATTCTTTAACTAGAGGTGCCATTTTTATAGCCTCAGGTCTTGTACCAAATATTACTACAACTTTAATGCTTTCCACCATATGACCTCCTAATTTAACTCAATTTAAACTATAACCACATGAAAATTAATAATTATTAAATCCATAGATATACAAGCTACTCTTTATGCTGGAAAATACCATATTTCCAGGCTGCTGAAACTGTTATAACTGCTGTAAGTCCTAACAAAAAATACGCCCTTTGATTACTCATCTGCATTGCTATAATTGCAATCCCACCTAGCACAGCACTTATAAAATACATAATAATAACTGCTTGTTTTTGGCTGAGTCCCATATCCAAAAGCCGATGGTGCAAATGACCTTTATCTGCTTGCATCATAGGTTTGCCACTAGCTTTCCTTCTAATCATAGCAAAAAGGGTGTCATAAATGGGTAATGCAAAAGCCAAGATTGGTACCGCTATAACAAATGCTGTTGCAGATTTAATAGCACATTGAATTGAAATTGCAGCTAGTAGAAACCCTAGTAATTGAGAGCCCGTATCCCCCATAAAAATAGAGGCTGGATTAAAATTATAGGGTAAAAACCCTAAAATCGCTCCACTTAAAACAGCTGTTAAAAATGCTGCCTCCAGCCTTCCACTAATTATAGATACTATCATTAAAGTAACACAGGCTATAAATGCTATCCCTGCTGCCAAGCCATCTAATCCATCTATTAGATTAAAAGCATTAGTCACACCTACAATCCATATTATTGTTACCGGTATACTAGCCCACCCTATGTTTAGATAAGGATAAAATTCTCTAAAAGGATTAGTTAAAATTGATATTTTTACACCTGACATTAAAAGGCATACAGCAGCCATAATTTGTATTAGAAGCTTGTATTTAGGACTTAATTCTTTAATATCATCTATCATTCCACCCATAACAATTATAGTCGCACCAACAATTATACCTAGTTGAGAAGGTGTTAAAATTCCATTATATAAAATTGCTCCTATAACAAAAGATATATATATAGCGAGGCCTCCCATAATTGGGACAGGTTTCTTGTGAACTCGCCTTTCATCCTTAGGAATATCTATGGCATTAACAAGTATTGCAAATCTCTTAACTAAAGGGGTAATTATAAAAGAAATTAAAGCTGTAATTATCGCTAAAATATAAATATTACTCATAAAAAAACCTTTCTTTCACAAAAACAGTGTTTTTATTTGATAAATATAGTTTAAATCATCACCTAGGGTGCTGACATATTAATATCCACCATCACTTTGAAGTGAATCATCATTTTCTATCCATTCTTCTACATATACGATTTTATACTGTATTTTGCTATCTCTAATTATTACCTTATCTATACCCGAATTAATTATAAATCTCTTGCATAAAGAGCAAGGAGATGCATTATTAACTAATTCACCATTACTAACTTCTTTTCCGACTAAATACAAAGTTGACCCTATCATATCATTTCTTCGAGCTGATATAATTGCATTTTGTTCTGCATGTACCGATCTACAAAGTTCATACCTTGTGCCTCTTGGAATTTTCAATTCTTCTCTTCTACACACCCCTAAATCGGAACAATTCGCTCTACCTCTAGGTGCTCCTGTGTATCCAGTAGAGATAATTTCATCATTCTTTACTATTATAGCTGCAAAATTTCTCCGCATACAAGTCCCTCGTTCAGATATGGTTTCACATATATCTAAATAATAATTATGTTTGTCAATTCTTACCATAAATATACCTCACATAAATATATTTTAATTATGTAGATGAGAAATCAAAACTAAATCTATAATCTAATAATCAATCTATACCATTTTACACTAAAAAATCAAGAATTTAAAGTGTTTAATACTGTATTTATATTAATTTACTATAAACTAAAGAAAGTATATATTATTTTTCATAATATATACTTTCTTAAATATAGTTTTAAAGAGTAGCTATAAGTGTTAAATTATTACTCCGCTTATACCAATAGTTACCTCTTTATAAGGTACTATTATTCCAGCCTCAAGCATAGCTCCCTTTACAGAACTAACAATACCTGCGCAACAAGGTACTTCCATTCTAACTACAGTAATACTCTTAATATCATTGTTTTTCAGTATTTCACAGATTTTTTCTTTATAATAATCATTGTCATCAAGCTTTGGACAGCCTATCAAAGTTACCCTTCCCTTGATAAACTCCTTATGAAAATTTCCATAAGCATAAGCTGTGCAATCTGCTGCAATCAATATATCTGCACCATTCAAAAATCCAGCCTTAGAATTAACTAACTTTAACTGCACTGGCCATTGATTTAATTCAGAAGATACTGATACTTCCGCCACCTTATCTATTTTATTAGGCATCTGTTTTATCTTTAAATCAACATTTCTTTTTATGGACTTTTCCATTGTACCAGGGCATCCACAAGGCAAATTAGGCTTCGCAGCATGTTTCTCTTTTTTTATAGAAACGGCCTGTAGATCATAGTCTGCAGCATCTCTTTGGATTATTTTAATAGCATCTGTAGGGCACTGCGGTAGACAATCCCCCAGTCCATCACAATACTCATCGCTTATTAATTTAGCCTTGCCACAAACGAGCTCTATGGCACCTTCATGACAACCGCTTATACATATTCCACAACCATTACATTTATTTTCATCTATACTAATAATATCTCTTTTCATTTTAACGCCTCCTGAATTTTTTTATATATTTTCTTTAAGTTACATTTAAATAAATAACACTTAATTTCATTTGTTTTATCGAACCCAGCAATGATTTAATTGACTGTATATACAAATTATATTAGAATTACTTATGATAATATGTAACCCATGTTACCAAATTAAAAATTTGAGGGTGATTTTATGGATAAACTAATAGATTGTTTAAAGCATTGTATTTTATTTAAAGGTTTAACTTATGATGAATTGCAAAATTTAATTAAAAATGTAAATTACTCCATTTCCGATAACTGCAAAAACTGTGATGAATGCCGCACTTGCATAGTGGCATTAGAAGGCGATATCTGCGACTATTTAGGAATTGTAATGGCGGGTGAGCTTGAAGTACAAAAGCACTATGCCAGTGGTAAAGTTGTTACCCTGGCAAAATTAAATATAGGAAAAACCTTTGGTGAAGCAATAGCTTTTTCAGAGACAAATATATACCCAGCTACTATAGTATCATCTAAAGGTTCAGTGATACTTTATATTTCAAAAAAAGATATTATAGCTATGTGTAGCTCCTACCCTAAAGTATTGAATAATTTTATGCAACTTCTATCTAGTAAAATTCTTTTATTAAATAGAAAAATTAAAGAACTATCTTTTGAAACACTAAGACAAAAGATTTCTAATTACTTACTCTCTCAATACGAAATTCAAAAAACTACAGCCCTTACTCTGCCTATGTCTAGAAAAAGCCTTGCTGAGCATCTAGGTGTTCAAAGACCTTCCCTTTCAAGGGAGTTCGTTAATATGAAAGAAGATGGCTTAATAGATTTTAATAAGAGTTTAGTGAAAATAAAAGATTTAGAGGCTCTTGAAGATATATTAGTTTAATCTAAAAATATAGAACATTTTTTACTTTTTTCATGTAAATATTAAATTTTACTTGATAATAGTTATCCGTTCATGTATAGTTATTATTATAAGTAATCTAAGTTCAAATTTCCTATTTACATAGTAAATTGTATTACTTATAGTAATGGTTATTTATATAAAAGAATACGAGGTAAATGACAGTTAATAATTGCTATTTACTCAAAACAACTAAAAGGGGGAAAATAATATGAAAAAATTTGTTTGTACAATATGTGGGTATGTCCACGAAGGAGATTCCGCACCAGATGTCTGTCCAGTTTGCGGTGCAAAAGCTGATAAGTTTGTAGCGCAAAATGAAAATGATATGTCCTGGGCAGATGAACATAAAATTGGAGTTGCTAAAGACGCAAGTCCAGAAGTTGTAGAAGCATTAAGAGCTAACTTCGTTGGAGAATGTACTGAAGTTGGTATGTATTTAGCAATGAGTCGTCAAGCTGATAGAGAAGGCTTTCCAGAAGTTGCAGAGGCTTATAAGCGAATAGCTTTTGAAGAAGCTGATCATGCTTCAAAATTTGCTGAGTTACTCGGAGAAGTAGTAACATCAGATACTAAGACAAACCTAGAAATGAGAGTTGCTGCTGAACATGGAGCTTGCCAAGGTAAGAAGGACTTAGCTACTTTAGCTAAAAAGCTTAACTATGATGCAATCCATGATACAGTACATGAAATGTGTAAAGATGAAGCACGTCACGGTGCAGCATTTAAGGGTTTACTTACTAGATATTTTCAATAAATTGAATTAATTAAATATAAAAGCAACTTACAGATACTTTTCTGTAAGTTGCTTTTATTTTTTAATGATAAATTATTATAATTAACTACTTAGTTCCGAATAATCTGTCTCCAGCATCGCCAAGACCTGGTACGATATACCCTTTTTCATTTAATTTTTCATCAATTGAAGCTACATATATATCCACATCTGAGTGTGCATCCGTAATAGCTTTAATTCCCTCTGGCGCAGCTATAAGACACATGATTCTTATATTTATGGCTCCTCTTTTCTTAAGAGCTGAAATTGCATCTATTGCAGAACCTCCTGTAGCAATCATAGGATCTGTAATAATTACATCTCTTTCATTAATATCCTGAGGTAATTTACAGAAATACTCAACAGGTTGCAATGTTTCTTCGTTTCTATACATTCCTATGTGTCCAACCTTAGCTGCTGGTATAATCTCTAACATACCATCAACCATTCCTAGACCTGCTCTAAGTATTGGAACTATAGCCATTTTCTTTCCAGCTAAAACCTTACATTTAGTAATACAAATAGGAGTTTCAATTTCTACTTCTTCTAATTGTATATCACGTGTAACTTCATAAGCCATAAGCATCGCAACTTCTTGAACTAAATCTCTAAAATCCTTTGAACCTGTGTTTTTATCTCTTATGTATGCCAATTTGTGTTGTATAAGTGGATGTGTTATTTGTGTTACTTTACTCATATATATTGCCTCCAATTATTTAATGTTTATTTTAAATGTTTATATTTTAGTGTTTATTTAGAATATTTTTTCTCAATTTCAGTAATTTTATTAATTCTTTTTTGGTGTCTTTCTCCTTGAAATTTAGCATTGATAAAAGCATCTACGATATCTAACGCTAACCCTACGCCAATAACCCTTTCACCAAGAGTAAGTATGTTGGCATTGTTATGCTCTCTTGAAGCATGAGCACTAAAAGTGTCATGGCATAGTGCAGCCCTTATTCCAGGTACTTTATTAGCCGCTATTCCTATTCCTATTCCTGTTCCACATATTAATATACCTAGTTCAAACTGCTCTTCTACTACGACCTTTGCAACTTTTAATGCATAGTCTGGATAATCACAAGAATCTTCAGTGTAAGTACCTAAGTCTGTTACCTCAATGTTTTTACTCTCCAGATGCAGGATTATATGTTTTTTTAAATTTAAACCACCATGATCACTACCCAATGCTATTTTCATAGTAAAACACCTCCAAGATCTATTTTCTTATTATAATATGTTATATTACAAAAAAAGAAGATATCAGCATTTAAATAAACTATTTAAATACCATTATCTTCTTTGTATTATCCCATAATAAGAATGCATTATTTTTTAATCCGTCAAAAAACTTTGAATACATTGGAATATAGACAACATATGGTCCAATATTATTTATAGTAAATATTTTGTTGCAAATAGCTTCTATAATATAGCTTTTTCGCATTTTTTCATTACACATATACAATATATCCATAGTTCCTCCTCATATTCCTCTAGAATAGATATCAATTAAAAACTGCTATCTACCTATACGTAAATTATATCAAAACCTGCTGACTTCTTAAGCCTATTCATTATAGCAACACCTATTCCCTTTTCTTCAAAGGCCTCTGACAATATTAAATCTACATCTATAGCATCAAAACTTCTTAAAACTTCAAAAAGATTTCTTCCCACAGTATCTAGATGTTTTCTGCTACCTAAAGAAATAACAGTGCCACAAGGATATTTATTCTTAGTTTCATCTGTTGCCATAATCCCTATTTTTTTCTTGCCCATACTATTCTGCACTATTTCATTGATTTTTGCAATAGTTTTTTCTAAATCTCCACATATAATTTTTACTGGGGCTTTTGGTGCATAATGTCTATACTTCATACCAGGTGCTTTAGGCTTAAAATCATTTTTCGGTTTCGACATTATGGTTTTATCAATATATATTCCCTCATCTATCTCTCTTAACATCTCAAGTGTTATAGCTCCTGGTCTTAGTATGCATAGAGGAGTACAAGTACAATCCACTATTGTTGACTCAAGACCTACCTCACTTTTATCTCCACCTATAATGTATTCTATCTTTCCGCTTAAATCCTCGATACAACTCTCTACTTCAGTAGGACTAGGTCTACCAGATATATTAGCCGAGGGAGCTGCAATAGGTGTTCCCGCTGCCTCAATGAGTTTCCTGGCAATTAAATTTGAAGGCATTCTTATGCCTACCGTATCCAGATTTGCACTTGTAGTCATGGGAATCAGCTCAGACTTATTAAAAATTAAAGTTATTGGTCCAGGCCAATATTTATCCATAACTCTCTTTGCAATATTGGGTATTTCTTTCACTAGAGGCTCTATATTAAAATCAGCTACATGCACAATAAGCGGATTATCCTGTGGTCTTCCCTTAGCCTTGAAAATCTTTTCTACAGCCAGTGCATCTAAGGCATTACATCCAAGACCATAAACTGTCTCAGTAGGGAAAACAACTAATCCACCGCAAGCTATAACAATCCCTGCTTCCTCAATTATATTTTGCTTTATATTATTTTCCTCCATTATTACTATCTTCGTTTTCATCCTTACACCTCTCAATTAAATCTTAAATCATCTTAAATCACATTAGTCATTATTAACCCCACTATTATCCCCAAAAGTATTCCCAATGTATTTGTAATTCCCGGCCAAAGCTTTTTAGACTGCGGAAGCATTTCTCCGTAAATAACATATAACATAACACCTGAGGCAAATGCTAGGGAACTACCTAATATATTTACAGATATACTACCAATATACATTCCTATCCAGGCACCAACTGCAGTAGGCAGTGCTGTTAAAAATGCATAAAACAATATTTTTCCACTTTTTGTCCCGGAAAGCATTAGAGGCGCTGCAACAGCTAAACCTTCAGGCACATCATGTATTGCAATTATCATACTCATTTTAAGCCCTAAATTTTCTCCATTAACAAACCCAAATCCCATTATTAGACCTTCAGGAAAATTATGTAGCATTATTCCAACCGCAACCATAAAAGCCACCTTTGTATATTGAGAATTTGCATTACCACTTAAATTGCTTATTTTGTCTATTATTACAACAATAATAATACCTAGACTTAAAAACAATAAGGTTCCTAGAAGTCCTGTCTTTTCTGTAGCTTCTGGTATGAGTTCAAAAACCACAATAGAAAGCATAAGTCCTGATGCAAATCCTATAATATTTCCTAGGAACTTTCTTGAAGGTTTCTTTATAAGAACACCTAAAAATGCCCCTATCATAGTACCAATCAAAGCTATTACTCCAGAAAATATGATTATCAAAACAATCTTACTATTCAAATTTATACCCCCACTTCTTAATTTACAATTCCATATGAAAATAAAGTATAGAAACTTTTATACACTATACTTATTTCTCTATATGTAATTTTATTCCATCAGTGGGGCTTTATGCAGTATTCTCTATATTCTTTAATTTTTTCTATAGCATCACTTGAAAATATTGCACCAACGCAAGATCTATACACGTAATCCAATAAGACATATTTTCTAAATCCACCATGTTTAATTATAAAATAGAAATATGTTTCTTCCGGATTTTCAATTTTAATTTTCCTATACATCTGTGCTACATAGGGGTATTTTTTTAAAAATTTTACATCTAGGGGATGAATTTTTTCATTTCTAAATTTAGATTTTGTTATTATAATAATCTCTAAGTCCATGCCTTGATTTTCAGTATGAACAAAGACAACTTTTTTGCATATAATAATAAATTTATCTTTGGCAAATCCACACCATATGCTTATTTTATACCCTTCCAACTTGAAATCAATATATTCTTCATCAAATCTAAGAATCATAACAATAACAATAAGTAGCTCATTAAAAATTAAATATATTATAAAGTATATGTTTGCAATTTTTGACACTATTAACATAATAGGTAATAAAACAAAAATAAAGCACATCGATAGCATAAACCCTTTATAAGTTTTTTTTTGCTTTCTAATGGCTTTATTTATATTCATTACTCTCACCTTTCGCTTCTGAAGTTCCCACACCTAAATGAGTAGGTTTTTCGCACAAAGTAATTTCTAATTGTTATTACCCATGGCTTTCATCTTTTCTGCTTGGTCAGCAGTTATTAATGTGTTCATCATTTCATCTATTTCGCCATCAAGAAAAGCTTCTAACCTATACAATGTTAAGCCTATTCTATGGTCTGTAACCCTGCCTTGAGGATAGTTATAAGTTCTTATTCTCTCACTTCTATCTCCTGTGCCCACTTGACTTTTTCTATCTTCAGCTATTCCTGCGGATCTTTCAGCCTCGGCTTTATCAAACAATCTAGATTTTAATATCTTCAAAGCTTTCTCCTTGTTCTTTAACTGGGATTTCTCATCCTGGCAAGAAACTACAAGTCCTGTAGGAATATGTGTCATTCTTACTGCTGAATCTGTTGTATTAACACACTGCCCGCCATTACCAGACGCTCTAAACACATCTATTCTTAAATCATTAGCACTAACTTCAATATCTACATCGTCAACCTCTGGAAGCACTGCAACAGTCGCCGTAGATGTATGAATTCTTCCACTTGATTCTGTATCTGGAACCCTTTGAACTCTGTGTACTCCACTTTCGTATTTAAATTTACTATAAGTAGAATCACCTTTTACCATAAATACTACTTCTTTAAATCCGCCAATATCTGTTTCATTAGCACTCATTACTTCAACTTTCCATTTATTACGCTCTGCATATCTTGTATACATTCTAAATAGATTTGCTGCAAACAATGCTGCTTCATCTCCACCTGCTCCAGCTCTAATTTCGATAAACACGTTTTTATCATCATTAGGGTCTTTAGGCAAAAGCAAAATTCTTAATTCTTCCTGCATAGTTTCTTTAATTTGAATCAAGTCTTTTATTTCATCTTGAATCATCTCTTTCATGTCTTTATCAGCTTCATCTTTAAGCATTTCTTTGTTTGTTTCTAAATCTTCTTTAGCTTTTTTATATATTCTATATTTCGTAACAACTACTTCCAATTCTGCGTGTTCTTTGCAAAGTTTTTGCCATTCCTTTTGATTAGCAATAACCAAAGGGTCGCCGATTTTCATTGTAATTTCTTCATATTTGCTTTCTGTAAACTCAAGCCTATCTAACATTTTTATCACTCCGTATATATATTTTCACATCCTAATATTATACCATAGTTATGTACAGTATACAATTCCAACATAACTATATACTTACTCTACTTTGCTTATCTAATTCACAAGATGCCATTACCCACTAAAGTGTCCTACTCCATTAAGATGCCTTTAATAACCCTATCATTTCCAGATAAATCTTTAATACATTCTATGCTCTTAAATCCTGATTTTAAAAGAATATCCTGAACTTCTTCTCTTTGATCATATCCTATTTCAAAAGCTAAAAGTCCGCCCTTTTCCAAAACTTGCAAACTTTCTTCGGTGATTCTTCTATAAAATTCCAACCCATCTTTCCCACCACTAAGTGCTATGTAGGGCTCATAATTTTTTACATCCTCCATTAAAGTAGGTATGACTGATTCTCTTATATAGGGAGGATTAGAGACCACCACTTGAAATTTCTTATTCTGCTCTATAGCACTTTGCAATAAATCGCTACGCTCCACATTGACCCTACTCGCTAAGTCAAATCTTTCTATATTTAATTTTGCCACAGCTATTGCATCATAAGATATATCATAAAGCATTACCTCTACACCTTTAATAAATTCGGCTATAGCTATTCCAATAGCTCCACTTCCAGTACAAACATCACAAACCTGCGTATAATCTTTTTCATTTATATGCTTAATTACTTCTTCAACTAAAATTTCAGTATCAGGTCTTGGTATTAATACTCCAGGCTTTACTATTAAATTCATACCCATAAATTCACATTCACCGAGAATGTATTTTATGGGCATCTTACTTTTCCTAAGCTGGATTAGCTGTGAAAATTCTTCTTCTTGCTTTTCATTAAGATTAAAATCTCTATTAAGCATTATGAACAATTTATCCACATTTAAAACCTTAGCCAGTAAAAGTTGTGAATCTAACAAATAGCTCTCAATGCCAACTTTTTTTAAAATTCCATAAGACTTAAGAAGTATTTCTCCTATATTCATCACTAACCACCGCCTTTTATGATCACAATTCTAATTAATTTTCAATTCCCTCCGCTACTTTAAGAGCTTTTATCGCAACTTCTAATTGAGACAAATCCGGTTCCCTTGTAGTCAAGTTCTGCAACTTAAGTCCTGGATAAGAAAGGATTTTAGCTAAGGGTCCCTTGCTTTTTCCCATCCATTTAATAATTTCATAGCTTACCCCTGAAATTAGTGGCAGAAGTATAACCCTATACATTATCCTCTCCCCAATTGAATTCCAACCAGTAAATGAGAACATTATTATACTAACTATCATAACTAAAAATAAAAAATTCGTGCCACATCTTGGATGTAATCTTCCAAATTTAGCTGCATTTTCTGGAGTTAGTTCAACATTGTTTTCGTAACAAAATATAGTTTTATGTTCAGCACCGTGATATTGGTACACTCTTTTAATATCTTCCATTTTTCCTATAAGATATACATATAGTAGAAATATTAAAACTCTAATAATTCCTTCTACAATATTCATGCCTATGGTGCCTGTACCCATTTCACTAAAAACATTAGCTACAAGAGTTGGTAAAACAAAAAATAATCCTATAGATATAACCAGTGAAATAACAAGGGATAACCCCATAATTATATCATTACTCTTATCTTTAAATATTTTTTCTATCCATTTATCTATTTTTGAAGCTTCGCCCTCTTCTTCGAAAAAAGAAGCTGAATAATTTAAAGTTTGCACACCTATAACTAAGGATTCAATTAGTGAAATAAATCCTCTTATTATAGGCAATCCAAAAAATTTATTCTTTTTCGTATAGGAGGTATAGCTTTTTTTTTCCACTACAATTTCCCCTTCTGCAGTTCTCACCGCAGTGGCAATACCCATACTGCCTCTCATCATAACTCCTTCAATTACTGCCTGACCTCCAACATTAACATTTTTAGCCATAGTTACACCCCTTCTCTAGGAACAATATGACACTTTCTACAACGCGCCTCATAGGATTCTGTAGCTCCAATTAATACAATGGGATCCTCATATTTAGCTGGCTTTCCATTAATCAAACGTTGGGTTCTAGTGGCAGGATTACCGCACACCACGCAAATAGCCTGGATTTTATCCACAAATTCGGCTACAGCAAGAAGTACAGGTATAGGCCCAAAAGGTTCTCCCCTAAAATCCATATCTAATCCTGCGCATATAACTCTTTTGTTATTATCAGCGAGTGTAGTAATTACGTTAATTATACCTTTATCAAAAAATTGAACCTCATCGATAGCAACAACTTGTGTATCTTCATGTAATAGAGCCAGTAACTCTGCACTATCCTTAACTGGAACAGCCTCTTCCTTCTCTCCGCAGTGGGATACCACATCTCCCTTGCTATATCTATTATCAATTTCTGGTTTAAAAACTTGTAATTTTTGTTTTGCAATTTTTGTTCTTCTTATCCTACGTATAAGTTCTTCAGACTTACCACTATACATAGGTCCTATAATTACTTCCACCCAACCATGGTTTTTTGGTCCATACATACTTTTACCTCCAATATTATAAAAAAACTTACTACATGTATTTTATCAAATATACACTATATAATAAAGTCAAATTTAATTTTATTCTTATTGACTTAATAATCAATTATATGATAGACTTGAGTAGTTGACAATACGGGTATATATCTATTTTTTGAAAGAGGTGAAAAATATGCAAGAAGGAATACATCCAGAATACCATAAAGACACAGTTGTTAAATGTGCATGTGGAAACACTTTTATTACAGGATCTACTAAACAAGAACTTAAAGTAGACGTATGTTCTAACTGCCATCCATTCTACACTGGAAAGCAAAAGAATATTGATGCTGGTGGAAGAGTAGACAGATTCATGAAGAAATTCAACATAAAAAACGAAGTAGAAACTGACGCAGAATAATATATTAATGGAAAAGATTTAATTATCTTTTCCATTTTTTTATTTATATTATCTAGCTAATACTTCAAAGTTCTTATTTAACATTTCTAAAAATTCCTTATTATTCTTAGTGGTGGATATTAAATTCAGGAGTTTTTCTGTTACTCCCATAGCATTACCTTCTCTATACATTATCTTTCTTAAATTATATATAGTTTCCATTTCAATTTTAGTAAGTAATAAGTCTTCTCTTCTTGTTCCTGACTTATAAATGTCTATAGCTGGGAATATTCTTCTTTCTTGAAGCTTTCTATCTAAATGAACTTCCATATTACCTGTTCCCTTAAATTCCTCAAAAATCATATCATCCATTCTACTTCCTGTTTCTACTAATGCAGTAGCAAGAATTGTTAAGCTTCCACCCTCTTCAATATTTCTAGCCGCTCCAAAAAATTTCTTTGGCATCAAAAGTGCACTAGGGTCAAGTCCACCGGATAGTGTTCTTCCTGAAGGCGTTACAGTTAAATTATAAGCTCTAGAAAGTCTAGTTAAACTGTCTAATAGAATAACTACATCTTGGCCTTGTTCTACCATTCTTTTAGCTCTTTCAAGTACCATATAAGCAACTTTTGTATGGTGATCTGGTTCTTCATCAAAAGTTGAATAAATAACTTCGCCTTTAATAGATCTCTGCATATCCGTAACTTCTTCCGGTCTTTCATCTATTAAAACAACAATTAATTTTACTTCTGGGTGATTTATAGAAATACTGTTAGCGATTTTTTTAAGAAGTGTTGTTTTTCCTGCTTTTGGTTGTGCTACAATTATGCCTCTCTGGCCTTTACCTATAGGAGAAATAATATCCATCATTCTCGAAGACAAGTCAGTTGGAGTGGTTTCTAATGTCAACCTTTCTGTTGGGTAAATAGGAGTTAACTTTTCAAAAGGTCTTCTACCTACAGCTCTATCTGGATTTTCTCCATTTACTCCCTGTACATACAATAGCGCTTTAAATTTTTCTCCCTCTTTAGGTGTTCTTACTTTACCTTCTACCTCATCACCTGTTTGCAAATTAAATCTTCTAATTTGAGATGGCGAAACATAAATATCATCCTGCCCTGATAAATAATTATGCCCTCTTAAAAAACCATAACTATTATTTTCAATTATTTCTAGAACTCCTCTTGCTGACCCTGATTCATTTATCATTTCCTGTAACTTTTCTTTTTTATTTTCATTTTGATTTTTAAAACCAGTATCAATGTCTTCATTATCAGGAGTTTTCTCAGTTTGAATTGGATTATTTGGGACTTGCGCCTCTGAATTTTCTATAATAATATTATCTTGAACTTTAGAAGTGATTTTAGGACTTATCTTTTCTTTTAAAATAACTCCGTCTCTTTGCAATGAAACTGGCGTCATCTTCTTTATTTCCTCTATTAGCTCACTCTTTTTAAGTTTAGAAATGTTTTTAACACCAAGCTCTTTGCAGTGTTCCCGCAGCTCAACTACTGTCATATTTTCAAAATCTTTGTTTATCAAAAATCTGCACCTCCGAAGGGTATATTATATATAATATCTATTTAATAAATATCATGGGAATTAAAAACGTATTTACTATCCAATGAATTTTTTGAAATGATATACTTTTTTAAGTATATCCTATTTTAAAACTTTAATCCACTATATTAAATCATAACCTGCACAGCTGTTCATCTTCTTCGAAGCTACAATATTAATGATTCCAGAAGGAGATTTATACTCCTTCTAAGGTTTGTGTCTTTTTTAATTTATCTTATATCATAGCATAAATCTTCTCTGTAATCTGTTTATGTTCATTTACTTTTTTTATAACTTTTTCATTCTTGCCAATGAAAAATATAGGCAATGCTAATTGCTCACATCCACCAATGACCATATTAGTTTTTAAAAGTTCATTAATATTATAATGATATGAATGATACTCATTGCATAGGCAGCATTTAACATCAATTAATATTTCATTTCCTTTATGCAATTTAACATATAGACATGGAAATTTAGTCCTCATACTCTCTATTTCAAATATTGTCAGTTCTTCCACCTTATATTGACCATTAGAATCCTTTAAAGCTATAGCAATATTCGTATCGAGTATCAATTATTCCACCTCCATATTTTATTATCTTGTGAAAATATATTTTTCAAAAAACAATTATCAAAAGTAAAATCATTTTTCACAATAATATTCTTTAATGTCTTTAATGTCTTTAATGTCTTTAATGTCTTTAATGTCTTTAATGATTAGATTCTATAAATTTTATGAAATTCCTGCTTAATTTTAATTGAAATTATTGGTAATATCGTTCGTAAAAATTTCCATTACTATTCAATACTCTTCTATTATAGGTTTAGATATTTGCTCCCTATTGTTTTTTCAATATGCTTTACCTTGCTGACCTGGATGCTTCAATAGACGCATTTATTATTCATTTTTAGCATTACTTAAATAATGTAGAATGAGTAATTGATTTTCTTCTTTTGTTAATGAGCTTATTCTTAGATTTAATAATTAAATCTCCTATAAGTGTTCCGAGTAATGAAATGAATGTGTATATAAAACAGTAAATCAGGAAATTGGAATTAAATAAAGTAAATGCTGCAATCATCCATAATGCAAAGTTAATCAGTAAAATAATTAACCTTTTCCTAAATATAAATTGCATTACTATGGATATTATAAAAACTAACAATGGAAGTGTCAATAAAGTCAATTTAAATGGGTCAATGTTATTTAAATTAGGCATGTCAGTAGATTTAAGATAAAAGGACATAACCATTTGTTTTAAATTAACACTCATTATAATCCAAACAACTATTTGCAATATTGTAACAGCATAAACCTTTATTTTGTCTTTTAATGTTAATTTCTTTACCGTTTTATTAGTGGAAAATTTATTGAAAAAGTTAGAAAAACGTTTTTCAGAAAGATTTAATAATTCAAATCCTAAAAAGGCTCCTAAAGTATTCAAAATTATATCATTAATGTCCATATATCTCATAACAAAAATCTGAATAATTTCAATTACTAGAGATAGTCCTGCACCTGCTATAACTGTATGTTTTATCCTCTTGTCTTTTTTAGAGAATAATGCAACAAAAAATCCAAAAGGAATAAACATAAAAATGTTTCCGAAAATATTTACAACACCATGTATTCCAAATTCAATCATTCCTTTAAATGGAATAATATTTATATTTTTTATTGAATCATGAATATGTTGAACAATGAACTGTAAATCAAAGAAAAAAATACTTGATCCAAGGGTTAATGTACCTATAAAAATTAACGAGTAAATTAACGCAACAGCTCCTACTTCTCTATACCTTGTTGTCTTAATGCCTAAATAATGGTATTTTTTTATCTCTAAAATTCTATGTATTAATACAAATGGTATTAATACAAAAATAAATGGTACTACCAGTAATAAATTATGTTTTATGAAAAGCATCTTATTTCCCCCTCTTATAAAGTGAGCGTTCACGGAAACTCCTTAGATCCTGTGATTACTCATTTTTAGTATCATTATTTTTTGTTGATTGCCCCACTTTTTTTTGCATAAAACACTTGACAGGTTTGTAGAATTTTGCGGTCCTCCTCTTAAAGGCATGTTTTAACATAGTGTTAACTGACTTATGAAAAAACCGCATGAAAATATTTGTATATTAATTGCAACTTTAAGAAATAAGGTCTTTGTCTTTTTAGCCTTAACTTATGGACTTTAATGTTTTCGTTCTTAAAAAAAATGAAAAAAGGGTAACAAAAACTAAACTGGTACCTATGTCAATGCCACTCTAAAAAAAAGGTGCTATCAAGCTAAGAGATGATTTCTGTATTGTACAGGAGCCACCTTTTTCAAGTCCCACCGGTATCTATAATTATTATAATATGTGATATACCTATCTATCATTTTCTTAACATTTTCAAGAGTAGTACAGGACTTTAAATCTATCTCATCTTTCATATGTCCAAAAATGATTCCTGAGGGGCATTGTCCCAACAGTTACCTCTACGCGATATTGACTGTGATAATTTGTGCTTTTTTAGTAGCTTTTGAAATGTTGGGCTTGTATAATGACTACCTTGATCTGAATGAATAAAGGCATCTTTTGTTAACGTTACTCGTCTGTTTTTAACTAGCTTCTTTATTGTATCTAAGGATATATCAAGTGTTATTCTATCTGAAGTTTGATACGCTAATATTTCATTTGTTGATGAGTCCTTAATTGTGGATAAGTAAGCCATTTTACTATTACCGTATGGTAAATATGTTATATCAGTAATAAGAACCTTCCCTGGCGTAGCCTGCTTGAATTCACGATTCAAAATATTTTTTACTACGCTATTCTCTTTCGTTGCCTTAGCAATTCTTCTATATGTTGATTGTTCGATTCTGCCTAATCCAATTACATTTATATCAAACCCATTTTCGGCAAAAATCTGTCTTGGTAGTTTTCCAGCTATATATTCATCTATAAATAATATTTTACATTCATAATTATATGTGATCGCATATTCACTAACTTTTTAACATTTTTATTATTTTCAAGGGTTATAATATCTTTTGGGGTAAATAAAATCTTACTCATTTGCCACCATCCTATCTATATATAAATTATACGAAAAAAATACCTATAATCCAAACACTTTTTTTCAAGTGTCCTTCCTATAGGTACCATTATAATAGTCTAAGCTCTTTTTCTTTATACTTATTTTTTTACAGATAGCTTTTTTGTATTGTCTTTATTTAACTTATATGAAAATGTACTCATATCATCATCCTTAACTTTCTATTAATTTATTACCATTTCATCTAATCTCATAGTCTTACCCAAGCCAATAATGCCAAAATGTTTGTCCCAATATATAGTAATATTCATATTTATAGGTAAAAATAGATTTATTATTGTATCTATTTTTCTTTTTAATTTTTGTGTTTTAACTTCTCCTAAATAAATCAATAACACTTTATTATTATCATTATTTATGTATACCATATTATTTTTAAATATTTTTCTTATGACCTTGTTAAATAAATGTAAGGATACACCTGTAACATATAAAGTAATTATTCCGCTTAATAAACAATCTATTTCTTCTTTATTAAATTCACTTATACTTTCAGATATCCCACTTCCAAAAACACCATTTTGTATATCTTTCATGATAAACTTTTTGTAATACTCTTTTTTTGCATAGACCTTTTGTGAAATCTATTTCTGCTAAAAAGTGAATTACTATATCAAAAAGTGTTTCTACAAGTTGTTTACTTTCATTAAAATTAACATCAAGTAACTCTTTGAAAATATTTTGAAATCTATAATAAGGATTTATCTCAATAGTGTTATCTTCAGGCAGAGAACTTGTATTAAGATCTGTAAATGCAATTTCCATATAGGGACTATATATTTTTGCTGGTATAAAATTTATATTTTGTCGTAAAAAATGCAAAAAAAAAGACTGCTTATTTTTCATGCAGCCTTGTAACAAGATTTATTTATGATTTTCTAATGATGCCTTAATAAACTCTTTAAATAATGCATGTGGTTTATTGGGTCTAGATTTAAGTTCCGGATGAAACTGAACTCCAACAAACCAAGGGTGATCTTTAATTTCAACTATTTCTACTAATCTTTCATCAGGGCTTGTTCCCGTAATCAAAAGTCCTGCATCAGTTAATGCTTTTCTGTATTGATTATTAAATTCATATCTATGTCTATGTCTTTCATATATTACTTCATCATTGTAGGCTTCATGAGCATTAGAGTCTTTTGTTAATTTACACGGATATAATCCTAATCTCATGGTGCCACCTTTTTCATCTATATCCTTTTGATCCGGCATTAAATCTATTACGGGATACTTCGTATCCGCATCAAGTTCTGAACTATTTGCGGTTTTGAGTCCTACCACATTTCTTGCATATTCTATAGCAGCACATTGCATACCAAGACATATCCCAAAAAATGGTACTTTGTTTTCTCTAGCATATCTTGTAGCTTCTATTTTCCCTTCTATTCCTCTGTCACCGAATCCTCCTGGAACCAATATACCATCAGCATCCCCTAATATTTCGCTGACATTTTCTGAAGTTACGTCGCTTGCATTTACCCATTTAATCTCCACTTTAGAATCATTATAAAGCCCTCCATGGCTCAATGCCTCAACAACAGAAATATACGCATCATGAAGTTCTACATATTTTCCCACTAGTGCTATTTTTACATTTCCGGACAGATTTTTTAATCTATTTACCATGTAAGTCCATGCAGCATTATCTATTTCATCACAATCTAGTTTTAATTTTTTACATACTAAAGTATCTAATCCCTCTTTGTGGAGCATAAGTGGTACTTCATATAAGTTCTCCGCATCCAAATTTTGAATTACGCTGTCTGCTTCTAAATTACAGAACAGCCCGATTTTAGCCTTCATATCATCAGATATTTCCTTCTCAGAGCGGCATACTATAATGTCTGGTTGAATTCCTATACTTCTAAGTTCTTTTACAGAATGTTGAGTTGGTTTAGTTTTAAGTTCTCCTGCCATCTTTAAATATGGCACTAACGTAACATGGATAAAACAAACATTCTCTATTCCTACTTCATATTTCACCTGTCTTATAGCCTCTAAAAATGGTAGTGACTCAATATCTCCAACCGTTCCACCAATTTCAGTTATAACCACATCTACATCTTTTTCTTTAGCTACTCTATAGACTCTTTCTTTAATCTCATTAGTTATATGAGGTATTACTTGTACTGTACCACCTAAATAATCGCCCCTTCTCTCTTTTGATATAACTGACCAATAGACTTTTCCTGTAGTTACATTACTACTCTTACTTAAATTTTCATCAATAAATCTTTCATAATGCCCTAAATCCAAATCTGTTTCTGCTCCATCATCTGTAACAAAAACTTCTCCATGTTGATATGGACTCATGGTGCCTGGATCTACATTTAAATATGGGTCAAATTTTTGAATAGAAACCTTTAATCCTCTATTCTTTAAAAGCCTACCAAGGGACGCTGCTGTTATTCCTTTTCCTAGAGATGAGACTACCCCACCTGTTACAAATATGTACTTAGTATTCATAATTATTCCTCCTATGCTTTATTATCCACTTTATTTATATGTTTTTATTTACTCTAATATTGCTAATATATACCTCTATAAATGTCGTTAAATCATCATCTGCGATGCTGCAATTAACGACTTCAGAAGGAGATTTAAACTCCCACTGAAGTTTTTTATTTGTTATAGCTTGCAACTCCCACTTATAGAAGCGGGAGGCTTTCCTTCTGAAATGTCGTTAAAAAATTTATACTGATTTTTTTAAAAATAGCTTGACAGAAGCTCTTTATAACCCTATAATAGAAATTACCCTATAAATACAATAGTAAATTAAAATGGTATATTTGTTTTCAAAAACAATAATAATATCTTATCACACTTTTTTATCATTAACCAGTGTTTTTTTTGGTTTTCTTTTTTTTGGAGAATTTTATTATATAAAATTTTATTACAAAACAAATAAAAGCTATGAAATTAAGGTGTTTATCCTATATTTCATAGCTTTTTTCATTTGAAATTTATATTTTATAAAATCACACAACCCGAATTTTTGAAACAGCCTCTTAATTACTATTATGCTTTAATATTAATTTTTAAAGTTGTACTTAAAATTTGTTGATTTCCTATTATCATATCATAATCTATAAATACATCTCCACCATTATTATCCACGTTCATCTTTAACTCCCTAGTATCTACAGTTAGGTCTAACGCGCCATGAGGCGTATTGTATAAAGTTAAATCCCTTCCATATTTTTTAAATTTCATTTCTGTATTCGTAGTTCCAGTTCTAATAAGGGTAAAATGTTCTTCATCAATTTTTAATGTAGTAGTAGTTCCCTTCATCCCTGAAATTTCTGTCTCTTCGTATACAGCATAATAACAATTATCTTTTTTGTAAAATTCACCAGGTGTCACTACTTCAATAGCATCTCCATCTTCTTCACTGTCAGATTGCTTGCTAACAATTGAAATTACTGCATTTGTCTTCATAAGCTTACTCCTCACTAATTTAAAATATATTTATTTATTTCTTCCTCTGTTGCTGGCGCTATCTCTATAGATTCATCTAGGGGGTCACCATATTTGCCATACTTAACAGATACCATTTTTTCATCCTTGCCCTTACAATATCTTCCTGAAATCTTAGCTGCAAACTCAATGTCTTCATTTGTTGCTTCACCAATTATAGCAATAGTAGATCCATTATAATCCCTAGTTTGGAATATTAAATCTTCCGGCCTTAAAAGTGGTTTTATTAACTCTCCCTCTTCCTGCGTTCTCGTAGATATAATTTTAGCATCTTTAGATAACCTAAAATGTCTTCCTATTTTTAATAAGTCTAGATCTACTTTAGAAGTATCCTCTTTATGCTCTATGAGTTCCCTAAGTCTTACAGAATAATTAGGTTCCGTAAGTTTACATCCACCGGCTGGCGATGGATAATCTTTAATACCCCACTTTTCCGCTAGTTCCATTTGTACCTTTCTATTCCTTCCACTTATATCCAAAAGAGCCTCTCTATCTATTAAACCATCTAACTCCATTTCAGTTGGTTTCAAATTCTTAGCACATAAGGGCCTTAGAATTTTATGTCCTATTCCACATTCATTTTTCACTATGTCTAAAGCTGACCTATTTTGAGACATAGGTCTTTGATTTAAAACTTCTCCTGTTATGATGAAGTCTGCATGAAATTTCTCTAATAGCTCTCCACAACGTCTCATCATCATAGCATGGCAGTCGATACAAGGATTCATATTTTTACCATGTCCATGTTTTGGATTCTTTACCATTTCAAAATGTTCTTCTGAAAAGTCCACAACTACTAAGGGTATATCTATTTGTTTAACAATTTTCAATGCATTTTCCTCATTAAAAAAGTAGGATTTAAAGCATATTCCTATAACTTCTATGCCCTGATCTTTTACAAGTTTTGCTGCGAGTATACTATCCAGACCTCCAGAAACCATAGCTAAAGCTGTTGTCATAAAACTCCTCCTCTAATCATTAGATTTTATAAAAATATTATTTATTGTTTCTTTCTATAGCCAGCTCAATAAGTTCATCAATAAGTTTCCCATAAGTTTTTCCTGTAGCTTGCCACATTTTAGGGTACATACTTATTTTAGTAAAACCCGGTATAGTATTAACTTCATTTAGATAAACCTCTTCCGTTTCTTTATCTACTAGAAAATCCACTCTTGCCATGCCAGCGCAATCTAGTATTGTATAAATTTTCACGGCCTCTTCTCTAATTGTTTGTAGCTTAGCTTCACTAAGTGCTGCCGGTATTAAAAGTTTAGATGCTTCACTTTTATACTTAGCTTCATAATCATAAAATTCTTTGGCTGGGATTACTTCTCCTGGCATAGATGCTTCTGGATAATCATTTCCCAGTACAGCCACCTCAATTTCCCTAGCATTTATAGCCTGTTCAACTAAAACTTTTCTATCGTATTTTAGTGCTTCCTCTAATCCTAGTATTAGTTCCTCTCTATTATGTGCTTTTGTTATACCAACAGATGAGCCGCCATTAGCTGGTTTAATAAATACGCAGTAGCCCAATTTTTTTTCTATTGTTTCTACTAATATATCTTTATTTTCAGCATACTCATGGGTATTAATTACCACATAATCAGCTTGCTTTATATTAAAGTTTTCCAATAAGTATTTTGTATATATTTTATCCATGCAAATAGCAGAAGACATTACCCCAGGACCCACGCAAGGAATATTTAATAATTTACACATACCTTGAATTGTACCATCTTCTCCAAATAGTCCATGCAATAACGGAAATACTACATCTACTTCTTTATTAAATAAAAACTTTTGTCCCTGCGGCACTTTAAAAAATTGATCCTTTTCCCATTCTCCGCTTTCTATATTATCTAATTTTCCGGTATATTGAAACCATAACCCATCCTTAGTTATTCCAATAGGGTATATATCATATTTTGTTTGATCAATGTTTTTCAATACTGATGTTGCTGATGCTCTAGAAACCTCGTGTTCAGTGGACTGTCCACCAAATAATACCGCTATTTTCTTTTTCATTTTTCATCTCTCCTTACAACCATGATAACTAGTTTATGAATAATAAAAACATAAGTTTACTAAATAAATTTATCATCATATTATATCATTTATATTACTTTGTATTTTAATTTCTAAGATTTATTTCTCAATTTTAAACAGCCTCCATAATGACACCACTACAAATTATAATGGTAAATCTAAAATAATTCAATAGAAAAGAGGATATATGTGCACTTAATGCAATATATCCTCTCTTACGTAAGATAGCCTTTGCAACGTCTTAGCCCTTACGGCTAAATAGTTAATTTGCCATTAGGAGTATCTATTATTTCCATTATTCTTTGCTCATACCCAGTATCAGCATTAATATATACTATAAAGTTTTTCTCCTTATATGAGCCTAAAAATTCATAGCACAGAACCTCTTTATTCATCTCAGTAGGTATAATAGCTAAGCTTATTTTACTTATTTTCAGACGCTTTCCAACTCTTTCCTGCGCTTTTACTGCATTTATTTTTGGCGCATTTATTTTTCTCTTTTCAACATGTGATACCAAAAATTTTTCAGATTCAATTCCTATAATACTACCATCATCTAGTGCAATCTTAAGCTTTACTTGATCTGGATAAATAGCTACTTCTCCTTGTTTATATACATAGCTTACTACTGCTGTGTTTTCATAATTTAAGGTATATGTAGGTTCCATATTTTTATATCCTATTTTTCCAATAAATTCACTTCCACCCTTTATTGCCTTTTTAATATCTATTGTTGCCTTTCCTATAGACCTATTATCTAACAAATATAATATTCTACTTCCGTTTTTGCTTACTTCTATTACTGTTTTAGGCTCCTCTTTAGCTCTCCCTTTAAATGTTACGTAAAAGGTGTAGGAGGGTATTTTAGTTTTCCCTTGTACTTGTTTATTTTCTATGCTTTCTATTTTATCTTCGCCAAATATATTTTTTATTGTTTTAACTGCATCACTTTGACTTACCTCTTTTTGAGATATTATTTTAGGCTTTATTTCTAAGGTATTATCAGAAAAAGGCCCATCATAAATTAATGCTGGATATTGAACTACTTGTTTTTGTATTCCCTTGAATTTCTCATTCACAAGGTCATCTCCTACTTTTGCAAATACGGAAGTACTTTTTTTTCTAATCTCTCCCCATTTCACTTTACCATCATTTATATCAGATAGCACTGCATTTAATTGCTCCTGAAGTGTATATGATTGCATTTCTAATTGGTCAATTAACTCATATTGCTTAGCACTCAAGTCCTTTCCTTCTGATGTTGCCTTTGCTAAACTATAGCAGAAATCCCCTACTTGAGTTAAAAATTTACTAGTGTCGCCAACAACTGATTGTTCTATTGGCAAGGAATGCAATTTATCGTTTGCAGTATCCGAGTGTCTAAAAATTTCTTCGAAAACTACTATACTTTGCTCTCTAGAACCCACAATAGCAGCTTTACCTAGATTTACTCTTATGTTTTGTACAGAGCTAATAAGCTCATACATATTTTTACTATATTGTCCTTGAAGATAATTTCTATAATCTAGCCTCTCTAAAAACATTAGTATAGCAAAAGTAGTTGAGAATACAACAATTATAGTTACCGCACTTGTATACAATATTCTTTTCTTTAGCATTTTCATATATTTTCCTCCTGGAATTTCTCACTAGTAAACACCAATTACGACTTGGTATCTAGCAGTAGTTTTGTATATATTTTATTTAACTAAATAATTTATCAAAAATTTCTACTAATTTAAATTTCGCAACTATTTTATTATTACTTGCAGTATTATTCACCAAGTTATATTCATCATCTGATAATACTTGTTTCATTTCACTCTCAGTTTTATCATAAGATACATTTCCTTTTGTAATATCTACAAAACATAATGGCGGAAACATAACGCACCACCAGTTTTGACCGATACCGCTTCCAATAATTATTCTATAAGCCTCATATTTTCCTTGAGGCAGCGTTATATTTCCATAAGTTTTAATCGGAAAATTTTCCTGTGACAAAGTTGTAGCTACTGAATATTTAAAACCATTTTTATTTATAACGCCTTGAGCAATTTTTTTAATATTTTTATCTTCATTATTTATAATTTTTCTTGATTGTTCTATATTTTTGCAATCCACAAGTTTTGGTGATATATATTTTAAAACAGAATCCCTTACTTTTAATTTTAACCCTTGATCTATTTTATCATCACTATTAGCTATTACGTGAAACCTTATGAGTTTACCAGCAATATCGCTTTGAGTAGCTTTCGTAGCTACGTTACTTCCACTTAAAACTATGGATATTATAATAATTATGGTAATGCTTGTTAATATAAATTTTTTCATGGTTATCCCCCCTGTATAGAATAATTTATATTAGAATTATTACCACATTATGTAATTATATTCACTGAACTGCTCCGATTCTTCTTATTTCAGTATTAACAGTAACCTTGACTATTGCATTTTTATATTTCCCTTTCCAATCCTTTTCTATCTTATTCCATAAGGAAGGTTTAAACTTTTCAATATGCTCCCGTACGCCAAAGGGATCTATTTCAAATTCCTCTTTAGCAACCTTCATAATTTTTTCACACTCTACACTAATGGAGTCATTAAAAGTATTCTGTAGCCTTTGCAATTCCTCTTTTCCCAGTATTTTTTTATCTACATAATACCCATTTATCTGACCCTCAAGTCCTAAATCAATATTAATGACTAGCTTATCTCCTTCTTCCTCCACCCTCATTTTCCTTTCATACCCATTGATTACATAATCAACAGGATGACCATCAATGTAAATAACTTTTTTGCCAGTGTTAAACTTACCACTTAGAAGTTGTATGTCCATTAGTTCTAAGGGATTAAAATATCCTTTTAATTCATAATTGTTAATTATAGCAGCACCAGTTAAAATCAATTCATTTTTTTCCTTTTCTAAAGTTATTCTAGGTAATAATGCATTCCCATTTTCACTTAAAAGAATAAGGAACTCATTTAAATTTATGCTCATAATCCTTGAGTTTCTTTTACTATTAGCCATAAGTCCAGATATATAATATTGGGTACTGTTTTCTGTCATAGGTTTGAATTTTATATAGTCTTCAGCTTTGCCGTCTGAGACAACAATATCCATCATTCTATTTATATTAGGATTTCTTTGCAGATAATCTACTACCTCTTTTACAGTATCTTTATATTTCAATAAATTACTACTTAATATAAGTAACTTAGCATGACCCATATATATGTCTCTACTGCTTTTAGCCATAGCTTCTGATGATGCATCTTCCATAGAGTAAGCCTGCGTATTAATATATTTTTCCTGTGCACTTCCACTTTTTCCAGCCCCTAGCATACTCATATCTGGAAATCCATAAGTTACATTAATTTTTTTAATCTGCCCCTCAGCAAAGGGCTCTTTTGGATTAATGCTTTTTAATTCCTTTTCTTTACCAATATCTTGTCCTGGGTCAATAGCTATAGTAGATATGAAATTGAGCCTATCTATTTCTACTTTATCCCAACATCCGCTAAGTAAAACGCAGCTTAGGATAATGGGTAAAGCCATCTTAAATTTCATCTGTACTTTTCCACCTCCCTTTACCTTTAATTTTGCCCATGAGCAGTATAAGTATGGGTAAAATTACAAAAACAAATATAGAAGTGTATATAATTGGAGTGGTTTTGTATTGCAATGTATAAACTTCTGCTATATTTTCTGGATATAACGCTACGACATAAATAATAGGCATAATTAAAAGTGAAGATATTTTAATATCTTTCAATTTAAATACGTTTTTTACAATCTCACTAGAAAAGAAGTATGTGTTAATAAAGGTGGTGAAATAAAAAAGTATCCAAAGCGCCATTACTATTCCTTCCCAACGCTCTATAAATGTTCCTGGTATATATAAAGATCTGATCATAGAAATAGTTGGCCATAATAAAATTCTACTCTGTGCTTTAGATAAAATAGCTAAAACAAGTATCATTACAATTGCATAAAAAATCGATACAAACATAATACCCTTTCTTAGGATACGGAATGAATTTTTCTTATTCTTAACGTAAGGAAGAATAAGATAGGCTATTTCAAATCCCCCAAAACAGAATATTGCATATCTAGAAGCACTAAAGTAATTGGAGGGTTTATTGTTAAGTACTGGTAATAAATTTGTAAAGTCCGCATTTATAGCGATAAGTATGAACACTACAAAAGTTGGGAGGAAAATAATCCAGAAGGAAATTTCATTAAACTTAACTAAATCACCTATTTCTCCTCTAACTAAATAGGTACCTGCTAAAATCGTGGTAATTAAAATAAATTCTGACGGTGTCTGTCTCAATAAAAACAGTCTAATTACTTCAACAAATTCCCTCATCCCAAGAGACACAATAAATATACTATAAATCGCAAAAATAATAGCAAATGCTCCTCCAAGGAATCTACCAAAATTATTCTGCAATATGTTTGTAAGATCTTCAAAATCATTTTTTTTCATAACCAGGTATATAAGATATAGTAATAAAAAAATTACTATTCCTGAAGTTAAAATAACTATCCAGGCGTCACTACCTACTTTATCTGTGACTTCCTTTGGGCAAGAAAATATTCCTATACCTACCATTGCCACCACTACAGTAGTAAATAAAGCGAAATCTCCAATTATTTTTTTATCTTTCATAATACTTCACCTCCACATAAAAGATGATACAAATTATTTCTGTCTTATCTTATCTCCCGTTTTCATATATTTAGGCCTTTCTTTTAGCTTGGATATTGGTGACCTAATATACATATCTTTTAAATCCGCAATACTCGTATCTACTGCTGGTGCTAAATAAGGTATTCCAAAACTCTTCATTCTAACTAAATGAATGAGAAGTATAATGAGCCCCATTACTATCCCATAAAAGCCTACAATTGCCGAAGCGATAATAAGGAGAATTCGTACAAATCTAAAAGCCGCAGTAACTTCATAATTAGGAGTTACAAATGTAGTAATAGCAGTAATTGCCACAATAATTATCATAATGGGACTAGCTATTCCTGCACTCACTGCAGATTGCCCTATAATAAGTCCTCCTACAATACCAATAGTCGCTCCAATAGGCTTTGGTAATCTAACCACAGCCTCCATAAGAAGAGCTAAAAACAATTCCATAATTATAGCTTCTACAAATGCAGGAAATGGTACTCCTTCTCTAGAAGCTGCTATAGCATAGGCTAATTTAGTAGGTATTATATCTGTATGAAAAGAGGTAATGGCTACATAAAATGCCGGTGCCATAAGCGATATAAATATAGAAATCATCCTAATAAATCTAACCATAGAGCTATGCATCCACCTTTGGTAATAATCATCTGGAGATTGAAATAAACTAGGTAAAGTAGTTGGAACAATAATTACAAAGGGAGAATTATCTACAACTAGTGCTACTCTACCTTCGTACAGCGCTGCCGCTACTACATCTGGCCTCTCTGTACTTTGTATTTGAGGAAAGGGAGAATATTTATTATCCTCTATTAGCTGCTCAATATAGGCAGAATCAAAAACTGCATCAATGTTTATTTTATCTACCCTACGATTTAACTCTTCTAGTACTTCTTTATTTACTATATCGTCAATATACATAATGGCCACATCGGTTTTCGATCTAGCTCCTATAGCTTTAGGTTTAATTCTTAGCCTGGTATCTCTAATTCGTCTTCTTATTAAAGCAGTATTAAATCTTACAGTTTCTGTAAAGCCATCTCGTGCTCCTCTAATTACAGTTTCACCAGATGGGTCACCTACCCCCCGAACGGGCCAAAAACGCGTTGCAATAACATAGGCACAATTTAACTCATCTATAAACATTAATGTATCCCCGGAAAGTGCTGCATTAACTCCTTCACTTAATTTTTTGACTTCGTGCATATCAGTAACTGAAAGTATATTGTCTTTTATTTGCTTGGTTTTCTCTATTCCCTTTGAACATAACATTAATGGTTCTAAAACATAGTGGTCTAATAGAAGTTTATCTGCCATTCCATCAATATAAACTATAGCTGCCTTCCAATCTCCTACATTGAAAGTTCTAAAAATCACATCAGAGTTATCCTTCAAAAGTTCTTTTAAATACTCTATGTTTTTTTCAGCTTCAAGCTGAATTTCATCATCAATCATCTCTTTCATATTGCTTCACCTCCTTATATATATGTATAAATTCACATAAATTAAAATATGAACCTCAGTGTAAATAGAATTATAGCTATGATAATTGCGAGTAAGCCTAAGGTACGTGCTTTTTTACTGGTAATATCATCACCAGATTTTTTAAAATTTCTTGCATCCACAGAAAGTACAACTGAACCTTGCAACACCATCATTATTAAAAAATATACATCAAATAAGTTTAAGATTCTCATTATTTTTCTCCCTCTTTTAGTATAATTAGCAAAAAAATAAATTATAAAACTTTATACGTAAGCAAGCTGATTTTACTTTGTTTAAACTAGTTTTAACGACACTTGCAGAAAATATTCACTTAGTCATGGAAAATAAATAACAAGACAATATACTAATACACTGTCTTGTTATTTAAATCTAGCTTATGGTTCGCCCATACTGGGCTAACCACATAAAAACGTGAAAAAACCACAAAGGCTTTTCCACGTTCTTATATTTCACTATAAAATTAATTCTAAATGGTTCTTGTTATATATACTTCTTTATATTGAGTTTTAAATTTATCATAACATCTTTGAGCTTTTAACATATCATCAAAAAAAGCAAATATTGTGGGTCCACTTCCGCTCATCATTGCACCCATTGCCCCCATTCTAATCATATCCTCTTTTATTCTTTTGAGAACTGGATATTTTCTTAGGGTAACATTTTCAAGTAAATTTTTCATATTGTTGCATACATCTTGTAATTTTTCTTCTTCCATAGCTTTTATTAAGGCCTCTGTATCTGGATGCTTAAAGATTTTACTAATATCTAAGTTTTTGTAAACTTCTTTAGTTGATACCCCAAAATTAGGCTTAACTAACACTAAAATTTGATTTTTAAAAGGGGCGAGTGGAGTAATAATATCTCCTATACCTTCGCACAGTGCAGTCCCCCCTATTATACAATAAGGGACGTCTGCGCCTATTTTTACCCCTAAATTCATAAGTTCATTGTCGTCTATATCCATTTCGAATAACTCTTTCAATGTTTTAAAAACAGCCGCTGCATCTGTACTCCCACCTGCCATACCAGCAGCTACAGGAATATTTTTCTTGAGATATATATTTACACCTTCGCTAATATTATAAGTTTCCATAAAAAGTTTTGCAGCTTTATATACTAAATTCTTCTCATCTGTAGGTATGTAAGGTTTATTACAACTTATATTAATACCTTTATTGCATTTTTGAAAGGACATAGAATCATATAAATCTACATTTTGCATAATCATTTTGAGCAAATGATATCCATCTTCTCTTTTACCTACTATATCTAAAGATATATTTATTTTCCCATAAGCTTTTACTAACATGATTTTCCTCCAACTCTTTATTGTGAATCCACTAAAGCCTCTTAATTAATTAATAATTGTTTATTCCTCACTAGGAATTCATAGCCTTATATAAGATTAGCCTTCTCTTGTGAAATTTTGTTAATGAAATTAGTATATTACAACAAATTTAATATTGCTACATATAATTTAAAATAATGCATATATAAAATAAATAACAAGTCAAATATTATATAATGACTTGTTATTTATTAAAATTTGTTTATATAATTATTCTACCTGGTATCATAAGTTTTTGTGAAACTTTTATAACATTAGGATCTTCTATCCCGTTAACCCTTGCAACTTCTTGCATTGTAGTATTATATTTTTTAGCAATTTTCCATAAGGTGTCCCCAGATTGAACTACATAAATGGTAATACTAGCTTTTTTCTTAGGCACTTCTCCCTCTATTGGATAAACGTCAACTAAAAATTTCTTTTGCACCATGTAATTTACTCTTGCATATACTTTAACTACAGCTCTAATTGCTATATTTCCAACCTCAATATCTGCATTTATATTTTCTAGAGAAACCTTACACACACTGCTCATATTTATCTTAGTTCCTAATATCTCAGCCCCACAGGTAAACGGAATCTCTTCTGAAACCGAAGAAAGGTATTTTTCTTCATCATCACTTCTATATAATACGGTTACATTCATTATACCCTCAATTATAACCTTATCCTCAATGACTTTTTTGTCTGTTACACAAACGCTAGCATTACACATAATAACCTTGCTTGGTTTTGCCATAGTATTATTTAATTCTATATCTCCCTTAACTAAGGTCTCAGTTAATAATTGCCCTTGCATTACATTAAGTCCATAATCTTTTTTATCCATCTCAAGCTTTGTAGTTGGTGAATAAACATCTTCAATCATATCCACTTCTTCTTTGTGCACAGCCCTGGTATTAGTTTTTATCAAAAATTCTACATCAATAATCCTTTTTTCTCCTAAATCATCTTCCTTAATGTCAAATCCCATAGCATCCACTCTAAAGTCTGTATAATTTTCCATATAAGGGCTTACATCTTCAAAATCCAGCTCTTTATTTAGCATAACTTCCTGCTCAATATAAAATAATTCCCTACTATCTCTTCCCTTATACATTATATTAATACATGCAAAAGCATTAATTTGAATTTTACCGTCGTACAGTTTTACTTCTTTTTTGTGAACATTAACATCATATTTTATAACTTTAACAATTTCCGGTTTATCATTTGGAACTTTTATATTTGCTTTACCAATAAGCTCTCCATTAAAACTCTTTGTAACTTTATCTATGCTGGCTGGATTTTTCAAATATTGAACATCCTTTACAGCTTCAATATCTTTAACTATTTGAAAACTAAAACTTTTATACACTTCAGATTTTAACTTCAAAATACCTTCTAGACATATTTTTCTCTCATTAACTATCCTACACTCCATATGTTCTAGAAAACACTCAGCATCACAAAGCATTTCAGGCCTGGCACCCATTACATCTATTGTATTTGAAAATTTAGAACTATATACTACATTTTCCACATCACTGCGTTCTTGATCTTTTGAAATATAAAGTACATTATATTGAAGTTGCCCTTCTAAATATACCTTATCTTCAATTATTTCTTTAGAATTTATAATGGCTTTAACGTCTAACATAAGAATTTCTCTAACGTCTGGATGAGTATCTGGTATTACATATTCTTCTTTTACTACAGTATCCGCAGTATTTTCTCCTAGCAGTTGTTCATACTCTATATTTTCTCTTATTAAATTTATCTCCATGCTATGCCTCCTCATATTTCTATTGTGGCAACACTTATGAATTGTTACCCTCTTAAAATACCTACTATATAATATATATAGTAATAGTGAATAAAATATGATATTCAATGTTTTTATTCGTATTTCAAAATTCATCATAATTTTACATTTAAATAAAAAAAAGCACATATCATGTAAAATATATTCCATTATTAATAACGAAATATATTCTATATAATATGTGCCAGACTAATTTATAATTGTAAAAAACGATACCAAGGTACAGTATCGTTTTATCCTGCAAAAACTATTTGAACTGTTTTTGTCAAAACATCTGAATAACTGTATGTCACGGTTCTGTGGGTGTCATTTTCTAATCTAATAACAAAAATACTTGCATATGTCTTTTCAATAACTCCATTATCTACAAGAATTTTTCGTCTTCCACCATTAGCTTTTAATGTTACTCTTTCGCCTACATGACTTTCAATTTCATCTTTTATTGAAGTCAATACATTTATCTGTTCCAAGTAAACACCTTCTCTCCACATCTTATATTATACAGGGTATTTTTATATTTGTCAAGCAAACTTATTATTTTATCACTAATATAACAATTTTGTCAATGTTAATTATATGTTAACAAAGTACACCTTTATAGATTATTCTACAGAGAATTGAGTTTTCTCTGTTTTATGGAGCTTAACATTATGAGGTACTAATATATTTTAAATACTAATCTTTCTAGTATCTCCTTTAATTATATATATATTCAGTTTTATAAACAAAGCTCCCATACAAAATATGGGAGACCATTTAGGTACTTAAAATAATATCCATATATTATTTTAAGATTTATTGCTATCTAAATATACTGTGACTTAGGAAATCCCTCTCTATACTTACCTCTAGTTTGTAATCCTCCTATGCCTTTTAGTCCTGTTATAGTGTTCTGTATAACGTCTTCTATGGCTACAACATTTTCTATATTTGTATATGCTATCTTCTCAGCTACTAGAACAGGATCCAAGCAATGAATTAAGACACGATTTGGAGATGAAGCAAAATTAGCACCAGCATCTAAAATTGACTCATAACAAGATTGACATGCTCCTGCAAATATAACTAAATCATCATAGTTACTATTATAAGACCTAAGAGCTATAACAGACTCTACAAAATACTTTGAATTTCTGTAACTATTTAAATTTATATAATCAGTTACTCCCTTTATCATACCATCATGGCCCGTAATTACTACTATATCTGGTTTAATTTCTTTTACTAAATTTACTATTTCATTTGGCTGGTCCTTTTCTGATATTACTCTTCCTACAGCGTTTAAAGACAACTGCTTATATGTTTTTAGGCAAACCTCTAGATATTCTGCATCCCCATCAACATGTAGTATTTTCCCTGGTCTCCCAAAGACCATTTCTTTATTTTTGTATTCTTTGTATTCCTTGTATTTTTCTTGTTTTAACTGCAGATCTTTAATTTTCCCATTAATATCTATAGCCGATCCTCTAGCCCCTTTAATCCTGCTCATTAATATTTTTTTAATAGTTGCATTTACTTTTTTATTAAAGACCTTATCAATTTCACCAACGTTGTCTTCTGATACTAATTGTAAATCCTCACTTAAAGAATCTGCTTCAATTCTTAAATTTATTCCCTTAAGTAAATACACATCCGCATTATTTACAAACATAATGTCTATTATTTTAAATGTAATGTCTCCACCATATGATTTTCTTACTACAATATCCCCTATTTTCACAATATCATCTCCATATTAAGCTTGTAATATATATTATGAAAATATAGTTAATAGGTGAAAGTAAAAAAAAATTTCTCCATTTATTAAACTACTGGAGAAACTTTTATTGAATCTATTCGATACTATTTACCTTATAGTTTTCATCAGTACCTGCATATTCTGAATTATCATTAGAATCATCCTTTAAATCTTGATAAAAACCGGCTAAGGATCTTTGTAAATAGGGGTTAAGCCATATAAACCCTATGCCTAAAGTTAACAAACACAATATAAACCACCCTACAAAGCTTAAATATAAACTAAATAGCTTCCATTTTTGTCCATCCATCATATCTTTGCTACGGTTTATAGCATCCATAGCGCTCAATTCCGGATTGTCTATTAATATATAGTATGCCATTGCATAACTTAAACCAACAACTATTCCAGGTATTATAAGCAGTAAAGTCCATAACAATATAAATATACCCATTAATAAATTCAACAAAAATGTTTCGAAAAAATATTTAAAACCCATAAAAACATCTTGAACTTTAGGATTAGTATTACGTATTAAATTTAGAAAAAATCTTGAAACTCCAAAAGATATGGGACCTCCTATAATTATTGATATAAGTATTCCTAATTTCTGAATCTCCCCATTATTTCTTGTCGTCCAATATTCAAATATTCCATGTATAGGATTATTAATAACACCAGTTACTCTTTCTTTAATCTGAGGATCCTGTGTAAGCATTTCTGTTAAAACCCAGGCTAACATACATACTAATATAGCTACAATCCAATTGCCTGACAAATCTTCCCTTGCCTCTCGACGTATTTCCTTATTGCTTTTTAATTTTGAAGAATAAATATACATGTATATTCCCCCTTGCGTTATTTCCATTTTATTATTTGCCTTAAATGGCAATCTATACTATTAAAGGTGATTGTATAGTACCTGATACTATTTGTCAATTTTTCTTTCATAAAATAATAATGCCATGTAAATAATTTATTTACATGACATTATTACATAATGGTAAATGTACTACTTTTGATTGAAGACTTTCTTATATTCTTCAATAAATGCCATACACTTTTCTTTTTCAGAAATTAACTCCTCCATCTTCTTGTTAAAGGTATTTTGAATCCAAGTAACTTCATTATAATAATATCTATTGCAAAGCCTCCAGTAACGTTGTGGAAATACTAAAAATGCATATATAAGCCTATACTCTTCTTCTAACAGAGGATTTACACTACTATATGCCTGGAGTATTATTTCAGCATATTTTATGTCCCAATCCTGCTTTTTAAGCACTTTAATTAAAAAATTAGATAAATCAAATGCTTTCACTTCTCTTTTGCAGTAATCAAAATCAATTATGTTGACATCATTATTTTTATCAAAAATAATATTATGATGTGTATAATCATGGTGGCAAAACCCTTTTTCTTCTTCCGTTTGCCTGCATATATCAAAGTACATGGAATCATCGAGTATTGCCATAGCTCTTTTTCCGAGCTCCTTTTGAGCATCCACACTCTTAATATAATTAATATCAAAATCAGTTTTTAAATTCTTCTTTTTTCTAATCATGTCTTTCATTTTATCAAAGGACTTTATTCTTTTTTCCATTAAATGAGGCCATCTTCCAAGATCCGTTTTTAGCTTACTATTTTCTGGTGGTTCATATCCCTTAGATGCAATATGCATATATGCTAATTGTTTCGCTGCGAAAGTCAAATCCTTCTCATCGTGGAAATCACATTCACGACCATCTATCCATGAGGATAGTGTATAAATATCTTCATTAACTAAGGCATAAGGATTTCCTTCAGTATTCAAAAAATATCTATCCAACTTGTCAAATCCATTATTTACAAGATGCTCTTTAGCTCCGTATACAAACAAAAGTTTTTGTGTTCCATAATTGATTTTCTTTAGACATTTAGCTCCATCATCCGTTTTTAGCAAATATACTCCCTTGTTGGGACGTATACTTTCTATTTTAATACCATATTGTCTTTCAATTTCAAATTCCCTCATCATGTTACTCATCCCCTCCCCTTATAATTTATATTACTAATATTTTTTTTTAGAATATATTCTTATATGTTTTAATAACATTTATGATTTCTTTTAATATAATAAAGTATATTCATATATCAATCAGTATTTAAGGAGTCTTAAAATGAAAATTGGAATCGATGCAAGAGCTGCAAAATGGTATAGGGGAACTGGTATAGGAACTTATTGTTACCAACTAATTCACTCTTTAAATAAAATAGACAATTATAATGATTATTCGCTTTTTGTACCAAAGGATTGTATGCTTGACATACCTTTTAGGGAAAATTTTCACATAAGAAACATTAAACAAGAAAATCAAAATAACTTCTGGAATGAGGTGAATATTCCTAACCCATTAATAGACAAAAACATGGACATATACCACGTTCCTCAAAATGGTATTGGGTTACCTTCAGATAAAGATTGTCCCTTTGTTATTACACTACATGATGTTATACCCTATAAAATGCCAGATACAGTTGGAGAACAATATTTGAAAATTTTCAACGAAAAATTACCCAATATTATCTCACTATGCGATGGAATAATTACCGTGTCTGAATATTCAAAGCAAGATATTGCTTCCGCTTTTAACTTTCCAAAAGAAAAAATATATGTTACTTATTTAGCTAGTGAAGATATTTATAAACCCTATGATAAAACTCTTAGTAAATCTATTATTGAGAAAAATTATTCTATATCAGGAGATTATATTCTATATATTGGAGGATTTAGTCCTAGAAAGAATATTCTTGGATTACTAGAATCCTTTAGCCTACTCCTACCAAAATTAAAAAAAGATATGAAACTCGTCATTGCAGGTAGCAAAGGTAAATCCTACGATATGTATAAAAAAAGAGCAGAAGAGCTGCATATTGAAAATAGTGTTATTTTCCCAGGGTTTATATCTATGGACCATATCCCCTTCATGTATAATGCTTGCCAGCTCTTTGTATATCCTTCTTTTTATGAAGGTTTTGGATTACCACCAATTGAAGCAATGGCATGTGGCGTCCCTGTAATTGCCTCAAATGTTACTTCAATTCCTGAAATAGTTAAAGATTCAACGCTGCTTGTAAATCCATATGATATTGTTGACTTAAGTGAAAAAATGTATAATGTGCTCCTTGATAATGACTTAAGACAATCGCTTATAAGTAAAGGTTTAAAAAGAGCCTCGACTCTAACTTGGGAACATACTGCCACCGATACTCTAAAAGCATATAGAAATATATTGTTAAATAAATAACATTGTTAGGCATCTTCATAAAACAACTAATATATGGTCTAGTTGTTTTATGAAGATGCCTGATTAAATCCCTTTATAGTTTATTTAGAACTACAAAGGGATTCTTAGCTAACAATTATAATGATTTTTAAAAGCCTCTAAAAACTCTTCTCTATTTTCTCTATACTCCACCTTGCTTTTTAATCTGCTTAAAAACACATCTTCACTCCACTGTTTTTTCCTTGTATAATAATCTCTTGCTATACTGTAAAAATCCTCTGGGAAGCTAAGCATACCATACAATACCTCTAGTTCCCGATGTTCTAATGGATTTACTGATGTATATTCATTTAAAATGCTATGGCATTTTTCTATATCATAAGCGAAATTTTTAATGGCTTTATTTATAAAATTACAAATATCATGTACCTTTAAATCTACCACTGCATAATCAAAGTCTAAAAAATATACTTGCTGCACATTAATCAAAATATTATGGTGAGCTAAGTCATGGTGACAGAATACAATTTTGTCTTTTTCCTTACATAAATTGTAATATTCGGAATGTTCCAGTATTTTTATACTTTGTAATATATTCTCCTCATAATATTTTTCATTGTCTAAAAATATATAATCAAATTCATTTTTATTTTCGTATAGAGTTGCTATACTTTTAAAAAACCTAAGCTCCCCTAATTTTTTATTAAAATTTTGTATTATCTTTCCAGATAAATACCGCTTTTGATTTTTTACTAATAGCATTTTGAATGCCTCTTCATTAATAAGCCCCTCCGACGCTCTGTGAAGCTCAGCTAATGCCCTAGATGTTAACATAACATCTACTGGATTGCTATACTCACACTCCCTCCCCTCCACTAAATTCATGATACAATATATATCATCTTTCCAAGGAACATATATATTATTATTTTTCGCCTTTTCAAATTCAATAATTCTATTAAAATTATTACTTTTGATATACTCAATGCCATAATTAATAAATTCAAGTAGAGAAACGCTGTAGCTCACTTTTTTTAAGACCTTATCACCTTTATCCGTATTAAGTATAAATACTTTCCTTACTGGAATAACATCGCTGACCAATAAATCGAATTCACTAAATAGATTTACATCTAAATCATATTTACTTAAATAAGTTTTATCTTTATATCTAACGTCTAACATATTCTCACCTCTTCAACTCGTGCCTATTGCAGCTATTCATCACCTTCGAATCTGCAATATTTTGTTTTTTTATTATGACCTTTTTAATTTAAAATAAGGAATCTCCATCTTGAATTAAGGCTTTTGAAAGCTTTTTATAAAACCTATCCTCGTAATCCTTATTTTTACCTTCTCTATATTTATTGCAACATTTCATAAATTCATGCGGATAAGAAACTAAGGCTGTTATAAATTCGGAGCTACTTGTATCTAATCCTTCTATATAGCAAAATTCGCGAGCAAGTCTTTGGAAATCAAGCTTTGCTCCCTTTCTTCTTAATTTACTTAGCAAAATAAAACAATCCATTTCCACCACGTTATAACTACAATGTTCGAAACTAACCACGTAAGTATAATTTTCCTTTTGAAGGTTTTGAAAATCCGTATTGCCGAGGCATACCTCATTTCTTTTCATACTTCTTGATATAATCCCTATATAATCTGTTTGATATACTGCGCTTATACAGGCCTGCCCTCTTTTTACAGCTCCTTCTCCATATTCAATAATTAACTCTTCAAAGGGATTTTTAGGTTCATCTCTTTTAATGTTATTTATATCAGAAACCAGTTTTTTAATATAAATCTTATATTCTTCTATTATTTTTCCTGTATTATTATTTAACCTATTCCTGAGATATCCATTAAAGCCCCAAGATTTTTGATGAAAATCATAAATAGCATCAAACTGCTTTATTACTAAGTCTTCAGTTATGTCTACATCTATATTTTTATATTTAAAATCAGTTGTTTGTACATTTTTAATACCTTTAAACAGCATATAGTCTGAAAAATCATTATAGATGCTTATTGCCACTGGCACCACCTCTAATTAGATCTATTAATTGCCCTATAATATTCAAATACTATCTATTCTTTTTATAGTTTTTGTCCATCTTCTTTAATATTTCTTTTTGCTCAAATTCTAATTCTCTAAGTTTCTTTTGTCTTTTCTTTATTTTTTTAAGTTTTTTAACCTCCTCCTCCATCCTCTCAAGCCTCATATCATATTCCTCTACAGTGGATTCCTGTGGATCAATGATTTCACTTTCTTCCATGTACATATCATCTTTGTTTTTCCCCACAATACTACCTCCCATAATTTATTTTTCTTAATTTTTCAATAAAAATTTGCCTATCCATCCTATCTTCATTAATCTTTTCAAGTTTCTTTAAGAAAAATTCTTCTCCCCAGTCCTTTTTCTCCCAATAATACTGAATTCCTGTTTGCCAATATTCCTGAGGAAATTCCATAAATGCTGCCATTACATCTATGTCACTTTTATATATTGAATTTGTAGCATTATACTCATCCATTATAAAAAGTGCATTTTCCAGGCTCCATTTGCCATTTTTCATTCTTCTTATAAGCAGGCTACTTAAATCATGTAAATGAGTGTCTAAGATACAATAATCAAAATCGATAATGTTGACGCCTCCATTTTTTTCTATTAACACGTTATGATGAGCATAATCATGGTGGCAAAATCCCCTATGTTTAATTTCCTCTTTCATTTTATCTATATATTCACTTTTGCATAAATTATAGATGGCCCTACTACTCCGTGCTAATTCTTCCTCCATTATTATTAAATAATTTTTATCAAATTCCGTAATGCACTCTTTTTCATTTATTCTTCTTTTGAAATCTAATATTTCTTTTTGTCTAGTTTTAAAAGTTTCTATCCATTTAAGCCATCCTATCCTTGGTTTCATGTCAGGTGTGACTTTGAAATTTAAACTTTTTTTATGCAACTGCGCAAGCTTTGAGGTACATAATTTTATTTCTACTGGATTATCATAATTGCATTCCCTTGCGTTTAACCAAGGTGTTAAATAAGCATATTTTTTTTCAAAGCCAATATACTCTTTGCTATCATTAGTCTCAATAATTTGAGGTATTTTTTGAAAACCATTGCCTTGTAAATGTTTTATTGCACCAATAATAAATAAAAAATGCTTAAAGTCATAATTAATGATTTTCAAGCAATACATCTTATTTTCAGTTTCTATTCTGTAAACATTTTTTATTTTCTCTATATCATTAATACAAAGAGAATAATTGTCTTTTACTAAATCCTTTAATTCCTGAATTTCCAAATGCCTGCCTCCAAAGTATTGTTCTATTGTAGTATATGAACACACTAAATAATTTGTGCACAATTATATTCATGCAAATAGCACACTTTTTAAGTTGAAATAATATATTAATATATATTATCTTTTAAATAGGATTTTTAATATCACCCCAGGTGATAATTTAATTATGAATACAGGGTTTTTCTAATAATTTTGAGGAGTGAATACTATGAGGATTGGAATTGATGCTAGAGGTATCAATTTCTATAGTGGCACTGGTATAGGAACTTATACAGAAAATGTACTTAAAAATTTAATTAACATAGATTCTATAAATAACTACAATATTTATTGGTCAGGTAATAATTATGAAAGTATAAAAAAAGAAAACTGCAAAATAATAATGACCTCTAAAAAACATCAGAGATTCTTTGAGGATCAATATTTTCCAGCCAACTTATCAAAGGAAAAAATAGACATATATCATATGCCACAAAATGGAATAGGTTTTTCTGAGGAAATATATTGTAAGAAAATAATCACTATACATGATTTAATTCCATACCTTATGCCAGAAACTGTTGGAAAAGGCTATTTGCTAAAATTTCTAAAAGAGATGCCTCTAATCATAGGGGGTTCTGATGGAATAATAACTGTGTCAGAATTTTCAAAGCGGGATATTCTTAAATTTTTTCCTATAGATGAAAACAAGATTTTTGTAACTCCACTAGCTGCAGATAAAAAATATACCCCTTTAGATAAAGTCTTCTGTAGGAATTTCCTAAAGGATATGTATAATTTAGCAGATCCTTTCATACTTTATTTAGGTGGTTTTAGCGAAAGAAAGAATGTAGCTTCTATCTTGTCTGCTTTTTCTAAAATATATAAAGACTTAAACAAAAATTATAATTTAGTTATTGTAGGTGGCTATAAAGACTCCAGCCAAAGGCTTCTAAAGCTTACAAATGAATTAAAAATAGACTCTCATGTTATTTTTACTGGTTTTGTACCAGAAGAACATTTGCCTATTTTCTATAATTCTTGTGATGCCTTTGTATATCCTTCTTTTTACGAAGGCTTTGGACTCCCTCCACTGGAGGCAATGAATTGTGGCGCTCCTGTAATAGCATCTAACCTTACCTCTATTCCAGAGGTAGTTGGCGATGGTGGGATTTTAATAAATCCCTATAGTATCTCAGAAATATCTTCAGCTATGGGCAACTTGCTAAGTAACGATAAATTAAGAGAAGAATTGAGTTATAAAGCAATAAAAAGAGCAAGTGAATTTTCTTGGGAAAATACTGCAATTAATACTCTTAAGGCTTATGAGAGTGTTTATAATGCTAATTCTCCATCACAATAAAAAAAGTAGCTAATCAGCTACTTTTTTGAGCAATTTATAAATGCTGTGCATGTAAAATACCCAACATTTATCTTATAGTTTATTAATAATACTAGCTAAATATCCGGCCCCAAAGCCGTTATCAATATTAACAACACTAACTCCACTAGAACAACTATTCAACATGGATAATAGTGCAGCAAGGCCACTAAAACTAGCTCCATAGCCTACGCTGGTTGGAACAGCTATAACTGGTTTATCCACAAGGCCTCCTACTACACTAGTTAAAGCACCTTCCATACCTGCTACAGTAATAACTACCCTAGCACCTCTTATAACATCTAGATTTTCAAAAAGCCTATGAATACCAGCTACCCCTACATCATAAATTCTTTCAACTTTATTTCCAAAAATTTCAGCTGTAATAGCTGCTTCTTCCGCTACTGGTATATCAGAGGTTCCTCCTGTTACTAATGCAATATAAGAACTTGAAATTTCTACTTCCTTCTTTTTAATTACAATTGTTCTTGCAAGCTGGTTGTACTCTGCACCATCACATATTTCTTTTACTCCTTCATACATTAACTGCGATGCCCTTGTGCCAAGAATATTTATATCCTTAGTAAGCATTACACTAACTATGCCCTTTATCTGCTCTACAGTTTTCCCTTCACAATATATAACCTCTGGGTAACCAACTCTAAGCTCTCTATGATTATCTATTTTTGCAAATCCTAAATCTGAATAGGACAAATCTTTTAATTTGTCTACACCATCTTCAATAGATATATCACCACTTTTTATGGACCTCAAAAATTCTTTGGTTTGTTCTGAATTCATATATTCCCCACCTTTTTAATTTAAGCTTCCCATTTTGTATCCTTCTAGGTCTAATGTTACATATTTAAATCCAAGTTCCTTAAGTTTCATTGAGATTTCCTCTAAGATTTTTTGATTTAGAATCTTGTCAAAATACTTCTTTGGCAATTCAATTCTTGCTAAATCTACATGGCTTCTAACTCTAACCCCACTAAAGCCTAGTCCCATTAAATATACCTCAGCAGCTTCTATTCTTTGAAGTTCTGCCAAAATTACTTCTTGCCCATAAGGTATTCTTGACAAAAGGCATGCATAAGCAGGCTTATTCCAAGTTTGCAGGTTAAGTTCTTTAGATAAGGTTCTTATATCAGCTTTCGTAAATTCATTTGCCAAAAGTGGACTTATTATATTTAATTCCTTTAAAGCCTTGAGTCCTGGCCTATAATCTTTAGTATCATCAAAATTAGTTCCATCTAAAATATTATATATTCCCTGGGCACTGGCTTCTTCTTTTATTTTAGTAAAAATAGCATTTTTGCAAATATAGCATCTATCTCTTGGGCTAAATTTTATTTCATCTATCATTTCCACTTCAATAAATTTATATTTAACTCCAAACTGTTTTAGCAAAACTTTAGCTTCTTCAACTTCCCATTTAGGCGTATAAGGAGCTATTACCATAATTGCTAACACATTCTCCTTAAGTACATCACTGCAAACTTTCAATAATAGAGTACTATCCACCCCTCCTGAAAATGCAACGGCAACACTGCCAAGATTTTTTAAGTAACTTATTAAATTATCATATTTTTGTTTTAACATACTTTGCCTCCAATATTATGTGTAGAATAAGAACTTTTTTCTTAAAGGATGCTCTAACAAAAAGTATATATTGCTGGAATGCTTTCACTTCACCAAGTAATTCTAAAATTTATTTTATTTACAGCTGCTAAAAAACACAAACTCGCTTTGCTCAAACATGTGTTTTTCTTAACGCATCTGAAAATAAAATAAATTAAGAATTACTATGGTTTGTTCAAATGCATTCTGCGCAATATATACTTTTGTTAGCATCCTCTGAGAAAAAAGAGTTTATTTTAAAATGGACATTGCATCTTATTATTTAGTAATCTTAGATTTCATTTGTTAAATTTTCATATACTTCTCTTAAGGATATTCCCCTATCTTCAGCTATTTTTTTACACTCCTCATATTCTAACTTGCTTTTTATCTTTTCACCTTTGTAGTAAGCTTCTTTAAGAGTAATTTCACCATAACTTGTGTTAACTTTAACAAATTCTCTTTGTAGCATAGTTTTATCTACCTTAAAACTTCTTACCCCAAAGGTAGTAGTTTCTCTAAATAAGACTTCTTTCATCTTTTCTAATTTAGCTGCCTGGCATAAAACGCTTATTTTCACACCTGGTCTGCCCTTTTTCATTATAATTGGAATTAAATATACATCCAAAGCACCCTCATTAAAAAGCTTATCAATAATGTACTCATATAACTCTGGATTCATATCATCTATATTGCATTCCACAATTTCTTCAAATACCTTATCTTCATTTTCTACCTTATAATTATCCGATAAATTATTCTCTTCTACGAGCATTACTCTTAGTACATTAGGAATTTCAGTATCTCTGTTACCTATACCATAGCCGATTTTATTTACAATAAAATTATTATTATCTTTAAATTCACAAACATTAACCGCAAGAATTGCAGCACCAGTAGGTGTGGTAGTTTCAAAGGGTACAACTCCAAGTTTTACTGGTATTCCCTTTAAAATTTCTACAGTAGCAGGTGCTGGTACTGGTATAATTCCATGAGCACATTTAACAAACCCACCACCAAGCTCTATGGAAGAACTCATTATTTTATCAACATTTAAATGACTTATGCAGATAGCTGCTCCTACTATGTCTACAATAGAATCTATTGCGCCTACCTCATGGAAATGAACTTCATATAATGGTTTTCCATGAACCTTTGCTTCAGCCTCTGCAACCTTCATAAACATTTTCTTGCTTAACTCTTTGACATTAGAACTTAATTCACTGCAATCTATAATTTTCTCAATATCTTTAAGATTTCGATGGTCATGATGATTATGATTCATATGTCCATGAGAGTGTCCATCTTCATTTCCATCATGAGAATGCTCATGATTATGCTCTTGTAGCATTACATCTACCTTAGTACCATCTATGCCTTTTCTAATACCTCTTGATACTTTTATTTCATATCCATCTAGCCTTAGCTTATCTAATTCCTCTATTAAATATTTCTCATCTACACCTAAGTCTATCAATGCTCCTAAATTCATATCTCCGCTAATACCTGAAAAACAATCATAATAAAGTATTTTCATTTTCATTCTCTCCATTTCTTTTGTATTTATCTCATTGTACCAAAAAAACAAATATTATAGAATAAATATAAAAAAATATCTGATAATATAGTTTTATAAACTTATATCATCAAATATTTTTTTATTTGTTAGGATGTCATAATCTTGCCAAACACCATAGGTAGATTTTTTTTGGTGGAGATGATGGGGCTCGAACCCACGACCCCTTGAATGCCATCCAAGTACTCTCCCAAACTGAGCTACATCCCCGCATATTAAAACGATTTTTTAAATGTTTAATTAAAACCATTTTTAAATCTATTATATTACAAAAATAGTATTTTAGAAACATTTATTTATAAAATTATTAAGCTGCCATACCACTAATGAATCTCATGCATAAAGCAGCTCTATTATTTATAAATTGATTATGTTACCTTTTGATTTTGTAACATACAATTTTGTTTTTCAACTTCCATGTAAACTTTCTCCACATTTTCACCAAAGCATTTAGAGGATAACGGCTCTATCCCATTATAAGCATTTTCCACTATTGTGTCACATTCTTTTTTATCCGTTAAAACTTCGAATAATATTCCAGCTAAATCTTCATCTTTATAAAAAATTCTTCCGTTGATTCTATCTTGAATTAAATCATCTAAATTTTTATCATACTTAGCTACCACAGGAATTTGTGCCGCCATAGCTTCTGTAAAGGTTAATCCCTGGGTTTCAGTTAGAGAAGCACCTACAAACACATCTCCCATTTGATAATACCTACCAATTTCTGCCCAAGGTTTTTCACCAGTAAATACTACGGATTTTTCAATATTAAGTGATCTAACTAAAGCTTCTAAATTCTCACGCTCTGGTCCATCACCTACAACCAGCAGTTTACAATTTGGTATTTTCACCACTAGCTCTTTCATACTATTTATAATTATATCTACGCTTTTCTCTTTTGCGAGGCGCCCAATAAATAATACAACTGGCTCAGTTTTCTTTATTCCAAAACATTTTTTTTCATCTTCTATAAGATCTTGATTGTAATTACTTCTTTTGAAAGGTTCAATTTCAACTCCCGTGGGTATTACATCTATATGTCTTAATAACCCGTAATTCTCTAATGCATCTTTCACCTTTAATGTGGGCACTATTATAGCACTGCAATCCCTGCAGTATAGTTTACTTGCCTTCTTTGCAATCTCTGAAACGGGCTTAAGCATTATACCACTGGATACATAATGCATATAATCCTCATACATAGTATGATAAGTGTGCACTACAGGAATATCTAATCTTTTAGCAACTATTCTTCCAAATATACCTATACTAAATTCTGTTTGTGTATGTATTATATCTAAATCCAATTTTTTAATTTTACTCATAATTTTACGTGAATATATCATTCCAACTCTTTGAGTTGGTAAAAGAAAAAATGGTAAGCTAGGCAATCTCATTATACCTTCTTCCTCTTCTACATCTGGATGTGCAACTGTAATAATGGTTACACTATGTCCTAGTCTAATTAACTCATTTTTCAATATAAAAGTAGAAGTAACCACTCCACTTACTTGTGGATAATAAGCATCAGTAAAAATTCCGATATTCATAATCGGCCCCCTTTTAATCCTATAATTTCCTTGTAAAAATCTTCTTTTAATATGCTTTTATTAATTGTACTTACTTCTTCATAAATGCATAAAATCCAAAAATTATACAGGAGTAAAATGTAATTAATCTCCATAATAATATAGCAGCCATTATGTTATTAGTTGCAAAAAACAAACTAAAAAACATGAAGAAAGCACCCTCTGCTCCACCCACCGCTCCAGGTAATGGTATAAACGCTGTTAGCATCATTACAAACGCAGTTCCAGCTATCATACTTTCTATGCTAGCACCTCTCATCCCAAAGCTAAGATAAATAAAATAAGGTATAATAAAAATTATTGTTAGTTGTAATATTGTATAAATAACAGCCTTAGCCATCATTGCTTTACTATGTTTTACTATCTCCATATTATCATGAAATTGATCTAAATTGTCGTTAATATGCATTTCTAACTTTGATATATCTTTTACCAATCTAAGTTTTTCTAATATCTTAGAAAAAGTTGTTATTAATTTATGTGTTAATTTGCGATATTTTGAAAATATAATTAAAAATATAATTACGCTAGCATTAACTGTAAATCCTATGGCTATTAAATAAAACAAATTACTCATTTTAGCTTTGAAGAAGCTAGACTTCCAAAATATAAGGACTAAAGAATATACAGTTAGCACTGATTGATAGATAATAAATTTAATCATCAGCGCTGATCCAGCGCTACCAGCCCCTAATTCTTGTTTTGTAAGTGAATATAGCTGCATTGGCTGTCCACCAGATGCAAAAGGGGTAATTGAATTAAAATATTGTCCTACCATAGTAACTTGAAATGCTTTTTTAAATTTATAGTCTTTTTTCATTAAAAGTACAATACTTTGCAATGTTTTAGCTTCAAAAATCCAATATAATACCATGGCAATAGCCGCTACAATTATCCATTCAATTTGTAAATTTTTCATTTGATGAATTAAATCCATCCACCCATTTGTGAAAACAATAAGTAAAATAAATATAACACCTGAAGCTATCCCCAAAATAAAGTTAAATTTATAATTTTTCATTAATTTACCGTCCTTTTATTCGATATACCTTTTTATAAAAGTCTTTCCACATAGCCAGAACATTCTCTCTTGAATAAAACTTATGCCCTCTTATTGCTTTTTCTTTAGCCTCTTTATAATAACTTGAATCATTTTTAAGTTTTCCTATAGCCTCAATAAAGCCTTGGTTATCATGTTCTTTTAAGTAATAATCAAATAATATATCCTCATATAACTCCAAATCCCTTAATAGTATTGGAGTATAAGTATTCATTGATTCGAGTATTGACATAGGGAAAAGCTCATTATAAGACGGCATAAAAAGAACATTTGATACATTATATATATCATTCATCAAATCTCTTTCAACTATCCCTGTAAATAAAATATTTTTGGGTGCATGCTCTATTTGATCTTTTAATTCCTTATACCCATCTGTAATATTACCAAAAGAAAAACCACCTGCCCAAATGAATTGTACTTCTGGCATTTTTCTTGCAATATCAATAAAATCAATTACCCCTTTGCGAGTTTGTATTTGACCTACTCCAAGCACAACAAAAGCATCCTTCTCAATTTTTAATTTTTCTTTTGCTATACAGATATCTTCAGTTGAAAGATTATAGAATTTTTCTTCCGAAACAAAATTAGGTATATATGTTATTTTTTTTCGGTCAATATTGTAAGCCTCAAGCTTAGTTATAAAATTGGGGTTTACTGTAACTAAATAATCCATCCTGTTATAAAAACTTATAATATATTTATAAAATATTTTTTCAATTAACTTGGGTAATTTTATACTTCCTTCAATAGTCTCAGGCAAAAAATGCACGTAGCCCACTGTTACACCTTTCTTTTTAGCAAAAGGTATGCTCAAATAATGCTTAAAATCAATAGTATGATAATGCATTATTTCAGCTCTTACTTTCTTATTTGTTACAACTTTATATTCTTTATCTAATCCATTTTTCACTAAATTTACTTGTTCTAGGTAAGCTGATCCTACACCTTGGCCTTTGACTTTATCTGCTGAAGAAAGCATATTTATAGTAGGCATAATTGTCACTCCCATCTAATTCAACCTTGTTTATACATTTATTGTACACTACTATTATTAAGAATTGATTAATGTGACCTTAAAGTTTTCTTAAATTTTAACAATTTACTGTAAAAATTTATAATAAACTTTATATTTTTTTTGTTTTATAATGGATAAAATACCTTTAGATGATAATTTAATTATATATTATTACATTAATTTACCACTTATATTTTAATATAAAAGGCGGATAATATTCTTGTAGTGGATTTAATAAAAAACTGGAGGTAATAAATATGATGAATACTACTAACAAACAATTAGAAAGCAACAACCTAAAAGTCATTAAAGATCAATTAGGATATGAAGCATTGCTTAACAAGAAGTTTAATGAATATGGTTCACAGTGCACTGATCAAAATTTAAAAAACCTTTGCACTGAAGCTAGCCAAACACACAAACAAAACTTCAACACATTAAAAACTTACCTTGATTCTCATCAATAATATATATAAATGGAGGGATATTATATGAATACTAGTATGTGTGAAAAAGATTTAATGCAAGACTTACTTGCTACAGAAAAACAAGTTATTTCTGCTTACAGTACAGGGATAACTGAATCCTCTTGTCAAAATTTGAGAAATACATTAGTGGATAATTTTAAAAACAATCAAACTATTCAATATAAGATATTTGATGCTATGAAACAAAAAGGATGGTATCCTACAAAAGATGCTCCAGATAATGAAGTTCAACAATTAAAAAATGAAGCTACACAAATGATGAATGAATTAAAATAATTTAATAAACCACTATAAGTTTTAACCCCCTCTAAGGTATTATTCCCTTAGAGGGGTCCTATGTATTTATAAAATTTCCATTTCATCTATTTTCCCTTTCGACATAATAAGAATTTTATCAGAAAGAAAATTTGCTTCTTCTTTAAAATGAGTTACGAAAATAGTTGTAACTTTATTTTCCTTATGCATTTTATGTAATAGCTCTCTCATATCTACTCTTAATTCTTCATGTAATGCGTTAAAAGGCTCATCCATTAAAAGCACTTTAGGCTTTACAGCCATTGCTCTTGCTATTGCTACTCTTTGCCTTTCTCCTCCACTTAGCTGTGATGAAAATCTTTTTTCTAGTCCCTTTAAACCAAGATTACTAATTATCGCAAAAGCTTTGTCTAATCTTTCGCCTTTACTAACCCCTTTCATTTTTAATCCAAAGGCTACATTGTCTATAACATTCATATTTGGAAATATCAAAGGCTGTTGAGCTACCAATGCAAAGTTTCTTTTCTCAATGGGCATTTCTGTAATATCTATATCTTCTACAAAAAGGCTACCACTATCTGGCTTTATAATTCCTGCAATAATACGCAATATAGTGGTCTTACCGCAGCCAGAAGGACCTAAAATAGATACAAATTCTCCGCCTTCTATAGTTAGATTTATATCACTCAGCAAAAATGAGTCAGCTCCTGACTCATACTGCTTACATATATTTTTAAGCTCTAGCTTCGACATTAAATCACTCCTAAATAATTTTAAAATATTTCTTTTTATAATATTTTTTAAGCAGGAAGTCTATTAAAACTAAATTTATTATTGCTAGTGAAGAAAATAATAAACCATATACTGAACCAATTGCATTGTCCCCTCCACTTATAAAAGGAAACATTAGTATAGATATAGTAATGACCTTTCCTCCACCAACTAAAAAGGTTAGAAAATACTGACTTATAGAAATTAAAAAACAAAGACTAGCCCCTGCAACCATACCCGGAAGTATATGCGGAAGACTTATATAAATAAATCTAGAAATTGGTCCAGCCCCTAGCACTGCTGCCTGATCCTCTAAGGCTGTATCTAAAGTTTCATAACTTACCATTAAAGCCTTTATCATGTAAGGTAGCGTAGGTAAAATATGCGCTAAAATAACCCCATATACAGATTCTGTTAAACCAAGTTTTATAAAAACTACATACATTCCCATAATTGCAGTAAAAGCTGGAATAATAATAGGTGCAAATAAAACCACTTTTATTATAAATTTCCCCTTAAATTCATATCGCACTAAGGAAAAGGCTGCCGGAACAGCTATTATGACATCGATAACAACTACAGATGTAGCAATAATTAAAGTGTTAAAAATCGCCTCATAAGTATTTTGATTTTCGTAAAAGACATATTTAAAGGCCCTCCACGTGGTGTTACTTGGAAGTACCTTGGGCCATCTGAATTCATAAGCAAAACTATTTATAACCAAAGGTATAAATGGCAATAAAAAAATTAGTAGTAGAATCCCTATTGTAACGTAGTATTTACCCTTATTCTGCTTTTTCATTGCTATTTCACCATCTCGCTTCCTTAGTATCTCCTTGTTTGGCTAATTTATATGCTATAATCCCTAGCATGGCTGTAATAATGGCTAAAATAAAGTTTGCAGCTAGAGCCAAAGGTCTATCTGAAAGTTGTCCATTATAATACATATTATAAGAATATACAGAAATAAACTTTGGATAGGTTACACCTAATAAATAGGGTACCTCAAAGTCTGAAAAGGTAAAAGCAAATACTATAATCACCGAAGATAGCCAAGTTGGTATAATTAACGGCACTATTACCTCCTTAAAAAATTCTTGCCTCCTAGCTCCAAAAACCTGTGCTATTTCTAACCAGGAGTCTTTAGTTCTACTAATTATAGGAAAAATCATAAGCATTATAAATGGCGTTTCTTTCCATATGTATGTTAAAATAATGCCTAGACTATTGGAATCATTAACTACACTAGGAAATGCATCCATGCTTTTAGTTATCCCCACAGAATAGGCTATACTAGATAACCACCCGCTTTTCATAATTAATAGCATTATTAAGTATGCCGCAGTAACATGGGGTACTAACATAGGTACTTGAAAAAACTTTCTAAAAATAGCAGTTTTTTTATTTTCCCCTAATATAAATAATAATCTTATTATGATTATGGCTAAAATCCCAGATAAAATACTTGAAACTAATGCCACCTTTAAAGTTAAAACTAAAGAATCCGTAAAATCTTTTGACAAGACAAGTTGTTTATATGCATTTATAGTAAAGTGTGAATTTCCTCCAACATCCATGAGGCCCAGACTCTGCAGTAGTCCTAGTATTAATCCTCCAATAAATAATGTACCTATAATTATTAATGAAGGTAAAATTAATATATAAGGTCTACTTTTTTGCCACATTATCGTTCCATCCCTTTTCAATAAATTTTACGTAATCAGCTTTTATCTCGGGGATTCTATGGCTTTGAAGCTCTTTTAACCCTAAAGTCGATTTACCTCTATCTATTGCATTTACCTTTTTAACATCCTCTGGTGATAACTTATTAATATCTATTGACAGTCCATCTCCCCAATTATTCGGGTTAAATTTTGCTATTTGCGCCTCTGGAGATAATAAAAAATCTATTACTTGCTTTGCCGAATCTTTATGGTTTGAGTTGAATGGAATAGTTAAAAAATGAGTGTTAGCAAGTGTCCCCGCATCTAATACAAAGGTCTTTGTAGATTTAGGAAAGGTTCCTTTTTTTATCTCACTTTCAGCTCTTGCTTCATCATAGCCCATTGTCATCCATACTTCTCCATTAGAATAGAGCTTATCCAATTTTGCAAGGTTTTCTGGATAAGTCTTGCCTTGCTGCCATAGATAAGGCTTTATTTCATTAAGATAATTCCATAGTGGTTTTGATGCATCCTCCATGGCTTTTTCATTGAAATCTGTCATGAATTTTTTATAACCACCATTTAGTTCAAATAATCCTTGTCTTAAAAAAGCACTACCAGTAAAGTCCTCTGAAGCTGGATAAGAAAATTTACCTGGATTATTTTTCATCCATATTTTTAGCTGTTTAAAGGATTTAGGAGGATTCTTTACTTTTTCAGAGTCATATATAAAAACAAATTGAACTTTCCCCCAAGGTGCTTCAAGGCCATTAGTTTCTTCCCCAAAGTCATATTTCACTTCTGGAGAATCCACTGCAACATACTTATTATAGCTTGGTAATGTATCTACAAAAGGTTCTGATAAAATTTTACTATCCTTTGAAAGTCTAAAATTCTCACCATTTAACCAAAGTATATCTACACTTCCATCATCTTTACCTACTTGTTTTTCAGTAATTAATTTATTTATTGTATCCTTTATATCCGTTACTGGCACTCTATTTAATTTTATGCCCTGTCCCTTCAATTTAGGAGCTACCCACTTATCCATATAATTATTTATAGATTCGCTACCTCCCCACATATACATGCTTACGGTTTTTTCACTATTATCTTTGATTTTCCCACACCCTACAAATAACATTGCCAAAATAACTAAAAATACTAAATTCATACGCTTACACTTTTTCTTCATAAAAACACCTCTTTATATTTTTTTACATAATTTTCACATTCATTATATCATTAAATCATCACCTGTGGTGCTTCAATATTAAACACTTCATAAGTGATTTAGACTCCCATTTATAAATGTATTTAAATTTATAGTTTGCTATAATACAAAAAAAATCTCCACCCTATGACAATATTAATTATCCTAGGCTGAAGATAGACTTTGACATCTAATTATTTATATTTCTATGAATTTATTATATATATATCTGGCACCTTTCTAATTTTATTTTGTTGGTACCCTATGCAAGCTATGACTAAAAGTACAACGCCTAAAATAAAAAGCACTCCATGAATTCCCAAAGCATGTTCCCCTCCTATTAATGCAAACCTAGAGGAAACTGAAAGCGCTAGTAAGTTATTTATAAAATGTGCAAATATACTTAAATAAATTGAACCCGTTGTTAAATATATAAATCCAATAACTAGACCTAGTAAAAATGCATTTATACCTTGAGGAACGTTTAGATGCACTACTGCAAAGAATAATGCAGATACCACAAGGGCTATAATCGGATTTATTTTTTTAGCCATTCCTTTTAATAGTATACCTCTAAAAATTATTTCTTCATATATAGGTGCAACCACCGCAGAGCTAAGTATTAATATAATTGGTGAAACGGTAAGTTCCTCGAAGGCTCCATTTATAAAATCTGGCATGGATATTCTACTAACCCACAAGGTTAAACTGTTATCAAATACAAGACGAAATGCTATAATCATGATGGCCGTAAAAAGAAAACTCATTGGATTTAAGTGATATTTAAGTTTTTGCTCATTCCTTGAGTTACTAAGGCACTTTAGTAAAATGATAACAACATAATATTTAAAAATCACCCCAAAAGCAAAAATTACATAGGGCAATGCTTTTTCAAATCTCCCAGAAAATAAATTTTTAATTTCTACAGGTACTTGTCCTAACACCTCCAACAAAATTGATAGAAGTACTACAAGAAACCCTTTAATGATTCCCATTCTTTTAATATTTATGGCTCCATTTTCTATGTTTCTTAAAAATTTCATTCTATCACACTCTCTAACTTATTATAACCCTTTAACTACTGTAATAACCTACCTTAATAGCTACTCCAATTAGTTTTCAGTTTAATATATTTATATTCTATGCTTTCCACTAAAACTATATATCTCTATTTTTATTAATGTAGTTATTTTCTTGGCTTTATCTATATATAACTGTCCCTCTTCTATAAATTCAGGACTATATTTTCTTATAAACTCCATTAGTGGTTCATATTTTTCCTCTTCCGCAAGCCTTATAGCGCGTCCAAAAGCTACCACACTTTCATACTCCACACTAAATTGCTCTTTCAAAACTTTAGTTTTTCCAACTACTGTAAAACTCACCTTATCATTTACACTGATATTATCTATTTTAGTGCCAACACCTGCACAATGAATATATATATTTTTATCTATAAGCACATAACTTAGTGGTATTCCATAAGGCTGGTTATCCTCATCACAAGTAGAAAGTATACCATATTCGCCTTTCTTTAAAAGATCAAGCACTTCCATCTCGTTCATTTGTCTTTCAATTCTTCTCATTGTTTTCATATACAATTCACTATCCTTTCTACATATTATATTTTTAAGTGTAACATAAATTTCATACAAAAATCTATGAACTTAATGGCAATTTTAGTTATGTATAATTCTTATTATAAGCCTATTCAAAGTCTTCTATTACATAAAAAAATCTCTGTTTTCAAATATTGTCAGAATCAATATTTAAAAACACAGATCTAAATTTAATTATTTATTTTCCTATAAAGTGCTGTGTCCAATAACTAGTTCTATTTTATCACGGTAAAGAGATTTTTAGTTTTTTTATTACTGGTATATTTGGATTTATATGTCTTAAATACACTTTTACTATAGTTTTTAGTATACTATAATTTAGAGTTTATTTTTTTGCTTTGATTTTGTGGAAACCAGCCTTTCTTTACTCTCTCTTCCTGCTGAATAAGTTCATGAATACTCCATAGGCAGGAAAATCCTAAAACACCCATGCATGCTGATAATATTTCATTCTTTAAGTAAATAGAAATTATGATGAAAATAATTCCTGAAAACAAAAATATAGGCCAGATTTTCTTACCAAAATAGTATTCTCCCTTAATAACAATTGGGTGAAATATACCGATTATTGAAAATGATATAATTCCGATAATTATTCCATAAAAACTCATTACACTCTCCCCCTTTAAAGATTAATGTAGCCAATGTTTTTTATATTTTTTAGTATATCCTTGAAAACTCATTTATTCAATGTTTATTTGAACTCTAATCCATTTGCAATACATCTCTGATAAACAGTAACTATTGCAAAGTGTACTGTCTCTCAAAAAATAAAAGTGATACCCAACCATTTAAGCCAGGCGTCACTTTGCCTATTTACATTAAAAAAGCTCATAATTTAAAGAAATAAAAAATCTGTGTTTGTAAATATTTTAAAATAAAATATTTACAAACACAGATCTATATTAAATTATTTATTTCCCTATAAATTCTTGAGTCCAATAAATAGTTCCACTTTTATCTTTTGCCACTCCAACTCCTATTTCAGTAAAATTCGCACTTAAAATATTAGCTTTATGTCCTGGAGAATTCATCCAACCATTCATTACTGAAGCTGCGGTTTGTTGACCCATTGCAATGTTCTCTCCAGCTGCATTATATGTTATACCGAATTTTTTCATCATATCAAAAGGTGATCCATAAGTTGGTGATGTATGAGAAAAATAGTTATTAGCTACCATATCCTCTGACTTAGTTCTAGCTACATTTGAAAGTTGAGAATTATCCTTTAAGGGAGCTAGTCCTTGTTTTGCTCTTTCCTGATTAACTAATGTTACTACTTCTTTTTCTAATTTATTATTCTCAGTTAAATTTGTTGCTGTTGGTGCTTTTGTAGGAGCTGGCTTTACTGGTGTTGCTGCCGGTGCTGGTGTTGCCTTTGTAGGCGCTGTCTTTACTGGTGCTGGTGTTGCTTTACTAGGCGTCGTCTTTGCTGGCGCTACCTTTGTAGCTGTTGCCTTGCAAGTATTACTTACCTGAGGTTTAGCATCTAAACCCTTTGGAACTACAACACCATACTTAGCACACATATCCTTCAAACTGTCTCCTGCCTTAACTGTGCAATTAATAGTTTTAGAATCTTGAGCGTTAACCACTTTATAATTAGTTGTATTACAATCTTGGGCGTACACCGCTGAACTTATTCCTGTTGTTGCTAAAACACCTAAAGTCAATATTAATGTTCTTAAAGTTTTCTTCATTTTTTTGTACCTCACCTTCATAATTTTAATACACAAAGTAAGTTTTTCTCTTTGTATACACATAATATCATCTAAATGAGGTTTTTGCATCTTTTGTTAGTGGTTATTTTGTAATATTATGTCGTAATTGCTCATATTTATGGTTATTTTGCTGTTTTACTAAAGCTAGATATCAATATACTGCTAGGAGATGACTTAAACCTATCCCCTACCTTTTAGTTATATCTTGCTGATAATTCTTTTATACCAGTTGCAGTTGCACCTTCACCTGTTGCTGTGAACTTCCATTCTCCATTATTTCTGTAAACTTCACCCATTATTAAAGATGTCATATTATCATAATCATTAGAAAGATTAAATTTAACTAACTCACCGTTAGCTGATTTATCCATTATTCTAATGTATGCATTTTTAATCATTCCAAAGTGTTGTCTCTTAGATGCGCAATTATAGATATTAACAACGAAAACTATCTTAGCTATATCCTCTGGTACTTTTGTTAAATCTATAACTATTTGTTCGTCATCACCTGCGCCTGCACCAGTAAGATTATCCCCTTGGTGAATTACACTCTTACACTTACTTGACTTGTTACCAAAGTATATTATGCCCTTGTTACTAGATAATTTCCCATTTTCACCCAACATCAAAGCTGATGCATCACAATCAATAGTGTCCCCACCATTGCTACCATCCCAACCTAGACCTACTACTAATGCCTTTAATGCCGCATTACCCTTTGTTAAATCTACTTTTTGGCCTTTTATTAAATTAACTCCCATATTAATATTCCTCCTTGTGAAATGTGGTTAAATCATCATCTGCGATGCTGTAATTAACGACTTCAGAAGGAGATTTAGACTCCCACTGAAGTTTTTTATTTGTTATAGCTTATAACTCCCACTTATAGAAGTGGGAGACTTTCCTTCTGAAATGTCGTTAAATAATCACCCATGTTTCTACCTTCAATAAACCAAATAAACTACTGTGCAATATTTAAGGTACACAGTAGTTTATTATTATTGTTAAATATTAGATATTAACTCCAAAGTTAGTACATAAAGCTCCGAGTCCACCTTCGAATCCACTACCTAATGCAGTGAATTTCCATTCAGCTCCATTTCTATATAATTCTCCAACTACTACAGCTGTTTCAATACTGAAGTCTTCTCCCAAGTCAAATTTAATTAACTCGGTAGTGCCGTCTCCACTCATTACTCTGATATAAGAATCTGAAACTTGTCCAAAGTTTTGTCTTCTTTCTTCTGCTTCATTAATTGTTACAGTAAATGAAATCTTCTGAACAGTTGCTGGTACTAAAGATAAATCAACAAGTATTTGTTCGTCATCTCCATCTCCTGCTCCTGTCTTGTTGTCTCCCATATGTTTAACTGATTTAGATGTATGTTCTGCATTATTGTAGAATATAAAGTCTGCATCTGAAGTTACTTTTCCATTTTCTCCTGTTAAAAATGCTGCTGCGTCTAAATCGAAGTCTGAACCACCGTCATACTTGTTTGTACTCCAACCTAGCCCTACCAATACCTTTGTTAATCCTGGATTTGTCTTTGTTAAATCTACTTTTTGACCTTTTTTTAAACTAACTGCCATTTTTATAAACCTTCTTTCTTTTTTTGAATATGTTTTGTAATTGTTAATATATAGTAAAGTTTGCATACTCTCTGCTAAACAAATTGCTATAGTATATGCAATCACTTACTTTCATTTTTATTCCCAAATATTCAAGTATAAATGCTAGGAGAGGCCATAAATGGTCTCCTTTTCTATATTTGTTACTGTATGTAATACATTGTAACATAAAACTCAAGTAACAACACTGCATATCAATAGTAGCGTGGACATATGTAAATATTATGTTTTACTTGTTAATATCTATTTATCTAATAATCTTCCCATTATAACTGTATTATAATAGTTTCCATCTTTATGAATACGGTCCTTTATTAATAATCCTTCTTCTACAAATCCATATCTTTTATATAATTCAATTGCTTTTGTATTTGTTTGTACCACAGTTAATGAAATTTTCTCAATTTTCACAGTATCTGCCCATATCAAAATTTTTTCTAGTAGTACTTTACCAATTCCATGGCTCCAATATGCCTTTGATATACATATTCCAAACTCCGCTTTATGTCTAAATCTACTTAGCTTATTTCCTTCTAAGCGAGCGAATCCAACAATTTCACCTTCTACTTCTGCAACTAAAAACAAATTTTTTTTAGCTATTGAATCTTCATAGATAAGTTTTTCAAAATCTTCTGGCGTTAATAACCCTTCACCAGATTCTCTATCAAGATTTTCTGTTTCTCCATCAATTTTAACTCTTAATTTAGATAATTCAATTGCATCATATTTTGTTGGACAGCGAAGTATCCATATTAGACTTTTACATTCTATTCTTTTATTTTCAATAATCATACATTACCTCCAGCAGTATTCTCTGATTTGTATGCTATATTAATATATGTTTTACCACTTCCTGGGCCCCCAATAATATGAATCTTTTTTACTGTCATATTAAATCCTCCATTATAAGTTATTGAACAATAAAATACTAAGGTGACATATCCACACTATTCTTATAACGGAGAAAGCTCTTTATAAAACATGATTTTAAAATAATTATAATTACCGTCCTTATTCTAATCTTGTTCATCTTTATTATACTACAAATTTTACTTCTTCGTCCTTATTTTCCCTATAGTATTTTCTTTATTTTTATCCACTACTGAAATTGGAATTGCTTTCTCGCAGTCACTTGCCCAACAAAAAATAACACAATTTTATTAGTCTATTTATATTTATATCCTTAAACACCAGTGCGCTTCTTCCCTGCTCTAAACAACACAAATCCAGATTATTACTTATACACTAATAATCTGGATTTATATATTTCTACATTAATACATGTATTGACCATCTTCACTAACTTTATAGAAGTCCCCATAATTAATATCTAATACACTCTTATTGATTTTAGAAACATCAACTTTATTTTTAATTAATTGGGTTAAAATTCCACAATAAGAAATATCACCTTGTAAAATAGCTCCATAAATCACTCCATCTTTGTGTATAATTTTCTTATAAATATCTCTATACACTCTTACTTCAACTTCATAAGTATTATCTGGAGCTTCTAAAACCCCTAAGGATACAGTCTGAATTCCAAAGAAATTCATTGAATTCTTAAAGCTAAAATAATCATCTAATTCTTTTAAATTTCCTGTCATGTTATATGCAGCTACAATTCCCTGTTTTACAGCCATAGGCCAGATCGGGGATATTCCACATACATCACCAGCTGCGTATATATCTTCTACTGATGTTTTGCATCGTGAATCTATAACTATGCCTTTTTCTATTTTAATCCTGTCATCCTTTAGAAAATCCACATTAGGTCTTACCCCTGCTGCACATATTATAAAGTCGCAATTTATTTTTCTCCCATCTCCCAATTTAACTGCTTTCACATCTTTATTTTCATCTATAATTATTTCTTCAACAGATACGCTTGTATATACCTGTGCACCATTTTTAATAAGTTCATTTTCATATACTTTTGCAGTTTTAGCATCTAGCTGAATTGGAAGAATTCCTGGCGCCATCTCTACAATATTCACCTTTACACCTTTTTCTATTAAACCTATAGCTGCATCTATTCCAACTAAACCTGCTCCAATAATTACTGCTGAAGTATTTATTTTGGCCACACTGTTAATGTTTACTACATCTTCCATGTGTCTAAGAGCATAAACATTATTTGCTCCTCTTAAATTCTTAATAGGAGGTATAAATGAATCTGCTCCAGAAGCTATAAGCAGTTTATCAAATGTGACAATTCTTTCATCATCTGTTGTTAAAAATTTATTATATATATTAATTCCTATAATCTTTTTTCCTGAAATCCAGTTAATTTCATATTTATTAAAAAAATCATCTTCAGTAAAACATATATCTTCCTCAGTTTTACTCCCACTTATTACATAGTGTAGCATGCATCTTGAATATACTTTAGTATCCTTGGATATTAAAGTTATTTCTGCATCCTTGTCTAATATTCTTAAAGTCTTAGCTGCATTTATACCAGCAGCACTAGCACCTATTATTACGTATTTCATCATTACCACCCCTCAACTATACTAGATATATTGCTCACTATACTAGATATATTGCTCCAGTAGGGCAACTCTCCACACATCTTGGAATTTCCCTACCATCACACATATCACATTTTACAATAACTTTTTTAGTTTCCTCATCGGATTTTAATACACCATAAGGGCATGACATTACACACATGTAGCAGGAAGCACATTTTTCTTTATTATAATTTACTATACCGGTTTCACTATCTTTAGTCATTGCACCACTCATACACGCAATAACACACTCTGGCTCCTCGCAATGTCTACAAAACATAGGACAATTCTTATTATCTTTATTTTGAATAATATAATTTTTGCTCACATTTTTTATATCTTGAAGATCTAAATCATATATGGATTTCCCTTTTTCATTATGCTCTGACATACAGGCAAGGCTACAATTAAGGCAACACTGGCATTTTTCATTGTCTATCATTATTCTCTTCATTATTATCCCTCCTGTTCTTATAAATAACTAATTCCCAATTCTCGTCTTTTATTTAATATTATTTGTTCTAACTTATCCGCAGCTTTAACAACATCATCTTCAAGAATCAATTTTCCACCAGTTAACTTTTCTAGATCCTGCGTCAATAGCTTTGTAACTACTTTGCTTCCTGTTATAAATGGAGGAATCGCAAGATGAAGTGGCAGTCCTAGTGCTAGTCCAAATACTCCGTCTGCCAGGGCTTGTTCTTCAAGCCATTGTGGTGCTGATAGTACAAGTGGAAGCTTCGGAATATCTATATCTAAATATTTTGCAAGTTCTGTGGCAACAATTTCGAGTCTTCCTATAGCTAAACAGGGTCCAAAGTTTAATACTGGAGGTATCCCGAGACTTAAGCAAACTTCTTTTAAGCTATCTCCTGCAAGACTAGCGGATGATGGCGACATTAATCCAACATTCTCAAGCCCTCCGCTAGAACATCCTGCTGAAAGTACAAGTATATCTCTCTTAATAAGCTCTTTTGTAAGCTCTACTGTAAATATATCATGTCCTTTTGCAGTTAAGTTAGAGCATCCAACAACTCCAGCTATCCCTTTTATTTTTCCTGATACAATTAAATCTATGAGCGGTTTCCATGTACCACCAAGGAAATTCTTCAAAGACTCTTCACTGAGTCCTGTTAACACATCGTCATGTCCGTGATTTTTAGGGATGTTTATTTGTACTTTATCTCTTCTATTTTTATAACTTTCCAATGCTTCTTCAATTATTCTTTCACTTATATTTTCTCTATCTTTAAAAGTATACTCAATGTACTCTGCATTTGCTTTTTTAGCTACATCATCAAGACAAATTTGTTTAACCATAAATTTTTCTGCGATTGGCTCTATTCCTGGAAGTGTACAGTTAAACTCAGATACTATAGCATCTATTCCACCAGTTGCAATTAAAGCTTCACTTGTAAAGTTATTTCCTGCATGACCTGCAAATACTTCTTTATAGTGTTCTCCTCTTAATTGTAAATCCTGACCTACGCATGTACAACCTACTATTCTAAATCCCTTAGCTCCAGCACGCTTTGCTTTAGCAGTTACCTCTTCCTCTATTAATCTATCTTGCAGATGGGCAATCACTGAATGCTGGTGTCCTGTTACCATTAAGTTTATATAATTTTCATCTACAACTTTAAACCCTACTTTAGCTTGTCTAATAACTGGCTCCCCAAGCATTACATCATTTAAAAGATTTGTTAATGTTAAACCGTATAAGCCTGTTGAAATGCCTAAACTTAAACTATTTAAAATCATATTTAGTGGATCGCTACTTAAGTTTGTTGATGTCTTTACCATAGCGTCAAATACTTCTGATTTTGCTCCACCAGGCATAATCCCAAGCTTTTTCCAATTTTCTACTCTTGGTGCATATGCTAGTTTGCAAACAAGCTCCATTTTTTCAAATTTTGGCTTATATAAATCTGCAATTATTTTATCTGCAACTTTTATTGCCTTTTCATAAATATCCTCTTCTTTAATTTCAAACATGTTAGCAAGTCTATTTAAAGTTGCTTCACTTTTTATTTTGCCTTTAGTCTCTCCTATGGCTTTTAAGTTTCTAGCAGTTGTTTCTACTATATGTATATAACAGGCAGAACCTGCGCCAACAGCTCTTAGAAAATTTCTAGCAACAATAGTATCTGCATCAGCTCCACAAATTCCTTTTGGAGCTTTTGGTGTAATCCTGCATGGCCCATTTGAACAAAGTCTACAACAAACACCTTGCATTCCAAATCCACACTTAGCCTTTTGGCCTTCCACTCTATGATGGGATGTCTCTACATCTAATCCTCCAATAAATCCCTCAAGTACTGTATCTGCTGATTTGCATATATTACAATTTCCACACATTTTAAAATTCCTCCTCATATTATCTTTCTTATTTACTCATATTTTTATTTTTAAATTTAATAGCATATAAACCTTAAACTATCTAAACTTCTCCATCCATTAATTGTTTGAAATTTATACTTTCTAGTTCTGAACTTAAACTTTTTTGTACTTTTGTCATGGCTCTATGGATAGTACACACACCGCTTCTATTTAGATTGCAAAAACTTGGTTCAATTACACACCTATTAACAGCAATGGGTCCATCTATTGCTTCTATAACATCTTTTAAATTTATTTGTTCTGGTAATTTATTTATAGTATATCCTCCATTAACGCCTCTATAAGATTTTACAATTTCTACTTGTGTAAGCTTTCTTAAAAGCTTCAAAAGAAATCTTAGCGGTATACCTTCTTTTTCTGAAATTATCTTTGCTTCTACTTTTTTACCATATCCTAATATACACAAGTTAAGTACTACTCTAAGTCCATAATCTGCTTCTCGTGTTATTTTCATGTTATATTCCTCCTTAAAGTATACCAATTTAGTGTACTTTGATTCTAAGCATTTTATCCTATCTTGTCAATAGATGAATTATATTTTATATCATAACATAGAGCACTAAACCCTATTCTGTACAAAAGAAGATATGCCAATAAGAATTAACTTCCCGTGCCCTACTAAAGTATTTATATTTTTTATATTATATAATATACTACTAAATACTATAAAGTGCGTTTAATTGACATATTTTTTATTTTGTTATATATTATACAAGTTGCTATAATTTATACCATATATTTCAGTATCATTATACAATAAATAATATGTAAATTAGCAAATACCGCACAAATTTCAGGGGGGTTTTAAAATGTATAAAAAAGCAACTGCTTGTCTTCTAACATTATTACTAACATTTTCATTTGTTGGATGTAGTAAACCATCTACTAAAGAGGTAACTAAAGAGGTACCTAAATCGGTAACTAAGGAAGTACCTAAAGAGGTAGCTAAAGATAAACAACTCACTTTAGGTAAAAATGAAGGTAATCTTTATACGAATGATTTCTTTAAGATGAACATTAATATTCCTGATAAATGGATAGTAGCAACTGATGAAGAAAAAACCGAAGTACTTAAACTAGGTAAAGAAGTAATTTCTAAAGATGATAAAAGTAAAGCTAAAGAACTAGATTTGAGCGAATTAAGAACAGTGTATCTTCTAATGACTTCACAAAAAGGTCTAAAAGTTCAATCTACTACTGCAAATCCCAATTTTATAGTTATAGCAGAAAACCTTTCCTTTTTCCAAGGTGTAAAGGATGGTGCTAACTACTTAGACGCATTAAAAAAACAATTAAAAACTGTTAAAAGCACTATGCCTTATAAATTTGACAAAGAAATTTATACTGAAAAAGTGGGTGGAAAAAGCTTTAGTGTATTAGAAGCAACTATTGAAACTGGTACTATAAAGATGACTCAAAAGTATTATGCTTGTGTCCTAAATGGATATGCTTTAAGCTTCATTAGCACATACACTGACGATGTAGGTGCAAAGAGTTTAGATGGGGTAATTAAGTCAGTTACTTTCAAATAACTCTTATGGATAAACACTTAAAAAACTCGGTTTATACGAGTTTTTTTTCATATCTTCTTAATCATCTTAACATTTCTTTTTCTATTTTTTCTTGTTCTAATTCTTCTATTTCAATAATCGCTCCCTTATTAAACTCTTGATTCCTGTATCTATTCCTTCTTAACTTAATACCATCTACTATTTAAACTACCCCCCCTAACTTTTTGTTCCACTTTAAAGGAATTCATGCGTCTACTATAGAATGTATATAAAATACATTTTGTAATATTCAGACACTTTAAAACAACAGTATAACTAAAAAAAGGGGGCTTTATAATGAAAACAGCTTTAAAAGAAAGAAAAGACGTAGATAAGTCACTTACTTGGGATTTATCTTCAATGTACCAAACAGAGGAGCAGTATAATTTAGCTATAAAAGGTTTAGAAGCGCTTACATTAGAAATAGAAAAAAACTATAAGGAAAAACTAACTTCAGCTAATATGATAAATGAGTGTTTGGATAAAATGAGAGTCGTACTGCAAAATGAAAACCTGGTAGGCTCTTATGCAAATCTTGCAGTTTCTACAGATCAAACTAATATAGAAAACCAAGCTAGATATATGAAGTTTATTAACATATCATCGGATTTGGAAAGCAGATTAAGCTTTGTAACAAGTGAAATTAAGGAAGCAAACGAGAAAATAATAGATGAGGCAATCGAAAAGTCAAAAGAAAATAGCCATTATTTAAATGAAATAAAAAGACTTACAAAACATTCACTACATCCAGAAGTAGAAAAGGCATTATCAGCTTTATCAGGATCTTTAGATTCTCCCTATTCCATATATGAAACAACTAAATTAGCTGATATGGATTTTAAAAATTTCAATGTAGCCGGCACTGAATATCCTCTTAGTTTTGTGCTTTTTGAAAATGAATGGGAGTATGAAACTAATACTAAAATTAGAAGAGCAGCTTTTGAAGCTTTTTCTTCAAAACTCGGAGAATATCAACATACAGTAGCAGCACTTTATCAGACTCATGTTCAAAAAGAAAAAACATTAGCAACTCTTAGAGGCTTTGATTCTGTTATAGATAGTTTATTATTTCCTCAACAAATAGAGAGGGAATTATATGATAGACAAATAGATATAATCATGGAAAAGCTAGCGCCACATATGAGGAAATATGCTAAACTACTTCAGAAAATTCATAAAATTGATGAAATGACCTTTGCAGACTTAAAACTTGAAGTAGACCCTGCTTTTGAGCCAACCATATCTGTAGAGGAATCTAAGCAATATGTGGAGGGAGCATTATCCGTATTAGGTGACGATTATTTAGAAATGGTTAAAAAGGGCTATGATGAAAGATGGATTGATTTTACTGTAAATAAAGGAAAATCAACAGGTGCTTTTTGTGCTACGCCTTACGGAAATCACCCTTTTATTTTGATATCTTGGTCTGAGAAAATGAGAGAAGCATTTGTACTTGCTCATGAATTAGGTCATGCAGGGCATTTTCAGTTAATTAATGAAAATCAAAATATATTTGATGCAGAGCCATCTTTATATTTTATAGAAGCACCATCCACTATGAATGAATTACTTATGGCAAATTATCTTATGAAAACAAATGATGATCCTAGATTTAAGAGATGGGTCTTATCTTCTATTATTAGCCGTACCTATTATCATAACTTTGTAACTCATCTGTTAGAAGCTGCGTATCAAAGAGAAGTTTATAAAATAATAGATGCAGGTGAAAGTGTGCAGGCTTCAACTCTTAATGAAATAAAAAAAGGTGTGCTAGAAAAATTCTGGGGAGACTCTGTGAAAATAGTTGATGGCTCAGAACTTACTTGGATGAGACAGCCACACTATTATATGGGACTTTATCCATATACATATAGTGCTGGGCTTACCATAGCTACAGAAGTAAGTAACAGAATTTTAAAAGAAGGACAACCAGCCGTTGATGACTGGAGGAAAGTGCTAAAAGCAGGAGGAACTAAGTCGCCAGTAGAACTTGCTAAAATGGCTGGAGTAGATATAACAACAGAAAAACCGCTATTAGATACTATAGAGCATATAGGCGATATAATTGATCAATTAGTAAAACTTACAGACGATATGGAAGGATGCATTTAAAAAAGATCAGCGATAATGGGTAACTGTATATTAACCTACGTAATTAATAATATTTATGTGTAATAAAAAGCATCTGCTATCTAGATGCTTTTTATTATGGCTGAAAATATTATAGCAACAAAAATAATTATGGTATAATATTCTATAATTGGATGTATGACGAATATTAACTCCAATATGCGAATTTTTATATTTTTTTTTGTGGAAATCTTGCTAAATGTAAACTAAATTACGAATCCTACATAGAATGGAGAAGGTGATTTCTTGATAACAATGCTTATAGTTGAGGATGATGTTACTTTGAATAGCGGCATTATGCTATCCCTCCGTCAAAATGATGTTGATATCCAGCAAGCATATAATATTAAACAAGCTAAACAAATGCTATGTGATAAAAAAATAGAGCTGATTATACTTGATGTTAATTTACCAGATGGAAGCGGATTTGAACTTTGTAAAGAAATTAGACAAGCATCTCAAGTGCCTATTATTTTCTTAACTGCAAATGATTTGGAAATTGATATTGTTACAGGTCTGGAACTTGGGGGAGATGATTATATTACCAAACCTTTCAGCCTTATGGTTTTGCGCGCAAGAGTAAGGGCAATATTAAGGCGTGCTAGGGATATAAAATCTGATAATAAAATTACAATAGATAATATGGTATTTAATTTTGATACCATGGAGTTTACTAAAAATGGGGTGGCTCTTGTATTGAGCAAGACCGAGCAGAAACTTTTAAAAATTTTATTGAATAATAAGGGCAGTATTTTATCAAGATCTCAGCTTGTTGATAAGGTTTGGAGTGATGGAGCGGAGTACGTTGATGAGAACGCTCTAACTGTTAGCGTAAGTAGACTTAGGAATAAAATAGAGGATAACCCCAATTCCCCCAAATATATAAAAACAATATATGGAATGGGGTATATGTGGGCTGGAGGAGAATCTTTTGAATAAAATTACAGAGGCTTCATTTCAAAGGACTTATATTATTTTTGGAGCAGTATTTGTTTTATTTACTGTAGCAATCACCATGTTTTTATTACTTATATATGATTCTACAATAATGTTTATTTTAATCATATTTGCATATTCCTTGGCTGTGATCATTTTGGCATATATTTTTATAACTGTGCTAGGTAAGAAAGTAACTAGGTCTATTAAGACAATTGATGAAATTATGGATAATGCAATAAGTGGTAAAAAAAATATGTATACAGGATATGAGGAAAACATGCTTTCCTCCTTTGAGAGCAAAATGTATCGTTTTATTGCCATGTCAAAATCCACCACCGATGAAATTGAAAAGGAGCGCAACAAAATAAAAAGCCTTATTTCAGATATTTCTCATCAGACCAAAACACCTGTAGCAAATATCATGCTTTATTCTGAACTGCTGCTTGATGGTTATAAGTTAAATCAGGAGCAAAAAGAGTTAGCAAGTGGAATAAAGCTTCAGTCTGAAAAACTTAGATGGCTTATAGAATCTCTTATAAAAATGTCACGGCTTGAAACAGGAATTATAAATTCTGTTAATAAAACTTTAATGCCTGTCTTTCAAACTATCAGTACTTCAATTGGGACAGTATTTTCCTATGCGGAAAAAAAGAATATACAAATTCAGGTATGTTGTGATGAAGACATAAAGGCATATCACGATGTTAAATGGACAAGCGAAGCATTTGTAAATATACTGGAAAATGCTATTAAATATACACCAGAATGGGGCAAAATTGATGTAATAGTCAGCCAATATGAGATGTTTACTCGTATAGATATCAAAGATACGGGTATAGGCATAAATGAGGGTGAGCTTAATCTTATATTTAAGCGATTTTATAGAAGTGCCGATGTGTCACAATATGATGGTGTTGGCATAGGCCTTTACCTTACAAGAGAAATTATTTCCTCTGAGGGTGGATATATTAAGGTTAAATCTAAACTTAATAAGGGCTCTGTATTTTCCGTATTCCTGCCTAATACAAAATAAATATCAAATATTGCAAAACTGTTATATTTGAGAAAGCAGTTTGTTAGATTTGAGGAATATAGTGTATACATACCTAGGTATAAACTAATATTTTTAGGGAGGAATTGTTATGGCAGTATTACAGACGAAAAGTTTGAAAAAGTATTATGGTAATGGAGAAAATATGGTAAAAGCTTTAGATGATGTAAATTTAGTTATAAATCAGGGTGAGTTTGCTGCAATTATAGGAACATCAGGTAGCGGTAAGAGTACCCTTTTACATATGCTAGGCGGGCTTGATAGGCCAACTTCAGGATCAGTGGAAGTAGAAGGCGAGGATATATTTAAATTGAATGATGATAAACTTACAATATTCCGCCGAAGAAAGATAGGATTTATATTTCAAAATTATAACTTGCTTCCTATATTGAATGTTTATGAAAATATTGTTCTTCCTATTGAACTGGATGGAAACACTGTTGATAAAGAGTATTTAAATAGTATAATATCTGCTCTTGGAATTCAAAGTAAGATTAAGTCTTATCCAAATAATCTTTCAGGAGGACAGCAGCAGCGTGTGGCTATTGCAAGAGCTTTGGCTACAAGGCCTGCTATTATTCTTGCAGATGAGCCCACAGGGAATCTCGACAGTAAAACAAGCCTTGATGTATTGGGACTTCTAAAAGCCACAGGAAAGCGGTTTAATCAGACCATAGTTATGATAACTCATAATGAGGAAATAGCACAAATGGCAGATACTATTATAAAAATCGAAGACGGAAGAGTTGTGAATAAGCTGGTGAATAATTAATGATAGCTACACAAAATAAGAGGACTATTCGTAATATTTCCATTAAAAGTCTGAAAGCAAACAAACTAAGAAATATATTTGCAATAATGGCAATAGTATTAACTACTTTATTGTTTACAAGCTTACTAACAATCGGAATAAGCATGAACAAATCTCTCCAGGAAAGCACTATGCGTCAGGTGGGAGGAAGTTTTCACGGCAGTTTTAAATATTTAACAAAAGATGAATTTGACCATATAAAAAATCATAAGCTTATTAAAGATATTGAATATTCAGTATTAGTTGGTTTTGCAAAAAATAGTGAGCTTTCCACAAGACAAACTGAAGTAAGGTATGCAACAAATAAGGAAGCAGAATTTATGTTTGATCTTCCTACAAAAGGAACAATGCCACAAAATGAGAATGAAATAGCTTTTGATACCATAGTACTTGATAAGCTTGGTGTGCCACATGAAATAGGAAGCAAAGTAACATTAACATATACTGTAAATGGCAAACAAGCTACGGATAAATTTACTCTTTCAGGATACTGGAAAGGAGACGCTGTAGCTCCTGCAAGTATGGCATGGGTATCAGAAAAATTTTTAAAAGGAAAGCTTTATGGCATAGATGATAAATATGTAAAAAGTCATTTTAAAGAAACTGAAAATCTCACAGGACTTGTATTTGCAGATGTAATGTTTTCAAATAGTTTTAATGTAAAGAATAAGCTATTGAAAATTTTAAGTGATAGCGGATATACACAGGCCAATATACCACTAGGTGTAAATTGGGCTTATACTTCAGAACAAATCATATCTAATTTAGGCAGCATAGTTTCGCTTATTGGTGCAATGCTACTTGTTATGTTAAGTGGATATCTTATTATCTATAATATATTTTATATTTCAGTGGCAAAAGATACTAAATTTTATGGTCTGCTTAAAACTATAGGAACCACATCAAAACAGATAAGAAGTATTGTTAAAAGGCAGGCTATAATACTTTCTATTATAGGAATCCCCATAGGATTAGTTATAGGATATATGATGGGATCAGTGCTTATACCATTTGTAATGCAGAGTGTACAAGTTACGCACACTGAAATATCTTTTGACCCTCTTATATTTATAGCAGCATCATTATTTTCACTTGTAACTGTGCTTATAAGCTGCCGAAAGCCGCAAAAGATAGCTGCAAAAATATCGCCTATTGAGGCAGTTAGGTATACGGATGTTCAGGATAATGGAAAAAGGAAGAATAAAGAGTCAATTAATGGTGCTAAAGTTTACAAAATGGCATTCTATAATGTGTTCAGAAATAAGAAAAAGGCTATTGTTGTAATGATTTCACTCTCACTTAGCATAATACTTCTTAATAGTGTTTATACAATGGTTAAAGGTTTTGATATGGATAAATATGTTAGTGGTATTATAGTCAGCGATTTTGGTATTGCTGATGCAGGTTATTTTAATCCTTATATTGGATATAAAGGCCAAGATACCTTGAAAGAAAAAACGGTGGATGAAATAAGTTCTTTGAAGGGAATAAAAAACGTTGGAAGAGTATATTTTAAGGAATTCAAACATAAGCTAACAGACAAATCATTAAAATGGCTTAAAGGTCAGCTTGAAAGTGAGGCTGCCATAAAGGATAAATCTGGAACTACAGAAGATACAAAGAAAATATTAGAAAGTAAAGAACTGAAATTAACCTTTGGTGGACTTGATAAGCTTATATCGAATAAAATTGAAATTTTCAAAGGTACATTTGATGCCAAAAAATTTGCAACAGGTAATTATATTATAATTGGAAGACCTTATTTCCAAGGAACTTCTAATATAGAAAGTTATTATGATGTTGGTGAAGATTTTAAAATGACTTATGAGGATGGAACAGAAAAGACTTATAAAGTAATGGCAATAGGCGAAATTCCATTTAACGTTTCTGTAAGGACTGCAGATCCTCAGGCAGTTCAGATTTCTATTCCGTCTGATGAATTCAAATCGCATGTTAAGAATCCTGTCATAATGACAACGTTATTTGATGTGGAAAAGCAAGAGATTCCAAGTGTTGAAAATTATATTAAAAGCTATGTAAAAACAAAAGAGCCTGCACTTAGTTATACATCAAAAAATTTTTTTGAAAAGGAATTTGCAAAAACTCAGTCTACTTACAATGTAGTAGGATATTCACTCAGTTTTGTAATCGCATTGATTGGGATACTTAACTTTGCTAATTCTATGGCTACAAGCATAATATCCAGAAGAAAGGAGCATGCAATGCTGCAAAGTATAGGCATGACTGGCAGACAGCTTTATAAGATGCTTTTATTTGAAGGATTATACTATGCTTTGTTTACTATGTTAATTGTTGTTACATTTGGCATGGCATTTAGTTATATTATTGCTAATGCTATTGTAGGGGGTTTTACTTTTTTTAGTTACCATATTACACTTGTACCAGTAGCAATTTGCCTACCCTTTCTTATAGTGATTTCTTCAGTTATTCCTATTATATGCTATAAGACTACAAGTAAGATGAGCATAGTGGAGAGATTAAATGAAGGATAGGTAATATGGGTTATAAAATTTCAATATAAAATACCTAAACTAGAATTCTTTAATTAATTCTAGTTTAGGTATTTTAGTTATATTGATAATATTACAGTTAGTTAGCTATTGCAGAACTCCTCTATTTGCTTTTTCACAATATTCATAGAACCTCTCCAGAATTCTTTATCATGTATGTCTATGTCAACTGATTTTGCAACATCATATATAGTAGATTTACCTGTGATACACAATAATTCATTATATTTTTTCACAAATGAAGAACCTTCATTTAAATACATATTGTAAAGTCCTTTTGAAAATAACAATCCAAAAGCGTATGGAAAGTTATAAAAATTTGCATCTGGATAGTAGTAATGATTTTTATGAATCCACGCAAATGGGTCTAATGTCTCCTGGGAAATGGCATCTCCATAAGCTTGTTTTTGCGCCCATATCATTAAATTTTTTACTTCTTCTAATGATAATTCCCCTTCACTTCTTTTTTCAAATACAGCTTTTTCAAAAATATATCTTGCATAAATATCTACAATTACAGAACTGCAATTTACAAGATCTGTACCTAAAATTGATAGAGCTTCATCCCTGTCTGCTGTTTTTAGTGCTGCATTTCTTACTAGGGTTTCACTGAAAATTGATGCAGTTTCTGCAAGTGGCATTGGATATGATGAATTTAAAACACTTTCCTTTTGAAGCATCATTCCATGATAAGCATGTCCAAGTTCATGTGCTAAGGTACATACATTTTTAAAGTTATTATTATAGCTACATAAAATTCTACTTTCCTTTATACAATGTAAATTTCTGCAGAAAGCTCCCCCTCTTTTTCCTTGACGTACTCCCCAATCTATCCATCCATTATCAAATGCTTTTACTGCCAATTCTCCCATTTCCTCTGAAAAAGAACTAAAATGCTTAACTATAAATTCTCTTGCCTTTTCAAATGTATATTCCATATTTTTATTGCCGAGAGGAGCCATAATATCATAATATGGTAGTTTGCCTTTATGTCCTAGTAACTCAGCTTTCTTTAAAAAATATCTTTGGAATTCTTGTAAATTTTCCTCCATAACCTCAATCATAACATTTAAAGTTTCTTCATCCATTCTAGAGTCTTCTAATGTTCTGTGAAGCGGTGATTTATATTTTTTAATTTCACTTAAAGTAATTACTTCGCCTTTTATAGCATTTAATGCTGCAAGTACCCCCTCCGCAATTTTATCATTGCTCTTTCTTTCCGCAAAATACGCTTTCTTTCTAAGTTCTCCCTCATTTGAAAACTGCATATTTTTAACTTCATTTATACCTATACTTTGAATTTTACCATCTAACTCTATTTCTACATTATGACTGGCAGTTATGTGATTTCTATATTTTGACCAAGTACTTGAACCTGTTAAACGCATTTTCGCTATTAAAATCTCTTCCTGCTGACTTAACATATGAGAGCTTTTTATCTTAATTTCCTTAAAATAAAACTCATACTCTTTTAGCTTATCAGAAGAATTTATTACACTGTCTAAATCTTCCATATTTTTTATCCATTTTGCAGTGCTAACTTCAACTTCTTTAAGATTAGTTTCCATTTTCTCTATCATGCTTAAATATTTTTTTGCGCTAGAGTTACTTGCATTTGCTGAAATACTTAAACTGCAAAAGGCGCTTATTCTACTATATATCCTTCGAAACTCCTCCATTTTATCTACATAGCACTCTAACTTGTGGGCAATATCTTCATAGCTATTCAAGTTATTTTTGCTCCAATTTGTTAAAGTCTTAATAAGTTCTTCAAATAATTTAACATCATTTTTAAAATCTGATCCTTCAAAAGAAGAATAAAGCTCTTTTAAACTCCATTTACCCGTCCCACTCATCATTTTAATTACTCCTTTTCTACAAATATAGTTTATTATAAATTATTCTTTGCAAATTCTAATTTACTTAATTAGTACATTATACCATAAATTTACCATCAAATAAAAATAACATGATGTATAAGCGCCCACTTATACATCATGTTATTTTCCCAATACCTTTTGAATCTCCACTTCTGTTAAGAATCGATGCTGACCTTTTTTCAATGATTCATCTAAGAATAATCCTCCAATGGAAGCCCTCTTTAAATAAACCACATAACAGCCTACTGCCTTTAACATCCGCTTCACTTGGTGCTTACGCCCCTCCGAAATAGTAATATATCCAGCGACAACTGACTGATTATAATGATTTGAATCTATATTGCATAAATTATCAATAGGCATCTCATGTTTAAACTCTTTATACATTCCAGATTTTTGAACTTCTAATTTTGCAGGTTTCGTTATCATTTCATCTTTCCCCATGTAAATTCCCTGCCCTAATTGCTCCCGGTCTTGCTCGTCTAAAGAACCCAAAGCCCAAAAAAAATAAGTTTTTTCAACATGCTTTTGTGGGTACATTAATTGATGCTCAAAATCACCATCATTGGTAAGGAGCAATAATCCTTCTGTATCTTTATCTAACCTTCCAACATGAAATACTCCATTCATATTAACATTATCAAAAAAATCAAATACTGTTTTATTAATTGCATCTTTTCTTGCAGTAATGTAACCTCTAGGTTTATTAAACATATAATATACTTTTCCAGTATAAGCAACTGCTTTACCAAGATACTCAACAACATCAGAACTTTCGTTAATTTCTATGGCAGGTTCTGTTATCACGTCTCCATTTACCTTCACCATACCTTCTTTGATATAAGTCCTAACCTTTTTTCTCCTTCCAATATCTGATTCTGCTAAAAATTTATCTAATCTCATATCTCACCACTTCTCTTCCTTTGAAAAATCATTTGAATAACCATTGCCCTATGAATTTTCATATTGTTTTGCAAGAGCAGTTATTATGGCTGAACTAGCTATAAATAATAACCCAGTTTGTGGTGCAATCATTGTAAAATCAACCAAACCATGTCCAATTATTATGGCTTGAATGCCTGCTAGCATTGGAGCCAACTTACAATCTTGTACATGAAGTATCTTTAAATTTCGGAATAAATTAATCTTCATATAAGCATATATTGAAAGCCCAACAATTCCAAGTGAAGTCATAATAGTAATGTAAATATTATGCCCATGGTATAAGGTTGCATAATAGTAACCTTTCATAAAATCTGCTCCATGGTCTGTAATTCCCATAAGCCCCCAACCTATAATAGGCTTAAGCTTTATCATTTTTAAACATCCATTCCATATTCCAAAACGACTAGTAAATGAACCATCCAAATTATGACCAATTACATTTTCTAAAATCTGTGATGGCATAAATGTAACTACAGCTGTAATTATAAATATTGTTATAAACAGCCACCTATCTTTTTTATTACCTTTAAGGAGATAATAAATAAAAAGTCCACATAATAGACCCATAAAAGCCCCACGGGACGCCGTTAAATACAATGCAATAATAAAACAAAATGTTGCTATTCGATAGAATAATTTTGTAGTTTTAGATGTAGTGCTACAGAAATAAAGCCCTAAAAGAATCATTATAGCAAACCAATTCCCCGCTACATTGGGGTTTCCAAAGGTACTATATATTCTGTCATTAAATACTGGCTGAGCCGTAATTTCAAGAAATTTCGCCCAAATATTGTAATTAAAACACACATATATACCTTTTTCAATAATTCCGAAAATGGCTGATAGCAATGAAAAACACACTAAATACCTGCATATCTTTTCTACCTTATTTTCATTTTGACAATAATCTTGTAAAAAGACACTAATGCATAGATACATAAAGAGAGCAAAAGATGCAGCAATTGATGTAAAACTATAATTTACAGCACCTGCTATCAAAGCCCATATAAATAGTAACCCAAGCCCTATATTCCAGTGATTTTTGTGTATGCTCACTTTTCTAGACAACACCATATATGTCATGTATATGGCTGGTATTATGTTCGTATAAGGGGAAATGACTGTTAATAAAACTAAAATGCCTATAATAAAACCCACTTTCTTTTATAATAATATTTATAGTCAACCAAACTCCGCCAAAAATATATCCCGCATAAACATCACTTGGGTATTCAGTTTGAATGAATATTGGATTTAGCACTGAAACTCATGTGCTAAATAATCTTGTATGATTGCATTTACAATTTACATTTTATCATATATTTGCTTAATTTAAAATTATATATATATCACTAGCAGTAAATATTATTATATGTGAACAACTATCGCAACACAAAGTAGTGACTCCCATATACTCTTTTTGACTTGCACAAGGAATGCTTCCTTACATTCTAGCCTTAATATTATTGTTTTCTTTACCAAATAAATAGATTATTATCACACTGCACATAAGCCCTAAAACTATCCCTGCTAAAACATCAGTAGGATAATGCACATATAAATATAACCTTGAAAATCCTATCAAAGATGCTAAACCTAAAAATCCAAATGTATAACGTTTAAAATACTTTGCGAGTACTCCTGCCACTGCGAATGAGGAAGTAGTATGCCCCGAGGGAAATGAATAGGATAAAGGCTTTGCAATTAAAAGATCCCATGCCGGTATATTTGCTGATGGCCTTATACGCTTAACTACATTTTTCAATATTTCTTCTCCTAAAATTGTACTTAATATTAAAGCTCCTAAAGCCATAAACCCTATTTTTCTATATTTTTTATTAACCATGAGTATGGCTACTATTATAATCCATATAATTCCTCCATTGCCTAAGTACGTTAATGTAACCATACTTTTATCCATAATAATTCCATGCATATTATCTTTTATATATAATAATATTGAACTATCAAATCTTTGTACTAATGATATCATTTCCTTGATTCCCCTTTTTTCTCTTGTCTTTACTAAATGTGTCTATAAACATTTCCCTATTTTATATTATATAATGCTAATATTAAAAACAGATTAAAAAAACCTTACATTTAGCTTAATAATTATTTACCAATAAACTAAAATAACATGATGTATAAGCCCCCACTTATACATCATGTTATTTTTTCCTACTACTTTAAATTAAATTTAGCAAAAGCCTCTGCCATAGCAGAATTACCCGTTGGTTCATCTTTCTTATTCTGCTGACTTAAAAACCTACTAACATCTTTTTTATCTAAAGCACCTTTTTCTTTATCGCGACGCTTAGTAAAGGCTGAAAGTTTTTCTCTGTAGCCACAGCCACAAGCGAAAATCTTGTTGTCTCCATCGCCTCTAATCTCCATTTTCTTGTGACAAGTAGGACAACGTGCATTTGAAACCTGTGAAACACCCTTACGATATCCGCAGTCTCTATCTGGACATACTAGCATTTTACCCCTTTTGCCATTAACCTCAAGAAGATACTTGCTACATTCAGGACATTTAACTCTTGTAGCGTTGTCATGTTTGTATACTTCGCCAGAAGCTGCAACGGTCTTCACAAGTTTTGAAGCGTATTCTCTCATTTCTTTTACAAAATTCATAGAATTCGCTTTTCCTTTACTTACAAGTTGAAGCTGTTTTTCCCACTTAGCAGTAAGCTCTGGAGATTTTAATTCTTCTGGAACTAAGTCTATTAGCTGTATTCCCTTTGAGGTTGGGAAAATATCTTTACCTCGTCTCTCCATATAAAAGATGTTAAATAATTTTTCAATTATATCTGCACGTGTGGCCGGAGTTCCAAGTCCTGAGGTGTTGTCTAGGGCTTCTCTTAGGCTCTCATCTTGTATATCTTTTCCTGGATGCTCCATAGCTGTAAGCAGCGTTGCTTCATTATACCTAGCTGGTGGCTTTGTCTTTTCATTTACAGAGCGAGCCAAGGTAAGTTTAACTGCTTCACCTTTATTTATTGGTGGAAGAGACTGATCTTTATCTTCCCCATCATCTGAGCTACTTATTTCTCTCCAGCCCTTTGATTTAACTATTTTTCCTTTTGCAGAAAAACTTTCACCCTTTACATCTATCTTTACAGTAGTTTGCTCATACTCGAAAGCTGGGCTTAGAACTTCTAAAAATCTTTTTACAACTAAGTCATAAATACTTCTTTCTTCTTTATTTAGGCTTGATAGATCCACATGTTGCTCTGTTGGAATTATAGCATGATGATCTGAAACCTTGCTATTATCAACAAGTCTATTTGTAGTTTTTATTCTACCTTTTATTATATTTCTAGCAGCTTTTTCATAAGGTCCTACCGCTATACTCTTTAATCTATCAAGTAACGTAGCTACTATATCTGTAGTAAGATGCCTAGAGTCTGTTCTTGGATAAGATAATAGTTTATGATTTTCATATAGTCTCTGCATTAAATTAAGAGTTTGCTTTGCAGAATAGCCAAATCTTCTATTTGCATCTCTTTGAAGCTCTGTTAAATCATATGCCAGTGGAGGAAGCTCTTTTTTAGAGGCTTTATTTACTTCTACCACGGTGCCCATTTGATTATTTACCTTAGCAACTACATCTTCTGCCTTTTGCTTGTCAAAGGTACGTGATTCACCATTTTTACTTGACCAATTCACTGTAAAATTATTTACCTTACCATTTACTGTCCAGTAATCTTTTCCAATGAATTTCTTTATTTCATTTTCTCTATCAACAATAAGTGCTAAGGTTGGTGTTTGAACTCTTCCCGCTGATAATTGAGCATTATATTTACAAGTTAGTGCCCTAGTTACGTTGAGTCCAATTAGCCAATCTGCTTCTGCTCTTGATTGTGCTGCCCAAAATAAGTTTTCATAATCTCTTCCCGGTTTGAGATTGGCAAATCCATCCTTTATTGCTTTTTCAGTTTGCGAGGAGATCCATAGCCTCTTTATAGGCTTTTTAAATCCTGATTTTTGAATGATCCAACGAGCAACCAATTCTCCTTCACGTCCTGCATCTGTGGCTATAACAAGCTCATCTACATCAGCTCTTTTAAGGAGTTCGTTCACAATCTTATATTGCTTTGAAGTTTCTTTAATAACTACCAATTTCAAATCCTTTGGTAACATAGGAAGATCTTCCATTTTCCAACTTTTATATTTTTGATCATAATCCTCTGGACCCGCTAGTGTAACAAGATGTCCTAGTGCCCAAGTTACAATGTACTTTTGTCCCATTAAATACCCATTTCCGCCTTGAGTGCAATTTAAGACCTTTGCCAGTTCTTTCCCAACGGAGGGTTTTTCTGCTAAAACTAATATTTTTCCCATATATAAAACTTCCTCTCTTATGTTCAATAATTTACTGTATGTTAATCAATTTTTTTATTTCGTAATTAGGCAATTATTCCATTACGACTAATGCCATTAACCCAATATGTACAAAATCCTATAAAAATATAATATACGTACTATCTATATTATAAACTACTTTATACAGATTGTTCAATTTTTTGTTATAGTATAGGACTCCCACTTATAAAATTAGGAGACTTTCTTCTGAAATGTCGTTAAACTATGGAGCCCGTGTAAGTGTTTTTTATGCACATAAATGATATACTATATAATGGGTATTAAAAAATAAAAAAGGTTAGAGGTAATTTAATGAATTATATAGTATTTGATTTAGAATTTAATCAAGGTTTCAACTTTGCAAAAGAAACTAAAAGCATAACAAACCCCAAATGCCCTTTTGAAATAATTCAGATAGGTGCTGTAAAATTAAATGAAAATTTTGAAACAATTGGTACTCTAGATGTATTAGTAAAACCTGAAATATATACTACCCTTAATCCCTTTGTAAAAGAACTTACTGGGCTAACAATGGAGATACTGGATACTGGCAAATCTTTCAAAGAAATGTATAGTGAATTTACAGAATTTTTCAAAACCGATTCCAGTGTATTATGTGTATGGGGAGTAGCAGATATAAAAGAGCTATTTCGTAATATAGAGTATCATGAATTAGATGCAACCATAGTACCCACCGATTACATAAACATCCAATCTTACACTTCTAGGAAACTTAATTGCAAAAAAGGAATTAATATTGGACTAGGTAATGCAGCTGAGCTATTAGGCGTGCCTATTGAAAGTGAGTTTCATGATGCTTATAATGATGCATTCTATACAGCCGAAGTTTTCAAGAAAATTTATAGTAGTGAAGTTAAAACTAGAATTTATAATCCTCATAAAAACACAAGGGTGACTAGACCAGATACTGAAAATTATAAACTTGATACTTGTAATTTATTTAAACAATTCGAAAAAATGTTTAAAAGAGAAATGACCCAAGATGAAAAATCTATAATTAATCTAGCTTATATCATGGGCAAAACAAATCAATTTCAAATCAAAATTCCTCAGATCCCGAATAAATAAAAGCAGTATAGAACTATCTTCTACACTGCTTTTATAATGCTTTTTAGTTTTCTGTTTCTGTATCTGTTTCTTCGCCTGGTTTAACAAATTCTAAATCTGCTCTTTTATTTTCTAAATTAGCTTTTCTATTGTCTAATGTATTAAGATTTATAGGATGAGTAACCATATCTTCAGCTGTACCCATTATATATCTATTTAAGAAAATTTTGCCTTCAGGAGTATTCGCTATAGCATAAGGTTCTGTATCTTTCTTAAATAGAACCCATGTATATCCATTATTTACCACTCTATTTAGGTCTTCTTTATCAATGAACGTCCTTGATCTTTCTTTACCATATCTATCTCTTAATATTACTGCAACAGTTTCTTCATCTAATGCTTCATAATCATTAATTGTATTTTGATCATATACTTCTAAATTAGCTTTTCTGTTATCTAGAGAATCTCCATTGATATGTCTAACAGGTGCTTTTGGATGAACATCTAATATAAAAGATTGAAGGCTTTGCTTTCTTCTATATTTTTTTTCTTCAATATAATAAGTACCTAAATTTTGTGCTAAGTAATTATTAAGATCTTTATTCCATTCTGCAAACCAAAGACCTTTTTCTAATACCTTTTTTAAATCCTGCGTATCTATTTTACCATCAATAGTTGTTCCGTCTTTTTTAACTAATTTTAAAATTGTAACTTCTTCTAGTGTTTGGTGTTTGTTAGATTTAATCTCAACTTTAGCTTGTTCTTTTTTATTTTCCTTATTTATAATAGGACACCTCTTTCTTCTATTTAAGAATCTTCAAAAAAACAACTAGTCAGTTACATTTTTGACATGTTATTTCTTTCAGATTTCTATATGGGATTTAAAGTTGCGTATAACTTTAATATTTCCCTGATTTTTAATTAATATTCGAGTTTCTCTCTATAATACGCACGTTTACTTTTACTGCATTATTTTTATTATACCACATTGATTAGTTTAAAAACACTTAATTTAAAATGAATTTAAATTATATTTATTTATTTTATTATCCAAGCACTTGGAAGAGGCCTTTCTCCATACTTACTACTTGGACTATTTATAAGTTTACCCTGGTGGTACATAACCGAAGATGAACCACCATCTAAGTTAGCAGCATTAACACAACCCTCTTCTATCATTATATCTTGCACCTCTTTTATTGTAGCACCTATAGAGTTTAATTGCCTTCCATCTATTACAACAAAAATAATTGTTCCATCTTGCTTTTGACCAATGGCAGTTCTAGGATTAATACCCCAGCCTCCATCCCCATATATCGTTGCAGGTTTATTATTTACTATGAGAAATGGGCCAAAGGATATCCCATCTTGTATATTTAAATCTTTCATTTGTTTTATAGTGTAGTTTCCTAAAGTCAATATGCCATTTTTATCAAAACCTATAAGACTATAGGTTTTAAAGCCCTTCTCATAATATAATACTTCCCCATCTTTTATAATTACGCCTGTAGGTACTCCACCATTACCCTTTCCATCAACATCTACAAATCCTGAAGCATTAACTCCCGCTATACCATTTTCCTGCTTAATTAAATCATTTAAGTTTGTTCCGTATTCTCCTAGATCTTTTGTTACAGCTAATTTTATTTTTTTAGGATTACTAACAGTAAGTATATAACCTTTGAACTTATCACTATTTATATTAGTTATATTTACATCTTGTTTGTCCTTATCTTTAAATAAATTCGTTACCTCTGCAACCTCCTCCACCTCTGGCTGCTCATCAATTATTGTTATATTGTCTTTATTAGTATCCTCACTGATTGTTGCCACTGTATTAGCACCCATTATTTTATTAATAGTAGCGTCACTAGCTACAATTTTTGCTATATATTGATGTCTCATAGTAACCATGGCAGTTGTGACTAAATAACTCTGTACTCTTGGAAACACTCCAAATCTAATTGAGCTTATACCCATTGCTACGTTTATAATTATAATCAATGCAAGGCTTAAGAAAAAAATCAAACTCTTCTTTATGAATTTCATAGAACAACCACCTTTTACAAAGTCACACCCCCGGTGCGAAATTCGTATAAATTACTAATTATCCAATATATTTTATCAAATCGCCACTATTAATACCATAATATGTTTTTCTATATACTATAGTACGTATTGCAAATATATAAAGTTGCTAACTTATTTTAAAATTACGAAAAAAATATTCTTTTATAATATAAAAGCAACATAGGAGTATTTTCCTATGCTGCTTTTTCACTATAAGCTAAATATGTCTTTTAGAACCTCGTACCGCAAGTGGGTAAGAAGAGCATCTTTATCAGTATTTTTTAGTTTTATCACATAAGTCCATCTACCATAAGGATAAATTTTATAAATCATAGAAAGATTTATAATATAAGATTTATGACTTCGAAAAAATTGATTTTTATCTAGTCTTTCTTCTAATTCACTTAATGCCTCAGAAGTGATATAACTATTATCTACAGTATAAATAACCGTATTTCTATCCTCTCTCTGAATAATAACAATATCTTTTGTATCTACAAAACTTATACCTTCTTTATTTTTAATTAGTATTTTATTTAGACCATTTTCATGTCGGATTATTTTGTGCATTACCGCCTTATCTTCCTCACCATTTAGTGTTTTAATACGGTTTAAAGTTTGGTAAACCCTATCTAATTTAAAAGGTTTTACAAGGTAATCAAAAGCATAAAGTTGAAAAGCGTCTGTCATATAGGTAGCATGTGCAGTAGCGAAAACTATTATGGTTTTAGGGTTTACATCTATTATTCGTTTTGCGCATTCTATTCCGTTAAGTTTTGGCATTTCCACATCTAGAAATACAACTTGTGGTTTTGATTCTTCAACAAAGGTGAGGACAGCCTCACCATCAGCTGCCTCACCTATCAATTTAAATCCTTCTACCTTTTCAATGGCCTTTCTAAGGACCATTCTCATTCCCTCTTCATCGTCTCCTATTAACACTTTAAATTCCAACAGTAATCACCGTTTCCTTCTCTTCGACTTTGGTTTACCAAATATTTCAGAATACACCATTGCTTTCACAATGTTTTCTTCTTTGAAATCTAAATCTAAATATGATATTTCTTCTTTTTCTACTTCCACCTGGGCTACTTCTGGACTTTCATTTTTAGTCGTAGTTAGGTTAGTATAATTCTCATATTCCATTGATAGTGATTCTCTAGTCTCTTCTGCGTCCATTTCTATTGGTTCTCCATTGTTTATAGATTTAAACATAGCTTCTACTCCTCGATATTCTTAGGTGCAGTATTCATATTTTCTTGCTTTTTATTTTTACTACCCTTTGAAATAGATTCTCTCATATTTGTATCTGATATCACATTTTGCATATCATAATAATCTAAAACTCCCAGTTTTCCTGATCTTAATGCTTCCGCTAAAGCTCTTGGGATTTCCGCCTCGGCTTCTACTACTGCCGCTCTCATTTCTTGCTCTTTTGCTACTGCCATAGCTCTTCTTTCTTCCGCTTTTGCTTGAGCAATATTTTTATCAGCCTCAGCTTGAAGTGTCTGAAGTTGGGCACCGATATTTCTTCCAACATCTATATCTGCAATATCAATAGATAATATTTCATAAGCAGTACCTGCATCTAGCCCTTTGGCAAGAACTGTTTTAGATATGGCATCTGGATTTTCTAAAACCTCCTTGTGAGAATTTGCAGTACCAACTGTAGCTACTATGCCTTCCGCAACCCTAGCAAGCACTGTTGCCTCTCCCGCTCCACCTATTAATCTATTTAAATTAGCTCTTACTGTCACTCTTGCCTTTGCTAAAAGTTCAATTCCATCCTTTGCAACTCCAGAAACATTTGGTGTTTCAATAACTCTTGGTGTTACACTCATTTTTACTGCTTCAAGTACATCTCTACCTGCAAGATCAATAGCTGCTGCTCTTTCAAAAGACAAATCCAAACTGGCTCTATGAGATGCAATAAGTGCATTTACTACTGCTTCCACATTACCTCCAGCTAAATAGTGAGCTTCTAATTGATTTACGCTTACTTCGACTCCACCCTTTGTTGCTTTTATTAATGGTAGCACAATCTTCTTAGGTGAAACCCTTCTGAGTCTCATACCTATCAAAGTTGAAAAACTAACCTTTACATTTGCAGCTAGAGCTGAAATCCATAATCCTACTGGAACAAAACTTAAAAACAAAGCTACAAAACACGCTATAACTCCTATAATAATAACTATAGCAATATTACTATCCATAATGTTACCCCCTTCTATTTTTAAACAATACTAATTAATATATCATTATTTACTTTTAATGAGTACTTTTACTTTCAGTAATTACTCTTACAACAATCCTTCGGCCTTCTACTTTTATAATTTTCACCTTTGTGTTCTCAGTAATAAATGCCCCTTCTGAAACTACATCCATTTTTATTCCATTTACCTCTGCAATACCTGATGGCCTTAAAACTGTTAATGTAACTCCTTCTTGGCCTACAAAGTATTCCAAATCCTCTGCTCCGATGTATCCATCTTCCTTGTTTTGTGTTTCATGCAATATAAGAGTTTTTGAAAGACGTCCCTTTGTTACAGATTTCAAAACGAAATTAAGCATTACCCCCAGTATTGCAATTATAATGCCCAGAAGTACCAATACCTCGATAACACTATTTGCAGTAAATACTACCCCTGCAATAAGAAGTATTGCCCCTAAAACTCCCGGTATCCCAAACCCTGGGTGAAACATCTCTATAATCACAAATATAAACCCAAATGCAAAACACATAATAGCAACAGCACTTATATTGGATAAAAAACTTGTTAATTCCATATAACCACCCCCTTAAAAATTTATATATTTTCCTTATGACACTACTATACATTTTCTATGTTTTAAAAAGAATAGATAATTGCTAAAGAATACATACGTTTGTCTAAAATGTCATATTTACAGTGTTATACTTTTTATCTTGGAACCCACCCTTCAAAAATAGTAACCTCATTATCACTAAATATTTCAATATCACCCTCATATTTTATGAGAATATCTTTTACAATAGATAATCCCATTCCCTCTCCTTTTTCTCCCTTTGTAGTAACTCCAGCGTCAAAAATTCTATTAATCCATTCCTGGCAAATCTTAGGACCATTGTTTTTAATCCTAAATCTGTAGGTCTTTAAATCTTCAAATAGCTCGATTTTAATAATTTTATTTTCACCTTTCTCTTGAAGTGCATAAATAGCATTATCAATAATATTACCAAGAACTCTACAAAATTCCCAGGCTGGCACCAATAAATCTTCTAGTGAAGAGGTTACTAAAATTTCTGTTTTAATTCCTCTTTTTTCTCCATAGTCTATTTTTGCTTGAAGCAGTGCATTTACTGCAGGCTTTGAGGTTTTTAATACCTTGTTTATCCTTTGAATATCTGTAAATACCTTTTCAATATATCCTGTGGCTTCAGCGTATTCTTCCATTTCCATCAAACTATATACTACCTGTAAATGATTCATAAAATCATGCCTTTGACCTCTAAGGGTTTTATTTAAGTTTTCTAACTGTCCCAAAGTATCCTTTAACATACTGTACTCAATGTTATGTTCATTTAAAGAACTAATATCTTTAATAACAAAAAAACTGTTAATAACCCCGAGAATTATTAATACATATATAATCAATTCGCCGTTATTAAACTTTTCTTGAAAGTTCATAAGATTTTCATTGAAATAATTGTATAATACCACACCTAAAATGGTCATAATTTGAATTATATTTAAAACAATTACTGTAATTATAGTTTTATTAATATTTAATTTTTTCTGCATATTTTTCTAGTCCCTCCTATATTTTACACTTCCTAGTTTATCAAAAAAATTACCATAAGGGAATGTTTATTATTTAGAGACAGTATAAATACCATTAACTACAACTCTATTTTTTTAAGTAATAATAAAATCTTTAATATAAATATTTTCTTTTATTTTTGGTTAAACTTCTTAGTAGATATATTGTGGAATCTGAAAAAAAAGACTAGCAACCTAACTTGTTATTTTTTCAGGATGCCTAAGGAGGAGATGTAATGGCAAGAATTAATTGTAGCGTTTCAAATTGCTCTCATAATGATGAAAATACCTGTTTTGCTAACATAATTAATGTTGGTGGAAAAAGTGCTAAAAAAGATTGCGACACTAGCTGTGCTTCTTTTTTAGATTCAAAAATCTATAGCGATCTTACAAATAATATTAATGAAAATGGTAACCAGTGTAGCGCAATTACCTGTAATGTAGGTACCTGCACCTATAACTCTAATGATCTCTGCAATGCTAAGTCTATAGATGTCAGTGGAAATAATGTAAATCTATATTTAGAAACTAATTGTTCAACTTTTAAAAGGGAATAAGACAATAATTTTTACAAAAAAATAAAGGGTTCCTTAGTATGGCTACAACTGTAGCTCCGCAAAGGAATCCTTTATCTTTATTTATCGAAATATCTTTCCAACAGCCCTTTAAAAGCTCTTCCATGCCTTGCTTCATCTTTGCACATTTCATGTACTGTATCATGAATAGCATCAAGATTTTTTTCTTTTGCAAGAGCTGCAAGTTTTTTCTTTCCAGCACAGGCACCATACTCGGCCTCAACTCGCGCCTTTAAATTTTCTTTAGTACTGGGTTTTACAACTTCCCCTAACATCTCTGCAAACTTAGCTGCATGCTCTGCTTCTTCATAAGCAATCCTTTTATAAGCCTCTGCAACCTCTGGAAATCCTTCTCTATCCGCCTGCCTTGACATAGCAAGATACATACCTACTTCTGTGCATTCAGCTATGAAATTGGCTCTTAGATCACTTATGATCTCACTATCAACATCTGTTGCCACACCAATTCTATGCTCATCTGCCCAGGTTAAGTCATCTTTTACCTCATTAAATTTACTAGAATCAGCCTTACAAATTGGGCATAGGGTTGGTGGCGCATCCCCTTCATGGATATATCCACATATAGTACAAACAAATCTTTTCATCTATAATCCTCCTAAACGATATAATTATTCAATATAGTATCTTTCTTTTATATATATTTTAGTCAAGGATTATAAAAATTTCATTTAACAAAAGCAAAAATAACTTATTACTTTTATCCATTTTTTAATTCTATTACCTCTTTATCTGTTAGGTAACGCCAATTGCCATTATCTATTCCTTCAATCTTTATATCCATAATTCGAATTCTTTCTAATCTCACAACTTTGTATCCAAAAGCACTACTCATTCTACGAATTTGTTTATTTAGTCCCTGAGTTAAAATAATTCTAAAAGTATCACTGCTTACTCTGCTAATCTTGCAAGGTCTTGTGATAACACTACAAATTTCCACGCCTTCAGACATTCCTTTAATAAAAAGGTCATCAAAAGGCTTATTCACCCTTACTATATATTCTTTCTCATGTTCATTTTCCGATTCTAAGATTTTATTTGCTAGGTCTCCATCATTGGTCATTAATATTAACCCCTGAGATGCTTTGTCCAGTCTACCAACCGGGAATATATATTCTGGATAATTGATAAAATCAATTATATTGCTTTGCACTGCCTTTTCTGCAGTACAGGTAATTCCCACTGGTTTATTTAGTGCAATATATATTTTATCTTTCACTGGAATAGGCTCATTATCAATAATAATAATGTCCTCTTCTTCCACCCACTGACCTGGCGTTGCAAGCTTCCCATTTACTATTATTCTATTTTCCGCGATAAGTCTATTAGCATCTGTCCTGGAACAAATACCATGATTGCTAAGAAGTTTATTTATTCTCATTTTAAATTATTTATCCTTTCACTTACTCCAATATATTACTTTCATTATAACAAATATATATCCCTTTAAACTTAGATATAAATAAAAAAAGTTTACACTCAAAGCATTATATAAATAAGGGAGACTGAAAGATCTAAAATCTTCTTTAAAATAGCACCCAAAAAGGTATGATAAAATCTATTATCATACCTTTTTTTATAACTATTGAGTTAATATATATTTATTTTGCCATTTTTTCAATAACAACTTCCGCAAACTCCTGGGTTCCAGTAGTACCACCTAAATCACAGGTTAAATATTTTCCCTCTTTTAAAACAGCTTCTACAGCTTTCTCTATTTTATCTGCCGCTTCTGCTTCTCCAATATATCTTAGCATCATAACTCCAGATAAAATGCAGGCAGTAGGATTAGCTATATTTAAACCTGCTATATCTGGTGCAGATCCATGAGCTGGCTCAAAAACTGCCCCTTCTTCTCCAATATTTGCACCTGGAACTAGTCCAAGTCCTCCAATTAGACCTGCTGCCATATCTGATAGAATATCTCCGTATAAATTAGGCATTACAAGTACATCGTATTTTTCTGGATTCATTACGAGCTTCATGCTCATAGCATCTACTATAACATCTCCAAAGGCTATTTCTTTGTGCTTTTCTGCTATATTTCTTGCGCATTTTAAGAATAATCCATCGGAAAGTTTCATAATATTTGCTTTATGAACAGCTATTACTTCACTTCTATTTTGCTCTTTTGCCAATTTAAAAGCATATTCTACTATTCTATCACTAGCTTTCTTGCTTATTATCTTTATGCTCTCTGCAATATCCTCTGTAATCATATGCTCTATTCCTGCATATAAATCTTCACTATTTTCTCTTACTATTATTAAATCTACATCTTCATACCTTGAGGTAACCCCTTCAAATGTCTTTATAGGTCTTATGTTCGCATAAAGATTTAATTCCTGTCTTAATGTAACATTAACACTTTTAAACCCCATACCAACTGGTGTTGTTACAGGTCCTTTAAGTGCAACTTTATTTTTTTTAATACTTTCTAAAACGTAAGCAGGTATAGGAGTGTTAAATTCCTCTATGACCGCAGCACCCATGCGTACTATTTCCCAATTGATGCGAACTCCACTATTTTCTATTACTTTAACCGCAGCCGAGGTTACTTCTGGGCCAATTCCATCACCAGGTATAAGTGTAATATTATACTCCATACGTCTACTCTCCATCCTTTTTCTTATTTTTCATAAGATTTATTAAGCCACCATAGATAAGCATTTCTTTTTCCCTTTGCGTTACTTCTGGTAGAGTTTTATACTTAACTCCTTTTGTTATATTACGTACAATAACAACATCTCTTTTAATCTGCTCCGCAGCATCTTCAATAATTAATTCATCCATAACATCTATATCTTCATAGTCATGAGTATTCTCAAATACTAAGGGGATTATAGCATTATTAATTAGATTAGCCTTATGAATTCTTGCGAAAGATTTTGCTATAACAGCCTTAATACCTAAATAAAGAGGTGCCAGTGCTGCATGTTCACGGCTGGAGCCTTGACCATAATTTGTTCCTGCAATTATAATTCCACCGCCGTTTTCTTTAGCCACAGCTGGGAAATTCTCATCACAGGGAGTTAAACAAAATTCTGCAAGGTACGGAATATTGGACCTAAAGGGAAGTAGTTTAGCATTGGATGGCATTATATCATCCGTTGTAATGTTATCCTGTAATTTAGTTAAAACTTTCCCGCCCACATTTTCTTTTAATTTTTCTGCTTTAGGAAATGGTTTTATATTAGGACCTCTTTTTATTTCTATATCGGTGCCATCTTCTGCTGGACTTATTATTAAATTATCGTTAATTGTGAATTTTTCTGGCATATCCACTTTAATAGCTATTCCAATCTCCCTTGGATCTGTTATATACCCTGTAAGTGCTGATGCAACAGCCACTTCTGGGCTCACAATATAAACATTAGCTGACACCGTTCCAGATCTACCTTTAAAGTTTCTATTAAAGGTTCTTAGTGATACTGCATCTGTTGAAGGTGCTTGACCCATTCCTATACATGGACCACAGGCACTTTCTAAAATTCTTGCACCAGCATCTATCATATCAGAAAGTCCACCATTTTTAGAAAGCATACTTAAAACCTGTTTAGAACCTGGTGCAATAGAAAGTGATACTTCTTCAGGTATATTTTTTCCTTTAAGTATTTTGGACACTTTCATCATATCAACATAGGATGAATTAGTGCAACTTCCTATTAATACCTGATCTACCTTTATATCTTTTAATGATGATACAAGAACTACCTTATCAGGACTATGAGGACAAGCAGCAAGAGGCTGGATTGTGCACAAATCTATTTGGATCGTCTCATCATATACTGCACCCGCATCTGCCTTAAGCTCTACAAAATCAGTTTCTCTATTTTGTGCACTTAAAAATTCATAGGTTATCTCATCACTAGGGAAGATTGAAGTTGTGGCTCCAAGCTCTGCACCCATGTTTGTAATAGTTGCTCTTTCTGGTACACTTAGAGTTTTAATTCCTTCCCCTGCATATTCAAATATTCTATTAACTCCACCCTTAACTGTTAATCGTCTTAACAATTCTAATATAATATCTTTAGCTGAAACCCAAGGACTAAGTTTTCCTAGTAACTCTACCTTTACAATTTTAGGCATTGTTATATAGTATTCTCCACCACCCATAGCAACGGCTACATCTAGTCCTCCTGCCCCTATAGCAATCATTCCTATGCCCCCGCCTGTAGGCGTATGGCTATCAGACCCAAGTAGTGTTCCACCTGGAACTCCGAATCTTTCTAAGTGAACTTGATGACAAATACCATTTCCCGGTTTAGAAAAATATATGCCATGTTTTTTGGCAACAGTCTGTATATACAAATGATCATCTGCATTTTCCGGGCCAGTTTGTAAAATGTTATGGTCTATATAAGCAACAGATTTCTTAGTTTGTACTTTATTGATTCCCATAGCTTCAAATTGAAGATAAGCCATTGTACCTGTAGAATCTTGAGTTAATGTTTGATCTATTTTAATTGCAATCTCAAGACCCGTTATCATCTCGCCCTTAACTAAATGAGCCTTAATTATCTTTTGTGCAACAGTATATGCCATGATATCCCTCCATTTATTCTTATATAATTTAAGCTTAAAATATCTAACCAGTTTTAACAGGCCTTAGTGTTTTGTTTTTTTATGCTTAGCTCTGGAATGACATCTTTTACAATTGACTCCAGCTCCTCATTTTTCATTACAGTGTTTCTACCAGTCTCATATTGCTTATTTACCCATTCTTTTATAATATTAATTCTTTCATCTTTTTTACCTATCTTGTCTTCTTCCACTAATCTAAAATAAGTATTAACCCAAGCTGCTATGCCTGCATGTCCTGAATGTTCATTAACTGACACAACAATTGGCCTACCTAATATTTTTTCAGTATCAAAAATATTATATATCTCTTCATCTTTTAATATTCCATCCGCATGTATACCCGCTCTAGTAACATTGAATTCACTGCCTACAAATGGTGTTCTAGGTGGAATACTATATTTAAATTCCCCTTCAAAGTATTGTCCAATTTCAGTTATAAGCTTTAGATTCATATCCTTTACAGTTCCTTTTATTTGACCGTATTCTATAACCATAGCTTCGAGTGGGCAGTTACCTGTTCTCTCCCCAATACCAAAAAGCGAAGTATTTATGGCTGAGCATCCATGAAGCCATGCTGTAGTAGCATTTGGTACTACATTATAAAAGTCATTATGTCCATGCCACTCAAGATATTCCGAAGGAACCCCGGCATAAACTCTTAATCCATGTATGATATGTTGAACACTTCTTGGTAGCTGTGTTCCTGAATAAGGTAATCCAAGTCCTAATGTATCACAGGCCCTAATTTTTATCTTAATTCCAGATTTTTTAGAAAGCTCCATAAGTTTTTGTGCAAAGGGCACTACAAATCCAAAGAAATCAGCTCTAGTTATATCTTCAAGATGACATCTTGGAACTATACCATTTGCTAAGGCTTCTTCCACAAGTGAAAGATACAAATCCATTGCCTGCTCTCTTGTTTTATTTAACTTTTTAAATATATGATAATCAGAACAAGACATAAGCATTCCCGTTTCCTTAAGTCCCATATCTTTTACCAGTTTAAAATCTTCCTTATTAGCTCTTATCCAAGAAGTTACCTCTGGAAATTTATATCCTCGCTCTAAACACTTCCTAGCAGCATTTCTATCCTTTTCAGTGTATAAAAAAAATTCAGTTTGTCTAATTATACCAGAGTTATTATCAAGTTTATGTAAATAGTCAAATATTGTAATGATTTGTTCCTCAGTGTAGGTGTCCATAGCCTGCTGTCCATCTCTAAATGTAGTATCTGTAATCCAAATATCTTCAGGTATAAACATTGGAATCTGCTCACTTCCAAAAACCACCTTTGGAATTTCCGAGTATGGGAATATATCTTTGAATAACATAGGCTGCTGTTCATGCTTCGCCTGTAAATTTATCATTCCCATCCTACGCGCATCATTATAATTTGTTATTTTCAGCTTATTCATTTGTTATCCTCCTTGATAATTGTTTTTCTTTTTAACTACTATATATAATTATAACTTTTATGAATTGTATGGTTATTAAAATTTCAATTTAATGATTATTATATAGTCAAAAGACAGTTTTGTAAAGTTATTATGCAATGTCATATGGTTAATCCGTCATTTTTTTTAATAATAACTCTCTTAGAAGCTAAACCTTCAAGTAATTTTCCATCCATAACAATATATTCCTTTGATCTAAAATTATAATTATGTGGTTTTAAAAACAATAATTATGATAATCTAAAACAAGCATTCCATATAAAATACCAATAAAATAAACAAGTCCTGCATTATAAATATAATTATAATGCAAGACTTGTTTTGTAATTTACTATTATACTTCTATATATTCTTTGTGTATGGCTAACACATCTCCTGGTTTATTTCGCATGTACCATCCATAGGCAGCAATTAAAATGGAAATTCCTACAATGAAAGCTGTCCCATGAATTAATATGGCATACTTACTGTCTATTGATTGGAAGGCTCCTGAAATTGTAATTACCACAAAATTATTTATAAAATGTGAGAATATACACAAATATATTGAACCTGTATTTAGATATATAGCTCCAATAATTAATCCTATCAAAAATGCATTTATGCCCTGTGGAATATTTCCATGCATTAGTGCGAAAAATAATGCCGATACTACAAGTGCTACTGTTGGATTTATTTTATTTGCCATACCCTTTAGCAATATTCCTCTAAAAATAACTTCCTCGTATATAGGTGCTATAACAGCAACACTAAGTATCAATATAATAGGTGAAATCGCCAATTCCTCAAATGCTTGATTTATAAAATCAGGCATAGGTATCTTATCAATCAAGTAAATTAAGCTATTATCATATGCTAAACGAAAGGCTATAATGGTTAAAGCCACATAGATAAAGTTCTTTATATTTAAACTCTTTTTACGGGGTTGTTCACATGAATCTTTACTATACCACTTTAATAAAAGAATTATAGTAAAATAGTAAACTAATACTCCTGCAGCAAAACTTATATATGGTGCTATATTTGTATACTGTTTAAAAAATAAATTTAAAATTCCTATAGGTATTTGTCCTAATGATTCCAATAATAATGCTAGCAGCATTACGAGAAAGGCTTTAATTATGCTCATTTGTTTAATAGTTATAGCTTGATTTTCTATATTTCTTAAAAATTTCATAATATCACGCCCTCTAAATTATTGTATTCTTTAAACCCCAAACTAATTTAAGTATACTATATATTTGTTGAAATGTCGTTAATTTACTCCACGGCAGCTTCTGAAAATTACGCACTATATTTGTAAATTAAAAAATCCGTTATAAAATCGTAAGAAATAAGTTAATTCATAATAAAATCCTTGCTGTATATTTAAATTAGATTTCATTTAAATATATGTTGAAGGGATGAGTTATTTAACGAAAAAATATTAACAAATAAGTTAAGAATTATAAATGTCTTATTTGTATTATTTTGCATGTTATTTGGTTTACAAAATACGGTTCATGCAGAGTCACATGTAAAAAATACTGGCAAAGAAATAAAGAGTCTCGTTGAAACTGAGGTAACTAATTTATTAAACAAAAAACTATAAAGGGGGCAGTTGTTTCAATAATAAAAGACGATAAAAATGTTCTTTGCCACGGGTATGGTTATGCAGATGAGGAAAATGGAATTTTAGCAAATGAAGAGAATAAAGCCTTTAGAATTGGCTCTGTATCGAAAACTTTTGTTGCTCTATCAGCAATGCAGTTAGTTCAGAGCTGCAAACTTGATATGAATGCACCTATAACAAAATATCTTGAGCAGGATTTTCCAAAATTTAAATACCCAATTACTATGCAAAATCTGCACACACACAGCTGGTTTTGAAACAATGAATACAGGTTTGTTTATAGCAACAGATGAAAAATCCAAGCCATTAAAGGAGGTTCTTAGAAAATATAAACCTAATCAAGTTTTTAAACCTGGAGAGGTTGCTACTTATTCCAATTATGGAATTTCCCTAGCAGGTTATATAATAGAAAGGATTTATGGGAAACCATATTACGAAAGTGTACAGGAGAATATATTTAAACCTCTTAGGATGCGTAATTCAACTTTTAAACAGGGTTCAACCCTTGCTCCCATTGTCTCAAAGGGATATGGAATTGATGGGAAAGAAAGGCGTCCCATTCATACCTGATAATTTATTAAGACAGCAGCACTTATAATGTACTAAACTACAGATTTAAGTATAGAAAAAGGTGACTTTGTAAGTCACCTTTTATAAAATGCTATATATTATTACTATATTAAGTCTATGCTACTTTAGAACACTTCCTGCTTGCTCAATCATCTTATTAGTTGAATCAAACCCGCCTGATGAAAGGTACCATACATCTGGAGTTAGATAAACTATATTTTTGTTTTTGTATGCCTTTGTTGACTTTATTAAATCATTTTCTAGAAATTGCTTTGCTGAAGTCTTCCCACCTACAATTGCGCCTCTATCTATTACAAATAGGTATTCTGGATTTTTTTCTACTATATATTCAAAGGAAATCTTCTGACCATGACCAGATGATTCTATATTCTTATCCACGGCTTGAAAACCAAATTCTTTGTGCAACATACCAAATCTGGAAGCTTCACCATAAGCACTAAGTGAACCATCACTTGCCATAATAACTAAAGAATTTTTGCCATCTTTTTTAGACTTTTCATTTAAAAATTTTATATTGTCGTCTATTTTTTTCAACTCTTTATCTACAAAATCATTCTTATCAAAAATATTTGCTAAGCTCTTCATATTAGTTTTGAAAGACCCAATATAATCTTTATCATCTGTATCCATATAAACTGTTGGTGCTATTTTCTTAAACTCCTCATATTTTTTAGCTTGTCTACCGCCTATTACTATAAGGTCTGGTTTAAGTTCACTTATCTTTTCAAAATTTGGTTCTTGCAGCGTCCCCACATCTGTATATTTATCATCCTTAAACTTACTAAGGTATGTTGGTACATTAGACTTCGGTAATGCTTTAACCTCAACTCCCATCTTGTCTAAAGAATCTAATACTCCATAATCAAACACAACTACATTTTTAGGAGTTTTCTTTACTGAGGTTTCTCCAAGCTTATGCTTAACCTTAATTTCAATTGCTTTATCTTCTTTTTTATCACTACTTACACCAGCATTACTGCACCCCACAGCTCCTATCATAAATAACATTGTTAACCCTAGCCTTAAAACTATCTTTTTTTTCATTACTAACACTCCTTTTTTTAAAAATATATACAAATATTTCTTCCATTTATATTCTGTATATTAAATTCCATATCATATATGTCCTCTAGTACTTCTTTGTTTATTATCTCATTAACCATACCCTCCTTTTCAACTTTACCATCCTTTAGTGCCACTATATAGTCTGAATAACAAGCTGCAAAATTTATATCATGAATAACTAAAACTACAGTTTTATGGAGCTCGTCTACAAGTGCTCTTAATATTTTCATAATCTCAACTGAATGTTTCATATCAAGATTGTTAAGGGGCTCATCAAGTAATATATAATCAGTATCTTGAACTATAACCATAGCTATATATGCCCTTTGTCTTTGCCCACCACTAAGTTCATCTAAATATTTGTTTTCTATGTCCTTAAGCTTGGTATACTCTATTGCTTCATCTACACATCGCAGATCTTCTTTAGATAAAGTTCCTCCGCAATAAGGGAACCTTCCAAAACTTACAAGTTCTCTTATGGTAAGCCTTATATTTATATTATTTGATTGCTTTAATATAGATATCTTTTTAGATAACTCATTACTTTGCCAATCTTTTATTTCCATCCCATCTATGATAACCTCTCCACCGTCCTTACTAATGAGCCTACTCATAGCTGAAAGCAAGGTGCTCTTCCCGGCACCATTTGGGCCTATAAATGAAGTTATTTTCCCCTTTTTTATCTGTAAATTTATATCTTCAATAACACTCTTATCACCATATTTTTTAGTTACCCTTTTAACCTCTATCATAATGACTTATTCTCCTTTAAAAGTAAGTATATGAAGTATACACCCCCAACTAGATTTATAATTACACTAAGCGTGGTTTTGAAATTTAGCATCCTTTCAATAATAAATTGTCCTCCAACTAGTGCTATAATACTTATTAGGGCTCCTCCAGCAATTAAATACTTATGCTTATAGTTATTCATAACCTCATAGGTTAAATTAGCAACTATAAGTCCTAAGAAAGTCATTGGGCCTACTAATGCCGTAGATATAGAAACCAATATACCTATAACTATAAGCATTTTTTTCACAATACTATCGTAATTAACGCCTAAATTTATAGCCTGCTCTCTCCCTAATACCATAACATCTAAAATATTTATATATTTATAAACATAGCACAATACTAAACCCACTATTATTATGCTAATAGTAAGAATCCCAGTATTTACATTGTTAAAACTAGCAAACATCTTGTCTTGTACTGCCATAAAAGCTTTAGGCTCTATGGTCATTTGCATAAACGATGACAAACTTTGAAATAAGGTTCCAAATATTATTCCTACAAGTAGCAGAAGAAATATATTACTTTTTTCCTTTAAAAAAAGTAATTTAAAAAGTAAAATAGAAAACCCAACCATGACTAATGTAGATAAAATAAAATTAATGTTATTATTTAAAACAGTTATGTTGTTTGCGCCAAACATAAATACTAAAAAAGTTTGAACCAACATATATAAGGAATCTAATCCCAAAATACTTGGTGTTAATATTCTATTGCTTGATATAGTTTGAAATATTATTGATGAAACAGCTATAGCTCCACCTGTTAGTATTATTGCAAATATTTTAGGAATTCTTTTAGAAATGGCATACTCAAAGGTATTTGCATTAAGACCAAAGAGTAAAAATAATGCTACTATTATTAATGATATGAATGATAATACACCTAATTTCTTGTTAACTCCCATATACTCCTCTCCTTTTTATTAAATAAAGGAACATGACGCTTCCTATTATTCCAACAATAAGTCCTATTGGAATTTCATAAGGATATATAATCACTCTGCTTAAAATATCACAGGCCAAAAGAAATACTCCTCCAAATAAAGCTATATTAACAATACTTTTTTTAACGTTATCACCCTCATAAATTGTTACTATATTAGGGATTATAAGTCCTAAAAATGGTATGTTCCCCACGGTTATAATAACTGTTGAAGACACTAACGCCACAATAACTATGCCTACATTAACTACCACCTTATAATTAACTCCAAGATTTGTTGCAAAATCTTCCCCCATACCCGCTAGCGTAAACTTATTTGCATATACAAAGGCAATTACAAGCATCGGTATACTAAAATATAAAAGCTCATATCTCCCTTTTATAATTCTTGAAAAATCCCCCTGTAACCAAGCCCCTATATTTTGAACAAGGTCATATTTATATGCAAAGAAAGTGCTTATAGAATCCACTACGCCGCCAAGCATTAACCCAACTAATGGTATAAAAATATCATTTTTACATTTAATCCTATTTATTATCTTCATAAATATAAATGTTCCAATTAAAGCAAACAAGAAGGCTATAATCATCTTTTCTATAGATTTAGCCTCTGTAAAAAACATTAAAGCTACTACAACTCCAAGTTTGGCAAAATCTTCTGTTCCAGCAGTTGTCGGTGATACAAACTTATTTCTCGTTATCTGTTGCATTATAAGCCCTACTATACCCAGGCTTGCTCCTGTTACAATTACGCTAATTAGCCTTGGCACTCTGCTTAAGAATATTACTTCTATCTTAGATGAATTTAAATTTACTATATCCCTAACTGAAATCTCTTTAACTCCAACAAAGATAGATACCAATGATAAAATCACTAGAATCAAAACTAAATATCTCTTTTTCATCTTTACTCCTTTTTGACACACACTGCCTTATAATGGTACAATCAATATCATTCAGTTGCTATTGATTATTATTCTCAATTAACTATACCATTTTAATCCCATTTTATTTTAAATATATTTACCTTTTTTATAAATATATTTAGACGTTTTAAGGAGGAGTATATTTTTGATAAACAAATATAAAATTTCTAATATACTAGAAACATTTTACCAGTGCGTAAATTTACCTATTAGAGCTGTATCTTTAGCTGGACAAACGTTGGGAAAGGCAGGTTATTCATCCTATTGTGATGATCTTTTTATGTCAAACAAAGCATTTGAAAAAACTAAAACTTATTTTAATACTTATAATGATAATGACTTTGAAAAAGATATATCTACACTTAATTGTTCGTATAACATAAGCTTTGCAGCTTGTTATATCTTTCCTTTACATCATAATGAAGGTGTGGTATGCATATTAGGGCCTTATTTAAATTGTCCAATGGAATATAAAAATTTATCATATAAGCCAAAGCATTGCATACCTCATATGTTTTCCTTGCTTGAAACTATATCTAAAGACTTACTTATTTTCCCTAATGAAAAAAACTGCTTTAATGTGAATAAGTATAATCCTCATATAAATAAAGCTATTAATTATATAAGCAAACATTATTCTGAACCCTTAACACTGAACCATATAGCTAAGAATTTGAACATAAATAAATATTATTTTTGTAGCTTATTTAAAAATGAAACTGGCCAAACCTTTTCTCAATATTTAAATATTATTAGGGTCGAAAAAAGTAAGAAGCTTCTATTAAATAATAGAAACTTCTCTATATTAGATGTAGCGGTGGCTGTTGGTTTTAACAGTCAAAGCTATTATACTACTGTTTTTAAAAAACTTAATAATAAAACTCCTTTAGAATTAAGAAATTCACATACCACACATACTTAAAAAGAACATACTAGGTTTATCCCTAGTATGTTCTTTCATTTATATATCAAATTCTAAGCTTTTGTAGCTGAATTTCAAAGTAACCTATCTACCTTTTAACCCTGACATATGTCCACCAAAACCTACTTTGTCAGCTTGGGCCTGAGTTATAATTCCACTATCTACAAGAGCTTTTAATGGATTAATATGATTACCCTTGTTTGCATCCATATATGCTTTGCATTCTTCGGGGGTCATAGCTTTAGTCTTTTCAAAATCTGCTTTTTTTGCAGCTTGCTCTTTAATCATGGCAGCTTTAATTTTATCTGATTGATCCTGAGTTATAGTATTATTAGTTACAAGCTTTGCTAAATTTGTTTCTAAATCTAACTTACTTTTAGCATCTCTTTGGATTTGCTCACTAGATTTTAAGGCATCTGCCTTTGCCTGTGTCAATATGTTACTAGTAACCAATTCTTTATAAAAATCTGGTTTTTCTCCTTTATTCACTTTTTTGTTATCCTTAGTTTTAATTTTGCTACTTTCATATGCTAAAATTTTATCGCTTTCTGATTGTGTAATTATGTTTGAACTAACAGCTACTTTAAGTGTAGCTTCTAGTTGGACTTTTGGTTGTCTAAATTCCTTTCCAAAAGTTGCCTTCTCATTTGATTTTCCTGGACCACCAAAGCCTATTTTTTCAGCTTGAGCCCGAGTTATAGTTCCACTATCTACAAGAGCCTTTAGTGGATTAACATGATTATTCTTGTTTGCACCCATATATGCCATGCGTTCTTTAGGGGTCATAGCTTTAGTCTTTTCAAAATCTACTTTTATCGCAGCTTGCTCTTTAATCATAGTAGCTTTAATTTTATCTGATTGATCTTGTGTTATAGTCTTATCAGTTACAAGCTTTGCCAAATTTGTTTCTAAGTCTAATTTCATTTTAGCTTCTCTTTGAATTTGCTCACTTGATTTTAGAGCATCCGCCTTTGCCTGTGTCAATATTCCGTTACTAACTAGTTCTTTATAAAAATTAGGTTTTTCTCCTTTATTCACTTCTTTATTATCTTTAGTTTTAGTTTTACTACTTTCATATGCTAAAATTTTATCACTTTCTGCCTGTGTAATTATGTTTGAACTAACACCTAGTTTAAGTGTAGCTTCTATTCCACCCTTTTGTTGTTTAAACTCATTTTTAAAAGGCGCCTTTCCATTATTACTTACTGGTTTAGTAGTTGTTGCAAAAGCTAAACTAACAGAGGATAAAAGCATGCCTCCTGTTATTAATCCTGTTACTATTTTTGTTTTTAAAGATATACTTTTCATATTAATCTCTCCTCATTTATAATTTATTTTGTTTCTATAGTTTATATCATATACACTTATCATGTCAGCGCGGTGTCAACATTATGTGTATTTCGTGTATTTTGTGTAAATTGTTATAATGAGGAGATTATTCTTTATTTTATTAAATGTATACCTATTTACCATATTATCTGTGAAATTAAAAATAACCATATATTTCTTATAAATGAATATTTTAAAAAATATATGATATACTATTTTTAAAGTCACACTATCGATGCAATCTGGATTTGAAATACGTATGAAAATGGGGGAATACTAATTGCTAAAACTTATAAATCTTTCAACCTACAAATGTGATATGGATAGATTCCATGACAACAGCTTGGAAATAACAAATTTATTAGAAAAACATAATATGGATGGCGTAGAGCTTTTAAATTCTTTAATGTGGGATGAAAATATTATTCCGAGTAGTATAGTTCGCGGTGTACATTTAAAATACTATCCTACATGGCTTGATTTTTGGAATAATAAAAAAAGTGAATTATTAAGGCAGTTTGGTAGCCATGAGGAAATAAAAAATTATTTTGGTGGAACAACTAGACAATGCATAATAGATAATTACAGAAAAGAAATACAACAGGCTGATAAAATTGGTGCTGAGTATGTGGTTTTTCATGTGGCTCATGTGCAAGTGGAACATGCATATACCTATGATTTTACATATACTGATGAAGAAATTATAGATGCAACATCCGAATTAATAAATGAAGTTTTTAAAGGTTTAAATACAAATATAAAACTATTATTTGAAAATCTATGGCTACCTGGCTTAACATTTCTAAACAAAGATATGCTATTAAGATTATTGAAAAAGGTTAATTACTCTAATAAAGGATTTATGCTAGACACTGCTCATTTAATGAATACTAATTTTGCCCTTACCAATGAAAAAGAGGGGATACAGTACATTTTAGATACAGTAAATAATCTTGGTGAATTAAAGAAATTCATAAAAGGTATACATCTTAACTGTTCCATGTCAGGTGAATATGTAAAAGAGCAAATACAAGCAAATCGCAAATGTAAATTACCATTTAATGAAATGAAAGAAAATGCACTTTTTCATATAATGAAAATAGACATGCATAAGCCATTTAGTGATACAAATGTAAAAAGAATTATTGATTTCATTGATCCAGAATATGTTATATATGAATTTATAACAAGATCTTTGGAAGAGTTGGAGGAGTATATTACAATTCAGAATAAAGCATTACAAAAATAACATAAAAAAAGAGTTGCCATATGACAACTCTTTTTTGGTCGGGGTGACAGGGATTGAACCTGCGACCTCATGGTCCCAAACCACGCGCGCTCCCAGCTGCGCTACACCCCGCTAACAATTTTAATTATACTAAAAAAAATCATAAATGTCAACAGTACTTACAAATATTTCTGTAATAGTTATAATAATTGAAAAACTCCACCACATTATATGCGATGGAATTATTTCTTATTCAGCTTTAGCACCTGATCTTCCTAGGTTATATCCTATAATTTAAATATAGGAACAACTTATCCATATTTAAATTTTAAACATTTTAACGATACCATCCATTTTAGAAGATACTTCATTAAGATTTTCCGAAGCATTTACTATTTTTCCGATAGAAGCTATTTGTTCCTCCATAGAAGATGAAACCTCCTCAGTAGATGCTGCAGCCTCTTGTGAAATAGCCGAGATCTGTTGAACCGAAGAAATAGCCTTTTCTTTATCATCATCAATGCTTATTATACTCTCTGTTAACCCTTTAATTTGCATTAAGGTACTATTTATAGATTCTTGTATAGATTTAAAAGATTTTTCCACCTCTACCATAGCTACATTTGCCTTACTTATAGAGTCAACACCTTCATCCATATTAGTTTTAGTAGTACTTACCTCACATTGTATTTCATTTATAATAGAAGATATTTCCTTAGTAGATTTAGCCGTTTGTTCAGCTAATTTTCTTATTTCATCAGCAACTACGGAAAACCCTTTACCAGCTTCACCAGCACGGGCTGATTCTATTGCTGCATTAAGTGCAAGTAGGTTGGTTTGGTCTGCAATGGCTTTAATAGTTTTTATTATATTATCAATATAACTTGATTTGTTAGCTAAGTTATCTATATTATTTGATACTTTATTTGTAACTTCAATATTTATTTTAAATTTATCCATAAGCGTATTTAAGGATTTCGCACCTTGTTTACTTAAAGCACTAGTTTCATTTGAAATTTCCTCTACTTTTTTAGAACTGGTTGCAATAACCTCTATTTGAGTGCCAAGTCCTTGGAGTTTTTCTACACTTGCTTGAGAATCGCAAGCTTGCTCACTAGCACCTTTAGCTACTCCTTCTACCGTTTTGGTAACATTATCGATAGATATTAACGTTTTTTCAGCAACAGCTGATAAATTTTGAGAGTGTTTGTGTACAGTTGATGAATTGTCTTTTAAATTTTCTATTATGTTATATAAATTCTCTTTAAGTTGTAATAACGCATTTATCATAATTCCACACTCATCTTTTCTGTTAATTAGATTTAATGAACTTGTAGGAATACTATATGCAAGGTTTAATTTTGAAAGTTCATTAATAAAATTGGTAGCTACAACAATAGGTTTTGAAATTTTATTGCTTAAAATTAAAGCAACTAATATTGAAAGCGCAACTCCTATTATAGAAGCAATTATCATCATATTTATTAAGCTATTATAACCACTAAATATTTCTTTGATAGGTGGTGCTACAGTTAAAACCCAGCCGTTTGAAATGGTAGCATAACCCAAAATTTTACTTTCTCCATTTTTACTTTGATATCTAACATATCCAGAGCTTTTACCTTTAATTTTATCATAAATATTTTTGTAGACACCGTTCTTTACAGTAGCTAAATTATCTTTAGATGAAAAATCAGGATGAACTAAATAGTCAAATTTTTCATTGTATAAAACAGCATAACCAGAGTCATATATCTTAATATCTTTTATAGATTTTATAATATTGTCGAATTTAAAACCTACCCCAATTACCCCTATCAATGTGCCGTTTTTAAATATTGGTTTTGTGTAAGAAACTATATTCATATTTAAAATTGAAGACATTTGAGGCTTTGAATATATTGCTTTTTTTTGTTTTATAGGTTCATAGTACCAATCCATGCTTTTATCGTCAGGTTTGAATCTCTCTTTTACATATTTCTTCTCAATCTTAGAAACACCCTTATTGTTGACATCAGAAAAGTGTATATTTACTGCTTCATCAGTTAATTCCGGGTTAAAATAAATATAACTTTCAACAAAGTTGTCATTACTTTCTAAAAAATTTTTTAAGGTTGGCATTAAAGAATTTTTATATTCATTTAAATATTTAGGATTTTTTTTAACTTTATTTAAATCAAAAGTTTGTGTTACTTCATAATCTAAATAACTCAAGTCATTTTCAGCAATTGATAAATGCTTACTAAGCTTATTCGCATTGCTTTCGGCCATTAAAACTAACTTATCACAAGCTTCTTTGTGAATTATAGAACTACCTTTAATTAAGGATATACCTCCTATGATAGTTGATATGCTTATGCAACATAGAACTATAGCTATTATAATTTTCGTGCTTATTTTTTTCATGTTTCCCCCCTAGTAATTTTATATTTATATTTCAGTATTTTATTTGGAGTTTTATTCAACGTTTATTATAGCATAATACTTCATGTATTATCTTATTTTTACATAAACTTAGTATCGAATCAGACATTTGTTGACCTTTTCTGCTATTTAATTGCACATAATATTACACTAATAAAAAAGAGTTGTTATGACACAACTCTTTAATTATGGAATTATTCCTTACTATTAGATTATATATATTTTTCCGTTCCTTCATTCCCTTTAAGCTCATTAACTAGGTGCTTTATCTCTTGATCCTTATTTTTATCCATTACCAATATAACATCTCCTGCATCTACAATTATAAGATCCTTTACACCAAACCCAATTATCAATCTATCTTTACCAAATACTGAACAATTTTGGCTTTCCTCCATAAATGTATTACCCAAAACATTATTGCCACGTAAATTGCTTAAAAATCTTGAAAGTGCTGCAAAGGTACCTATGTCATCCCACACAAACTCACATTTTATAACAAAAGCCTTTCTAGTTTTCTGCATTATACCAAAATCTACTGATATTCCATCTATCTCATTATATTGCTGCTTTATTACTTCACTTTCTTCATCAGTATCTAAGGCTTGATATACTGTCATTAATGGTTTATACATTTTAGGCAGGTACTTCTCCATCTCTCGCAAAAATACATCTGCTCTCCATACAAACATACCACTATTCCAAAGGAAATTTCCTTTCAAGAGCAAATCCTTTGCTACTTCCGTGTTAGGCTTTTCTAAAAAACGTTCTACTCTGAACGTAGGTATATCACCAGGGGTCCTATCTCCCATTTCGATATAACCATAACCAGTCTCTGGCCTTGTGGGCTGAACACCTATAGTGACTAGGCCTCTTTTTTTGTTTGCAATTTCAACTGCTTGCAGCACAGTTTCTTTAAATTCCTTTTCGTTTTCTATATAATGATCAGATGGTAGCACTATCATGGTTGCTTCCTTATCCTGTTTTAGTAGTTTGGCAGCAGATAGACCTATACATGTAGCAGTCTCCTTATTACTAGGCTCAACAATTATATTTGATTTACGAATTTCTGGAATTTCATTGCAAATTTTGTCAAAATAATCTTCATTGGTAACTACGTAAATATTTTCATTACTAACTAAACATTTTATTCTATCCACAGTGCTTCTTAAAAAGCTCTTATTATTAATAATATTCAAAAACTGCTTTGGGTTTTGGGCACGAGATAGAGGATAAAGTCTTGTTCCTTTTCCACCTGCTAAAATTAGTACATATAGCAAAAAATACCACCCCAATTTATTACTCATTTCATTTTATGAAACCTTAGTCCATGTTGTGAGCACAATTTAAAATAAATAATATTATACAATTTTTTTCTGCATAATTTAATAGGTTTTTATCCACTATATATAGTGAAAATAAATTTTGGGCTTTTTAAAAATATATTGTGAAAGGAAGAATTAGAATATGTCCCCTAAAGATACGCCTTACCCTTTTGATGGCATGCCTGATGAGAATTATTTTGGAGAGTTTAGAGAGCTCGTAAGTTCTACAGGAGCCTATGTAGCGGAAGATAACAGCCACCATGATAAGGATAATAATGACCCTGATGATACTTTTAATGAATTTTCAATATTTCCTAAAGTCTAAAATTTGTGTAGTTATAAAATATAAAGTGTGTAGGAGGAAAATATATATTTCCATCCTACACACTTTATATTTAAGCATATTTATTTTTCTTCTAAACCAATGCACTCTTCATCAAAAGGGGGAACAAATTCAAAGCTATCTGTTGAAATTTTACCTCCGCTTTTTTTTAGTAATTCAAATGCATCATATTGCTTAAGGTTATATTGCTTTAAAATAGAGCTTACATCCCTTTTATCATTCCCAGGAATGCGGTTTAAAAATGAACTAAATAGTTCTTCTCTAAAGTACTCTACATCTATTCTAGGTAAATTGGGCAATGGAGAGAATCCATATTCTTCAGCCTTTTCCACACCTGAAATATCATATTTGAAATAGTACTTTTCTCCTCGTCTAGATAATTCTCCTACTTTAAAGGATTCTCCTTGGCTATTTTTCCATATCATCCACATCATATTATTCACTTCGCTAGTCATCCCTCTCACCCTCTTATCAAAAAGATTTATACTTTAGTATATTTATACTTTGGTATATTGCTATTATGATAACTATATACTTAAATTGTTTAATTTTTGTTTCAATCTCTCCATAACTACACTTGGATTTCTATAGAATTCACTAGCACGTATTTTATAAAATTCCCAACCCATCCTTTCAAGGCACATCTGCATTTCATAGTTCTTTTGCCAATTATAATCTTCATCCGCAGGCATTCCAATACACTGAACTGCTATTTTTTTATAATTAGCGCCTTGAATTTCAGATGATAAATCTGTTTCTACAACAAAATCTATAGTATATTTTCCAAGCTTAACTTTTGGTGTAAGCTTATATCCAATGCCTTTTATACTCTTTTCTATATGCTGCTCAAAATCATTTAATAATAAATATTCAGAGGATTTAAGTTCTTCCTTAGGCTGATTCTGCTCAAGGCAATATTTTAATAAGGAGTACCTAACACATTTACTATTAAGGTCCTCTAAATCTACTGAGTGAAATAACCACATTTGATTTCTTGCACGACTGGTAGCTACATTAAATCTTCTTATATCTGACCCTTTAGTTAGGGCTGCGAATTTAGCATTATTTGCAATAACCATAGATAGGAACATTACATCTCGCTCGTCCCCTTGGAATGAATAAGCATCTCCACAGATAAGTCTTCTTTGTAACATTTCCTCCATGCCAAGTCTTTCTACTAACTCACTTTGGATTAATTCAGCTTGTGCATCACCTAGAAGTGATATAACTCCCATAGTCATTCCAATATACTTCTTATCACTACAACACTCTAATATCTTGTCTACAAGGCGGTGTGCCTCCAGTGTATTTAGTGCCTTAGTTTCATCCCTTAATCCCCCTACAACTTTAGAGGTTACTATAAATGGACCAACTTTTTGGGTGGCTTCTATTCTTCTTAAAGGTATTATTTCATTAGCATAACATAATGCATTGCTAAAACCAATTATCTCTGGCACGCATCTAAAGTGCTCCTTTAATAATAACCTGTTTGGAAATACTCTTAGAGCTGTATTATATAAACTAGTTTTTAAATCAAACCATTCTGAATGTGGGATATCTTCTAAATATCTATTAATTAAAGTTTCTACAACAGTATGGTCCTTTCCAATTGCTTCAGGACTTATCTGCTTTTCATCTCCTACAATAATCGCCTTCTTAGCCCTCATTAATACCGTTATAGCTGATATGTCGCTTTGACTGCTCTCATCCACAATTACCACATCAAATAAATTATCTGTAAGCTTTAAATTTTCCATAACCCTATTTATTGGCATAATCCACACAGGAATTACATCTTTGCAATTGTCCATTTCCTTTTGTGCAATTTTTCTATACTTTACCGCCTGAGTACCTGTCCCCTTTCCTATCCTTTTTATAGCTTCCATCCATGTAAATAAGCTTCTTTTTTGAGCTTCAGTAGTACGCTCTATTTGATTAAGCCAACTTTTTTTAGAAACAAGTTCTCCTACAATATATTTTTCTTTATTTTTTTCGCGAGTTATATTTTTTTCTAGCGATTCTACAGAGTCTCCGTCTAATTCACACAAGAAATCATTCCATTTTCTCCACTTCCATGCCTTTTCCCAATCTGTGCACTGTGATTTCTTCATAATTTCATCTTCACCATTTGTTATGTTTTTAAGTAGTATTGGACAACATGCTTGTAATTTATTGCTTAGTTCTTTTAATTCTAACACCTGATGAGCTACTTTCATTAGACTATCTATTTCTACATAAACAGCTTTTATGTCCTCAATGCTCCTTTTGCTTATAGCATTTTGTAATTTTTCTAAGCAACCTATATTATTAAAGGTCTTCTTTATTTCTTCAATTTCACAGCACAATTTATTATATTTATTTATGTGCTTTAAACTCTCGAATCCCTTTTTAAGATAAATATATGTTTCTTTTTCATACCAAGATAGATTACTCGTCAAAGTTTTGACGGTCAAATCTTTGCCAGACGAAATTTTACCGGTTATATTCTTACTCGGCAAAAAATTAATTATATTATTTCTAAAGTCCTTGTCAAAGTCTATAATACTTTGAATACTTTTAATATCCACAGACAATGCACTTATATAGTTTGTGTCTGTTTCATCTATAATCACTGTGCCATAATCTTTTATTGTATTGTTCCAAAAATTTTTAAGTTTTCTTTCTAATAGCTTCAATTTTATATATAAATCAACCACCACTATTTGATCGCTATTATTTATAAGCTCATAATCCACCTTAACGTCTTCAAATAAATATTTAAGATTTCCATGAAGCATCTTGAATATGATTCCAAGTTTGCCTTTTTCTCTAATCGCTTTTGCTACAACCTCAAAGTCATTTTTGAATTTGTTTATATCAACATCCTTTGGTAACTCTAATTTATGATTATTTAATTCTTGCCTTATTTTATTTATGTCTTTTGTATACTCATTACATTTTTCTACTAATTGTTGCCAAAATACCTTTGACTCATTATTAGAGTAATAATGAGTCATCACATTATTTAGCCAGTTATTTTCAAACCCTTCAAGCCTTTCTATGGCATCATCTACAAGTTTTAGAAGCCTTCTATTTCCATAGTCTATAGAATCTACATTATTCCACTCTTTAATATTATCCTCATGAATTTGCTTCTGCTGTTCTAATTTAGATAATTCTGCTGTTTTATCACATAGATCAATTTCTTTAGGCAGTACTCCTATATACTTTTTCATGTTATTTACTTCATAAATTTGCTCTTTTTTAACTACACTTGATAATGAAACTAGCTTTTTAAATTCTTCAGTGCACAATGGCTCTTCCTTATTAAATGCAAGCTTATCTGCTATCCAAGAATAATCATTTTCATTATCTTTAACCCACCTGCCCATATCCATCAATGTATATTTTCGACCCTCATATTCTATTTTCTCATTTTCTCTATCTTCAATACATTTTAAATCTCCATATAAATTTTTCTGTGAATCACGGCATTTAATAAGTTTATATTTTAGTAGCTTTATTTCTTTACGTAATTCTTTAGTATCCATGGATAAATTTTCTGTTATTTTTCTAACAGACTCATCCAATTCTTCCAGTGATTTTGTATCATTCCCCAATATTGAAATGCATAATGCCCTAACTTCTTCTGGTATTTTATTAGATAAAACTCTTAATGCCCTATCTGTTTGACTTGTAACTAGTACCCTCTTACCATGAGCCAATAAATGACATATTAAATTAGCTATAGAATGGCTTTTGCCAGTACCTGGTGGCCCCTGTACAACAATACCATAGTTCTCAGCCAATCTTTTAGTTATTTCCATCTGTTCTCGACTAGCAGGCAGTGGAAATAACACATCTTCTCCTACTTCCTTCCACTCATCCCGCATTTCAATATCTTGTACTACTTCACTCTCTGAGACCAGTGCCTCTATAGTTTTAGGAATAGGAAATCCTGCTCTTATTTGCTCCAGCACATCATTTAGTTCCATATTCCAAAGTCTTGTGTCCACCTTGCGTAGTATTATGCACGGTGCATTGTAAAATCCTATATTGGCTTGGACTAGTATATCTTCCTTTGAACTTAGCTCCTTAACATAGAACCCTTCTTCCTGGGCATTTAAAAGCATAGCTATCTCTTCAAAAATTTTTGAAGCCCTTTCGATATTTCTCACATCTAGAGCCATGTCTTTTGCTTTATTGCGAAGAACTAGTAAACTATCCAGGTTTACCTCTAAGTATTCATTTAAAAACTCAAGTTCCACATTGGTTTGATTATTATATGGCTTTAACGTAAATGCTTTTTTCATGGAGTCAAATTTTATTTCCATCTTAGTTGTAAAAATAGGATGGACTATTTCTTTATCTTCCTTTTTCCAAGTTAAAAGCCCATTTGACCAAATTATCTCTAAATCCTCACTATTTTTTTCTAATTGCAAATATATTTTTTGAAACTTACTATATAACACTTTTGCTCTCTCATCTATAGTTAACCAACAATCCTTATTTTCATCACAATTAAATGTAATTCCAGGAGTATTTTGAATTTCTTTTTGCCAATATACACTTTCATATTCATTAATATTTCTTATAGTTTTCTCATTCATATTTTTAATGCTTAATAAATAGGAAAATACTTTTTCTACTTTATTATTAATATCCAAAGTTTTGTTACCTCCAACATCTTAATTAAATCATCTTCTTCAAAGCTGCAATATAAGTCACATTCAAATAATGTAAAAAGTCTTATTAAAACAGAATTCGTTTTAACAAGACTTATAATTATTTACAGGAGTCTCTCTCCACTATTCTATAAGGTAATACAAAATGTTTTTCATCAACCACTAAATTATTTATAGATTTTATAAGCATTCTCATACTTACAGAGCCCATATCATACATTGGTTGAGATACGGTAGTAAGTTTAGGATAAAATATTGAAGCTGAATAAATATCATCAAAACCCATAACATCTACATCTTCTGGAACTTTAATATCTCTATCTCTTAATGCATTTATTACTCCCATGGCAATTTCATCACTAGCGCAGAATACTGAATCTATCTCCATGCCTTTATCTAATATAGCATTAATTCCCGCATAACCGTCTCTAGCCTTAACTCCACCAAAATAAACTAAATCATTATCCAGGTTTATTTCCATTTCCGTGAGGCCCTTTTTATAACCTATGTACCTTTTAGATAAGGCATTGACTTTTTCTGTAGTGGTACCTACATATGCAATTTTTTTGTTGCCCTTATTTATCAAATATTTTACCGCGTCTGATGCTGCCATTACGTTGTCAATAGAAACGCTAGGAAATATTCCATCCTCATCTGTAGTTTCTACTAAAACTGTTGGCATTTCAAGCTCTTTTATTAAACTTATAATATTTTGACCTATGGAATTACTCATGTATATAACTCCATCTATCATTTTCTCTTTAAGTATTCTTAGTGCTTCCATTTCTTTATCTAAATCTGAATCCGCATTACAAAGCATAATATTATAATTATAAATATTAGCTACATCCTCACAACCTCTAACTATTTCAGGATAGAATTGATTTGATATATCCGGTATAATTATTCCTATTGTGCTGGATTTTTGTGTTTTTAAACTTCTAGCAACTATATTGGGTCTATATGATAATTTTTTTATAGCGTCTTTTACCTTTTTCTTAGTGTCTTCGTTTACCACATCTATGTCATTCAGAACTCTAGATACTGTGGCAATAGAAACTCCCGCTTCTCTTGCAACATCTTTTATTGAAGCAGCCATATTCTCAACTCCTATTTTTTTATCCGATTATTTTTCTTATTATATCATTATACTTATAAAATCTGCTTATTTCAAGCTATAATGCTAACTTTTAACTATTAGTATAGTTATAGTGTTGCCCATTTAAATAAATTTTACAATAATATCCGCACTTTATGATTAAAAAGAAAGTATACGACTAATATCGCATACTTTCCAAAATTACTAATTATACTTTTTCTACAGCGAGCTGCAAATCTTCTCCATTTATCTTAACTGCATTGTATTCCCTTTTGATATTATGAATAACTTCTACTGATAATGTATCTCGCTTGATTTGCTCTTCAAATTTTAAAATTACATTTTGAAGCATTTCATTTCCAGTAGCGAAGAGTCTAATCTTATCAGCAACTTCAAACCCACTTTCTTTTCTCATGTTTTGAATCTTGCTTAAGATCTCCCGTAGGTTTCCTTCTTCTTTAAGTCCATCAGTTATATTAGTATCTAAGACTACTCCCATTTCGCCTTCTCCAGCAAATGCATAGCCGGAAAGGCCTTGCATAGTAACAAGTAATCTTTCACTATTTAATTCTATTTCTATTCCATTTACATCTATAGTAACTACTCCGCCATTATTTATTGTTTGAGCAAGCTCCATCTGGTTCATAGCAGCTATCGCTTTTTTGATGCCAGGTATAAATTTACCATATGGTTTTCCCAATACAGGAAGGTTTGGTTTTATTTCAAATTGAACATATTTTGAAAGATCAGCTCCTAGCTCCACTTCCTTAATGTTAAGTTCTTCTTTTACTATATCTCCATAATATTCTGGAAGGGATCTAAGGCTAACTAACATTTTAGCTAGTGGCTGTCTATTTTTTATATTAGCAGCATTTCTAGCACTTCTTCCTAGTTTAACAGTCTTATAAGCTTTATCCATTTCTTCTTCTAAGAGAGTATCCACAAGGTCTTCTCTATACTGCGGCCATGCACATAAATGTACACTTTCTGGTGCATTTTTGTCAAAAGTAACTACTAGATTTTGATATAATTCCTCTGTTACAAATGGTATAAAAGGAGCTGCTATTTTAGCAAAAGTTGTGATAACTCTATATAATGTCATATAAGCGCCTATCTTATCATCTGTAAGTGACTCTACCCAGTATCTTGATCTATTACGTCTTACATACCAATTAGAAAGTTCATCAACAAAGGCTTCAAGTTCAAGAGCTCCTTGAGTTATTCTGTAGTTTGTTAAATGATCATCTGTATTCTTAACTAATGAGTTTAATTTTGACATCATCCATTTGTCCATAATATTTTGGGACACGAAATCCTCATATTTAGTTGGATCAAAATTATCTAAATCAGCATATAAAATGTAGAATGAATATACATTCCAAAGTGTTCCTATAAACTTTCTTTGTGCATCAATAACTGCATCTTCATAAAATCTTGAAGGAAGCCATGGAGCACTAGCAGTATAAAAATACCATCTTAGAGCATCTGCTCCTTGATTCTCAAGCACTGTAAACGGACTGAGCACATTCCCTTTATGCTTAGACATCTTAATACCGTTTTTATCTAAGACATGGCCAAGTACTATACAGTTTTCAAATGGGTTTGTATCAAACACAGTAGTAGATATTGCAAGTAGTGTATAGAACCAACCTCTTGTTTGATCTACTGCTTCTGAAATAAATTGAGCTGGGAAATTAGCTTCAAACATTTCTTTGTTTTCAAATGGATAATGATGTTGTGCAAATGGCATTGATCCTGAGTCAAACCAACAATCTATAACTTCTTCTACCCTAGTCATTGACTTATTACATTTTGGGCATTTTAAATGTACCTTATCTATAAATGGTTTATGAAGTTCTATTCCTTCTGGAACATCTATTCCCTTTTCATTAAGTTCTGCTATACTTCCTATCATTTCGCGGTGACCGCAGCTACATTCCCAAATCGGAAGTGGAGTTCCCCAGTATCTACTTCTACTTATACTCCAGTCTATAACGCCTTCAAGGAAATTACCCATTCTTCCCGTTCTTACGTTATCTGGCATCCAATTAATCTTATTATTATTTTCTACAAGTTTTTCTCTTACTGAAGACATTCTTACAAACCAACTATCTCTTGGATAATATAAAAGTGGTGTATCACATCTCCAACAGTGTGGATATGAATGTGTGAATTTCTCTGTTTTATATAAAACATTATTTTCTTTTAGGTATTCTAATATTTTAGCATCCGCATCTTTAACAAAGACACCCTTCCATGGAGTAACACAATCTACGAACTTACCTTCTACATCAACTAAATTAATAAGTGGTAAATCATTTTGTTTTCCAAGCAAGTTATCGTCTTCACCATAAGCAGGAGCTATATGAACTATACCTGTACCATCTGTTAGTGTTACAAAGTCTCCATGAACTATATAGAAGGCTTTTTCTTTTGGAGTATAGAAATTAAACATTTGCTCATATTCAAGGCCTAAAAGATCTTCTCCTTTAAATTCGCGTACCACTTCATACTCGCCTTCTAATTTACTAAGTAGTTTTTTTGAAAGTATTAAAGTCTCATTTTCTTGAACCACTTCAACATAGTCATATTTTTTATTAACTGCAAGTGCTACATTGCTTGGAAGAGTCCAAGGAGTTGTAGTCCAAACAAGTATAGATTTGTCTTCACCTTTCACCTTGAATTTTACATAAGCTGAAGCTTCTTTTACATCCTTATATCCTTGACCTACTTCATGAGAAGATAGTGAAGTCCCACACCTTGGGCAATATGGCATTACTTTATGACCTTTGTATAATAGGTCCTTATCCCACATTTGCTTTAATGCCCACCAAACTGATTCAATATAATTGTTATGATAAGTTACATAAGGATTATCCATATCTATCCAGTAACCCACTCTCTCAGACATTTCTCTCCACATATTAACATAGCTAAAAACACTGTCCTTACATTCTACTACAAATTTTTCTACTCCATAAGCTTCTATTCCTGGTTTCCCAGAAATACCAAGTTTCTTTTCTATTTCAAGTTCTACTGGCAGGCCATGAGTATCCCACCCTGCTTTTCTAGGAACTTTGTACCCTTTCATTACCTTATATCTTGGAATTATATCCTTCATAACTCTTGTTAAAACATGACCTATATGTGGTTTACCATTGGCTGTTGGTGGACCATCATAAAAAGTGAAGGACTCTCCACCCTCATTTAAATCAAAATTCTTTTGAATAATGTCTTTTTCTTTCCAAAGCTTAAGTATATCTTTTTCTATATCCATAAAACTTTTTGAAGCATCATTTTTCTTGTACATAATAAAACTCCTTTCTCTATTTCATTTAATAATAAACACTTAGCTTGCACTGAATTTTTGGAATAATTAAATCATCACCTAGAGGCCTGTTCATACTCTTCGGAACTGCTCATAAACTTCGGGCTACAATATTTTTAAATATAAAAAAACTCCACCCTAAATAGGACGAAGTTAAATTCGCTATGCCACCTATACCATAAATACAAATTAAAGTACTATCATACTTTATTCTTTAACGCAGAAATACGGATAAGCTTACTAAATTTTCAGCTTTCAGCTCCTAGGTGATTTTCTTCAAACTTTCACTATGGGTTCGCACCTTTCCCCACTCTCTGGAAGTTACCTGCTTAAATACTTTTCCTAATCAAAGCTTTTTTTAGTCATAATTAATATAAATAAATTATAAATCAATATGAACTTCTTATGATTATATAATAGTGAATTTTTATTGTCAATTCCTTTTTAATTTTTATTGTATTTTCCATGCTATAATATTGTTAAATCATCACCTTCGGTGCTGAAATGTCGTTAAAAATTATTTTCACGAACATTCATGGATATTTTATTAAAATAGTACGTTAATGCTATGGTTTTATGCCTATAATTACAACTTTTATTGTGAAATATGCATATTTTCATAAATATATGTGATATAATATAAGATAAAAATGAAATTCACGATACTTTAAACTATAAATAGCTACAGAATACGTTTACGTAAATGAATTTATGTTTTACCATACTTGCAAAATATCCTGATTATTTTGTTAATAATTATAATTGATGATGTTTTCCATTGACATACTTTCATTATTATAATAAAATCATTTTATTTAGTTGTGTATTAAAAGAAAATCTTACACTTCTATAAATAAAATTATTATTTTAATGAGAATATAATTCTATTTCTAAAAATATTAATGGAGTCGTTTTACTGGCTTTTAAATAAAAATATATATTTTAAAGGAGGAAGATTATTTTGAAAAATTTAATTTATGTAATTCCAAAAGAAAATCATTCTGACAAAGATATTAAAGAAATTCTACTTGCCCACTCTGAGGTGAAATTCGTTTCTCTAGTAGGTATTGACCTATCTGGAAATGATACCGATGAAAGAATTCCAATGACTATATTTTTAAATGACATTAGTGGTTTCGCTAAGGGTGCTATACAAACTGACGGTTCATCGGTAGTCTTCCCAGGCATTGCTACTCTAAATAATGCTAAAACAGACATGCTGGCAGATTTTGATTGTAATTGGTTCATAGACTACAATTATGAAAACATTGATTTTGAAACAAAATTGCCTGTAGGAACCTTAAAAATTCCATGTTTATTATTACATAATAACATTCCAGTAGATTCAAGGTCTATCTTAAAAAAATCCATTAACTGCTTTAAAACAACTCTTCACAATTTATTCAAAGAATATCCATCTGCACTCGCTTCTTTTGATTTTTCCTATGAAGATATTGATGAAATCCTACTTACCTCTGCTACTGAATTAGAGTTTTGGGTAAAAACACCTAATGATGACGCAGATATAGAGGAACTATCCACTTCTCAAGAACTAAAAGAGCAATATTGGAGTAGACTTAAAGGAAGTGTTCGAACTGCCTTAGAGCAATGCCTTACTTTAATGGAATACTATGGTTTCGAACCAGAAATGGGACATAAAGAGGTTGGTGGCGTAAAAGCTCAACTAGGTGAAACTGGTTCTCTAACTCATATTATGGAACAGCTTGAGATAGATTGGAAGTTTTCTGATGCTCTTCAATGTGCGGATAATGAGCTATTTATAAGAAATTTAGTAAGAGAAACTTTTAGACGCAACAGTTTAGATGTTACCTTTTTAGCCAAACCTGTGCAAGATGTAGCTGGAAGTGGTAAACATGTTCATATTGGTGTAGCCGTAAAATTAAAAAACGGAAAAAGAGTTAATTTATTTACTTCTACTAAAAAACATTTCCTAAGCACTATAGGTTATGCCTCCGCCATGGGTATACTTAAAAATTACGAAGTAATAAATCCATTTATTTCTCCAACAAATGATTCACTAAGAAGACTAAAACCTGGTTTTGAAGCTCCTGTTTGCATAGTAACATCCCTTGGACACAGTGTGGATGTTCCTTCAAGGAATAGATCTATACTCTTAGCATTAATAAGAGATCTTGATAATCCACTTGCTACAAGATTTGAGCTTAGAGCGCCAAATCCACATACTAATACATACCTGGCTTTAGCCACCTTATATATGGGCATGCTAGATGGGCTTGTATACGCAATAAAAAATAATAAATGTGAAGATGACCTTTTAAGTGAATTATCTAAAGCACCCGGCGAGGACAGTGAGTATCTAGAAAAACATAGAGCATACCGAAGTGAAGAAAATGTATTTGATTTCTATACAGATGAAGATCGCGAAGAGTATTTTGGAAAAGCACCTAAAACTATTTATGAAAATCTTCTTGGACTTGATGAATATCCTGAAAAACTTGAAGTTCTTAAGGCTCACGGTGTATTTACTCCTAGTTTACTAAATAGTTTTAAAATGGCTATAACCACTAGATGGGTTACTGAAATAAATAATAGAATATTAAATGCTTATGCAGAAGAAATTCGAAATTCTAAAATGATTCATACTCCTGAAAAGGCTTTAGATTTAGATTTAGCAAATTGGCAAAAAATTAATGATTTAAGGCATTTTATTATGAAGGACACTTATTCTAAAACTAGCCTCTTTACTAAAATAAAAGAAGCTTCCAAAGTTGAAAACTACAAAGAGCTTTCTGCCTTACAACTAGAATTAGATGCGCAAATGGAAGAACTTAGACTCTGTTATAGCAACTATAAAAAGAATTTGTTAGATATTTAAATTATATATTTTAAGTCATTAAAAAATCACCTACATAGTAAAATACTATGTAGGTGATTTTTTATGATAATTTAAATTAATATACTATATTAGTTATCCCTAAACTCTTAAGAATACCTGTTGAAATCGCCTTAGCTAATTTGTTTTGGTAGTCTTCAGTTTTTAACAGCCTTTCTTCTTCTAGATTTGATAAAAAAGATGTTTCCACCAATATAGCCGTAGCATCTGTATTCCTTATAACATATAATTCTGTAGTAACAGGTTTAATCTTCCTATCTTTTCTTCCAGTTGCTTTAATTAATTCAGTTTGAACATTTTGAGCAAGCTTTTCTCCAGCTGAACTCCCACTAAAATAGAAAGTCTCGATGCCACTAACAGTAGAACTATCAAAAGAATTAGCATGAATGCTTACAAAATAATCTGGTTTAGCGTTATTTGAAACATCACATTTATCTTGAAGATTTCTAGCTTGATTACTAGTTGAATAAGGTATATTGTCATTTTTTCTTGTGTACACCGTTTCAACACCATTTTTAACTAATATATCTCCTATTTTAAAAGAAATTTTCAAAACTACATCCTTTTCCTGCGTTCCTTTTACTCCTACTGCTCCTGAGTCGCCCCCTCCATGACCTGGGTCTATTACTACTTTGTAGGTGCTCTTAGTAACATTAATTATAACTTTAACTTTTCTGTCATTATCCTTTATAACTCCTTCATAAGTATAAGTCCCTACTTTATTTAGACAAACTGAATTTTGAGACCATACCACTGCAACATCTTTTTTTGAATTATTACTCATAGTAGCTTGCACCATTTTAGGGAATGTGTATGTGCCACCCACTTGTAAATTAGCCATTATATCTTTCACTGAAGATATTTCATAAACAGAGTCATAACTCGTATCTGTATTTGCAAATCCAGCATAATTCATTAACCCATTAGCTATAGCCCTTGCAGCATTATTTTGATACTTGTCGCTACTTAATAATATCTCTTCATTTGGATTGCTTAGGAACCCTAATTCCATCATTATAGCAGGACAGCTTGTCTTTTTTAATATCCCAAAATTTCCCGTTTCCATTGCTACTTTTATTTCCCTATCATTTGCCGCTGTTGCCTTTATTAGTTCTCCCTGTATTGAACTAGCTAGTAGCTTATTATTAGCAACATCAGATAGATAATATGTTTCAATACCACTGGCCTCAGTATTTGAAGCACTATTAGTATTTATACTTAAAAATACATCTGCCTTTGCATTCTTTGCTATTGCAGCTTTTGCATCATCCTCGCCAGCCGCAGTCCAAGGTACTGAATCAGCGTTTCTGGTGTATACTATATTGAATCCTCTTGTTTTTAGTATATTGCCTAGTTTCAGCGCTACCTTTAAATTTATATCCTTAGCCTTAGCACCATATGCACCAGTGTTTTCCGTATAGAACTGCGCCGGATCTATACATACAGTAAACTCACTTGGTTTTGTAGGTATACTTGGTTTTATAGTTTCGGTATTAAAATTCATTCTAACTTCTTTAGGAAGAGGCTTTCCATCATTAGATTTAACCTTTTCCGTAACTATCAAGGTATATGTCTTATTAGATTCATAATTTTTTACAGGACTTACTATTACCTTTTTATTGTCATTAGCTAAACTAACATTTACGTCTATGTAATTATTATTTTCTCCAACCACCTTAATGTTTGTGCTAGTAGCCGTAGCAGGGCTCAGTGATTTGTTGAAATTCACTGTCCATGGCTTGCTAACTACCACATCGTTTTTAGGACCCATATCTACATAGGTACTAGCCTTAACTATTATTTGCATAGGTATAATCAATGCAAAAGTTAAAATCATAATTGTAAATGCTTTAAAGATATTTTTCATATAATCTCCCCTAACCCTTCATATTTAATTATTTATATAATTTTAAGCCTTCATGTAAATTATGATATTAATCCTGAGATAATTATATTACCATCTCTATAGTTATAAATATTTTTCAAGAATTTATTCAAATTCAATATATTTACTTTTAAAATAGTATATTACCCCATAAAATGTGCCATAATTTAATGATAAATAGTCATATAAAATATTGTCTCTCTATAAAATACGTGTAGTGACAGAATTTGTTTCAATTTAAGGTGAAATATTTAAAAATCATTTAATAAAAGGAGAATTTACATGGAAATAACTTGGCTAGGTCATTCATCCTTCCTTTTGCAAGATTCAAAAGGTAGAACGCTTTTAACAGATCCATTTGATACTACACTAGGATATGAAATTTATAAAGGAAGTCCGGATATTGTAACTATAAGTCATAAGCATTTCGATCATAATTATACTAAAGAGTTAAATGGTAATTTTAAAATCATAGATAAAATTGGTGTGTTCTATATATGTGATATACCTATAAAAGGTACCCCCTCTTATCACGACAAAGATAAAGGCGCAAAGCGTGGTGATAACATAATATTCACTTTTAAGATGGATGACTATACCTTATGTCATTTAGGAGATTTAGGCCATAGTCTTTCAAATGATGATATAGATGCTATTGGAAGTGTAGACATATTGTTTATTCCTGTGGGTGGTAATTACACCCTGGATGGGAAAGAAGCTGCGGAAGTTACTAAGAAAATAAATCCCAAAATAGTTATACCCATGCACTATAAAACTTCACTAGTGTCCTTTCCCTTAGATGGGGTAGAAACATTTCTTATGTACATGAAAAACGCCTCAAAAATAGATAGTAATAACTTAATAATCAATGGTGAATTAAGAGAATCACTGTCTGTTAAAATACTAAATTATATTTAAAAAGGAAGCCCTCCATTTTAAAATTGGAGGGCTTCCCTTTGTATATTTATTCCCATAATACAATTTTATTTTCTGAAATACTCTTTTGTACATCGATGATCCTCTGGTTTGAAGAACCAGTATACTTACTAGCATCTGTCCTTAATTCTTCATGAAATTTACCATCAATAAGTACATCTATAAATTTTAGTAGCCCTAGTTTATCTTTATCTTCACTATTTATTATCTCGTCATATGTGTACCCACTATAACACCAAATATTTAATCCCTGCTTCCTTATTCCTTCTGATAATTTTGATAGTGCTAATGCACTTTCAAAAGGTTCTCCTCCTGAAAAGGTGACCCCTTTTATTATAGGCACATTCTTCACTATTTTTTTCAAAATATCTCCTACTAAAACAGAATCACCATAATCAAAACTTTGCATAAGCTGATTTTGGCAACTTTCACAGTTATGTATGCAGCCAGACACAAAGAGCACAGATCTCATTCCGTCTCCATTGACTAATGAATTATCTAAAAACCCACCTATTTGTAGTTTCACTAAATACACCGCCTTTTATATGATAAAGTAAATCATGAGCAATTGTAGTAATACAATTGCTCATGATTTTAAACAAACTTTATTTAATAGACAGCTGCATGATCCTCAGTATGAGATATCCTATCTGCTCTCTCTGCTGTTTTCCCATTACCAAATCTCTCATCCAAACTTAAGTAACCTGTTACTCTTGAAATTCCTTGTATATTATGACTGCCACATTTCGTGCATTTTTGAACTCCACTTTGAAGATAAGTTCCGCAATCTTTACAATATCTTATATGGAAATTAATTCCCAAATAACTAATGTTTGTTTGCTTATATGCATAATCTAATATATCCATTATAATTTCCCCTGTTGGGTAATCGTCAAGTTCTATATAACTAATATGTCCACCATTACATAATTTATGATAAGGTGCTTCAATATCTATTTTTCCCACAATGGATATTGGATATCCTACAGGAACATGATAACTATTTGTATAATATTCCTTATCCGTAACCCCTGGTATTTCACCAAATACAGCCTTATCTTGAAGTATAAATCTACCACTTAACCCTTCAGCAGGCGTTGCATAAGTGCTCCAATTAAGCTTAGTTTCATCTATTAACTTGTCAGTATACTTTCTTATATAGGATATTATTTCAACCCCTAATTTTCTAGACTCTTCGCATTCACCCTGATGCTTCCCTGTTATGGCTGCTAGAGTTTCCGCAAGACCTATAAATCCAATAGCCCATGATCCATTCTTTAAAATAGGTTCAATGGAATCATTAGGAGTTAATCCTTCACTTCCAAGCATTAGTCCTTGACCTGCTACAAAGGGTAAATCCTTAACCTTTAATTTTTTTAACACATTATATCTATGCATAAGTGCTTCTCTGCAAAGTTCTAACTTAACATAGAGTAATTTATAGAACTTGTCTACATTTCCCTTAGCTAATATACCGAGTCTAGGAAGATTTATAGTTGCCGGTGCAATATTTCCTCTGCCCTTTGTTCCTGCTTCTCCATTTATATTAGAACAAACATAAGTACGACACCCCATGGTAGCCGGTGTAATGCCTTGATCATAGTAAAATTTATTAAAATCAGCATCTAAATTCATAAAAGTAGGGTTCATTCTCTTGCTAGCAACCTTGCAAGCAAGCTTATATAAATAGTGATATGGATCAGTTTTTTCTCTATTTACTCCTTTTTTTACTCTAAAAATTATATTAGGAAATACTGGTTGTTCTCCTTTTCCAAGCCCTTTTTCATATTCTATTAGAAATATTTCACATACCAGCGCTGCGTCTTTAGATTCTGGTATTCCGATATTCATTGAACTAAAAGGCACTTGTGATCCTGCTCTGCTATGCATTGTATTTAGGTTATATACTATGCCTTGCATAGATTGCTCTATAGCTCTTCTTAATTTACGCTCTGCAAACGCATTGATCTTATCTTCATCTACACCCAGGTCTCTAATTTCTTCACGTATTTCTTGCCTTGTGTATTCTATAAATGCTGCCATGTCATTATCAAAATCTGGATGTGACTGGCCTCCAAACATATCGTTCTGCGTTGATTGAAGTAAAATACATGAAAGTTCAGCTGCAGACTCTATCCTTTTTGCTCTCCTTATATAGCCATAGCCTGTATTAAATCCTCTTTCTAAAACTTCTTTTGTTGGTATATGCAAACAATTTACGGTTAAATTGTAACTATCCAAATCATGGTAATATACGTCTCCATTTTCATGTGCTTTTGCTAAATGCTTAGGCATCATAGATAAATTATGCCATTTATTAGATTCACTAGCAATTCTAAGTAACTTAGAACTAAAATTATTGCCCACATTAGCATTATCTCTATCTGTTTCTACTCCTATTTTTTCTATAGCTTTCATAAGATCTGATTTTATTTCTCTAATCTTATTACGTTCACGCCTGTAATTAGAAAAAGCTACTCCAATAGGCTTATGACCATTTTCTAAAAGTTTATCTTCAACAATATTCTGTATTTCTTCCACAGAAAGTTGCTGTTTGTCCAAATCCTCAATTCTTTCTAACACCTTTTGAGTTAGCTCGATAATTTCACTTTCTTTTAAATTAAAAGCTATCTCATCCGCTGCTCCCCTTATGGCATTTGTGATTTTTATCGAATCAAATTGAACCTCTCGTCCATCTCTTTTGACTACATGTAGCATAACTAGGCCTCCCTAAACACAATATCTTGTACTTTGCTTATTATACTCTAGTAAAAATTTTATATCAATTTCACAATTAACTTCTATCATATAATACGCCCATTTAGGTTTTGATTATCTCAATATCCTTTGATTTTTTATCCTTATTGTGCTCTTGACATTATAGCTTAACCTCTAAACTTATTTTATTAATATCTGCCTAAAAAAAATAAAAAAAATAAAACAGTATAAAAAAAACATTAAAAGCCAAACTATATTTAGAACATAAAGCACCCACTACTAAAACTATTATAAATAATGTGCTGCCTTAAGTTAAAATAGTTTTATAAAAAATAACTAAACTGTATGCATTTTAAATTATATTATAATATAATTAAGCAAATTAAGTTTAGAGGAATTCTTAGTAAATAAATAAAAAGATACGCAATTATTTATTTTATTTTTGAAAAACTATTTAAAATTTTAACAAAGTGTAGTATTATAATACTTATGTTACAAATGTTTTATGTTACAAATGTTACAAATTTTTTTATTCAGGAGGAAAGTTATATGAAAACAGGTACAGTTAAATGGTTTAATTCAGAAAAAGGGTTTGGTTTCTTATCCGTAGAAGGAGAAGAAGATGTATTCGTACATTTTTCAGCTATTCAAGGAGACGGATATAAATCTTTAGAAGAAGGACAACAAGTTCAATTCGAAATAACTACTGGCGCTAGAGGCCCTCAAGCTTCAAACGTTACTAGATTATAATTCAAATTCTAAAGTAATCTATAATATACATCAATTATAGATAAAACACCTATCACACTGTGATAGGTGTTTTTTAGTTTATATCAGCTATCCTTAAGTCTACTTTCGTACTTTGTTTTATTCATTTTATAAAAATATTATCACTTTCATGAATATAATATCTACCTTTGCTAAAACTATACAGGAGTTAGTTTATAGACTGAGAAAGGATGTTTTATAATGATTGGTAAAATAATAGATATGGACAATACAGATGCTTTTATAAATTTTTCAGACGGAACTACTGTGGATATATGTATTGCTCGTTTACCTAAAGATTCAAAAATAGGAGATACTATCGATTTAAATATGGCATCTCCTACTAATTTGAGAAACAATATAATGGAAAGCTTTTTCTAATAAAATTTTAACAATAAAAATCTGTATTTGTTTTCCAAATACAGATTTTTATTATTTAGACATCCTGAAAAGATGTCGCAATGAAATTATGTTAGAATTTAGCTGGTTTTTTATCTTCAAAAGTTTCAATGTTCCATAGTCCTTTATAATATTTAGCTACTACGTAATACACTTTTTCTTTCTCACTAAGTGTAGTCTTAATTGTAGCAGTAGCCTTGTATATAGTGGCTTTATATCCTTGCGTTTTAACTTTTATTAACACATCATAATCCGTAGCTTTACCTTTTAGTAATGTAGCATTATAATCATCTATTAAGTTACTTTTAAAGGATTCTAAATCAGTTGATAGTACAAATTTAGCTACACTATTATCCTCACTTATATCAAGTCCTATTTTTTTGCCCTTGCCTTCGCCCTCTACATACTTATCTAATACCTTTGAAATGGAATCATAATATACAGTTTTAAAATCTATTGGCTTTCGTATATTCCAAAAGTTTTGTATTATATCATTATCAATTCTTTTAGATACAATATAGCTCTTATCTGAACTATACAAATTAGCTCCATCTTTTTCATCCAGCCCTGCTATATAGTTAAATTTGTGGACTTTATCTACGCCCTCATACATTTCAAATATATAATCAGACTCTAGTGTTGATTTTTCACTAACTTCCTTAGATGTTGATAAAATTTCATACAAATCCTTTATGGCTATTTCATCTGTAACCACAAATCTAAAGCTTTTATCCCTAGTACTTTGTATTATTATCTTTTTAATTCTGCCATCCTTAATATATTCAAAATCATTATTTTTTAGCCCAAGCTTTACTTTGATCCCATCAAAGCTCTTACATCCTGTAAATATAAATGCAGCTATAATTATAAAAGAAAATATCAGGAGCTTGTTTTTATTTTTGTGCATTTTTTATCCTCCTTGCTTTCCTCTGAAGATGCCTCAACACATTATTTAAGCTGCCTAGCGCAATAAAATATTAAGAGAAGCATAGTGCCACCCTTAGTCGAAAACTCGTTAAAAACTCATTAAACACGCTTTATTCACTAACAATGTAGCTATGGATCTTTCTTTTAAAATGACATTAGATAAATTATAATACTTTAAAAAGTATTAAGCAACTTTAATTAATTTTAAAGGTCTCTACTATACTTTCATAAATAGCTCCAAAAGATTCTTTAAAATTAACATTCCTTGTAAAAAATGAAATTCTATAAAATTCATTCCCATCATCAATAAAATATTCATAGGCCTTGTACCAATTATTATCAGTTACACTAATTAAGTATTGCACTAAATATGTTTTTTTACCATTTATAATAATACTGTCTAGTTTATAATTTTTAACTAGATTTTGCTCCTCGGATATTTTTTTACTGCTATCTAAAAATGCTTTTAAATCATTTTTGCTCCTCCACACTTCCACAAATCCATGAATTACCGCGTCCGATGATTGAAAATCATTGTGATATATAATTTCTCCACCAGGGAACTTTTTTTCTTTAGTTGTCCACCCTTCCGGTAATTTATAATTTACTTTTCCGTTTAAAGCAGTATAATCATTTAGCAAATTAATATTATGCTCCACAAGAATGGTAGTTTTCAACTGTTTATCAAATCCTTTTGATATCCCCAAAAGCGTTATCATAAGTCCCATTAGTATTACTATAATTCCAACTTTTTTTCTGTTTATAAATATAACCCTCATTGTATCCCTCCATATATTAATGTTAATATACTATATGATACATATTAAAAGAATATTAAAAAATTAAATGTGCTACTAAATTATATAGTCGCACATTTAATTTCATATATATTATTTTTTTAAAGGGACAACAATTGTAGATTTTTTGAAATCATAAAACATCAGCCAATGTCCCATTTCATCATTTTCATTATTTGAAATCCAAGTTACAAAACCAGTTTTACCTCCATAGGGTTGATGACATTTAGCTCTGCTTCCAGGTATTCCATAAACAATATATTTCATTTTCCCACTAGAGTCACATTTATATCCTAGCATAAAAGATTTATGGTTTCTAATATATGGATAGTAACAAATCATAGGATAATATGCTATTGCATATTTATTATAGTCACTGAAATCATACATATTCTCTAAACTACTCGCAGGTATTTTATACCATTTACACCATTTGATTTCTTTAGAAAAATTAGGTACTTCTTCAAAACCTAGTGCTACTGTTTTAAAGAATTCTCCCATGGCACCTTTAGGGTATTTGCATTTATCATAATCCTCTTTCTTATCATGATGCTTATCTTCTTCATCTTGTTTTTTATCCTTGCTTCTATTTCCACCTAAAACATCTTCAGGTCCTCTAACTTCGAATTCTTTGACCTTAGGCTCTTTAACTTCAGGTTCTTTGGCTTTAGGTTCTCTAGCTTCAGATTCTTTGATCTCTGATTCTCTAATTTCAGATTCCTTAACTTCAGGTTCTTTGGCTTTAGGCTCTCTATCTTCAGTTTCTTTAGCTTCAGGTTCTTTGAATCTAAGATCTCCACCTTTAATCTCTTCGAATCCACCTGATGTTTCAACATTTTCGGCTTTAACGCCTCCTGAAGTATCTACTTCATCACTTTTTATTTTAATTAATTCAATGTTTTGTTCATATTCATCAAATTCATTAATTATATCATCTGTTCTTGTGTCTTTGTTTTCATTTTTGACATCGGCGAGTTTATAGTTTCTCCATTCATTTGGTTTATCTGTTGTTGAAAATCCGCTCATTATTGAAACCACATTGGTATCTAAAAACTTTACAATTGCAGCTCCAACAATCTTTTCAGCAGCTATACCAGTTTCCGCTATATTTTCCATGTCATATTCATTAGAAATATCTACTCTACCATAGTCGTCTATGTTCAATTTGCCCAGTTTTATGATTTTATTTACATCTTTTTTACCACATATTAAAACCATGTAATAAGGCTGTTTTTCTTTCCTTAAGTTTTGCACATAGTATGAAATCTTACATTTGTTATTTTTCATTTCTAACTTTGCATATCCAGAAGGAATTTTACCCGCGTCTAAAGAATAACCTTTTTCATCTTCTTGTAATATAATAAAGTACCTACTATAACTTTTTTTAGGTGTCACCTTCTTTTACCTCCATATAAAACTTATTCATTATACTATATGAAGTATATAATAGAAAGTGAACAACATTTGAAAATTTATTTTGCAGATCCTATTTCATCCGAAAGCAACGCAAACTCTTGAAGTGATAGTGTTTCCCCTCTTCTTACGGGATCAATATTTGCTCTTTCAAAACATTTTAGTAAATTTTCTTTATCAATTCCTATATCTTTAAGACCATTCCATAAGGTTTTTCTTCTCATATTAAAAGATTTCCTTACTATAGAAAAAAACAAGGCCTCGTCTTTAACCTTAACTTTAGGCTCCTTTAATCTATCCAATCTAATAACAATAGATTCTACCTTAGGCTCTGGGATAAATGCTGTGGGTGGCACTAATCGTATAATTTTCGTATCACAGTAGTATTGAACCAATATTGAAAAAGCGCCATAAGCCTTGCAATTTGGCTCAGAATCTATTCTCACCCCAACTTCTTTTTGTATCATTATTGTTAGTGATTTAAAATCATAACCTTTAGTAAGTAAGTTAACTATTATTGGAGTAGTGAGATAATATGGTAAATTCGCTACGAGTTTTACAGATTTTTCATCTCCCATTAACTCATTAAAATCTACTTTAAGAGCATCATTATGAATAAGCTCAAAATTATTGAAATCTTTAAGTTCCTCTTCTAAAATGGGGAAAAGTTTTTCATCCAATTCTATAGCACAAACTTTTTTAGCTCTTTTTAAAAGTTCTCTAGTTAATGTTCCAAAGCCCGGTCCTATTTCAATAACAAAATCCTCTTCATTAACCTCTGCCCCATCAACCACGTCGTCTAGCACAGAGTCATCTATAAGAAAATTTTGTCCCAAACCTTTTTTAAACCTGAAATTATATTTCTTTGCAACCTCACTAATAGTTAAATTTTCCATAATTCATCTCCTTGTCTATCTCTTTAAGGGCATCTATAAATTCTTCCTTTATAATCCCGTAATTATTTAACCTAGTTATAAACTGTGATGAATTACCATATCCTATCCCTAATTTATTACCTAAGGCATCCCGTCTTTCCTTTGCGCGACTATCAGCTGTCAACTTAAAATATATCATATCTTGCACGTTAAATTCTTTTCTTTTCTCCTGAACTTCAAATTTTGCAGCTTCAAGAGCTTTTAATATTGTTTCAGGTGATGCATTTTCAACACCTATATCTCCATCTTTAGTTCCTTCTTTTTGAGATATATATGCATGTTTTACATTAGCTACTCTTTTGGTAATAATTCTTCTTATCTTTTCTCCAGCAAAATCTGGATCTGTAAAGATTATTACACCTTTTCGCTTTTGAGCTTCTCTTATTTTATTAATTACCTTTTCATTGATTCCAAAACCACCTACAGAAATTAGTTCAGCATCTACCGCTCTTTTAACTGCTGTAACATCATCTCTTCCTTCAACTACTATTACTTCTTTAATCATATTATTATCCATATTATCCTCCATACTATACTATTGTAAGACACTTACTATTATATATTAATAAAAAAGAAAGATATCCTTTAGTATTTCTTTTTATTCCTGTATCTATAATATCATTTTACTTATTAATAGTGAACTGTAAAGCAAAAAAAAAGGAGCTAATGCTCCTACTTTAAAATATATACATCTACATTACGCGATCCCCAATCCCACATTTCATCACTGGAATGGAAATATAAATCTATTATATTACCTTTTATAGCTCCACCTACATCTTCTGCAATAGCATAGCCATAGCCATCTACCCAAACCTTGCTTCCCATTGGTATAACCCTAGGATCTACAGCTATAGTACTAAAGCCATCAGCGTTTCTTTTTGCTCTTGCTCCAGTGGATGTTATCCCTAAGTAGGGATCGTCAGGGCCTTTATTCGTAGAATTATAATCAGCAGTATATGCTGTTGCCCTAACCTTAATTTTTTTGGTGTAACGAACGTTACCTCCACGGGATGGTGTATATACATTAACATTACCTAGTGCAACTATTTGTTTAACTGGCTGTGATTTAATCTTTTCACTTACTAAATTTCTAGATACCTCTTTGCCATTTTCATAGACAATAGATGAAGTAATAACCTTTAGGCCTGCTTTTCCAGGTTGGATAACTTTTTTTACACCCTTATCCAGCTCATCGCTACTTTTAAATTCAGTTGCAAAGTCAATCGCTTTAGTTTCTTGAAGAACATCAGTGTTTACTCTTGTTATTTGTACTTGTAACCCTGATTTTAGCGATTCACTTTTTAATGGGGTAATCTTGTCTTCATTCTTCAATACAATATTTTCTGCTTTCAGCATATCTGCTACTGTATTTTCAGCAGTTTGAATCTTCAATTCTTTCCCATCAACTTTTACTTTAACATTTACAGCTTTTTTTATATATATTTTGTCTCCGTCTTTTACTTCACTGTCTAAACTAACTGTAATTTGATCTTTTGCCCCTAGCGCTATATTATTAGTTTTTAGTATTTGATTAACATTGCTTTTTAAAGTTATAACCTGTATGGATTTACCATCAACAATAACAGATATAACTTTTTTCATGTTAAATATAGTCACCGTAATACATGTTAATAACAGCATTACTATAAAAAATGTCTTGGGCCCATTTGAAAAATAGTACTTCAAATTATTTTTCACGTTTTTCATCATAGAGATTCCCTCCCTTAGTCAAGAGTACTTGGGTATTATACCTTGAAGCAAGAAATATGTCAAATTTTAAACCCACTACTCTTAGTTTTGACTGTTAATGCATCATTGTGCATAAAATTATAATATTAAATTATAATTTTAAAATAAACCAACTAATCCAGTCTTTCAGGGTAAATTAGTAAAATAGTATTTACCATTAAAATTATATGTGATCTACACAATTTTAATTACAGATATATTTTTATATTTTTTCCAATAATTAGAATTAATAATCATTTTACACTATTTATTTATTTTTAGCAAGTTTTCAATGTTACAAATTGTAATATATTCAATTTCCTGTATGGTTTTTTCCTTAATCTCTGATATCTTTTCAATTATGTATTTAATATAAGGGGATTCATTTCTTTTACCTCTATTTGGTTCTGGTGACATGTATGGACAATCCGTTTCTACTAATATTCTGTCCATTGGAACAACTTTGGCAACCTCACCTATTTTTTTTGCATTTTTAAAGGTTATAACTCCAGTAAATCCAATGTAATAGCCGAGTTTTAAACATTCCTGCGCAAACTCAACACTTCCTGAAAAGCAATGGATGGTGCCTATAACCTCTGGAAATTGTTTTAATATGTCTAAAGTATCACTATGGGCATCCCTATCATGGATAACTACCGGTAATTTAAGTTCTCTCGCAAGCTCCATTTGAAGTTTAAAGGCCGCCTTTTGAATATCTCTGGGCGGATTTTCTTCATAATGATAATCTAATCCTATTTCTCCTATAGCTCTAACCTTTGGATTTTGCGCTAAATTTCTTAGTTCATCAATAATTTCATCATTAACAATGTCTGCATGCTCAGGATGTATTCCTACTGCGGAATATATAAAATCATATTTACTGGATAGTTCTACCGACATTCTTGCGCCTTCCAGTGATGCGCCACAGTTTAAAACACCTATTACACCTTTATCCTTTAATCCCAGTATTACATTTTCTCTATCTTCATTAAAAGCCTCATCATCATAATGTGCATGTGAATCAAATATCATAATAAACACTGCATTAAACTAATAATTTCAAAAGTTTAATTACAGTTTTCACCTTCCTTTCATGTTGTTAAATCATCTCCTTCGGAGCTGTAATTAACGACTTCAGAAGGAGATTTATACTCCCACTGAAGTTTTCTTTTTATTGTAGTATGTGACCCCCACTTAAAGACGTGGGAAACTTTCCTTCTGAAATGTCGTTAAAGTGAACCCAATATAGGAGATAATAATCCCATAACTGCCCCTAGTAGTGCTCCAAGCCAAGTTATAGCATTTAGCTCTTTACTAGCAATATCCAGTATGATTTTTTCTGAAAAATCTACATCAAATTCATTGATTTTATCTTCAACTATCTTAGCAACATCCAACACTTCAACTACGTCCGCTGCCTTATTCTCTATAAATTTATTGTATAATTCTTTAACTACTACAGAAATAGACTTAGATAATTTATCTCCTTCTCCTTCAAATATTGATTTCATCTCTACATTTAGCAATCTATTAATCATTACTGAAACTATTTCTGCTATTTTTATTTTCACAGAATTGCTTTCTGTCATAGCTTCTATTCGACTCTTTATAATTTTTTCTATTTCACTTTTATAATCTATGCCTGTTTTTTCTAGCATCGCCTCAATAGATATATAATTGCTAAACTTACCCTCAAGCTTATCTAAGGTATTTCTAATAAGTTTTTCATCTACAATCTCTGTTGTGAATAAATGGATTAAAGGCTCTATGCCATCATGAATTCCTTCTTTAGAAAATTCAGAAAACACGCTAGAAACTGAACTTTTCAAAAATTTATCGATTATATCATTAATCATTAATGCAATATCATTATGGTTTTCATCTTCATCTAAGAATTCATTTATACCCGTAACAACTTTTTCATAAGTACTGTCAGCATTCATAAACATTGCTATCATTGGATTTAGTTTAGTTGCTATTGTTTCTCCTACAATTTGTCTCAATTTCTTTTTAGTCTTTTCTTCTTTAATTATTTTCTTTATTGCCATTGCAATATCATATCTTTTTCCATAAACATATACTTTTATATTATCTGTTATGCCTTTAGGTATAACCTCCTCAAAGCTCTTATCTAAAACCTTTAATCCATTTACCTTTTCTTCTAATATATTTTCTATTTCTCCATAAAATTTTTCTGTATCCTTATACTCAATAGCAGCATTTAAGACTTTATTTTTTATTGAATTATATAATTCACTTTGACAAATCACTTCTGGTTTAGCAGCTAATTCTAATATTATTTGTCCTTTTACATATTTACCAATAGCTTGTTTAACATCTTCTTCATTTATATAATCAACAAATAATTTAGAAACATTCCTATTAGTATTTTGTATAAAATTAGAAAATTCATCGCCCAATAAGCCCTTTATCTCATTTTCTACTGTAACATCACTATTTTCTATAGCACCAATTTTACTTTGCACCCAAAAATCCAATTGTTGATTCATATTTTCACTGCATAATGACTTCAGAATTGTCTCCTTTGTCAAAAGATGCTGCCCTATACTCTCACCTACACTTTTAGCGATTCTAGACTTTTCCTTTGGAATAAGCCCTGGAGTAAATGGAACTTTGAATTTACCAATTTTAACCTCTTTATGTGGTCTAAACAACATTTTTATAGCTAACCAATTGGTTATGTACCCGATAATAGCTCCAACTAAGGAACCAATAAGAAATTTCATATTATTTTTCCTCCTCACAGTTCTTTGTAGTACAAAACAATTATGGATTGTTTTGACCCTTGTAGTTCTCTGTAATAGTCACAATTACTATTGTAAATCTAACCCTCTTAAAATTCAATAGACTGTTCTATTTTAAATATAAAAGCATGAAGCCTAATTTACTAGCACTTCATGCTTTTTTATTAGAATTACCTTACTGTACTTCCAGTAGGCAATTCACCTGGTATTGATACTGCAAATAGCTTACTATCATCCGGGGTTGCTGCTGCAATTATCATTCCCTGGGATAATTCACCTCTAAGTGTAACAGGCTTCAAATTAGCTACGAGTACTACATACTTTCCAATTAGATCTTCTGGCTTATAGTTCTGAGCTATTCCTGAAACTACCTGCCTTATTTCTCCGCCTAAATCTACTTTTAACTTTAGAAGTTTTTTAGATTTTTTCATTGGCAGGCATTCTAGTACTTTAACAACTCTCATATCTATTTTCTCAAAATCTTCTATTGTAATTTCTTCTTTTACTGGTTCCATAGTAGGTTTTTGTGCTGCTTTCCTAGTTTCTTCTACAAGCTTGTTAAGCTCTTCTATTTTAGCTTCCACATCTATTCTTGGGAACATTACTTCGCCTTTATTAACTTTTGTTCCTGCACTGGTTCCATTGAATGATGATAAGCTATCCCATGTGATTTTATCTACATTTAGTTGAGCATTTATTTTGCCACTTGTAGTTGGTAAAAATGCTGATATTAACACTGATGTCATTCTTAAGGATTCTGCTAAATTGTACAATACTGTACCTAGTCTTCCCTTTTGACTATCATCCTTTCCAAGTATCCATGGAGTTGTTTCATCTATATACTTGTTAGTTCGCCTAATAAGTGCCCAAACATGGTCCAATGCTTCAGGTATTTTAAGTTCGTCAATAGCTTTTTCTACTTTTCCTGGTGCTGCAAGTGCTATTTCTATAAGTTCATTGTCAACATCTGCTATATCTTTAGGCACTGGAATAACTCCATCAAAATATTTTTCTATCATTGTTACAGTTCTTGATAATAAATTTCCTAAATCATTAGCCAGGTCCGAATTTGTTTTCTTTATGAATATTTCACTAGTAAATATTCCATCAGAACCAAATGGTATTTCATGAAGTAAATAATACCTTACTGCATCCACTCCAAAATGATTAACTAGTACTACTGGGTCTACTACATTCCCTCTAGATTTTGCCATTCTTACTCCACCATCAACAAGAAGCCATCCATGACCAAATACTTGTTTAGGAAGTGGTAGTTCTAATGCCATGAGCATTATTGGCCAATAAATCGTATGGAATCTTAGTATATCCTTACCTATTAAATGTACATCTGCTGGCCAGAATTTTTCATAAAGTGAAGTATCCTCCCCATTATATCCAAGAGCCGTTATATAGTTAGACAAGGCATCTACCCAAACATATATAACATGGCCTGGATCAAATTCCACTGGTATCCCCCAGTTAAATGTTGTTCTTGAAACGCATAAGTCTTGAAGACCTGGTCTTAAGAAATTATTTAACATTTCATTTTTTCTTGATTCTGGTTGAATAAACTCTGGATGAGATTCAATATACGCTATAAGTCTATCTGCATATTTTGACATCTTGAAGAAATATGCTTCTTCCTTTGCCTTTTCAACTGGTCTTCCACAATCAGGACATTTTCCATCTACTGCTTGAGTTTCTGTCCAAAATGATTCACAGGGAGTGCAGTACCATCCTTCATATGAACCTTTGTATATATCTCCTTGATCGTATAACTGCTTAAACAGTTTTTGAACAGCCTTTTTATGATAATCATCTGTAGTTCTTATAAATTTATCATAGCTTATATCCATCATTTCCCACAAATTTTGTATGCCTGCCACTATTTCATCTACATACGCTTTTGGAGTAACTCCTTTTTCCTCCGCTATTGTTTGAATTTTTTGACCATGCTCATCTGTTCCTACTAAGAACATTACATCATAGCCTATAAGCCTCTTAAATCTAGCAATTGCATCCGCAGCTACCGTTGTATAGGTATTCCCGATGTGTAGATTTGCTGAGGGATAATAAATTGGTGTAGTAATGTAATAAGTTTTTTTAGTCATAGTTTTATCCTACCTCTCAAATTAAAATTATTTATAGTTTTTAGGAAAACAAAAACATATATAAATATGTTATTTAACTTATAATAATCCTAAAATATTATAAGTTCCCGAAAAATAAAAAAAAGTCTCTAAACAGAAATAACTTTCTGTTTAGAGACGTATTAACGTTTTACCACTCTAATTCATCTTTACATCACTATAAAGATCTCATTTGGTGACCATCATCACCTGTCAATATAACGGTTGCAACCGTATTATCCTAATAATTAAATTCAGATAATCTGCTTAGAGACCATGTTCATAAGCTGACCTGCTACTGATTTTCACCTATCTCAGCTCTCTTTTAACACTTAAGCTTATTACTCTTCTCATCATTGCATTTGTTTAATGGTAATTATATTGCAAATAAATCACTATGTCAACATTTTATCCTAAAACCATAAAATTATACTTAGATCATCAATATTTTATGATTCTATTTTTCTTAACATTTTTACGCCTTTTGTACCTAGTAGATAATATAACAGTAAATCCAAAACCCCATATAACCCTACTATTAATGCAAATACTATCCATTTAGTTAGCTCAAACTTGATAATCATAAATACCGTAAGCCCGCCTAAAGCTATGCAAATAATCATACTAATCATCACGTTAAAATTTCGCTTTACTGCTTCCTGCTCTGTATCCCACTGAAGTTTAGGAAAATTCAAATCAATAAATATACCTATAAATGATGTAAATAATATTCCCAATAAGCCAACTATAATCATTAATAAAACTAAATCTAATGGCAATTTAAGTAATATCAAAGCAAGTATACTTATCATAAGCATTCCAGCTACTCCTAGTACTACTGCAGATAATGCTTTTGCCATAAGCTGATCTTTATATTTCATAGGTATATATTTTAACATAAATAGATTCTTACCTTCTCTTGATATTGCTGTAGTTGCGATTGAATTGCTAGAAGATGAAAAAACCATAAATGCGAAAAAAACACCTAATACTATACCTGTACTTTTACCATTTTGTAAAAAACCAGTTAATTCCTTAAGTTGCCCTGAACCGCCCTTTTGAGCGAAAATTGGTATAAGTAAAAATATGGGCCATAAAAAATTCATAAGTACACAATTCATAAAATAAATTGGCGTTCTGAACAAAATCTTTAATTCTTTTAATATATATATCTTTAAGGAAGAATTTTGTGTTGTATTATTTGTAAGTTCTTTACTACTAAGTGTCTTCCGCTTTGAAGATGTTTCAGATACTCCCATAACCCCTTTAAAGTACAATGCTTGACCTAATATTATAAATATCATTACTGCAGCCAGTGTTATGGCTATAAATAAAATTAAATTTATAATACCCTTAATATTATTAGTATTAATCAGACTATTTACAGCTATCTTAGTACTTGGAAACATTTTTGTTGCCAACTCAACTAGGGAGTTATTTCCCTTTGAGAACATTTCAGTAATTTCTGCTCCACTTAAATCTTGTGAAAACTTCTGGACATATATGTTTATTCCTACACCAAAGCCCATAGCTATAAGTCCGCCTACTAATCTAAACCTGTCCTTATTCCTTGCAATATTAGTAAATCTCATTATAATCATATTAATTACAGAAGCAATTACTAGTGGTACTATAGGCAATAGTAAAAATATTATAACTCCATAAATATAATACAATACCCCTCCACCGCTCTTTATCCCATAAGCAATTAGTGTAGGCGCAAAAAATATAATTTCTGTAAGGTATTCATAAATTAATACTACAGTAAATTTAGCTCCCATAATGTGCCAAGGCTTAAAAGGTAGTGGTAATAAATTTTCTACATCCATAGAAAAGTAAAATATGCTCATAGCATAAAATATACCAAAGAAGAAAATAACGACACTAACAATAGATAGTCCAAATCCCAATATAACAGCTTCCTGACCAATTTGATGTAGTCCATCATAGGCCGCAAATATAAACTCTCCAAACCCTATTGCCATAGGTGTGAATGCTAGTACTAAAATTAGTCCAAGCAATAGCCCCTTAATCTTGTTTTTATTTTTCTTACTGCTAGAGGATCCAGTTCCTGTTTTTAATAGCACCTTAGTTAGCGCTATAAATTTACTCATTTTCAGTCATCTCCAAGAAGATTTTCTCTAGGGACCCACTTGCTTTAAAATGATCCCTTAGTTCATCTAGAGTTCCACAGAACAATATTTTTCCCTTGTTTATTACTGCAACCCTATCACATAGTTTTTCAGCTACTTCTAGAACATGAGTTGAGAAAAATACGCTTTTCTTTTTATTTGCATGTTCCTTCATCATTTCTTTTAAAACATAGGAAGATTTAGGATCAAGTCCAGTCATTGGTTCATCTAAAATCCAAACTTCTGGTTCATGAAGGAGTGCGCCCATAATCATTATCTTTTGTCTCATGCCGTGAGAATAACTTTGAATCTGGTCCGTTAATGCATTACTCATTTCAAATCTATTTCCTAAGGCTTCAATTTTTTCTTTTCTAACAATACTTGGCACATCATAAATATCAGCCATAAAATTTAAATATTCGATACCTTTAAGCCTTAAAAACATGTCCGGATTATCTGGTACAAATCCAAATTGTTTTTTAGCCTCTAAATCATTTTTTTCTATATCAATTCCATTAATAGTGATTTTTCCACTATCAGCACTTAATATTCCTGTAATCATCTTTATGGTAGTAGTTTTACCTGCTCCATTGGGACCTAAAAATCCAAATATTTCTCCATCTCTTATAGTTAAACTTATGTTGTCTACAGCTTTATTCTTGCCATTGTAACTTTTGTTTACATTCGTAATTTCAATCATATTTTAACCCTCCTGTATTCCATAAGAGTAGATAACAATTATTAATTGTTATCTACTCTTATGGTATATTTTCTAGCTTACTAATCTTTCAGCAAATTAACACACCTATTATGTTATCATACTTTCTTTTTTTTTACAATATATCCTATAATTGTTTCCTTATTATGTAATTGTTTAACTTTTTAAAATTCAACTAAAAGAAAAACTTGGCTAAGTTAACTGCCATTATAATTGCTGTAATATCTGCTAGTATAGCTGCGAATAAGGTGTGTCTAATTTTTTTTATATTTACTGCTCCAAAATATACTGTCAAAGTATAAAAGATTGTTTCCGTTGAGCCCATTATTATAGATGAAACCCGTCCTATGTAACTATCTGCACCATATTGTTTTATGATGTCAGTAAATACTCCTAGGGCTCCACTTCCTGAAAGAGGTTTTATTAAAACCAGAGGAACAACCTCCGGTGGAAGTCCAATAAGCACAACAACGGGTTTTACTAAATAAATAAAAAAGTCTAAAGCCCCAGAAGCTCTAAATACATTAACAGCTATAATCATAGCTAGAAGGTATGGAAAAATCCTAAGACAAATACTTATTCCCTCCTTTGCTCCTTCAACGAAGCACTCGTATACCTTCACCTTCTTAATAACTCCATATATTACTACAAATCCAATAATAATTGGAATTATACCCTTTAATAAATATGATAGTAAATTACTCAAAATCACACCATTTCACCTACCCCATTTAAATTTAATAGCAATATTTCAAATTAAAAATACCGTTGTAAAATTTTACAATAAACTACGCCTAAAATCGCAGCAGTACCCGTCGCAATTATAGCTGGCAGTATAATAATCGCTGGGTTTCGTGAATTGTAAGCAGCTCTTATAGATATCACTGTTGTAGGAAGAAACTGAATACAGGCAGCATTTAAAACTAAAAATAATGCCATGTCATTACTCGCTGTATCTTTAACCTTATTAATTTTCTGCATTTCTTCCATAGCTTTTATACCAAAAGGAGTGGCAGCATTAGATAACCCCATCATATTTGCTGTTAAATTCATAGTAATGCTAGACATTGCGCTCTGGTTTTTTCCAGCTTCTTTAAATATAAGTTTTAAAATTGGCCTAAGTACCTTTGCCAGTTTATCAGTTAATCCACTTTTTTCAGCAATTTTCATTATGCCACACCAAAGACACATCATTCCAAGCAGACCTATTACGAGTTCAACCGCACTAGATGCTCCTAAAATAACAGCCTTTGATAGAATTTCTGCTTTTCCTGTAAAAATCCCAATAATTATACCTAGGAATAGAATTAAAAACCAAATAATATTAATCATACATTTTCCCCCTAGCATTTAAATCAGTGTTTCATTAATATATATGTATCCATTTCTATATAATTGCATATATTAATATTTTATTAGTTGCATATACTATAAAAAAAACTTTTTTTGTGTTATTATTTTCTTGTTGCATATACAATTGACAATGGAAAAAGGAGTTACTATATGATTAATGTACCTTTATTAAATTTTAGTGTATTTACACTTTTTTATTATTTTATTATCTATTCTTTTATGGGATGGTGCCTTGAAACAGTGTACGCTACAATAAAGAAAAATGAATTTGTTAATAGAGGCTTCCTCCATGGTCCCTTTTGCCCTATTTATGGTTTTGGTACACTATCAATAATTGTTTTACTAAAACCTATAGAATCTAATTATATTTTTCTCTTTTTAGGTTCAGTAATTTTAACTTCTCTTCTAGAATACATAACAGGATATATTCTAGAAACTACGTTTAATAGTACTTGGTGGGATTATAGTGACGAACCCTATAATCTTCATGGAAGGATTTGCTTATCCTTTTCTATAATATGGGGGCTTGTTTCCATGTTTATTTTGAAGGTAGTCCATCCATATATTGCTTATATAGTAAATTCAATACCACCTACACCCGGCATAATACTTTTCTATATTATTCTCCTATATTTCGTTGCAGATTTTACAATTACTGTAATAACAATATATAAATTGCGCTCCCTGTTAAACCAAATAAATGCAGTATATTCAGAATTAACTGAGAAACTTTCAGATTTCAAATTGAATTTAGGGAATACTAAGGACATATCTGAACTTAAAATTATGTTGGATGGATTAATAGAAAGTGCCGAAATGAAAGTAAGTAAGAAGAAATCTGAAATTGAAAATATTGTAAAAGAATTGAAATTAAAATATGACTCCTTGGTTATTAAAAAATATCCTGATTACTCAAGACTTATAAAAGCTTTTCCAGACTTAAAATTCAAGGGGCTAGATTCCATTTTAAAAGATATTAAAAACAAGGTTTACAAGAATAAGAAAATGTGATTTTGTTATTTTCCATAAAATAAAATTTTTTATTAATTCCAAATTAGTGGTCATTAACATTAGAACATATATATATTAAAAAATAACATAAGTTAAAGGAGATTAAAAAATGAAAGAAACAAACATAAAACTAGCACAAAAGGGCATTGATGATGCACTAGAAACTATAGAAGCCCTAGAAAAAACTATAAAGGAAACCCCTCTTCCCAAAAATGTATTAAAAGAAAGCTTTTATATTCTTTCTAAAAAAGTTGATGAAATTGAAGATATATTAAAAAATGAAGGTATACTTTAATTCACTAATCCAAATATAAAAAGTATCTTGAAATAAATATCTAGTTTATATTTATACTCATAAAAGCAATTAAGGGACTAATGACATTAGTCCCTTAATTGCTTTTATGAGTATATATCAGAAAATTCGATTTTCGATCTTTCAATATAATTTTCGGCTGCATTGTAATTTTCATTGCTTTCTTTTATACTATCTAAAACCTTAACTGGCAGTTCAATTATAAATTCACTACCTTTAGTTATTTTTTTGTTAATGTAAATTTTTCCTTTATGCATTTCAACTAATGACTTTACTAAAGATAACCCTATACCACTACCTTCTTGTTTCCTAGATAGTGATTTATCAACCTGACTAAACCTTTCAAAAATTTCCTTTTGCTTTTCTAGTGGTATGCCAATTCCTGTATCCCTTACAGCTATTACTATAGTATCCTGTTTGTCATATATATTAACATATATTCGTCCACAGCGTTTAGTAAATTTAATAGCATTTGATATTAGGTTTAACATAATTCTTTCTATCTTATCTGCATCAAAGGCCATATATTTTTCTTCAATATCCGTATCAAAAATAAGTTCTAAGCCCTTACTCTCAACATATTCTACTACAGATTGTGCTATGTCCTCTACAACTTTCACAATGTCATCATTTTGTAGACTAATATCTAGGTAGCCTGCATCGATTTTTGTAATATCTATAAGATTATCTACCAACTTCAATAATCTATAAGAATTTTGCTTTATAATAGACATATATTTTTCAACCTTAATATTAGGGTTTATTAAGTTCTTATCATTATTTGTAATATTTACCAGTTGAATGGTTCCTAGTATCATATTTAGTGGTGTTCGTAATTCATGAGATATATTTGCAAAAAATTCTGTTCTGAGTTTATTATATTCAATAGTTTTATTTAATAAAAATGTTTTTTGTCTAACCTTTTGTTTTAAAAATTCTATTCTTTTACGCTCAGATATATCTCTTGTAATATTTAAAATTGTTTTTTCTTCTTCATATGATATTACTGTAGACGTAGTCTCTACCTCCAAAAATTTGCCATCACTTTTCCTAAAATATTTTCTTTCAACTGGAGGTAAATATCCACTTCTCATAGTAATATCCTCTTGTTGCTTTATTAATGTCTTACTATAATCATCAATTTCCAAAAGTTCATATGATGATTTTCCTAATATTTCTTTTGGCTCTAAATATCCCATTAATTTAGCACCGGCTTTATTTGTATACACAATCTTCCCATTGTCATTTACATACACAGCATCCGGCATAAGTTCCAAAAGCTTTTTATATCGGTTTTCACTTTCTATTAACGCATCTTCAGTTTTCTTAACTTTACTGCTACTTAACCCCTGACTGCAAGCTACTATTTCTAATTCATCAAAAAATCGCTCTATATAATTAGTAATTTTCAGCTTAACTTTATTATTGCAGCCTTCTTCTAAAACAACATCAATATATGAATTTCTATAACACTTAAATGTTCTTATAATAAATCCAATATTAAGCTTTTCAGTGCCTTGCACTTGAATATATTTAAGCATATTATTAATAATAATATGTGATATTTCATTATACCCTATGACCTTTTCTAAAACATATTCACCTTCAATAAAGTCAACAATACAACTAGATATTTTTTTTATAGCAAGAATGGAAATAAACTTTTCACCTAAATAATTATTGCTATAGCCATTTTTTTTTATATTATCCATTACTTTGAATTTTAAATATTCAGTATTACTAATATTATTACACAAGTTTTCCACACCCTACCGCCTTCGTACTATAATTAGATATTATATATTTTATAACATTATCATACAGCAATACAATATTATAGTAAAGCTTGTATTTATAAATATTACTATATTATATTTCACATTTGATATTTATTTAATAATACCCGCAAAAATACCTCCCATCCATTTTTAACACATTTGGATGAGAGGTATCAATATTATATTTATTTTTTATAACCATTTACTGTTATTATATAAATTATGACCTAGTAACCGCTAAGTTTTTAATAATTAACTTCTTCTAGGAATAATCCTTTAGCTGGTGCAATGTGTCCTGAATATTTTCTTTCTTTTTTATCTAAAATATCGTTGATTCCATCTGCTGGTCTTTCACCTAGGCCTACTTCAACAAGAGTTCCAACTATTAATCTTACCATATTTTTCATAAACCCATTTCCTTGAATACTAATTTCTACATTTCCATCTTCATTCACAATATTTATAGTATAAATGTTTCTGACAGTAGATTTTTTCTTAGTTTTAAGTGTTGTAAAACTTTGAAAATCATGTTCTCCTATTAAATATCCTGCTGCTTTTCTCATTTTTTCAACATTTAGAGGTTGTGGTATATGATATTCATATTTTCTATTAAATACATTATGTGCCTTGTTATTACATATATTATAAACGTATTTTTTAACCTTGGCATTGTATCTAGCATGGAAATTTAAATCTACTTCTTCCACTGTCTTAACTACAATGTCGTCCGGTAAATATTCGTAGCAATAACTACGCATCTTATGTGTAGGCATTTCAGCGTCTATTCTAAAATTTGCTACTTGATTTGTTGCATGAACTCCTGCATCTGTTCTACCTGAAGCTGTAATTTCAATATTTTCTCCAGCCATCTTACTTAAAACAGTTTCTATTTTGTGTTGCACAGTATTGTCACTGTCTCCAAGTCTTTGCCATCCTTTATACTTAGTACCATCATATTCTATTACAATTTTTATATTTCTCATATTTATTATTTATCCTACTTTCTATTTTAGAGTTTAATCTAATATTTTAACTGTGTCTTTTAATACATATCTTATATTATATACATATATCACGATTAATAAAACATACCATATAAAATAATTCTTAACTTTGATACTGCTGAATGAAATTTTACTACAGGATACCTTGTTTCCGTATTTAAAATGATCCTACGCTTTACAATTGCCCACTTATTCAACTTCCAAGTTGTCTTTAAATCTTTTGCACTTTTCCTTACAGCTTTTCTTTCTCTCTCACTACCATCATAAAATAGTACAAAATCAAGTTCTGCATTTTCACTATTAAATTCTGCATCGAATTTTTTAATAATACTATTAGGTGAAAGTAATAATCTCCCTGCTTTTGGCTCTAATATAAATGTAATCCCTTTCTTATTACTTGAAGATAAATAAGACTTATAAATTAGCTCACTACAAAACAAAGCGTTATCTGTCATAATGTCAAAATTATAATCGTATGCCTTTCCTAAATATTCAAAGGCTACAAATAGTGCTTTTAATTTGTCTTCCTTTGATAGTTTAGGGCGTAGTGCAGAAAAATAATCAACTTTTGCAATAACTTCTAGAGAATTTATTACCACACCAGGGGCAATAACTTCTATAATATATTGTCTATTATTTTCTCCACATAAACTATGGTATACTTTAGGATATATTACTTTTAAATAATCTGACACACACAAATAATCCCCTAGTGGCATGTCCTCAAAATACTTATCTAATTCTTCTAAGCGGCCTATATAAATAGCAGAATGAGTCCAAAATCCAGGTAATCCCATGTTGGTTAATTGGTAATTATTTCTCTTTAAAAGTACATCACCTGGTAGCAATTCACCTTTTATAATATTAATATCTTCATCGCTAACATACTTTTCTTTTCTACTAGAATAATCTACTCCAGTAATACTTATAGCAACCCATTTTTGAAATGGGAACCAAAAATCAAAAACATTTTTTCCAAAAAATTGGATCATGTTGTTAAAAACAATACTTCTATGATTTCTAACAAGCTTAATTAGATTTAAATAATTATAACTTGCATAATCTAATAATTCTCTTTCATACCCAGAAACTTCATAGTATTTCACCATAAAATCGAAGTAGTGTTTATTTCTAAACAAAGATATCATATAAGAAATTTCTGTAATTTCTTGTGTAATGTAATAATATTGTTTTTTGTTAATATTGTATTCAGGCCTACTTTCATTTAACATTGACTCCAGATACTTGTTTTTATCTATTATGCTGGCCAATAATATAGAGTTTTTTCGTATTGCTATGGTAGAAGCATAAATTAACAATATATTTTTAAATTTAATGTGTGAATCTTCTTCACCTTTTAATATAAGTTCATTCTTATATTTTTTCCTGATTTCATTAAGTCTATTATAACATCCTACGTAACTAACCCATTTATCTAATATACTCAGTTTGTTCGCTAAGGACATATTTTGAATGTCAGAACTAAATAAGACTTCATTTTTTTGAATCTCACTTACCACATGCTCTAATTCTTTTATAAGCTCTAAGGATTGGCTTATTTCCTCATTAACTTCGCTATGAACTACGCCCATACCCCTATCCCCCATAAATTGACTTTTGCAATTTAATATTATTATACCATATAACTCACTATTCCTTTACTAATATAAATTATAAAATTGAATTATTTATTTTTTTTAAAAAATATTCAATGGTAATATAGATATTTTATTTTTACATGTTTCTTTATGCACTTTTATATGTATACTATAGTTATGTTATATAACGAATTTTTGGAGGCTCATATGTTTACAAGTGAACTATTATTACGTTTTTTCAATTTGTTATTTTTTATAAATATCATTTTTGCTTTAGCAGTTGTCTTTTTTGAACGAAAAAACCCTGCAAGCACATGGACTTGGCTTATGGTTCTACTATTTTTACCTAGCATAGGGTTTATATTATACTTATTTCTTGGTCAAAATTTAAAAAAGAAAAGAATGTTTTTGCTAAAAAAAGAAGAAAAAGAAAATCTCACCTCAATTATTGATAAACAAAAAGAATATTTAAACAATGAATCACTAATTAAAACTAATCCTTTTTTGAGTAAATATTCTGATATGATGGAACTTAATCTTTGTAGTGATAATGCCTTTTACACTAATAATAACCAAGTAACTATATTTATTGATGGCAAATCAAAGTTTGATCAGCTTAAAGAAAATCTTGAAAATGCAAAAGTATATATTCATATGGAGTATTATATATTCCAAAATGATAATTTAGGAAATACTATTCTTGATATTCTATGTAGAAAAGCTAAACAAGGCGTAGAGGTAAAATTACTCTATGATGGTATGGGATGCCTCAAAGTTCCTAAATCTTTTTTCGCCTCTTTAACTGAAGCTGGCGGAAAAGTTGCATGTTTCTTTCCACCATTTCTTCCCTATATAAATCTTAGAGTAAACTTTAGAAATCATCGTAAAATTTGCACTATCGATGGGGAGTATGCCTTTATAGGTGGTTTTAATATTGGTGATGAATATTTAGGACTTTCTAAAAGGTTTGGTTTTTGGAGAGATACCCATTTATTCATACAAGGAGATTCAATAGATGCATTGGAATTGCACTTCCTAATGGATTGGAGATTTGCTTCCAATGAAGATTCTGTTTTTGATAGCAAATATTTTCCACGGAGGACCCACCTTGGGAAAACCGGTCTTCAAATGGTTTCAAGCGGTCCTGATTCCACTTTCAATTCTATTAAAAATGGTTATTTAAAAATGATTAGTAAAGCTGAAAAAAATATTTATATTGAAACCCCTTATTTTATTCCAGATGACAGTATATTAGAGGCTTTAAGAATAGCATCTTTATCTGGAGTAGATGTGCGTATTATGATACCTAGTAAACCAGATCATCCCTTTGTGTATTGGGCTTCCACATCATATATGGGAGAGTTATTAGAATCTGGTGTCAAATGTTATACCTACACTAAGGGTTTTCTTCATAGTAAATTCCTTTCTATTGATGGCTCTATAAGCTCTGTAGGTACTGCCAATCTAGATATTAGAAGTTTTACTTTAAACTTTGAAATTAATGCCTTTATATATGATAAAAATATAACTTCTAAGCTAGATGATTTTTTTAATGATGATTTAAAGTTTTGTGAGGAGCTAACTCTCCAGAAATATACTAATAGAAGTTTTATCGTTAAGTTCAAGGAATCTGTTTCAAGATTGCTTTCTCCTATACTATAAATAAAAAATACCACAAACTTTTTTAATGTTTGTGGTATTTTTTATTTAAGAGCGCCTAACATACTATATTAGGTTTTAAAATGTAATAAAAAAAGGTACAAATATCATCATAGTTAATATTGTATCCAATACTAAAGCTATACCAAATTTACCAATTGGCATTGCTTCTAAATCTTTTTTATAAAGCTTATATCCAAAGGAATAGCATATTGTACTTATAACAACACCAACCAATACTGCAACCCATTTTTGTGATAAAATTTGTGGAAGTAAATATAAATTATCTCCATAGGAGTTACTTAATACAGTTGAGGTTTTTAATGCAAAGCTTACAATTGAAATAAGTATGAAAGATAATTTCTTTTTCTTGTCTGAAAAACTGTAAGAGAAAAAAGTTATAATAGATATTAGCATGATTACAGGTATTGTCCATTTAATAGGATATATTATATAAACAAAACTATATAATATCCCCTGTAGAGTATTTAATCTGGTCTGCTTTGTTTCTACTGCTAAATGTATATTATTAGCTTTCTTAAACCTTTCATTTTGTGATCCTATATAAATCCCATATTCATCTTCTTTATTGTAACTGGCGTACGCAATTGTATCTCCACTTATGCCAGGATAAGTAGTAAGTCCTGATAGTCTAGATGCAAAGCTATAGCTAGCTACCTTATTATCTTTTAAAATAAAGTCAACTATACTGCGCTGCCTATCTTTAGTCCCAAATATCCTATCAGTTGTGGCAAAAAATCTAGCCCCTTCTTTGGAGTTATTTCCAACCACGTTATATATATTTCTATTATTACCAATATACAGTTCACTAGAGTTTTTACTGCTTCCATCCAGAGCAAATTCTAAAATTCTAGTCCCTACAATTTCTCCTTGCACACTGTATTCAATTAACAAATATCCATTTTTACTATCGCTTGAGGTAGCAGTATTCATGAATGTCATAGAATCGCTTTTATTAAGTACTCCTGCTAATTTAGGCAATGATGCTACTCCATCTTTTATAGTTATATAACTAAATCCGTCTTTTCCATTATAGTATGTAAATATACATCCACTTTCAGTTTTAACACCTGAAAATAAGCTCGCACCCTTTATATCAAAATTCATCTTAGCATTCTTAGCCATATCTAATACTTGAATTTTATCTTTATAACCCATTATTAAAATATCTTCACCTATTTGATAGGTCTCCGTTATATTTTCTATTTTCGTTCTATTTAACTCCTTTAGTTCTTTATCCAATTTTATAATTTTTAAATTGTTGGCACCATTATCATAAGAATTGTAACTAAGATAAACCTCCCCTTGCCCTTTTAATAAATTCACCTCTTTAACTAAAGTATCCTTAGTTTCAAAGGTTTTTTCCATTACTTTTTTTCCTAAATCATCTGTTACTACAAGTTGTAACTTCCCTCCATCATTAAAGGCTACAATGTTATTTTTATCATTCTTTAATATTTTAGGAAAGCATGTTATATTCCCTTTAGATATAGCAACCTCTTTACTCCATTTATCAGATGGTGGTTGTTTCCTTATATCATATTCCACTTTGTATTGGAAACCTATTATTGCAAAAAACAATACTATAAAACTTATTATATACATCTTCTTTTTCATTCTTTTGCCCCCCATTAATATTTCATTGTAAACCTTTAGATTTTTCACCCCATAATTGACTTAAATATTAACGAAGTGGTTAATTTCTTGCGAAACTAACCACTTCGTTGTTATTTTTCAGATACTAATTTACTAATTGTCTCTCACTTCCATCTTTCCTTATTTTATAATTTTTGTTATCTTTACCGTTTTTATATAAAATCCAATCACCCTGTACCTCAATGTCCACAGTCCACTCATTATTTAACTTAGTATTTCCCAGAGCATCTTTTCTGATCTTATATAAAAATCCCCCATTTGAATAGTTACTGTAATAAATCCACTGTTCATCTACGGCTTCAAACCAAGATACAGAATCAACAAGTTTCGCTTGTATTTTTCCATCCAATGACATTTTATATAATTTATCCTCATTTAACGGATTAGTAAAATATATCCAAGTTCCATCAATAACAGCATGTTTCATTGATTGTAAATATTGAAATTTTTCATTGACACTTATTGGGTAATTCTTCCTCACCCACTCATGGTCTTTAGAGATTTTTTCATCAGATAAATTAAAATAAGTATATGCCACCTTATCCCCTTCATCTGGAACTGGATCATCTAAGGTTGCATCTAGATGATAATATTCCCCATCTATTTTTACCAAATTCCAAGCATGGGGCTCTTTTTTTGCATAGGCATCGACTTCTAATACTTTAGCTTCTATTCCCGCTAAATTTAATAGTAACTTCATTGTATCAGCGTATCCTTGGCAAACAGCCTTTCCAATAATTAATGTTCCATAAGCTGTATAGGAATCCTTCGTCAATGTTCCATTTTTATAATTTTCATAATCATAAGCTGTATTTTTCACAACGTATTGGTGTATAGCTAATTCCTTCTCTAAATCACTCATATTATTATTAGTTATATTATTTACGATGTCTTTCGCTTTATCATATACTGCAGCTACCTTAGCATCATTTATTATTACATCATATTTGTTTTCTATAGCAGCATACAATTCTTTAAACTCATTGACTACGGTGTATGGCCTTGCTGGTTCTACTTCATTACCATCGTCGTTTTCAGGTACAACTTTTATAACTTTTAATTTCCAACCTTCATAGAGTTTTCTACTTGGATCACTTTTCATAACTTGCCATAGTGTAGAATTAGAAGACATTGTCCATAAATCTAAAACGTATGTGCCAGGTTCAGTGGGGATCCATTCTGTTTTCCCTCTATATTCTTTACTATCTAGCGTCCACTTACCTGTTGTAGTATTAAGAATGTGAAGCTTATAAGTATATGGTCCAGCCATTCCACTTATATCTTTAATTCCACCTACTGTTACTTTCTCCCCTACTTTGAAAGTACTTTTCTCTATATCCATATCATTTATGGTATAAACTCTATTACTATCGTTTTTTTCAACACAATTGAGATAAGAAACATAATAATTATCATATTCCTTCAGTGATTTTTCTTCTCTAACCCGTACCACAAGTCTATATTTTCCAACCCAAAACTTCTTATCTGGAGAAATCTCGTAAGGTTTATCTGCATCCACTAAAGGAGTATAACCATTAGTGATATCTTCGGATGTTTTTGTGTTATCACTATATATCCAAGCTCTATATTGAACCTTTTTTGCATACTTTGAAGTAATGTAAAATTTCTCTTTTTCACCTGCCACTAGTGGCGAATGTCCAACACCCACAAAAGATACTTGTACACTTTTCTCCGTATCTTTTACTGTAATAACTTTAAGCTTCCATCCTTCATATAACTTACTTTCTGGACTTTTAATCATGGTCTTCCAGAGTGTAGAATTATAAGACATATCCCAAACTACTAAAACATAGGTTCCTGGTTTGGTAGGTACCCATTCTAAATTGTTCCTAAACCCCTTATTATCTAATATCCATTCATTAGTTTCAGTATCATATACATGAAGTTTATATGTATATGGACCTTTCATTCCACTAATATTTTTTATCCCATTTATCGTTACCTTTTCGCCTACTGTATAAACATCTTTAGAAATATCAACATCACCTGCTGAATACACTCTATTATTATCATCTCTATTTACACAGTTTAAACTAGCTATATATTCACTATCATAATTTTTTACAGATTTTTCTTCTTTAACCCAAATTATAAGCTTGTATTTACCTAATTTAAATTTTTCACTAGGCGTAACCATATATGGTTTACTCGCATCTAATGATTCTGTATACCCACTAGTAATTTCTATCTTTTTATTCATGTTAGCATCAATTAAAAACACTCTATATTTAACTCTCTTAGCTCCCATAGCCGTTAAATAAAAGCTTTCACTATCCCCTGCAATTAATGGAGAATGATCTACTCCTACAAAGGCTATCTTGACAGCGTTTTCTACTGCCATTACATATTTAAAATTCCCACATAAAATAATGGTAAGGAATATAAGTAACAAAACTTTAAATCCTTTTCCAGTTTTCCTCAAAAATCCACCCCCTTTGATTTTAGAACCACAAGCGTTATAAATAAAATCTCAGTATGTATTTCACAATTTACACAACACTTGTTAATATTTTGTCATAAACATTTTTTGCTATAGTTGGTAAACTTCCAACAAGTTTCCAATGAATATATTATACACGAAATACTTTTTTTATTCTATATACAAAGGCTATGATATTTATTTATTTTTTCCTTGAAATAGGTATACTAAATGAAAAATCACTGCCTTTTTCTATTTCACTTTCAACCCATATTTCTCCACCATGTTCTTCGATAATATACTTACATATAGCTAGTCCAAGGCCTGTCCCCTTGGGTTTATTTGTAAGAGTATCACCAACTTGGCTGAATTTTTCAAATATATTTTTTTTATCTTCCTCTCTAATTCCAATCCCTGTATCACTAATACTTACTATTACATTCTCTTCCACCGCTCTAGCTGTACATACGATACACCCTTGCTGCGTGAATTTTATGGCATTAGAAATAAGGTTAATTATTACCTGAAGTAATTTATCTTTATCTGCCATAATTTTAGGAAGTGATTCTCTTATATTTAGTATAACTTGAACAGATTTGTCTCTAATAATTGGATTAGTTAAGGTTATTACCTGGTTTATAATTTCTTCTATATCAATTTCTCTCATATTCAAACTGATTTTTCCAGCTTCCATCCTTGATATATCTAATAAATCATTTATAAGACATGATAATCTATCGCCTTCTGATAAAATTATATTTATATCTCTTTTTATCTTAATGACTGCTATTTTATTTTTATCATTTTCAAGATCTAGCTGCTCCACTATAACTCCTTCAAACTTGCGCTTAACCATTTCTGCAAAGCCAATGATTGAAGTTAACGGAGTCCGGAGCTCATGAGAAACAGTCGATAAAAAATCTGTTTTCATCTTATCCACATCTTTTAGTTTTTGAAAAAGCGTAGCATTTTCTATAGCTATGGCTACTTGCCTAACAAAGGAAAAAACATTAGCTCTCTCACCTTCATTATAAGCTGATTTTTTATGATTTAGCATTATCACTGCCCCATATATATTTTCTTTATAAATTATTGGAATTATAAATAAGCTTCTCATATGGTATAATAATAATAATTCAATCCCTGTGCTATAATTTGTATAATCTGCTTTCTTTAAATCCTTAATATAGTAGGTTGTCCCAGACTTTGTGATTTTTTTTAGTAGTTCAATACATTTATTATCCTTCAAATAACTGCTTATGTTTGTTTCTTCTTCACACCCATGACAGGCCGTAAGTTCAAAATTATTACCATTTTTAAGTACACTTATAGCAATATCATAATCTAAAATTTCATATAAATTTTCCAGTAGCCTATTAAAAATATCATTGATATCTGTTGTAGAACTAAATATATTAATAGTAGCATTAATTTTCTTATCAAATTCATTAGATTTTTTAATCATTAGCATTTTTATATGAACAATTGCAATGCTTGCTATAATTAAGATGCCTATATATAAGTAACCGTTGTTCTCTAATATCTTTATCATACTATACCTCTATTTATTATTAATCATCTTCGATGCTATTAATCATCTTCGATGCTATTAATCATCTTCGATTCTGTTAAATATTTTATATAATTTTACAATCAAAACACAATTTAATACTGTGCTACAATGAAAATAACAATTATTTTACGTTATGTCAAGTATTAATAAGTATTTAATGTATTCTATCTATCATATGAAAGAGGTGACTTTATGAGAAAAGCTGGTAAAGTAATCAATATTGAAAAAAATAAAGTATATATCATAACCGCAAAGAATGAATTTGCTACTCTCGAAAAGCATGCGGCTTCACCTAAAATAGGTGAACCCTATGCAGGTGAAGAATTTCATAGTGTTGCCATTTGGAAATATTTATTAGTAATCGCTTGCATGGCAGTACTTTTATTTTCAATAAAAAAATTATATTTAGATAATAAAAATAATTATTCCGTTATTGTAGACATGAATTCTTCTATAAAGATGGAGGTAACTGGTATGGATAAAATAAAAAAAGTTGAAGGAGTAAGCTCTGGAGGCTATAAAATTAAGCAACTTCTTTCTTTAGAAGATAAGCCATTGGACGTGGCCTTAACATTAATTCTAGATGAATCTATTAAGCAAAAATACCTAACTAAAGCACATGCAGATGATGGTTTTAAAATTTCTATATTTATTTCTGGAAACAAAAATAAGAGTCCCATTAACTTGACTGAGTTTATAAAATACGCCAACACTAATAATTTCAAGGTATTAGTAAATAATAATGAACAAGTTAAAATTGACTAAGGGTATCCCTTCCAGGATACCCTTAGTTCTATTTATACTGAGGTATTTCAAATATTAAAGATGCATTACTGCATTTATCTAAAATTTCTTTAATTCTGTAACTTTGTTTATATGCCCAAGCTATATCCGTAGCATATTGATGAACTCCTGGACTCTCTGGGTTCCATCTCATTTTATATAATGTGTTCTGTTTACGAGTGCTATTGTTAATATACTGAGTAGAAACAAATTTAATTCCACCTTCTATAGCAGCCTCTACAGTAAACCACCCCTCCTTATATGCTCTTTCAGAGCCTAGTTTATTTGGATTTTCATCCCATGCACCTATACCAAACATATTGTATGTTGTTTTACTTACAACTGGTTTTCCAGCAACTTGATTAACCACTATACCTTTAGCCAGTGCTGATGATCCATGACCAGTTTCTAAAATAGCATGGGCAATAATATAGGCTGGATTAACATCATATAGTTTACAAGCATCTATTAGTGTTTTTCCTTGTCCTTCTAATATTCCCTCGCCCTTTAATAAACTATCTACATCTTCTACAGTAATTCCATCAATATAATTCAATGTTAAAAATTGATACACAGCATAATCATGATTTTCAAAATTTTTAGGGTTGAGATATTCATAAATATCTTTATTACTAGCCTCTAACATATAATTAGGTACAACATTAAAAGCGTCACCTTTACTTTGCATTCCTACAATTTGATCTATTGTCTTATCATATTTTTCATAATTATATTTCTTATTGCCACTATCTATTCTTGGACTCTTATCTAATACTTCTATAGTAAAATTCATGGTTACAGGCGCCTTCAGTGCATTCCTCTTTAAATCCTTTATACTTTGATAAATTTGCAAAGCATAAGTTTGTCCATTTATATATCCTCCATCTGGTGGTTCTACTTTTATGGTATTATTTATAATGTCATATGATATTTTTACCTTTGCTGGTAGTCCTATGGGATTATAAACCCTAACACTATCACTAAGCTTGTCTACATTAATTCCTTGATTAAACTTAATCTTCCACACTTTATCAGCTGGTACATTTGTCTTATGTTCCATTTGAATAGGCCTGGTGGCTGCTATAACATTATTGGGAATAAATATAAATAAACCACACATTATAATTAGGAATAATTTTAACTTGTTTAAAATAATTTTACTTATCAATTTATCTTCCCCCTATACTTTTTATTAAAAATCAACTAAAGTATCTCAATCCACTAACTTGTCTTAATCAACAACTTCACTCCAAAATCTAATTAATTTGCCATTTCTCTTTATGTTTTGATGATTATTTAATATAATGAAATAAAACATTATTTTTGTTAATAAACGGTTTGTCCACAATTATTCCATTGCTTATATTCATATGGATATTCTGCCGTATATTATAACTATTTTACCATATATTATTAATTATTCAACTTAATTTTACTTTACAATTCCAAAGGACGGTGTAAAATGAAAACCATAAATAATGATAAAGAAAAAAACATTATTCAGCACTATGAAAATTTTGCTTCAAAAACTAGATTAAATAAATTTATAAGTGAAACGGGTTTTTGCTCTAGGCGCGCGGCTGATAAAATGATTGACGAAGGCAAGGTTAAAGTAAATGGTAAAATTCCTGAAATGGGCACTCAAGTATCTGCAGCAGATTTCATTGAAATAAATGGTAAGCCATTAAAAAAAAGAGAAGAATTAGTTTATTTAGCTTTCAATAAACCTGTTGGAATAACCTGCACTACAGAGCATAAAATCAAGGGGAATATTATAGACTTTATAAATTTTCCAAAAAGAATCTTCCCCATAGGTCGTCTTGATAAACCTTCTCAAGGTCTCATCTTTCTAACAAATGATGGAGACATTGTAAATAAGATTCTACGATCAGGTAATAACCACGAAAAAGAGTATATTGTTGCTGTGGATAAACCCATAACCACAGATTTTATAAAAAATATGGCAAATGGCATAGCTATACTTAATACTGTAACTAAAAAGTGTTTTGTAAGAAAAGAAAGCAAATATGTTTTTAGAATAATTTTAACAGAAGGCCTTAACCGTCAAATTCGAAGAATGTGTGAGTGTTTAGGTTACGCGGTGGTAAGACTTGAGCGGCTTAGAATTATGAATGTTTCTATAGCTAAATTACCTATTGGTAAATGGAGATATATAACACAAAATGAACTAGTAGGTATTAATGATTTAATTTCTGATTCTATTAAAACTGAAAATGCCTCAAAATAATATACCTATACAAAAAAAGCACACAAAATTGTGTGCTTTTTAATTTATATAGAGTTATAAACATTATCAACAAGTCATTTGTGGATAACTTGTTACTCTTAGTTAACAATGACTATTTTATTTAACTTATAATTCTTTTGGAAATAAGACTTTAAATTCATCAGTTATTATTGCTTTATTTTCTTTAACTTCTTTCAAAGATGGTTCGTCTTTATCTGAGAGTGCTATTATCACGTCGTATACTGTTGTAGGCACTTTACTTGCATCATATACTACTATGTAATCCTTTTCAAAGCGTACGCCATTAACATTGTTGTAGTACTTATAAGTCTTTGAACTCTTAGCATCAATTTTATTATCTGCCATAGCTTTTTGCCTTACGGTAGTTGCCTTTGCATCGTAAGCTACTAGTGCATCTTTTTTCAATATTTTTAAATTGTAGTGATCTGAATAATACTGGTCTTTCTCTGAAATACTGTCCATCATTTGAGTTAGTGACTCAAACTTAATAGCTTCTTTAGCCGGTTCTGTAGTTTCAGTCTTTTTAGTTTCTTCTTGCTTTGTAGCTGTATCGTCTTTAGTTACATTTTTGTTACCTGAGCAAGCTACTAAAGAACCCGCCATTACTAATACCAAAATACTAGATAAAACCTTTTTAACCATTTAAAATTCCCCCTAAGTGATGTTATTTATATTTACTACTGTCTTCATAATTTAAAGCAAATAGTATAATAATAATTTAAATTTATGTAGTTTTTTTCCAATGTATTAATTTGACACAAAATATATTATATCATTAAAAAATATTTAAGCAAGCGTAATGATGGCAAAGTTTCTTTATTTTATATATATAAATTATAAATTTCATATTTTATACAAGTATTCTTTACTTATATATTTAATTATTTTTATAAATTTATTGATAATCTAATTTATTTAATGTTTTTTATTTAGATTAACAGATTATACACATTAAAACTTACTAGTCCACAAATGTATTAAACCTATATAGGTTTTTTTAAAAAAATTATATACAATTCAATACTTATGCACATTATCCACAATTGCCTTGTGTATAAGTTGTGGAATTGATGTTATGAACTGATTATTAGTATTAATTAGAAATATTTTTTATGAAAATATGTATTTTTTTTCATTTTAAATAAAATATTTGAAAATTTTAATTTTAAGTTATGCACATTATCCACAGTTTTGTTGATAACATGTTAATAACTTTTATTCTATTTATTCACATTTGTTCCTTTTATTATAATAATAATATTGCTGGTTATTATTATTATCCTACAGGTTACTAATATGGTTTCTGCACCTTGCGTATCATCTAGAACAGATATTTCTTCTGATTTTACCACTTTACTTTCGTAACACATAATAAAATGCCTTGATTACATCCGTATAAAATGCTATATTAGGCACATGAAAAAAATAAATAAGTTAAATATGCTAGGTCTATTGAACTTATTTATAAATTAAATTGAAAAGAGGTAATTTGCTTGAGAATTGGAATGGGATACGATGTTCATAGATTAGTTAAAGATAGAAGTTTAATAATTGGCGGAGTAAACATACCTCATGAAACTGGGTTACTAGGTCATTCAGATGCCGACGTTCTCATTCATGCTATTATGGACGCTCTTTTAGGAGCTGCAGCTCTTGGTGACATTGGGAAGCATTTCCCTGATACCGATGCTAAATATAAAGGTGCCTCTAGCATTGATCTCCTTAAACATGTAGGAACTTTAGTAAAAGCTAAGGATTATATAATTGAAAATATTGATGCCACAATTATTGCACAAAGCCCTAAAATGGCACCGCACATCCCTTATATGGTAAAAAATATAGCATTGGCATTACAATTACCCATAGATAAAGTTAATATTAAAGCTACTACAGAGGAAGGTCTAGGTTTTACTGGTAGCTGTGAGGGGATCTCATCCAATGCCATATGCCTTTTAAAATAGAAACTTATAACTTTTTCGAAAATAAAAAACTAAGGACATTTCTTATAAAAGAAATGTCCTTAAAACCCTAAAATCCTTTTTCCCAAATTTCATAATCTGCATGATCGATAAGCATAGCAGAAGAAAAATATGTTCCTTGTCCGTATTCAATACCTAGCTCTATTAACTTTTTCTTTTCTTCTAAAGTTCGTATTCCCTCAGCTATAATTTTCATATCAGTTTTTATAGCCATTTTAACCATATGTTCTACCATTAATGCTTTTATTTCATCTTTATGAACATCTCTAACAATTTGTTGGGAGATTTTTATAAAATTCGGTTTCATCTTTATTAATTCTACCATATTAGAGTTTCCCTCTCCAAAATTTTCCATAGCTAATTTGAATTTTAGCTCATGAGCAAAATTACGCCAGAATGCACTTCTTGGTATTCGTTGTGTAATTTCTAAAACCAAGTTCGTCCCTTGTAATTTATTTATGACTTTTTTGATAGTATGCCTGGTTGTATCCGATTGAAGTTTAAAAAATAATCCCTCTTCAATAAATGGCCTAAGTCTATTTAGATAATTACACAACTTATCACAAGCCAGCAATGTAAGCTTTTCTAAGTCCCCAGTAAGCCTAGCCTTTTCAAACATTTCATCTGGGAAAAATTCTAATCTTGAATCTCTGACTAATATTTCTAATGATTTAACCTTCCCACTTTTTAGATTTATAATAGGCTCTACAGTAAGTTCTATAGATTTGTTTTTTATTATACCTGAAATATGATAAGCCTTTTGATCAATCTTATAGATTGATTCCTTATCTAAATACTGACTTATGGAAGTTTCGTCTAAAAACCATTGAATACTACTACATGATGATAGACTAGGATTATATAAATCTATAAGTTCATGTTTTAAAACAGCTCTTAAGTTATACATTGTATATATCATTGCTGCCATTCTTTTATTTTCGTCCTTGGTTTTACGGATGAAGTTAAGTCCTGCAGAAACTCCAGCTAAATAAAAAGATGGCTCATATAGTTTATTTCTAGAATCCGAAAGCAAATAATCTATGCCATGTCTTAATTCCGGTATTATATCCCTTAATATACTAGCTCCATCACCATCAGGTATATCAACATATTTTACATTTTTTGTTAACTCTTCACATAAACTAATCCAAAATTTTCTTTGCTTATTATTATCAAACTTTAAATAATCCATTAGTGAATGTAATTCTAAATACCTTGTATCATAAAAAATGTTACTATGAGTTTGATAACTTCCAAAATCGATAATAGATGGTTTCTTCACTGAAACAATTATATTTCCTCCATGGAAATCTCCATGTATACAGGAATGTAAATATTTTATCTCACTACCTTTCCAAACCTCTTCATCTGTAAAGAATCTATAGGGATTGGGGAAAAATTTATCAGCTCCATCAATAACTAACCATTTTTTATCTTCATCAATCATTAAGGTCTCAAAAGCCCTTATAAGTTTTTCATCCATAAATCTATAGCCTAAGGAGGTTTTCATTATATCAATGGGAGATTTAATTTCTGAGGTATGCGGTTTATTCCAAGTATATAAAAATTTAGCTACTTGTTCTGAAGTTTGTTTAACTAATGCTAATTCATTTTCCAAAGAATATTTTAGGGTTTTAATTCCTAATACGTTATCTCCCCCAAGTTCATATAGCACTCCAAATCTTTTTAAATTATTTTTACATTGTATTTCCACTTCATCAATAATTTTAGGTATATATCCTTCAACTGCATTCTCTTTTGATTGTAAAAAGGCTTTATTATGTAATCCACTTTCATTCATTTCTTGAATCTTTAAAACTCCGAGTTTGCGAGATTCACCAAATTCCACAGTATATACCGCTGCACCAGATTCTCCATCATTTAATTCATTTATTATTTCTATAGGTTGATTTTCTTCCTTAAAGTTTTCTAAAACCATTATCTTCTCTTGCTGGCTTAGCATATTTTACCCCCTGTATCAGTTATTGTGATTACACTATTATTTATAATATAGATAAACATACATTTCTCCAGACTTACTAATTTTCACATGTTAATATTATAAAATTATAAACCATTTCTAGTGAATTTAACAATGTATAAACTATTAACTTCTATAAATTTTATGGTTTTCACTAATTATAGGTTAATTCACACTTATATTTATAGATAATCTTTTTTGGGTATGCAAAACATAATCTTCTTAATTTGATTATACTACAAATATATTATATTGCTATAAATAGAAAAAATCACACAAGTTTATAATTTATAACTCTTGTATGATTTTAAAATTTCTCCTGCTAAAGCCATGTTTAAACTTTAGTTAGCTAAATAACTTTCTTGTGCAATAGTACTTATCTTCTCTTTTTTCTAAGTCAAACTCATTTATAGATGTAATTCTATCATGTTGCTCTACATGAAGCACATATCCCTCCTCATTTTTATTTATAAAATAAACTTTTGTATAATTCATAATCTCTACTTTATCCCCAAAAATATCATAAATTAATAGTGGTATCTTATTTAGCATATATATCTACCCCTTTTATATTTAATAACTATAAATTAATAAATATTACGGTATACAAATATTTATGCTTAAAATTTTGATATCTTTGATTTATTCTTTTATATTTTATTAAAATATAGGATATAAAAAACTTAGATTAACAAATCAAAAAAACTTTCGAAATAAATTCGAAAGTTTTTTTAATAAAATGTATCATCTAATCAAATCATTACCTACTATGATGATATATTAATTTCCTAATGTTGCCACCATAACTGCTTTTATAGTATGCATTCTATTTTCAGCTTCATCAAATACTATTGAAGCTTCACTTTCAAATACTTCGTCTGTAACTTCAACACCATTCATTCCGAATTTTTCAAATACTTCTCTACCAACTCCAGTTTTTAAATCATGATATGCTGGCAGACAGTGCATAAATTTAGTATCTTTATTGCCTGTTAACTTCATCATTTCTTTATTAACTTGATATGGTTTTAATATATTAATCCTTTGCTCCCACACTTCATCTGCTTCTCCCATGGATACCCAAACGTCAGTGTATATAACATCTGCATCTTTTACTCCCTGCGCTACATCATCCGTAATAGTGATTTTTGCTCCTGTATCACTGGCTACTTCTCTACATTTATTAACTAGTGCATCTTCAGGAAATAATGAATTTGGGGCAACTATTCTAAAGTCCATACCCATCTTGGCAGCTCCTATCATAAGTGCATTTGCCATATTATTTCTTCCATCACCAGCATAAACAAATTTGATTTCATTTAACGGTTTAGAAAAATGTTCTTTTATAGTTAAGAAGTCTGCAAGGATCTGTGTTGGATGGTCTTCAGTAGTTAATCCATTCCAAACTGGCACTCCTGCATATTTTGCTAGTTCTTCAACTACTTCTTGTCCATATCCTCTATATTCTATTCCATCATACATTCTTCCAAGAACTCTCGCTGTATCTGCTACGGATTCCTTTTTACCAATTTGAGTGCCTGTAGGTCCAAGGTAAGTTACATGTGCCCCTTGGTCTAGTGCTCCTACTTCAAAAGCACACCTTGTTCTTGTTGAGCTCTTTTCAAATATTAATGCAATGTTTTTACCTTTTAATGTTTGCTGTTCTGTACCTGCATATTTAGCTCTTTTTAAATCTCTAGCTAAATCAAGAAAATAATTAATCTCTTTTGGTGAAAAATCCATAAGTGTTAAAAAATTTCTATTTCTTAAGTTAAACATAATAAATTCCCCTCTCTTATCAATACTAAATTTTTTTATAGTTATATTAAATCTTCTCTATAGAATGGCATAGACATACATCTAGGACCACCTCTACCTCTTGATAGCTCACTAGAAGCCATTTGAAGTACCTTTATGTTGTTTTTATCTAAAATCTCATTAGTAACATAATTTCTCTCATAAGTTATTACGGTACCAGGAGATATAGCTAGTGTATTTGATCCATCATTCCATTGTTCTCTTCCTGCTATAACCTTATCCCCGCCACCACAGCGTATCAAAGTAATATCTTTTTTTAAATGATTAGAAAGTATCTTTTCCAAACTACCTTCTTCTTCTCTAAATATTAATTCCTTATTCTTATGATCATAAGTTATTGCTGTTACCTTTAAAGTACCTTCTATTCCTGGATGAACAGTAAATTTATCATAATCGATCATTGTAAATACAGTATCTAGATGCATGAACGCCCTAGTTTTAGGGATATCAAAAATTAAAATTGTTTTAAAAGATTCACCATTTTCAAATATATTCTTAGCCATACTTATAACCGCTTCTTTATCTGTTCTTTCACTATGTCCAATGGCAATAACGTCTTTTGACAAAATTAATTCATCGCCACCTTCAATATTATATACCTCATTTCTATCATACCACAACGGAATACCTGAATCCTTCAGTTCTGGATGATATTTAAAAATATATTTTCCAAACACTGTCTCACGTCTTCTAGTTTTAGTTTTCATAGAATTTAAGCTTATTCCATTTCCAATACATGCAAATGGATCTCTTGTAAAATATAAGTTAGGCATCGGATCCATTATAAATGGATACTCATCATAATATTCTTTAATCTCAATCTCTTTTTTTCTTATTCCTGACATGACCTTATCTATCATTCCCTTTTCTGACAATGAATATAAATAATCCTTCAGAGATGTTATGATTCTAGTCTCGTTTATACCACATTCATCTATAACTTCGTCTAGAAATAATTCCTTAATTTTGGGATCTTTTACTGCTTCTACTACTAAATTTTCAAGATATAAGGTTTCAACACCATTTTCTTGCAATATCTTAGCAAAATTATCATGTTCTTCCCTTGCTACCTTTAAGAATGGAATATCATCAAATAAAAGTCTTTCTAGATACTCTGGTATAAGATTTTCAATTTCTTCCCCTGGTCTATGTATAAGAACAGTCTTTAAATTTCCTATTTCTGAATAAATATTGATTTTTCTCTTATCCATCCTCTTTTAATCCTCCTATTTGAGATAATTAGTATACAATTTTTGTTCCTGATAAGCCTTTTAATGCTTCTTTAGCTTTTGACAATGATGCTATAATAGCTGTTTTATCTTTATTATTCATTATGAATTTCTTACAAGCCTCCACTTTGGGTAGCATACTCCCTGGAGCAAATTGCCCCTGCGTAATATAATTATTAAGCTCTTCAATATTAATTTGTTTAAGTTCCTTTTGATTTGGCTTATTATAATTTACGCAAACTCTATCTACTCCTGTTAATATTAAAAGCACATCTGCGTCTAGTATTTCTGCAAGTTTCTCAGCAGCAAAATCCTTATCTATAACTGCTGCAACTCCTTTAACCATTCCGCCTTCACGAATAACAGGTATTCCACCACCACCACATGATATAACCACATTTCCCATATCAACTAATTCTTTTATTAAATCTTTTTCTATAACATCAATAGGCTTTGGAGATGCAACCACTCTTCTATAACCTCTTCCTGCATCTTCCTTCATTATATAACCATGTTCTATTTCTAACTTTTCAGCTTCCTCTTTTGTATAAAAAGAACCTATTGGTTTAGTTGGGTTTTTAAAACCTTGATCATCTTTATCAACTACTACTTGAGTTACTATAGTTCCTACCGTCTTATCTATACTTCTATTTCTTAATTCTTCACCTATAGCATTTTGAAGATGATATCCTATATATCCCTGTGAAAAGGAACCACATACATCAAATGGGAACAATACATTTCCTTCATCGAACTTTTGGGCAGCTTCTATTGCTGCAACAATTTGACCTACTTGAGGCCCGTTTCCATGGACTATTGATATTCTGTGTCCATCTTCTATAAGATCCACTATTGATTTAGCTGTTTCCTTGCATGTTTTAAGCTGTGCCTCTGGACTTTTGTCTTTAGGATCTGATTGAAGTGCATTTCCGCCTAATGCTAATACTATTTTCATAACTAAACCCCCAAAATATTTTTAATTTTTACAATAATTTTATATTATCCATATTTTTATACTATCCTCTTATACAATCCTTGTCAACCACTACGATTTAATTTTACTTGCATAAGTATTCTCGCCATCTCCCATTGAATTATTAAATATAAAAAAAACCGACGTCTTACTTGTATAAATATATATATTTAGTGAATAAATTTTATAAAAATTTATTTTATATTTTTACATTTTATTTGACATAATAATATTTAACACATATAATAATAGTAATATATACCCCTAGTGGGTACAAGGAGGATAATATATGAATATTTCTTTTGATGAGGTTACTAAAAATGCTTTAAGCAACCAGCTTTTAAAAAAGGGTAAATCTTCAGTTAGATTACTTATAAAAGGCTTTGGTTGAGGAGGCCCAATATTGGGTGTTGCTCTGGACGAGCAACAAGAAGACGATATTTTAGAATCAGTAAACGGAATAAACTTTATAGTAGACAATGAGTCTTCATTTGTTTTTGAAGATACAAAAATCATGTACGCTAAAAGCATATTTGGAGAATCATTTAAAATAACAACTGCTGATACTGCAAATAGTTCTTGTAAATAATAATTCCCTATAAAAAAATAAAAGACCTATATTTTATAGGATCTTTTATTTTTTTAATATTTTGTTTTTTAAGATTCATAATCGCCTACAATTTTTTGAACTAATTTTTTTATAGCACTTGCTTGCGATACTAAATTCATTACAATCAAAAAAACTGATATTCTTTCCTCGTCACTTTCTTTTAAATCTAGTGAATCAATTATTTTTCCTAATTTTTCTTTATCACAAAACTGCTTTTGAGAAAAATCATCAAAACTTTCCTTTTGCATATCTGAAAAGAATTTATAAGCGTTTTCCCATGAAATAATATCATCATCTCTATCATTAATTTCATTAAAAGCCAACCTAAAAACTTTTTTAATCTCTTCTGCTGTAAGTATGGGTCTCATATGGCTAAGCAATACTAACTGCGCAAGATGTAATTTTGTATAGCCTCTTTTTTTACTATCTTCGGGTTTTGATATAACTTCGCTTTTTATATAATTCTGTACTATATTATTAGTGTAATTGTCATCCTCAAATTTATCATTTAAATAATCAATAACTTGAGATAAAAATAAGTCATATTGAGGTAATTCCTCATATGGAATTATACTATTTTCTGATATTGATTTTGCTAATAAATTTATACTTTCCAGGGTAAATTTAGCCTTCTCCAAGTTTTATCACCTTCCCAAAATTAATATTTTAAATAAAATATGCTTTTTAGTCTGTCAAATATAAACATAATTATATTTTTATTATAAGGTAAATATAAACCCATTACAAGTTATTTTCTATATGCTATTTTTTTGCATTTTCTTTAATCCTATAAATATAGGTTACTTTATATTTTTATATAAAAGTGTATTTATAAAATATAGTATATATAAAGAAATATATTACCATAATAGTATTAATAAAATTTATATATATAAGCTATTAATTTTATTAAGTATTTTTCATCTTATATAAAAGGGTACCATTAAGGAGGTTGCTATGACAATACTTAGTAGACTATTTTATCTTATAAAATCTAAAATAAGCAGTATTTTAGATGAATTAGAGAACCCCTTAGAGCTACTAGATCAAAAAATAAGAGATATGGAGTTCATTTTAAATGATGCTAGGATTTCATCTGCTAAAATCTTAGGTAATATACATGAAATTGAAAGAAGACTCGAAAGCTTATCTAAAGAATCTGATGAATATATTGTAACAATTAAACTTGCATTAAATAAAGGTAATGAAGAACTGGCTAAAAAAATCCTTGAAAAAAAATTAGATAATGATAAATATTTTAATTCATTAAACACAAGTTATAATCATGCAACTTCAAAAGGTGAAGCTTTAAAATTACAACTAAGGCAACTACAGCAAAATATATATGATATAAAAATATACAAAAATGAAGCATTGGCAAGATACAATGCAGCTGAAGCTCATAAAAAAATAAATGAAATCATTGGCAATACATCAATTAAAAATACTTCTTTGTGCATTTCAAATATTGAAGCGAGTATACAAAAAAAAGAATGCTTTATATCCGCGCTGACAGAACTCGATTTTGATAATGAATTGTATAATGAAATAACAAGTCTTACCAATCTAGATTTAAACTTAGAACTAAAAAAATACATGTGATTTAACTCACAGTTAATATTGCAGATAGATAAATTCTAAATATTACAATTAAATTATCCACAGTTTTTAACATTTAATCAACAGAACCTGTGGACAACTTAATTTATATTTAAATCACTATTTATAGGCTTTTACATATTAAAAGTAATTCCGACAAGTTTATTATCCACATTGATCATTATAGGCTGTGTATAACTTGTTAATTCTTATGTGGAATAAACAGTACCATATTACTTATCACCCTTCAATTTTCATCTTTTTCTGCTATTTCTTTTTCTATTATTTTAATGAATTATTGTAGTCCGCTAAAAATTTCGCTATGCCCTTATCAGTAAGAGGGTGTTTAATCATATCCATTATTAGGTTGTACGGAATTGTAGCTATATTAGCCCCAACTTTTGCACAGTCTAAAATATGTATAGGATTTCTAATGCTAGCAGCTATAATTTCTGTATTTATGTTATACATTTTAAAAATTTGAGCTATATCTGAAATTACTTGTGAACTAGATGTTCCTATATCATCTAATCTTCCCATAAAAGGACTTACATAGTTTGCACCTGCTTTTGAAGCAAGCAATGCTTGTTGAGGTGAAAATATTAAAGTAACATTTGTTTTTATATTTTCTTTTGAAAGAATATTAACAGCTTTCAGGCCTTCCTCACACATAGGTATTTTAACAACTACGTTTTTATGAAGCTTTGAAAGTTCTCTTCCCTCTTCCACCATCTTACTGGCGGTCATATTTATAACCTCTGCACTTATTGGTCCATCAACAATAGCACATATCTCTTCTATTACTTCTTTTATGTTTCTGCCTTCTTTTGCTATCAAAGAAGGATTTGTGGTTACTCCATCTATTATCCCTAATTCTGCGGCTTTTTTGATTTCGTTTACATTTGCAGTATCAATAAAAATTTTCATATTATTCTCTCCTTCGTTTTAAAAATATTTACTTCATAACTATATCACTTTGTTTAGATCAACACATTAAAATTAGCAAATATTTCTTATCGCAATATGACTTTTATTTCTTTCTTCATTTGTTTAATTTTAGAAATTGCGTTTACAATAAATTTTCTTTTTTTTTACAATCTATTAGTTTAAAATAATTTTCTTCTTTATTTTTAATTTCTATTTTATAATTATTTCCACTAATGCTAAAATAGTTAAACTTCTTGATAATTTACATATTATTTTTGTTTTTTTATTTAATAGATTATTAGATAACCAATTATTAGTGCAACCCTTCGACATATATTAATGGATATATCCATAAAATTACTATTTTACTTTTCATATATTCTTATATTGTAAAACCGTCTTTTCATTGCGTTTTATGATTTTATTAGGTATTTTTAGCTCTATTTATTGATTTTAAAGACTTAACAAGTATAGTAAAAATTTGTATTTTTTTTAAAAAATATATTGACATTTGTATTATATGGTAGTATATTAACTTTAGATGGAATTAAATATTAATTTTGTAATATTAACTAAATTAATCAAGTGAAATTTTGACTTTATACGTCATATTTATTAATATTTCAATATTAAGATGTCGGAAATTGTTATCCTAAGGAGGAATTATTATGAAATCAACAGGTGTTGTAAGAAGAGTAGATGAACTTGGAAGAATTGTTATCCCAATAGAACTTAGAAGGACTCTAGATATTGCTGAAAAGGATGCTTTAGAAATTTACGTTGACGGAGAGCTAATTATTCTAAAAAAATATCAGCCAGCTTGTATTTTCTGTGGTGATGCCAGAGATGTAGTTAACTACAGAGGCAAAAACATCTGCAAACCTTGCCTAGAGCAACTTAAACAAGAAAAATAAATTAAATAATTAAGTAAAAAGAATCCTATAATTTATAGGATTCTTTTTACTTAATTATTTGATAAATACATATATATAGCTATTCAACAAAAAAATGATTTTCTTCCCACAAAAAACAGACTATCTGAAATAGCCTGTCCAATATTAAACTTATTTAACTCTTCTTGCAGTAAGGTAATCGCCTCTCGTCAATGCTGATATTTTAATAACATCTCCGGTACGTGGTGCATGAATATATGAATTATTGCCTACATACATTCCCACATGATGCGGATCTGAACTTGTACCAAAGAAAATTAAATCTCCAGCTTGTAAATTTTCTCTAGCAACATATGATCCTTCAGTTATCTGTGTAAATGTAGTCCTAGTTAAGGAAACACCAAAATGACCATATACATATTGCATAAAACCAGAACAATCAAAGTTTTCAGGACCTGCAGCACCCCAAACATATGCTGTTCCTAAAAAATTACTTGCATAAGCAACTACAGAATCAGTGCTAAGTGATGAAGCTCCTCTAGATGGCGTGTACTTAGGTACTTTAGCTATTGTTGCTTGTATTTGCTCCATAGTAGCATTTACAGTTGCTTCTGCATCACCTATTTTGCTAGCATATAATTTTTTTTGCTTATCAGCTTCTGTAATTAATACTTCTTGTTCTTCTCTTTTCACCTTAATGTTAGCTATTTTGTTTTCATTATCAGTTTTCAAAAGTACTAATTTAGTCTTTTCAGTTTCAAGTGTTAACTTTTTATCTTCAATTTTACTCTTTTTGCCTGTTAACTCTCCGATAATTTTATTATCATATTCAACAATTTTTTTAATGTTATCAACTCTTGAAATAAGATCTTCTATTCCCTCTGAGTCCAATAAAATTTCTACATAGCTATCCACACCATTTATATACATGCTTCGCATTCTCTTATTAAATAAGTCTTCCTCTTCTTTAATACTTTCCTCTGCAACTTGTATATCTTTTGTGGTTTTTTCTATTTGCTGCTCCGTTTCGCCTATTTTAGCTTTTGCTTTATTTACTTCTGCATAAATTTTTTCTATGTTTGCATCCATTTTTTCAATAGAGGCTTCTATGGCATCAACCTTACTTTGAGCTTGCTTATATGCGCTCTTTTGCTCCTCAAGCTGAGTCTTTTGATTTTTAAGCTTGTCTGATAACGGGTCTGCAAATATTGGCATACTTATTGTAGTAACAAGTCCAAGTGTTACTATCAATGATATCATCCTTCTACGCAATGTAATTCCCCCTATATATATATATATATATATGTATTATTTAAACATTTTTAAATCAACATTTTTAAATCAACAATTTTATTATAACACTACTTTAAACCAACCTCAATGAAAAACATAAATTGAAATGTAAACTTTTTGACACTTTTTTAAATTTCAACGTATATTCTCAATAAAATTGCAAAAAGCGTTTTATTTCTTATTTTTGTATATTAAATGTTCAATGAATGCTTATATATTTCAGATTTAGCCATACCTCTATCTTTTGCAACCTTTTTCATAGCATCTTTTTTATCCGTTCCGGCCTTCATATATTTTTCTATATGTTCCTCTATAGTTAGTGTATCCCATTTTGATCTTTCATCTTTATCTATATCTTCCTGACTCTTTCCTTCAATTACTAATACATATTCGCCTCTTGGAGCTTTCTCTTTATAGTATACTATAGCCTGTTCTAACGTCAGTCTAATTATTTCTTCATACAATTTTGTAAGTTCTCTACACATTGATATTTTTCTATTACCAATATTTTCATATAAAAATTCTAATGTGCTTAAGAGTCTATGAGGAGCCTCGTAAAAAATTAAAGTTTCGCTCCTGTTTAATAAGTCATCAATGATAGGCTTTCTTTCTTTATTCTCTCTAGGTAAAAATCCTCTAAATATAAATTTTGTAGTATCAAGTCCTGAATATACAAGCGCAGTAGTAATTGCTGTGGCTCCAGGTAAGACTTCAAATTTTATATTTTGCTCTATGCACTTTTGAACTATTACACTTCCAGGGTCTGATATCCCCGGTGTACCAGCGTCACTAATTATAGCTATATTTTTACCCTCTTTAATCTGATCGATTAAATTTCCACTTTTACCTTGTTCATTATGTTGATGATAACTTATAAGCGTTTTTTTTATATTGAAATGATTTAATAGCTTTAAACTTTGCCTTGTATCCTCTGCTGCTATTATATCTACATTTTGTAGCACTTCTAATGCTCTTAGTGTAATATCCTTTAGATTTCCTATAGGAGTTGGAACTAAGTATAATTTTCCTACCATTCTTACCACCCTTTACTTTGATATTTGCATTAAATTGTATCCGAATTGTACATATCAATAATTTCCTGAGTATAACCACCATCTTCACTGTGAACATAAAGAGGTGTCTCCCATTTTAAAAAGGTTCCCCCATCTCTTTGCCCCTCTATAAGTACAATGTTTGGTGCCTTATTCACGCTAGGATGAACCATTCTTATACGTTTAGGCTCAATTCTATGCTTCCTCATAGTACATAGAATATCAACTAATCTATCAGGTCTGTGTACCATATACACCCTTCCGCTATCTTTCAGTAGAATTCTAGTTGCAACAATTACGTCTTCTAATGTACAACAAATCTCATGTCTTGCTATTGCATTTTTATCATTTAAATTTATCAAACCTGAATTTTGAAGTTTATATGGTGGATTAACTGTAACAATATCTACTTTAGGAATGCTTTTAATAAGTTCTATATCCTTTAAGTCTCCACATATAAATTTCATTTTATCTTCCAATTTATTTAATTTTATGGAACGATTGGCCATTTCAACAAATTCTTCTTGAAGTTCTACACCAATTAAATCACTTGCATAGGTTTTACCTGCTAATATGAAAGGAATTATCCCTGTGCCACTGCATAAATCAACAACTTTGGCATTTTTTCTTACCTTAGCAAAATTAGCAAGTAATACTGCATCCACACCAAACCTAAAATCGTCTTTTTTTTGAATAACTTGAATACCCTTTAAATTAAGATCATCCAAAGTTTCATCATTTCTTAAAAACTCCATTATGCATCTCCTCTCTATAAAATTTATGTTAACTATGTAAATAGCATTAAAAGAAGTATACCTCAATTTTTATTGCTAAATCAAGGGGCTACCATTTATAAAATAATAAATTCATTATTCATAGTTTATAAAACTACTATTAGTAAGCATTGCTGAATATATATTAATTATAGAATAATTGATTTTGATGAGGTTAAAATGGAATTAATATTATACCCTTTTAAAAATATAGTTTTCAATAAAAATTCTGTACTATTAGATGCCTCTTTCGTGCTTAGCTTGATATATGATGATGATATTAAACATAGTGATTGTCTATCATGCTTAAAACAACTTTCTGAAGGAAGCTCGCAATTTTACACTACCAGTATCATATCTGCCGAAGTTTTAAATCAAATACTTTACAAATTATTCATTAGTGACATTGAATCCAAAATAAATAATACTAGCCCCTATAACTCAATTGACAACATTAGGTCTATAACAGGTAGCTTTAGCCGCCATGACACAAAGATATTAAAGCAAAGGAAAGAAGATAGGCTTATTCATATTCCATATAAAAGGTATTTTGATAATATTTCCAAAAATTCTATGAGAAGAAACCTATTGAATATCTATTACAATAAGTCCGTAGAAATAATTTCCGAACTAGAAAAAATTATAAATATAAAATACCTCAACATTTCTGAAGAGTGTATATCCCTAGTTAAAATTTTCATGTGCGAAAACTTATTGTCTGTAAATGATGCCTTCCACCTAGCTACTGCGGAGTACAACAATATAGATTTTCTACTAACTTTGGACGGCGATTTTCTTTTTGCTGAAAGCAGTAAAATGAAAATCCTTAAAATTTAAACCATTTAGATTAATTAAGCTAAAAAAGAAGCGTATTTTAATTTTCTCAAAATACGCTTCTTTTTTAGTTGTTATTTGGGAATATAAATATGTGTTCCTTCTTTAATTTTATTCTCATTTGTAATTTTATTTGTTTGTTTTATCATTTCTATAGCCTGTTTTACAGCATAAGAAGGCATGTTATTTTTAGCAATTGAACTTAAGGTATCTTGCTTTTTAATAGTGTATTCCTTAGTATTAACATTTGAATCTACAGCCTTTGCTGTTGCTCTTGCTTTTTCATAAGGAATTACTATCTTCTGCCCCTCTGAAATCTTATAAGATTCATCTATACTATTTCTATTTCTAATAAATTCAACAATTTTGCTTTTATCCTGACTGGGCATATATGTTTTTGCTATACTGAATACTGTATCATCTTTTTTAACAGTATAAATCCCAACATTACTTTTGTCATTTATATAAGCAGCATCCATTTCATTAGTACTTTCACCCTCAGTATTTTCAATTCCTTGCTGTGTTTTCGTAGCGCCTAGGTTACTTTCTTCATTTTCATTTTTTAGTACCTCATTATTTTTTTTAACTATACTATCATCCTTTGTTTTTACATTAGTAGCAGTTTCTCGTCCTCCAATAAATCTTAAAGAAAAAAATACTCCTAAGATTACTACAACAATAGTAGATACAGTAATTATTCCTTTTTTCATTCTCATATTTATAACCCCTTTCATATCTATTAGTAAATTATTTACATTCAAATTATTGACATAATTTAAAAATCTCATACATAAAATATATTTTTGTTTAAATTAATCTTATTAAAATACATTTAAAGTATCCTTGCCAAACAAAAAGAGGTTGTTAACTTTGCATATAAGTTAACAACCTCTTTATTTCCTATTTTATAAATTTTAGTAGTAGTTGTCAGTTGACTATCTACTACTTAGCTTCTATTCTCTGCATAACTTCCTTGGCTGTCATTCCAGTTGCATCAATAATTGGAGTGCTTGAGATAGTATCCTCTATTCCCATAATGTTTTGATTTTCACCTGTAACAACAATTGCATCATATTTATTTAAAAAATTGCCTGCATTTTTCTTTCTGTTATCAAACTCTTTCACTGTATATCCTTCTTTGCATAAGTAATCACTAATTATGCCCAATCCATTTTGTACTGCCACTTTCTTCATACTTCATACCTCCCTTCAAAATTATTATCTCCAATAAAAAAAAGAGTATTCACAGGAAGTAATTATACTTGTGTCTTTAATATTGTAAAAAAATACCGAATAAATAGTTATCCAAACCATCTACTCGGTATTTATAAAACTCTAATTGTGGGTCTTTTTTGTTTTTTTATATAACTGCGTACCCAGCATCTTCAATAGACTCAATTAAATTATCTAATGAAACAAAATAATCATCATATATTATTTCTATTTCTTTGCTTTCACTATTTATTTGGCAAGCAATAACTCCTTGATTATTTGATATTGCCACATTAATGTTACTAATATCATCTGAAGTATTCATATTGCATACTTTTATAACTGACTTCATTTATATCCTCCTAATTATCTTTGAATAATTCTTTTATTATATATGAATCTTCTTCATTTCCAACCAACTCCAATTTAATATCTGCAACAACTACAGTATCTTCATAGCTTCCTGAAATTAATGTTAGGTCTTCAATTTTAACCTCCACTATTTCTTCATCACTACCATTAAGTTTTATCTTAATTTTAACAGCTTCTTTTACTACACTGTTCCCGATAACTTCTGCTCTACCATAAGGTGTATCAACTATGGAGCCTAAAGTAGGTAATGTTTTTCTTATTTTTTCATAAGTATCCTGCTCATAATTTAGGCAGCACATTAGTCTCCCACATATGCCTGAAATTTTTGTAGGGTTTAATGATAAGTTTTGCTCTTTGGCCATTTTTATAGAAACTGGTGCAAACTCTCCTAAAAAAGTTGAACAACACATAGGTCTACCACATGGTCCAAGCCCACCTATCATTTTGGCTTCATCTCTAACGCCTATTTGTCTAAGTTCTATTCTTGTTCTAAATACAGCTGCAAGATCCTTTACGAGTTCTCGAAAATCTACTCTTCCATCTGCTGTGAAGTAAAATATAACTTTATTATTATCAAAAGTATACTCTACATCTATAAGTTTCATATCAAGTTCATGTTTATGAATTTTATCTAAGCAAACCGCGTAAGCTTCCGTTTCTTTTCTTTTATTTTCAGCATCTTTTTCTGCATCTGCATCTGTAGCCTTTCTAATAACGCATTTTAGAGGAGATACTATATCATCTTCTTTTATTTCCTTTATTCCAATAACACATTCTCCAAATTCTATACCTCTTACTGTTTCAACGATAACCTTATTTCCCTTTTGAATATCTATATCGTTTGGGCTAAAATAATATATTTTACCAGCTTTTTTAAATCTTACTCCTATGACTGTAACCATTTTAAACCTCCTGCATTTTAAGTAGCATTACCTGAAACGTAAGCCCTGGGTTAACGTTCCTATCTAAATTCTCTCTAGTATCGTTTATTATATTTATAATACCATTTAATTTGTTAAATGAAAATATATTGGCTAATTCTTTTATACTTAATAACTTATCTATGTTAATAATTATATTTTCTTCTTCAATTTCTTTATATATTATAGTATCCCTAATATACGAAAGAAATGCAGTTAATATTTCTTTAAAGTTTTCTTTTTGATCCGATAATTTCTTTTCATATTTCATTAATTCTTCAGTTCCCACTTTACTAAGCTTAAGTAATATTTCCAATGTAATATTTCTAATATTTTTAAAATTATTATCGAAAAGAAATTTTTCTGCTCTCCCAGGTATTCCATCACTAAAAGCCACAATAACTTTTGTTTCCTCTAACGATAAACTTGGATGATTTATTTTTAGAAATTTTTCCATTTCATCTACAGTTAAGCTTTTTAATTTATGTATTTGACATCTTGATTTTATTGTATCCAATATTACTTCTAGATTTTCACATAGCAAAAGTATAGTCACATTCTTAGGTGGCTCTTCAATTGTTTTTAAAAAAGCATTTTGAGCTTGGGTTGTCATTTTATCAGCTTCATAAATAATTATGACTTTCTTATCCCCCTCATAGGGTTTTTTATTAATTTCTTCAATTAAAGTTCTTATAGAGTTAACTCCTATTGTACTTTTACTTTTTTCTATGTGCCATTCCACCAAATCAACATATTGCATATCTTTATTTTTTCCTAAAATCTTAAACCCTATATTCCTAGCGAGTATGCTTTTTCCTATTCCATCCTCTCCAACTAAAAGATGAGCATGTGATAGTTTATCTAAATTTATAGATTTACTTATTTGGTTTTTTATATTATTATGGCCTATTATGCTCTCAAAACTCATTTTAGTCCTCCATATGCATATAAGCAAGTATAGATTTATATACTTGCTTATAAATAGTTATAACTTTATATATTTATCCACATCAACTACAAATACATTTGCTCCACCTGCGTCCACTTCAATGGGAAATGGCATATATACTCCTGTAGATCCAGCTACTGGTGAAGGTGATGTTACTATTTGCTTTCTTGACTTGCACACATCTTTTATAATAGCTAAAACTTCATCTACCTTTTCTTTCTCTACACCTATTAGCAATGTTGTATTTCCTGCTTTTAAAAAACCACCTGTAGTCGCGAGTTTTGTAACTCTAAAATCTTTGTCTGTTATTACTTCAATTAAATCGCTTGCATCATCATCTTGTACTATTGCAATAACTAATTTCATATAATCCCATCCTTTTATAATTTTATTTTTTTAATAGCTTTTATTATATCTTTATGTACTTCATCTACATTTCTATTACCATTGATTACTTCTATCTTATCATATTTCTTACAAATATCTAAGTAACCTTCAAAAACTTTTTTATGAAACTCATTTCCACTATTTTCTAAACGATCTAAAGTCCCTTGCATTTTTTTCCTCTTTAGACCTTCTTCATAAGGAATGGTAATCATAAAAGTTAAATCCGCCTCTAGTCCATCTAAAGCAGCTTCATTAATGCTTCTTATTCTTTCCATACCAAGTCCTCTACCTATCCCTTGATACACCATTGAAGAATAAACAAACCTATCACATATAACCATCTTACCAAGTGCTAATGCTGGCTTTATAACCTCACTCACTAGTTGTGCACGAGATGCTGCATAGAGTAATGCTTCACACATATCGCTCATATTAGAATTATCATTGTCTAGTATTATATCTCTGATTTTCTCGCTAATTTCTGTTCCTCCTGGCTCTCTTGTTCTTACTACCTCATATCCTGCCTCTTTTAGATACCCTTCTAATAATTGTATTTGAGTAGTTTTTCCTGAACCATCTGGACCTTCTAATATTATTAGACGACCTATTTCCATGCAATCCCCTCCACCAATATATATATTAATATATAACAATAATAATATCTATTTCTCTACTATTGCTACTTTTCCTTCATTAATTCCAAGCACTGTTACATTGCAGCGCATGTAATATTCTATGACAGCTATAGTATGCTCATCTATCCTTTCTCCAGGCATTACAATAGGTATTCCTGGTGGATATGGGACTATTGCTACCGCACTTATTTTACCCTCTAAATTTCTTACCTCCACCATAGTTTTTTCTCTATCCATTACTTCATATGGGTGCATAAGCGAAACTGGAATATCGTAATCTATTAAATCTACATATTCTTGCTTTAAAGTATTCATATCACAGTCTTTAAGCGCTATATATAAGGCCTTAAACTCTTGCTGCGAATTAAATGGAGAAAATATTAAAACTACATTTCTACTATCACTCATTTCAGCTTGAATTTTGTTTACTCTTAAATATTCTAATAATTTATGCCCACTGTAATCTTTGGGTACATTTAGTATATACCTAGTTAAATCCATAGTATACTTATTAATGTCTTTATCATATATTCCTGACATCTCACGTAAATCTTCAGGGCCTAAAACATAAAATTTATTAAGGCTATTAATTTTTTCTCTATAAAACTGGCAGAGTTCAATTAACTTTTCATAGTCATTTTCACCATACTCCTCCATATAAAACCTTGCATAATCCATAGAGCATAAGAGCATATAGGAGGGACTTGTACTTAAAAAAGCACTTACATAAAAATCTACTTTACTAATATCAATCCCTTCTCCTACATGTAAAAAAGCTGTTTGTGTTAAGCTAGGTAGTGTTTTATGTGCACTCATGACTACCATATCCGCTCCCATTTTCAAAGGACTTTCAGGTAATAACATAGATGATCCAAAATGAGCACCATGTGCAGAGTCTACTAATACCTTCATGTTATATTTTCTAGCTATTTCAATAACATATCGTAAATCTAAGCATATACCATAATAATTAGGGTAGGTAACGATAATCCCTTTAGCATCTTTATTTTTATTAATTAAATATAAAAAATGCTCCTTATCTAAGGGAAAAGGAGCATCATATTTCGAATTAATTTTATTTTTAATATATACTGGTTTTAATTTTCTCATGATAATGGCATTAAATATGGAACGATGACAATTTCTCTCTACTATAATTTTATCACCCTCATTGAAACATGAAAAAATCATAGCTAAATTCCCACTAGTACTCCCATTCACTAGAAAATAAGATTTAATACTTCCATAGTATTCACTCAACAACTTTTGAGATTCTTTTATTATGCCTTCTGCACAATGAAGATTATCTACTCCATCAACCTCGGTGATATCTCCTTTTATGAGATTTTCATAAAGCTCCCTTCCTTGCAACGTTTTTAAAAACCCGAGTCCACCCTTATGACCTGGCATAGAAAAGGGAATATTCTTTTCTTTTATATATTTTAACACTCCTTCTACAAGTGGTAATTTTGACAATCCTTAGTCACTCCTCTTGGCAAGCACTGTACCAAAGTCTTTCTTATACAGTTCTTGTAATATTCATAGAAATCTGTATTAGCCTTTGCCTTTATAATTCTTCCTTCGCAATTCACACAAATTCCTCTTCCATTTATTATTATACCATCATTTAGAGGCTTTCTACATATAATACATTTTTCTTTTTTCATAATTTCCCCCTTAAACTTGCTCTTTTAAATCATATCTTGAAATGCCGTTAAAACTAACTAAAGTATAGCCTCTTATTATATATTTTATTCAAGTAAGTACGGTTTCTTATTTTGTCCACATAATTATTGGAAATATATTTATCTACATTTTAAGTCAAAACAAGCTATTAAAAATTGTTATATGACCTTATAAAACTTTATTTGTTATTATCAATATATTTATGGACCTTAGGTTATACTAACTGTGTTAATAATAACAAAAATTTGAAAGGAGATTGTTCCATGAGACAAAAAATTATAAGTTATTTAAGCACTATAAAAGAAGATATATATAATTTATCTAAATATCTTTATGATAATCCAGAAACAAGTTATAAAGAATATAAAGGTTGTTCTTATATAATAAATATGCTTAAAAATCATGATTTTGAAATACAAGAAAACTATTGTAATATTCCTACTTCCTTTTACGCTAAATATGGAAGTGGTCACCCTAAGATATGTTATATATGTAAATACGCATCTACAGAAAATGCAGGTCATATTTTTGGTAATAACGTGAATGCAAGTATTTCTACTGCAGCGGCATTAGGTTTATCAAAGGTAATCTCTAAAATTGGAGGAACTGTAATTTTACTAGGATGCCCAGGTGGTTACTCCAATGGAGCAGAACTTATTTTAACGAAAGAAAAATGCTTGGATGACATAGATATTATATTTGCACCTCACTGCGATATAAGCAATGCGGAAAGTGGTACTTCCATGGCTACCATCCCAATTAAAATTGTGTATAATCAAGATATTAACACTAATAATAAAGAGATTGGTAAATTTTCATCTTTAGATGCTTATTTATATATATTTAATACATTTAGTCAATTGTTAAAGTTAAACAACAGTTGTTATATTGATGCTGTCTCCATAAGTAATGCTTCCTCTTGCGCTAACTCACATTCTCAATCAGGGGCTAAACTTTATTTGACAGCTACTAAAATAACCGAGGCTAAAGTATTAGAAAAAACTATGGGTGATTTTGTGAAGTCACTGTCTGGAATAATGAATATAACTCCAGAGATTAGCCTATTTGAATTACCTTCAGAAGAACTTTTGACTAATAAATCACTATCAAGAATATTTACACATAACTTAAAAGAATGTGGCATTATTAATATTGATCCTTGTAAAAACGCAACATATGGCCTCGGAATAGGAGCTATAAGCCATGTTACGCCGTGCATATACCCCTCAATAGCTATTACAAATAAATCCCTAATAAGTTGCCCATCAACAGCATTTGCTTTAGAAACTCAAACAGACTTTTGCAAAAGTAATATTATAAGAGCTGCTGAAGCTCTTGCTATAACCGGCCTAGACATTATTGAAAAGCAAGATTTATTAAAAGAAATTATAGTTGAATTAAAATAGCATAAAATTAGTATTGTTAAATATCTTTGCGATAAAAAAAAGAAGTATAATTTTAATCCAATTATACTTCTTTTATATATTTACCAATTATTTTTAAAATAATGGTTTTGCTTTTAATGACCTAATTTTATTCATAAGACCTTCGCTAGGCTCAAAGTAAAACTTTTTGAATTTATCTCCTGCTTTATATACACAACAAAACTTACTTCCATTAAATGTAGAACATATATACTTTTTACTGCTACTAATATGAATGTGTGTATTACAATTACTATGTTTACCGATAAATTCTATATCCTTTAATTTAATGTCCTCTAGTATTTTAGACTCTTCACCTCTTATTTTATGAATAATGAATTGGTCTGCAACAATAGAATACTTATACTTAATCTTACATCTTGAAAATTCAATAAAACAAAGAGCTACCATTAATGTATTAAAGAACATAGTTATGAATGTTTTTAAATTTATGCTACCTATATTTATCTTAGGTAATAAGTCTGATAGGCATATAAATGTAATTAGTGTAATAAACAACACCACCACAACTGGAAACTTTTTTCTTTGAACCATCTCTTTATACATAAAATTTTAGACCCCCTAAAGTAATTTAAAATGTTAGGCATAAATAGTTTTGTGTCCAACATATGTGATTATACTAGCATTTCATACATTAATCTACTTGTACCAAGTTCCCTATAGTGTGTATAGCCTCAGTATATTAGCATATTACTTGCTTAGGCTAATTTGTATGTATCAACATATGTATTTCTAAGTTTATCTCTAAATTGCTACTTTTCATAAAAATTTATGTATATTTTATTTATTTATATATCTTAACTAATATAAACTTAGTATAAGTATATCAGTATGAATGTAAACTTATACATTTTAGCTTGTAAAATTAGCTATTATACATTTTTTCATTTTACAATATTTTATATAATTGTCTACTTTATAATTGATATGCAGTTTTCCTTCAACATATACACTCAAAATATTGAACGTAAAAAAGCACTTTGTATTATTTACAAAGTGCTTTGGAGGCGCCACCCGGATTTGAACCGGGGAATAAAGGTTTTGCAGACCTTGACCTTACCGCTTGGCTATAGCGCCATAACTGGTGGCTAGACCAGGAATCGAACCAGGGACACGAGGATTTTCAGTCCTCTGCTCTACCGACTGAGCTATCCAGCCACATTACCTGGCGACGACCTACTCTCCCACAAAGTTACCCCTGCAGTACCATTGGCGCATTGAAGCTTAACCGACCTGTTCGGTATGGGAAGGGGTGTTACCTTCATGCCATAATCACCAGATTGAGAAAATTATATTCTCTCAAAATTGCACAGTGAAATTATCTTCTCGCTTTCGCTTGAAGCTTACGCTTTATATATATTAAGGTCAAGCCCTCGACTTATTAGTATTAGTCAGCTGAACATGTTACCATGCTTACACCTCTAACCTATCAACCTGGTGTTCTTCCAGGAGTCTTACTAACACCGTGCTTACGCACG